>JAWKRB010000023.1:0-140260 GCA_041389885.1 Polyangiales bacterium | reverse complement strand
TCCTCGCGATCCTCGGCTGCAGCGCCTCGCCTGCCGCGCCCGTCGACGCCGCGACGCGCTCGCCCGACGTCGCCCTCGACGCCGTCGCCGATGTCACCCCCGACCTCCCCGCGGCCGATGTCCCTCCGCCGCAGCGGATCACCGCGCCCCTGATCCGTCGCGTCGACCCCTTCATCGGCACCGGCGGCGCGGGCTTCGGCGTGGGCAGCGCCTTCCCGGGACCGCAGGTCCCGTTCGGCCTCGCGCGGCCGGGGCCTGACACCAGCACCTCCGCCGGCGCCATCGGCTTCGCGCACTGCTCGGGCTACGCGCACACCGACGACCGCGTCACCGCCTTCTCCCTCGTGCGCCTCCACGGCACGGGGATCCCCGACCTCGGGGCGGTGGGCTTCATGCCCGTGCTCGGCATGTCGCCCTCGCGCACGAGCGACGCGGGGCACACCACCCTCTTCTCCCACGCCGACGAGAGCGCCTCGCCGGGGTACTACCGGGTCACCCTCGCCGACGGCGTTCGGGTCGAGCTCACCGCGACGCAACGCGTTGCGCTGCAACGGTATACCTTCCCCGCCGAGGGTGATCCCACGGTGCTCATCGACCTCGCGCACACGCTGCCGCAGTGCCGCGTCGACCGCGCGTCGCTCACGGTGAACCCTGAGGCCCGCGAGGTGTCGGGCACGGCGCGGGTGCAGGGCGCGTACTCCGACCGCTTCGGCGGCGTGAACGTGCACTTCGTCGCGCGCTTCTCGGCCCCCTTCGCCGCCTGGGGGACCTGGCAGGGCGACGCGCTGCGCGAGTCGACGCCGAGCGCGAATGATCCTCGCAGCGGCTTCTACGCGCGCTTCGCCGAGCGCGAGGTCACCGTCGCCGTGGGGCTCTCGTACAGCGACCTCGAGCACGCGCGCATGAACCTCGACGCCGAGTCTCCGCGCGGTGATTTCGACGGCGCGAGGCGCGCGGCCGAGGCGCTCTGGGAGTCACGGCTCTCCGTCGCCGAGATCGACGCCACCGACGACGACGCGGAGATGTTCTACACCGCGATCTATCACGCGATGCTCATGCCCACGCGCACCGCGGACGTCGACGGCACCTACCGCGGCCTCGACGACGCCCTGCACCGCGCCGAGGGCTTCGACTACTACAACGACTTCTCCCTCTGGGACACGTACCGCACGCTGCACCCGCTCCTCGCGCTGATCGCGCCCACCGAGACGCGCGACATGATGCGCACCTTCGCGGCGATGGGGCGCGACGCGGGCTTCGTGCCTCGCTGGGCCCTCGCCTGGGGCGAGACCCGCGGGATGGTGGGCGAGAGCGCCGACATCGTCGTGGCCGACGCGTGGTCCAAGGGCATTCGCGATTTCGACGTCCGCGGCGTGTACAACGCGCTGCGGCGCACGGCGTTGCCGCGCGTCGAGGGAGACCCGACGGTCCCCTATCGGAGCGACCTCGCGCACTACGACGAGCGCGGGTGGTGCGCGGCGGAGTCGGGCGGGTCGAGCGCCTCGCGCACGCTCGAGTACAACTACGACGACCACTGCCTCGCGATCCTCGCCGACGGGCTCGGCGAGACCGCCGACGCCGCGCGCTTTCGACGCCGCGCCGGGGGGTGGCGCACCCTCCTCGCGCCAGGGGAGAACGCGTGGCTGCTCGGGCGCAGCCGCGACGGATCGTGGCCCGAGGTCACCAACGACCGCGCGTGGCAGACCTACTACGCCGAGGGGAACGTCTGGCAGTACGCGTACTTCGTGCCGCATGACCTGGAGGGCCTGGCCGAGGCCACGGGCGGCCGCGCGGCGATGCTCGACCGGCTGAACACCCTCTTCGAGCGCAGCGCAGAGGCCCCGCGCTCCCCGCTCCCCGCGCCCTACTACTGGCACGGCAACGAGCCCGACCTGCACTACGCCTGGACCTTCTCGGCCCTCGACGACGCCGCGCGCAGCGCGCGGTGGGTGCGCTGGGTGCTGCGGCGTCACTACAACGCCGAGCCCGACGGGCTCCCCGGCAACGACGACGGCGGGACCATGAGCGCCTGGCTGGTCTACGCGATGATGGGCTTCTACCCGCTCGCGGGCACGGACCTGTACTTCGTCGCCTCCCCGGCGCTCCCGCGGGTGGTGCTGCACCTCGCGCACGGAGATTTCACCGTGCTCGCCCCCGACGCGAGCGACGCGCGGGTGCTCCCGCAGTCGGTGACGCTCAACGGAGAGACCCTCACGCGCCCGCGCATCCGCCACGGATCGATCGTCGACGGCGCCACCCTGCGCTTCGAGCTCCGCTGAGCCCTGTTCGGAGGGGGTTTGACGCTCGGTCCCGAATGGTCCTATTCGTCGGCGCTGTGAACCTCTGCCGCGCCGCTTCGATCGCCCTCACGCTCTCGCTCCTGGGATGCGGCGAGGCCCCTGTGATGACCGCCGCGGGCGACGTCCCCGCCGCGGAGGACCGCGCCGTCGCGGCCGACGTGTCGACGGCCGAAGACGCCGGCGTCGCCCCCGACGTGGTCACCCCCGATGACGTGCGCCTCGCCTCCCCCGACGTGGTCGCCGCGGTCGACGCCGGGTGCCGCTACGAGCCCGTGACGCCCGACCGCAACGGAGAGCCGAGAAACAGCGCGGGGAACATCCGCTGGTGCTGGCCGGGTGAGCCCCGCTGCACCTGCGACGCCGACAACGACTGCTACGCCGAGCGCGACTACACCCCCCGCTGCGCCCCGGGCCTCGCCGACGCGGGCGCCGCGCCGAGGGACGTGCCCGCGGCCCCGACCGACGTCGTGACGCCCCCCAGGGACGTCCCGACGGTCACGCCGGACGTGCCCGTGACCATGAACGGGAGCTGCAGCGACGCGGTGCCGCCCACCACCACGGGCCCGGTGCTGGAGCTCGACACCATTCGCTTCAACTGGTCGATGCAGTGCTACCGCCCCGAGAACGGGTCGCTCTTCGTCTTCATTGAAGACACCGAGAACCAGATGGTGGCGCTGCGCTTCTATGACTTTCTCAACAACGGCGGCCCGGCCACGGGCAGCACCGTGAACCTCGCGCAGTACCGCCTCCCCGCCGCGCCCTTCTTCGTCTCGACCATCTCGGGGATTCAGACCGAGCCCATGTGGTCCTACCAGCGGGGCTACGTCGCGTACGCGGGCCAGGTGATCTTTCACCAGCTCCAGCGCACCAACCCCGTGGGCACCCGCATGCGCGTGGAGTTCAGGGACGTGTGGGCGCGCGAGGTGCGGCAGTACACCAACGGCCGATGCGACAACGTCGCCAACGGCGGGCGCATGCACATCCGCTCGATCATGCTCGACCTCCCGGTGAACAACCTCCACACCGACCAGGACTGCATCGACTGGGCGGGCGGCTGAGCCTGACCGGCGCGCGAAGCGCAGGGGGCGACGCCCTGCCTGTTTCCCCCTGCGACCGCGTCAGCGACGCTTCCACCCCGTGCCGAGGTCGGGCACGGCCATCACCCGCATCTCGAGCACCTCGGCGCTCACCCCCGCGCGCGCCGCGGTGCGGGCGATGTAGGCCTCGGCGTCGACCGCGAGCTCGACCGCGGGCTCGGCGCGGAGCAGCAGCGCGTTCGCGTCTCGCAGCTGACGCGCCGAGCTCACCGCGAGGCGCTCGTGAATCAGCGTCGACAGCGGACCTCCCCGCTCCAGGGTCGTCTGGAGGGTCGCGCTGTCGAAGCGCAGCAGCGTCGCGGGGCCCAGCGTGCGCGAGCTCCAGCGCTGGGGGTCGCGGCAGAGCACGGCGTCGTGGCCGAAGAACTCCCCGGCTCGACCATACCGGAACTGGTGACGCTGCGGAGGGCGGTCGAAGTAGAGCTCGACCTGCCCCTCGACCAGCAGAAAGCACGCGTGGCTCACGCGCCCTTCCACGAGGAGATCGCTCGGTGAGGCAGCCCGCACCTCGTCGCCCGCCACCGAAGAGCAGGCCGACCATCGCGGGGTCGACGGCGTGAAAGTCCCTCGCGCGCAGCAGAGACTCGGCGAGCTTCACGCGCCGCCCCGGCCGAACCACCCGGCCACGCGCTGCGACAAGGGCCTCGGCGCCTCGGGCGCGTCTGCCCGAGGGATCACCCCCGACGACGCGCGCCGCGGACCGCCGATTCGCTCGATGATGCGCGCGTGCGTCTCTCCCAGCCGCCGCGCGAGGGAGCGGGCCGCCAGGGCGAACACCGCCCGCGCGGGGGTCGGGCAGTGCGCGCGCATCGCGTAGAGGCCGTCGCGGGAGAGCGTCAGCGCCGCGGAGTCGTGAATGGCCACCGCCGTCGCGCTGCGCGCCGCGGGGTCGATGCACGCCATCTCACCGAGCAGCTCGCCCGCGGGCAGCTCGGTGAGGGTCTGCTGAACCCGAGACGCGTCTCGAGTGAGGAGGCGCACCGCGCCATACTCTAAAAAGAACAACGAATCTCCCACGTCGCCCTCTCGAAAGAGGATCTCCCCCCGACGAAGGCCGCGGCGGCGAAGACACGAGGCCAGCGCGGCGCGGTCTTCACCCCCCAAATGGGTGAGGCCCGGCTGGCGCGCGATCTGTTCAATGACGGTGATCATAACCATGCTCCGTGTGCGCCAATCCCCATCGACCTCGCGCGCGCGTGCCCCCCGAAGGGGGTCGCGTACGCGAAGGGCACACCCGGGTTGGTCCCTACCACACCCCGTGCCACGCACAAGAACCGCGCTCATCGAAGTTCGCGCGCGCCGTTTCGTCCATGACGTTCGACACTGCGGACGAATTGGTCCACCCAGGATGGATGTCAGTGGATCGCGCGGGGACGTCGTTCAGGAGGCTTTGATCGCGGGGAGCGAGAGGGTGAAGACCGTGCGGCCCGGCGCGCTCTCAAGGCGGAGCTCGCCGCCGTGGTCCACGGCGATGCGTCGGGCGATGGTGAGCCCGAGCCCGGTGCCGGTGGGCTTGGTGGTGTGAAAGGGGTGAAAGACCCGCTGGGGGTCTCCGGGGATCCCCGGTCCGTCGTCTTCGACCTCGAGCTCGACGCTCCCGCCGCGGTTGCGCGCCCGGAGCACGATCGACCCACCGCCCTGCAGCGCCTCGATGGCGTTGCGCACGAGGTTGAAGAGGATCTGTCGGATGCGGTCCTCGTCGAAGGAGACCTGGGCGAGGTCGGGGGCGAGGTCGACGCTCACGGTGATCCCCCGCTCCGAGGCCTCGGTGGCCACGAGCCGCGCCACGGCCTCCGTGGGCGACGCGAGGGATCCGGGCGTCGCGTGACGTCCGGCGGGGCGCGCGAACCACAGAAAGTCCGCGAGCAGGCGCTCGAGGCGCTCGAGCTCACCGCGCACGACGTCGACGCTGGCGGTGAGGCCAGGCTCCTGGCTCCGGGTGAGACGTCGGGTGAGCACCTTGAGCTCGAGGAGCGCGGAGTTCAGCGGGTTGCGGATCTCGTGGGCGAGGCCCGCGGTGAGCTCGCCCACCACCGCGAGCTGCTCCGCCGCGCGCACGCGGCGCTCGATGGCGCGGGTCTCGGTCACGTCGATGCCGACGAGAAAGACCAGGCCGTCGGAGGTGTCGCGCCGCCACTCGATGCGCCGCTCGTCGCCGCTCGCGGTGCGCAGCGGGAGCTCGAAGGGCGTGTCGTTCGGCGCGTCGGCGCCCGCGGAGTCGCGCAGCGCCTCGGGGAGCAGCAGCTCGAAGCGCTTGCCCAGCAGCGCCTCGCGCGAGAAGCCCGTGGTGCGCTCGACCGCGGCGTTCACCAGGGTCACGTAGCCCGCCTCGTCGATGGCGATGATCAGCGCGGGAGAGACCTCGACCACCGTGCGGTAGCGGGTCTCGGAGTGCTCCAGCCGGCGGATCAGCGCCTCGCGCTCGCGGCGGAGGGCGACCTGCCGCGTCGCCATCGCGGCGAGGCGGAGGAGCTCCTCGGTGGCGAAGGGCTTGAGGATGAACGCGAAGGCCCCGCCCCGCACGGTGGCGATGGCGCTCTCGATGTTCGCGTCGCCGCTCATCACGATGACCTCGGCGAGGGGCGAGCACTCCTTGAGCTGCACGAGGAGCTCGGTGCCGTTCGCGTCGGGGAGGCGCACGTCGAGGAGCGCGAGGTCGAAGCCCTTCGCGCGGGCGAAGGTCAGCGCGTCTTGCCCGTTGGTGAAGTGGTGGGGCTCGTGGCCGTCGTCGCCGAGCAGCTCGGCGATGTTCTCCGCGAAGGCGCGGTTGTCTTCGATGACGAGGGTGCGCCAGGGGCGGCGCGCGTCGGCCGGGGGGTCGAGCTTCACCGGGGGTCCTTGGGCTCCGCGTCGCCTTCGCCGCCGTCGCCCGCGCCGCCGCGCTTGATGCCGTAGCGGTACTCCCGCAGGCGGTATTGAATCATGCGCACGCTCACCCCGAGGGTGTCGGCCGCGCGGTGCGTCGACCCCCCGCAGGCCTCGAGGGTCGAGAGGATCGCGAACTTCTCGATCTCCTCCAGCGCCGCGCCGGGGATGGGCGGCGGCGCGCCGAGGGAGGTCAGCGGCGCCGAGGGGAGCTCCGGCGGGAGCCCGGTGATCGCCGTAGGTCCTTGCGGCGCAGGGGCGGACGGGGGCGCGGGGGGCGTCGGGAGGGAGAGGTTCTCGCGGCCCACGTGGGCCCCCGAGGTCATCACCACGGCGCGCTCGACGGCGTTCTCGAGCTCGCGCACGTTGCCCGGCCAGTTGTGCGCCGAGAGCGCCGACATCGCCTCGGCGGTGAAGCCCTCGATGCTCCGCCCCGACTCCCGCGCGAAGCGGGAGAGGAAGTGCGTCGCGAGCATGGGGATGTCCTCGCGCCGCGCGCGCAGGGGCGGCAGGCGCATGCTCACGACGTTGAGGCGGTAGTAGAGGTCCTCGCGAAATCGTCCGTCGCGCACGAGGTTCGCGAGGTCGCGGTTGGTCGCGGCGATGATCCGCACGTCGACCTTGAGGGTCTCGTTGCCCCCGACGCGCTCGAACTCCCGCTCCTGCAGCACGCGCAGGAGCTTCACTTGAATGGCCGGCGAGATCTCGCTGATCTCGTCGAGAAAGAGGGTGCCCCCGTGGGCCATCTTGAAGCGCCCCTCGCGGCGGGTGGCGGCGCCGGTGAAGCTCCCCTTCTCGTGTCCGAAGAGCTCGCTCTCGAGGAGCGTCTCGGCGAGGGCCGCGCAGTGGAGCTTCACGAAGGGACCGTCGTGCCGGGGCGAGGCCTCGTGAATGGCCTGGGCCACGCGCTCCTTGCCCGTGCCGCTCTCGCCGGTGATCAGCACCGTGGCGCGGCTCGGGGCCACCTGGAGGATGGTCTTCACGAGGGACTGCATCGGCGCCGAGGTGCCGAGGAGGTTCTCGAAGCGGTGCTCAGAGCGCACCCGCGCGCGCAGCAGGGTGGTCTCGGCCCGCAGCTCGCGGTTCTGCATCACCCGCTCGAGGACCAGGGTGAGCTCATCGAGGTCCACGGGCTTGGTGACGTAGTGCTCCGCGCCCGCGCGCATGGCCCGCACGGCGTCGCCCACGGTGCCGAAGGCGGTCATCACCACCACGGCGATGTTCGGGTCCATGGCCTTGGTGCGGGTGAGCAGCTCGACGCCGTCGATGCCGGGCATGCGCACGTCGGTCACGACGATGTCGGGGGGGTTGCGGGCGATCATCTCGAGGGCCTCGTCCCCCGACGCGGCGGTCTCGACGGAGTAGCCGTCTTCGGTGAGCAGCGTCGCCAGGGCCCTGCGCGCGGTGGCCTCGTCGTCGACCACCAGAAGCCTCCCTCGCGGGGCGGCGGGTTCTGAGGTCGGTCGCGTGCTCTGCGTCTGCGGTGAGGTCGTCATGGCGGTGAGGCTCCCTCAGCAACGCCCGTTCCAGGTTTCACTCGGGCGTTGCCCGTGCGTAGTGGTCTGAGAGATGCTCCACTCGTCCCCGCGCATGAGTCTCCGGCTGACGCCTCTGCGTCTCGCGACCGCCCTCGCCCTCACGCTGGCGGCGGGGAGCGCTCGGGCGCAGTCGCCGGGCCTCACGATGCGCGTCGAGCAGCAGGTCGTCCGCGGCTCGCCCGTGCGCCGCGCGAGCGTCGTCGCCGAGTACCCCGCGCCCTTTCAGCGCGTCGCCGCGCAGCTCCTGAACTACAGCGGATACCCCACGTTTCTCCACCGATTTCGCAGCGCGAGAGTGATCCACCGCAACCGCGCCGTGACCGACGTGTACTTCGACGTCGACCTCCCCGAGTCCCTCGGGCGCTTCTGGTTCCTGCACCGCATGACGGTCACCCGGCGCCCCGACCTGTTGATCATCGACGGCGTGTCGCGCGAGGGCAACGCGGGGCTCGTCGAGACCCACGTCGAGCTGCGCCGCACGCCCACCGGGTGCCGCTTCAGCTTCTCTCTGTACGCCCTGCCCACGGTCCCCGCGCTCCCCGACAGCGTCAGCCAGCTCCTGCGTCGGGCCGTCGAAGACGGCGCCCAGAGCCTCCTCCGCGTCGCCCAGACCCCCTGACCCCCCTTTTCCCCCTCAGGGCATCCCGACGGCCCCACCCCGACGCACTCACGCACATCGTTCGCGCACCCTCGCACGCGCATACGCACGCCGTGCGCAGACGTTTCGTGCAGAACGGGGTGGCGCGGGCTTGAAGCATGGGTGCTACGCGTGTTACGCATGGCACCTCAACTGGTAATACCAGTTCAGGGAGACCCCGAATGCAGGCGGAGATCGAGACGAAGCCGAGGGCGGTAGAAGAGGTCGTTCAGCGCCTTCGCGCGGCGATTCTTCGCGGCGAGCACGCCGCCGGCGCGTCGCTACCGGGGGAGCGCGACCTCGCGACGCAGCAGGGGGTGAGCCGGTTGACGCTGCGGGCGGCGATCGCGCGGCTCGAGACCGAGGGCTTGCTGCGGGCGGTGCACGGCTCGGGCACGCGGGTGCTCGACTGGCGCGAGCGCGGGGGGATTTCGCTGATCACGCACCTGGCCGAGGTCGACCCGCAGGGCTTTCCCGCGCTGCTGCGCGACCTCCTCGAGGTGCGCAGGGTGCTCGCGGTCGAGGCCATCGCCCTGGCGGCGCAGCGCTGCACCCCGCGCGACCTCGCCGACCTGCGCGACCACGTGACCCGTCAGGCGCTGCTGATCCAGTCGCCGGCGGACTACATCGCCGCCGACCTCGCCCTGGCCCGTCGCCTGGCCCTCGCGACGGGCAACACGGCGCTGGTGCTGCTGGCGAACACCGTGACGAACCTGCTCGAGCGGCAGCCCGCGATGGAGCTGGCCTTTCTGGTCGACGCCGCGGGCACGCTGCGGTTCTACCGCCGGGTGATTCAGCTCATCGAGTCGCGGGACGCCGAGCGCGCCCGCCGCCTCGCCGCGCGGCTCATCGCGCGGGTCGACCGCAGGCTCCTCGCGCGCATCCGCGCGCTCTTCGAACCCTCTGCCCCCCTCGACGGCGCGGCGTACGCGCAGGAGGTCTCCCGATGAAGCTCACCCGGTTGGAGCGCTCGTGGCTCCCGGTCTTGTTCTCTGCCTTCGTCGACCCCGACGCGCCGGGCGTGGCGACCACCCACGAGGCCGTGCGCTTCGAGCAGGCGATCGGGGTGATCCTCAAGGCGGCGTCGTTCAAGGGCGCGCTGGGCTGGCGCGTGGGCGCGCTGCTGCTGATGCTCTCGCCGATGCTCCTCGGCGGGCGCTTCGCGACGCTCCGTGGGGTCTCCCTCGCCGAGCGCAGCGAGCTCGCGGCGAAGGCCGTGGTGCACCCCTTTCTGCTGATGCGCGGGCTCTCGATGTTCGTGAAGGTCACCATCGGGATGACCCTCTTTCGCGACGCCGAGATGCGCGCGGCGTCGAACTACGACCGCCGCCCCGACGCGCCCCGCGGGGGCGCGAAGCCCCGCTCGCTCCCCGTGGTCTCGGGGAGCACCCCCGAGGTCGAGCTCCAGGAGGCCGTGTGATGAAGCACCTCGATGATGTCGCGGATTTCGTGATCGTGGGCACGGGCGCGGGCGGCGCCACCGCCGCGCGGGTGCTCGCCGCCGCGGGGCACGACGTGCTGATGCTCGAAGAGGGCAGGTACCTCCGCGTGCCCGAGCGCCCGCGGGACATGATCGGCTCGATGAGCTCGGCGATGCGGGACTACGCGTCGAACACCACCGAGGGGTCGCAGCCCTTTCCCATCCTCCAGGCGCGCTGCGTGGGCGGCGCCACCGCGGTGAACTCGGGGATCATCTGGCGGCTCCCCGACGACGTGCGCCGCGACTGGACCGAGAATTGGGGCCTCGGCGAGATGGTCGAAGAGCGCGCCCTGGGCGACGTGTTCGACGTCATCGAGCGCGAGCTCGAGGTGGCCGAGACCGCGCCGCACCTCCTCGGAGGCAACGGCTCGCTGATGGCGAAGGCCTGCGAGGTGTTGGGCCTCCCCGGCAAGCCGATCACCCGCAACGCCGCGCGCTGCCAGGGCACCGCGCAGTGCATGCAGGGCTGCCCCGGAGAGGCCCGGCAGAGCATGGACGTGTCGTACGTCCCGCGGGCGATGGCCGACGGCGCGCGGCTGCACACGCTCACGCGCATCGACAAGGTTGATATCGAGTGGGGCCGGGCGATGGGGGTCTCGGGGGCGCTGATCGACCCTGACTCCCCGCGGCGCGCGGTGGGGACCTTCTCGATCCGCGCGCGGCGGGCGGTGATCGTGTGCGCGAGCGCGATCCAGACGCCGGTGATCCTGCGGCGCAGCGGGCTGCGGGGGATGGTGGGCGAGCGCTTTCAGGCCCACCCCGGGTGCGCGGTGATGGGACGCTTCAAGGACCCTGTGGGCATGGGCACGGGCGGCACCCAGACCTACGAGGTCCCCTTGCGGCACAGGGGGATGAAGCTCGAGGCCCTGGTGCTGCCCCCCGAGATGCTCTCCGCGCGCATCCCCGGCGCGGGGCCCTCGTGGCAGCAGCGCCTCACCCAGATGGACCACTACGCCCAGTGGGCCACCATGGTCCGCATGGGCGCGAAGGGTCGGGTGCGCCCTTCGCTCTTCGGCAACGGCGCGACGGCCACGGTGCACTACAACCCCACCCGCGACGACCTCGACCGCACCCTCGAGGGCGTGATGCTGCTGTGCAAGATGATGTTCGCCGCGGGCGCCGAGGAGGTGTTCCCTGGCGTCGCGGGCTTCCCGTCGATCCTCACCGACGTGTCAGAGGTCGAGCAGCTCAAGGGACACAAGCTCGAGCCGGGCCACGTGAACTACATGGCCTCGCACCTCTTTGGCACCGCCTGCGCGGGCACCGACCCCGCGCGCAGCGCCGTGCGCCCGGACCTCCGGTGCCACGACGTCGAGGGGCTCTACGTGATGGACTCGAGCGTGTTCCCGACGAACCTCGGGGTGAACCCGCAGCACTCGATCATGGCGCTCACCTGGCGCGCCGCCGAGCGCCTCGCCAACGTCGAGCGCCGGGCCACCGCGGCGGCGTGAGCGCGGGGTGAGGTCGCGACGGGAGATGACTCCCTCGGGCCTCGCGCGTCACTCCATCGCGGCACGACCTCACCCCCAACGTCCCGTCCGATCCGTGGAGCCCCTCTCCCTGAAGGGCGAGGGGCAATAATTCTATTGATTTCAAGAGCTTGAACCCCTCAGCCCTGAAGGGAGAGGGGGCGCGCGGCTTCACAGCGTCGCGTGGGGTGAGGTCGCGACGGGAGATGGCTCCCTCGCGACTCTAGTCCCTACGGCACTCGAGATAGACCGCGTCCATCGGAAAGTCTTCGACCGGCTCTACCACGCAGCGCTGCACCGCGAACCCGGCCTCTTCAAACCACGACGCCAACTCGGTGGAGGTATATCGAAGGGCCACGATGTCAGACTGCCCCCCATAGTCGATCGGGCCAGACCCCTCCCACGCCGCGACCACCAGCTGTCCGCCCTCGCAGAGGACCCGACGCCACTCCCTGGCGGCGAGCAGCACCCCCTGCGGATCGAGGTGGTGAATCGCGAAGAAGTTCAAGACCGCCGCGGCCGAGCCCGACCTCATCACGCTCAGGTCTCGCATGTCGCCGACGACGACCGCTGCCCCAGGACCGAGTCGTTCGCTGGCGATCGCCACCATGCGCGGCGACAGGTCGATACCCGCCAACGGCCGCCCCGCGTCGAAGCGATCTCGGTACAGAGACAGCATGTGCCCTGAGCCGCACGCCGTATCCAACAAGCAACCCGAAAGTCCGTCGATGCGATCCTTCAGCCGCCCCAGCTGATCGGAGTAGATCGGGAGATGAATCTCCTGGTCCATCATCTCCGCGTAGACGTCGGCGGTGGCGTCGTACATCTGACAGACCGCGTTCTCACTCGATGGCTTCACGTGTCCTCCATGCGACCGAAGGCGTCGCGGGGTGAGGCCGCGGTGATGCGCGAGACCCGACCGAACGAGCGGGCGCCCCGCCGCGCGCCGCGTTCATGGGACTGGCAGCGAGGCACCCCGGGACGCATCAGCTCGACTCGGTGGCGTCGAAGACGGCCGCGACGGACGCCGCGTCGACGACCCTCTCGAGCCAACGGCGGACCTCGGCGCCGTCGCGAGACGCCTCGATCGTCGCCATCTCCTCGCCTGTCGGATGAAGGCCCCGCATGCTGAGAAAGGTCACGAGCGCCTGCTTGAGCTGCAGGTGGGGGTCCTTGTCGGGCGCGACCGCCGCCGCGGCGCCCTCGGGCAGTCTGCTCCGCAGCGCACGCACCCGCAGGAGCCAGCCATTCTCAGGACCGTGCTCGGCCCACAGCGCCGCGAGCTCGGAGTTGGGCGCCACGACGCGGTCTACGGCGCGTCGCGCGAGCGCGAGGTCCTCCGCGCCGAACGCCGTCGCCCCGGCGTCGAGCCAGGCGAGCGCTCGCGCGGGCAATTCCTCCTCGCCGTGGCCGCTCGCCGCCGCGACCAGCTCCGCCGCAGCGACGGCGGACGCGCCCTCGTCGCAGTCCAGGTAACCGTCGCCGGGCGTCGTCGCCGCCCGCCTGAGGGCCGCGCGCACGGCCTCGGCGCCGCGGGACTCCACCTCGGAGAGCCAGTCGAGCGCCGCGTCGTTCTGAAATGTCCCTTCGCCCCAGGTACCCATCGGAGATCTCCTTCTCGACACAGCAAGGCGCTGCTCGGGGTCACGCGGTCCCGAGAGCGCGGGGAGGGTCGCATGGGGCGTGAGGCAACCGCAACGACCGCGCCCCGCGGAGGGCCGATGGGCCGGCGCCGCGAGGGCCGCGGATGGAGGCGGAGGGGAGTGGGGGGTGGGCGACAGCAGCGGGTTGTCAGGCCCCCTTCTGTTACCCGGGGTCGACCACAGCCCCAGGCCGTAGGTACTTGATGAACACCGATAGGCCAGGCTGCAGGCGAATATTCATCCGCGCCCACCGAAGCTGCGTGGGCGACGTCAGCCCCGAACGCTTGAGTTGATCCACCTCATCCGCGACCCTGTCCGTATCTTCGTCATTCGACATGCTTAGCCGCATTCCATCGCAGAAGAAGAGAAGACGCCCGTCGCGGATCAGTTCGTGCCGCGGAATGCCAAGCGAGGGGTCGAGCGGCACGGTGCAGTCCGACTCGGAGCCGAGCACAACGCTCGCGCCGGGGACGAGCGTGATGTCCACGGTCACCGAGCTACTACGCTCCTCGTAGACTCCGACCCTCACGTAACGGTTGTGCAGCGCGTGCGGGTCTTCAGGGATGGTGCTCACGACACAACCTCCTCCGTGCAGCCGATCGCTCGTTGCCCGTCATCCATCGCCGGCCGCTCGCCGCCGATCGTTCGGCCTCTGTTTTTCGGAGTTCATGTGCGGCCGCTCGTCGGTCTGACGGCTGGCCGATGTGCGGTCGCCGCAAGCGCCGCGCGGGTTCCGCGAGGGAAGTGGGGACGGTCGGCACCATCGGCTTGTTAGGCCCCACCGCCTTGGATGCTCGAAGGTAGCGTCAAATGGAAATTCTCTAATATCTCGTCAATGTGGTTGATCGCGATTCCGGCGATCCCGGTACCTTCGCGACGGTACAACCAAATGTCCTCGGCAAATTGCGCGGCTCTCTCGACCCGTAGCATCGATGGGAAGTGGGAAGGCAGCCCGGTCACGACCGGCGGCGCCCAGACGACCTCGACCCGGTCGACATCGCCGTTCGGCCAATTTTCACAGTAGTCCTCCTCGTTGAGTGAGCGAAAGTAGCGTGCTGCCTCTTCGCGAGCCTCGGGCGGTACTTCAGACCGATCGCGTGTACCGCGCATGCAATCGCGGAGCAACTGACGAAACGCGAGCAGGGAGGGTGGGAAAGCTCTCGCATGGGTCGCCGGATCACCCCAATCGCGCTGCAACGCCGCTAGGTCGAAAGAGCCCATTTTCAGCAGATCGGCTGCCAATCTGGGAGAGACGCAGTACCGGACGACACGGCTCGCGAGGTCGTCGCAAAGGCGAAGAACCGCCGCACGCTCGGCCGTCGACACCGGGTAGACGATTCCGCAAAGAGTGCGTCCGTCCAGACTCACGAGGAGGTCATGATTCGCTCGCCAAGGCGCGGGACCAGCGAACACAGGGGAGCCATCCACCTCGGACGAGGCGTGATCCGGGATCAGCGACTCGCGAAGCATGACCACCGGGGGGCCGACGTCTGCGATCAGTAGCGAGCGGTACCGCATGTCAACTCCACGGGCCTAACGGCTGGCCGATGTGCCGCCGCAGCGGGTGCTGCGGGTTGGCAACGGGTGCAGTGGGGGCGGTCAGCACCATCAGGTTGTTAGATGTGCCGGACGCTGGCGACGATGCAGAACTGACAGTCCCAAGGCCGTCGAACGGCGTGGGTCGCTTAGTCATCGCTGCTGTTGCCGTCCTACTCGCTGTCACGTCGCGCACCCCAGGATCACAGTCGCCGCGACTACTACACGATCAGTTGCAAGGCATGGCTACTTCGCGGGCCGTTCGCCCCGCTTCGGCGCCTTGAAGAAGTCCTTGCGCTTGATCTTCACCATTCGCCCGTCGGGATGGTGCCACACGATTCCCTCAATCTGGCGATGCTCCAGGTAGGACTTGATTCCGACAAAGTCGCGCGGAGCATCGGAAAGTACCTCCACTCCATGTGGCACCAGCGTGTGTTGCTCAAAGCCTTCTGGATTGCCCTGGACCTTCGGACCGCACAGTTCGTAGGTGCCGTCCGCCAGCGACGACGCAACCGGCGCAAACGCCTCGCGGAACCATCGGTCTTCCGGCCCGTCACCCACCAGTAACCACCCAGGCCAATGGCCCGTCGTGGGATCTGGTTCCTGGGTCGGTTCGAAGCCCGCCGGGGGTGTCTTCCCCTGCTGCGCGTCGTACCGCTTGTACACCTTGCCGTCGCGTACCATCGCGCACGTTCCGTCGAACTTCCTCGTCGCGACGCCTTCGCCAGAAAGCACCCATTCGGCACCGGGAACGACTTCACCACGAACGAGCCGGTCGGTCTCGTAGTTGCGCTGGAACAGTGAAATGATCTTCTTCATGCGGATCTCCTTGTCTTAATCTAACGGCTGGCGGTGAGCCGCGTGGTGGGTCGGCGAGCGCAGCGAGCCTGCCCACCACGTCGGATCCAGCGCTGAGTTAGCCGGGACCATTTGCGAGTTCCCTCAAGGCAGCCTGCATCATCTCACGCGCTTCCTCATCGGCCTCGTCGAGCAGTGCCCGCTCCAGAGCTGGTACGATGGTCGAGAACTCGGACGGATACCACGCCAATGCCCGGGCAATGTCGGACCGGACTCCCAGGTCGGGGTGTTTCAGGTAGGGCACCAGCAGTGGGATGGCACGAGCCCCCTGTCCTCGGACCTGGGCGACGACGTTCTTCTCTTCACGTAGCCTCGCGTCGATGTCGAAGCTCGGATCCACTGGCTTTCCTGTGAAGGGATTGATCCGGTTCTTTGCGAAGTGAATCTCGCAGTAGCCACGCCCGCCCATGATGCTGGCGACGAGAACCGCCAGAGTATCGCGATCGGGAGTTCGTTCACTTGCAAGCAGATCAATGAGAAACGGGAGCGCGCGCGCGCTTGCCTCGTAGACCGTTCCTTGATGCCAGATGTTTCCGAACAGTTCTTGGTAAGCAGCCTCGCGCTCCAGCGGCTCGGGTGATACGAGGGCCCGAATGAGCGCTGGCACATCAGCCGCGGGTCCGTAGGCGTGTGCAAGCTTGCTCCAGTCTACTTGGTCAAGACCGTCGAGCACAGACATGAGTCACCTCCGGCTAACGATTTGGCGCTCACCCGCGGGGCGCCGTGCCGGGCTGCGCCCGGCACAGGTGCACCGTCGGCGTGCAGCGCCTTGTTGGGCCGCTTCACAGCTTCCCACTCGCCGCGCCAAGTTCACTCCTCCTCCTTCTCGTCGGCATCGAGATCACGCCGCAGAGCGCTGAAAACGTCTTCGTCGGCGTCGAGCTTGCGGCGCAGATCACCAAGACGCTCCGAAAGTTCGACCCGTAGTGGCCCTTTTGCTGCAGCGGTCAACTCTTTCAGCATCTGGTACTTTGCGAGCCCTGGCTGCAGCTCGTACCTGTGTAGAATCCCGAGAAACTCCGAAAGCGCCTGCTCCCGCTGACCTGCCTGCAAAAGACACCATGCGCGTTGCTCTCGGAGCAGGTCATAGCGCCACGCTCGAGGGCCGACGAGAGACGAAGGATCGACCTCCGAATACGCTTGCGCAGCGTCGGACCAACGGCCGAGGTCGTGCAGACAGTGCGCGCGGTATAGCCGAGCCCACCCGAAGCTCGGATCCGCCGCAATCGCAGCCTCAAAGCAATTCAGCGCAACCTCGATCGAGCCATCTTGAAACGAATAGTGCAGCATTCCAAGGGCGTAGTGTGCTCCCGCATCACTCGGGCGGAGTTCGATGGCGCGTGTTGCCGCTGCTCGGCCCGCGAGAATCATCCGACGTCGAACATCGGGGCGGTTGTCTACGCAAGATGCGCACAACTCGGCTGTGACAGCTCGGGACACCTCGATCTCAGCATCGCTGGGGTCGAGCATACTCCCCGCTGCATAAATCCGTTCCAAGGCGAGCCAGCCACGCGGTTGCTCGCTCGCGTTCAGCTGGCACTCAAGTGCGATGGCCAGCTTTCGGAGTCGCTCGGTCGGCGCAAGTCGAATGTGGGCGGTGTCGCGCAGGTACGCAGTGAGATCGAGCGCTTCGAGCTGAGCCACATCGTGCCTCTCCCACCCGCGTTCGTCGGTCCACGCTTTCAGCTGTTCGTACGGCTCCAGCACGGGCCGTTGAGCACGATCAAGCCGGTGTCGTAGCTTGGCTCGCCAGCGAGGCCGATCCTGTCCCTCCTTCGGTCGAGCATGTCCGGTCCGCATGGCATCCTCCGCGTTTATTTCCGCCGGCCCAACATAGCAATGGGACGCCTCCCGCTGCGTACACACATAACGGCCGTTGTTCGACAGCCACCGCCGAATCCTGCGTTCCGCGATCGGGTCATTAGACAGCCTCCCTCGCCGCCCCCACTCCCTCGCGCCTCTACCCCGCCGCACTCCCTCGCGCTCCTCGCTCCGCCGCGCGCCCTCACCCCGCCGCACTCCCTCGCGTCCCGCACTCCGCCATGCGCCTCCACTCCGCCGTGCGCCCTCGCGTTCCGTACTCCGCCACACGCCGCCACTCCGCCGTGCGCCCTCGCGGCCCGCTCGCCGCCTCCCGCCCTCGCGCGTGCGTCCATCGCGATCACCACGCGATCCCACCACCCCACCCTCGCGCCCGTCAAGCCTTCGCTCCACGCGCACCGCACGCCCTGATCCCCGATACATCGCGCCACACACCTGCGCTCCCGCGCCGTCCTCTGTGCGCCCGCGCTCCCTCTCGCCTGGCGCTCTCTCGCCGAGTGCCGTTCTGCTACGCGCCGCGCACCGCACTCGTGCGCGCGATTCATCGAGCGTCCCTGCATTCGGCGGGGCGACGCGGTCGCAGGACGCGCGGATCGCGGCCACACGGGACGAAGCGAGAGGCGACGTGAGGGCGGAACGCGTAGGTCTCAGCCGAACGGGACGCACGGTGCGCCTCCGCGAGCGCGGGACGCGGACCGCAGTGCACGGGACGCGGGGAGCGAGAGTGGGGATGGGCGTAAGTGGGGGCGGGCGGGGGCGGCTGTCGGGCAATGTCCGCCGCGTGCGGCCTTACAGTTCCTGCACCAGTTCCACGTCGTCATTCCGAGCAAATCGCTCGTCGAATGTCCGGGACGGAGCGGGGCCCCGGACTCACGGGAGGTTCGCGAATGAAGTAATCGGAGAAGTCCGCTTGCCATTACTCCATGACGCGTCAGTAACACGGCGAATAGTCGCATCACGCTCGACCTTCACCCCAGCGGTACCGAGAAGTCGACGAGCGCAACAGTGATGGCCGTTCGATCTTGTTTGTAGGCAGTTCGAAGGACCCAGACCATTTCGACCAGGACCGTTGCGGTGAAGAACACCCCCTCCGTCGGCAACACCTTGCCGAAACGCCTGCGCGGCCCTCTCGCATTGTTCTGGGTCATCAAGGACGATCAGTCGAACGGCCAAGTTCGTATCGAACGACTTCATCGTCCGAGCGCCCCCTCGGCGATGGCCCGCTCCATATCCTCCAGGGACACCGGAATGATACCCGTTGGCAGCGTGATACGTGCGTCGAGAGCTCGTCGGCCGTCGGCAGGTGTTCCTCAGCCGGTCGCGTCCAGCGCGGTAGGCTCAACATGCCTGGCAAGGGCCGGAGCGCCGGGATCGCGCGCGCGACGGCTTCCGTCAATCACGGTGTGATCCTGATCGCGTTCTTGGTCGCAAGCATGCCTCAGCTCGCGGCGATTGCCCAGCGCGGCCAACAATCAGCCTCATCCCATCGGATGACTTGTCGCTTCAGGCACCCCTGACCCACTTGCCAGTCGGCCCTCGCCTCCGGACTCGGCGGTAAGACCATCGGGCTTCAGCTGTACCGGTCAGTGCTGACCGGCCTCGCCGAAGCCACGACCGTTGAATGCCAGAAGGCTACCAAGCCGCCGGCGTCGCGTACTTCGACGTGCGTGGCCCCTCCACCCCTTGGCTCCCCTCCTCCATGGGCTTCGCCGATGGAGGAGGGCTTCATCCTTCGGGGCGACTGCCGCGTCCGAACTGCCCTTGGGATGCGTCAGATTTCTCGAGACCACGCCGGAGGTGTCTTTCATCCCTTGTGTCTCAGCCCCTCCTCCATCGGCGAAGCCCATGGAGGAGGGAGCCAAGGGTGGAGGGCCGCGCAACGTGTCAGATTACGCCGCGACGCCAAGCCGAACGCCCAGCTGGCTCATGTCAGCGGCACGCCCTTGTTCGCCAGCTGGCTCGTGCCCCACCATGCCGTCATTGCGACTTGCGCCATCGATATCGGTGAGCTGAACGGGCTCTTACGACAGGCGGTCGAGAATCGCGTCAGCGATGAGTTCGGACAGCGTCTTCTGACCGACAACGGTGGTTGGATCGTCGCCGCCGGCAATTCGCGCCGAAAGTTCCTCGGAGATGCGAGCGCAGAGCGCGTCGAAACACGCCTCGGATTCGGGATCGAGACGTTCAAGATCGGAGTCGGAGTCGTGTCTCATGGCAAGGCCCACACCCCGCCGTACGCCCTCGCGTCCCGCTCGCCGCCTCCCGCCCACGCGCGTGCGTCCCTCGCGATCACCGCGCGATCCCACCACCCGTAACTCCTCGCCGTCCCCCGTCGTGACGCTGGGCGAGCTTCGTGTCTGGCGCTGCTACTCGTCGGCCTTCGCCGCGAGTTCGTGCGGGAGTGGGATGGTCTCGCCCGTGCGTTCAGCGATCACGGCCGCACGGAGGTACTCGCGAGGATCGAGTCCGTTGAGGATGACGGTGTCGAGCACCGTGTAGAAGAGCGCCGCGACTTCGGTCCCGCGCACCGAGCGGGATCCGTAGTGATTCTTGCGACCCTGCACTGGCCCGCGCAGCGCCCTCTCGGTGGCGTTGTTGTCCAGCGGCACGCGAGGGTCCTCGGCCTGTGGCCTTGATGGTTTCCCATGTACCGGATCGCGCGACCCATCGCGCTCTGCGGCGAGGCCTCGATGCGTAGTGCCAGGGCTCGATCTGCTTGCACCACCTCGCGCGACTCACCCTCGCGAAGTCGTGCACGCTCGCGGTCGCCGGGAGGTCCAGTCGCGCAGCCTCGCTCCAGGCCGTACAGGCGGCCGATGAGCTCAAGCACTTCGCCTGTCGCCTCAGGGTGAGTCTTCTCCAGCTCGACGTACTTCCGTCGCACGTGCGCCCAGCAGTGCGCGAGCTGCAATCCTGGGTTCAGTCGGCGCAGCGACTCGTACACGTCGTAGCCGTCCACCATCGCCGTGCCCGCAAAGTCGCCAAAGACCTTCTTCGCCGCGGTCGCGCTTCGATTGTCGAGAATCGAGTGGCTCACCGCCGTCGGGCACGCGATCGCCCACACATGCCACTTGCCGGGGCCCTCGTCTTTGCCCTTCTCGCTCATCAGGCGCCAGCGCGTCTCGTCCGCGCCGATGACCGGCTGCGAGAGCACCCAGGCGTGGATCCTATCGCGCAAGGGCTTGAGCAGATGCGCCAGGAGGTTGATCTGATCCCAGAGCGTCTGCGAGTCGATCACCAGGCCATCACGGCCCATGCGTCGCGCCTGACGCTCAAGCGCGAGGTGGTCGACGTACTTGTCCACCGCGACCTCGATCGCGAAATCAATCGAGTACCGTGATCCCTCGCGCAGCTTCATGGGGCCGGGCGCGGTCTCGACGCAGCCGCCACAGCGGCAGCGGTACTTCTTTCGAAGGTGCCGACGGATCACGAATCGACGCTCGATCACGTCGATCTCCTCGCTCGCCTCCTCCTGTCCAGCCCACTCCTGCATCGCGCCGCCGCAGGCGCGACAGACCTTGTCGGGCTCGTCGAGGTCGTGCGCCTCCTCGACGAGAGGGAGCGCAGGCTGCTCGCGCGGACCGTGCCCCTTCTTGGGCTCCTTCTCGGCGTTCGCGTGGGTCTCTTCGCCGCGAGAGCGCTTCTCCGAGGAGGCCCCGAAGATCATCTTGTTGCGCTGGGCGAGTTGCGTCTCGAGGAGCGAAGGTTTTCTGCACAGGTCCGCAAGGCCTTGCCTTCGAGCTCCGCCGCCGCGACTGGAGGCTGACGCTAGAGGCTTGCGGTTCTCGCGCTCCAGGAGCTTCTGCGTCGCAGCGTCTCAAAGCGTTGGTCTCGTGTTCGGTACGACCACGAGCCCAGTCGTAAGACTCGCGGACGCTCTGTCGAGATGAAGCAACCGATCTCGCGAGACCTTGGTCCCAAGAAGGTCCCATCGACGAAGGAGGCTGAGCGGCACACGACCGACGTGTGCGCTGCCTTCGAAGAGCGCGAGCTCGCTCGCCGAGCGTCTTGGGCGCGTTCGAGTCAGGCCAGAGATGGGCGAATCGTCCTTCTCCAGGCGCTTGGCAAGCAGGCCTCCCGGTGCCGTCGAAGAAGAAACACCGCCAACCGGCGACGGTCGCGTCCGACGAAGAGAAAGACGGCGCCGCGTAGGAGCTCGCGAGGCGCCAGGAAGCGTCGCGAGCGCCGGTGTCGACTCTTGCACGCATATCGACGAACGCGCGGAACACGTAGATGGTGACAGCGTGAAGGCATGCGATCATGAGGCGAGCCTGCGCAGTAGCGCCGCGAGGTGTCGAGATCGAGGCCTCGACGCGAACGCCGGCCAGGCCGAAGCACGGTGAAGAAGGTCGCGGAGGTCGTCGCAGGCGCCGAGGACCTGCACAGCCTCGAAGGCGTCGTCGAGCGCGCGAGAGCCAGCGCCGTAGCGTCTGGGAGTGCATCCCGAGGTCCGCAGCCCTCGTGATCGACGCTCCCTCGGCGCAGCGCGCGGCGGCGACCTACGCCGATCTCGAGGCGTAGCGGGCGGGGAAGTCCTGCCCGGGCCGCAACGCGGTCATGGCCAGGCTGGGTGCGGGCTTTTGTGCAGATTCGATCGTCCATCTTGCTCTCCTTGCGAGAGAGCAAACGACAGGTCAGCCAGGGAGTGTCACGACGGGGGACGGCGAGGAGTTACCACCACCCCGCCCTCGCGCCCGTCAAACCTTCGCTCCACGCGCCGCACGCCTGATCCCCGACATCGCGCCACGTCGCGCCACGCGCCGTCGCTTCACCATCGTCTCCACAGTCTTCGCCGACGTGCCCACGCCGCGCACGGTGACCTCCGCACGTCGCCCGCGCGGAGAAAGACCTGCGGGTCGCGCTTCCACCCGACGCCGCCCCGGCGTGCCGTGGCGATGAGGTCGCCGGCGCGGAAGGCTCGGTGAAGGTGCTGATGTACGCGATCAGCGCGGGCGCGTCGAAGATCAACAGGTCGGTGGTCGTGCATCTCCCGTTCACCGTGACGACACCTCGCTCTGCGACGGGTCCGGCAGCTCGTCCGCGGTGGTCACCCACGGACCGGTCCCCCGGTCGCGACGAAGTTCTTGCCGGCGTGAACTGCGTCGTGTGCGCTGCCGGTCGCGCAGCGGGCGTCGTTGAAGCAGGTCCTGACGTGCTCAACGCGCGCTCGGGCGCCGATGTGCCGCCCGCGCCAGTGATCACCGGCCATCTCGCCCTCGAATCGAAGGCTGCGTCAGGCCGCGCGGGCGCACGATCGCCGCGCCGTGCGGCGTGAGCGTGCTCGCGAAGCGCGTGAAGAGCGTCGGGTAGGGCGACTCGCTCCGGCCCGTCTCCACCCGGTGCGCGACATGAATTCACCCCCACGCCTGGATCTTCTCCGGCGCAGGCACCACCAGAAGCATCGCGCGTCCGCGAGGGTCGAGCGCGGGGCCGTCCCAGAGGTCCCTCTCGATAGAGACCGTCGAGGGCCGAGGCGAGTGTAGGGGCCTTCGCCGGAGCGACGCCGGGGCCTCGACGGTCCCGCGGTCGGTGACGGCGCCCCAGGTGGCGCGGTAGTGAGAGAGAAGCTCACGAGTCTCACAGGTCGTCTCCGCCGCGACGCGCACGTAGTCGCGGTTCGTGTAGAGCAGGGGCGGCCGTCGGCCCCCAGGTGAATCGCCGTGACATCGCCGGCACCAGCGCGTGGTCGCCCGCGTCGACCCGCTCGCGCACCGTCGCCGAGAACGCCCCCAGGCGTTGGGATCAACGGCGCGACGATATCGATGTCCCCAAGCGCGCCGAGGCGTCGCGGCGCTCGTGAGGCGTCGCGAACCACTCGGCCACCGAGCGCTGCGCCTCGCTCAAGAGGTTCACCGCGAAGCGGTCGACCTCGCCGAGCATATCCCCGCGCTCGATCCCCGCGTCGCGCTCACCAGCGCGATCGGCGGGTCGATCGACACCATCAGCACCGCGGTAAGTAGTGAAGCCGTCGAGGTGCCCGCCGCGACGCACCGTCACCGCGTTCACCGTCGCGGCCCAGCGGCGCGCGAGCTGTCGATAGGCGTCCCCGTCGGTGGCGGGAAAGGACTGGAGCGAAGCGGGGTCGTCGGATTCACGGCTGAGTCCCTACGATGCACCAGCGGACCTCGCGGTGTGCTGTCCCTCTCGCGCCCCGCGAAGTACCGTCGCGCGGTGATGTCGCGATGGACGTTTGCCAGCAGCGGTTGATCTGGTTCCTCTCGGTCGCGACCTTCTTTAAGGGGTACGACATGTTCGCCCTCTCGCAGCCCTGCTCCCGGCTGCGCCGGGAGTTCTCGCTGAGCCCCAGCGACGCGGGCTGGATACTCAGCCATCAACGCCGGCACCGTCATCGCCTTCGCCCTCGTGGGCCTCACCGACCGCCTCAGCCGCCGCCGCGTGCTCTCGATCACCGCTCCTCATTTCCACCCTCGCGTCCTAGTCTCGGCCTTCGCCCCCACCGCCGCGCTCTTCACCGTCGCCCAGCTCCTCGCGCGGATCTTCCTCATCGGCGAGTGGGCCGTCGCCTCCGTCGTCGCCGCCGAGGGTACCCCGCCGAACCGCGGCACCGTCATCGGCACGGTCTCGGCAGCCACGCGAGCCGCGGATTATCGTGTGAGCGTCGTCCGCCTGCTGGGCCAGTGGATGGCGCCTGGTCGTACGTAATCGGCGCTCCTGCTGCTCCTCCGCCATCGCCACCGCAGCCACCACGCGGGGTCCAGCGCTGAAGGCCCGGGCCGGGCTGCGAGCGGAAGGTCGAGCGCGCTGATCTCGCTGAAGTTTTCCGGACGGCCGCGGTCAGGTACCGTATCTGAGCGCGATCCTAGGCCGCCAGCCTGCGTCGCGCGGGCGCGATCGCGCCTCTGGAAGAGAGTTCGCCGTCTCGACATGACCTCGGCCAGCGCCGCCGTTAGGTAGAATGATCAGCAGCGCCCTCTCGCCTCGATGCCGGCGATCCTTCGCCGGCCGGCTCCTCGACCCGAGGCGTCGCGCGGGCGCGCATTCGTGGTGATCCCGGCCGCGCTGCGGCAGAATGAGCGCCTGGCCTACACCTGCGGTCGCCTGCTGGCGCTGAGCTTGTGGCGGTCTCGCGGTCGGTACAGGTCAGGCGCGGTGATCGCGGTGCTCAACGCGTACACCACCGAGCTCTTCGCGACCCGCGACCGCGCCGAGGCCTTCGCGTGGTCGAACAACCTCCTGGGGCGCAGCACCTACGTGATCTCGCCCATCGTGCTGGGCTACACCGCCGAGCGCGTGGGCTGGGGACCGAGCGTCGGCGCGACCTCGGTGTTCGCGCTGGCCGCGCTGGCGCTGATCCTCGTGTGGCTCCCCGAGACGCGGGGGCGCGAGCTCGAAGACACCGCGCGCGTCGACTGAGGGCGCTGGGGGCGCTCCCTGCGCGTTCTGACTGCCCGCGTCGGTTTTGGGACTGCCCCCTTCGGTCTTAGGACTGCCCCTTCGGTCTTAGGACTGCCCCTTCGGTCTTGGGACTGCCCCTTCGGTCTTGGGACTGCCCCCTCCGATCGAGTAGGCGCCCCGGTCGCCCGGGGCGCCTCTCACAGAACCGTGCGTGCGCTGTTCGCACACGGCTCTTCGGGATCGACGGTTGTGACCCCGCCGATCGGCCGGTTCTCGGCCTCGCCCTATCCCAGTGGCAGCGAGAGCTGCACCGGGGCCACGATTCGTCTCGGGTCCGCCTCCCACAGGTGCGCCATGGACGCGAGCCCCCGCTTGGCGAAGTACGCGTTGCGGAGTCCCCGGTCCACAGCGCTCGTGTGGCTCAGCGCCCAGAAGGACTTGCGACCTTCGTAGACGCGGCCCCACGCTGTCGCTGGCTTCACGCCGAGCGCGATCAGCTTGCGCGCGATCGTCCCTTTCCTCTTCCAGTCCTTCAGCACGAGCGCGCGCAGCCGTCGCCGGATATGCGCGTCCATGCCTTGCAGCAGCCGGTGGATAGCCGCAGTGCAGACCCCAAAGAACCCCATCCATCCGCGCAGGTACACGTTCACCGAGGCGATGCACGCGGAGAGCGTGCCACCCCAGTTTCGCGGAGTCTTTGCGACGATGGCCGCTCGAAGGCGCTCACGCGTCCGCTTTGACGGAAGCACCTCGACGAATCCGGACTCTGGCTCGCGCGAGAGACTGAACCCGAGGAAGTGACGTTCTCCGGGCCGGGCCACGGCGCTCTTGGCAAGGTTGACCTTGAGGCGCAAGCGCCCCTCGATGAACCGCACCACGCTTGCCATCACCCGCTGGCCTGCTCGTTCGCTGCGCACGAAGATGTTGCAATCGTCGGCGTAGCGGACGAAGCGCAGGTCGCGTCGCGCGAGCTCGCGGTCGAGCTCGTCGAGCACGATGTTGGAGAGCAGCGGGGAGAGTGGGCCGCCTTGCGGGACCCCCTCGTCGTTGCTCACCACCACGCCATCAGGCAGCACCACGCGGGCGCGGAGCATGCGGCTGACGAGCGTGAGCAGGCCGCGGTCGGAGACGCGCTCGGAGAGCCGCGCCATCAGCCGCTGGTGAGGAACGCGATCGAAGAACTTCTCCAGATCGAGGTCCACCACCCTCGCTACCCATCTCCACGTAGCCCGCGCCTGCGCGATCGCCGTGTGACAACTGCGCCCCTTGCGGAACCCATGACTGCTCGCGTGGAACGTCGGCTCGTACAGCGGATCGAGCTCCAACCGCACAGCCTCCTGCACCACGCGATCGACCACGTTGGGGATGCCCAAACCCCGCTCCCCGCCGCCCGCCTTGGGAATCCACACGCGCCGGATCATCCCCGGTGCGTAGGACCCCGCGACGAGCGCGCGGGAGAGTTCCGCGTGGATTTCGCGCCAGTGTGCACGCACTGTCTCGATGCCCATACGGTCGGGGCCTGCGGCGCCCTTGTTCGCGGCCACGTTCTGGAAGGCTTCGTTCAATCGCGCGATCACCGCCGCCATTGTGGCCGCCGCAACGTTCTGTCCCGTGTGGGGCGCCTTCGGCGCTGCGCGCGTCGCAGGTCGTCGTAGGTGACGATCCGCTCCGGCGACAGCCCCCGGTGATGAGCCGGGGTCTTCGGCTGTCGCGTCCCACAGTCGCAGTTGTTGCGGCTGTTGTTCGACCGGCGCGGCCTTCCCTCCCCGAGGTTGTGCGTCCTCGGTTGGGACCGCCTTTCGACGGCCTTCCGGTACTATGCCGCGCTCTGACTTCTGCCGGGTCATCGGTTTCGGTTCTCTCGTCCCGAGGGCCTACCGCTCGCGCGGAACCCGGCAGATCTCGCTGGGTAAGAATAAACGAACGTCATCGAGATCGTGGCGCCCCTACGACCGCACCACCAACAGAGATCGGGCATCGTCGCTGGAGGCCGACTCGCCCGGTGCAGGACCGCCTCACGGCGCTTCGCTTTCGCTTGGACCTCGATGCACCTACGGCTTCTTCCGGACCCGCCCTCGCGGTGTGGTTCGGTGTACAGCCGCGCGCGTGCGCGTCGGCTGGCTTCCCGGCCTACGGACCCTTGCCACCTCGGTGTCAGATTCCCTCTGTCTGGGCTCTGGGACAGGACTTTCACCTCCGGTTCGTTCTTCATGCCAGTCACACCTCGCCGGGCGCTCCCTTCGGTCGCTGTCTCGCTAAAGGGGAGCCTACGGGAGGGCGCCCCCGCCGGGGCGGGGGCTGACCGGGCGATCGTCGCGCGCGTGCCGCGCACGACGGTGGGGTGATCGACCGTCGCGACGCAACAGCGTGAACGTGACACAATTCAACACCCCGAAAATCATCCACAAACCGTCGTGCGCGGCACGCGCGCGACGATCGCCCGGTCAGCCCCCGCCCCGGCGGGGGCGCCCTCCCTTAGGCTCCCCCTTTAGCGAGACAGCGACCGAAGGGAGCGCCCGGCGAGCGAAGGGGGCAGTCCAAACGCGAAGGGGGCAGCCCAAACGCGAAGGGGGCAGTCCAAACGCGAAGGGGGCGGTCCACAAACCGACTCGGGCTGCCCAAGACGCGAAGCGGGCTGCTCAGCTCAGCGCGTCGGCGTGAGCGTGACCGCGAATTGAATCGTGTATTCAGTGTCTTCGGCCTCGGGTAGGTCCCCGAGAAAGGCGCTCCGCATCGAGTCGGAGCAGCGCGGCATCCACGCCGGCGCGCCCTGGAGCCGCACGGCCTCGAGGCGGCGGTCGCGCACGTCGACCTCGACGCGCAGCGAGACCGGCGAGGAGGCCGCCGCGGAGTTTCCCTGCGCGGCCCGGAGCGCGCACGCCGCGAGGTTGGACGACGCGCGCTGCAGGCGAGACTGCACCGCGCCACGACCGACGCCCCCCGAGACGTGCACCCCCTCGAGGCTCGCGCGAAACTCCCTCAGCGCGGGCGGCGCGGGCGCCGCGACCGGCGCGGGCGGAGGGATCACCACCGGCGCAGGCGGCGGAGGCGTCGGCGCGGCCGCCACGGGCGCAGGCGCAGGCGCAGGCGCGGGCGCAGTCGCAGGCGTCGGCGCGGGGGTCTCGGGAGCGGCGGCCTCGGGCTCGGGCTCGCGGCGCGAAGACCGATGCCCGCGCCCCGTGCGCACCACCGCCGCCCTCGCCGCCATCGCGCCCTCGGGGATCGCCACCGCCGCGGGAGGGACATCCTCGGGCGCGCGCGCCACCGGGGCGACGGGCGCCTCGGGGACGGTCGTCGGCGCAGGAGGCTCTGGCGCCGCAGGCGCAGGCGCGGGCGCGGGCGCGCTCACGCTCGGCGGCGCGTCGGGGCGAGCTCCCCGGGTCGTCGAGAGCCCCACCGCCGCGGCCGTGAGCGCGAGGCCCCCGGCGGCGATCAACACCCACGGGGGGCGCTTCGGCGCGGGCGTGACCGCCGACGCGACCGGCGCCACCGAGACCGTCGGCGCCGGCGCCTCGAGGGTGGCCTTCACCTCCGGCGCCACGACCGACACCGCCGAGAGCCGCGCCGCGGGGTCGACGGTGGCGTGCATCGCCTCGAGCGCCGCCGACAGCTCCGAGGCGGTGGGGTAGCGCGCGTCGGGTGACTTCTCCAGCGTCTTGAGGATCACCACCTCGAGCGCGGGGTCGACGTCGGGAAAGCGCTCCGAGGGCCGCTTGGGGGCCTGGTTGATGTGCGCGATGACCATGGCGATCGCGCTGTTCACGTCGAAGGGCAGCGCCCCCGTGGCCATCTCGTAGAGCACCACGCCGAGGGAGTACAGGTCGGCCCGCGCGTCGAGGGCCCCGCCCTGCGCCTGCTCCGGGGACATGTACGCCGGCGTGCCCGCGACGAGCCCCGTGGCCGTGAGCTTGGCGCTGTCGCCGTCGTTCATCAGCTTCGCGAGGCCGAAGTCGGTGACCTTCACCACCTCCTCGCCCCCGCGACGAATCACCACGATGTTCTCGGGCTTGAGGTCGCGGTGCACGATGCCGAGCTCGTGGGCGGCGGCGAGCGCCGCGAGGCACTGGCGCATCAGCGGCACGATGCGCGACAGCGGCATCGGCGCCTCGCGAGAGATGATGTCGGCGAGGCTCTCTCCGTCGAGGAGCTCCATCACCATGAACGGCGTGCCGTCCGGGTCGATGTCGATGTCGAGCACCTGCACGGAGTTGGGGTGGTCGACCTTCGCCGCCGTGCGCGCCTCGCGCAGAAAGCGCGCCCGGTTCGTCGCGTCGACGGCGACGTGCATGTGCAGGATCTTCAGCGCGACCGCGCGATCGACGGTGCGCTGCTGCGCGCGGTAGACCCGACCCATCGCCCCGGCGCCCAGGAGCGCCTCGACCTCGTAGCGCCCGCCCACGGTGCGCCCGAGAAAGGGGTCGACCTCGGTCTCGTCGTCAAAGTTCGTCACGCCGCCCTGGATCGTCGCACAAGCGGCGGGCGCGCGTCAGTCGACGTCTGCGCCGCGTTGAGATCCGCCGCCGCTCCGTGTACACCGGCACCCCGCATGGACCACACGGGACGCGTTGCGCTGGTCACCGGCGGCGGGCGAGGCATCGGCGAGGCGATCGCGCGCCGCCTCGCCGCGGAGGGCCTCAAGCTCGCGGTGCTGGGGAGAGACCGCGAGGCCGTCTCCCGCGTCGCCTTCGCCCTCAACGCCCGCGCCTTCTTCTACGACCTCACCGACCGCGCGCAGCTCGAGGCCGCGGTGGCCGAGGTGCAGGGCGTCATGGGCGCCGTCGACGTGCTGGTGAACAACGCCGGCGTCGCCGACAGCGCCTCCCTCGAGCGCACCGACGACGCGCTCTGGGACCGCGCCTTCGCCATCAACGTCACCGCCCCCTTCGCCCTCTGCCGCGCGCTGCTGCCGGGCATGGCCGAGCGCGGCTGGGGACGCGTGGTCACCGTGGCCTCCAACGCCGGCCTCCGGGGCTACGCGTACACAAGCGCGTACTGCGCCAGCAAGCACGCCGTCGTGGGGCTCACCCGCGCCCTCGCGGTGGAGTACGCCCGCAGCGGCGTGACCGTGAACGCCGTGTGCCCCGGCTTCGTCGACACCGACATGGCCGCCCGCGCCGCGAGCAACATCGCCCGCGCGACGAAGCGCGACGCCGACAGCGCCCGCGCCGCCCTCGAGGCCCTCTCTCCCCAACGCCGCCTGATGACCGCCGACGAGGTCGCCCACGCGGTGTGGTCGCTGATCCCCCACGAGGCGCGGGGGATCCACGGGCAGTGCATCGCCCTCGACGGAGGACAGACCGCGTGAAGACCGTGCACCCCGCACATTGGCCCGCGCCCAGGGGCTACGTCAACGGCGTGATCACCGAGGGCGGGCGCACGCTCTACCTCGCGGGTCAGGTGGGCTGGACCCCCGAGGGCGTCTTCGTCGCGAAGGACCTCGTGGGCCAGTTCGACCAGTGCCTCGCCAACGTGCTCGCCGTGGTCGAAGCCGCGGGCGGCACCGCCACCAGCATCGCCCGCATGACCGTGTACGTGACCGACCTCGACGCGTACCGAGACAACCTCAAGGCCATCGGGGGCGTGTGGCGCGCGAGGCTCGGGAGGCACTTTCCCGCCATGGCCCTCGTGGGCGTCGCGGGGCTGGTGGAGCGCGAGGCGCTCATCGAAATCGAGGCCACCGCGCACCTGGAGGACGCATGATCCCACTGTCTCCCAGCACCTTTCGCTTCTCCCTCGAGCACGGCGTGGGGACCATCACCCTCGACCGCCCCGCCCGGCTCAACTCCCTCACCTTCGAGAGCTACGTCGAGCTCGGGCGCTTCATCCCGAGCCTCGAGGCCGTGCCCGAGCTCCGCGCGGTGGTGATCACCGGCGCGGGCGGCGCGTTCTGCTCCGGCGGCGACCGTCACGACATCATCGCGAAGCTCTTCGAGCGCGACATGCAAGGGCTTCTGGAGTTCACCCGCGTCACGGGGGATCTCATCCGCGCCATCCGCGCGCTGCGCCGCCCCGTGGTGGCCGCGGTGAACGGCGTGGCCGTGGGCGCGGGCGCGGTGATCGCCCTCGCCTGCGACGTGCGCGTGGCGAGCGACGACGCGCGCTTCGGGTTCGTGTTCCCGAAGGTGGGGCTCTGCGGCGCCGACATGGGCGCGACGTACCTCCTCCCGCGGGTCGTGGGCCTCGGGCGCGCGAGCGAGCTGCTCTTCTTCGGCGACCTCATCGACGCGCAGGAGTCGCACCGCATCGGACTCGTGAACCGCGTGGTGCCCAAAAACGAGGTGCTCCCCACCGCGACGCAGTGGGCGCGACGGCTCGCCGAGGGCCCCGCCTTCGCGCACGCGATGACCAAGCAGATGCTCGAGTCGGAGCACGGGATGACCCTCGACGACGCCATCGAGGCCGAGGCGCAAGCGCAGGCGATCTGCATGGCCCACCCCGATTTTCGCGAGGCCTTCGAGGCCCTCATGGCGAAGCGACCGCCGCGCTTTCGCGGCGCGCCGGAGGGCGCGTGACCCGCCGTCCGTGCAGCACCAGCGAAGAAGACCTCGGGTTCTTCTTCGACCCGCACCACGCGCCCCTCGCGGCCACCGCCCGCGCCCTCGCGACCCACTGGGAGTCCGGCGCGCCCCACGACGCCCGCGACGTCGCCGCGTCGCTCGCCGGGCGCGGGCTCCTCGCGGCCTGCGTCGAGCGGGCCTACGGCGGCCTCGAAGACGGCCCTGAGACCGGCCTCGACGTGCGCGCCGTGTGCCTCGTGCGCGAGGCCCTGGGGTGGTGCGACGGCCTCGCCGACACGGTCTTCGCGATGCAGGGGCTCGGGAGCTACCCCATCACCCTCGCGGGCACCGAGGTGCAGAAATCCCGCTGGCTGCCGGGCGTGCGCAGCGGCGAGCGCCTCGCGGCCTTCGCGATCACCGAGCACGAGGCCGGGAGCGACGTCGCCGCGATGTCCACCACCGCGCGCCTCGACGGCGACGCGTGGGTGCTCGACGGGCGCAAGACCTTCATCTCCAACGCGGGCGTCGCGGGGCTCTACGTGGTCTTCGCCAACGCCGACATCGCCAAGGGCCGCAAGGGGATCACCGCGTTCATCGTCTCGCCCGAAGACCCCGGGTTCGTCTTTGAAGAGAGCCTCCCGGTGATGGCCGACCACCCGCTCGGCACGATCCGCTTCGACGGCTGCCGCGTGCCCCTCGACCGCCTCCTCGGCGCCGTGGGCGACGGGTTTCGCATCGCGATGAGCACCCTCGACGTGTTCCGCTCGACGGTGGGCGCGGCGGCGCTGGGCATGGCGCGCCGGGCCCTCGACGAGGCCCTCGAGCGCACGGCGACGCGGCGACAATTCGGAAAGTCCCTCGCGGAGTTTCAGACCGTGCAGGGCTACCTCGCCGACATGGCCACCGAGCTCGACGCCGCGCGCCTGCTGGTCTACCGCGCCGCCCACGCGAAGGACCGCGGCGCCCCGCGGGTCACCCTCGAGGCCAGCATGGGCAAGATGTTCGCGACCGAGGCCGCGCAGCGGATCATCGACCGCGCGCTGCAGCTCCACGGCGGCGCCGGGCTGCTCCGCGGGAGCGTGGTCGAGCGGCTCTACCGCGAGGTGCGCGCGCTGCGAATCTACGAGGGCACCACGGAGATTCAGCGCCTGGTCATCGCGTCGCAGCTCCGGTGAGCGCGATCGACGACAGCCTCGCGGCGCGCACGGGCCGCGCGCTCTTCGAGGTCGCGCACACCGTGGGCGGCATCGCGCTCCTCGCGGGACGGCTCGTCGCGCGAATGCTCCCGCCGCGGGTGGATGGTCCTGAGCTCGTGCGCAACCTCCACCGCGCGGGGGTGCGCTCGCTGCCCATCGTGGCGGTGACCGCGCTGTTCACCGGCGCGATCATGGTGATTCAAGCCGGGGTGATCATTCGCCGCTACGGCGCCGAGGGGCTGCTGGGCTGGGGCGCGGGCTTCGCGACGCTGCGCGAGGTCGGCCCCATCCTCATCGCGCTGATGTTCTCGGGGCGCGTCGGCGCGAACAACGCCGCCGAGCTCGGGACCATGCGGGTCACCGAGCAGATCGACGCCCTCGAGACCCTCGCGATCGATCCCCTGTCGTACCTCGTGCTGCCGCGGGTGATCTCGATGGTGGTGATGCTCATGGTGCTCACGGTGTACGGCGACGCCCTCGCCCTCGTCGGCGCCGCGCTCTGCGGACAAGGGCTCCTCGGCGTGAGCGTGACCACCTTCGCCAACGGCTTTCTCGAGACCATTCGCGTGTGGGACCTCGCCACCGGACTCATCAAGAGCGGCCTCTTCGGGCTCATCATCGCCCTCGCGAGCTGCCACTTCGGCATGACCGTCACGGGCGGCGCGCCGGGCGTCGGACGCGCCGTGAACGCCGCCGTGGTCGCCAGCGCCACGGGGGTCTTCGTCACCGACTACTTCGCGACCTTCGTGCTGGGATAACCCCCCTCACCCCGCGAGCCGCGCGAGGAGGTCGCGCGCGTCGAGGGGGCGCCCGGTGGAGCCCTCGACGCGACGCTCCCAGGGCACCAGCTCGCCCTGCGCGAAGAGCGTGCGCGCAACGTACCGCGAGCCCTCGGGGGAGTACCAGCTCGCGCCGAAGCGCGCCCGCAGCGAGGCGTGCACCTGCGAAGACACCAGCGCCGCAAGGACATAGCTCTGCTGGTAGATCGGGTAGGTCGCGAGAAAGGGCGTGTTCGCCCAGGTCGGCGGGGTGTCGGCGGAGTGGTCGACGAGGGTGTAGCGGGTCTGCACCGCGCGCTGCAGGGCGTCGAGGTCCTGCGAGGGGTCGGCGAGGGCCGCGCGCTCGAAGGCCACCGCGGCGAGGGTGTAGCGCAGGGAGTAGAGCCGCGCGCGGCGGGTGATCGCGAGGAGCCGCGCGCAGGCCTCGGCGTCGAGGCCGCTAAAGCGCTGGAGCACCTCGGGCGCTTCAAAGAGCAGCGCGAAGGTCTCGGCCATGCCCTCGTCGAAGCCCGGAGACGAGATCCCTGGCACCCACTCGTAGCCCTTGAAGATCGCCTCGGGGACGGCGGTGCGCGTGGCCTGCATCGCGTGCCCGAGCTCGTGGAGCAGCGTGCGATGAAACGAGTACCCCGCCTGCGCCCGCAGCACCGTGCGCACGTCGTCCGGGACCCGAATCGACAGGGTCTGCCCGCCGAACGCGAACTCCCGCACCAGCACCCGCACCGGCGGGCGCTCGGGATCAAAGCCCCACCCCGCGAGCACCCGCTGCGCCAGGGCGAGCGCGCCCTCGGCGGGGAGCGAGGCGTCCGCCCACGACGCGTCCTCGGCGAGCGCGTAGGTGAGGTCCGCGGGGGTGACGGTGGCGAGGCCCCGCGCGCGCTGCCCCTCCTCGAGACGTCGTCGATACGGCTCCCGGGTGCCGGCCTCGAGGGCGCGGTCGAGCTCGTCCCAGCGCGCGGGGGCGATGCCTCGGAGCTCGAGCATCACGTCTCCCCACGAGGGCACACCCCGCTCCCGCGCGACGGCGTGCCTGCGCTGGAGCAGCGCCCGCGCGACATCGGCCACCGCCCGGTGGGCCTGCGAGGTCATCTCCCGGGCGGCGCGGCGCGTCTCGGCGTTCGCGTCCCCCGACATGCGACGGATGTCCGAGCGCGTGAGGGTCTGCTCCCCCTGGCGAAACGCGTGCTGGTTCAGCCGCTCTTCGAGCTCGTGGGCGAGCCGCGAGGTCTCGGGGTCGCCCACGAGGTCGAGCCCCCGCGCTCCACGGAGCCAGAGGCTCGCCGCGCGGTGCGCCCTGGAGCCCTCCGCGGCCCCCCGAAGCACCCGCTCGGCCTCAGGACGCACCCGGTGAAAGAGCTCGCGCTCGGCGCCCTGCAGCGCCGCGAGGCCGCCCTCGGGGGCGCTCCCCTCCTGGGTGTACGCGTGCCACTCGGCGAGGGAGTGCGCGCCCATCGCCTGCTCGAGCGCGGCGTCGTGCGCCATGAGCGAGGCGGGCACCGCGTCGGTCGCGTCGAGGGCGCTCGCGAGGGGCACACGCGACGCGCACGCTGCGAGGGGCGCGCCGAGGCACAGGGAGAGGATCTGTCGTCGCGTAGGCTCCACGCGGCGAAGCTACACGATGTGGGTGTTGGGTTTGATTGGGGATGGGCAGCCTGGTTTCAGACTGGCCCTTTCGTGATCACTGCCCCCTTCACGTTCGGACTGTCCTCTTCGCTTAAGACTGCCCCTTCGCGCGCCGGTCGCTCCCTTCGGTCGCTGGCTCGCTAAAGGGGGAGCCTAAGGAGGGCGCCTCTGCCGGGGCAGAGGCTGCTTGAGGATCGTCGCACGCGTGCCGCGCACGACGGTTTGTGGATGATTTTCGGGGTGTTGAATCGTGTCACGTTCACGCGGTTGCGTCGCGACGGTCGATCATCCCACCGTCGTGCGCGGCACGCGCGCGACGATCGCCCGGTCAGCCTCCGCCCCGGCGGGGCGCCCTCCCTTAGGCTCCCCTTTAGCGAGACAGCGACCGAAGGGAGCGACCGGCGCGCGAAGGGGGCAGTCTCAAAACGAAGGAAGCGCCCTGCGCGTGTCGGAAACGCCCCTCTTAGTTCAACACCCGGGGCGAGGGCGTGGTCACGGGCGGCGCGGACGGCGCCTCGTCCTCGGGCTCGGGCTCGCCGTCGGCGCTGCGGCGGGCGGCCTCGGCGCGCTGGGTGTACTCGCCCTTGCGCTTGTCGCTGACCTCTCGCTCGGCGGCGCGGTCCCAGAGCCGCGCGGCGTCGCGCCAGGCCACCGAGCGCGCCGTGTCGTCGCTCGCGGCGAGGGCCTTCTGCTCGGCGATCTCTGCCTTCGCCACATGCGGGTTTCGTCCAAAGCTCATGGTCGTTCCGTTCTCCTCCCGAACGTCATGCACCATTCCGCGCCAGGACGCACGTCTCTCGCGGACATATTCTGTCACCTCCACGCGCGGGTGATGGACGCGAAGGCGCTGACGTGCGGCGCGCGGTCGAGCCACTCGTTGGGCAGCGCGGCCCCTGCGCGCAGGTGCACCACCAGCCGCTCCCAGCGCAGGTCGGCGAAGATCGCCGCGCCGGAGAAGAAGCCGTACTGGTCGATGACCCCGCGTCGCGCCGGGTCGCTGAAGCCTCCGGCGCCGAGGGCGACCCCGAGTTCGTGGGAGCCGGGGCGAGACACGGCCCAGTGGGCGCTCACCAGCGCGGCGACGAAGCGCTCCGAGAGCAGCGCGGGCCACGGCAGCCCTGGGATCTGCACCGCGTAGGGGTTCATTCCGCCCACCCTGGGGCGCGAGAGGTCGTCTTCGTCGAGCCCGTACGACGCCTGCTCCTCGATCTGCACCCGGAGCCGTCGGTGCGCCCTCACCCCCGCGCGGATCCACTGCCGCACGAAGAGCGCGCGCTCGTTCACCCGGAGGTTGCGCAGCGCGCGGCTGTCGTCGGGCGCGGCGGCGAAGGGCTCCGAGCGAAGGTCCATGCCCAGCTCGACCCCGGCGGCGACGCCCTCGAAGCGCGGGTGAAAGATGGCAGGGTCGGTGTCTCCCTGCGGGGTGCGCAGGGCCCAGTAGACGTAGCGGAGCCGGGGCTCGAAGGTGAAGGGCTCCGGCGGCAGCCGCACCGTCGTGGCGTCGCTCGCGGTGAAGAACCAGCGACGCCCCGAGAGCGCGAGCTCGAGCACGTGCGGGCCTCCCGGGAGCCATTTCACGCTCGCGCCGACCTGCGCGTAGCTCGCGAAGAAGCCTCGCGTGGCGACGGCCTCGCCGCGGGCGAGGTAGGTCGGGAGCATCCCCGCGAAGAGGCCCTCTCCCCGCGCGAAGACGTTGAGCTGCACGCGGGGCGAGAGCGCGACGTTCTCCAGGCCCACCTGGAGGGTGTCGGTGTTCAGGGTGATCCGCAGGTCGCCGTGGGCGACGCCGCGGCCGCGGAGGTCGGCGACGACGATGCCGAAGCCGCGGGGGTCGGGGGCGAGCGACACGTCGCCCGCGAGGCCCCCTTCAAACGACCAGCGTTGACCGAAGGCGCTCCCGGAGGCGAGGAGCAGCGAGAGCGAGAGGGCGGCGCGCACGCCCCTTCATCGCACACTCAGGGCGAAGAACATCGGATACGACACCATCACCACCCCGCCGCTCGTCGCGGGAAAGAGCCACCGCCGCATCATCGTCGCCACGCAGGTCGTCAGCGCGGGGTCTCGCAGCGTACCCGGACCGAAGGTCACGGCGACCACCCTGCCGTTGGGGCCGATGACGAAGCGCGGCGTGAGGCTCCCCGCGAGCGTGGGGTCGCGCGCCACGCCCATCTCGTAGCAGCGCCGGAGCGCGTTGATGTTTCGCCGCACCACGCGCTGAACGACCACGCGGTCGAGGGAGCCCGACACCGTCGGCGCCGCCACGCGCACCGTGGGCGCGGGGCCGCGCTCGCGCAGCCTGCCGACGCCGCCCCCGTAGCCCTGGCCGACGCCGACGCCGTGTCCGACGCTCCCGATTCGCCCCAGGCCGATGGTGCCCTCGCCCGCGCCGCCGCCGCCCGCGCCGGTCCCACGCAGGCCCAGGCCGCCGTACCCGAAGGACTCTCCGATTCGCCCCCCCGCGGCCTGGAGGTTCACCCCCTCGGGGCCGTCCAGCGGCTGGTTCACCGTGCGCGGCGCGCCGTCGCTCACCCGCTGCGAGCTGTCCACCGCGACGAAGGACGTGTGCGTGCTCACGAGGTGGTGCGCGAGGGCGAGGGTCGTGACCTCTTCGCGCGTCGCGTCGGGCGTCTCGCTGTAGTGCGCGTCGCGCTCCATCTTCGCGAGGGTCTCGCGCGCCCACACGCTGGCCACCGCGGGGTTCGCGTCTTCCCGCGCGGGGAGCACGAGGCTCACCGCCCGCGAGAACTCCCGGCCCGCCACGCGCCCGCGCACGGTGACGGTGCGTGGACCCGTCGCGGTGAAGCGCGCGAGCGCCGTAAGCGGCTGCAGCGCTGAGAGATCGGGCATCGGCGAGGGGAGCGCGTCGCGCACGCCGTCGCCCCAGTCGACGGTGACGTCGGTGAGCCAGGGCTGGCCGATGCGGGCGTAGAAGCGCTCGATCATCGCCGAGGGCTCCTCGTCGGGGCGGAGGTACTCGGCGAAGCCCCGGCCCGCCTGGGCGACCTCGTCGAGGAGGTAGCGGTTCACCGACGCGCCGATGCCGAAGGAGAAGATCCTCGCGCGGCCGATCTCGCGGTTCGTGAGGGCCATGACCTGCCGCTCGTTGCCGATGTACCCGTCGGTCATGAAGACCACGTAGCGCAGGCGCATCGCGTCGCCGGGGAGGCTCAGCGCGGCGTGAATCCCCGCGAGCTGGTTGGTGCCCCCGCTCGCCTGGAGCGCGTCGAGGTAGGCGAGGGCGCGGGCGACGTGGGCGGGGGTGTTGTCGAGGGGGCGAGGCGAGAGCGACGACGCGGCGTCGGCGAAGTCGAGCAGCGCGAAGGTGTCGCGCGGACCCAACGCCTGGAGCGCCTGGCGGATCGCGCGCTTCGCCGCCTCGAGGGGCGCGCCGTGCATCGAGCCCGAGGTGTCGAGGAGGAACACCAGCTCCCGCGGCGCGACCTCGGTGTTCGGCACCGTCGCGGGCGCCTCGAGGGTGAGCGAGAGGTAGCCCGGCGCGCTGGGGTCGGGGCGGTGCATCATCGCCCGCGCGGCGAGCTGCGCCTCGGCGGTGCGCCAGCGGAGCACGAAGTCGCGGTTGGGGATCTCGTCCTTGTCTCGCAGCGAGATCGTCGCGCGGCTGGGGTCGACGCGGGTGACGTCGAGCTCGTGCGAGGGCGACGAGAGCTCGCGCAGCGCGCCCCCGGCGTTGAGGTTCGCGGTGAGGGTGATCGCGTGCCCCGAGCGCGTGCCCGGGGGCACATAACCCGGGGTGATCCGCGACGCGTCGGGCACCTGCGCGGTGTCTCGGCTCGCGACCGAGAGGGGCTCACCGGGGATGTACCTCGGCCCCACGACCATCGGGAACGCGAGCTCCCACGCGCCGTGGTCGTAGCGCGCGCGGCCGAAGAAGTGCGTGGTGACCTCGATGTCGACGCCGGCGGTGACGTTCGCCACGCGCATGGTGAAGATGTTGGGGCGCTCCTGCTCCAGCAGCGCGGCGCGGTGGCCCTGGGCGCGGGCGCGGTCGTAGGTCCGTCGGGCCTCGTCGCGCCGCGCGATCTGCGCGCGAATCACCCTGTCTCCCAGGCGCATCGACATCGCATCGATCGCCGCGTCGACGGGCAGCGGGAACACGTACACGGCCTCGATGGCCCGCGGGTGCCCGTTGCGAAACCGCTGCGTCACGCTCACGCCGGCGACGCCGTCGGAGACGTCCATGCGCACGTCGGTGTGCACCAGGGGGAGGTTGCCCAGGGGGTTGCCCTGCGGGTCCAGGGCGCGCAGGGCGCCCTCGGCGAAGGCGTTCAAGGGGAGACAGACGAGCGCCACGAACAGCGCGAGGACACGAATAGCCACGGCCACCACCTCCGCACGACGATGTGCTGCGGGGAGTGACAGCGCGCCGCCGCGAAGGTTCCCGCGGGGGGATTACCCTTGCGCGTCGTCGGGGGTGACCGCGGGGCGGCTCGCGTCTTCGACGGCGCGCTCCACCACGCTGCGCTGCATGTGCATCTCCTCGGCGCCGAGCCCCTGGCCGATGAACACCGCGCCGTACACGAAGGCCCCGAGCGCCGCCGCGGCGGGCACGCCCCAGAAGGCCCACGGCGACCACCCCAGCATGACCTGGCTCACGCCGTACATCAGCGCGGCGAGGCCGCCCATGGCGACGATCCCGTAGATCCCGACGAAGAGCATCCACACGCTGGGCGACGGCGCGAAGCGCCCGCGGAGCACGGTCTGTTCCTCGCGCCGCTCGATCTGCACGCTGAGCGTGGGCGACCAGAAGTGTTGCCGCGCGCCGCTGGTGTGAATCTCGGCGCCCTGGCGGAGCACGCTGCCGTCGGCGTGGCAGTCGGTGTCGCGGAGCCTGCGCCGGAGCTGCGCGAGCACCTCCTGGGGATCGACCGCGAGGGGGATCTCGAAGGTCGGTCTCATGCGCGGACGTTTCATGCCTTCGCCTCCTCTCCGAAAGAGTCTCCCCCTCTGGGCGCCGTGTCTACCGTCGGGCCCGACCGAGGCGCGCGGCCCGCGGCCCGAAAGACGCCGCCCCGCTTCGTTCGGACCGCGCGTACGGACTAAGATCCTGCCCATCATGCGCAAGCTCGCGACGATCCTCACCCTCCTCGGCGCCGCATGCAGCTCGACCGTGGTCCCCGCGACCGCGTCGCCCGACGCCTCGGTCACGGCCGACGCGCCAGCCCTCACCGACGCGCCCGCCCTCACCGACGCGCCCGCGCCCGCCGACGCGCCCGCCCTCACCGACGCGCCCGCGCCCGCCGACGCGCCCGCGATGGACCTCAGCGGTCGATGGCGCATCGTGCGCTACGGCTTCAACGGGATGCAGGGGGTCCGCGTCGAGGCCACCGACACGGGCTCGTTCTTCACCAACCCCATGACGGGGATGATGGTCCCGATTCGCGCCAACGGGTACCTGCGGCTCACGCCGCAGCGCTTCGCCCTGAGCGTGGCGATGCTCTTCAATGAGCACATTACGTACAGCGGCGTGCAGATGGAGATGGATCAGTTCTCCGCCAACGGCCTCGCCGTGCCGGGCCTCCTCGACTCGGAGCGGGGTCAGTTCGTCGTCGCCGGGGGGCAGGCGACCTACACCCTCACGGCGATGGGTCCCGACTCGATGCTCCTGCGCTTCGGCCCCGAGAGCCCCGACCTCGAGCTCCGTCGCGCGGGGGTGCTCGAGGGCGCCGCGCAGCTCAACCTCCTCGGCGGCGTCGAGCGCATTCGCCCCGAGACCCAGCGCCCCCTCACCAGCCCCCGCGCCGCGCTCTTCTGGGTGCGGCCCATGACCCAGGGGCTGGTCGAGAGCAACGGCGTGCAGCTGCGGTTCCTCGGAAATTGGTCACAGTTTCCGCTGGTTCTGAGCGACGCGCCGCCCGAGGGCGTGCGCTACACCCTCGGCGATGTCCCCCTCGCGACGGCGATGATCGTGGTCTACGACGACCTCGACGACGACCGCCGTATGAACCTCGCCGCGGGCGACGTGCTGCGCGGGATCTCGAAGATCACCGTGGTCTGGCGCGGCCCCGGTGGCGACGCCGACGCGGCGGTGTATCGCCAGAGCGCCTTCGCCGACCTCGGGCCGGGCTATCACCTCGCCTGGCGCATCCGTGATTTCAGCACCGGAGGCGCCACGCTGCTGCCCTTTGACAGCGCGATCCCGATCTCGCCCGACGCGCCGGTGTCGCCCACCGAGCTCGACCCCGTGGCGCTCTCGGCCGCCTGGCGCTGAGCTCAGCGGGCGCGCAAAAAGGGGTTCCGGCGCCGCTCGTCGCCGATGGTGCTCGCGCCGCCGTGGCCGGGGATCACCACGGTGTCGTCCGGCAGTGAGAGCAGCCGCCCCCGAATCGACGTGAGAATGAGGTCAGAGTCCCCGCCCCAGAGGTCGGTGCGGCCGATGGACCCTTGAAACAAGGTGTCCCCCGAGAGCACCACCGCGCGCTCGCCGTCGTGGGACTGAAAGCACACGCTCCCCGGGGTGTGCCCCGGCGTGTGGAGCACGGTGAGCGACGCCGCGCCCGCGGCGAGGGTCTCGTCGTCGCGCAGAAAGCTGTCGAGCTCGGCCCGCGCGGGACCACGCATCCCGAGCATCTGCCCCTGCACCTCGAGCATGTCGTAGAGAAAGAGGTCGCCCTCGTGGATGCGCGCGGGCGCCGAGGTCTCGCGCTGCACCTCGGCCGTCGCGCCCACGTGGTCGATGTGCGTGTGCGTATGCACGATGCTCTTCACGGTGATCCCGCGCTCGCGGAGGCGCCGGAGGATCCCCTTGGCGTCGCCGCCGGGGTCGATGACGATGGCCTCCTTCGCGACCTCGTCGCCGAGGATCACGCAGTTGCACCCGAGCGGAGGAACAGGAAAGGTCTCGATGAACATCTCGCGCGGTGAGGTATAACCGATCCCGCGGGCGTCGCTTCGACGACGCGCTGAAGAACGGAGGCTGCGATGACCGAGAACACGGCGAAGATCGATGGCCAGGCGGTGCACCGCGACGCGGTGGAGCGCGGGGGCGAGCTCGGCGAGGCCGCCGTCGCGCACGCGCAGGCCGTGAAAGACGCGCTCGCGCTCCCCGCCGCGCCGGTCTCCCCGCACGCTCCGCCGCCCTACCCCGCGCCGGCCTTCCCCGCCGTCGAGGCCAGGGGCCCGGCCGAGCCCGAGGCCAGGGCCGCCGAGGTCCCGCCGATCGCGGGGCAGGAGCCGGGGCCCGCCGAGGGCGACCCCGTCGAGGCCTCCCTCGACGCGGCCGAGGCGCCCGAGACGGAGTGAGCGCGGGCGGCGCTTGTGTGGGTCGTCCTTCGAGGCTGAGCGCCGCGCGAGCTCACGTGAAGGGACGAACGTTGCGAGCGGGCGAATCGACGTCGCCCGCCGAAGGGAGCCCGCGCCGCGCGCTGGGCAGGCGGCCGCGCGTTGCGCTATGGTCCGCGCGTTCTAGAGGAGTGGCCGAGTGGTCGAAGGCAGCGGTTTTGAAAACCGCCGTACCCGTGAGGGTACCAGGGGTTCGAATCCCTTCTCCTCTGCTGGTTTTCGCGCGCCGGGGCTGCGCGTTCGCCGCGCCGAACGCCGAGGAGCATCCGCCACACCTCGGCAGCGCTTCTGCAGCGCGTGATCTACCCGGCGGAGGATCCTCCACCGATCCGCGGACAGCTCGTGAAGCCGCACCGCACGACGTGACTCACTCCAGCGAGCGCGGCGTCAGGCACTCACCCTGAAGCGCGAGATCGAGCGCGAGATCGGGCGCGATCGGGGTGCATGCGTGGGCGGAGATTCGTATCCACCAGGCCATCCGCACCTCCCCGCCGATCGGCGAAGAGGTGCGCGCGGCCACCCGCCCGCCGCGGTCGTCGTCCACTCGATCTTCGGGTGGGAGCCTGGCGCCGGGCGCCGCGCCCGCTCAGCGCATCGGGTTCTCGGCCCAGGTCGGCAGGGCCGCGGTGGCGTCGCGGGTGGCCTGGGTGATGGGAAAGCCCCACGAGGCGTAGAACGGCACGAGGTTGCGGTTCACCCGCTGCGAGCTGCGTACGACCCACCGCTGGATACGCTCAGACTCGTCGGCGGGCCGCTGGTTCTCGGGCAGCGCGAGGTACTCCCCGTTGAGATCGGTGAAGAGGGTCCAGCCGAAGGCCTCTTGCAGCTGCAAGAAGGTCTCGAGGGCCGTCCACACGCTCCAGTCGCGGGCGAAGTTTCGCCCGCCCGCGATGTACGCCTGCACCCGCGCGGCGCGCTCGCTCGGGGTGACCGCGGGGTGACCCGAGCGCGGCGCGAGGCCCACGACGCGCTCCATGGCGTACACCGACCAGAGGTTCACCGTGGCCTCGCCGGTGCCGCTCCACGACCAGTCGCCGAACTGGTGGTTGTGCCCGATCTCGTGAAAGAAGCCCCAGTTGCCCGCGCGCCGCAGCGCCGCGAGGTCGAGCGACTCGCGCGCCTGCGGCACGAACGCCTCGATGGGGTAGCCCGCGTGCATGTAGCCCGCGACGATCTGCCGGTCGAACACGACGCGCTCGGCGCGCGGTCGCGCGCGGTCGAGGGCGGCGAGGTCGGCGTCGGCGTCCATCACGTTGTCCCAGAACGACATGAGCGCGTCGGGGTCGGTCACCGCCCGCGCGTCTTCGGTGGGCACCGTGAGGACCAGCCGCCCGGTCTCGAGCTCGGCCCACGGCGCCGCGGTCGACGCGAGCGAGGCGCGCCAGGCGTCGGCCGTCGTCACCCCACTCACGAAGCGCGGCGACGCCACCGCGCCCGCGACGGTGACGCTCTGCACGCCGAGCGCGACGCCCGCGGGCACCCGGAGGTAGACCATACCGCCGAAGGCGTTGCCCACGAGCGTGCGCGCCGCGCGCAGCGGAAAGGTCCGGGTGATGACGGGCACGCGGCTCCAGGCGTCGGTGCCGGTGTTGTCGTCCCAGTGCGCGCCGACGAGCACGTCACAGCGACCGTCGGCCGCGACCGAGGGGGGCACGTCGACGGTCACGGTCACGCCCGGGGGCGCGTAGAGCCCGAGGCCGCGCCACACGGGCCGCTCGTTCGACCCGCCGACGCGGCGGGTGCGCCCCGCGTAGCTCAGGTCGACGGCGCGGGTGACGGTGACGCCGGGCGACGCGACCGCGCCGGGAAAGTCACGCGCGGCGGGGTGCGCGCGCAGCTCGCCCACGGGCAGCTCGCGCGCGAGCTTCATGTCGATCACCACGGTGAGCGCGGGGATGGGCATGGTCGCGGGCCGCACGGGCGCGGCGCTCGTGGGGATCACGTCGGGGAGCATCGCCCGCAGCGCGCGCGCCTCGGTGATGTACGCGCTGTCGACGGCCATCACCCGCACCGCGCGTCGCACGGTGGCGCTCGCCCGCACCTGCTGGGTCATGTCGAGGGGAGAGGTCCCTCGGGTGTGGTCGCGCACCCGCGCGAGGGCGCGCGCCGCGTGCTCCAGGTCGGTGGGCGGGCGCACCGGGACGGCGGTGTTGTGGGTGGGGTCGTTGTCGGTGGTGATGGTGAGGCCAAGGTCGTTGAGGAGCTGGTTGCCCGAGAAGTTCTGGTAGGGGTCGCTGTTCGAATAGCCCCAGTACCAGGCGTGGCCGGTCACGATGAGCCCGCCCCCGGCGCGCACCCAGGACTGCAGTCGCGCGGTCTCGTCCGCGGTGCGGGTCTGTCCGGCGTCGGTGACGAACACCTCGAGCCCGTGGAGGGTGGCGGGCGTGGCCGCGCGCACGATGTAGCCCGCGGCCGTGAGGTGGTCGCGCAGGGCGGCGCGGCTGCCCTGGATCCCGACCACCGCGCCCGTGCGCCCGTCGCTCATCCAGCGGACCACGTTGCGCACCAGCACCCCGCGGTCGTCGGTGGTGTTGGCGGGGTCGTTGGCGAGGCCCTCGTGGCCGTAGGCGAGCACGCGCCCGAGGCCCGCGCGGGCGGCGGCGATGAAGGTCGCGCCGTTGGCGTCGTAGACCACGGGGAACGCGCGGTCGCCGTGCACCACCAGGGCCGACGCGAGCGCGCTCCCGAGGTTGATCGTGCGCACGCCCGCGGTGAGCGCCGCAAGGTCGGCGCCGGGGTCGAAGGGCGGCGCAACGTCTTGCACCGCAGGCACATCGGTCGCGCGCACGTCGGGTGCGGACGCGGCGTCGAGGGGGGCGGACGCGTCCGGCGGCGAGGCGTCCATCGGGGCGGGCGCGTCCATCGGGGCGGGCGCGTCGGTGGCGACGCCCCCGCTCCCCCCGTCGCCCTCTCCCGGCGAGATCCGGACCGGCCCGCTGCCGTCGCAGGCCATGAGCCCGAGACACGCCACCATACCCATGTGGACTGCGACGCCACGCATTCGGGCGATGCTACCCGACCAGGCGAGGCCGCGCCCCACGGACGCCCGACGAAGGATCAGGGTCGTGGTGGCGAGGTCGGGAGGAGCGTCTCCCTCGACCTCTCCCACGACCGTTCCCGAAGGCAGGAGACTCCAGCGGAGGACGCCAGGGACGACGTCGACGCGCGAGCTCGGCGAACGCGCCGACGCGCGATCAGCCCCGGCAGCGCCCCCTCACTGCAGCGTGTAGGGGTAGTTCACGGAGAAGCTCGGGCGGCGAAAGGGCGGGAGCGTGATGCGACGCGCCGCACGCACGACGCAAGACGCGACGGACGCGGGAAGCGTCGGAGGCACGGTGACCGCCGTGACCCGACCCGTGCCCGCGAACACCACGCGCGTCGTCACCACGCCGCCGCTGCCGCACGCGCGGACGCTGGGCGCGACCGCGCGCATCGCCGCCGCGACGGTCGCGCGGTCGGGCGTGTCGGGGAGGTCGCCTCGGGCGGACGGCGACGGGCGCGGTGAGACCACGCGATTGCGCGGAGAGGCGGCGCCGGGTGCTCGCCCCGGCGAGAGGATGAAGGGGTAGCTGACGATGACGATGCCGCCCTGGGGCGAGGGGAACTGCCAGCCGCGCACCGCGGCGGCGATGCACTCGCCCACGCTCGGCGCCGAGATCGAGCTCTCACCCACGCCCGAGCTCGCCACCTCGCCGCGCGCACCGATGACGAAGCGCGCGACCACCCGGCCCGCGAGCTCGGGGTTCATCGAGAGACCCTGCGTGTAGCAGCGGTTCACCTGGCCGAGGTTGCGCAGCACCACGCGGCGGATCACCTCGGCAGAGAGCATGCCGCTCACCGCGGGAGCCCCCGCGCGCACCGTCGGAGCCACCTCGCCGCCGCTGCGCGGGACGCCCTCTGCGGAAGGGTCGGCGGACGCGCCGGGATCGGAGTCCGCCGCGCCTACGTCGCCCAGGTCGATCGTCCCTTCGTGGGACGGTGGCTCCGCCGGCGCCTCGGGTGCTGCCGCCGTGGGCGGCGCGGGCAGCGCGGGGCGCTCCGCCGGCACGACCACGGTGGCGGGCGACGACGTCGGGGCCGGGGTCGGGGGCGAGGGTTCGCGCGTGAGCGCCACCGCGCCCGCGAGGCCGATCCCCCCCAGCAGGGCCGCGCCCGCGAGGACAGACCCAGCCCGTGCAGGCTGAGCCGCCCGTGAAGGCGGAAGGGCCGTCCCCGGCACGGCGGTCAGGTCCATGATCGCCGTCGGCGGAGTCGGCAGGTACGTAGGCGCCAGCGGGACGATGCCCGGTGGCGATTGGAGCGTCCTCGTCGCCGCGAACGCGCCGGTCGGCGCGAGCAGCGGGAGGAGCGCCGCGGTCGCCTGCCCTCCGTCGGCGAAGCGCTGGTCGGGATCACGGTTCACGCAGCGCGCGAACCACGCGTCGAAGCCGGGCGGGAGCGCGCCGCCCGCGCCGATCTCAGCCGCGCGCGCGGAGGCCGGCGCGAGGGCCTGGACCATGATCTCGACGAGCAGCGCCTGGAGGTTGAAGCCCTCCTCGGGGACGTTGGCGCTCACCCAATAGGGCTTTCCCGTAAGGAGGTTGAAGGCGATGAGCCCGAGGGCCCAGACGTCGGTCGCGGGGCGCACGCGGGCGCCGCGGTTGGCCTGCTCGGGCGCCATCCACAAGGGAGATCCGAGCGCCGAGGTCACCGTCGCGGCCGTCTGGTGCTCCGCGACGATCTTCGCGATGCCGAAATCGAGGACCTTCAAGACGAAGGGCACGCCCTTCAGCCGAGAGCTCGCGACGAAGAGGTTCTCGGGCTTGAGGTCCCGGTGCACGATCCCCTGCGCGTGCGCGCGGCCGAGCGCGTCGCCGAGCTGATCGAAGAGGTCGCGCACGGTGGGCGGGTCGAGCGGACCGCGCGCCGCGAGGGCTTGGGAGAGGTCGGTCCCTTCGAGCAATTCCATCGCGAGCCATGGGGTGCCGCTGTCTTCGTCGACGCCGGCCGCGGTGACCTCGACGACGTGGACGCTGCCGATCTGCGAGCCGAGCCGCGCTTCGAGCAGAAAGCGCTCGCGACTGCGCACGTCCGACACGAGCTGGGGATGCATCAGCTTGAGGGCGCGGTGATGTCCGGTCGAGAGCTGCTCGGCGACGTAGACCGCGCCCATGCCCCCCTCCGCGAGGGGGCGGATCACCCGGTAGTCCCGCGCAAAGACCGTCCCCGCCAGAAGCTGCTGCAGGCCTGCCATGTCAGCCGACGAGGATATCGGTTCTCACCGCGGGTTCACACCGTGACGTCAGAGAGAACCCGCGGCGACCTCGCGCGGGCCGCGGCGAGTCCTCGCGCATCGCGTCCCGCGAGGCTCGGGCGCTCACCCCCCGCGGGCGGCGGCGATCCACACGCGCAGCGCGCGGAGCACGGCGGAGAGCTCCTCGCGCGTCGGCTCCCTCCGCGCGTGGATCAGCACGTTGCGCAGCTCGATCGTGCGCGCGATCGTGGGGTGCGCCAGGTGCGCGGTCGCGCGGTCGAGCCCCGCGTCCCGGCCACGGGCGCTCGCGCTCATCGCGCTCACCGCGTGCAGAAGCTGACCCGCCGAGGCGCGCTCGAGGTCCCAGGCCTCGCGGGTCACCCGCGCGAAGGTCGCGCCCGGCGCGAGGCCCAGCGCGCCGCACTGCTGCACGAAGACCGCGCGGAGCACGTGGTCGAGGCCCGATCCGATCTTCGCCCAGCCGCCGATCAGCTCGGTCTGCGTCGCGCGCGCGCCGTCGAGCCGCGCGATCTCGCGCTCGACCCGCGAAGAGAGCGCCTCCAGCGCGAGGCCGGGATCGGGGGGAGGAATGCTGTCCATCGGTCGTCGCGCGCTTGTCGCCGCCGCGCAGTGTATCGGATGATCCGCGGCGATGGGCGCGCGATTCCCCAACGTCGGCTCGCGCTTCGCGGGACGCTTCGCCCTCGAGGCCGAGATCGGCCGCGGCGGCTTCGGGATCGTGTACCGCGCCCTCAACGAGCGCACCGGGCAACGCTGCGCGCTCAAGGTCCTCACGGTCGACGCGCTCTTCGACGACGACGCGCGTCGGCGCTTCCTCGACGAGGCCCGCCGCACCCCGTGGGATCGTAGCCCCCACGTCGTGCAGGTCTACGACTCCGACGTCACCGACGGCGTGCCCTGGATCACCATGGAGCTGCTCCAGGGCGACACCCTCGACGCCCACGTTCGCGCGCACGGGCCCTTGTCTCCCAAGGACTTCGCGCGCTTCTTCCGAGAGCTCTGCCACGGCGTCGGCGCCGCCCACGAGCGCGGCATCGTGCACCGCGACCTCAAGCCCGAGAACGTCTTTCTCCACCGCTCGGACCCGCGCGCTCCGTGGCGGGTGAAGGTGCTGGATTTCGGCGTCGCCAAGCAGCTCAACGCCACCTTCGGCCTCGCCTCGATGGTCGTGCGCACCGACGGCTGGGGCGCGCCCGAGCAAGCCGTGCTCGCGGGGATCAGCCCCGCGGCGGACGTGTGGTCCCTGGGGCTGATCGCGTACTTCTCGCTCACCGGGAGGGCGTACTTCGACCACGTCGCGCGGGGCGAGATCGTGGTCCCCGCGAGCGTGCGCGCGAGGGGGCAGGGCGTCGCCGAGCGCCTCCCCCCCGGGCTTCGACGCGTGGTTCGCGCGCTGCGTCGCGTGGAAGCCCGAGTCCCGCTTTCCGACGGCCCTCGAGGCGCTCGAGGCCCTCCCCTCGCGCCCGGCGCCCCGCGCCCCGCGCTCAAGCTGGCGCTACGCCGTCGGACTGCCGCTCTTCACCCTGCTCATGCTGAGCGTAGGGTGGGCCCTCGGGACGCACCCGCAGCTCCAACGCGCGCCCCTCTCCGAGCCAGGCGAGACGCACCTTCGCGCGACAACGACCGTGCTCGCGTGGCGAAACGCGATGGAGTCCAACGCGGTGCCCGACGCCGCATCGCTGTACGCCCCCGCGGTGCGCATCAACGGCGAGGGCGGCCTCGCCACCCCGTCGCGGATGCACGACTACTGGCGCGATCGTCACGCCATCCCAGGCTGGTCGTTTCGCCGCGAGCACGGCGACGAGCCCGAGGTCACCTGGGAGGCGCCGCTCGCGACCGCCCAGGAGCGCCGCGCGTGCGGAGACGGCGCGGTCGCGCGCGCCGTGCTTCGCATGGTTCAACTTCACCCGCAGCGGTCTTCGACCACCAGCCGCGCGGTGCCCTGCGAGACCCTGCGCGGGCGATACCGCCTGCGTCTGCGAGAGACCCCCGCGGGGTGGAGGATCTGCGACGAGACCTTTCTCCTCGTAGACTTCTGCGCCTCGTGCCCCGCGGCGAGGGCCTGCCGCCGCTGAGCTCAGCTCAGCGCCACGCCCCGCGCCGCCAGCGCGTCGCGCAGCGCGAAGAAGGCCTCGTCCCCCACGAACTGGCTCGCCACCACCGTGCTCTTCGTCTCGCCCCCTTCGTCCCAGCGGAGCGTGAGCATCCAGAACGAGCGCGTCGCGGTCTTCGTCTCGACCACGCGAGCCTCCTTCACGTCCTTGAGCGCGAATCGGATCTCGTTGCCCCGCAAGGGGATCGGAATCGTCGCGTCGACGTCGGTGACCACCGCCTCGAAGGTCTTTCCCCGCACGCGGTGGAGCGCGAGGGCGCTGAACGCGAAGAGCGTCACGGCGATGACCGCGAAGAGCGCGCCGAAGACCCTCGTGCCGCGAGACTCGTCGCTGAGGGCCATCCAGAGGAACAGCCCCGCCAGGGGCGGCTGCACCACGAGGTTCGTCGCGAAGAGCTTCGTCTGCGGCTTCAGCGGGATTCGCACGGGCTCGAGGGCGCTCATGCGCGCAGCAGAGCACGACCTCGCCGGGACGCGCGAGATCGCTACGCCTGCGCCTTCGCGAGCTCCTCTTCGAGGGACTCCCACTCCGCCAGCAGCGCGTCGATGCGCGGGCCCAGGGCGGCCTCCTCGGCGGCCAGCGCGGCCTGCTCGGCCTCGCTCGCGGTCGCGTAGAAGCCCTCGTCGCTCCAGCGCGCCGTGATCTCTTCTTTGCGCGCCTCGGCGGCGGAGATGGCCGCGAGGGCCTTGTCGCGGCGGGTGGTGAGCGAGGTCACGAGGCTGCGCTTGCGGCGCTCCTCGGCGTAGGCCGCGCCGCCGGAGAGGGCGGCCTTCTGCGTGCGCTGGGTCTCCTTCGCGCGCAGGGCCACGGCGTCGCCGTCGAGGTGGTCGTCGCCGGCGCGGGAGAGGTAGTCGTCGTAGGTGCCGGGAAAATCACGGATCCCCTCGGCGGTCACCTCAAGCACCCGCGTCGCGAGGCGCGAGACGAACCAGCGGTCGTGGGAGACGAAGAGCACCGTGCCCTCATAGGCCGCGAGGGCGTCGACCAGGGCGTCGATCGACTCGATGTCGAGGTGGTTCGTGGGCTCGTCGAGCACGAGCACGTTGGGCTTGCGCGCGAGGATCGTCGCGAAGACCAGCCGCGCGGCCTCGCCGCCGGAGAGCATCCCCACGGGCTTGTCGACCTCGCCGCCCGAGAACAGCAGCAGGCCCAGCAGCGAGCGGAGCTCGGTCTGCGACGCGCCCCCCCACACCTCGCGGAGCACGCTGAGCGGGGTCTGGTTGGGGTCGTCGAGGAGGTCCTTGTGGTCCTGGGCGAAGTAGCCTGGGCGGGTCTCGTAGCCCCAGGTGGCGGTGCCCGCGTCGGCCGGGGTGACGCCCATGCAGACCTTGAGCAGGGTGGACTTTCCGAGCCCGTTGGCGCCGATGACCGCGACCTTCTCCCCCCGTCGCACCGTGAGGCTCACGCCGCGCAGCACGGACTTCTCGCCGTACGACTTCGCGACGCCGTCGAGGGTGAGCACCTCGCGCCCGCTGGGGCGCTCCATGTCGAAGCGAAAGCGCGGCGCGCGGCGGGTGCTCTCGGCGACCTCCTTCACCTCGATGCGCTCGATCTGCTTCATGCGGCTCTGCGCCTGCCGGGCCTTGGTGGCCTTGGCCCCGAAGCGCTCGACGAACGACCGCTTCTGCGCGATCTCGGCCTCGGCGCGCTCGCGCTCGCGCTCCTGCTGCGCGTGGCGGGCGTCTTTCTGCGCGATGAACTGGGTGTAGTTCCCGGTGTAGAGGGTGACGGTGCCGTAGTCGACGTCGAGCACGTGCGAGGCCACGCGGTCGAGAAAGCCCCGGTCGTGGGAGATCACCACCGCGCAGCCCTCGTAGGCCGCGAGGAAGCGCTCGAGCCAGCGGATCGACAAGATGTCGAGGTGGTTCGTGGGCTCGTCGAGGAGCAGCACGTCGGGGCCTCCCACCAGCACCTGCGCGAGGAGCACGCGGAGCTGGAACCCCCCAGAGAGGGTGGCCAGGGCGTGGCGGTGCGACGCCACGGGGATGCCCAGGCCCGTGAGGATCGCGCCGGTGCGCGCCTCGAGGGTGTAGCCGTCGAGGGCCGCGAGGGACTCTTCGATCTGCGCCGCGAGGGAGGGGTCGGGGTGCTCGCCCGCGAGGAGGGCCTCGCGCTCGCTCAGCAGCGCCCAGGCGCGCTCGTCGCCGCGCATGGCCACGTCGAGGATGCGCTCGGCGCCGTCGAGAAAGCGGTCCTGGCGCAGCACGCCGACGCGGGCGGCCTTGGGGATGGAGACGATCCCCTCGCTCGAGGGCTCGTCGCCCGCGAGGATCTTCATCAGCGTGGTCTTGCCCGCGCCGTTCGCCCCCACGAGCCCGTAGCGGGACCCGCGGTTGAGGTTCATCGAGACGTCTTCGAAGAGCGTGCGGTCCGCGAAGGACTTGCCCAGTCGGGTCAGGGCGATCATGGCGGTGCGCGGTCTATGCCAAAGCGCGCGCGGTGACCAGTGCCGCCTGCTGGATCAGGGCGATCGCCGCGTCCAGCGAGCGCTCGACCTCGTGGTTCGTGAGCCTGAGCACGCGCACACCGACGGTCGCGAGCGCGGCGTCGCGCGCGGCGTCGTGGACCGGGTCGTGGTGTGCGCCATCGACCTCGATCGCGAGGCGAACCTTGGGGATGTAGAAGTCCACGATGAAGCCGAGGATGACGTGCTGGCGACGCACCCGAAGGCCGAGGGCGTCGTGTCGAATCGCCTCCCACAACGCTCGCTCGTGAGGGGTCATCTCGCGGCGGAGGGCACGCGCCAGTTCTCGCTTGGGGCGCGCCGCGATGCGGGCGCAACGGGTCGATCGGGTCACCATGGGCCGGTGTCGGAGGATGAGGCACCGAAGGTTGCCTCCTGCTCGGTCGCCCTCCACCCCCAGCCCCTCCTCCGTGGGCTCCGCCGACGGAGGAGGGGAGCCTGAACGGAGAGACTCAAGACGCTTCCGCGCTCCCCTTCCGCGCTCCCCTTCCGCGCTCCCCTTCCGCGCTCCCCTTCCGCGCTCCCCTCCTCCGTCGGCGAAGCCCACGGAGGAGGGGCTGGGGGTGGAGGGCAACAGAGCCACTCACCCCTCCTCGACCTCGTCCGGCGCCCCCTCCATCGCCTCCAGCGAGAGCGCCGCGCGAATCGCCGCCGCGGGGATCGCCCCGTGGACGTGCGGCATCGGCCCGCGGGGCGTGCTCGCCACCCGCACGAGGTCCCCCAGAACACGCGGATCCAGCTGCAGCGCAACGAGATCGGCGTCGGGCGGGAAGTACAGCCGCGCGCTCTCGCGCACCGCGTCGCGATACGACCCGTGCACGAAGCCCTCCGCCGCCAGCGAGGGCGGCGCGTAGGGGTCGGCGGCGGGAGCAGGGCGGAGGGTGAGGTGGTAGATCCAGCGCATCGCGCCAGTCTGCGATGAAGCGGGGGGATCAGTCGCGGGTGCGGTCGACGCCGATGCGCGCGACCCAGAGACACACGGTCACGTTCGCGAGCACCCAGCCCGTGTAGAGCACGCCCCCGAGGGGCGCGTAGGCCGTGCCCAGGCCGAGCTCGGTGAGGAGGTACGCCGCGGTCCCCATCGCGAAGCCCGCGACCGGCCCGCGGAGAAAGCGCCGACCGAAGCCCAGGCCCACCAGGCCCAGCACCACCCCCGCGTTCGCGAAGGAGAGCCAGCGGTGCCAGCCCATGCCGAGGAGCACGGTGTCCCACTCCGCGATGGGGCGCATGAGGAGGTCGACGCCCTGCACGTAGTGACCGACGAAGCGCGGGAGCCAGAACGAGCCGACCCCCATGAGGTACGCGGGCACGAGCCACGACCACGAGAAGCGCCCCTTGCGCGAGCTCACCCACATCGCGAGGAGCAGCGCGATCACCGCCAGCACCGCGCCGCGGGCCAGCGCGCGCTGCTGCAGGAGCGTCTCCGAGGCCTGCGCCCCGCTCACGATCCCCGCGCCGTAGAGCTCGGGCTGGGCGCCGCCGTGCGCGGGCGCGCTCGCCGTGGCCTTGAGCGCGCGCTCCACCGCGTCAGGGTCGGTCACCCCGAGCGACACGATCAGCGCGGCCACCCCGGCGGCGTGCGGCGCCGCCATCGAGGTGCCCGAGAACGCCGCGTACTGCTCGCAGCGGTTGCGTCCGCGCTCGCAGATGGTCTGCTGGAGGATTCGCACCCCCGGCGCCGCGACGTCGACCTCGGGGCCGCGCGAGGAGAAGAACGCGATCTGGTCGGCGTCGTCGATGGCGCTCACCGCGACGGCGCCGGGCGCGTTGGCGGGAGACTCGACGTAGCGCCCGTTGTTGCCCGCCGCGCAGATCACCGTGGCGCCGTGGTTGCGGGCGTAGGCCACCGCCTGCTCCATCACCTTGGAGCGACCGCCGCCGCCGAGGGAGAGGTTGATCACCTGCGCGCCGTGGTCGGCCGCCCAGCGGATGCCCTCGGCGACGTTGGCCAGGGTGCCCCGGCCCGCGCCGTCGAGGACCTTCACGGGCATGATCGTCGCGCAGTAGGCCACGCCCGCCACGCCGATGCCGTTGTTCGTGGTCTGCGCGATGGTCCCAGCGACGTGGGTGCCGTGGCCCTGGTCGTCGTTGGCGTGGGGGGTGTTGTTGACGAAGTTCCAGCCGGGGAGGCAGCGGGTGCCCGCGAGGTCTTGCACCCGGGTGAATTCCCCGAAGTTCTCACACGCGACGCCGGTGTCGACCACGGCGACGGTCACGCCCATGCCGCAGGTGACCTCCCAGCTCCGCTCGGTGCCCACGCGGCGCAGGCCCCACTGCTGGTCGAGCATCGGGTCGTTGGGGGTGAAGAGGGCGCGGTACTCCACGTTCTCTTCGGCCGCGTCGACGTCGCCCTCGGCCGAGAGCGCCCGAAGGATCCTCCCCATCGCCGCGCGGGGCACCGTGGCCCGGTACATCCGGTCGTCGCCGACCATGGCGCTGTTGGGGGTGAGGACGATCCCCTGCCGCGCGGCGGTCTCAGCGACCTCGGCGGCGGAGGCGCCGTCGTCGAAATCGACGACGATCTCCGCGGTGTCTGCGGTCTGCGCGCCGGCCACGCCGGGGAGCGCCAGCGCTGTCAGCGCCGAGAGGGTGAACCACCATCGCTTCATGTCTGCTCCGTTCGTGATCGACGACACGTCAGCACGCGCCGGACCCTTCGGCAACGCCGCGTTGCGGAAGGGTGCGCCCGGTGACATCATCCGCGCGGGCTTTCACCGCGGGGCGCGACCGTCACACCTCCTCGCGCGCAGCATTCCTCCCGAACACCGCGATGGCACCGCCGAGCAACTCCGCGACCGCAAGCAGCGCGCCCACCGTGGACCCGCTCCTCGGGCGGGTCATCAACGGGCGCTTCAAGATCCTCTCGGTGCTCGCCCGCGGCGGCATGGGCAAGGTCTACCGCGCGGAGCAGTCGCCCCTCGGGCGGCTCATCGCGCTCAAGGTGCTCAACCCCAACTACAGCGGCGAGAACGACCCGGAGTTTCACAAGCGCTTCTTCTTCGAGGCCTCCATCGTCGCGCGGCTCTCGCACGCCAACACCGTCACCCTCTACGACTACGGGCAGACCGACGACGGCGTGTACTTCATGGCCATGGAGCTCCTCGAGGGGAGAACGCTCCACCGACGGCTCCGCGACGAGGGGCCGGTGGCGGTCCCCTCGGCGCTGCACATCGCGCTGCAGGTGTGCCGCTCGCTGCGCGAGGCGCACGGCCTGGGGGTGATCCACCGCGACCTCAAGCCCGCGAACATCTTTCTCATCCGCCGCGACGACGACGACGACTTCGTGAAGGTCCTCGATTTCGGGCTGGTGAAGTCCACCGACACCGACGGCGAGAGCCTCACGCAGACCGGGCTCTTCATCGGCTCACCGAAGTACATGGCCCCCGAGCAGATCCGCGGCGAGCGGGTCTCTCCGGCGACGGACGTGTACTCCATCGGGGTGATCCTCTTCGAGATGCTCACCGGGCGGGTGCCCTTCGACAAGCCCAACTCGGTGAACCTCTTGATGGCCCACGTGAGCGAGGCCGTGCCCGCGCTGAGCGAGGTGCGCCCCGACCACAACGTGCCCGCCGCGGTCGAAGACCTGGTCTACCGCTGCCTCTCGAAGAGCCCCGACGACCGCTTCGCCTCGATGAGCGAGCTCATCGACGAGCTCAAGCGCCTCGCCATGGGCATGCTCCCCCACGGCGCGCTGCTCTCGGGCACCGGCGAGTTTCTCAGCAGCATGGCGCCCGCGACCATCGCCTCGGGGGAGCACCGCGCCGCCACGCCCCCGGCGCTCCCCTCGGCGTCGCGCAGCCCGCTCCCGCCGCCGCTGCCGCAGCCCGAAGACTCGGCGCCTTCGATCACCGCCGAGCCCGTCGCGAGCCTCCCCCCCACGCCCTTCGCGCCGAGCGCGCCGTACCCCGCGCCGCAGCCCGCGCCGCGGCCTGCGCCGGTCGCGGCCCGGCCCCGCTCCCTCGCGCCCGCGGCCTTCGCGCTCTTCGCGCTGAGCGTCCTCGTCGGCGCGGGGCTGTACGCGCGGTCGCGCCGGGTCGAGGCGCCGGTCGCCCCGCCCCCGGTCGCCCAGGCCCCGGTCGCCCCGCCCCCGGCGACGGTGTCGGTCGCCCTCGACAGCGACCCCAGCGGCGCCGAGGTCTACGAGGGCGAGCGGCTCCTCGGGCGCACGCCCCTGCGTGACACCTGGCAGGGCGATCCCTCTGCGGCGCATACGCTGACGATCCGTGCGGCGGGCTTCGAGACCGAGACCGTCGAGGCGCGAGGGCCGGCGATCGCCCGCGCGGTGCGCCTCCGCCCGCGGGTGGTCGACGCCGGCGCCGCGCCGGTGGTGAACGCGCGCCGCGCGCCTCGCCCGAGGACACCGCCGCGGCGCCCAGGCGACCCGGCGCCCGCGGGCTACCGCAACAACGTGTACTGACCCTCTGGGGCGGCCCTGCGTCGCGGGGCTGGTATCTTCTGCGCGTCATGCGCACCTCGCTCACCGTGCTCACGCCGCGGCGTCCGCTCTCGTCGCTCCCCTTTGGCTGGTACGTCGTCGCGGCGAGCGAGGCGCTCCGCGCGGGCTCCCTCCTGCGCGTGCGCCTCGCGGGGCACGAGCTGGTCGCCTGGCGCAGCGAGTCGGGGGTGGCCTCGGTGAGCGACGGGTACTGCCCTCACCTCGGCGCGAGCTTCGCGTCGGGGGGCTGCGTGCGCGGCGAGCACCTCTGGTGCCCCTTTCACGGCTTCGAGTTCGACGCGACGGGCGCCTGCGTGAAGACGGGGTACGGCACGAAGCCCCCGCCCGCCGCGCGGCTGCCGACGCTGCCCGTCGTCGAGCGCCACGGGGTCGTGCACGCGTGGTTTCACCCCGAGGGCGAGGCGCCCTCGTTCGAGCTCCCGACCCTCGACGAGGCGGGGTGGACGCCGGTGCGACTCGCGGGCTTCGACCTCGAGAGCCACCCCCAGGAGACCAGCGAGAACAGCGTCGACATCGGGCACCTCGCGGTGACGCACGGCTACGAGAACGTCGAGCTCCTCGGCACGCGGCACGAGGGGCCGTACCTCAACACGCGCTTTCGCTTCGTGCGCCGCGACGGGATCTTCGGGCGGCTCTCGAGGCCCATCACGTCGACGGCGAACGTGCACGTGCACGGGCTCGGCGTGTCGATCGTCGAGGTCGAGGTCGAGTCGTTGGGCATTCAGACCCGACAGTTCGTGTACTCCACGCCGACCGACCCGGGGCGGGTGAAGCTCCGCATCGGGATGTCGATGAAGATCGAGCGCCCCTCGACGATCCACCCTGCCTTCGCCCTCGCGCCCACGCCCCTCGTGAGGCGCTTCGCGAGCGCCGCGGCCTTTCGCGAGTTCGTCGCCGACGTGCGGCAGGACTTCAAGATCTGGAACCACAAGGTCTACATCCCGCGCCCGGCCCTCGCCGACGGAGACGGTCCGGTGGGGATCTACCGGCGCTGGGCGCGACAGTTCACGCAGTCCGTCGAGTCGTCGGACGCGGCCGCGGAGTAGGGAGTCCGCAGCTCAGTCGTGCGCCGCCGCGTCGTGGTCGTGCGCCGCCGCGTCGTGGTCGTGCGCCGCCGCGTCGGTCGCCGCGTCGTGGTCGTGCGCCGCCGCGTCGGTCGCCGCGTCGTGCTCGTGCACGCCGCCGTCTGCCGCGGCGAGGCAGAGCGCGCGGCAGCGGGCGCCGTTCGCCGCGCACCACGTCGGGTCGCCGTCGTGTCCGCCCTCGTGGCAGTCGTGAATCGGCCCGTCGCCCGGGTCGACCTCGTGGCAGAGCCCGCCCAGGCCCTCGCAGGGGTTCGGCGCGGCGTCCGCGGGCGCGGTCGCGTCGTGGGCGGCGTCGTGGGTGACGGCGACGTCCTGCGCGGCGACGTCCTGCGCCACCGCCGCGTCTTGAGGGTTCGACGAGGAGCTACAGCCCAGGAGCGCGAGCGCTCCGATGCACACGAGTCGCAAGGTAGACATAGGGCGCAGGGTGCCCCGAAGCGACGCCCCGAAGCGTGTGACAAGCCGTCGCAGCGACGATCGGTCGCACCCTCGGCTCACCCCGCGAGGGCCGCGAGGAAGTCCTCCGCGCTCGCGAAGCGCGCGGAGGGGTCGCGCGCCATCGCGCGCCGCGCGACGAGGTCGAGGCGCTCGGGCACCGCGGGGTGCTTCTCCCGCGGACCCCGCGCCGGGCCCTCGACCACCGCCTCCATCACCGCGGGCAGCGGCCCGTCGTAGAGCCGCTCGCCCGTGAGCAGCTCGGTGAGGATCACCCCCGCCGCGAAGAGGTCCGCCCGCGCGTCGACCTCGGCCCCGCCGGTGATCACCTCGGCGGCCATGTAGCCCCGCGTGCCCTTCATCACCCCGCGGTCTGGGTCGCTCCGCCACGCGCTCGTCGAGATGCCGAAATCCACCAGCGAGACCTCGCCCGCGGCGGTCACCAGCACGTTCGCGGGGCACACGTCGCGGTGCACGATGTGAAGCGCGACCCCTTCTGCCGCAGCGAGATGCACGCGACCGAGCACCCGGAGGAGCCCCCGGGTCACGGCCACCGCGTCCTCGGGCTCGCGGCGCGTCACCGCGAGGGGCTGCCCCGGGAGCCGCTGGAGCACGAGGAACGGTCCGTCGGGGTCTTCGCCCCGCGCGAGGAGCCTCGGGAGCTGTGGGTCGTCGAGGGCCGCGAGGAGTCTCCCCTCATGCTCGAGCATCGCCCGGCACGCCTCATCGCGGCGCAGGTGGCGCTGGAGCCGCTTGATCACCACCGCCTGGCCGTCTGCGTCGGTCGCCGCGAGCACGCGCGTGAGGGCGCCCTCGGAGAGCGACTCGCGCGGCGCGAAGCGCCCGTCGAGTGTGTGTTCCCGCATCGTCGGGGGAGCGTAGCAGTGCTAGAACCCCCCGCGTGCGCCGCCTCGCCTTCGTCATCGCCCTGGGGGCCGCAGGATGCAGCGCCCGCGTCGCGCCTGGCGCCGACGCGTCGAGCGCCGGGGACGCACGCCCCGCGACCGACCGGGTGATCGTCAGCGCCGACTCGCTCTCGCCCACCGCCGACAGCGACGGCGACGGCGTGTGCGACGCCACCGAGGCCATGCGCCGCACCGACCCCACCCTCGCCGACACCGACTACGACGGCCTGAGCGACGGCTTCGAATTGCGTTACGGGAGCGATCCGCTCAACGCCAACAACCCCTCGATGCGCGACCGGCTGCAGCTCGACGAGCGCGAGGGGAGCGAGTGGCCCCTGCCCTGGTTCGTGCAGTGGCAGGGCATGGGCGAGGGGCTGCTGCTCACCCTCCTCGACCGCGCCCCGGGCCTCGACGGGCGGCGCTTCACCGAGGTGTCTGACTTCTCCCTCGAGGCCGTGGGCGGCAACCCCGCGGCCTTCGTCAACGGCGCCGAGGGCGCGCGCTTCTTCGGCGTGGGCGGCCCCGTGCGCCTGGAGTGGCGCATCACCGCGCGCTGGCGCGACGTCGCCGCCGTCGACGGGGGCCTCCCCGCGCGCCTCGGGTGCCGACGCGCCTACGAGGGCCTCGCCATCATCAAGCAAGACGGCGGAGAGACCGTGGGGGCGCGGAGGCTGATCCTCGACGTGGTCCCCGCGCAGGGCGCGATGGACGGCGGCACCGTCGCCTGGCCCGCGGGGGTCACCGACGAGGGGCTCTGCCGCTACGACGCCTGCTTGTGACCGATCCCCCTGTGCTGCAACGCGATGCGCGCGAGGTCGGCGCCCGCGCGGAGCATGGTCGCGCCCCGGAGCTTGGACCCGGCGACGTCGCGCCAGGCCCGCAGGGGGACCTCGAGGAAGGCGCTCACGGGCACCGCGGGCGCGTCGGACGCGGGGCGCAGCAGCCGCGCGAGGAGCTCGACGTCGAAGGCCCAGCGCGAGGTGAAGGGCGCGTCGAGGGCGGCGCGCAGCGCGGGGACGTCCCGAAAGAGCTTGGCGCCGCACTGCGTGTCGTACACGCCGACGCCGAGGGCGAGGGAGGCCGCGGTGGCGAAGATCCGCCCGAGGTAGTGGCGCATGGGGCGGCGGTCGATGCGCGAGCCCAGACGTCGCACGCGGGCGCCGATCACCACCTGCGCGCCGTGGGCGAGCAGCTCGTCGCGCAGCCGCAGGACCTCCTCGGGAGGCGTGGCGAAGTCGGCGTCGAGGTACCCCGTGAGGGCCGCGCCGTCGTCGAGGGCCGCGCGCATCCCCGCGCGCACGGCCTCCCCCTTGCCGCCGTTGCGCGGGAGGATCAACGCGCGCACGCGTCCGGGGAGATCGGCCTCGAGGCGCTGGAGCAGCGCGGCGGTGCCGTCGCGAGATCCGTCGTCGACGAGGATCACCCGCACGCCCTCGGCGAGCAGCGCCCGCACGTCGTCTCCCGAGAGCCTCGCCTCTTCGTTGAAGCACGGGATCACCAGCACGGTCGCGGCGTCGCGGTCCACGGCGGCCTTGTACACCATCATCCCCGCGCGGGCGTGGCGACGAAGAGGAACTCCCGGTTTCTCAGGTGTCCCACCCGCCCGACCTTCTCGCCCTGGGGGTTGTAGATCCCGATCTGCGCGCCGACGTATCGCTTGTAGTCATAGGCCACCGTGGTGACCCGCGCGGCGCCGCCCCAGAGCGACGCGAGGGCGCGCTCCATGGCCTCGCGGGGGATGTACCCCTCGTCGCTGAACGAGGCGACCACGGCCTTCGCGCGCAGGGCGCCGAGCACGTCGGTGAGCGCGCGCGCGCAGCCCGCGCGGGTGTTGAACGCGCTGCGGCGCTCGCGACAATCGACGCGCTTGCAGGCGACGCCGTAGACCTCGGGGCGGTCCCACCGAACGAGGGACTCCCAGACGTGGTAGTTCCCGAGGTAGCTGTGCTGGTTGTAGGGCGGGTCGAGGTAGGCCACGTCGACCTCGACCGCGCCGGCGGCGTCGACCGCCTCGCGCTGCATCGCCTCGCACCTCCCGTGCTGCGCCCGCGGAAGCAACGCCGGGACCCGCAGCGCGAGGTCCTTGTGCGCGCGGGGCGCCCATTGCTTGAGGTAGGCCATCTGCACGCCGGTGGTGGAGTCGACGCGGTCGGCGGCCTCCATCAGCGACGTGAGCAGCACCGACTCGAGCACGGGCTCGAGGCCCTTGGCCGCGATGGCCTCGCGAATCGCGTCGACGCGCTCGCCGTTCTTGGGGTGCAGGTACCGCGCTCGCTCGCAGAAGGTCTCGGTGAAGTACCCCGCGCGGCCGGGGAGCGCGTCGAGCTCGCGCAGGAGGCGCTCGGCGTCGTCGAGGTGGTCCTCGGCGTCGGCCTCGACATAACAGCGCGCGAGGCACGCGGCGTAGGCGTTGTGGTCGTTGGCGATGACCCTGATCCCTTCGCCCTTGAGCGCGTAGCCCACGCGCGCGGTGCCCGAGAAGAGGTCGAGCACCGTGCGGGGCTCCCCCGTCGCGCGCACGGCCTCGACGATGGCCGCCACGAGCTGACGCTTCGACCCGAGGTACTTGATCACCGCTCAGCCCAGGGCGCTCGGCTCGGCGCTCATCGTCGCGTCGCCGGGAGGGACCAGCGAGAGCCGACTCGCCACGGGGAGCACGATGGCGAAGGTGGTCCCGGTCTTGTCAGAGCTTCGCACCTCGAGGCGCCCGCCGGCCGACTCGACGAGCCGGTGCGAGATCGCGAGGCCCAGCCCGGTGCCCTTCTCCTTCGTCGTCGCGAAGGGGATGAAGAGGTTGTTCCTCACCGAGGCCGCGATGCCCGGACCCGTGTCTCGCACGAGGATCTCCACCGTGCTCGGGCGCTCCGACGCGCCGGGCTCGGAGATCGTCGCGCCGCCGCGGGCCCTCGCGCTCACCACCACGGTGCCCTCGCCCTGCATCGCCTCGCTGGCGTTGCGCACGAGGTTCAAGAGCACCTGGCGCAGGTGCTCCGAGTCGACGCGCACGTCGGGGAGCGCGTCGGGGAGCTGCACGTCGAGTTTGGTGCCCGCGGGGAGGTCCGCGCGGGCGAGCTGCAGCGTGCGCTCGATCACCTCGCGGGGGTCGCCCAGCGAGGGATTGCCCTGATACGGCCGCGCGTAGTCGAGGAACGAGCTGACCACGCGGTTCAGCCGCCCGACCTCTTCGACGATGATCCCGAGGAACTCCTTCTGCTGCGCGCTCGCGCCGCCGACGCCGTCGATGAACTGCGCGGCGGCCTTGATGCTCCCGAGGGGGTTGCGGATCTCGTGCGCGAGCCCCGCGGCCATCTCGCCCATCGCGGCGAGGCGGTCGCGCTCTTTCAAGCGGGTGTGCAGCCGCGAGTTCTCGACCACGATCGCGGCCTGCGCGACGACGCCCTCGAAGAGCCGCGCGTCTTCGACCGAGTACGGGTCGCGCACGCGCTCGTCGTCGAGCGAGACCAGCCCCAAGAGGTCTCCGCTCTCGGCCGTGAGCGCGAGGACCACGCTGCCCCCGAGCGTCTCCATCCCCCGGATCACCTCCGCGAGCTGCTCGGCGTCGCGGCTCTCTTGCAGCTCCTGGCGGTCTTCGATCTCCCGCGCGAGGAGCCCGCGCAGCGCAGGGACGTTGCCCCGCAGGTGCTCGATGAGCGCGCGCAGCGCCGCGAGGTCGACGCGCTTTCGGTGCTCGCCGCCGATGCCGTAGAGCAGCTCGAGGGAGCGCCGGTCGGCGTCGACCAGCCACACCGCGCCGACGGTCACCCGCCGCGAGGCCTCGAGGCCGCCGAGGAGCGTCTCGGCCATGCCCGTGAGGTCGAGCACGTGCTGGAGCCGCCGACGCAGAAGTCCCACCGCGCGCTCGAGGTCGTAGCGCTCGGAGAAGAACACCCGACCCACGTACTGCTCCGCCTTCGCGCGCACCGGGTCGAAGAGGATCAGGATCACCAGCGAGGCGACGATGGCGTTGAGGAAATAGGGGTTTCCCCCTTGGGGGAGGCCGCGGGAGACCTGCCAGTCGACCAGGGTGTAGTAGGTCCCCGCGAGCACGAGGGCGAGGGCGGTGAGCACGGCGAAGCGGCCCGTGAGCTCGTAGAGGTCGAGCACCCTGCGGCGGTCGATGACCTCGGAGAAGAGGTACAGCACCGCGAGCACGAGGATCGACCCCACGGGCGGGAGGTTCGTGGTCCCCACGGCCTTGGCGATGAAGGGCACGAGGTCGGCGGTGGTGATCAGCGTCGCGGCCACGCCGAGGCCCGTGAGGTAGAGCGCGCGGCGGCGGTCCTGCCGTGATGGGGACGACTTGCCGCGGGTGTACAGCGCGCTCACCGCGGCGATGAGCAGCCCCACGACGTAGGCCAGGATCGCCGCGCGAATCACCGCGCCCGGCGCGCGCATGGTGAACCACGGCGACGCCACCGCCGCGAGCATCGGCAGCGCGAGCCACCCCGCGGTGCGGTTGAGGTTCGCGCTGTGCTCGGGCGAGTCGATCTGAAACGCCCGCAGAAAGCGCACGCCCGTCTGCGGCAGCAGGATCGCCATGAGCGCCGTGATGCGCCCGAGCACCCGCGCGTTGCCCGTCTGCGCCTCGATGAACGACGCGAGGTACCAGACCGCGACGTTGCCCGCGAACATCACGAAGAGCCAGTGCGCGCGGCGCTTGCGGCTCCGGAGCGTCACCTTCACCGCGATGGCCGCGGCGAGGAGCGCCGAGATCAGCGGCGTCCAGAGGGAGAAATCCATCGAGGGCTACGCGCCCGTCGAGGCGAAGTAGTCCCTGACCCGCTCGTCCGCGACGCCCGCGCGGAGGTCTTCGCGGAGGGCGTTGAGCACCGCGCCCAGGCGGTTCTCTCCGCGCCAGCTCGCCCGGCGGTGCGCGAGCTCGTCTTCGGCCGCGAGGCCGATGCCCCAGATGCGGTCGACGGGAGACGCCTCGACCAGGGTGCACCCCGCCGTCGCGAGGAGCACCCCGCGGCGCCCCTCGTCCTCGAACTTCAGCGCGTTGCCCAGGTACACCACCCCGAAGGAGCGCGCGTCCCAGACCGCCTTGTCGAATCCGATCACCTTGCGCCCCAGGGCTTTCTGCTCCGCCGGGTCTTCGGTCGCGAGGATCTCCGCGCGGGTGGCCTCGTCGCCGAAGACCCTGGCCTTGGCGGCCATCATCCACTGCTCGGCGGTGACGAAGCGCTCGCCGCGGTGGGTGAACTCGGCGCGGTGCCACTGCGAGAAGACCGACTGCTTCTGCCAGAAGAACACGAAGCGCTCCCCGGTGTCGGGGTCTTCGCCCGTGGGGTGCCCGAACCGCGTCGCTCGCTCGATCATCGCGGGGACGACGGTATCACCGTTACCTGTGCGACCGCTCCCTCCACCCCTGCCCCCTCCTCCATAGGCGTTGCCGATGGAGGAGGGCTGCGATGCGTGGGATGGGAGTCGCGAAGACGGAGACAGCGGACGCTGCACATCCCGCACATCGCAGCCCTCCTCCATCGGCAACGCCTATGGAGGAGGGGGCAGGGGTGGAGGAACACCTCGCCCACCCCCCGCTCCAGCACCACGTCGTGCCCCGCGCCCGGCACCACCGTGTGCGTCGCCGCGGGGCACACCGCGCACGCCTCCCGCGCGATCGCCGTGAACTTCTCGTCGAGGGCCCCGGTGACCCACCGCAGCGGCACCTCGCAGCCCGGCAGCGCGTCCCAGAGCGAAGGCATCGCGCCCGTGCCCAGCACCCGCAGCGACCCCGCGAGGCCCTCGACGGTGTGCCCCAGGCGCTCGGCGCGACGTCGCGCCTGGAGGGACACGGGCAGCGCGCGCTGCGTCGCGAAGAGCGGCAGCGCCTCCCACGCGTCGACGAAGCGCACGAGCCCGTCGCGAAAGAGTGACTCCGCGAGCGCCTCGTCTGACGCGCGGCGGGCGCGGCGTTCGGCCTCGGTCTTCAACCCGGGCGTGGCCCCGATGAGCACCGCCTCGCGCACCCGCGCGGGGTGCCGCAGCGCCAGCGCCAGCGCCAGGCGCCCGCCCAGGGAGTATCCCACCACCCTCGCCCCTCCGACCGGGAGGTAGCGCGCCGCCAGCGCGTCGACCACGGCGTTGAAATCGTCTTGCTCCAGGGGCGCGGGCGAGGGTCCGTGCCCTGGGGACCACGGGGCGACGAGCTCGCCCTCCAGGCCCGCCCACATCGCCGGCGCGCCGAGAAAGCCGTGCAGCGCGAGCGTCACCACCGCGCGTCGAGCTCGGCGCAGAGCGCGCGGGTGAGCGACGCGCGTCGGCGGGTGGCGTCGTCGGGGGGGACCTCGGCCTCGATCAGCGTCGCGCCGGGGCGCGAGAGCCCCTCGCGTAGCGCGTCGGCGTACTCGGCGCGGGTGCGCACGAGGCGGTAGGCGAGCCCGAACATCGCCGCCGCGCCCTCGAAGCGCACGCCCTGCGGCGTGATGAAGTGATCTTGAAACGCTTGGGAGAGAGGGCCTTCGGCGCCCTGACGGCCGAGCGGGAGCTGCGCGAAGATCTGCCCGCCGCCGTTCTGCACCGCGACGATCACCAGCGGCGCCGTCGCGCCCCGCGCGGCGTTGAGCCCACCGAGGTCGTGGAGCAGGGTGATGTCGCCGAGGAGCGCCGCGACCCTGCGGTCCTCGGGGAGCGCCGCGCGGAGCCCCGACGCGCCCGCGACGGTGCCGTCGATGCCGCTGGCGCCGCGCTGGTGGTGCACGTCGATGCGCGCGTCTGCGCGGGCGAACACGTCGAGGTCGCGCACGGGCATGCTGTTGCCCACCATCAGCGCGTCGCCGTCTCGTAGCGCCGCGGCGAGGTCTGCGGCGAGGTGGAGCTCGTGCAGCGCGCCGTCGTCGAGGACCGCTCGCGCGTGAGCCGCGGCGATCGACTCGGCCACGGCGAAGTCGTCGCGCCACGCGCTCGCGCCCCGCGGGGTGAGCTGCGCGATCACCGCGGGGAGCAGGGCGTCGTCGGCGAAGACGCGGGCCGCGCATCCGCCCTGCGGGTCGGGCCATGCCTGCGGCGCGATCAGCCAGCGCTCGGCGGCGTGCTGCGCCGACCAGGACGCGTACGACGCCGAGGTCGGCGTCAGGCCCAGCTCGATCACCAGCGTCGGCGCGTGCGCCGCGCGAAAGCCCCGGCTCCGCAACACCAGATCGAGCGCGTCGCCGCCGTGACCGAAGCGCGCGCCGCTGGTGCTCTCCGCGAGGAGGGGATAGCCCGCGGCCTCGGCGAGGGCCCGCGCGTGGTGAAAGACCGACGCCCCCACGCTCGGACCGCAGGCGATGAAGCCCCGTGGGTGGCGCGCGATGGCGTCGGCGAGGGCCTCGACGGCGGCCCCAGGCGGAGGGGGCGATGCGGCGTAGACCCTTGGGGCAGAGAGGGATCGAACGAGGTCCGCCCACGGCTCGGGGACCTCGACGGCGACGGGCTCGAGGGGCTTTCGAAAGCGCGCGTTGACGTGCACCGGTCCGGGCGTGGGCCACATCGCGCGGTGCGCGCTCTGGGCGGCGACGCGCACGACCGCGCGCAGGGCCCCGTCGCTGGGATCAGGGAGCCCGAGCTCGGCGCGGTGGCGCACGTAGCGCCCGAAGAGGTCGGTCTGGTCGATGGTCTGCGGCGCGGCGCAGTCGTAGGCCTCCCAGGGGCGGTCGGCGGTGAGGAGCACGAGGGGGTGAAAGGCCTGCGACGCCTCGATGACGGCGGGGAGCCAGTGGGCGCCTGCGGTCCCCGAGGTGCAGAGCAGGGCGACGGGGCTTCGGGTCGCGCGGGCGAGGCCCAGGGCGAAGAAGGCCGCGACGCGCTCGTCGACGTGGTTGTGCGCGCGGAGCCCTGGGGTCTGCGCGGCGGCGAGGCAGAGCGGGGTGGAGCGCGACCCCGGCGAGATCACGATGTCTCGCACGCCCGACTGCACGAGCGCGCGCACGAAGAGGGCCGCCCAGGCGCTGTGGAGGTTCGTGCTCACGCGCCCAACACCTCGCGCATCATGGCCATCTTCACCGCCGTCTCTTCCCACTCCTTCGCGGGGTCTGAGCCGAGCACGAGGCCCGCGCCGGCGTAGACCCACGCGCGGTCTTCGCGCAGCGCCGCCGAGCGAATCGCCACGGTGAAGCGCCCGTCTCCCCGCGCGTCGCACCACCCCACGGCGCCGGCGTACCAGCCGCGGGGGTGTGTCTCGTGCGCGCGGATCCACGCCGCGGCCTTCGCGACGGGCGCGCCGGCGACGGCGGGCGTGGGGTGCAGCGCCGCGGCCATGGCGAGGGCGCCGGGCGCGTCGTCTCGCAGCGCGGCGGTGATGGGCGTGCAGAGGTGATGGAGCGTTCGCAGCGAGCGCACCTCGGGGCGGTCAGACACCTCCACCCGGGCGCACCAGGGCGCGATCGTGCGGAGGATCATGCGGGTGACGTGGTCGTGCTCCCGGCGGTCCTTGTCGCTGGCGAGGAGGGCGGCGCGGTCGAGGTCGTCGCGGGAGGGGTCGCGGGGGAGCGATCCGGCGAGGGCCTCGGTGGTGAGCGTGGCGCCGTCGCGTGCGAGGAGGGTCTCGGGCGTCGCGCCGAGGAAGGTCAGCGCGCCGTGCGAGCACGAGAAGCGCGCGCCGCCGGGGGAGCTGCGCGAGGCCAGCGCGCGGAGCAGGGACGACACCCTCCACCCCCCCGCGCGATGGAGCTCGACGCGCCGCGCGGCCACGAGCTTCTCCGCCCCCCCCGAGGACATCTCGCGCAAGGCAGCCTCGACCAGCGCGACCCACGCCTCGCGGGAGCCCTCGCGCACCTCGACGCCCGAGGGCGGCGGGTCTGCGGGGGCGGCGATCGAGAGCGGGGGCGGGCGCTCGCCGGGCGGGAGCAGCCAGCGCGCGACGGTCTCGCCGCGCGCACGGGTGACGGTGAGTCGCGGGAGCACCCAGCGCGCGCCGGGGGCCTCTCGCCATGCGGAATCGGTGCGCTCTCGGGGGTCGTCGGTGAAGCGCGCGACGACGAAGGCGCGGGGAGGAACGTCGCGCTCGGGCACCCCCTCCCACGCGCCGAGGGTCAGCGCGGAGAGCGCGGAGAGGTCGTGGGCCTCGACGCTGCGCGCGGCGCCGAGCCAGGCGGTCTCGCCGCGGTCGTCGGCGAAATAGCCGCGGGGCGCGGCGCCGGGCGCGTCGAGGAGCGCCTCGGGAGAGAGGTCACCGAGCGGGACGGTGTGCGCGACGAGGGGTGCGTTCACGAGCGGGACTCTCCGTGGACCCGTCCGCGGGCGAGGTCAAGACCGATGCGACGCGTGCAGCCCCTCTCTCGGCGCGTCGTGGGTGGTTGAGAGAGGGTGACGCCCCCTTTCAAGGTCTCACCCGAGTCTGGATGGACGTGAGAACTCCGGGGTGTCGCCCCCTGTCGCAGCGCGGGGTCCGAGGCTCACCCCGGGCACCTCAAGGGGTCACACCGCCTTCGCGGTGTGGCCGGGGAGGTCGCGCCGAGGCGCAGGACGACGCAGCCAACCGCACGCCTCCGATGCGAGATGGCAACAGAGCTGAACACCGAGCTCGCGATGCGTCGCCGCTCGCAGCCTGCACACCGCGAAGGCGGTGTGACCCCTTGAGGTGCCCGGGGTGAGCCTCGGACCCCGCGCTGCGACAGGGGGCGACACCCCGGAGTTCTCACGTCCATCCAGACTCGGGTGAGACCTTGAAAGGGGGCGAGAGGGCCACCGGCTCAAGCGGCAGCCCTTCCCCACTCCTGCGAAGAGTTCGCCCGCGCGATGGGGCGAAGTCGCGAGAGAACATCCGCGCGACGCGCTCGGGTCAGCGCTCCGTCCACGGCGCGAGCGTTCCTGGTGCGACCGGCGCGACCGGCGCGCTCGCGCCCCGCGGGAGGTGCAGCGCGTCCCAGAGCCAGCGGTTGTACGCCTCGACCGCGAAGGTGACCCTGGGCTCGGCGGCGCCGCCGATCATCGTTCCCACCAGGACCAGCACCAGGCCCGCGAGGGAGCTCACCGCAGGGATCACCGGAGAGATCGCGCTGTCTCGCCCGCCGTCGGTGAGGGTGAGCGGGAGCAGGAGCGCGCCCGCCACGGTCAGCGCGCCGCCTCCGCCGACGAGGCCCCAGCCCAGGGTCACCTGCCGGTCGCGCTCGTGGAGGATCGACGTCGCCTCGGGGGCGTTCTCTAGCGTGGGCCTCGCCTCTCGGAGCGAGAGGTCCTCGGGCTCGTCGCCGAAGCGCACCCGCCACGAGCGCCAGAGGCTCGCGCGCAGCGAGGCCGAGTGCGTGTGGTAGGTCGCCGCGCGAAGCTCCAGCGGCGCGCTCGCCGGGGGGAGCCGCAGCGGAGCGCCCAGCGGCACCGCGCACCCCGCCGCCAGAAGCGCCAACAGAACTCCCATTCGCTGCATCGAGGCTCGCATGACCCCCGATCATCGCCGCGATCTCGGCGGGACGCACCTCCATCGCTTGACGGGCGCGGGGCGCGGTGGCGAGAGTCGCGGCATGCGCCTGCGAACCGTGCTGCTTGCCTTGAGCCTCGCCCACTGCGAGGCGTCGCGCGTGACCTTCACCGAGCCCGCGGGGGACGGCGGCGCCCGCGCCAGCGACGCGCCGAGCGCGCCCGAAGACGTGGTGCAGAGCCCCGATGTCGCGCCGATCCCCGTGCGAGACAGCGGGATCAACGCGAACTGCTCCGAGGCCGCGCAGCTCGTGTACGTGCTCTCCGACGCCAGCGAGCTCTACAGCTTTCGCCCGAACCTCCGGCAGTTCACCCGCATCGGCCGCATCCGCTGCCCCACCGACATGCAGCCCAACTCCATGGCCATCGACCGCAACGCGGTGGCCTGGGTGAATTTCGTCGCGGGGGGCCTCGGCGACACCGCGGGGGCGATCTACCGGGTGAGCACCACCGACGCGAGCTGCACGGGGGATCCCCCGATTCGCATGCCCAACGGGTGGCTCCGCGTGGGCATGGGCTTCTCGACCGCGGGGGCCGACACCACCGAGGAGGCCCTCTTCGTCGCGGGCACCGCCGACCCCTTCGGCGGACCCTCGCGAGGGCTCGGCCGCTACGACGCCGCGTCGCAAGAGATCGTTCCCATCGGCGAGTTCACCGCGGCGCTGCGCGGGCAGAGCGCCGAGCTCACGGGCACGGGAGACGGGCGCCTCTTCGGCTTCTTCACCACCACGCCGGTGCGCGTGGCCGAGATCGACAAGGCCACCGCGGCCATCGTGAACTCGGCGCCGCTCACGCAGGTCGAGACTCCGCAGGCCTGGGCCTTCTCGTTCTGGGGAGGAGACTTCTATCTCTACACCGCAGGGAGCGCGCTCCTCGGCGGCAGCAGCAACGTGACCCGCTACCGCCCCTCGGACGGCAGCGTCGACACGAGCTACATGCGACAGGTGGGCTTCAGGATCCTCGGCGCGGGCGTGTCGACCTGCGCGCCGATCCTCCCGCCGGGGTGAGCGAAGGGCCTGCGGCGCAGGGCGATCGATGAACTCGCCCGGGATCGTTCTCCAGGCGCCCTGCTGGAGGCGCGAGATCCATGGAGCCCCGCGTAGCCCCGCGTAGCCCCGCGTAGCCCCGCGTAGCCCCGCGTAGCCCCGCGTAGCCCCGCGTAGCCCCGCGTAGCCCCGCGTAGCCCCGCGTAGCCCCGCGTAGCCCCGCGTAGCCCCGCGTAGCCCCGCGTAGCCCCGCGTAGCCCCGCGTAGCCCCGCGGTTGAAACCGCGGGCTACCTTCGCAAAGCCCTGCCTTCGCAGGGCTACACGGCTGTGCCGGGTGCGAAGATCCTCCGTTGCGCGCTCGATGAACCTGGTCGAGGTGTCCGATCCAAAAGTCGGAGGCTCCAGATCACCGAGGTGACGAAGAAGCCCCGCGAAGGCCTCATCATTGATCACGGATTCTGCTTGCCGATTTTCCAAGCGCAGCTTTCGCGGCGCGCCACCCCTCAAGTCGCTCGTGCAGGTCGCGCATCCCCCTCCAGAGGACCAACCATCCGGGAGGTCCGTTGTGCTTGAGGTGTCCGCCAAGCGCGGCGATGGCGTACAGGATGTCGTGGGCTGTCGGCGAGGCCGGCAGGCGAGTCCGTCCGCTCGCTCGCAGAACCTCGATCGCCTCCTCTGACACCACGTCGAGGGCGTCGCGCGTGGGTTCTTCCCTGGCGACCTGTCGAAGTTGGATCAAGCGTGTGTCGCGATGGGCAGCATTAGCAACGAGGCGATCAAGAGGAGCGTCAGGCTCTCCAACTGTCGAGCCTCGTAGCGGCATCGGTCTTGATGGCTTTGAAAAATTAACCGATGACCCAGCGCGCCAGGTAGGTGTCCACCACTACGATCACCTCGAAGGGTGTCGATGGGGCAGGTTGGTAAACATGCACCAGTCGGCAGGCTCCTGACCCTCGGGCACGTCCACTTCGCGGACATGCCAGGTTCCAGTTCGAGCGACAGCGCAGGCAGCTGCCGGGAGGCCGGCGCGGGGCGCTGCACCGTCACCGTCGCCAGCCTCAATCTCCAGCCGGGCCACGCGCGCGTCGCGGTCCGGATGGGTCTTGCGCTTATCGGTAGTGCCTTTGCCACGCCGAGGAGATCTCGACCCGTCGGCCCAGCATAGGGACCGCGAACGCTTGCATCAGCCCGCTGGACCGTTCGGACCTGACCGAGCTGCGGGTGTCAGGCCCGAGCACCGTCGACGCGCTCGCGCACCACAGCGAACGCGTTGTCTTCGTCGTGCATCTGGAGCAGTAGCGTGTAGTCGTCGGCTTCGCGGTCCATGACGTGCACCAGCGCGCCGGGGCGCCCCAAGGCCTGCTCCGCTGCACGAACCCACGGTGCCATCGCTGCGGCTCCCGCGCTCCGGGTCAGCGTGGCGCTCCAGGAACAAGGCGCCCGTGAACGTGCCCATGGCGCGCACCAGGGGCTCGATGTGCAGGACTGATCCAGGTCCACTTGGGCGGTCGGAAAAGGCAGCCAGACAGGTGTGAGCGAGGAAGCCCTGGTTGTGTTTGTTCCAGGAATCAGGCTGCTCGCGCAACACCTCACCGCCGAAGGACATCTCGGTGGTGTCATGCACGGCGATCACGCGCCGCCGAAGTGATGCGCCGGATCGTGTCGGCAGCCACCTCGTTGAGCGGAGGGCGTTCAATCACCCGAAGTTGAACGACTCGCACGAAGCCCGGCACTCGCCACGAGGGTGAAGGCCTGAGGAAAGGACTTGTCAGGCCGCCGAGCGAGCGCCTGGACCGAGACCACAGACGGTCCCCCGCACGCGCAGGTGGCGGACAGACGAAAAGACTGAGGGGGATCGCAGAGGAACCAGAGACTCCATGCAGAGTCGAGCAGGTCGCCTTGCTGAGGCTACTCAGCTCGCGGCCCAACGTGGAGCGAGTTCCGTGATCAATGATGAGGCGAAGGCAGGGCTTTGCGAAGGTAGCCCGCGGTTTTAACCGCCGGGCGGAGGCTTCACGGGTCCTCGAACTGCTCTCCCAACGATCCCCCTCGCCCGCGCATTCCTCTCTGACTCAGCAGCCCGGCGATGCGGGTGCGCGCGCCGACGGTCTCGGTGCGGTTGAAGAGGCGCTGGGGCCACGGGGCGGTGCTGCGTAGATCGAAGAGCACGAGCCATCCCTCGTTCATCCCCAGCGCGTCGAGGTAGCGGGTGATCTGCTCCAGCGCCTCGTCTTCGGTCTCGGTGTCGCGGCGCGTCTTGAGCTCGATCACGATGCGCTGGGTCTTCCAGGTGATCAACAGATCGAGCGCGCCGCGGCCGAGGGCGTATTCGCGGTCGATGCGTCCGCCACCGTTCACCACGCGCTGCAAGAACGCCATCAGCATCAGGTGCGGACCCGACTCCCGATACGAGAACCCCTCCGCCGCGAGGTGACCGTCTTTGCGCCAGAAGGTCTGCCACGCCGCCATGAGCTTCGGAACATCCAGCAGGCCGTCGTCACCCACGTACCACGCGGTCTGCTGCACGAGCGTCGCCTGCGTCGGGAACGTGAGCGCCCGCGGGATCACCTCGCGGTAGATGGGATTGGCGATGCTCCACCCTCCGTTCACGAGGCGCAGCAGGCCGATACTGGCAGCGTAGGCCAGGATCGTCGATGAGGACCCACCCCGGCACCCATCACCCCCGCGATCATCGAGATCGAGCACGCCGCACCGCACGCGGCTCGCGAAGCCGTGCGAGGAGCAGGTCGTCGTCACATTACGCCGCTCGAATGATCGTCTCCTTCGCCGCCTCGATGTACGCGGCGGTGATGGCCACGGCGCGGTCCTGCACGTCGCGGCGCGTGGCCTGGTCGGCAGGCGTTGACCTGGCCGGGTGCCCCGCTTGCTGAGGTGATGAATGAGCGCGACTGACGCGAACGCGCTGCCGTCTCCCCGCGGTGTGCTGCGCGCGGAAATCCGCGCCGACCTCAGCTCGGTGAAGCCTCAACGTCACGTTCCTCGACGTGACGTTGAAGGTTTTGCTCAGCCCGGCACCCGCGGCGCGCGCGTCGTGCGGGAGTAGTCACGCACAGCGCGCACGCCGATAGGCACCACGCTCCACGGCGCGGGCTCCCGGTGCCGCGCGAGGTAGAGCACGCGGAGCTGGGTGAGCTTGACACCATCGCGGGTCCCGTGAGCACGTCGGCCTCGTCGAACAGCAGCACCAGCGGACGGTCGCTCGCCGCGCAGAGCGGCGGGATAGTGCTGCGCTGCGCTCCGGGCACCTTAATCGCGGCGCGCCGCAGCGGTCGGGGAGGGCAGCCCGGCCTGGGCGACCGCTGCGTCGAGCACGTCAGGGCGACGGCGAAGGCGCGAGCGGGGTCGTCGATGCCGCGCGCCGTCTCGAGGGTCGATCGAAGCGCGTGGTGGGTGCCCTGCGCCGTGATGGACTCCAGTCGGGTGCTGCACCACCGTGGTCTTGCCGGTCTGCCGACCCCGAGACGAGCGAGAACCAGCGCCCCTGCGCGATAAAGGCGTCGCCGCCTCCCCGCGCGGCTCGCCGGATCATGTAGTGGTCCTGCGAGAAGCACGGGCCGGCGATGTTGAACCAGCGGGGCATTGGGGCTCCATGGCAGTGCCCGCTGCGCCCGCTCCCGTCAAGCGCGGGGCGTCACGCGCGAAGCGATCGATGCCCGACTTGCGGCTCGAGTTCGTCGGGTCATCCGCGAAGCCGAGCGTCGGTCTCGGGCACGAGAGGTGACGACGCAGAGGCCCGGGCGAACTCGGGCCGCATGAGATCGAACCTGGCCTCTCGAAGGCCCGCAAAGCCCCGCTTGTTGGGCGATAAGTGGTCAGCCCACACGAAGCTACAGATATGCCCCCGACTTGACGACTCCCAGGGGGGGGGGGGGTATAGCTTCATGGGAATCGCAGGAGGAGGCAGCGGGTGAGCGCGCGGAGGATCGCAGCGAGCATCGGGTGGAGCGTGGGGGTGCTCGCGTTGGGGTGTGCCAACACCGCCAGCAGCGTCACGGGCAGCATCTCTGACACCGGGATAGACTCCTACACCGGGACGGACTCCCAGATCACGGAACAGGCTGACGCTTCCGACCTGGACAGCCAAAGGCGGCTCGTTCCGGTCTTCCCTGAGACGCGCACCATCGTTGGCACTGCTCGTCCAACAATGAGATGGATCGACACTCAGCCAGAAGCGAGAGCTACATCCATCTCTGTCGCGACGCTCACTGCATGCACCAAGTCAGCATGAGCCGTGTTCGAGGGACGAGCTGGACCCCCGACTCGCCTCTCCGGCCCGGCAGATACTTCTGGTCGGTCTCTGACACGCCGACGAGACACGGGGCGAACCCTCGACAGGTCTGGATTCGCCCCCGGACGTCAACCTCAACCATGCCCGTCATGCCGGATGTGTTCGACCTCGATTCTGACGGATTCGGAAATGTCCTTGTCACGACCTACGATGGGCGGCGTGCGATCGTTCGAGGCGACGGCGCCCGCGGATACAGCCTCGATGCGCCCATACCTGACTCCGCCCTCTGCCACACCACGACCGCGGATCTCGACGGAGACGGGCGTCTTGATGTCATTGGCGACGGTCTCGGAGACTCGACTGCCGCGAGGCGGCTAGCTGATGGTCTTTCTGAATGGCGACAGAGAGTTTAGAAGACCGGTGCGGGTAGACATTCCGGGGATGGGATGTCTATGGCTACGTCGTGGTCAGGACCTGGACGGTGACGGTGCCGATGAGGTCCTGGTGACGTTCCCTGAACTACCACTCCGACCCGAAGCGCCTAGCTACATCGTCTGGGGAGATCGCGCAGGCGCCAGGTTCGAGGTGACAAGATTACCAGGCGGCGAGCAGATCAACGACAGATACCCGATCGGCCTGACGACCGCGCTCGATGTCAACGGCGACTTCAGGCTCCGGATGTTCTACGTCGTCGCGCAGATAGGTTTGAGGTCATCTATGGGCCGATCGAGCGATCGTCATCACCTCGAGCGCAGAGACTTCGTGGAATTCCAGATGGGTATGGCCTGATGAACGCCGACTGCGATCTCAACGGAGACGGATTGCCCGATCTCTTGCTGTCCGCACGACTTGGTTTGGTCAGAGCATGGTGCTGTTCTCTGCACTCCACGAACAGCACAGCGAAGCAGTAAAAATCTCGACAGTCTAGACGATAGGAATATCACGTGTGTCCGTGATTCCACCGAAGGCCGCGACTCGTTGGTCATCCGCAGATGGGCGGGTCGACGAAGGGTGTATCTGCTGGGGTACGAGTCCGGTCGGCTCGTCTTGGAGCCCTCTCATCGTTCCCACCGAACCGGCACCGGACTCATTGATGGGCGGTATATCCGGGGTCCGTGCTGGCGACACCTCCCCGGAGCCTGGGGATGAGATTGCACTCCTTGGCTCGAGTATCTGGTTTGGTCGCATCCTCAACGGGCGATTCATCGAACATGGGCGTATGCCTGCAGAGCGCGCCCTTGGACTAGAACTGTAGGTGAGTGATGCACACTGACTACCTGATCTCTCGCGCATTCATCGAGAACATGTTTCGGCTTGCCGTGGTGCGCAGGGCCAGTAGTCCAAGAAGCTCAGCCAGCTTTCCATATCTTTACCACTGACTGATATTCCGGCAGTTGCACGAGAAATTTTTCGTCTACATCGCGTCGAAGTCCCACCTGCAAATCTCAACTACTTGTCTCAGGACGACTTTGTCGTTTCCGGCGTGGCCGTTGGAGGTGCACGGCTGCAGCGGGTGGGGATCGAGACCGTTTCGCTGCCGAATGACTCTGTCGCGACATGCCCATCGCGTTCAGCTCTTGATTGGTCTTACGATCTTCGTGATGAACCGTGCGACTTTGAGTCCATTCAGTTTACAAGCGATGTCCGCGAGTTCTTCCTCCCAGACGCCCTTTCACTGTACCATCCGTGGCGACATTGTGATTCAGAATGACGGCCCTAATGCACTGAAAGTCGCCTGGCAGTGGATCAACCGTGTTGACCTGCACATTCGTTGGAGAGGAGAAATTCTTACGGCTCCTTGGGATATGGCATGGACGCAGCCCGCCGCGTGGTTGCGAACACTTCTGGCATCCGCTAGTGTCACGTTGGGGCGTCCTCCTCAGGTGTTGATTCCTGTTCCTCTTGTAGTTGCGTCTCCGATCTACGGCATCTTCCTGACTGACTCGATCTTTGCTCTGCGAGAAGAGCAGGTATTCTCTGACAGACCTCAGAGAGTAAGTATCCTGGGTCAGGATCTGAGATTTTCTTTCTCACGAGGACGCGAGCCAACATCGCACATCGAGCGAGAGTGGCAAGCCTTTCACTGAGGTCGTCGATACGGCGCTCGATCCATCCACTGACATTGTCGTCGAGAGGGATCGCACATACTACAACGATGCCTTCCTATTTCTCATTGAACTGGCGACCACGTTTCTGTTTGCGACTCCCCTTCAGGAGGAGACGATCGATCCAATCGTTCTGCGCCTGATGAGCATCCATGCCCCGGAGTCTCCTACAGACCCCATTCAAGTCACCCTGGTTACGGACGGAGTGTGTGGTGGATACTCAAATCTACCAGTCCTTCTTTATATTAGATTTTCGTCGCGCTCCGCGCAGAAGGCTCAAGCAGTCAAACGACGAGCTTCCTGATTACGGTTGATGGAGTTACGGGGCGAGGGATCTTGTTTCTCTGCAGTCTCTTTTCTTGGACCCCACTCGTTAGTCTGATCTATGCTCTCGGCCATGGCGGGGCCTCTGGACTGATTGGACGCAGAGTGGTGGAGAGGATCGCTGCTGAGGTAGGAAGCATTGGTCTGCTCTTGCAAGCGGGCGCGACTGTTTCTACCGAAGTTGGGGCAGAGCTCAGGAGCGGTCTGCCGGTAGACGGGTCACTCGCCAACAATCAAATGATCTTGACGCTGGGGGCCAATCAGTCCACCGCAAGTTTTGGTACTGTCCTCGCCGGAGACGACCACGCTCCATACTTTGGATTCATCGATGGCGGCATTCAGGCAACCGGGTCGTTTCAAGCCACCGTGGCAACCTTCGCCATGCGGCAGCAGGCGAGCGAGGATCTTCAGCGGCTACGACTGATGTCCAGCGCCAATCACATCACTCCGGTATTCGATGCGGGATGTACACAGACCGGGATTCGGTTCACATTCACGATACGGAACGCAGGTCCACATCCAATCTCTGTTCTGGCCCCTGAGGTTCTTTCGGACGCGCTGTGGAGGCAGATGTTTGATAGCGGCGCATTCAGATGGGTACCACAGATACCTCAGGCAGACTCATATGTACTAGCGCCATTCGCATCCATTCGATTCGCCATGAACGCGAGTTGGGAGCTATTCCAAACCATCGCTACTTCCAACCGACTGACCAGTCTCGCGTTGCGGGTTCGCTCCTCAGTTGCCACCGTCGGAGTCTACTGGCCTGATCCGATGCGTCTCTACAGATCGCTTACGACTGAGAGGTTGCAGAGAATGTCTTCCTCGTGCTTGCGGCTTCGAGATCTCAGCAGCGAGTCCCTCCTGCTCTAGCAGCCTTTAGTTTCCTTAGCAGGGAACTGGAACTCTTTTGGGGAGGCAGGTTGGTTCCAGAGAATGGAACTCAGGGCTTGAGCATGGATTTCGCTCAAGCCCGGCACTCCTCGTGCCCTTCACGGCCGCCGGTGCTCCTCGGCCGACTTTCATGAGTTGATCACGAGTTTCTGTCGACTTGATGCCGAGTTTGGTGAGCGAAAGACAATAGGGCCCCCTTACCCCCATGACCGCCACAGCACTGGTCAACAGCTCAGATGAGGTATCGGGCGTGCGGCGGCACCCGCAGCGTTCGCGAACGCCCCGAGCGGATCAGACGCCCTGCCACCCTCATCACCGCATGCCGGACCCAGGGTGTGCGCCAGCGCTGCGCGGCAGGGAACTTCGCGGCGACATACCGCGCCAGCAGGTTGAACGTCAGCGCCTTGAGCGTAACTCCTCGCCGTCCCCGTCGTGACACTCCTGGCTGACCTGTCGTTCTGCTCTCTCGCAAGGAGAGCAAGATGGACGATCGAATCTGCACAAAGCTCCGCACCCGCCTGGCCAATGACACCGCGCTGCGGCCGGGCGGGGACTTCCCCGCCCGCTACGCCTCGAGATCGCGCAGTACGCCGCCGCGCGCTGCGCCGAGGGAGCGGCGATCACGGAGGTGGCCGCGGACCTCGGGATGCACCCCCAGACGCTACGGCGCTGGCTCTCGCGCGCCTCGGACGACGCCTTCGAGGTCGTGCAGGTCCTCGCGCCTGCGACCTCGACCTCCGCGACCTTCACCGTGCTCGGCCCGGCCGGCGTTCGCGTCGAGGGCCTCGATCTCGACACCCTCGCGGCGCTACTGCGCAGGCTCGCCTCATGATCGCATGGCCTCACGCTGTCACCATCTACGTGTTCCGCGCGCCCGTCGATATGCGCAAGAGCTTCGACACACTCGCGGCGCTCGCGACGCTCCTGGCGCCTCGCGAGCTCCTACGCGGCGCCGTCTTTCTCTTCGTCGGACGCGACCGTCGCCGAGCCAAGGTGCTCTTCTTCGACGGCACCGGAGTGTGCCTGCTTGCCAAGCGCCTGGAGAAGGGACGATTCGCCCATCTCTGGTCTGACTCGAACGCGCCCAAGACGCTCTCGGCGAGCGAGCTCGCGCTCTTTCTCGAAGGCAGCGCACACGTCGGTCGTGTGCCGCTCAGCCCCCCGTCGATGGACCTCTCTCGTGACCTCAAGGTCTCGCGAGATTCATTTCATTCCCCTCTCGACAGAGCGTCTCGCGAGTCTTATTGACTGGCTCGTGGTCGTACTCGAACACGAGACCAATCTTGAGACGCTGCGCGACGCGGCGAAGCTCCTGGAGCGCGAGAACCGCAAGCTCCTCGAGAAGGTGCTCAGCCTCCAGTCGCGCGTGGCGGAGCTCGAAGGCAAGGCTCCTGCGGACCTGCAGCAGCGCCTCGCGCTCCTCGAGACGCAACTCGCCCAGCGCAACAAGATGATCTTCGGGGCCTCCTCGGAGAAGCGCTCTCGCGGCGAAGAGACCCACGCGAACGCCGAGAGAGGCAAGAAGGGCACGGTCCGCGCAGCGGGCAGCCTGCGCTCCCTCTCGTCGAGGAGGCGCACGACCTCGACGAGCCCGACAAGGTCTGTCGCGCCTGCGGCGGCGCGATGCAGGAGTGGGCTGGACAGGAGGAGGCGAGCGAGGAGATCGACGTGATCGAGCGTCGATTCGTGATCCGTCGGCACCTTCGAAAGAAGTACCGCTGCCGCTGTGGCGGCTGCGTCGAGACCGCGCCCGGCCCCATGAAGCTGCGCGAGGGATCACGGTACTCGATTGATTTCGCGATCGAGGTCGCGGTGGACAAGTACGTCGACCACCTCGCGCTTGAGCGTCAGGCGCGACGCATGGGCCGTGATGGCCTGGTGATCGACTCGCAGACGCTCTGGGATCAGATCAACCTCCTGGCGCATCTGCTCAAGCCCTTGCGCGATAGGATCCACGCCTGGGTGCTCTCGCAGCCGGTCATCGGCGCGGACGAGACGCGCTGGCGCCTGGCAGCAAGGAGGAGGGAGCGGGAGCGAGGGGTACGGCAAGTGGCATGTGTGGGCGATCGCGTGCCCGACGGCGGTGAGCCACTCGATTCTCGACAATCGAAGCGCGACCGCGGCGAAGAAGGTCTTTGGCGACTTTGCGGGCACGGCGATGGTGGACGGCTACGACGTGTACGAGTCGCTGCGCCGACTGAACCCAGGATTGCAGCTCGCGCACTGCTGGGCGCACGTGCGACGGAAGTACGTCGAGCTGGAGAAGACTCACCCTGAGGCGACAGGCGAAGTGCTTGAGCTCATCGGCCGCCTGTACGGCCTGGAGCGAGGCTGCGCGACTGGACCTCCCGGCGACCGCGAGCGTGCACGACTTCGCGAGGGTGAGTCGCGCGAGGTGGTGCGCGCGATCGAGGCCTGGGCACTACGCACGGAGGCCCTGCCGCAGAGCGCGATGGGTCGCGCGATCCGGTACATGGGAAACCACTGGAAGGGCTTGCTGCGCTTCCTCGAGGACCCTCGCGTGCCGCTGGACAACAACGCCACCGAGAGGGCGCTGCGCGGGCCAGTGCAGGGTCGCAAGAATCACTACGGATCCCGCTCGGTGCGCGGGACCGAAGTCGCGGCGCTCTTCTACACGGTGCTCGACACCGTCATCCTCAACGGACTCGATCCTCGCGAGTACCTCCGTGCGGCCGTGATCGCTGAACGCACGGGCGAGACCATCCCACTCCCGCACGAACTCGCGGCGAAGGCCGACGAGTAGCAGCGCCAGACACGAAGCTCGCCCAGCGTCACGACGGGGGACGGCGAGGAGTTACCCTTGAGCAGCAGCATCGCGTGGTTCGCCCTGAAGTCGCTCGTCGGGATCTTCCCGATCCCCCAGGCGCCCTTGAGATCCGCGATCATCGGCTCGACCTCGGCGCGGCCGTTGTACTCGCGGATCAGCGTGTCCAACTCGTCGCCCTGCGCGTTGGTCAGCACCGCCCACGCGCTCCAGTCCAGCTCGGGCCAGAGCGCCTTGGTGCCGCCGCTCTCGCGGTCCCACTCGCGTGCCGCCAGCACGCGCGGCGCGATGCCCGCGTCCCTCCACACCCCGCGCTGTACGTCGATCTCCGCGACCTGCCGGATCGCGCGTCCGTCGGCGTCGAAGTCGACACTGCTCCAGTCTCGATGCGCCTGGACGGCCGAGGCGACCCGCGCGTCCATTCGGGCCTTGATCACGTAGTGAACCCCGAGCTCCTGCAGGGCCTTGAGCAGCTCGGTGCAGTCTCCCGCGGCGTCCAAACGGACCACGATCACGCACTCGGAGCCCACCGCCTGCCGGACACGCTGCACCCAGCGTGTCACGATCTTCACGTCGTCGTCGCCGAAGGCGGTGTTTCCGGGGCGAAGCTCGACGCCGGCGAGGGTGCCCGTCTCGGCGACGGTGGCGAGGATGGGATGGTAGCTCGGTCGCCCGTGATATCGGGGGTTGGGTCCCGGCACGGCGCCCTCGATCTGGGTGCCGAACACGACCTCGACGGAGGTGTCGATGTCGAGGTGAACCGTCTTGGGCTTGAGCGCCCGCAACGGCGCGAGACCGTGCTCGCTGACCATCGCGTCGAGGTCGCGCAGGGCCCTCTCGTCGAAGCGGCGGAGGTCGTCGTAGAGCGTGTCGATGGAGGGCACGTAGCCGCCCGCCAGGTGCAGCAGGAGGGGATCGGCGGCGAGCGCCTCCAGATCGAAGATGCGGTTGTGGCCGAGGGCGGCGAGGTCCATCAGAAGTCGGAGCTGGGCGGCCATGGAGTAGACCACGAGCGGTCCGCTCTTGAGACGCTTGAAGAGCCGCGTAAGGTGCTCATCCACGCCGGCGCGCCGCACGAAGCACGCCCAACCGATGAGCCCGGCGGAGCTCGTCAGGGTCGGGTCGGTGGCTTCGACGTGAATGCGGGTCGGGTCCGGTCGATGGACCTTCTTCCGAAGTTGAAGATTTCGTCCTTGCGCGCGCTTGCCACCGAGGGCAGTCCGGCGCACCTTCTGGGTGCTCGTCGTGGGGGTCATGGGTTTGTTTCGCAACAACCACTGATGCGCACGGCGAGCGCTATTTTCAAGGGGTATCAGGCGTTGCTTTTAAACAGTGCCTGCGGGATATCGCTTCGACCGCGAGCGAAATCCATGTTGAGTACGACTTGCGTCACGCTGACGAGTTGGCATCTGTATAGAGATCATGAACCATTTGCTTGAGATTCGTGCCCCAATGGATGGTGTCGACGTCTGGGAGTTCCTGAGATCCTGATGAATGCTGTGCAGGATTCGTTCGGTCACACGAGGCGTGTGTTGGTGGATGGCAGCGAGCCTTGGTTGCTGTCTTCTGAACCTTTGCCCGAGAGAGCTTCCGAAGTGCCCGATGGTCTGCGCCCTGGGGTCTTCGCGCTCTTGATGCAATCAGCTGCACGGCGCAAGTAGAGACGCTACAGCGCACGGCTCACAGGGTGTCTTTCATGAGTCTCGCAAAGGGTCCGTTCCCAGCGGATCGCGGCTGCGGCTGCGACCGCACATCTCATCACGGAGGTCTGTCCATGAAGTCACCGTACCCATCATCCAACACGGTGCTCGCCGCAGGTGCGAGCTTGTTTCAGTCGGACGCCGCAGGGCGCGCAGGAGCGCGGGACTTTACCCAGCCCGTCTACACGCCCTGGCGCATGGCGAGCTACACGCCTGGGGCGGACTACACCATGGCGCCGCCCGCGGGTTGCTCCAGGCGCTGCGCTTCGTCAAGGGGTCGCCACGCTCACCGTCGCCCAGGCGGCCCGTCTGCCGCGATGCCGACCGTACTCCGTGTCGGTCCAGCAGGACGCGACGTGGGCGGGGACGGTGGCCTCCACAATCTACACGGACGTTGCGCCGACGATCGTCGACGGACCCACGACGCTCGAGTCAGCGCTGATCCTCGGGCTCGCCCGGATCGGTCTGCGCGTCACCGCCCTCAAGATCGACAGCGCCGTCGCACCGTCGGTCTCTCGCGACCCTTCGGCGTGGCGCGTCGCGGCGACATCCAACCGGCTTCTCATGACGCTCGACACGCTGATGGGCACCACGACGGCGGGCGGCTTTCAGAGCCTCGGGCAGCTCGCGGCGCTGGTCGACCACCTCGATCTCGCGGGAGCCGCTACGCTGGATGACCTCGCCATCTCGCTGATCACCAGCGTGTCGGCGTCGGGTCGCGGCTGCGGAGAGGGAGCCCACTGTCTGATCGGCAACAACACGATGCTCACGGCGCTGGCCAAGACCGCGACGGCCAAGGCCAACGGGAGTTGCGGATGGCGCCTCGACCCGAGAACGGGCCTCACGGTCTATCACTTTCTCGGCGTCCCCTTCTATCGCTGCGACATCGCAGAGGACGAGGGCCACTTTCTCTTCAGCGCAAACCTCGGCGCGACGGGGCTGCGACTCACCATGGTGCACGGGTATGGCACCGCAGAGACCTACGGTCTCGAGGTCGATCAGGAGCCCGTGCACCCCGCGATCGCCTCGCGCGACATGAACGTTCGGCGCCTACGCGCTCGCGATGTGGGACCCTGGCTCACTCTTCGGCTACAGCGGAATCTCGCCCTGACGGCGAGGCGAGCGGGCGCCGGGCGCTACGGCTCGAGCGACGCGATGGTGCGATCGACCTGCGGCACCGCGCGATCGAAGACCTCGGCGTCGCCGCCGGCCTCGACCACGTAGATCTTCGACATGCCGAAATCTCCCCGGACGCACGAACACCGTCGCCCAGTACCGATGCGGGCGCCCGCCCACGGCCTGCAGGTAGCGGAGCTGCACCCCGCGCATCCCCGCGGCGGTCTGCGTCGCGCGAGGATCTCCGTCGGGCTCGTAGCCCCGGGCGCGCATGCGCTCGTCGACGGCGCGGGCCCAGAAGTCGAGGGAGGCCTCGGGGCGGTTGCGCAGCACGCGCACGCCCACCACCACGCCGTCGGGCGAGGCCACCCTGCGGTCGTAGTGGTCGTCGTCGATGCGGGCGAAGCCGTCCTGCGCGCGGAGGGTCACGCCGCAGGCGGAGGTGCTGAGCGCGGCAGAGAGCATCAAGGCGTTCATCCAGCGGGTGTTCATGGCTCAGTCCTCCCTCTCGAAGCGCAGCAGGTGATCGAGGCCGAGCTCACGGAGCCAGCGCATCGGCAGCTCGAGCACGCGCCTCGGCGGCACCTCGGTGCGCGGCGCGGCGATCACCGTCGGCCGCGGCTGCAGCGAGACCGTGATCAGCGAGAAGGCCGCCCGCGTCGAGAGAAAGCGCATGCGCCCTTGAATCCGGTCGATCTCCTGGGTCACCCGCTCGAGCTCGCGCTCGACCTGCAGCGCCTCGGCCATGGTCCCCGCGCGGCGGAGGAACTCCTCGAGCCGCGCGCGCACCGCGCGGAGGTTCGTGAGCCGCACCTCGGCGTCGCGAAACTCTTCAGACACGTCCTCGGCGGCGACGTTGCGTCGCATCACCTCGCCCAGTCCCTCGACCGCCGTCACGCTCTCGTGAAAGCGCGCCGAGGGCACCCGCACCTGAATGCTCGTGTCGTTGCGGCGCACGAGGTATCCCCCGCGCTCCCGGGCGCCCGCGAGCACGCCGTCGAGCACGTCGTCGAAGCGCTCGCGCTCCACCCGCACGAGAAAGTCCGCGGTGTAGATCAGCATCGGCGCAGACTGCGCGTGGGCCTCGCCCGCCTGCGCGGCCGGCGCCTGCTCCCCCGGCGCGCTGTTGTTCGCGCCCGGGGGCCTCGCGGCGGGAGGACGCCCCACGCTCGCGGGCGCGGGCTGCGCGGCCTCGGGGGTCGACCCGCCGGGGGCCTCGGACACGCCGTCGGCGTCGAGCGGCGCCTGACGGGCGCTCATGGACGGCGGCGCGTGGCTGCCCCCGTACATCGATCGGCTGCTCGCGCACGCCTGGAGCGCGGCGCTCGCGGTGAGCGCGACCAGCAGTCGCGCGAGGTGTCGTTGTCGCTTCATCGTCGGGAGAACGCGCGTGGGGTTCATGCGCTTACAGGCCGCATCACCCGCGCCTCAAGAATCACCGGAACGCCCTTGTCGGGCGCCATGGTGATCGCCCGGCGCACGGTGCCCACGGGGCGATCGGTCGCCGCGCGAAACTCGCAGCGGGTGTAGAGCGCCGCGAGCACGATCTTCATCTCGTAGAGCGCGAAGGCCATGCTGCGATGCACTTGCGAATCCCGCCGCCGAAGGGGAGCCACTCCGACGGGGTGAACCTCCGCTCGACGAAGCGCCAGGGATCAAAGCGGTCGGGGTCGGGCCACACGCCCTCGCGGCGGTGCGCGAGGTAGATCGAGCACGCGACGGCCACGCCCGCGGGGAGGTCGATCCCGCCGACGCGCATGGGGCGCTGGAGCACGCGCCCCACGAGGGGCACGATGGGCTGGAGCCGCAGCGACTCGCGCACCACCGCGTCGAGGAACTCGAGCTTCGCGATGCGCTCGGGGGTGAGCGGAGGCCTCGGCGAGCGCGGCGGAGAGCTCGTCGCGCAGGGCGGTCTCGGCCCTGGGCGACGCGAGGAGCCAGCGCATCGCCCAGGAGAGCCCCGTGGCGGTGGTCTCGTGCCCCGCGACGAGGAGGGTCACCAGCTGGTCGCGAAGGTCCTGCTCGGAGAGGGCGTTGCCGTCTTCGTCGCGCGCGGCGAGGAGCATCGAGAGGATGTCGCTCCCCCCGTCTCCCAGCGTCGACTTGCGCGCTTCAATGAGACCCTGAAAATCACGCTCGCCCTCCTCCATGAGCCGCACGAAGCGCCCCCAGGGGGACCAGGGCCCGAGGTCGCGCTGAAAGATCGGGAGCAGCAGCGGCGGCCAGGTCCCCACCTCGAGGAGGCCCTTGAGCCGCGCGTGCATCCGCTCGCGGAGCGCGCCGTGCTCCACGCCGAAGACCGTGCGGAGGATGATCTCCAGCGTGATCGACTGCATGGGCTCATGGATGGCGAAGGGCTTGCCGAGGGGCATCGCGTCGATCGCCTCGTGGGCGATCTCGAGCATCTGCTCCCCGTAGGCCTGCATCCGCTCGCCGTGAAAGGGCGGGAGCACGAGCTTTCTCATCCAGCGGTGCTCGGCGCCGTCGAGGAGCAGCAGCGACCGCGCGCCGAGAAAGGGGCGCAGCGCCTCGGCGAGCTTGCCCGCGTGCATGTCGTCGCCGTTCGACGCGAAGACCTCCTTGATGTGCTCCGGGTTCGAGAACATCACCATCGGCGGCGTGATCCCGAGGCGCAGGGTGAAGGTCTCGCCGAACTCCGCGCGCACCTCGTCGAGGAGCGGATACGGGTTGCGCATCCATCGATAGAGGGTGTGAATGGGCAGGGTCTTCGGCCCCGGCGGCAGCTCGCTCATGCGCGCACGATACGCCAGCGCCGCACGACGATGTAGCTCAGTCGTCGAGGCTCTTGAGCAGGCTCGAGACCGCGTCGAGAAAGCCCTCGGCGGCCCCCGAGGCGATCACCGCGCCTGCGACCTGCACGCCGGTGCCGGCGAAGTCCATGTAGCGCTTGTGGCGCACGGCGGCGTCGCGCTGCGCCTTGCGCTCGGCGGCCCCCGCGAAGGCCTCGCGGCAGCGCCTGCACGCGGCGGCGTCGAGGGGCGAGGCGGTGCCGCAGAAGAGGCAGCTCTGCGAGATCGCCACGCGGCACCGCGCGCAGGCCATCGAGCCCGCGACGTTGATCACGTCGCACGCCACGCAGCGCGGACCCGGCGAGGCGCCGGGATACGCGTGCCCGCAGTAGTCGCACGCCGCGAGCCCTGGAAAATTCGGCGCGCCGCAGTTCTCGCAGCCGCGCGCGTGAGCACCCGTCACCCTGGCCATCGTGGGCGGGAGCTTAGTACACCTCGGGCGAAGTCTCCCGTGAGGATCGCGCGCCCGATCTCATCGCGCGCGCGCGAAGGCCGCGTCGCAGGCGCCGAAGAGCGCGCAGAGGGCCTCGCCGTCCTCTGCCGCGCGCAGCGTCGCGACGCGCAGGGCCCGGCCGCCCTCGTAGGCGTCGATCCAGCGGCGCACCTGCGCCTGCGTCGACCCGGTGACCCCCGCGATGGCCGGCGCGGGCGCGCCCTCGGCGTGCATCCCGAGGACCACGTGCAACCGCCCCTTCTTCGTCCCCCGCGGATCGACCAGGTAGCGATACGGCCGCGCGAGAAAGAACACGCGCTCGGCGTCGAGGTCCTTGCGCAGGGTGAGGCCCACGCGAGGGCCGGCGTACACCGCGTCACCCCGCGGCGCGTCGAGGAGCGTGAGCGACAGCGCGTCGTGCTCGCCCTCGTCGCAAGCGCGGGCGAGGGAGGCCACCGTGGCGTGCCCCGTCGCCGCGAGCAGCGCGTCGACCAGCACCGAAGGCCCCTCGACGCGCTCGCCCGCCTCGGTCTGCGCCGCGCGGAGGAGCAGTGCCGCGTAGACCCCGCCGCCGCCGAAGGTGAGGTCGAGTCCCTTGTAGGTGCCGCCGCGAAAGCCCTCCCCGGTGCGGTGAAAGTACCAGCGCCCCAGGGAGTTCTGCGTCTCGTCGGCGTGCGTGAAGGGGTCGGGGTGCGACGGCGCAGAGACGTACCCCTCGACCTCGAGCACGCGCAGGGTCGCGTCCCCCGCGCGGAGCACGCCGCGCTGGAGCACCAACTCGGCCACCTTCGCCACGGCCTGCGACCACGCCTCGAAGGGCGCGTCGGCCGCCGGGACGAGGGCGCGGAGCGCGTCGAGCACGGGCTTCACTCCACCGCGAGGAGGTCGCCCTGCACCCGGTCGCCCACGAGCTCGCGCTGCACCCAGAGGGCCTTCGCGTCCCACACCGGGGCGTCGGCGCCGTCGCCGAGGCGAATCTCCGAGCCCGTGGCCTCGAGGCGGGCGTTGAGCAGCGCGTCGCCGCGCTCGACGAGCGCCCCACGGCCCGTGAGCGCGAAGGCGCCGAAGGCGTTGGACTCCTGCGCGAAGGCCGCCATCGCGAAGGGCAGGGGCAGGGGTCCGCCGGGGCGCCAGCGGGTGATCCCCTTGCGGGGCAGGGGGATCAGGTCGGGGAGGGTGATCCCCGGCATTCCCTCCAGGGCGACGCCCTCGGGGGCCACGAGCCAGGCGCCGACGCAGAAGACCCCGAGCTTGTCGCAGGCCACCACCGCGTCGGTGGTGAGGGCGGGCAGCGGGTCGGGGGGCGTGTTGCTCCACCGCGGAACCCCCCTGGGAAAGCTGAACACCTCGAAGCCCGCCTGGGTGCAGGGCACGAGCTCGCGCACGGGCGCGGGGGTGAGCTTGAGGTCGTCTTCGGTGAAGAGCCCGTCGGCCGCGGGGCCCACGGCGGCCAGGGCGGAGCGCACGAAGCCCGCGCGCTCAAGGCCCGGGAGCCCTTGTCTCGCAGCGGCTTCCATCAATTCGAGGCGGGGCTTCAGGAGCCTCCCCCCGCCCTCTTCGCGCACGGCCGAGACCGCGGCGCGGGCGAGCTGGGTGAGGGTGAGGGTGCCGAAGCGCGCGTGGGCCGCGAAGACACCCTGAAAGAACCCGGGCACCGCAGCGCCCCAGTGGGCCGGGGGAAGCTCCGGGGTCTTCTTGCGGCGCTCACCGAGGCCGGGGGCGCGGGGGCGACCGTCGATCCAGTGGCGGCCGACGCCGGTGCCCACGACGAGCATCCCGCAGCCCCCGAGGATCGACGACGACGACGACCGCACGGCCCCCGCGAGCATCCCCGCGACGGCCATGTCCACCGCGTTGGCCCCGTCTTCGATCACGGTCTGCGCGGCGCGTGCCGCGGCGGGGTCTCTCGCGACGACGACGTTTCGCATCAGCCTTCGTCCTCGTCCTCGTCCTCGTCCTCGTCGCCCTCTTCGTCTTCGTCCTCTTCGAGGGCGTCTTCGTCGTCGATGTCGGCCTCGCCGAGCTCGCCCACGAGCTTGCGAAACCCGAGGGCCTCACGCCACGACTCGGCGCTCTCGAAGACCACGTACGCGTGCTCGACGCCATCGAGGGACTCGGCGAGGGCCTCGAGCTTGGCCATGGAGTACCGCCGGTCCTCTCCGATGCCGCGCATGCGGGCGTAGACCACGTCGCTGTCGTCGGCGACGTCGCGCAGGGGGTCGCAGGCCACCAGGGCGCCGTAGTCGTCGGCGAAGCGCACCGCGTCTTCGCGCTCCCAGAGCCCCGCGGGGGCCCAGATGACGTTCTCGACGATCGCCTGCGCGCGCTCGAGCACCGGCGCGAACCGCTTGAGCGACACGCTGCCGGGAGAGATCGCCATGGGGGTCTTGAAGACCAGGGTGCTGGCGCCCAGGGCGTCGCAGAAGTTCTTGAGCCGATCGAGCTCCGAGCGCAGGAGCGCCGGGTCGCGCAGGGGCCAGTCGCGCTCGCCGTAGAGCGACGCCGGGGCCACGATGCCGTGCTCGAAGCCTTCGGGCGCCGACTTTCGGTGCGCGACGAGGGCCTTGGGGGAGGGCAGGGGGCTACGGAGCGCGTACTCGACGTAGGCGAGCTTCTTGAGATAGCGGTCCCGCGGGCGGGGATAGCCCGCGCAGCCGATGTGCCAGGTGGTCATCAGGTACTCTTGAGGTCCGTCGCGCGACGGGTGAGGTAGTCGATTACGTCGATCTTGGAAACGAGCCCGACCAGGGTGAGCCCGTCGGTCACCAGCGCGACCTTCGCGTCGGCGAGCACGCCCTGCAGGAGCTCGACGCGGGTGTCGGGAGACACCGTGGCGTAATCGCTGTCGAGAATGCCGCCGATGGCGCCCTCGAGGTGGGCCTCTCCCGAAACCAGGTTTCGCAGCACGTCGACCTCGGTCACCATGCCGCGGATCTCTCCTCCGTCGACCACGGGGATCTGCGAGATGCCGTGGGACTTCATCTTTCCGATCACCGAGCGCAGGGTCTCGTCGCTGCTGGCGGTGACCAGGTCGCGGCTCTTGCCCGCGAGCACCTCGGCCACGGTGCCCAGGGCGACCTCGGCCTCGAAGAAGCCGTTCTCGCGCATCCAGTCGTCGTGAAAGACCGTGGAGAGGTACCGCGCGCCGGAGTCAGGGAGCAGCACCACCACGCGCTCGTCGCGCCCGCGCGCCGCGGCCCACTTGATCGCGCCGGCCACGGCGGCGCCGGACGATCCGCCGCAGAAGATCCCCTCTTGCCGCGCGAGCTCGCGGGTCATCAAGAAGCACTCGCGGTCGTCGACCCGCACGCAGTCGTCCATGGCCTTGAGGTTCGCCGCGGCGGGAAAGAAGTCTCCCCCCGCGCCCTCGACCTTGTAGCTGAAGGGACGGGTGACCAGGCCCCGCTTCACGAAGTCGAAATACACCGAGCCCACGGGGTCGACGCCCACGAGGGTGAGCTCGGGCTTGCGCTCTTTCAGGTAGCGCCCGGTGCCCGCGAGGGCGCCGCCGGTGCCCACGCCCGCGACGAGGGCGTCGAACTCGCCCTGGGTCTGCTCCCAGAGCTCAGGACCGGTGCTGGCGTAGTGCCCGTCGGGGTTCGCGGGGCTGTGAAACTGGTCGACGAAGACGGCGTTGGGCGACTCGTCGGCGAGCCTGCGGGCGACGGCGAGAAAGCCCCTGGGGTCGTTGGGGTCGACGGCGGGGCACACCACCACCTTGGCGCCCCAGGCGCGGAGGGTGGCGATCTTCTCCTGCGAGGTCTTCTCGGGGACCACGAAGATCGTGCGGTATCCCCGCACCGCGGCGACCATGGCGAGGGCGGCGCCGGTGCTCCCCGTGGTGGCCTCGACGAGGGTGCCTCCGGGCTTGAGCCGGCCGTCACGCTCCAGGGCGTCGACGAGGCCGCGGGCGACGCGGTCTTTCATCGTTCCGCCCGGGTTCATGAACTCGCACTTCACGTAGATCTCTGCGCGAAGGTCTGCGGGGACCACCCGGCGCAGCCGGACGATGGGGGTCTGCCCCACCGCGTCGAGGATATTGCTGTGCGCGCCGTGCATCATTCGAGTGAGGCGCTCTATCCCAGCGTGCGCCGGTCTTCAAGCCGTTGCGCGCGTTCGCCTCGGGTTCACGCGGAGGGAGCGGTCGTGCGAAGCTCGCGGGCTATGCGCAAGGCAAAGATCCTGGCCACCGTGGGCCCCGCGAGCCGTAGTCCCGAGAGCCTCGACGCGCTCCTCGCCGCGGGCGTCGACGCGTTTCGGGTGAACTTCTCTCACGGCCGCGCCGAGGAGCACCGGGCGGTGGTGGCGAACATTCGCGCGGCGTCGCAGCGAGCGGGGCGCCCCGTGTCGATTCTCGGCGACCTCTCGGGGCCGAAGATTCGCTGCGGCACCTTCGCGCAGGGCCCGGTGGAGCTCGCCGAGGGCCAGCGCTTCACCCTCACCACCCGGGAGGTGCCGGGCGACGCGCGGGAGGTCTCGTGCACCTATCCCCTGTGGAAGGACCTGCACCCGGGCGCCGTGGTCCTCCTCGACGACGGGCTCCTTCGATTTCGGGTCGAGTCGGTTCACGGTGAAGACGTAGATTGCGTGGTCGAGGTCGGGGGCACGCTCTCTGACCGCAAGGGGATCAACGTGCCGGGCGCCTCGCTGAGCACCCCCGCGCTCACCCCGAAGGACGCGCTCGACGCCGCCCTCGCGAAGGAGCTCGGGGTCGACTGGCTGGCGCTGTCGTTCGTGCGCCGGGCGCGAGACCTCGCCGAGGCGCGGGCGCTGGTGGGCCCGGGGATCCCGCTGGTGGCGAAGATCGAGAAGCCCGAGGCGGTGGACAACCTCGCGGAGATCATCGCCATCGCCGACGGGATCATGGTCGCCCGCGGAGACCTCGGGGTGGAGCTCGGGAGCGAGAAGGTCCCGCTGGTGCAGAAGCGCGCGATTCGCATGACCAACGAGGCCGACAAGCTGGTGATCACGGCGACGCAGATGCTCGACTCCATGATCCGCTCGCCGAGGCCGACGCGGGCGGAGGCGGCCGATGTCGCCAACGCGATCCTCGACGGCACCGACGTGGTGATGCTCTCGGGAGAGACCGCCTCGGGGAAGTACCCCGTGGAGGCCGTGCAGACCATGAGCTCGATCATTCAAGAGATCGAGTCGAGCGAGCTCTACCGCAGCCTCGACCGCCAGCCCCACGGCGAGACCTGGGACTTCACCCACGCCTGCGCCGCCGCCGCCTCTCAGACCAGCCGCTCGGCGAAGATCGCGGTGCTGGTGGTCTTCACCCGCGAGGGCCACACGGCGAACATCGTCGCCGAGTACCGCCCGCGCACCGAGGTGGTGGCGGTGACCCCGACCGAGGCGTCGGCGCAGCGACTCGCGCTCCAGTGGGGGATTCGCCCGGTGGTGCACCCCCTCCCGAGTGACCCCAGCGAGGCGCTGGAGATGGCACGCACCATCGCCCTCACCCGCTGGGGCGTGCACGCCGGCGACACCATCGGCATCGTCTCGGGGAGCCAGCGCGACGTGGGCACGAAGTTCTTCATCCTCGACACCCTGAGGTAGCTCGTTCGTGACCGAACGATCGTCGTCGCCGAGGTCGCAGGAGGTCCAACGATCTCCAGAATCGCTGGAAGCGCCGGTCTCTCCGCTGCTCGTGTACGCCGTCGCCCTCGCCGCCGCGCGGGCCCTCGCGCCGAGATTGTTCGAGGCCCTACGATCGATGCTTCGCGCCTCCCTCGCGGCGCTCGACGGGGTCGCGCGAGGCGGGCCGACCCCCGACCCCGGCGCCCTCGCGCACGCCCCGATGCTCGCCCTGGCGACCACCCTCGCGGGGCTCGGCGCCGCGGCCCTCGCCGCCACCCTCGCCCAGACCCGCGGTGAGGTGCATCGCAGCGCGAAGCCCCGACGCGTGGCATCGGGAGGCGTCGGACCCCTCGGCGCCGTGGCCGTGCTCGCCGCGGCCACCCTCACCGCCGGAGGACTCGCGAGCGCCTCCCCCTGGGAGCCCGTGACCCTGGGGCGCGCGCTGGGGGCCTTCGACGCGCTCCTCGCGACGCTGCTGATCGGAGGGCTCGTCGACTACGCCCTGCGCTTCGCGGGGTGGCGACGCGCGCAGCGGCTGAGCCCCGAGGCCCAGCGGCGCGAGGCGCGGGAGAGCGAGGGCGACCCCGAGCTGCGGGCGAGGCGGCGAGCGGCGCACCGCGCGCTGGTCGAAGAGAGCCTCCCCCAGCGTGACTGGCTCGTGCTCACCGGCGCCCGCGCGCTGACGGCCCTCGCGCGCGGAGAAGACGGCGCGCCCAGGGTGGTGCTCCGGGCCGAGGGCGCGCTCTGCGACGCGGTGCTCGCAGGGGTCGAGGCGCAGGGGCTCCCGGTGTTCTTTCGGCCGGACCTCGTGGCCGCCCTCGAAGGCACCCTCCCCGGCGAGTCTCCCCCGGCGTCGCTCTGGCCTGAGCTCACCCCTCCTCTCTCCTGAACTCCCCGAAGATTCGTGCTCCTCGGCGGCTTTCTGCGACCATGAGCGGCGCGCGTGCTCTGCGCTTCACCCGGTGAGGGGCGGAGCGAGGTGCCCGCGCGGGAGGTTCGCCCGATGCCCTTGCCCGGTTCTTCTCCTCGCGGTCACGCCCGCGCCGTGTTTCACGTGCAACACCTCGCCGCCCTGGGCCTCCTGGGGGGCCTCGGCGCCTGCCCCTCGAAGCCCGCGCCGCCCCCGCAGCCCGACGTGGTGGCGGTCACGCAGATCCCCGCGGCTCCAGACGCCGCGCGGGAGAGCGCTCCCGACGCGCCCGCTCCCCGCGCCGACGCGCCTGGCGCCGACGTGCGCGCCGCCGATGTTGCACGTGCAACCGCGCCCTTCTGGCACGAGGGGTACCCCTCGGGGACGCTCCCCCAGGGCCGGGTCACGGCGCTGCGCGCCCTCGCGCGAGACCCCTCCCTCCCCGAGTCGGCGACGGCGGCCTTTGTGCTGGGTCGTCGGGTACCCCGGGCGCAGCTCGAGAGCGTGCTGGGAGAGATCCCCGAAGCGCGCCTCGAAGACTTCGTGCGGGGCATGATGGGACGGGTGCCCGCCGACGGCCCCGCCGCGCTGGGCCGCCTCGCCGCCCTCCTCGACCGCCCGACCCCGTCGGGGGTGACCGCGGCGCTGGTGCAGCGATTCAAGCTCCCGCTCGGGGGGCTGCACGGCCTCCCGCTGCGCTGGCTGGCGTCGTCGCAGCTCGACGAGCAGCTCATCGGCGCGCAGCTCGCCGCCTCCCCCGACGCCGACTCGCTCTCCCCCGCGCTCATCACGGGCCTCCACCCCATCGCGCTCTCGACCCTCGCCCGCTCGATGAAGGGACGCAGCCCCGACGTGCGTCACGGCTTCGAGGCGCAGGCCCTCGCGCTGCTGGGGGAGCGGGTCGCGCTGCACCCGCGCTCCTGGGCGAACGGCGTGCGAACGCTCCTCGAGACCGCGGATTTCGACGACGCCGCGGTGCGCCTGGCCTTCGCCGACCAGGTGCCTCGGCTGGAGGGCGTACGGTTGGATCCTCCGTCGGTGGGGGCCGCGTTTCGCTGCGCCGTGGCGGTGGTGGCCGACCGGGTGCTCAGCGGCGAGCGGGTGATGCGCTGCGCTGAGGGGAGCGAGCGATGGCGCTCCCTCGCCGCCCGCGCCGAGCGCATCGCGGCCGAGACCCCGCCCCGCGAACCCGTCGCGCGGCTGCAGGCGGTTCTTCGCGAGGCCGGCGGGGAGTTCAGGGTGCTCGAGGCCGTCGCCCGCGCGGCCACGCACACCGAGGGCGCCGCAGACCCCGCGCTGTTGCAGTCCCTCGCGCGCACGAACGAGCCGGGGGTGCTCGCCGAGCTCCTCGAAGGGCTCGTCGGGATCGTCGAGCGAGGCGCGAGGGCCCCGACGCCGCGCAGGATCCTCCTCGACCGGATGCTCACCGCGCCCGTGCGGCAGCGCCTGCTCCGTGCGCCCTTCGAGCTCCCTGAAGAGACGGCCATCGAGGCCCGCACCCACGCCCTCGTGCTCACGCGGCTCCTCGGCGAGCCCACCCCGGTGCCCGCCGGGGTCTCCCGCGCGATTCAGGCCGTGGTGCACCCTGAGCTCGGCGTGACCCCAGACTCGGCCCCCGCGGGCGCGCCCGTGGTCGCGGCGCGGCTCCGCGTGCGAACGACGGCGGGGAGCTTCGTGCTCAGCCTTCGGGGTGACACCGCCCCGCAGGCGCTCCGGGTCACCCTCGACGCCGCGCGCGCCGGACGCTACCGAGGGACCCTGTGGCACCGGGTGGTCCCGTGGTTCGTCGCGCAGGGGGGAGATCCCCGGGGCGACGGCTACGGCGGCACCGACCGCATCGTGCGCACCGAGGTGAGCGGCGAGCGCTTCGCCCGCGGCTCTGTCGGCGTGCCCCTGGGCGGACTCGACTCGGGCGGGATGCAGTGGTTCGTGATGCTCGCCGACGCGCCCAGCCTCGACGCGCGCTACCCCTGGATCGGCACCGTCACCGAAGGGATGAGCGTGGTCGACCGGACATGGTGGAGACCATCAGAGGTCACGGTGCTGACCTTCCACAGGGGAAGGTTGAGATGAATCGCGCCGCGGGCCACTCCCTCCTCCTCCAGGCTTCGCCGATGGAGGAGGTGAACCAGGATGGCAGACACATCCGCGCGGTCCGCCATGTACGCATCCCAAGGGCAGTCGACGCGGAGCATCTCCCGAAGGAGCCCCCTCCACGGCGAAGCCCATGGAGGAGGGAAGGGGTGGAGGGGCCCGCGTCGGGTCGAAGGGACGAGGACGGCGCGGACAGACCAGAGGCGCATCAGCTTTTAAGCGGATTCTGACTTGTGTGTCGAACGCAGCCCGAGGAGGGAGAGGCGCGCGGCAGCGTCGGTGTGGGCCCGCGGCGTGGGTTCACCTCAACCTTTCAAATCCCCTGTGGAAAGGTACTAGAACCGTAGCTCGGCCCTGGGATCGACGGGCTCGAGCTTCTCGAGCTCCTGCATGATCGCCTCGACCTCGGGGGTGTCAGGCGGGAGCGCGAGCTCGATGTGCACGATGAGGTCTCCGGCCTCGCCGCTCTTGCCCTGAGCGCCGCCCTTGCCGCGCAGCCGGAGCTTCGTGCCGCTCGGGGTCTTTGGAGGGACCCGCACGGTGAGGTCCCCGCCGGGGGTGGGCACCCGCACCTTCGCGCCGCGCCAGGCCTCGACGAAGGTCACGGGCACGGTCACGTGGAGGCTGTCGTCTTCGACCCAGAAGGAGGGGTGCGGGCGAACGTGCACGGTGAGCATGAGGTCGCCGGGGCGCCCTCCGGTCACCGCCTGACCCTTGCCCGGGATGCGCAGCCGCGCGCCGTCGTGAACCCCCGCGGGGACGCGGACCTTCAAGGAGTGTCCGTTCACCGTGAGCGGGAGCTCGATGCCCCGCACGGCGTCGGAGAGCTCGATGGTGATCTCGCCCTCGAGGTCGGCGCCGCGCACCGGCGCGCGCGTACGACGGCGACCGCCGAAGCCGGGACCGCCCACGCCCCCGCCCGCGAACATCTGCTCGAAGAGGTCGGAGACATCGACGTTGCCGCCTGCGTACGCCTCGCCGCCGCCCCGGGGACCGCCGCCGCCCCAGCGCTGGTACTGCCGAAACTGCTCGGGGTTGAAGCCTTCACGCAGCCCCTGCTCGCCGAACTCGTCGTAGAGCGCGCGCTTCTTGGCGTCGCCGAGCACGTCGTGGGCGTGGTTGATCGCCTTGAAGCGCTCCTCGGCCGACTTGTTCCCCTGGTTGCGGTCGGGGTGATACTTCATCGCCAACGCGCGGTAGGCCTTCTTGATGGCCTCGGCGTCCGCGGTGCGCGGGACTTCCAACACGGAATATAGGTCTTTGTCTGCCATGGGAGCGCCACCCACCCTAAGCACGGGCCGTTCGCCCGGCAATCACAGCCGTTCGCGCCAACGACGTTTGCCGCGGACGCAAGCTGTAGTAATCGCACCGTCGAGCACCAGCCGATGACCCTGATCGAACTGCACAACATCCCCCGTCACGTCGCGATCACCATGGACGGCAACGGCCGCTGGGCCGAGCTCCGAGGCAAGGCCCGTGTTGTTGGGCACCGCGCGGGATCGCACACCGTGCGACGGATCGTGCGCGCCGCCCGCAGGCTGGGGCTGCGAGAGCTCACCCTCTACGCGTTCTCCGAGCAGAACTGGGGCAGACCCAAGGACGAGGTCGACGCGCTGATGGTCCTCCTCGAAGACTTTCTGGTCTCGGAGCGGGAGGAGATCCTTCAGAACACCATTCGTCTCCGCGCCATCGGAGACGTGTCCCGGCTGCCCTCCCACGTGCGCGACGCCCTCGAGGCCCTCGAGTCGGCCTCGCAAGACAACGACGCGATGGTGCTCACCCTCGCGCTCTCGTACGGCGGACTAGAAGAGATCGTCGACGGCGCCCGCGCCCTCGCCCGCGCGGTGCAGCGCGGCGAGCTCTCTCCCGACGACATCAGCGTCGCCACCCTCCAGGCGCAGCTCCCCTCAGTGCGCCACGGGGTGCCCGACCTGATGATCCGCACCGGGGGCGAGCAGCGGATCTCGAATTTTCTCCTCTGGGGTTCTGCCTACAGCGAGCTCTATTTCTCAGATACCCTCTGGCCTGACTTCGAGGCGGAGGATCTGTACCTGGCGATCGCTTCGTACCAGCGACGCCAGCGACGGTTCGGGCTGATTCCGCCGCGGTCGGTGAACCCCACGAACGGCCACGGACAGAACGCATGTCGAACCTCGCCAGCCGGCTCCTGACCGCCCTCATCGGCGGTCCGATTCTCATCGCGGCGCTGTATCTCCTGCCCCAGCTGGCCTTCTTTGGCATCGCCGGGGTGGCCATGGGCATCGCCGCCTGGGAGCTGTTCTCGATGACCCACCCCGACGACGCCTTCGGGCGCACCCTCGGGACCGGGCTCTCCCTCGGGCTGTTCTCCGTGCTGGTCTTCACCCGCTACGGCGCGCAGAACCCCGCGTGGCTGGTCTGGAGCTTCGCGCTCCTCATGCCCGCGGTGCTCCTCGTCGCGCTCTTTCGCCCCGCGGAGATCCCCTCGGCCATGAGCCGCGTCGGCGCCCTGGTCATGGGACCGATGTACCTCGCCCCCACCATGGCCGCCCTCGCCCTCATTCGCGCGCACGGCACCCCCAACGAGGGCGCGGGCCTGGCCCTGCTCACCCTGCTCACCGCGTGGTTCAGCGACACGGGCGGCTTCTTCTTCGGAAAGTACATCGGCGGTCCCAAGCTCTACCCCGCGGTCTCTCCCAACAAGACCTGGGCGGGGGCGGTGGGCGGCGCGCTGGGCTCGGTGCTCGCGGCGGTGTTCGCGTCGATGGTCTTTCTCAAGACCCTCCCGCTGGGCGCCGGCGTCGCCGTGGCCCTGGTCGCAGGTGTGGTGGGGCAGCTCGGCGACCTCGCCGAGTCGGTGCTCAAGCGCTCGGCGGGGGTGAAAGACTCAGGGGCGCTGCTGCCGGGTCACGGCGGAATTCTCGATCGCGTCGACGCGCTCATGCTCGGCGCGGTGGTGATCTTCGCGTCGCTCCGCGCGGGGATTCTCCCCTTCGCGGGGCACTGAAGTTCACTTCGCGCGCTTGTAGAAGGGCGTCTTCACGACCACGGCCTTCGCCTCGCGGCCCCGCTGCGGGTCGCGCAGGGTGAGCTCGGTCCCCACCTCGCTCATCGCGATCGGGACATACGCCAGGCCGATGTTCTTGCCCGTGGTGGGCGACGGCGAGCCGCTGGTGACGTAGCCGACCTTCTCGCCCTCGGTGTTCAGCACGTCCCAGTGGTCGCGCACGATGGCGCGGTCGGTGACCTCGAAGCCCACGAGCTTGCGGGTGAGCCCCGCGGCCTTCACCGCGAGGAGCGCGTCGCGGCCGATGAAGTCTCCCTTGTCGAGGCGCACGGACCAGCCCAGCGTGGCCTCGAGGGGGTTCGTGGTCTCGTCGATGTCGTTGCCGTAGAGGGCCATCTTGCACTCCAGGCGGAGGGTGTTGCGCGCGCCCAGGCCCGCGGGCTTGAGCCCGTGCGCGGCGCCGAGGCCCATGAGCCCGTTCCAGACCCGCAGGGCGTCGGCGGGCGGGAGAAAGATCTCGACCCCGTCCTCGCCCGTGTAGCCCGTGCGCGAGAAGGTCGCCGGGGCGTTGAAGATCGTCGCGTCGGTGAAGTGAAAGAAGGGGAGCTCGGCCACACGCGGGTCGACCCCGGCCTCGGCCAGGATGGTCATGGCCTTCGGCCCCTGGAGCGCGATAAGCGCGGTGTCGTCGGAGATGTCGCGCACCGTGGAGCCGGTGACCTCGCGGGTGAAGTGCCCCACGATCTTCTCGCGGTTCGACGCGTTGCAGACCACCAGCACGCTCTGCGCAGAGACCCGGTACACGATAAGGTCGTCGAGGGAGTGGCCCTGAGCGTTGAGGCACTGGGTGTAGCGACACTGGCCGTCGAGGAGGCCGGCGATGTCGTTGGTCACCAGGCGGTCGACCTGGGCGAGGGCGTTGGGGCCCTCGATGGTGAGCTCGCCCATGTGCGAGACATCAAAGAGGCCCGCGGCGGTGCGCACCGCGACGTGCTCGTCGACGATGCCGGTGTACTGCACCGGGAGGCTGTATCCGGTGAAGGGGATCATGCGTCCCTTCAGCGCGACGTGGGCTTCGTAGAGGGGGGTCTTCTTCAGCTCCGAGGTGCTCATGGGCGCAGAGCTATATCCCAAAGACGGGCCTCGTGGTGATAGCCTCGGGGGGTGCGCGCGCTCGGGATCATGCTCCTCCTCGCGGGCTGCGGAACCACCACGGGCGCCGCGCCGACCGACGACGCGTCGAGCCCCCTCGAGGCCGAGGTGTTCACCGTCCCGCCGCTCCCCGACGAGCCCGACGCGGGCTCCGCCGACGTGGTCGTTCCCGCCGACGCGCCGTCCCTCGACGACGTCACCGATGTCCCTGTCCCGCAGGGGGATACCCGCCTCCCCGTGGTGCTCGTGCACGGCTTCGCGGGCTTTCAAGACATCGGCCCGGTGGGGTACTTCTTTCGCGTCGCGCCGATGCTCCGCGCGCAGGGGCGGCGGGTGTACGAGGCCGTGCTCCCGCCCTTCGGGTCGTCTCCCCAGCGCGCGCCCGCCCTCGCCCGCGCCGTCGACGACGCGCTGCGCGACAGCGGCGCCTCGCGGGTGGTGATCGTCGCGCACTCCCAGGGGGGGCTCGACGCGCGGTACATCATCTCGACCATGGGCTACGGCGGGCGCGTCGGCGCCCTGGTCACCGTCTCGACGCCGCACCGGGGCACGGCGGTGGCCGACCTCTTCAACAGCGCGATCCCAGGGGTGGCCGACGGGGTGATCAACGCCTTCGCGACGCTGCTGGGCGTGGCCTACAACGAGGCGCGGAGCCGGGCCGACCTGCGCGGCGCGCTCCAGGGGATGTCGACCCGCGCGATGACCCGCTTCAATGAAGAGAACCGCGATGACCCTCGGGTGCGGTACTACTCCTGGGCGGGGCGCAGCAACCGGCGCGACGGCGCGAGCGTGTGCGCGGGCGAGGTCGCGAACGAGCCGGGGCGGGTCGACAACACCACGGTGTTCCTCGCGGGCATCGCGCTGCTGCTCGAAGGGACCAACCCCCGAGAGAACGTGAATGACGGGATGGTCACCGTGCAGAGCGCGAAGTGGGGGCGCTTCATGGGATGCGTCCCCGCGGATCACTTCGACGAGGTGGGGCAGGTCGCGCACACGGGGCCCGTGCACGAGAGCGGCTTCGATCACCTCGCGTTCTATCGACAGATCGTCGCGTCGCTGGAGCGAGACGGGCTCTAGCCCACTCGTGCTAGCCTCGCGACCCTCATGTCGACGACTCGAAGCTGGAAGCTCGAAGGCTACGCCCCCGACGCCAAGACCGCCCTCTCGGGCGCCCAGAGCCTCGCCGATGAGCGGGGGCACGCGGAGGTCGAGAGCCTTCACCTGCTCTACCGACTCCTCGACCGCGACACGCTGACGCAGAAGGCCTTCGAGGGCGCGGGCATCGACCCCGGTGACCTCCTCGTCGAGGCCGAGGCGGTCATGCGGCGCATTCAGCAGGTGCCCAACGCCGTCGCGTACCTCTCGCCCCGGATGCTCGGGCTCACCACCCGCGCCGAGAGCGAGGCCGCGCGAGACGGAGGTCCCGTGCGGGTGCGCCACCTGCTGCTGGCCCTCAGCGCCGAGGTCACGGGCTTCGCCGGGGCCGTGATGCGGGTGATGGACGTCGACGTGGAGAAGGTCCGCGCGGCGCTGAAGTCGTTGCCCGACAGCGCGATCCCTGCGGAGGTGCAAGCGAGCCAGAGCGCGTCCTCGGGGGGCACCCAGCCGAGCGCCGGGGGAGCCGCGGGCGACGCGAACATCCTCGCCCGCTTCACCCGCGACCTCATCGAGGCCGCGGGCAAGGACCAGTTCGACCCCATCGTCGGACGCGACGTCGAGCTGCGACGGGTGCTCCAGGTCATCGCGCGGCGGCAGAAGAACAACCCCCTGCTCATCGGCGAGCCGGGGGTGGGCAAGCGGGCGATTCTGTACGCCCTGGCCACGCGCCTCGCGCAGGGGGACGTGCCCGCGCCGCTGAAGAAGAAGCGGCTGATGCAGCTCGACCTCGGGCAGCTCGTCGCCGGCGCCAAGCTCCGGGGCGAGATGGAAGAGCGCCTCCGCGCGATCTTTCAGGCCGCCAAGGACGCCGACGGGGACGTGATCCTCGTGGTCGATGAGATCCACGCGATGTTCGCCAACGCGGCGAGCGGGAGCGGCCCGGCGGACCTGCTCAAGACCGCCCTGAGCCGCGGCGACGTGCAGATCATCGGCACCACCACCCCCGCGGAGTACAAGAAGAACATCGAGAAAGACTCGGCGCTCTCGCGGCTCTTCTCGGCCCTCCCCGTCGACGCCCCCGACGAAGACACCGCCATCGGCATGTGCCGGGGCATCGTCGAGCGCTACGAGGTGCACCACGGCGTGCGCATCACCGACCCCGCGGTGGTCGCCGCGGTGAAGCTCGGCAAGCGCTACCTCTCGGGCAGGGAGCTCCCCGACAAGGCCATCGACCTCATGGACGAGGCCGCCGCGCAGTGTCGCCTCGCCCTCGACGCCGGCCCGCCCGAGCTCGACTCCCTCGCCCGGCAGCTCTCGGCCCTCGAGGCGCAGCACCGCTCCCTCGTCGACGAGGAGGACGCCGCGAGCGTCGAGGTGCGCGGCGTGGTCGAGAAGAACCTCATTGAAGTTCGTCAGAAGTACGAAGAGCTCAAGCCCCGGTGGGAGCGGCAGCGCAGCGCCATCGGCGCGTTTCGCGCGGCGCGCGCGCAGATCCTCGAGCTCCGGGCCGAGCGCGACAAGGCGGCGTCGTATGGAGAGACCGCCAAGGCGTCGAAGCTCTCGAATCACGACATCCCCGACGCGGAGAAGGCCCTCACCGAGGCCGAGACCGCCCTCGCCCGCGAGGAGCCGCTGCTGCTGAAGATGTCGGTGACCGAAGAGGGCGTCGGCGGGGTCATCGAACAATGGACGGGGATCCCTGTGAGCAAGGTCCTCGCGAGCGAGACCGAGAAGCTGCTCACGATGGAGGACGAGCTCCGCGCGCGGGTCGTGGGGCAGGACAGCGCGGTGAACCTCATGGCGAAGGCCATTCGCCGGAGCCGCGTGGGGCTGCGCGACCCGGGTCGTCCCATCGGGAGCTTCTTGTGCCTGGGACCCACGGGCGTGGGCAAGACCGAGCTCGCCAAGGCCCTCGCGGAGTTCTTGTTCGACGACGAGAACGCGCTGGTGCGCCTCGACATGAGCGAGTTCATGGAGAAGGGCTCGGTGTGGCGGCTCATCGGCTCGCCCACGGGCTACGTCGACAGCGAGAGCGGGGGAATGCTCACCGAGGCGATTCGCCGGCGTCCCTTCTCCGTGGTGCTCTTCGACGAGGTCGAGAAGGCGCACCCCGACACCTTCAACATCCTGCTGCAGGTGTTGGACGACGGGCGCCTCAGCGACAACCGCGGGCAGATGGCGAACTTCTCGAACACCGTCATCGTGCTCACGAGCAACATCGGCGCGATGCGGATCCTCGAGGCTACCGAGCACGGGGCCTCCGACGAGCAGCTCCGCGAAGAGATCCAGGAGGAGCTCAAGAAGGCGTTTCGACCGGAGTTTCTCAACCGAATCGACGATGTGTGCATCTTCAACCGCCTCTCGCGCGAGGCGCTTCGGGGGATCACCGACATCCAGCTCCGGCGGCTCTCGCGGCTGCTCCGCGAGAACCGGGTGAAGCTCGAGGTCACCGACGCCGCGCGGGACCTGCTCACCGACCTGGGCTACGAGCCCGCGTACGGCGCGCGGCCCCTGAAGCGGGTGATCCTCAAGCAGCTCCAGGACCCGTTGTCGGAAGAGCTCCTGCGCGGGGGCTACAAGCCCAACGACACGGTGCGGGTGGACGTGGGCGACGAGGGCTTCGCGTTCACCAAGGTCACGTGAGGCGCCTCGCGCTGCTGCTGCTGTGCGCGGGCTGCGAGCTCGCCTGGGCGCAACCCCGACGGCGGCGCCGAGACGCCGGGGCGCGCGACGCGGGTGCCGTGGTGACGCGCCCCCCCACCCGCGGACGTCTCACGCCCGCGTCGGTGCGCGAGGTGCTCGCGGGCGCGGCCGACCCGGTGCGGCGGTGCTACGAGCGCGCGGTGGTGCGCGATCCGAGCGCGCGGGGCGAGGTCGAGGTGCGCGCGCGGGTCGAGGAGGACGGGCGGGTCTCGGAGACCGCGGGCTCGACCGGGGAGCCCTCGATGCGCGAGGTGACCCGGTGCATCGAGGGGGTGTTCCTGGGGCTGCGCTTCGCGCGACCCACGGGCGGCCCGGCGAGCGTGGTGGTGCCGTACCGCTTCGCGCCGGGGGAGTAGCGCCCGGCTCAGCGGTGATAGAAGCGGTCGAAGCCCTGGTCGAGGAGCCAGCCCACCAGCGCGCCCACCGCGATGGCGAAGAGCACGATGAAGAACGAGGTCCTCGCGCCCGGCGCGGGCGCCGCGGACCACGGGCGACGGAGCAGACGCAGCGCGAGCATGCGCGCGGCGGCGGTGTCTTGTCCGATGTCCAGGAGCAGCGCGAGGCTCTCGCGCGCGAGGCTCTCGTTGGCCGGGTCGCGCTCGGGGCTCCCGGGGCGGGAGAGCGCGTCTTCGTGCCGCGCGATGGCGTAGAAGAGCCCCAGGGTGGGCGAGGTCGCGGGCAGCGCGTCGCGCATCGGCTCGAGCTGCGCGCAGACCTTGGTCCACTCGTTCTGCTCGATCAGCGCGACCACCGCGACGAGCGGGCTGTCGAGCACGGGCTCGGGCTCGGGCTCGGGCGGCAGCGAGCGCGCCGGCGGGAGGTTCGAGGGCATCACCTCGCGCACCGCCGGCGCCACCGAGAGGATCCTCGGCGGAGGCGAGATCGACACGAGCTCCGCCCCGTTCGCCGCGACCGGAGGGGGGAGCGTCGTGGCGGGTGAGGGATCCGGGGGAGGCGTTGAGCTCGCCGCAGAGGGCGTCCCAGAAACAGGCTCCGATGCGCTCGGAGACGTGGCGGCTTCTTCGTCCATATCCCTCGCCAGGACCCTACCGCGAGCGGGGTCGGTGGCGGTAATTCCGCGTGAGCGGAGATCGTGCGAAGAATCGTACGAGGCGGTGTCCAACTCGGACGGGGCGCTTCGTCGAGGTCATGTCGGCGCGGCGACGGGATCGCCGCCCCGATGTGACCCCCACCATCACCACAGGAGACACCCCCACCATGTCGCAGCAGAAGTTCCTCTTTCTCTACCGCGTCCCCACCGCCGATGGCCCGTCGACCCCGCCCTCGCCCGAGGAGATGCAGGCCATGATGTCCACCTGGGCCGCGTGGAAGGCGCAGTTCAAGGACCAGGTCGTCGACATGGGCGACGGCCTCAAGCCCGGCGGTCGCCAGCTCGCCTCGGGGGTGGTCACCGACGGCGCCTTCATCGAGTCGAAGGAGGTCATCGGCGGCTACTCGATCGTCGCCGCGGCCAGCTACGACGAGGCGCTGACCGTCGCGCGGGCGTGTCCCATCACGCACATGCCGGGCGCGCGCATCGAGATCCGCGAGCTCGCTGGCCTCTGAGCCCATGAACGAAGCGGCGCGGGAGAGCCCCTCGGGGCTGGTCGAGCACTACTTTCGACACGCCTACGGGCGCCTCGTGGCCACCCTCGCGCGCCGCTTCGGCCTCGCCTCCCTCCAGCGCGTCGAAGACGCCGTGCAAGAGGCCCTCTTGAGCGCCCTCACGGCGTGGTCCCTGCGGGGGGTGCCCGACGACCCCGGGGCGTGGCTCTACCGCGTCGCCTTCAACACCCTGCGCGACCAGTCTCGCCGCGACGGCGCCTGGAGCCGCGCCGCCGAGCGCGTCCGCGAGGTGGCTCCGACCGAGAGCCCCGCGCCCGAGGCGACCTTCGAGGGAGACCTCGACGACGACGAGCTCCGCATGCTCTTCGTGTGCTGCGACGCGCGCCTCCCGCCCCCCTCGCAGATCGCGCTGGCGCTCAAGGTCCTGTGCGGGTTCAGCGTGCGCGAGATCGCGTTGCGGCTGCTCACCACCGAGGCCAACGTCTACAAGCGGGTGACCCGCGCCCGCGAGGCGCTGCGCGAAGGCGCCCTCGACCTCGACGCCCCGCCCGACGTCACCGAGCGCCTCCCGGCGGTGCACGCGGTGCTCTACCTGCTCTTCAACGAGGGCTACTGCGCCGCGTCGGGAGACGCCCTCGTGCGTCGAGAGCTCTGCGAGGAGGCGCTGCGTCTGGCGCACATCCTCTTGCGGCACAAGGGGTGTGACGTTCCCGAGACCCGCGCGCTGGTAGGGTTGTTTCACCTGCAGTCGGCGCGCCTCTCGACCCGCGTCGACGCCGCGGGCGAGCTGCTCACCCTCGCCGAACAGGACCGCACGCAGTGGGACCGCGAGGAGATTCTCCTGGGGCTGCGCTGGCTGCACGCGTCGGCCGAGGGCGGGGTCTTCAGCCGCTACCACGCCGAGGCCGCCATCGCCGCGGAGCACGCCCTCGCGCCGAGCTTCGACGCGACCCGCTGGGAGGAGATCGCCGAGCTGTACACGCTCCTCGACCGACGCCTGCCCTCGCCGCTCCACGCGCTCAACCGCGCGGTGGCCCTGGCCGAGGCGCGGGGCGCGCAGGCGGGCATCGACTCGTTGGAGGGCGTACGACTCCCGCCGGGCCTCGCGGGCTACTACCTCTGGGACGCGGTGGTGGGAGACCTCCTGCGCCGCGCGGGGCACCCCGCGCAGGCGATCGCGTACCTCGAGCGCGCGTCGGTCGCGGCGCCCACCGAGGCCGAGCGCGCGCTGCTGCGCAGGCGCATCGCCAGCTGCGGGGGTTAGAGCCGGATGTCGATCGTCGCGCCGAAGGTGAGCACGTCGGGGGCGACCGAGACGCCGTCGATGGCGGTGAGCACGCGGTGGTACCCGAGGTCGGCGCCGAAGACGAGGGCGGCGTTGGGGTTGAGGTGATAGTGCACCTCGGCGCCGGCCCGCGCGCCCACGCCGAAGGCCCCTGCGCTCGCGCCGTTGTCGGCGTCGACCTGCCAGCGGTCGAAGCTCAGCCCCAGCACCGGGCGCACGGTGGAGCCCTCGAGAAAGCGGTGGGCGACCTCGGCGGAGATGAGATAGACGTTGCCCGGCTGGGTGTTCGCGAGGGCGTCGAGGGCGCGGTTGGCGATGTCGGCGCGAATGCCGATCTCGGTCGCGCCCAGGCCGAGGCCCAAGTGCAGGCGAAAGGTGCCCGCGGCGGATCCCTGAAAGCCCGTCATGCCGCCGTAGCCCGCGCCGACGAAGACGGCGGTGCGGGGGTCTCGGCGCTCCTGCGGCTGCGGGTGCGTGGGGGGGTCGGCGGGAGGATCGGCCGGGGGGATGTACAGCCGCGGCGTGCTGCGCACGTAGACCCGGGGCGACGGGATCACCACCGTGGTCACCGGCGGGACGTACACCCGCGGCGAGGGGACCACCACGGTGCCCGGGGTCGAGGCGTAGATCTCGATGGCCTGGGCGGTGGCGGGGAGCGCGGTCGTGGCGGCGAGGGCGAGGGCGCAGAGGTGTCGGGTCATCACGGTGTTCCTCCGTTGACGGGAATGGTGTCTCTTGGGACGGGCGATGTCGGGAATGGGTGTCTGAAAAGAAGGCTCAGCGGAGAAAGGCCTCGACGGCCGACTCGGGCCCCTCGGGGGCGGCGTCGCTGACCTCGATCACCCGGTCGGCGTCGAGGCGAAAGCGCACGCTCCCGAGGGCGAGGATCGCGCGGAGGTTCGGGCGCAGGCGCAGCAGCGCGAAGTACCCGCGGCTCATCGAGCGCACGCGCAGCACGCGGGCGCTGCCCACGGTGAGCCCGCTCTCCTGCCAGAGGCCCTGGGTCCGCACGAAGGCGCGCCCGGCGGCGAAGCGCGTGCCCCCCGAGGAGGTGCCGACGCGCTCGGCCTCGCGCATGTCGCGCAGGGTCGAGGAGATGCGGCGCCCCGCCTCGCCCGTCGCCTCGACGGCGGGCGGCGCGGGCGGCGCGGCCTGCGCGACCGGGGCGGCCCCCGAGGGCGCGGCGCTGGGCCGGGGCGGCTGCTGCATCGGGCTCCGCGCGACGGCGCCGCCCCCGAGGGACTGAAAGGCACGGAACGCGTCACGGTCGGCGCTCGACTCAGGGCGCGCGGCGGGCTCCTCGGCGGGGGCGTTCGCCACCGTGGTGGACCCACTCGTGGTGCGGACCGTCGTGGGCATCGGGCGGCGCGGTCCGCGGGTGACGGCGAGGTCGTCGACGGGCATGACCGGCGACGGGGTGGAGGGCTGATCGGTGATGAGGTAGCTGGTGTACGGGGTGACGATCCCGAAGCGCCGGGCGAGGGAGATCACCGAGTCACGGAGCTCGGCGTTCTCGCCGCGCAGACGAATCTCATCGAGGAGGTATCCCACCTTGCGGGTTCCCCAGACCCTCGGGATGAACGCGTTGCCCTCGTCGCTCGCGGGGAGGGTCACGGGCCAGTCGAAGGCGCGGGCCTCGGCCTGTCCCGCGACGGTGGCGGTGAGTCCGACGTGCACGGCGCCGGGGTGGCGGTAGCGCCCGGTGACCACGAGCTGCCCGCCGCGGTAGAGCGTGCCGAGGTCGCGGGGGTAGATGTCGTAGGCCTCGGCGCCGCGCAGCGCGAGGCGCAGGTCGGCGAGCACGGGGAAGGCGATCTTGCTGTAGAAGCTGGTGAGCAGGGTCGACATCTCCGCGCCGGAGCGCGCGTAGTCGGCCGCGCCGCGGTTCTGCTGCGCGAGCAGGTCGAGGAAGGTGGTGTTCACGTCGTCGCCGAGGCCGAAGACGAAGACCTGCGCGGTGTTGTTGTTCTGCGTCGCGACGGAGCGAACGATGCTGGTCACGTCGGTCTCGCCCACGGTGGGCATGCCGTCGGTGAGAAAGACCACCACCCGCGGCGCGCCCCGGCGCGTGGGCACCGCGAGGGCCTGGCGCAGGGCGGGCTCGATGGCGGTGCCGCCGCTGGCGTCCATGGAGTTGATGAAGCGCAGGGCGCGCTGGCGGTTCTCGGGAGAGGCCGAGAGGGAGGCCTCGGCGAGGGGCTCGACGTCGGTGCTGAAGCGCAGGATGTTGAAGGTGTCGTCGGGGTTGAGCCGCTCGATCCATGCGCGGAGGGCCTGCCGCGCGTGCTCCATCTTCTCGCCCGACATCGACCCCGAGGTGTCGACGACGAAGAGCAGGTCCTTGCCGATGATCTCGCGCTCGGTGGTCTCGGTGCGGGGGGCGAGCATCATGAGGAAGTACCCGTCCTCACCGGGCGGGCGGTGGGTGAGCAGCGAGAGCCCCACGTCGCCGTCGGCCACGGTGTAGAAGAGGTCGAAATCGCGGTCGAGGGCGGCGCGCCCCTCTTCGAAGCCCACGGTCACGCTGCGGTCGCCGCGGCGGGTGGTGTCGATGCGGTGCGTGGGCGAGTACACCCCGCGAATGGGCGTGCGCGAGGCGATGGTGGCGCTGAGGGTGAAGTCCTCCATGGTGGCCGCCTGGGGCCCCGAGGTGCGCAGGGGATATCGGTAATGGAGGGTGGACGACTGGTAGTCGACGGTCTGCGTGAAGCGGATCTCCACCTGCTGATCGCCCCGCGCGGGGATGGGAAAGACCCTGGCGCGAAAGAGGTTTCCGCCGATGTACTCGACGAGGCCGGGGTCGCGCAGGCGGGCGACGATGCCCTCGTAGATCCCGCGGGCCTCGTTGGCCTCGAGCACCTGCCCCTCTTGTCGCCTCCCGTTCACCATCATCGCGAAGCCCGAGATCGAGGCCCCCGGCGGGATGGGAAAGATGTACGTCGCCTCGAGCACCCGGTCGGTGTGGTTGCGAAACACCTGCACCACGCGGGTCTCGGCCACGCGCTCGTGGATCTCGACGTTCACCCGGTGCGAGCGAATCGCGAGGGGGCCGATCGAGGCGTCGCCCGGGATGAGCAACCCCGTGGCCTGCGCGGGCCGGGTGATCAACCAGGCCACGAGGGCCATGAGGGCGGCGATGAGCCGCATGGTGGTGCTGGGCGTGAGGGTTGGGCGCATGTCGGTGCTCTCCGTGGGGTACCGACACTCAACGCGGGCGGGTCGTTGGGCTTACAGGGGAATCGACTCCCAGGGTGTCGCGTGCGCCTCGGCCCCGTGCGGCAAGTCGCGACCCGATCCCTTTCAAGGTCTCGTCGCGACACCCCAGGAGTCCTCACGCACCCTGGAAGGGAGTCGTCGCTCTCACCCGTCCTTCGCGCGAGGCACCTCGAAGCGGTCGATCACCCGCGGCGTCGGTGAGCTCGTGTCGTCCAGGCCGAAGGCCCACACCGACACCCCCTCGGCGCCCACCCGCATGCGCAAGAAGTTCTTGTACCCCTCGTGCCGCAGCGCCGAGAACGCCTCGTTGCCGTGCCGGCGAAAGAAGCGAACGCTCACCCAGAGGTACGCGCCCATGATGACCCCGCTGGCGAGGTAGCCCAGGGCGAAGGTCACCGCCATGAGGGCCAGGCGGTGCAGCACGATGTGCTCCCGCTCGATGCCCCGCAGGAGCCTGTAGCCCGTGCCCGTCGCCAGCAGCGCCGCGCCGAGGTGCGCGAGGCCGTGGAGCAGCCCCGCGGCGTATCGGTAGAAGCGGTTGTGCGAGTCGGTGAAATACACCACGGCGACGAGGAGCGCCGCGGTGAGGGCGATGGCGCTCGGGGTCGTCGCGGCCTGCTCCAGGCCCTTCAAGAGCGTGCTCCAGACCCCGTGCTCCCACACCGTGTAGTCGGGCCTCGGGAGCAGGGACGACAGCACCGTGTACACCGCCGCCCCCGCGAGGCCGAAGCTCGGGTTGAGCAGCGGAAAGCGCAGGTCCCCGTTTGCGAGGCGGCGGGAGACCTCCCGGGCGGGGTACTCGCGCTCGACGGCGTAGTGCGTCTTGGCGCGTCCGTAGTTGTCGACGAGACGACGCAGCGAGGGCGTGTGCGTGGGGTGAAGAAAGGCGCCGCCTCCCCCCGCGGTGACGAGCTGCGCGCCGAGGTCGATCCCCTGGGTGCAGCGGAGCCGGCGGTAGTGGTGCAGGTCGCCCGCGAGCCAGAGCGGGATCTTCGCCCCTTTGCCCTCGATGAACGCGAGCAGGCGCTTGAGCTGCGGCTGGTAGGCCTCGCCGTACTGCTGGCGAAAGACCCAGAGCGGCTCGGCCAGACACAGGATCACCGCGTCGCGAGGCGCGAGGTCCGCGAGCTTCGCCTCGAACCACTGGCGCTGCGGCACGTCGAGGTCTTGCAGGAGCTGCAGGTCGACCGCGACGAGCCAGTGCCCGTGGGGGAGCCTCACGCACTGGTAGCTGCGGGACTGCACCGTCTCCCACATCCCGAGGGCCTCGCGCTGCATGAACACGCTCGTGAAGCCCACGAGCCCGTCGTACCAGTCGTGGTTGCCAGGGATCGCCAGGAGCTTCGGCGGAGACGCGAGGCACTGCGGCGGAGAGACCTCGCGCATGGGCCGCAGGAGCCTCTGCTCGTACTCGCAGAGGGAGGCCGAGGGGTAGACCTGGTCGCCGCCCATCACCAGCAGCTCGCCCCGCGGGAGCGCCTCGCCCTCGTGCGTGAGCGCGTCGCGGGCGAGCTCGCGGAGCACCGCGGTGGTGGGTCGCCAGCCGTCGCCCGTGTCGGCGACGAAGTCGATCCAGAGGTCGCCTTCGCGGGAGAGGTCGAGGGCGGGCTGGTCGGGGCCGAGGGCCATGAGGATCCGCGCGTCGGCGCGGCGCGCGAAGATCGCCGTGAGCACGGTCTGCACCCCCGTGCGAAAGAGCTGGGCGGGGTCGTACCAGCGGACCATCTCAGGGCGAGCTACGGGCTTGGTCACGGCGGCGCGACGGTAGCACCGACATTGACATCCCGAGCGCCGGGCGCGATGCCCCTGCGATGCGACGCCACGCCCCCGCCTGCGAGAGAAACCGCGACCCCATCCTCGAGGTGCTGCGCAGGGTGTTCCCCGCGCGCGGCGTGGTGCTGGAGATCGCCGCGGGGAGCGGGCAACACGCGGCGTACTTCTCCGACGCGCTCCCCAGGCTCACCTGGCAGCCCACCGACCCCGACCCCGAGGCCCTCGCGAGCATCGACGACTGGGCCCGCGACTCGAAGGGAACGGTGCTCCCCGCGCTGCGCCTCGACGTGCACGACCCCGCCTGGCCCGTCGAACGCGCCGACGCGATGCTCTGCGCGAACATGATCCACATCGCGCCGTGGTCGGCCACCGGGGCGCTCCTCGAGGGAGCGGCGCGCACGCTCTCCCCCGGCGGCGTGCTGGTGCTCTACGGGCCCTTTCTGCGCGACGGAGAGCACACCGCCGAGAGCAACGTCGCCTTCGACCGCTGGCTCAAGGACCGCGACCCCGGATACGGCGTGCGCGACCTCGGCGCCGTGACTGATCTCGCTGCGGCGCAAGGGATCTCGCTCGAAGAGGTCATTGAGATGCCCGCGAACAATCTCTCGCTGGTGCTTCGCCGGGGGTGAGCGGGGTGCTAGTGTCCCGCTCCCTTCGAGCATGAGCACCGTGCAAGCGATCGAGAGCGTGTCGGCGTTGACCATCGCGGGGAGCGACTCCTCCGGCGGCGCGGGGATCCAGGCCGACCTCCGAGCCTTCGGCGCCCTCGGCGTGCACGGCGCGACGGCCGTCACGCTGATCACGGCGCAGGGCACGCGCGGGGTGCGCAAGGTCGACACGCTGCGCCCCGACATGATCCGCGCTCAGCTCGAGGCCGTGCTCGACGACATGTCACCCCAGGCGGTGAAGACCGGCGCGCTGGGCACCGCGGGGTGCGTCGAGATCGTCGCCGACGTCATGCGCGACTGCCCCGAGCTCCCGCTGGTGCTCGACCCGGTGATCAACCCCACGCTGGGCCGCGCGCTCCTCGACGAGGCGGGCTTCGGGGCCTTCGTGCGCGACCTGATCCCCCTCGCGACGCTGATCACGCCCAACCGCGAAGAGGCCGCGCGCCTCGCGGGGATGCCCGTGCGCTCCCTCGCCCAGGCCCGCGCCGCGTGCGAGGCCCTCGTGGCCCTGGGGGCGGGCTCGGTGCTGCTCAAGGGCGGTCACTTCGAGGGCCCCGAGTGCGTCGACCTCTTCTTCGACGGCGAGTCGTTCACCGAGCTCCGCGCACCGCGGCTGAGGCTCCCGTCGATGCACGGGCTGGGCTGCACCCTCTCGGCGCTCATCACGGGGTACCTCGCGCGGGGCGAGTCGCTGACCGACGCCGTCCATCGCGCGCACCGCGCGATGCAACGCGCGCTCGCGGCGCCGCGGGCGGTGGGCGAGGGGCTGCGCGTGCTCGGCGGGCTGCGCGACGCCGTGCGCGAAGACGCCCCTCCCGCCGTGTGAGCCTCAGGGCCCGAAGCGACGGAGCACCAGGGCGCGGCGCTCGGTCATGTCTTCGAGGGCGAAGCGCACGCCCTCGCGGCCCGCGCCCGAGTCTTTGACGCCGCCGTAGGGCATGGCGTCGGCGCGAAAGGTCGGCGCGTCGTCGACGATGACCGCGCCCACCTCGAGGCCGCGGTACGCGCGGGAGATGTTCTCGAGGTCGCGGGTGAAGAGCCCGGTCTGGAGCCCGTAGCGCCCGCTGTTCACGTCGCCGAGGGCCTCGTCGAGGTCGGAGAAGGGCTGCACGGTGAGCACCGGGCCGAAGACCTCTTCGTCGACGATCTTCTGCCCCGCGCGGGCGTGCCGCACGAGGGTCGGGGTGAGGCGGTTGCCCTCGCGCGCGCCGCCGGCGAGCAGCTCGGCGCCGTCGGCCTGGGCCTCGTCGAGCCAGGCGCGCACGCGCAGGGCCGCGCGCTCGTCGATCATGGGTCCGCACACGGTGGACTCGTCGTGGGGAGCCCCCACGGGCGTCGCCGCGGTGCGCTCGGCGAGGGCCTCGGTGAAGCGCTTCGAGAGGTGTTCGTGCACGAGCACGCGCTGGACCTTCACGCACACCTGACCGGCGTATCCGTAGGCGCCCGACACGATACGGTCGAGGGCGCGGTCGACGTCGGCGTCGGCGCACACGATGGCCGCGGCGTTGCCTCCCAGCTCGAGCAGCACCCGCTTGCGCGGGGCCTTCGCGCGCAGGGACCACCCCACGGCGGCGCTCCCGGTGAACGACACCACGGCGGGCCTCGGGTCGGTGACCAGCGCCTCGGCGACCTCGACGGCGCAGGGGAGCACCGAGAGCATGGCCTTGGGCGCGCCGGTGGCGTCGCAGGCCTCGCGCACGATGGCGGCGAGGGCCAGGGCGGTGAGGGGCGTCTGCGGCGCGGGCTTGAGCACCACGGGCGCGCCCGCGGCGAAGGCCGGCGCGAGCTTGTGCGCCACGAGGTTGAGCGGAAAATTAAAGGGCGTGATGGCCACGACCACCCCCGCGGGCACGCGGCGGGTCATGACGACGGCGCCCTCGGTGGAGGCGAGGTGGTCGAGGTCCATGACCTCGCCGCCGAGGCGCGTGGCCTCTTCGGCGCCGAGGGAGAAGGTCAGCGCGGCGCGGGCGACCTCGGCGCGGGCGAAGGTGATGGGCTTGCCGGCCTCGGTGGCGATGGTGCGGGAGAGGGTCTCGGCGCGGGCGGTGATCCCTTGCGAGATCGCGCGGAGAAAGTCGCGGCGGAGATGGGAGGGGAGCCGCGCGGCGCGGGGGAGCGCGTCGACGGCGAGGCCCACGGCGCGGCGGGCGAGCTCGAGGTCGGCTTGTCCCACCGAGCCGAGCGAGGCGCCGTCCCAGGGCGCGTGGAGCTCGACAGACGACTCGGTCGCCCAGGCGTCACCGGCGATGTACACGAGGGGCATAGACCGAACGCGGTAGCACGTTCGCGCGCGAGGGTGGGAGCGCCACCCTCGCGGCCCACGAGGAGGGCGCTACTTGTAGAGCACTTCGAGGATGGCGGTGCGGCGCGAGGCGTTCTCGTCGAAGGTCACCACCTCGTCGTTCGAGAGCGATTTGTGGCCGTGGGCGCGGGCGTAGATGTAGTCGCAGCCGGCCTCGGGGGCGGGCTTGTTGAAGCACACCTGCAGCGCGAGCTCGGGCACGCCCAGCGCCAGCTCCTCGAGGAACATGTACCCGCGGTCGGCCGTGTTGTTGTGGTGATAGAACGCGCCGCGCAGGGACGAGTAGTTCATGCTCTTGAGCGCGCCGTTGTAGCGCGTGAACTTCTTGCCCTTCTCGTCGACGGTGCTCTCGCCCGAGTCGGGCCAGCAGGGGGTGTGGTAGATCCCGAGGCCGAAGGCGCGGCCGGTGATGTGCACGCCCTTGGGGAGGTTCTGCGGCATGACCAGGCCGGTCTTGCAGATGCCCATGATGTTCTCGGTGCGGGTGCCGTGCCAGCCGGGGATCACCCCGGTCGCGCCGGGCTTCTTCGCCACGCGCTCGGCGTAGTCGTCGAAGGCGGCCTTGCGCCCGACCTGCTCGACCCTCCACGCCCGCCCGAGCTTCAGGCGGTTGGCGAAGTTCGAGTTGATAGGAGACTGCCCCTTGTCGAACAGGGTCTTGATCCGCTTGTACTCAGGCGACTTGGGGTCGAGGAACTCCATGTCGCACTTGAGGCCGTCGTACCAGACCTCGACCGGGTCCTCGACCTGCGCGGCGGCGGCGAAGACGTCCTTCTGGAGGTACGCGTCGCGCAGCAGGGTGATGAACTTGCGGTGGTCGTCGATGCGCTCCTGCGCGTTGAGCAGGATCGCGTCGAGGTCGAGCTTGCCGCGCTTGCGGGCCTTGTCGATGTTGCGCGGGATGTTCGAGAAGAACTCGTTGGTCAGGTCGACCAGGTCGTTCTTCGAGGGCTTCGCCTTGAGCAGCGCCTCGGCCTTGTCGAGGAGGTCGGCGCCCTTGTCGAGCTGCTTGTCTGAGAGGTTGCCCAGCGGCGCGTCTTGCGTCGCCCCCGCCGAGGCGCTGAGCCCCGCGGCCACGGCGGCGCCCGTCGCGTTGTAGATCAGCTTGAGCAGGTTCTCGACCTCGGGGTGAAACTCCCGGGTGCGCACCGCCGCGACCTTCTTCGGCGCGGCCTCGACGACGCCCTGGCTCGCGGCCTTCTGGCGCTCCTCGTCCTCGGTGCGCATGTCGAGCTTCGTGTAGCCCTTGGCGACCTTCTCATCGACCTTCTTCTTCATCTCCCGGCGCGCCTGGTCGAGGGTCGAGCACGGGATGGTGATGGTCTGCCCCGCCTGCCCCACGCGGCCGTAGTTGAAGGTGACCTTGAAGCCGGTCGCCTCTTGCGTGATTCGGGCCTTGTAGAACTTGTTCGAGCCCAGCGAGGTCGCGCCGGTCTTCTTGCCCGTGAGGTCTGTCCAGTTGAGCGTCACTTCTTCGATGACGCCGCCGCTTCCGCTCATCGCCGCACCCGCTGTCTGTGATGGAAAGGTTGTGGAGAGGGGCTCAAACGCCCACGACCTCGACGCGCCCGCCCACGACGCGCGCGACGAACTTCGAGCCGGGGGTGAAGACGTTCATCAGCCGCCGCGGGAGGTGCAGCAGCGAGGGGTGCTCGTACTCCAGCGAGGCGCTCATCGGGCCCTCGTCCTCCATCCCCGTCGGGGTGGTGAGCACCACGCGCTCGGGCGACGCGTCGGCCTGCGCGAAGACCGCGTCGCCGATGATGCCCGCGTTGAGCAGGATCTGCCGCGGCACCCTCCCCCGACCGTCGCGCCCGAGGGCCACCGGCGCCTCGAGGGTGGTCTGGGTGATCGTGCGGTCGTCGTTCTTGTCGGTGTTCGTGCTCACCGGCGGGATCGCGAGCTGCGAGCGGTGCGCGTCGTCGTAGAGCGAGGGGTCGTACTCCGCGAGGTGGTAGAGAAAGGCCTGCGTCGGGGTCGAGCCGTTCGCCATCACGTCGATCAGCGTCTGGGTGTACTCCCCCATCGCGCCGCGCTCGAACATCTCGCGCACCACCGGCGCGATGTCCCGGTGCCGCACGTCGGGGAGCGTGCTCTTCACCACGTTCGACACGTCGAGCCCGGTGAACAGCGCCCCCTGCGCCGTGAAGCTGTCGAGCACCCTCTGTGTGACCGCGCGGAGCACGGTCGCCGTCGTCTTGGTCGTCATGGCCGGGCACGGTGGCCGCGGCGCGACGCCCTGTCAAGCACCTCCGGTCGTAGCCTGTCCGCGCGCCGAAAAGGGTCAGCGCGCGCCGGTCGCGGGCTCCCCCGGGCGGTAGACCCGGGGCGGCGGTCCGGGCGCGTCGTCGCAGCGGCAGACCTCGCAGCCGCGGCGCCGGTCCATCGCGCACACCACGGGCGTGAGGCAGGGCATCGCGTGGGTCTCGGGGCAGGCGTTGGCCCTCGGCCGCGCCCCCGAGCAGGCCGTGACGAGCAGCGCGAGCGTAACCGTGAAGCGCATGGATCTCTCAGTCTCCCAGGGGTTTCTGCGCGATCACCCGCGCGGGTACGCCCACCGCGGTGACCCCGTCGGGCAGGGCGCGCACCACCGCGGCGCCCGCGCCCACCGTGACGTCGGCGCCGACGCGCACGCGCTGAATCACGCTGCTGCCGATGCCCAGCCAGGTCGCGTCGCCCACGGTCACCTCCCCCGCGAGGCGCGCGCCGGGGCACACGTGCACGCCGTCGCCGAGCGCCGCGTCGTGGTCGATGGAGCACCCGGTGTTCGCGATGCACCCCGCGCCGAGGCGCGCGCACGCCTGGATCGCGACCTGCGCGAAGACCACGGTGCCCTCGCCGAGGGTCGCGCTGGGCGAGACCCACGCCGTCGGGTGCACCACCACCGGCAGCGCGAAGCCCCAGCGCCGCAGGTCGTTGAGCACGCGGAGGCGCGTGCGGCAGTGCCCGATGGCCACCGCCGCGTCGGAGAATTCTCCGCGCAGCGACGGCGCGTCGGCGAGGGCGCCGCGCACCGCGAGGCCGTTCACCGACGCGAGGTCGGGGTAGCGGTCGTCGAGGAAGGCCAGCGCGCTCCAGCGCCCGGTCGCGGCGGCGGCCTCGGCGACGACCTTGCCGTGCCCCCCGGCGCCGACGATGAGCAGCCCCGCCATCAGCGGTACTTCTGCACCGTCTCGACGAAGGTGCGCTCGGCGGCGTCGAGCCACGCGACGGGGAGCTCGGCGACGGTGGCCGCGGCGGCCTCGCCCCAGCGCTCGAGGCGCGAGAGCCCGCGCGCGTCGTCGGCGGTGCGCATCGGGAGCATCACCTCGTCGGCGAAGGCGCGGGCCTGGTCGTTGTCGAGCACCACGAGCGCCGCGCGGAGCCCGGCGCGCACGCGCTCGGCCTCGATCTCGCTCAGCACCGGGTCCTTCGACGCGCGGTGCTCGCTGAGGTAGCGGTGCAAGAGCACCCCGGTGCCCCAGGTGCGAAAGAGGTTCGCGCCGGCGTCGAAGAAGCGCCCGCCGGGCACGAGGCGCTCGACGGCCCAGCGAAAGCCCTGGGTGACGTTGCCGCGGATGGTGCTGGCCTGCTCGATGTCGACGAGGATGCGCCGCGCCCCCGCGGTGAGCGTGACCCCGTGGGCGCGCGCGAGGCGCTCGACCATCGCCGTGCGCAGCACCCTCACCACCGGCAGGTCGACGATCGGCGGCAGCAGCAGCCGCGCCCCGCCGGCGAGGAGGCCGTACATCACCATCACGTTGTCGTTCACCGCGCGGTCGCTCATCGGGGGGGAGCGTCGCAGGGGGAGCGCGGGGACGTCAACGCGCTACGCGGCCTTGCCGCGGCGCGACGCCGACACCACGCGCGCCGGGAAGAGCGCACGGATCTCCTTGACGCTCTGGGGCTTCGGGAGGATCCCGGTGACCACCTTGGCGTGGAGCGCGCACAGCGTCGCGAAGCCGCGCCACTGCACCAGCGTCGTGTGCGCGGCCCCGCACACATCACAGCCCGCTCGCCCTCGCGTCGCCTCAGTCACCGCGGAACCTCCGTCGCACTCGGATGGTTGATGGGGAGCCTCGGCAGGTGTCGCGTAGAGACGCGCGCTCGTCGAGGCGAGGTCGAAGCTCAACACACCCGAGGGGTCACCACAAGGGCCGCCCGGCGGTCAGCCGATGAACGCGCGCACCTTCGGGCGGCTCGCGTAGAGCAGGATGAGCGACACCGCCGCCGCCCACGCCGCCGGCACGGCCGCGGAGAAGGCCAGGAGGGCGCGGAGCGTCTCTTCGAGGGAGCGGGTGCCCGAGAGGGGCTGCACGGCCCCCTGGGCGGCCTGGGCGGCCTCGAAGAAGGCACGGCGGCGGGCGGGCTCGAGGCTGCGCTCGACCCACACCGTCGCGCCCGCGAGGAGGATCTGCGCCACGAGGGCCTGGCGCCAGAGCCAGCCCGCGCCGGGCGAGCGCAGGACCACCCGCGCCGACGAGATGAACAGCAGCACGGCGACGAGCAGGGCGCCGACCTCGCGGCCCACGGCGAGTCGCCGGTGCTCCTGCGCCGCGCGGATCACGGCCTGCGCCCACACGCCGTTGAGGTCGTGGGGCGGGTCGAGGACCCTGCGGTAGGTGCTGAGCGAGGCCTGGGCGACCTGCGCCATGAGCATGGCCGCGAAGCCCGTGAAGACCGGCAGCGCGCGGAGGCCGCGGGGCGCGTCGGCGGTCACTTCGGCGGCGGGTTCGTCGGGGTCCATGGGCGGCGCTGGGTGTAATACCTCGCGCCCCGAGAGGAAAGGGCGGACGTGCGAGAGGTCAGCGCGCGAGGGCGTCGCGGAGCTCGTCGGCGCGGTCGGTGCGCTCCCACGAGAACTCCGGGCGGCCGAAGTGGCCGTAGGCCGCGGTGGGGCGGTAGATCGGGCGCAGGAGGTCGAGCTGCTCGATGATCGCCTTGGGGCGCATGTCGAACTTCTCGAGCACGTAGCCCGCGATGCGCTCCTCGGGGATGGCGCTGGTGCCGAAGGTCTGCACGTACACGCCCACGGGCCGCGCGACGCCGATGGCGTAGGCGATCTGCACCTCGCAGCGCTGCGCGAGGCCGGCGGCGACGATGTTCTTGGCGATGTAGCGGGCGTAGTAGGCCGCGCTGCGGTCGACCTTCGACGGGTCCTTGCCCGAGAACGCGCCGCCGCCGTGGCGGCCCATGCCGCCGTAGGTGTCGACGATGATCTTGCGGCCGGTGAGGCCCGCGTCGGCGTAGGGCCCGCCGAGCACGAAGCGCCCGGTGGGGTTGATGAAGTACCGCGTGCGCTCGTCGAGCAGCGCCGCGGGGATCACGTGCTTCACCACCTCTTCGCGCACGAACTCGCCGATCTCCTCCTGGGTGACCTCGGGGGCGTGCTGCGTCGAGAGCACCACGGTGTCGACGCGCACGGGCTTGCCGTCGTCGTACTCGACCGTGACCTGGCTCTTGGAGTCGGGGCGGAGCCAGTTGACCCTGGAGGTCTTGCGCATCTCCGCGAGGCGCTTCACCAGCAGGTGGGAGTAGTACACCGGCGCGGGCATGAGCACCGGGGTCTCGTTGATGGCGAAGCCGAACATCAGCCCCTGGTCGCCGGCGCCCATCTCCTTGTGGAGGCCCTCGCCCTCGGTCACGCCCTGGGCGATGTCGGGGCTCTGGCGCTCCACCGCGGTGAGGATCGCGCAGGTGGCCGCGTCGAAGCCCATGTCCGAGCTGGTGTAGCCGATGTCCTTCACCACGGCGCGGATCACGTCGGGGAACTCGACCCGCGCGGTGGTGGTGATCTCCCCGGCGATGGCGACGAAGCCCGTCTTGACCATGGTCTCGCAGGCGACCCGAGCGGTGGGGTCTTGGGTCAGGATCGCGTCGAGGATCGCGTCGGAGACCTGGTCGCAGACCTTGTCGGGGTGCCCCTCGCTGACAGACTCGGAGGTGAACTGGGTGCGTGCCATATGCGTTGTTTTCCCTGATCGATCGCCGCGCTTCGCACTGCGTGTCGAGGCGTAGGTTGCCAGTTGCGAGGACCCCTGAGCAGCGTTCACGGGCCCGTCGGAGCGGAGGGCTTTACGCCGCGTGAAGCCGGGGTGTCAATGCGGCCCCTCGCCGAGCTCGGCGATCCCCCTGCGCCCGCGCTACCAGCTCCCCTGAAACACCTTCACGGCGGGGCCGGTCATCCTCGCGGTGAGCCCTTCGGGGGTCTCTGAGACCCGCACGCTGAGCTCTCCCCCGTCGAGGCGCACCCGCACCTCCTCGCCCGCGCGCGCCCGGCCCGCGCGCACCGCCGCGGCGGCCACGGCGCAGGCGCCGGTGCCGCACGCCTGGGTCCACCCCACGCCGCGCTCGTGGACCCGCACCCGCAGCGCGCCGTCGAGCGCCTCGACCACCTCGACGTTGACCCCGTGCGGAAACGCCGCGAGGCCGCGCACGGCGTCGACCAGCTCGGCGGGGTCTTCGACGCGGGCGAACACCACCCCGTGGGGGTTGCCGACGTCCACGGGCTGCACGGCGACGTCGTCGCCCTTCACCCGCACGATCTCTTTGTCTCCCAAGCGAATCGCGCCCATCTCGACCGCGACGCGGGGGGCGCCCGCGCCGTGCCCGTGGAGCGTCGCCGCGCGCGCGCCGGCCTCGGTGTGCACCGCGACGGTCTCGCCGTCGAGCAGGGTGCCCTGATCGGCGAGCCACACGACGACGCAGCGCACGCCGTTGCCGCACATCTCGGGGCGGGTGCCGTCGGCGTTCCAGATCACGAGGCGCACGGCGCGGCGGTCGCCCTGGGGGGACGCGCCGTCGAAGCCGTGGAGCCGCTGCACCCAGAGCACCCCGTCGGCGCCGACGCCCAGGTGTCGGTCGCAGAGCGCGCGGGCGAGGGCGGCGTTCATCATCGCCTCGGGCCAGCGCTCGGCGTCGACGACGACGAAGTCGTTGCCGAGGCCCTGGTACTTCTCGAACGGTCGACGAGCCATGGCCCGGGCGGTTCTACCACAGAGCCCGCGCCGCGGCGGCTACAGGGACAGCGCGCGGAAGTAGAGCGTGGTCGAGAGCTTTCCCTCGAAGGAGCGCGGGCGGTTGGGCGCGGCGGGCACGCGCATGCCGACCTTGAAGCTCCCCGAGAGCAGCGCGGCGTTGATGGGCGCGAGCTCGGCGCGCCCCGCGGTGATGGTCACGCTCACGGGCCCCGCGCCCGACGGCATCACCGCGGTGCCGACGTTCACCGTCACCGAGGAGGTCGCGAAGTACACCACCGCGGTGCCCGCGAGGAACTGCTCGAAGCCCGTGACCCCCCGCGAGTCGCTCCCGAGGGTGAAGGTCATGCGCTCCAGGAGCACCGCCGCCGGTTCACGGCCCAGGGCCGCCCGCGCGTCGCGGAGAAAGCCCGCGTAGGGGTTGCCCGACTCGGAGTCGATGGACTTGTCGGCGTCGAAGGCCTCGTTGCGCACGTCTCCGTCTTTGAACTTGTCGAGGCGGATGTTCACCGGCCCCGAGAAGCCCACGGTGTTGGCGTCGAGGTCAGAGCCACAGCCCGCGAGGAGCGCGACGAAGAGCGGGGTCGAAGAAGCCTTGAATGAATGCAGCACGGGGCACCTCGTCTGGCGTGAGTGTCACGTTCAACGGAGCCGCGCCACGGCCATTCACCGCGCCTACATCAGTGCACATACATCCATGAGACGCCGCGGGCGACCTCGAGGTGAAAGTGGTTGCGGTGGGCGCGGTTGAAGTTCGGCGTGAGCACCACGTTGAACACCCCCCGGCGCGCGGCCTCGCAGGCCACCGCGCGGAGCGCGCGGGCGCTGCGGTCGGAGGGGACGCGGGCCCTCGGTCCGCACACGGGGGCGCCGCGGCGGCCGTGAAAATCGTGGAGCACGTCGAGCACGCGGCCGTCGTCGAAGACCACCGCGGCGACGTCGATGGCGAGGCCCGCGGGGTGCCGGGTCTGCACCGGGTGCCGCGCGATCGTCGCCGCCGACGCGGGGCGGTGCAGGGAGATGTGCCGCAGCTCGCGCACGCGCATCGCGCGCAGCGTGGGCGCGAAGCGCGCGAGGGCGACGGCGAGGCGGCAGTCCATGAGCTCCTGCTCCGCGGGGGTGCCGCGCCCGCGGATCACCACGCCGCGCACGGGCCCGCGGACCATCACCGGCAGCGCCACCCCCGGCACCCGCTGCCGCACGCGAATGAACGGAACCCCCGTGCGCGACAGCGCCCGCAGGCACGCCCGGTCGCTCAGCGACCCGATCTCGATCGCCGCCCGCGGCGTCTCGGGGACCTCGGCGCCCTCCCGCGAGCCCCCCGTGGGCGATGGGTCGTCGGGGTCTTCGCGGTCGGGCACCGCCCGCTCGGCGGCGTGCTGCTCGTCGTCGCTCGGGGGCTCGTCGAGGGGGTCGGGCGCGTCGGGCGCGTCGCCCATCACCGACGCATCGCCCTGCGCCGCAGGCACATCGACGGGCGGCGCGCCCGCGTCGAGGGCGCCGCCGTCAGCCTGCGCCAGGGCGCCCCCCGCGGCGAGAGAGACTGACAGCGCGATGAGGAGGGCGGCGTTCCGCACGAGGGCGCTCACCATGCGGGGCGAGGCGCGGACGGGTCAAGCGCGGCGCGCGGGGGTGTGGTAACTACCCCGATCATCGTGGAGACGATCCTCATCGCGCTGCTGCTCGTCGCCCTGCCCCTCGTGCTGTTCGCGGCGCTGTCGGCCCTCGACCGCAAGCGGCGCGACGAGTCGCACCGGAGCTGGCTGCAGGCCGTCGAGGTGAGCTGGGAGTCCCTCGTGCTGCAGTCGTCCGACCTGCGGCTGAGCGTGGTCGAAGACCACCCCGTGCTCCACGGCACGGCGGGCGCGTCGCGCTTCAAGGTCTTCGTCGACGCGACGGCGTCGAGGCCCGGCCGCGTCGGCGTCGAGTCGCAGGCCGCGATGCCCCAGGGCTTCACGCTCTTTCTCGCGCCGGCCTTCGGCGCCTCGGCGACGTGGACCACTGGCGACGTCGACTTCGACGCGTCGTTCATCGTGAGCACCAGCGACGAGTCGCTCACCGCCAGCCTGCTCACCGAGCGCGTGCGCGCGGCGCTGCTCTCGCTCACGCTGCAAGACCTCCGGGTCACGGCGACGAGCGTGCGCTTCACCACCGACATCGACCCCTGCGCCCTCGACCGCGCGGCCCTCGACGCGGCGCGCGAGGTGGTCGCGGCCTTCGCCGGGTCCACGGCCCCCGAGGCCGCCCAGGGCTGAGCGCTCAGCGCCAGCGGTACGCCGCGATGCCCACGCGCTGCCCTCGTCGAGGGCGCCAGGTGCTCCCTCGGAACACGATGGACTGCGCCGTGGGGTCGTAGTCGAAGCCGTTGGCCCGCGAGCGCGGCACGCCCCGGCCGTCGAGCTGGGCCTGCACCGTCGACGCGATGGGGTTCATCCCGAGGGTGAACTCGCTGGCGGCGCCGGCCACGGTGTCGACGATGCCCGAGAGCGCCAGGGCGATCTCGACCTCGCTCGACGAGGCCAGCGGGAGGTACCCCCCGCCGTTGGCGGTGACCACGCAGGGGATGAAGTTCGACACCGTGGGGCACGGCGCGCGCTCGAAGACGTTGACCATGCCGAAGGTCAAGAAGCCCTCGTCGCGGAACCACCGCGCCACGCGCTCGGCGCGCTGCGGAAAGGTCGCCCCCCACTCGCCCGGCAGCCGCGCGAAGAAGCGCGAGTCGTCGTTGTTGCCCGTCTCGTCGGTGACGAAGAAGGCCACGCGCTGGGCGTCGTCGCGAAAGCTCCGCGCGGCGCTCGGGTCGGGCGGACGTCGCGCCATCGCGCGGGTGGTGACGATGGCGGCGGCGAGGGGCTCCTCGGTGCCGCCCGCGAGGGGGTAGGGCGCGTCGCGGTCGGCGCTCTCGGAGCGGTAGCGACGGAAGGTCACGTTGTACGCGAGGCGGCGCGGGCCCTCGGGGTCGTCGCCGCGGATCCAGGTGAATCCAGGGTCGTCGAGGTCGGGCCCCGCGGCGTCGCTGCCGGCCTGCACCACGCCCACGCGCAGGTCGACGCCGGCGTTGTTCATCTCTTGAAAGAAGCGCTCGGCGGCGTTGCCCAGGCGCTCCTGGTCGTCGTCCATGGAGCCCGAGGTGTCGACGAGCCAGAGGAAGTCTGCCCGCACGGTGCGGCTCGCGACGAGGTCGGTGCACACCACGTCGAGGGTCGCGCCGCGGCGCCCGAGGGCGGAGCCGTCGGTGAAATCAGCCACGCGCGCGCCCGCGCCGCTCGCGGGGTCGCCCGCGCGGCCGGCCTCGGCGGCGGCGAAGAGCACCACCACCGAGCCGCTCGCGGGGTCGATCCCGGTGGTGAGCTCGAAGGTGAACTGCGTGCCGCGGGGGAGCGCGAGGGCGCCGCGCCCCGGGTCGGCGGCGGTGAGCTCGAAGGCCACGCGGTCGCGGAGGACCATCGCCGTGGTGCTCGCCGACGAGGCCACGCGAAAGCTCGAGCGGCGCACGGAGCCCACGGCGCTCGAGGCGAGGGTGCGGCCCACGAGCACGGGGGTCGCGCCCACGCTGCTCGCCACGACGCGCTCGACCTCGGCGGCGACGGTGGCGAGGTCGCCGGTCATGGGCGGGAGCCGGGCGGCGAAGGCCGCGACCTGCGCGTCGACGTCTTCGGTCGCGAGCACCGCGGTGTCTCGCCCCGCGCCGCGCCCGCGCCGCGCCGGGGACCACCGGGCGTCGACCGCCAGGTCGAGGGAGGCGCCCTCGAGGGGGAGCACCCGCGGGGTCACCAGCGCGAAGCCCGGGCACTGCGGATCGGGGGGGACGACCTCGAGCTCGACCTCGCACCGCAGGGGCGCCCCGGTGGGGTCGGCGAAGGGCGTGAGGGCCTCGAGGCGCCAGAGCCCCTCACGGTCGGGGATCAGCTCGCTGCGCGCGCTGCTCGACGCCCTCGGGGTCGCCGCCGCGCCCTCGGGCCGCCGCACGACCCGCCACGAGAAGCCCTCGGGGTAGGGCGTGGGCACGTTCTCGAGCGACACCTCCAGGGGCACCGCGGCGCCCCGCTGCGCGCGCAGCGAGCTCTCCACGCAGCGCGCCGGGGGAGGGGGCACGTCGGCGATGTCTTCGAGCGGGCCCGCGTCGTGGTCCTGCCGCAGGCCGGTGCGCGCGCCGCAGCCGGCGAGGAGCGCGAGGAGGCACGGCGTCGCCGCGGCGCTGGGGAGTCTTCGCGTTCGGTTCACGTTCCCTCCGGTCTACCCCGTCAGGGCGGTCTCGTCACGCGCGGAGGCGCGCCCGCGCCCGCGCGACCCCTCCCGCGGGGTCTTCATCGAATAAACTTCAATGAAGTTATTACACACATATATAAGTGTTCATTCGAGTTTATTCCAACAACGAATGAACACAGAAGAGGACCGGCGCCTCGGCGCATGACGACATCGGACTCACCGAAGAACCACCTGGGCGAGCCCATGAAGCAGGGGGGCCGCGGGGAGGAGGCGACCGCTCAGTCGTGGAGCTCTTGCGCGAGCACGAAGGGGCGCACCACCACGGCGAGCCAGCGCCGCGTCGCGTCGGCCCTCCAGGCGTCGCGCTCCTCGTCCGACGGCCGCCGCAGGGTGCCGTCGGCGAGCCACGCAGACACCGCGGCGGCGTCGTCGGTCGCCACGGCCATCGCGCAGTCGAGCAGCGACGCCCCCGGCGCGACCACCACCACGACGTCGCGGTCGAGGTGGGCCTTGAGGTCGCTGCCGAAGACCTCCCCCGCGTCGGCCTCGAGGCGCGCCCGCACGTCTGCTTCGCTGGTGCTCACCGCGCGATCATCGTCAGCCGACGCGCCCCGCGCAACCTTCAGCGCTGCGACACCGCGCCCGACGCGAGGAGCGACGCGACGCGCGCGTCGTCGTAGCCCGCCACCTCGCGCAGCACCGCCGCCGTGTCGGCGCCGAGCAGCGGAGCGGCAGCGCCAGGGAGCTCGTCGACCCCCTCGAAGCGAAACGGGTGCGACGGCGAGCGCACCGCGCCCGCGGCGGGGTGGAGGGTCTCGGCGATCATTGTCCGCGCGACGATGCGGGGGTCTTCGCAGACCTCGGAGACCTGCTGCACCGGCGAGGCGGGCACCCCCGCGGCCCGAAAGCGCGCCATCCACGCCGCGCGGTCGCGGGTCGCGATCACCTCGGCCACCAGCGGCACCAGCGCGTCGCGGGCCTCGCAGCGCGCCGCGTTGGTCTCAAATCGCTTGTCTCGCAACCACATCGGACGCTCCAGGGCCTCGCAGAAGGGCCCCCAGAACGCGTCGGTGAACACCGCCACCGCGAGGTGCCCGTCGCGGGCGGCGAAGGTCTGGTAGGGCGCGGCGCCGGCGTGTCCGCTGCCCTGGGGCGCGCCGTCGCGGCCGGCCATCAGCCAGTTCGTGGCGAAGTACGAGAGCAGCGAGAACTGGCAGTCGAGCAGGGCGAGGTCGATGGAGGCCCCCTCGCCCGTGACGGCCCTGCGGTGCAGCGCGGCGCACACCGCGAGGGCCGCGAAGACGCCCCCCGCGAGGTCGCCGATGGGCACGCCGCAGCGCGCGGGTTCGCCTCCGGGGTGCCCCGTGAGCGACATCACCCCGCCGCGGGCCTGGAGGGTGAGGTCAAAGGCGGGCTCGCGGGCGTCGGCGCCGTCGCGGCCCACGGCGGTCATGCCGCACACGATGAGCCGTGGGTTCAGCGCGCGGAGGGTCGCGGCGTCGCAGCCGAGGCTCTCGGCCACGCCCGCGCGAAAGTTCTCGACCACCACGTCGCAGCCCAGGGCGAGGTCGCGCAGGACCTCGCGGCCCTCGGGGCGCGCGAGGTCGATGCACACCGAGCGCTTGCCCCGGTTCACCGACAGGAAATACAGGCTCTCGCCCGCGACGAAGTGCGGCCCCGTGCGCCGCGTGTCGTCGCCCGTGACGGGGCGCTCGACCTTGAGCACCTCCGCGCCGAGGTCGGCCAGCAGGAGGGTGCCGTAGGGTCCGGCGAGGATGCGGGTGAGGTCCAGCACGCGGACCCCTCGGAGCGCGTCGAGCATGACCTCAGGCCACGCGCGCCAGCACGACGCCCACCGTCGCGAGGAGCCCGCCGACGAGCAGCCCGACGACCGCCATCGCCGTGAGCATCGCGCCGCGGGGGTGGTTGTCGACCGCGCGGTTCGCGATCGCCGTCGCGCGCTTCATGAAGGTCACCGGGCACTCGACGGGAAAGGTCCCCCGCTGGATCTTGTCGAGGCGCTCGAGGGCGACGTCGGCGTTGGCGAAGCGCTGCGCGCGGTCCTTCGCCATCAGGTGCCGAACGAAGTGCGAGTACTCCGCGGGCACCCGGCCCTGAAACGGCGAGCTCTCGTGGGACGCGAGGTCAGGGTCGACGCGGTCTACCCCGAGGAGCGTCGCCGTCACCGTGGTCTGCGCGTGCAGGTAGTGCCGCAGCGTGAGCAGCTCGTGAAGGATCACCCCGAGCGCGTACATGTCGCTGGTCTCGTCGACCAGGTGCAGCTCGCCCCGCGACTGCTCAGGGGACATGTACGCCGGCGTGCCCAGGAGCGAGCCGTCGAGGGTGCGCGCCCGCGGCCCGCTCGGCGGCACCGAGGGGGAGCTCGGGAGCGTCTCGACCGGGTCGCGCATCCGCCGCGCGAGGCCCCAGTCCATCACCACCACCTCGCCGTAGGGCCCGACCATGATGTTCGCGGGCTTGAGGTCGCGGTGCACGTAGCCCTGCGCGTGTGCGTACTGCACGGCCCTGAGCACCGCGGTGAAGACCTCCATGCGCCGCGAGAAGGGGTAGCGCGCGTGGTGCTCGGGGGAGCCCTCGGCGAGGCGCTCGATGACCGTCTCCAGGGTCTCTCCCTGGATGTACTTCATCACGTAGAAGTACTTCCCCTCGGGGGTCACGCCGACGTCGTGCACGGGCACGATGTTGGGGTGATCGAGGGCGCCCAGCGCGCGCACCTCGTCGGCGAAGCGCGCCACCGACGAGTCACCCTCGGCCTCGGGGAGCAGCCGCTTGAGCGCCACCTGCCGCGAAATATCGTGGTCCACCGCGAGGACCACCTCGCCCACGCCCCCGCGGCCGAGCACCTTGACCTCCTCGAAGCGCGGGCGCTCGCTCACCACCAACCGGGGCGTAGGTCCCTCCACCGAGAACCTCGGGAGCACCGTGGTGCGCGTGGGCGAGGTCACCCGCGGAGACTGCGACGCCAACGTGGTCCGGGGGTCGGGGAGGGTGTGCGCGGCCTCGATGAGAGTCTCGACCGCGCTGTTGGGGAGGGTGCGCTGGGTCGTGGCGTCGGTCATGCCCGCCAGTGTTGATGTCGCCGCGGCGCAGGGTCAACGCCCGCGATGAAACTCGTCGGTCGGTTTCTTGACGTGATCACGCGTTCAGTGCCAGACCCCAGGTCGCGACGGGACGGCGGGGCCGAGGGCGATGGGCGCCTGAGGTCACGATCCGTCTCGTATTTCGCAGAGAAGGTGATCGACACCCATGAGCGGAAGGTTTGTCTGGCGTGAGCTCTCGACCCGTGACCCCGAGGCGGCCACGCGGTTCTACGGCGAGGTCTTCGGATGGAAGATCACCGCCACGCCCATGGGCGACAGCTACACGTACTACCTCGTGCACAACGGCGAGAAGCAGATCGCGGGCTTCGCGCCGAAGATGCCCGGCGACACCTCGCCCGAGGCGTGGATCGGCTACGTCGACGTGGCCGACGTCGACGCCACGACCGAGACCGCGAAGACCCACGGCGCAAAAGTGCTCGCGGGACCCATGGACATTCCCAACGTCGGCCGCTTCTCGCTCCTCGTCGACCCCCAGGGGGGAGTGATCACCGCGTTCCACTCGAAGAGCGACGGAGACCCCGGCGGCGGCACGCCCGCGGTGGGCGAGTTCTGCTGGGAGCAGCTCAACACCGCCGACCTCGCCGCGTCGACGGCGTTCTACGCCTCGGTGTTCCCGTGGACCGGGGGCGAGTTTCAGGGGATGCCCGTGCTCAAGGCCGGCGAGAACGCCGTGGCGTCGCTCATGGCCGCGCCCCCCGGCGTGCCCACCCACTGGATCTCGCACGTGGTCGTCGACGAGCTCGCGGGCGCGCGGGCGCGGGTCACCCGCAACGGCGGCAAGGTGATGATGGACGAGATCGCGGTGCCGGGCATCGGGAGCTTCGCCGTGGTCACCGACCCCCACGGCGCCGCGATCTGCCTCTTTCAGGGCTCGAACTGACGCTCACCCTGCGCTCGCCGCCTCGTCGCCCTCGGGCGGAGCGACGGGCCGGGACCCCCACGCATAGCCCACCGCCGACCACGCGAACTGCGCGAGGTGCAGCACCACCGACATCGCCAGCGCCGTCGCCGCGCTCACGCCCACGCCCGGTCCAGCGAGCGCGAGGGCCGCGCCGATGGCGCCGAGCTGCCCGGGGAGCGCCGTCCCCACGGTCACCCCGACGATCGCCGCGCCCGTGAGCGCGAGGGCCGTGAGGGGCTCCCAGCGGCCCAGCGCGCCCAGCAGGAGCAGGAGCTGAACGAACTGCACCATGCGGTGCGCGACGAAGGCCGCCCAGGCCCGCCGAAGGCCCTCGGTGCGCGCGCCCTCCCCCGCGCCCGCGACCCAGAGCGAGCCCGAGGACCCTGCGCGCGAGGAGCGTCGGCGAGCGCCCAGCTGCGCAACTTCCGCGACGCGATCGCCGCGCCCCCGGCGGTGCAGCCCCTTGCGCCGCAGCAGCCGCGAAGGGACTCGTGCCCCAGAGAGAGCGCCGCGGCGCCGCACCCAGCACCCCCGCCGCCCCCGTCGAGAAGACAGCGCCTGGCTCGTGAGCCCGATCCCCACGCCCTGAGGACCACGCGTCCACGGCGCGAGAGCAGGCAGCGGTGGCCTCCGGCCACCCGCGCCGCCAGGGAGGTCATGGCGGGCGTAGCCCGTAGCGTGCGCGCGGAGCATCGAAACGCCAGGGCACCCGCAGCGAAGGACCGTGCAGCGCGCGCGTCGCGAGGGCCTCGCAGACGATGCGCGCGCCCTCGATCAGCACCGCCAGCGCCGCGAGGCCGCCGAAGGCCCGGAGCGCGCCGATGTCCATGCGCCGCAGGGTGATCACGACGGCGACGACGCCCGCGAGGCCGAGGGCGAGCTGGGCCGCGCGCAGGGCGCCGCGGGGTGGAGTCATCGCGCGCACGATGACACGAAGGGGGGTCGCGGTGTTGGGCTACACTCGCGGCCCCTATGCTCCTGGTCATCGACATCGGCAACACGAACACCGTCCTCGGGCTCTACGAGGGAGAGGTGCTGCAGCACCATTTTCGCGTCGAGAGCGCGCGGGAAGCGCACCTCGGACAGGTACGCCGCCACCCTGCGCTCGCTGCTGGAAGATGAAGGGCGTGGCCCCGCGCGACGTGACAGCGGCGAGCGTGGTCGCGTGCGTGGTCCCCGCGCTGCAAGAGACCTTCGTGCGCGTGGTGCGCGACACGCCTTCGGGCACGAGCCGCTGGTGATCGGCCGGGGATCAAGACCGGCATGGCGATTCGGTACGAGCAGCCCCGCGAGGTCGGCGCCGACCGCATCGTGAACGCCGTGGCCGCGCGTGGCGCGTACGGGCCGAGGGTGATCGTGGTGGACTTCGGCACGGCCACGACCTTCGACGTGATCTCTCCGAAGGGGGAGTACCTCGGCGGGAGTGATCTCTCCAGGCATTCAGATCTCCGCCGACGCGCTGTTCTCCCGCGCGGCGAAGCTGCCCAAGGTCAGATCGCGAAGCCGCCGAAGGAATCCTGGGGCGCAACACGCTCCACGCGATGCAGGCCGGGATTCGTGTACGGCTACGTCGGCCTCGTCGACGGGCTGGTCGAACGGCTGCCGGGCGGAGATCGAGGTTCCCGGTGAGGTCGCGACAGGCTCTCACGTGGCTCTTCGGTCTCGGACCATCGAGGAGGTCGACGACTTTCTCACCCTCGACGGGCTACGGATGATCTGGTCCCGCAACGCGAGCTGGGCGCGTGGCTGGCCCGAACTCGGGGTGGTGGGCCTCGCGGGGCTCTGCGCGGCGTGCGGCGTGCTCGCGCGCTGGGCGTGGGTGGCGCGGCGCCGCTCTCCCTTCGCCACGGCCTGGCGCGACCCGAACTCCGTCGACGCCGTGATCGCCAGCGCGCGGGGCGCGAGGTGGTCCTCGGGCTGCTCGCGGGCGGAACGCTGGCGCTGGTGGGCAGGGCTTTCAGGCGCTCTTTCGCAACCCCCTGGGGGATCCCTACGCGCTGGGCGTCTCGGGGGGCGCGGCGCTGGGGGCGACGGCGGCGATGCTGTTGGGCGCGGGCGCGCTGGCGACCCCCGTGGCGGCCTTCGCGGGCGCGATGGGGGCGATGGCGCTGGTGATGCTGGTCGCGCGGGGGGCGGGGCGGGTCGACGCGACGTCGATGCTCCTCGCGGGCATGGTGCTCAACGCGACGAGCGGCGCGGCGCTGGCGTTTCTGCGCTCGGTGGTGCGCTCGAGCCGCGCGCAGGAGACGCTCTCGGTGCTGCTCGGGGTGATCTCAGAGTCGTCGTGGACGCACGTCGCCGCGGTGGCCGCGCTGGCGCTGCTGGGGGTGCTGGCGCTGCTCTCGCGGGCGTGGACGATGAACCTCCTCGCGCTGGGCGAAGAGAGCGCCGCGAGCCTCGGGGTCGAGGTGCGGCGCGCGGAGGCCTTTCTCTTCGTCGCGAGCTCCCTCGCGGTGGCCGCGGTGGTGAGCGTGTGCGGGCTGATCCCCTTCGTGGGGCTCATCGTTCCCCACTACGCCCGCGCCTTCGTGGGAGAGGACCACCGCACCCTGCTCCCGGCGTGCTTCTTCGGCGGCGCCGCGCTGCTGGTGAGCGCCGACGCGGCGGCGAGGGCGATGTTCCCGCTGCTGGGCGCGGAGCCCCCGGTGGGCGCGCTCACCGCGCTCGTGGGCGCGCCCTTCTTTCTGGTCATGCTCCGGGGGATGAGCGCGCGGACGTAGGGCCGCGCGCGCCGCTCAGATGTCGAGGTTGCGCGCGTTGAGCGCGTTCTTCTCGATGAAGTCGCGGCGGGGCTCCACCTCGTCGCCCATGAGCAGGGTCATGATCTTGTCGGTGGCCGCGGCGTCTTCGATGCGCACCTTGAGCATCACCCGGCGCTCGGGGTCCATGGTGGTCTCCCAGAGCTGCTCGGCGCTCATCTCGCCCAAGCCCTTGTAGCGCTGAATCGACGCGCCCTTGCGACCGCGCGCGTCGATGGTCGCGTAGAGCGCGCCGCCGTGCGCGACCTCGGTCTTCTTCTCGCCGTCGACCAGCGTCCAGGGTCCCGCGCCCAGCACCGCGAGCTTGCGCTCGATGTGGTTGAGCTCGGCGATCTCGTGGCCGTCGAGGAACGCGTAGGAGATCACCGTGGTGCGCCCCGCGGTGCCGTTCTTCACCCGCACCAGCACGCGCTTGCAGCCGTGCTCGTGGTCGTCTTCGAGGGTGTGCCGCAGGGGGAGCAGGTCGGGGTGAAACTCCTTGAGGTGCGCGGTCATCACCCCCAGCGCCGCCTCGATCGACGCCTCGCTCGAGAGCGTCTCCTTGGTGAACGCGCGGGAGCGCACCATCGCCGCGACCACCTCGGTCTCGCAGCGCAGCTCCATGTGCTGCAGGATCATCTCCCCGCGGTGCAGGTCGAAGAGCAGGGCCTTGAGCCCCTCGGCCTCGAGGGTCGCGTCGGGGCCCCGCAGCGAGAGCCCGTCGGCGCCGGCGTCGATGAGGTGACGCGCGAGGGCGTCGTCGTCCTTCACGTACTGCACGCGCTTGCCGCGGCGCACGCCGTAGAGGGGCGGCTGCGCGATGTACAGGTAGCCCCGCTCGATGAGCTCGGGCATCTGCCGAAAGAAGAACGTCAGCAGGAGCGTGCGGATGTGGCTCCCGTCGACGTCGGCGTCGGTCATGATGCAGATCTTGTGGTAGCGCAGCTTCTCGAGGTCCATGCGCGGGTGCGCGATGCCGCCCTCGTCGTCGTCGTCGGTGCGGTCGGTGCGAATGGTCACGCCCAGCGCCGTGATCAGCGTGCCGATCTCGGCGTTGGAGATCATCCGCTCGAAGCGCACGCGCTCGACGTTCAGGATCTTGCCCCGCAGCGGGAGGATCGCCTGGTTCTTTCGGTTGCGACCCTGCTTCGCGCTGCCGCCGGCGGAGTCACCCTCGACGATGTACAGCTCGCACTGCGTCGGGTCGCGCTCCTGGCAGTCGGCGAGCTTGCCCGGCAGCGTCGCCGCGTCGAGCACGCCCTTGCGGTGCACCAGCTCGCGCGCCTTGCGCGCGGCCTCGCGGGCCTGCGCCGCGAGGAGGCACTTGTCGATGATCTTCTTCGCGATCTGCGGGTTCTGGTCGAGGTAGGTCGAGAGCTTCTCGGTCACCACCTGGCCCATCGCCGGGAGCACGTCGCTCGACGCGAGCTTCACCTTCGTCTGCGACGTGTACTGCGCCGCCGGGTGGCGGATCGAGATCACGTAGGTCAGGCCCTCGCGGGTGTCGTCGCCGCTCAGGGGCTGGCCCTTGAGCTCCTTGAGCAGGTTCTTCTCCGTCGCGTAGGCGTTGAGGGTCCGCGTGAGCGAGGTCTTGAAGGCCTGCACGTGCGTGCCGCCGTCGGTCTGGTGCACGTTGTTGCAGTAGGGCCACGGGCTCTCGTAGAGCGAGTCGGTCCACTGGATCGCGACCTCGATCGACAGGGTCGCCTTGAAGGTCCCGGTGTCGCTCTTGAGCTCCAGCTCGGTCTTGCCCTCGAGGTAGACCGGCTCCTCGTTCACCGGCGACTTCGCGGCGTTGAGGTACTTCACGTACTCCACGATGCCCGTCTGCGACGCGAAGACCTCGACGTCGGGGCTCCTGCGGAGGTCGGTGAGGGTCACCGTCAGCGAGGGGTTCAGGTACGAGAGCTCGCGCAGGCGCTTGGCCAGGGTCTCGTACGAGTACTCCGTCATCGAGAAGATCTCGGCGTCGGGCTTGAACGTCACCGTCGTGCCCGTGCGCTCGCTGTCGGCCGTCGCCGTGAGCGACTGCGTGGTCACCCCCCGCGCGAAGGACATGTTCCACGCCTTGCCGTCGCGAAAGATGTCGAGCTTGAGCCACTCGCTCACGGCGTTCACCGCGCTCACGCCCACGCCGTGCATCCCCGCGCTCACCCCGTAGGAGCGCTTGTTGAACTTGCCCCCGGCGTGCAGCCGGGTGAGCGCGAGCTCCGCGGCGGAGATGCCGAACTCGGGCTTGATCCCCGTGGGGATCCCGCGGCCGTTGTCGGTCACCCGCACCGAGTCGTCTTCGAAGATGGTCACGTCGATGCGGCTGCAGTAGCCCGCGAGGTACTCGTCGATGGAGTTGTCGATGACCTCCCACACGAGGTGGTGCAGCGCGCCGCCGTCGTGCACGTTGCCGATGTACATCCCAGGGAGCTTGCGAACGGCCTCGAGGCCCTCCAGCACGCCGATGCTGTCAGCCCCGTAGCTCTCCCCTTCCGCTCCCGCGGGCGCCTCGGGAGCGCCCTCGGCGGGGTCGGTCCCAGCCGTGTTCGTCGTCACGCGATTTCCTCTTGTTTTCCAGACGCTTTTAGAGCCCCAAAGACTATCCCCGGGACCCCGAATTTTCAAGGACGAAGTACGTCCAACCCCCCCGCGGAGACCCCGCGATTCACGGGGGCGCGAGGCTCACGCCGCCGTCGGCCACCTCGAACACCCTCGGGCGCGGCAGCAGCGAGGCGATGTTCGGGTCGGTGGTGGTGATCCAGACCTGCGCCCCGAGTCGCCCCACGAGGTGAAAGAGCCGCTCGGTGCGCGCGCGGTCGAGCTCGCTCGACACGTCGTCGAGCAGCAAAATCGGCACGCGCTTCGTGCGCTGCTCGAGCACGTGGAGCTCCGCCAGGCGCAGCGCGAGGGCGAGGGCGCGGGTCTGCCCCTGGCTCGCGACGCTCCTCGCGGCGAAGGCGCCCCACATCAGCGCGAGCTCGTCGCCGTGCGGTCCGACGGTGGTGGTGTGCCGCGCGAGGTCGGCCTGGAGGTTCTGCGAGGGTCTCGGCGTAGGCCAGCTGGTCGGCGGGGGCGCGGTGCGGTAGCTCACGAGATCTCGTCGGCAGCGAGGGCGACCTCGGTGAGGGCTTCCGGTGCGGCGGCCTTCACGAGCTCGCCCACCACCCCCTGCCGCGCCCGCACGATGAGCGAGCCGTAGCGCGCGAGGCCGAAGTCGTACGACTGCACCGCGGTGACGTTGGGGGTCTTCTCGCGCAGCAGCGCGTTGCGCGCGCGCAGGCCCTTCGCGTAGCTCTTGAGCGCCTCGCCGTAGCCGTCGACCACCCGCACGAGCACGCGGTCGAGGAGCCTGCGCCGGAGCTCGGGGGGGCCCCGCACGAGGTCGAGGTCGCCGGGCTGAAAGACCACGCAGGGCGCGTCGCCGAAGTACTCCACGGCGCGGTCGGGGCGCTTGCCGTCGAGGGTGATCTCCCGGGCGGCGCGGGTGAGCTTCACGCGGTAGCTCCGCGCGAGCCCGACGCCCTCGACGCGGAGGAGCACCTGCGCCTCGTCCTCTTCGCGGCCGATGAGGTGGCTGCGCTGGGCGTTGCGAAACGAGCGCAGCGAGGCGGCGTAGTCCATGGCCTCGAGGATCGAGGTCTTGCCCTGGCCGTTGTGCCCGAGGAGCACGTTCGCGCGGGGATCGGGGGAGATGCGCACGGAGCGGAGGTTGCGAAACCCCGTGATCGCGACCTCTGCGATGCGAACGGCGGGGTGGAACACGGCGTCGCTCCCGTGGAGGGGGGGTGCGCGGATCAGATCCGCATCGGCATGATGACGCCGATGAAGTCGTTGCGCCCGACGGGGCGCACCACGCCGGGGTCGAGCTCGCCCGAGAGGTCGAGCGCGCACTCGTCGCTGCCGAGGGCGTTGAGCACGTCGATGAGGTACTTCGAGTTGAACCCGATGGTGATCTCGGGGCCCTGGAGCGAGGCGTCGATCTCGTCTTGCCCCGGAGCCGATGTCGGGGTTCTCGCTGGAGATCACGCAGCGGCTCGTTGGTGATCGCGAGCTTCACGCCGCTGGTGCGGTCGGCGGCCACGAGGCCGATCGCCTGGAGGAAGGCCGAGGAAGGCCGGGCGGCTGAGCCGACGCGCTGCGGTCGGTGGCCGTGGGGATCACCTGCTCGTAGCTCGGGAAGGCCGCGTCGACGAGCTTCGACGAGAGGGTCATCCCGTCGCGCTGAAAGAACACCGGGCCCTGGGAGCTGATGGCGCCCATGCCGATCGACTGCGGCGCCCCGGCGGCCTTCTCGCCGCGCACCTCGTCGACGATGCGCTTGAGCTCGTGGATGCCCTTGGCGGGGATCAGGAGCTTCGACTGGCCGTTCATCCCCGCGACGGTGCGCTCGGCCTTGGAGAGCCGGTGGCCGTCGGTGGTGACCATGCGCAGGGTGTCTTTGTTCATCTCGACGAGGGCCGCCGCGAGGTGGGGCCGGGTGTCGTCGCTGGACATCGAGAACGACGTGAGGCCGATGAGCTCGGCGAGGTCGTCGACGGGGATCTGCGTCAGCGCGATCTTGCCCGCGTCGGGGAGGGTCGGAAAGTCGTCGCCGGGCTGGCCGGTGAGGGTGAACGAGCGCTTGCCGCTCTTGAGCTTGGCGGAGAAGTTCTTCTCCACGACCACGGTGATGTCGCCCTCGGGGAGGGCCTTCACGGTGTCGAAGACGTGGCGGGCGGAGAGGGCCACGGAGCCGCCGCGCTTCACCTCGGCGCGCATGGTGCCCTCCATCGCCAGGAGGAGGTCGGTCGCCGCGAGGCGCACCGTGCCCGACGCTTCGGCCGTGATGAGCACGTTGCTCAGGATGGGCATCGCGGACTTCTTGTCCGCCACGCTCTGCACCCGGCCGAGCCCCTTCACGAAGTCCCGCTTGTTGACCACGAACTCCATCACGCACTCACCTTCTGCTGCCATCGCTGCTCTGAACCGGGCGGAGGGTACTGCTCCGCGAGGCCCCGAGGCGCTGGGAAGTACTCTTCTTCTCTGTTTAGAGAAATGAATTCAAATTCCTGATGATGATCCATAGGTCCTGTGGATTCGGTGGAAACGGGTGTAACCCACTGAAATCACGAATGACTCACGGTGGACGCGGCGGTGGACGCGGGCTGTGGACCGGCGGTGGACGACGGAGGGTCCCTGGCCGTCCACAGGTCCGTCCACAGGGGGAACCCTGGGGGTGATCCCGAGGGTATCCCCAGGGTGGTCCACAGGGGGGCGGGTCACGCGTCGCCCTCGGTGCCGGTGCGGCTGAGGGTGTGCGAGAAGCCCAGCTTTCGCGCGATCTGCTCCAGCGCCGCGGCCACCTCGGGGTCGTCCTGGGCCGTGCGGTCGATCTTGCGCACGGCGGACATCACCGTGGTGTGGTCCTTGCCGTTGAAGCGCGCGCCGATCTGGGGGAACGACGTGCCCAGGTGCGTGCGCGCGAGCCACATGGCCACCTGCCGCGGGAGGGCCACCTCGCGGTGCCGGTCCTTGCCCGTGAGCTGCGACATCTTGATCCGGTAGTGCTCGCACACCGCCCGCTGCACGTCCTCCACGGTGGTCACCTGGGGCCGGGGAGAGACCCTCAGGGCCTCGCGCACGAGGGCCTCGTCGATGGTGTGCCGCCCGCTGATCCCGGCCTTGATGGCCAGCTTCATCAGCGCGCCCTCGAGCTCGCGCACGTTCGTGAGCTGCGCCGAGCGGGCGATGAGAAAGGCCGCGGCGTCGTCGATCCGCACGCTCTCGAGCTCGGCCTTGCGCCGCAGGATCGCCACGCGGGTCTCCTCGTCGGGCGGGTAGATCTCCGCGACGAGGGCCTGCGAGAAGCGCGACACCAGGCGCTCGGCCATGCCCTGGAGCTTGTCGGGGAGCACGTCGCTCGTGAGCACGATCGCCGCGTTGCGCCGGCAGAGGGCCTCGAAGGTGTGAAAGAACTCCTCCTGCGTGCCCTCCTTGCCCGCGAGGAACTGCACGTCGTCGATCAGCAGCACGTCGCAGTCGCCGCGGTAGCGCGTGCGAAACTCCTCCATGCGCTTCTGCTGAATCGCGCCGACGTACTCGTTCGTGAAGGTCTCGGCGGAGACGTACACGATGTTCGCGTCGGGCTTCTGCTCGAGCACCCGGTGGCCCACGGCGTTCGAGAGGTGGGTCTTGCCCAGCCCCGTCGCGCCGCACAGGAACAGCACGTTCGCCGGCCGCGACGAGAGGTTCGAGAGCGCCTGCGCCATCGCGTGCGCGACCTCGTTGCTCTTGCCGATCACGAAGCGGTCGAAGACGTACTTCGGCGCCAGGCCCGCCGACATGCTCCCGAGGGCGGGGCGGGGCGGGGCGCTGAGCCCGCTCGTGGCCGTCGCCGTGGCGCCTCCAGGGCGGGCGGTGACCACGGAGGGCGCCGGGCCGCGCGGGGGCGCCGCCGAGGGCGCCTGGGGGCGCGAGAAGGTGTTGGCGGCGCTGGGGAGCGCCGAGGCCGTCGCCGAGCTCTGGGCGACCCGTGGGGCCTGCCGGGGCGGCATGCGCGGGGCCGTGACCGGGGTGTTCACCGAGGCCGCCCAGTGCACGGTCCAGACGGTGCCCGTGAGGGCCTTGAGCTGCTCCTCGATGACCGCGGTGTAGCCCTTGGCGACCCACTCCCGGGAGAAATCATTCTGCGCGCGGAGCAGCAGCGCGCCGTCGGCGGCGTCGAGCACCTGCAGCGGTCGCAGGAGCTTGTCGATGACCGAGGTCCCCACGCCGCGCGCCGTCAGGGAGTCGAGGACCTTCTGCCACAGTTCGTTCGAGTGCTCGTTCACGGCGGGTGTTGTCTGCGGTTGTGATCCACGGGGTTGTCCACAGGGGTTCCACCGGCGGCGCAGACCGGCGCATCGTCTCGAAAGAAAGGCCGTTCACGAAATTTTCGGCGGGTTTTCCACAGGCCCCGCGAGCCTGTGGATGAGAAGGCTCTGTCCACAGGGTTTTCCACAGGGCTGTGGATGGAGCTCCAGGGCTGCGTTTCTAGGGGAGATGGAGCTCCTGGCCCCCTCAGCGGATCGGGAGCCTCGGGAAGGGGAACGCCACCCCCAGCGCCCCGATGCGCGCCGCGAGGTCGGCGGGCAGCGGGCTCGGCGGCGCCGGCTCGGGCGCCGCGAGGGGAGCGCGGGGGAGCTGGGACTCGTACAGCGACCAGCGGCCGGAGCGCAGCGCGAGCCGCCCCTCGGGGGCCATCGCGCGGGTCAGCGCCGCGAGGTCGTGACGTCGCGTCGTGCGCACGATCACATAGCGAAACCGCTGAAAATCAAGCGCCGGGATGAAGCGCTCGGGCTGCATCAGCCGCAGCCGCGCGCGCGCCCACACCCGCGACGGGACCGTGCGCGCGGGGTACTGCGGGAGGTGCGAGAAGTCGTTGTTCGTCACGCCCCCGCGCAGCGCCACCGCCCGCGCCGCGGCGCCGCCGAAGACGTGCATGGCCCACGGGATCTCGGCGAGGTCGAGGGAGGCCACCGCGGAGCCGGGCTCGATGCGGGCGATCACCGGGTCGAGGTCGCGCCAGGCGCGGTCGACGATGCGCGTGAGGGGCCACAGCGCCGCGACCATCGCCAGGGGGCCCGCGAGCAGCGCCGCTGACCGCGCCCACGACCGCGGCGACGCGCTCGGGAGCGACAGCGCGAGGAGCAGCGCCGCCGGGAGCGCGAAGCGGTGAAAGAGCAGCCCCGCGCCGCCCAGCTCGTTGGGCCACATGAAGAACTGCGCGACGAAGAGCGCCGCGGTGAGCGCGTAGCGGCGGTGCAGCGACCCCTCGGCCCCGCGCGCGACCAGCGCCAGGCTCAGCGCGAAGAGCGCGGGGATCGCCGCCCGCGCCCACCCCGCGAGGGGGCCGTAGAGCGACCAGAGAAAGAGCTCGGGGCGCGCGCTCAGCGCGATGCCGTAGCCGTTGGGCGAGCTGGTGTCGCCCCGCACCCGCGACTGAAACAGCGCCCAGCCCAGCGCGAACACCGCCACGCCGGCGACCGCGGGGGCGGCGATGAGGGCGCGGTCTCGCCAGGCCCGTCCGCGCTCGAGGAGGGTCACGCCGGTGAGGGTGATCAGAAAGATCGAGCTCGAGCCGTGCGCGAGGGCGAGCACCGCCGCCCACCCCGACGCCCGCAGCGCCGAGCCCCCGTCGGGCGCCCGCGCGAGCGCCCCGAGGCTCGGGAGCGCCCCGAGGAACACGCACACGCCCAGGAGGTACGCGCAGAGCCCCCAGCGGTACGCGAAGCCCAGCGCCAGCGGCGCGACGAGCACGCCCAGGAGGGGGGAGCGCCCCGTGTGCGCCGCCGCGCGGGCGGTGAGCAGCGGGAGCGAGGCGATCACGGCGGCGAAGGCCACCCGCGCCGCGAGGTCGACGGGGAGCGCGAGGGCGAGGAGCCACGACGCGTAGAAGAAGAGCTGGTTCGCGCTGAAGAGCGCGTACTCGTAGGGCGGCGACGGGAAGCGCTGGGGGTCGCCGAGCCCGCGGAGGGCGGCGAGGAT
>JAWKRB010000022.1:0-141513 GCA_041389885.1 Polyangiales bacterium | reverse complement strand
CGCCGAAGAAGAGCCGGTAGGGCACGGTCTCGCTGCGCGCGATGCCGTCGAGCACCTCGAGGTGCACCCCGAGGCCGCTGCGCAGCGCGAGCAGCGCGTCGACGGGACCCTCCGGCGCGGGGGCCTCGGGCGCGCCCTCATCTCGCGCGCCGACGGCGAGGTTGCGCCCCGCGAGGCCGCCGCCGCGGTGGGCGCCGACGAGCTGGTTGCACAGCGCGAGGGCGCGGGCCAGCACGGCGCGCGTGATGAGCAGGTGGGGGTGAAAGTCTCGGTCGGCCGAGCGGGCGACCCCCGCGCGGCGCGGGTGGTTGCGCGGGTTCGACCAGGCCACCACCGACTTGAGCAGGGTCTCGAGCTCGAAGAGCACGTCCTCCTTTCGGTCGAGGTTCAGCGCGGAGAACCACGCCTCGCGCGCGGCGGCGACCTCGCGCCGCATGCCGCGGGTGTCGCGGAGGAGGTTCGCGTACGGGTCTCGCACCCTCCGCGCGGTGACGGCCTCGAGGCGGGCCTGGGCGCTGGGCGGCTTCGACGACGCGCTCATTCGAAGAGGACTCCGGTGCCGGTCTGGGCGCCGCGTGGCAGCGGCGCGTTGAGGTGCTCGTAGGCCCTGCGCGTCGCGACGCGGCCGCGGGGCGTGCGCGCGAGGAGCCCCTCGCGCAGGAGGTAGGGCTCGTAGACGTCCTCGAGGGTGTCGCGGGGCTCCGCGGCGGCGGCGGCGAGGGTCTCGATGCCCGCGGGCCCCCCGTCGTAGTACTCGATCAGGATCCGCAAGAGCTTGCGGTCCATGTCATCGAGGCCGGCCTTGTCGACCCCCATGCGGTCGAGCGCGAGGGACGCGGTGCCCTGGTCGATCTCGTCGAGCCCCGCGACGTCGGCGAAGTCCCTCGCGCGGCGCAGCAGGCGGTTCGCGATGCGCGGCGTGCCCCGCGAGCGCCGCGCGATCTCCAGCGCGGCGTCGGCGGCGATGGGGGTGCCCAGGAGCCGCGCCGAGCGCCTCACGATCGTGGCGAGCTGGTCTGGGGTGTAGAAATCGAGCCGCAGGACGATGCCGAAGCGAGACTGGAGCGGGCCCGTGATCAGCCCCGTGCGCGTCGTCGCGCCGATGAGCGTGAAGGGGTTGATGTTCAGCGGGATCGTCGTCGCGTGCGGCCCGTCACCCGTGACGAGGTCGATCTTGAAGTCCTCCATCGCGGGGTAGAGGTTCTCCTCCACCACCGCCGTGAGACGGTGGATCTCGTCGACGAACAGAAGGTCTCGGGGGTCGAGCTTCGTCAGCATCCCCGCCAGCGCCCCCTTGTGCTCGATCGCCGGGCCGCTCGTGGTGTGCGCCGTCACCCCGAGCTCGTTCGCGAGGATCAGCGCGAGCGTCGTCTTGCCGAGCCCCGGCGGCCCCGAGATCAGCACGTGGTCGAGCGGGTGGTTGCGCTTCTTCGCCGCCGACACGAAGACCTTGAGGTTCTCCCGGTGCTCGTCCTGACCGATGTACTCATCCAGCGACCGGGGGCGCAGCGTAAGGTCGAGGCGCGTGTCGTCCACCTCCACCACCGCCGCGCTCGTCGTCACATCACGCACGGGCTCTACGCCGCTCTTCTTCTTCGCCATGGGTGCCATCGAGCACTCTACCCCAGGTGCCCCCCGCGCCAACGCCGCCGACCGGCGTTGTGACATTCTCCGACAGGACCCTGCCGAGCGCGCCGTGGTTGAAGCCCGCGTCGTCGCTGATATAGAGCATCGCCGATGCGCGTGATTCCCCGCGTCCAGGCGCTGCCGCTGGTCGATTTCTCGGTGTGCTCCGCCCTGGGCGGCGACGCGCGGGAGACCCTCGCGGGCCTGTCGCGGGGCGCGTCACCCCTGCGCGCCCCGCCGCTCGACCTCCCCTTCGAGACGGTGTGCGGGCTCGTGCCGCGCCTCGACGCCCTCCCCGCTTCGCTCTCGGGCTTCGAGAGCCCCGTCGCGCGCATCGTCGCGAGGCTCTACGAAGACCTCGCGGCCTCGATCTCGGCGACGGTGGCGCGCTGGGGGGGCGACCGCGTGGCGGTGATCCTCGGCACGAGCGTCGGGGGTCTGTCGGTGACCGAGGCCGCCCTCGCGCACGAGGCCCGGCGCGGCGCGCTCCCCGAGGGCTACGACCTGCGTCGTCAGCACGGGCTCTTCGCCGCGGGCGAGCTCCTCGCCGCGCTCTCGGGCGCGCGCGGCCCGCGCTACACCGTGTCGACCGCGTGCTCGTCGGGCGCGAAGGTCTTCGCCTCCGCCGCGAGGCTCATTCGCGCGGGCGTCGTCGACGCCGCGATCGTGGGGGGCGTCGACTCGCTGTGTCAGACCACCCTCCGCGGGTTTCACGCGCTCAGCGTCCTCGCGTCGGACCCGTGCCGCCCCTTCAGCGCCGAGCGACGGGGCATGAACCTCGGCGAGGGCGGCGCGCTCTTCATCCTGGCCCGAGGGGGTGAAGGGCCGGCGCGGCTCCTCGGCGTCGGCGAGAGCGGAGACGCCCACCACATGTCGTCGCCCCACCCCGAGGGCGCCGGCGCGGCCGCCGCCATGCGAGGCGCCCTCGCGCAGGCGGGCCTCGGCGCGGCCGACGTCGACCACGTCAACGCGCACGGCACGGGCACCCGAAAGAACGACGGCATCGAGGCCAGCGCGATCGCGTCGGTGCTGGGGCGCGAGGTCCCGGTGGTGTCGACGAAGGCGCTGACGGGCCACACGCTCGGCGCCGCGGGCGCCCTCGAGGCGGCGTTCGCGCTCTTCGCGCTGCGCGAGGGGTGGATCCCTGGCAGCCTCGGCGCGGCGCCCCTCGACCCCGAGGTGTCGATCCGCGTGTGCGCCGAGCGCACCGCGCTCCGCTGCGCCGTGGTGATGAGCAACTCCTTCGGCTTCGGCGGCAGCAACGCCAGCGCGCTCTTCGGAGGACCGACGTGAGGCCCGTGAGCGTGCGAGGCGTCGGCCTCTGGACTCCCGGCGCGCCGAGCTGGACGGCCTGGCGCGACGGCGCGCGCGTCCCGCCCGTGGCGCGCCCCTCCTGCGCGGGCGTCGCGCCGACGCTCCTGCGCGGCACGAGCGTCGCCACCTGCGCGGCGCTCGAGGCGCTGCGGGCCGCGGCGGCCGACGGCGGCGCCGAGCTCTCGACGGTCGCCACGATCTTCGGATCGACCTACGGCGAGATCCAGACCGCCGTCGCGCTCAGCGCGATGATCCGCGACCAGGGGATCCCCTCGCCCATGCGCTTCAAGAACAGCGTGCACAACGCGCCGGGCGGCGTCGCGTCGATCGCCCACGGCAACGAGCGGTTCACGACCTCGCTGAGCGCGGGCGGAGACCTGCTGGGGCTGTGCCTCCTCGAGGCCTTCGCGTGGCTCGAAGAGTCGGGCGGCGACGCGATCGTGGTGCTCGCCGAAGAAGAGCGCCCCCCGCCGCTCCCGGGGCACGGCGCGCACCCCTCGATCGGCGCCGCGCTGCACCTGCGCGCGGGCGAGGGCGAGCGGATGCTCACGCGGCTCCGAGCTGACGCGGCGGGCCCGCGGGCGACGCCGCCCTCCCCCTTCGCAGACTGCGCGGTCGGCGCGTGCCTCGGGCTGCTGCAGGCCCTCGACGCGCGCAGGAGCGGCACGGTGGCGCTCAGCGTCGCCGACGGCGCGCCGTGGCTCGTCGACGTGGTCGCGTCGACGTGAGCGCGGAGCTGCGCCTGCCTCACGAGGGCGCCATGCGCCTGATCGAAGGACCCGCGGCCTTCGAGGCGGACGCGGTTCAATGCCGCGCCGAGGTGCGCGCGGACGGCCCGTTCACGCGAGGAGGGAGCGCCCCGGCCTCGGTGTGCCTGGAGCTCATCGCCCAGGCCGCCGCGGCCCTGCTCGCGCGAGGCGACGACGGCCCGCGGGGCGGCCACCTGCTCGCGGCGCGGAGCCTCGAGCTCTTCGCCGACGAGCTGCGCGTCGGCGACCTGCTCGACGTGCGCGCGCGCGTCGCGCGGAGCGAGGGGCTGGCCACCGTCGACGGCTCCGTGCACCGAGGCCGCGAGCGCGTCGCGACCGCGCGACTCACGGTCCTGAGGCGAGGCGCGTGAGGCGCAGGGTCGCGATCACCGGCGTGGGGCTCACCTCGCCCATCGGCGGCGACCTCGACGCGGTGAGCGACGCGCTCCGCGCCGGGCGGCACGGCGTCGCGCGGTGCCCCGAGTGGGCCGCGGTGCACGGGCTGCAGACGCGCCTCGTCGCGCGGGTCGAAGACGCTGCGCTGCAATCGTTTCCGCGCAAGAAGGTGCGGTCGATGGGCCGCCTCGGGCTGCTCTCGCTCCTCGCCACCGAGCGCGCCCTCGACGACGCCGGCCTCGACCGCGAGGCGCTGCGCGACGGGCGCCACGGGATCGCCTACGGCTCGACGCACGGCTCCTCCGAGGCGCTCACCGACTTCTGCCGGAGGCTCTTCACCACCGACAGCCTCGACGGCATCTCGGGCAGCGCGTACCTGAAGTTCATGAGCCACACCTGCGTGGCCAACCTCGCGCAGTACTACGGGGTGCGCGGGAGGGTCGTGTCGACGTGCGCGGCCTGCGTGAGCGGCAGCGTCGCGGTGGGCACGGGCTACGAGCTCGTCCGCGCCGGCGTTCAACGCGTGATGCTCTGCGGCGGCGCGGAGGAGGCGCACTTCGTCCCCGCGGCGGTGTTCGACACCATGCTCGCGACCTCGCGGGCCTTCAACGACCGCCCCGACGAGAGCCCGCGCCCCTTCGACGCCGACCGAGACGGACTCGTCGTCGGCGAGGGCGCGGGGACGCTCGTGCTCGAGCCCCTCGACGAGGCCCTCGCCCGCGGCGCGCGGGTGTACGCCGAGGTGCTGGGCTACGGCAGCAGCTGCGACGGCACCCACGTCACGGCCCCCGACGCCGACGGGATGCGCCTGGCGATGGAGCTCTGCCTCCAGGACGCCGGCATCACCGCGGACGAGGTCGACTACGTGAACGCCCACGCGACGGCGACTGAGGTGGGCGATCACGCCGAGGCCGCTGCGACCCACGCGGTCTTCGGCGCGCGGGTGCCGGTGAGCTCGACGAAGGGGCACACCGGGCACACCCTGGGCGCGTGCGGCGCGCTCGAGCTCGCGTTCTGCGTCGCGATGATGCGCGGCGGGTTCATCGCGCCGACGAGGAACCTGCGCCGCGTCGACCCTCGCCTCGCGCCGCTCGATCACGTGATGGGCGCGGCCCGAGAGGCCCGCCTGCGGGTCGTGATGTCGAACAACTTCGCCTTCGGCGGGATGAACACCTCCATCCTCTTGCGGGCGCTGTGAGCGCCGCTCAGCGCGGGGGATCGGGGGCGCGAAAGGGGTCGTAGCCCCGCTCGGGGAGGCGCTCGACCCAGCGCTGCCCGGTCGCGGTCATGGCCGGAAAGACCAGCGCCTCGAAGCCAGGGTCGACCGTCACGCCGGTGACCTCGAAGTCGGGTCGCACCGTCACCGGCTGCGGCGCCGCGCCGTCGAGGCCCACGCGCATGGGGACGTCGAGCGAGCGGTCGCCCGCGCCGGTGAGACGGAGGCGAAACGCGCAGGGGCGCGCGACGCCGTCGCGGGTCTGCACCGTCGCCGAGACGGTCACGCCGCCGCCGGCCGCGGGCGCGTACCGGGCGTCGACGGCGGGCCACGCGGGCGCGCCCGAGCCGCGGAGCCACGCGCGAAAGTACCCCTCGAGGGAGGCCCCGGTGCTCGCCTCCAGCGCCGCCCGCACGTCGTCGACCGAGAGCGCGCGCTCGCGGCCGAGGAGCGCGCGGAGCGCCTCCATCACCTGCCTCCTCGACGTCATCACCTCGAGCTGACGAAACAGGATCATCGGCCCAGGCCCGTACGCGCTGCCGTAGTACTCGAGGAGCGGGAGGTCCTCGTCGGGCACGGGGTAGCGCTCGGCGCGGGCCGCGGCGTCGCGCCAGCGCGCGAGCGTCTCGAGGCCGCGCTCCGCGGAGATGTTCTCGTCTTCGTAGACGAAGGCGAGGTACTCGGCCATCGCCTCTTTCCAGACGAAATCCTTCGTCGTCGAGAGGGTCGTGAGGTCACCCGCCCACTGGTGCGCGATCTCGTGACGGAGCGTGTGGTCGAGGCCGGGGTTGCCCACGAGCGTCTCCGCGAGGGTGATGTTCCCGGGGTGCTCGAAGCCCGACCAGTACGTCGGGGCGGCCACGATGCGCAGCGCGTCGCCGTAGGGGTAGGGGCCGAAGCGCTGCGACATCCAGCGCAAGAACCCCGTCGCGTTCGGGCGGTCGAGCGCCTCGGCCATGCGCAGCGTCGCGCTGTCGAAGGCCGTGAGCGTCACGCCGTCGACCGCGCCGAGCTCGGTGCGACGCCATCCGCCGCTCTGCGCCATGATCCCGATCGCGCTGTAGGTGGGACCTCCGGGGAGCGCGAATTCGCAGACGGTCTCTCCGTCGCCGCGGGTGACCGTGCCGGGGCAGAGCACCTCCGTCCCGGTGGGGTGCGTGACGGCGAAGCGGTACGTCGCGAACCGCGAGGGCGACGCGTCGCAGGGGCCGATCCGCCCGCACTCGCCCACCCAGGAGAGCAGGTACGTAAAGCGCCGCCCCGCGCTGTTGTTGCGCTGCGAGAAGCCCACCTGCGTCGGTCGCCACGTCGCGTTGGGCACGACGGTGTCGAGGCGGAGCGAGACCTCGGCGTCGGGCGCGAAGCCCGCGCCGGGGTGGCAGACCCTGAGCGCGCCCTCGGTGAGGGAGACCTCGCGCGCGAGCTCGCCGCCGAGGCGCACCTCCGCCGGCGCGTCGCCCTGCAGCGAGAGGGTGATGCAGTCCCCCGGGGTCGTGACGCGCAGCGCCAGCGTCGCCTGCAGCGCGCGCGTGGTGAGGTCGACGGCGTAGTCGTAGGCGCGCACGCTCACCTGCGCGGCGCCCGTGTAGCGAGGCGCGTCGGGCGGCGCGTCCATCGAGGCCGCGTCGGTCACCGCCGCCGCGTCCATCGAGACCGACGCGTCGTCGGGCGAGACCGCGGGCGGGTCGCCCCCGCAGGCGGAGAGCAGGGCCGAGGCGAGGAGGGCGCGTCGCATCGCGCGATGGTGGAGTCGCTCGGCGCATCCGGTCAACGAGGCCCCCGAGGGTGCGGTAGCGTCCCGCCGATGCCGCCTCGCCGCGTCGCGTACCTCATCTGGTCCCTCGCCCGCGGGGGCGCCGAGCGGCAGCTCGCGGAGCTCGTGCACGGCCTCGACCGCAGCCGCTACGAGCCCGCGGTGATCGTGCGTCGCGTGGGCGGCGAGCGCGCCCTCGCCTTGCCCGTGCAGCCCATCGAGCTCGCGCTCCCTGGGCCCTGGACCCCGCTGGGCTTCGCCCGCCTCGTGCGAGCCCTGCGCGAGCTTCAGCCCGACATCCTGCACACCTTCATGGACCCCGAGAACCTCCACGGCCGCCTCGCCGCGCGCCTCGCTGGGGTCGAGACGGTGGTGGCCTCGGTGCGCTGCCCCGCGCTCCCCCTCGCGACGCGACTCTCCGAGCGGCTCACCCAGCCGCTGGTGCGCTCGTGGGTGGTGAACTCACGCGGGATTCGAGACGCGCTGGCCCGAGACGCCGCGGTGCCGCCGGCGCGCATCCGGGTGATCGAGAACGGCGTGCGGAGAGACCGCTTCAGGCCGATCAACCCCTTGCGGCGCAAGGAGATCCGCGCGCGCTGGGGCGCCGAAGAGGGCACGCTGTGGACGCTCCCTGGCCGCCTCTCGAAGGAGAAGAACCAGGCGTGGTTCCTCGAGGCCCTGTCGGCGGCGGGGGGCGACGACCGGATCACCGCGGTGCTGCCAGGAGACGCGGGCCTCGACGGCGGGTACGTGCGGGAGGTGCGGCGCCTCGCCGCGGCGTCGACGCGCGCGAGGGTCGTGCTGCCCGGCGTGATCGACGACATCGCCGAGCTCCTCGCGGCGAGCGACGTGGTCTTCGTCCCCTCGGACTACGAGGGTCTCTCGAACGCGGTGATCGAGGCGATGTCCTGCGGCGCCCTGGTCGCGGTGAGCGCGGGCGCAAACGCCGACGAGGTCGTTCGCGACGGGGTCGACGGGCTGGTTCTCGGTCCGGCGTCGCCCGCGGCGATCGCCGGGGCGATCCGACGGGCGCGCGCCCTCCCCCTCGAGCGCGCGGCGGCGATGCGCTCGGCGGCGCGAGAGACCGCCGTGTCTCGCTTCAGCGTGGAGGCGATGGCCGCGGCGACGATGGCGCACTACGACGCGCTCCTCGGGGCCTGACGGCGCGCGGCGGGGAGGGCGTTTGAGGTACAACGCCGGAGGAGGTTCTTCGATGCCGCGAACTCTGCTCCGCCTGGCACTTGTCGCGCTCACGGGATGCGCGTCGAACTCGGTCGTCGGCGGCGTGCCCGCAGACGCCGCGCCTCGCCTCGACGCGGTCGATGTCGCCGCCGACATCGCGACGTCGACGATGGACGCGCCCGACGTCGTCGAGGCCGACGCGGTCGACGCGCCCGCGGCGCCGGACGTGCCCAGCGGCTGCCGGAGCGACAACGACTGCGCGTCGATGGCGATGACCCCGACCTGCGACGCGGCGTCGGGTCGCTGCGTCGGCTGCGTGACCAGCCGCGACACCTGCGCCTCGGGCTTCTACTGCGACGCGATGACCCAGACCTGCGCCGCCGGCTGCGACACCGACAGCGACTGCGCGCCTCCGCCCGGCGCGCCCGACGGAGGCACGGCCTCGGCGCCCCGGCGCTGCGACACCGCGACGCGGAGCTGCGTCGACTGCCTCGTCGACGACCACTGCCCGGCCGGGAGCCTCTGCGTGGGCAACCTCTGCGCCCTCGGCTGCAACATGGCCCGCGCCTGCCCCGCCGGGCAGGTCTGCTGCGGCGGCAGCTGCGTCGATCCGCAGGCGAACGCGGCCCACTGCGGCGCCTGCGGATCGGTGTGCGCCGTCGCGAACGGCGCGCCCGCGTGCGTCAACGGCACCTGCGCGGTCGACCGCTGCAACGGCGCCTACGCCGACTGCGACATGAGCGCGATGAACGGCTGCGAGACGAACACGCAGACCTCCGTCGAGCACTGCGGCGCCTGCGGCTCGGCCTGCGCGCCGCGGGCGAACAGCGCGGTGGAGTGCGCGGGCGGTCGCTGCTCGTACACCTGCTCCCCCGGCTTCTCCGACTGCGACGGCGACCCCTCGAACGGCTGCGAGGTCGACACCCGCACCAGCGACCAGCACTGCGGCGCCTGCGCCCGCGCGTGCTCGCTGCCCAACGCGACCGCGGCCTGCGCCGGCGGCGTGTGCGGGATCGCCGCCTGCGCCGCGGGCTACGGAGACTGCGACGGCAACGCGTCGAACGGCTGCGAGACCGACCTGCGCAGCGCGACCTCGAGCTGCGGCGCCTGCGGGTCGAGCTGCGCCGCGGCGCCGAACACCGTGCCGAGCTGCGTGTCGGGCGCCTGCGTGGCGACCTGCGTCGCGGGCTACGGCGAGTGCGACGGAGACCGCAGCAACGGCTGCGAGGTCGAGCTCGCGGGGAGCACGGCGAACTGCGGAAGCTGCGGGCGATCGTGCGCCACCGCGAACGTCGCGACCGCGGCGTGCTCCGGCGGCGTGTGCCGCGTGCTCACCTGCGCGGCGGGCTTCGCCGACTGCGACGGCGACGCCGCCAACGGCTGCGAGACCGACACCCGCGTGTCGCCCTCGCACTGCGGCGCGTGCCGAAACGCGTGCGCGGTCTCGGGCGGGAGCGCGACCTGCCGCGCCGGGGTCTGCGCCGTCGCGACCTGCAACGCCGGGCGCGGCGACTGCGACGGCGACGCGACCAACGGCTGCGAGACCGACGTCAACACCGCCCTCGCGCACTGCGGCGCCTGCGGCGCGACCTGCACGCTCCCCAACGCCACCGCGAGCTGCGACGCGGGGCGCTGCGCGGTCGCGAGCTGCGCGGCGGGCTTCGCGGACTGCGACGGCGTCGCGATGAACGGCTGCGAGACCGACACCCGCACCAGCCTCGCGAGCTGCGGCGCCTGCGGTCGAGCCTGCGCGCCGGCGAGCGCGAGCGGCGCGTGCGTCGCGGGCGTCTGCGGCGTCGGAGCCTGCAACGCGGGCTCCGCGAACTGCGACGGCAACCCGGCGAACGGCTGCGAGGTGAACACCCTCACGAGCGCCTCCCACTGCGGCGCCTGCGGCGCGATCTGCGCGCCTGCCAACGGCAGCGGCGCGTGCGTGGCGGGGCGCTGCACGGTCGCGGCCTGCAACGCCGGGCGGGGCGACTGCGACGGCGACGCCTCCAACGGGTGCGAGGTCGACACCCAGAGCTCCACCGCCCACTGCGGCGCGTGCGGCCGGGGATGCCTCGCGGCGCAGGGTGCTTCGGCGGCGCGTGCAACGCGCTCGGAGCTGCCTCGCGATTCGAGACGCGAACCCCTCGTCGGCGAGCGGCGTCTACACCATCGACCCCGACGGCGTCGGCGGCGCGGCGCCCTTTCAGGTCTACTGCGACATGGCCTCGAGCGGGGGCGGCTGGACCCTGGTGCTGATGACCGCGAGCTCGGGCACCACCTTCGGCTACGACGCCGCGGCTTGGACCAACACCGCCACGGTGAACCCCACCGTGGTCAACCCGGCGACGAACCTCGACGTGAAGTCCCCGGCGTTCAACTCCCTGGGGTTCACGTCGATGCGGTTCTGCCTCGGCGCCCTCACCGGGTGCCTCAACGAGAGCGTCTCGGCGGGCTCGGCGCGCGAGGTCTTCGCGGGCGGAGAGCGGGCCTTCAACCGCTCGCCCGCCGACTTCGCGGCGCTCGGGTACCCCGGCGGTTACGGCTGCCAGCGCAACGGGATCAACGTCTATGACATCGGCGGCGGGACCTCCGCGCGGGCGCGTTGCCGCTACGGGATCTTGATGAACAACGAGTCCACCTGCGAGGGCTCCGTCGACGGCGGCCGCGGGCTGGGCTGCCGCGGGTACTACGGACTGCAGATTTCGGCGGGGCAGGGCGACGGGATCGTCTCGGTGGCGCTGACCCGCGGATTCATCCTCGTGCGGTGAGCGCGGCCTCCCGCGACGCGTGAACCTGGCTTCACAGCCCATCACACCCCGTGTGAGCACCCCTCGCCCGCCCCGCGCTGGAATCACGCGGCGCGAACCCTTGAAACACCGTAGAATCCAGCGGCAGCTCCCCACGTCTCCTCGTGGCACCGTGATTGCACAACACTCTGGACGACACTCCTTGAAAGGAGTCTGTGGGCCATGAAGAAGATCGCACTCTCCACCGTCCTCGCCTCTGCCACCCTCCTCGCAACCTCCCTCGCAAGCGCGCAGGACTGCCCTCCGGGCTCCTGGCTCTGCGCGGGCCTCCAGATCGGCGCCGGCGTGTCTGGCGGCGTGGTCATCGGAGGTCCTCGGCGCGGACCCCCTCCGCCCCCTCCACCCCCTCCTCCGCCCGCCGCCGTCGTGCAGGCGCCGGGGCTGGAGATTCAAGCCGGGGCGACCTTCGTGCCGCCGACGGTCTACGTGCAGCCCCCGCCGCAGCAGGTGGTGGTCTACCGGCAGGCGCCCGTGGTCTACACGACGACGTACCTGCAGCCCCAGCCGGTGGCCGCGCCGGCCGCTCCGCAGCGCCAGCAGTTCGGGCTCGGGGCCTATGCTTCGGGGTTGTTCCTGGGTGGGGGTGACGGCGGCCACAACCGGCCGGCGGTGGGCGGCGCGGGCGTGATGATGCGCTACCGGCACAATCCCTACATCGCCTCGGAGCTCACCCTCGCGGGGATGTTCGGGACCGACTACAACGGCGACCGCCGCGCGGAGGTCCCGATGACCTTCGGCGGGGTGGTGTACTTCAACCCGCAGAACCGCTTTCAGGTCTACGGCCTGTTCGGCGCCGGCCTCTCGTTCGCGAGCGTGCAGTACGACGTCGACCACGCGCGGGCCCGGGGTATGGACCAGGCGGGTTACATGTACCTCGGCGGCTACGCTGGCGTCGGCGCCGAGTGGCAGCTCTCTCGCAGCTTCGCGCTGTTCTTCGACGTGCGCGGCTTCATCCGAGGGCGCGTCGACTCCGACGCCGAGAGCAACCCCGAGTTCTCGCGGGTCCAGGGCTCCCGCACCCAGACCTCCAACGCCTCCATGGGCATGAGCGGTCAGTTCGGCGGAATGTTCTGGTTCTGAGCCCCTTCGCCGCCGCGCCCGTCACGCGGCGCGGCGGCGCTCCCTCGACTCAGCGCGCGCTGCGGAGCCGCGGAGGCAGCAACGGCGGAGCCCCCCTGGAACCGCCCTCGTGCGCGCCCCCCACGTCATCGAGCTCCATCGCGTCGAGCTCCTCGACGGCCTCGGCGTCGATCTCCTCGATGATCCCGCTACGCACCCCGGAGTGCTCCGACGGCGGCAGCGGATCCTCCGACGGCCCCAGCACCGACAGGTCGAGCTCCAGGGCCTCGGGCGCGAGGCTGGGCATCGCCGCGGGCACAACCTTCACGTTCCCTTCGTCTTCGCGAGGCGGCTCGACCGGGAGCGGCGCGAGGCTGAGCCGGGGGAGCGCCAGGGCCGGGTCCTCTGCCGCCTCGGGAAGGGCAGGCGGCGAGATCGACGGCTCGCGCAGGCCGTCCTGACCAGCGAGGTCGCGCACGAACGACTCCAGCGACGACGGCGGCGTGTACACCTCCATGGGAGGCGGCAGCGACGCCAGGGTCAACGGCGGGACGATGCTCATGGGCCCCGGCTCGGCCAGGCCGTGCTCGCCCGCTCGGCCCGCGCTCGCGGGCGCCTCCGGCGGAGAGCGCTCGATGGCGACCTCACGCGCGCGGCGCCGACGCGGCGCCAGGAGCGCCGCCAGGTCGTGGTCGACCGCCAGGAGGTCTACCTCGCCGCGATCGGTTCGCGGCAGCCGGTTGCGGGTTCGTCGTGTTTTCGCCTCCGCCACGGGACCATGCTCGCGCGATGCCCTCCCGGGCGCAACCACGATAGGTCCTCAAAACTCGCCGAAGAGATCCTGCACCCTCGTTTCGAGGGCGACCGCGAGGCGATAGAGCGAAGAGACGCTGGGCGACGACTCGGCCCGCTCGATCTGCGAAATCAGCGAGGTCGACAGCCCCGCCCGCTCTGCGAGCTGCTTCAGCGTGAGCGAGCGCTCGTGCCGCAGTCGGCGCACGGTGTCGCCGATGGCGCGGTAGAGCTGCTCCTCGGGCGTTCGCGTCAGCCCCTTCTTCTGCAGCGTTCGCTCGATGACCGCGCGGAGCTCCTCGATCGAGAAGGGCTTGCGCAGGTAGTCCATCGCCTCGAGCTTCATCGCGTCTACGGCGGTCTCAAGGGAGGGGTATCCCGTGACGACGATCACCGCGAGGTCGCGGTCGATGCGGCGGAGCTGTCGGAGGGTCTCGATGCCGTCTTGCCGAGGCATCATCAGGTCGAGGAGCACGAGGTGCACCTTCTCGGCGCGCAGCGCGGCCTCGGCGCGGAGAGGGTCTGAGACCACCGTCACGTCGAAGCCGTCTCGCGTGAGCATGGCCTCGAGGAGCTCCCCGATGGCGGCGTCGTCGTCGATCACCAGCACGCGAAGGCGGTGCGGCGCGGAGCTCATGTCGAGACGCCCCGAGCCGATGCGGCGCGGCGGCTCACAGCCCGGCGGCGGCGATGCGCGCGTTGGCCGCGACGGGGTTGGCCTTGCACTCGAGCAGCGCGCGGAGGAGCAGGGGGACGATCACCGTGGCGTCGGACTCGATCACGAACATCGGGGTGTCGCGGGTGAGCTTGTCCCAGGTGATCTTCTCGTTCGGCGTGGCGCCGGAGTACGAGCCGTAGGAGGTCGTCGAGTCAGAGATCTGACAGAAGTACGCCCAGGGCTTCGCGGTCTCCTCCAGGTCGTACTTGATCGACGGGACCACGCAGATCGGAAAGTCCCCCGCAATGCCGCCGCCGATCTGAAAGAAGCCCACGCCCTCGCCCTCGGAGAGCGACTTGTACTGGTCGTAGAGCGCGGCCATGTACTCGATGCCGGACTTCACGATCGACGGCGAGCACTCCTCGCGGCGCACGTACGACGCGAAGATGTTCCCGAAGGTCGAGTCTTCGTGGCCGGGCACCACGATGGGCAGCTTCGCCCGCGCCGCGGCGAGGAGCCAGCACGCCTCGGGGTCGCCCTCGTAGTCGCTCGGGTCGACCACCGTCACGAGGTCGTAGAAGTACTCGTGCCAGAAGCGCCGGGCGCCCTGGGCGGACGCGCGGGTCCACATCGGGACGATGTGCTTCTCGACCGCGCGAAACGCCTCGTCCTCAGGGATGCTGGTGTCGGTCACCCTGCGCATCCGCTGCTCGAGGATGCGGGTGTCGTCGTCCTTGGTGAGGTAGCGGTACTCGGGAAAGTCCTTGTAGCCGTGGTGCGCGACGAGCCTGAAGAGCGACTCCTCGAGGTTCGCGCCCGTGACCGAGAGTCCGTGCACGAGCCCCGCGCGGATCGCCGGCGCGAGCGTGATGCCGAGCTGCGCCGACGACATCGCGCCGGCCACGGCCCAGAACATCTTTCCGCCGCGCTCGACGTGACGCCAGTAGGCCAGCAGCGCGTCGCGCGTCGCGCGCGCGTTGAAGTTCTTGTAGTTCGTGAGGACGAAATCGAGGATCGGCAGTTCGGTCGCGCTCATCGGTCCATCTCCGTCGGGGCGGTGCCTCGCCCGCGTCGGCACCGCTGGTATCACGATTCGCGCTCGACGCGCACCACGAGCTCGGTCGCCGCGACCACCCCGCACGGCAGCACGAAGAGCCCCACGAGCGGGATCAGCAGCAGCGCGCCCGTCGACGCGCCGAAGAGCAGCACGGCGCCGAGGTTCGAGCGCATCCACCCCAGCCGCGCGCGCACGCCCATGCCGCGGAGCCCGAAGGGGTAGTCGAGGAGGTCCCAGGCGATGACCAGGGACGAGACGATGAACTTCAGCGGCACGGTCACCGCCGCCGCGGCCGGCACGAAGACGCTGACCAGCGCCAGCGCGACGAGGACCGGCGCGCTCACCAGCAGCCCCGCGGTGGTCACCCGGAGGCTCCTCCACGCCGTGGGCCAGAACGCGCCGTCGTCCTGGCGCGCGACGCCGCCCATGCTGACCTCCCTCATGCGCGACAGGTCATCGAGCGCCGCGCTCGACACCGGCTGCGCCAGCGAGAGCGCGAGCACGCCCGCCACCGCCACGCCCACCGCGACCAGGAGCACGCTCACGAGGTAGCCCGGCACGCTCTCGCGGAGGCCCGCGGTCGAGCGCCACGCCGCGAGGGTCGCGCCCCCGGCGAGCAGCGCGAAGAGCAGCGAGGCGACGGCGGCGGGCACCGCGGCCTTGCCCCACGAGCGCGGGCGAAAGACCACGAAGCGAATCCCGCTGAGGGTCGAGGCCAGGCCGCGAAGCGAGCCCTTCGCGGAGGGCATGAGCTCAGGCTCGATCCCCTCGCCCGCGGTCATCGCGACGCCCCTCGCTCCTCCGCGCGGCGGCACAGCTCGCGCACGGAGCGGTTGATGTCACCCGCGCCGAGGGCGATCACGATGTCGCCCGGCTGCGCGACCTCGGCGATGCGGTCGGCGAGGCGCTTCTTGTCGGGCTCGAACTCGACGTGCCTGTGCCCGTGCGCGCGGATCGCGTCGGCGAGCACCGCCCCCGACACGCCCTCGATCGGGGCCTCGCCCGCGGCGTAGACCTCGGTGACGATGAGGTGATCCGAGAGGTTGAACGCGCGGGTGAAGGGCACGAAGAGGTCGCGCGTGCGGCTGTATCGGTGCGGCTGAAACGCCACCACGATGCGCCGGGCGGGGAAGCCGGCCCGCGCCGCGCTCAGCGTCGCCTCGACCTCGGCGGGGTGGTGGCCGTAGTCGTCGACGTAGGTCACCCCGTCGTGCTCGCCCACGACGGTGAAGCGCCGCTGCACGCCCTCGAAGCTCGCCAGGGCGTCGCGGGTGATCGCCCTGGGGATGTCGAGCTCGTCGGCCACCGCCACCGTCGCGAGGCAGTTGAGCACGTTGTGCCGGCCCGGCAGGTGCACGTCGAAGCGCCCGAGGCTCTCGCCGCGGCGTTGCACCGAGAAGCTCGTGTGCGTGCCCTCGAAGGTGACGTCGCGCGCGACGTAGTCGGCCTGCGGGATCATCCCGTAGGTCGTGTGGCGCCGATCGATGCGCGGGAGGATCGCCTGCACGTGCGGGTGGTCGAGGCACATCACCGCGAGGCCGTAGAAGGGCACGCGCTGCGTGAACTCGACGAAGGCGTCCATGATGGCGGCGTGGCTGCCGTAGAAGTCGAGGTGCTCGGGGTCGATGTTGGTCACCACGGCGATGGTGGGCGAGAGCTTGAGAAAGCTCCCGTCGCTCTCGTCGGCCTCGGCGACCAGGAGCTCTCCCGCGCCGGCCTTGGCGTTGGTGCCGATGGCGTTGAGCTTGCCGCCGATGACCACGGTGGGGTCGAGGCCCGCCGCGGCGAGCACCGTCGAGACCAGCGAGGTGGTGGTGGTCTTGCCGTGCGAGCCGGCGATGGCGATGCCGTACTTGAGCCGCATCAGCTCGGCGAGCATCTCGGCGCGGGGGATGACCGGCACGCCCAGCGCCCGCGCCGCGACGAGCTCAGGGTTCGTCGCCGAGACCGCCGACGAGTAGACCACCACGTCGGCGCCCTCGACGCGGTCGCCGTCGTGCCCGAGGGTGACCTTCGCGCCGAGCGAGACCAGCCTCCGGGTGGTGTCGCCCTCCTTCATGTCGGTGCCGCTGACCTGGTACCCGAGGGCCAGCAGGACCTCGGCCAGACCCGACATCCCGATCCCTCCGACGCCGACGAAATGCACATGCCGAACACGCCCTCGAAACATCCCCCGTGACTACCACAACCCGCGGTCCCGGCCGCGCTGTGCCATGCTTGGCCGAGCGTCTGATGGCCCTCGACGACCGATCCCGGCGGAGAACGCTCCTCAGCGACCCGACGCAGCCCGCGCTGGACGGGCCGGTGGTCGAGTGGCGCGACGAGACGCGCCGCACCCTCTACGCCGGGCGCGAGAGCTTCGACCGCCTCGCGTTCGCGCGCAGGGTGCTCGACGCCCTCCGCCCCCCGAGGCTCGCGGTGCTCCTGCGCCACGGTCGGCGGGAGATTCGCGTCGAGTCGGGGGAGCGGTGGCACCGGCCGGGGCACACCTGGGCCTGCGTCGCCATCCCCCCAGACGCGACCCGCGAAGAGATCGTGTTCGCGCTGCTCGACTGCGTAGGCGCGAAGAACGACCCGTACTGGTCCGACATCCTCCTGCGGGCGGCGACGGACGACTGAGGCCTCAGCCCTCGAGGAGCCGCGCGCGAGAGCGCATCGCGTCGCGGGACGGGACCTCCTCCGCGGGCGTCCAGCTCTGGTCGGGCTCGAGGCGAAACGAGCCCGCGTACTCGTGCGGGGGCGAGCCGCGCCAGTCTTCGGGTGAGAGCATCGAGAAATAGTGCTCGACGCCGTCGGCGCTCCGCCTCGCGTACAGGTGGTAGTGCTGCCCGACGACCTTCTGAAAATTGCACCGCGCGCGGTGGAGCGCGGCGTCGCGGCTCGCGCGCTCGAGCACCTCGCGGGCCTGGAGCTGCAGGGCGCGGATCTGCTCAGCGATCTGCGCGAGCTTGTCCGAGGCGACGGCGCCGATCACGACGTCAGCCGCGGCGATCTCCCGCGCCGAGTCGACGAGGTCGATCACCGCGCCGAGTCGGCTCACCGCGTAGGGCGAGGTCGACGCGGCGCCCTCGTGCTTCGGTCCGTCGTAGCGCTTGAATCCTTCGGCCATGGCACGACACTGCTAGCACGCCCGCTCTCCCCGTCGAGGGGCGCCGACGCCATGAACCTCGCCCGATGGACCGACGCCCTCCTCGCCTCACCGATCACCTCGGGCACGCCTCGCTACCTCGAGCACAGCCTGCGAGGGCGCCTCTCTGCGTGGGAGATCGTGGCCGCGCGCAGGGTCCGGGCGACGGAGGTCCCCGCGTGGTGGGACGAGGCGCTGCTCCTGGCGGGCGGCCAGCCGTCGCTCTCGCAGACCGAGGCGTGGTGGCGCCCCTGGCGCGACGACGACGCCCTCGAGCTCGCGTGGAACCGCGTTCGGGGCGGCCTCTCGTGGGTCTGCGACGCCCTCGTGGCGGAGACCACCGCCCTCCCCCCCGCGGCCTCGCGGCTGCTCGCCGCCGCGCGGAGCGCCCTCGACGACCCTGCTCGCTTCGCGCACCCCGAGGCGCTCGAGGCCGAGACCGAGCAGCTCCTTCGCGCCGCCGAGCTCGCGCTCTGCGACGGCGATCCCGCCGCGCCCCGACGCGTCGCGGGGAGGCTCCACGCGGCGCGAAGGGCCTCGCGGGGGCTGCGCGCTCCGCTCACCCTGCACATGCCGCTCTCCGACGTTCGCACGGTGCGCGAGGTGGTGCTCGCGCGCTCGACCACGCCGGCCGCCGCGATGAACGAGGCCTACGCCCGCGTGGTGTTCTACGGCGCGCAGCTGAGGTCGCGCTGCGCGGCTCGCTTCGGCGATGCCCCGCCCGAGCCCGCCTGAGCTACCCCGCGGGCTTCTGGCCCCGCGCGGCCTTCTCGACCAGCCCCGAGACGCCGTGCCGACGCGCGATCTCGGCCAGCACGGCGCGCAGGGGCACGCGACGCGAGACCACGGCCAACGCCGCGTGAAAGAGCAGGTCGGCGGCCTCGCTGACCACCCGCGCGTCCGACTCCCCCGCCACCGCGGCCACGAGCTCCTCGGCCTCTTCGCGCACCTTCTCGCCGATGCGCGCGGCGCCGCCGTCGAAGAGCGAGCGCGCGTACGACCTCCCCACCGCGGCGGGGTCGTCGCGGCGCGCCTCCAGCGTGCGCTCCAGCGCAGGTCCCGCCGTGCGCGGCCTGGCCCCCTCTCGCCAGCCGCCGTCGACGTGCTCCCGCGCGAAGCAGCTCGGCGCGCCGGTGTGACACGTCGGGCCCGCGGGCTCGACGAGGAGCAGCACCGCGTCGCCGTCGCAGTCGAGGAAGACCCCTCGCACCGCGAGCACGTTGCCGCTGCTCTCGCCCTTCTTCCAGAGGGATGCGCGCGAGCGCGACCAGAACCACGCGACGCCCTCGTCGAGGGTGCGGCTCAGCGCCTCGGCGGTCATGTGGGCCACCATGCGCACCTCGCCGCTCACGGCGTCCTGCGCGACGGCGGTCACCAGCCCGTCGGCGCCGAAGCGCACCGCCTCCAGGCGCGGATCGCCGCTCACTACGACACCTGCACGACGCGCATGGTGTTGGTGCGCCCCTGCACCGCGATGGGCGCGCCGTAGACCAGCACGATGCGGTCGCCGGGGGAGACCAACGCGGCCCCGAGGAGGTTCGCCAGCACGAGGTCGACCATCTCGTCGGCGTCGCGGGTGGGCTGGAGCACGCGGCTCGACACGCCCCAGTAGAGGCCGACGCGGCGGCGGATGTTCTGGTTCGGCGAGAACGCGATGACCGGCACGCGCGGCCGCTCCTTCGAGATGAGCCGGGCGGTGTCACCGCTCTGGGTGAACACGGCGATCAGCCGAGCGCCGACGTCGTGGGCGGCCTGCACCGCGCCCCGGGCGATGCTCTCGGGGAAGGGCGCGGGGGGCGGGTACGGCGGCGGGACCTTCGGCGTCCACCACGCCGAGCTCTCTGCGGCAGAGATGATTCGGGCCATCATCTGCACCGCGAGCGTGGGGTGCGAGCCCGAGGCGGTCTCGCCCGAGAGCATGGTCGCGTCGGCGCCGTCGAAGATCGCGTTGGCGACGTCGCTCGCCTCGGCGCGGGTGGGGCGGGTCGAGGTCACCATCGAGTGCAGCATCTCGGTGGCCACGATGGCCGGCCGACGATGGAGCGCCGCGCTCTCGAGCACCTTGCGCTGCAGCACGGGCACGTGCTCGGGGGGAAACTCCACGCCCAGGTCGCCGCGGGCCACCATCACGGCGTCGCTCGCGGCGACGATGGCGTCGAGGCGCTCGATGGCCTGGGGCGTCTCGATCTTCGCGCACACCGGCAGCGGGCGCCCCCAGGCCTCGCAGATCTCGCGCACGAGCTTCGAGTCGTCGGGCGAGCGCACGAAGCTCACGGCGACGTAGTCGATGCCCTCGCTCAGACCGAAGGCGAGGTCCTCTTTGTCTTTGGCGGTGAGGGCGTCGAGCTGCAGGTTGCCCGAGGGGAGGTGCACCCCCACCCCGTTGCGGAGGTGCCCGCCCTCCTCCACGGTCACGCGCACGTCCTCGCCCTGGATCGCGTTGACGCGCAGGCGGATCCTGGCGTCGTCGAGGTGGATCGCGTCGCCGATGCGCAGGTCGCGCGACAGGGTCTCGTAGCGGACGGGCACGCGCTCGTCTTCAGACGCGTCCCCCGCGAAGAGCACCAGCTCCTCGCCCCGGGAGATGTCTCGCGCCGAGCCCGAGAGCCTCCCCACGCGGATCTTCGGCCCGCAGAGGTCTCCCAGGATCGCCACGGCCTTCTGCCGCTGCTTGCTCGCGTCGCGGATGAAGCCGATGGCGCGGCGGTGGTCGTCGTGGGTGCCGTGGCTGAAGTTCAGCCGGGCGACGTCCATCCCCGCGGCGATGAGGGCGTCGATGGTGTCGGGGTTGTTCGAGGCGGGACCGATCGTGCACACGATTTTCGTCCGGCGGGTAATCATCCGCGGAGCGATACCACCCTTTTCTCCGCCGTTGGTGCTCCGAGCGCGGGCGGCGCCCCGGCGACGCCCCGATGACTGTATGCTCCGAGCGATGCGGTCCGTGAACCACGCTCTTCGCTCCGCGAGGCCTCGCGCGCTCGCGCTCCTCGCGGTCACCGCCTTGATCACCGCGTGCGGAGAGTCGCCGACGACCTTCTCCGACGCGGCGACGGGCATGGACGCCGCGACCCCTGACGCGGCGGAGGCGGGGTCGCCGATTCGCTTCGACAGCGCCACCGACGGCCCGCGAGGGATGAGCTGCTCGCGCAACAGCCAGTGCGACGACGGCGTGCCCTGCACCACGGACTTCTGCGCGCCCGACGGCCGCTGCGTGAACGTCGCCGACCCGCGGATGTGCGACGACGGCGTGTTCTGCAACGGGATCGAGACCTGCGACGCGCGGCGCGGCTGCGTGCGCGGCACGCCCGTCGCGTGCAACGACGGCTTCGCGTGCACCATCGACCGCTGCGACGAAGAGACGAAGCGGTGCCTGCACGAGCCCCGCGACTTCGACAGCGACGGCGACCCCGACTGGCGCTGCTCGGCGCCGGGCTGCGACGGCGGCGTGCCCGAGGCAGACGGCGGCGCGTGCTGGGTGGGCGGCGACTGCGACGAGAGCAACCCCCGCGTCTCGTCGCTGCTGCCCGAGATCTGCGGCGACGGCATCGACAACAACTGCAATTCGTTCATCGACGCGATGGAGCCTGGCGGTTGCACGCGTCCGCCGGGCGACAACTGCGACACGGCGATCGATGTCTCGCGCGGCGGGCGCTTCTCCGTGAGCCTCACGGGCACCGCGGGAGACTTCGCGCTCCGCTGCTCGGGCAACCGCCCGGCCGCGCGGGACGTCGTGCTCCGCCTGAGCCTCACCGAGCCGCAGGACATCGTGCTCACCGCCGAGAACGCGCCCGGCGGCAGCGCGCTGCTGTACCTCCAGCCTCAGAACCGCTGCGGCTCGATCACCGAGACGGGCAGCCCCGACGTGCGCGACTGCGTGCTGGGGTTCCCCCCGGTGTGGCGCGCCCGCGCGCTCCCCGCGGGGGAGTACTTTCTGGTGCTCGCCGCGGCGGGGGGCAGCTCGTCTGGGGTCGAGGCCGTCGTGAACGTCGTGCTTCGCCCGCCGACGATGCCGCCGACCAACGACGGCTGCGCCACCCCCATCGTGATCCCTCCCGCGGGAGGCACCTTCTCAGGCGACCTCGTGGGCGTCGTCGACGATGTGTCCACCCGCTGCTCGGGGAGCACGCCCGACCTGATCTACTCGATCACGCTCACCGAGCCTCGGGACGTGTCGGTGAACCTCACGGGCGTCTCGACCACGAGCTACCTCACCGCGTCGATCGTCGACCGCTGCGCGCGGGGCCCCACGACCCTGCGCTGCACCAGCGGCTCGCCCGCGCAGTTCACCGCGAGGAACCTCGGCGCCGGCACCTACTTCATCGTCGTCGAGGGGCCGGCCACGGCCGGGTTCAACCTCGAGGTCGTGACCGCGCCGCCCACGACGCCCCCCGCCGGCGACACCTGCATGAACCCGATCACGCTGGTGCCCAACACCATGCAGATGGGCTCGTACTCGAACGTCGAGGAGGACGTGACGGTCTCGTGCGCCTCGGGGCAGCGCGACGTGGTGTACCAGTTCACGCTGAGCGAGCGCTCCGACGTCGTGGCGACGCTCCGCGGCGGCCTCAGCGACGTGAATTACCTCGCGATCCAGCGCTCCTGCGGCGACCGCGGGATGGAGGCGGGCTGCCGCGCGGGCTTCGGCGCCACGGGCGCGAGGCTCACGATCACCGCCCTGGAGGCCGGGACGTACTTCCTGATCGCGAAGGGCACGCTCAACCGCGACTACACCGTCACGCTCGACGCGCGGCCGCCGGTGATCCCCGTGAACGTCGACGGGAACGACACCTGCGACAGCGCCTTCGCCGTGCCCGAGGGCGGCGGGACCTTCATCGGCAACACCTCGACCCTGCGCCGCGACTATCGCATCTGGTGCCTCTCGGGCGAGTCGTCTGAAGACGCCGTGTTTCGGTACCGCGTCGACCGCCGCTCGCGGGTGATCTTCTCGACCGAGGGCTCCTCCTTCGACACGGTGATGTGGCTCACCCAGGGCGACATGTGTCCCGGCATGAACCTCTCGAACGCGTGCATCGACGACGCCCCGGGGCTCGGGCTCGCGGCGGCCTTCGACGTCACGCTCGACCCAGGCACGTACTTCGTCTACGTCGCCGGGCTCAACACCACCGCGCGCGGCGCCTACCGCCTCTCGATCACCCCCACGACCCTGTGACCGCGCTGCGCTGGTGGAGCTCCGTGGTGCGCTTCGCCCTCCGCGGCGCGCTGCCTGAGCGGACCGACGAGGTGACCGTCTGGTCCCTCTGCGTCCCCTACGCCCTGTGGGGCCGCGTCGCGCGGGTCGACGGACGCACCTTCGCCGAGCTGCACGGAGCCCGCGCGCCCCGACGCGCGCCGCTGCGCGCGCTCTACCTCGCCTTTCTCTTCCTCTGGCCCCTGGTGGCCCTCTCTCGCGCGCTTCGCCGCCCCTGGCGAGCGCGCCGCTACCTCGACTTCGCGATGCGTCGCCCCGAGCTCGCCACGCTCTACCCGTGGGCCGACCTGCCCCGGCGCGAGGTCGAGTGGTCCCGACCTGACTACGCGCTCGCGATGACCCACGGCTGGCTCTACGCGCAGGGTCGCGCGGAGTACTGCGCCCTCGACGACAAGCTCCGCTTCCTCGCGGCGTGCCGCGCGGAGTCGCTGCCCCTCCCCGAGACCGTGAGCCTCACCGAGGCGGTCGCGCGGGGCGGCTCGTGGTTCGTCAAGCTGCCCAACGCCGACCTCGGCTACGGGGTGCAGCGCCTCGACGCCGAGGAGCTGCGCGAGCTCCCCGACGACGGCTCCCTCATCGTGCAGGCGCCGCTGCGCAACCACCCCTCGCTCCGCGCGGTGTTCTCTGACGCGGCGCCGCTCTCGTCGTTTCGCGTGCTCACGCTGCGAGACCCCGACACGGGCGAGGTGCGCGCGGCGCGCTGCGCGATTCGCATCGGACGCGCGGGCGCGATCGTCGACAACACGCAGCAGGGCGGAATCTGGGCGCAGGTCGACGCGCGGGGCGCGATCCTCTCCGGGGTCACCAAGAAGACCTTCGGCAAGACCCACCGCGGCGACCCCCTGCGACACCCCACGCACCCCGACACGAGACGGTCCTTCGAGGGTCTCGCGGTGCCTCACTACGACCGCTGCGTCGCGATGGCGCTCGACGCCCATCGCCGGCTCGCGCCCGAGGCGATCTCCCTCGGCTTCGACCTCGCCCTCGCCGAGGACGAGCCGGTGTTCCTCGAGGTGAACGTCTGGGCCACCTGCTACGACCATGACCCCCCCGACGACCTGTTCACCCCCAGCTGCGAGGCCATCGTTCGCGCGCTGCGCGAGGCGTCCGCGACGGGCTGAACCCCCTCAGCGGCACGGCGCCCCCGCGGGCTGCGCCGCCGTCGGCCACGCGCAGAACCGGGGCTCGCCTGGGAGCGGTCGCCCGTCCGACTCGGGCAGCAGGCAGCGCAGCGCGCCCGCGCACTCGCAGTCTCCGGCGCAGCGGCGCCACAAGCAGAGCGCGAGGTTGTCTGCGCCGAAGGGGCCGCGCATCGAGACCACCTGTCCGTCGTCGGGGCAGCGGGTGAAGCGCGAGCGGTCGACGAAGCTCGCGCACACGCCCCGCGCGGGATCGCTCCCGGTCTGCACACAGAAGCCCCGACACTCGGCGCTCCGGGGGCGCGCGTCGCCCTCCACGCGCTGGAGCGCGCGAGGGTCGCAGGGCGATCCGTCGGCGGCGAGCGCGCGCACCTCGCCCACGGAGGCGCAGCGTCCGAGGCGGGGGTTGCACCTCGGCCCGCGCGCGTCACCGGCGCAGTCTGCGTCTGAGGAGCACCAGCGCACGCACCCGGGCGCGTCGGGCAGGTAGCTCGGGTCGAGCCACCACGCGCCCGTGCAGACCTCGCCCACGGGGCACGCGCCTGGGGTCCTCGGCCGCGCGAGGGGATCGCACGCCAGCCCGCACGCCGCCCCCTCGTCGCCTCGAACGCACCGCCGCCCCTCGCCCCCGCAGGCGAGGGCCTCTCCGGCGTCGTCGTCGCCGAGGTCGGCGCAGGCGCGGGTGCACAGCCCGTTGCGCGACTCGTCGCAGACGAGCCCTGAGGCGCAGCGGGTCGAGTCGTCGCAGCGGGCGCCGAGGTCCCCGGGGCTCCTGCGGCAAGCGCCGTCGACGCACGACTCCCCGAGGCCGCAGGGGCGCTCGCATCCGCCGCAGTGCGCGAGGTCGCGCCGGGTGTCAACGCAGCGGAGGGCGCCGCCGGGCATCGGGCACGCCCGCCGTCCGACCTCGCATCGCGGGTCGACGCAGCCCGCGTTGAGGTCGCACCGCTCGTCGTCGGCGCAGCGCGAGTCCAGGGTGGCGCGCTCGCAGCGCCCTGCGACGCAGCGCTCTACGGTGCAGGCGACGCCGTCGTCGCAGTCGTCGCCCGAGGCGCACTCCGCGGAGGCGTCGACGGACGCGCCGTCGACGGACGCGCCGTCGCCCGCGGGGGAGACCCGGAGCGCGCAGGCGCCGAGCGCGAGCGCGAGGGTCAGGGAACGCGCGCGAACCCGGTCCCGTTCCACCGATACACCGCCCGCCGCGACGCGGGATCCCAGGGGAGAAGCAGCGGAAAGACGCGCTCCTGCGGCGCGTCGTGGAAGGGGTAGTTCGCCTCGGTCCAGCCGACGGCGCGCCCCGCGCGGAGGGTGATCGAGTCGCCGCCCCGCCGGGGCAGCTCGACCTCGTTGGTGATGCTGTCTCCCGCGACCCGGCGCGCGATCTCCGCCGCGAACACGCGCCCGCGTCGAGCCGGGTCGACGGAGTACGCGAGGAGCAGCTCCCGCTGCGACGGAATCTCGGCGCCCTGCACCCGCGTGGTGACGTGCCTGCGCACGCGCACGACGGCCTCGCCGCGACGGTCGCCGGTCACGTCGACGACCTCGAGCCCCGTGACCTCGTCGCCGTCGGTGATGGGGAGCGAGAGCGAGTAGTACGACCGACCGCCCATGAAGCGCGGCCCCGCCACCACCAGCACGCGACCGTAGACGTGCAGCTCTTCGGGCGTGGGGTCGTCGACGACATCGCCCGTCGCTCGGTGAGACGGACGCGCCGAAGGGCTCAGCCCCTCGCGCTGACGGAACAGCGCGAACACGCCCGCGACGTCGGCCTGCGGGGCCGCGGGCGGGGGCGGTGCGCTCGACCCTGAGGGCGCGGCGGTGGAGACCTCGGCCGACGGGTTCGGCTCCGACCGCTCGACGGCGAAGGGCCCGTTCGGGGCGCTCCAGCGGTACACCCGCGCGCGGTGCGGTCCCCACGGCGTGAGGGGGGTCATCACGTCGCCCTCGGCGCCCCCCGCCCATCGCGCCTGGGTCCACCCCTGGCTCTGCCCGAGCGCGACGCGCACCACGCCGGGTGACGGCCAGGTCAGGGTGTTGCGGAGCATCGCGCCGTCGATGGACCGAGACACCTCGTGCGCGAAGACCCTGCGCAGCGCGCCCGCGCCATCGAGCGCGTACACGGTGACCAGCTCGCGCGCGAGCCCCTGCGCGCGCACGCGCTGGCGAATCAACACGTCGGCCTTTCCGTCACCCGTGACGTCGCGGACCGCCAGCTCGCTGAGGTCGCTCGCGTCTCGCGCCGAGAGCTCGGCGAAGCGGTAGCCGGCGCCCCCCTCGACCCCAGGCCCCGACACGAAGAGGAACCCTGGCAGCACCACCACGCGCTCGGGGGCGGCGTCGCCCGCGACGTCGGCGCTGCGGTCGAGGAGCGCGGCGACGCCCGCGAGGCCCCGCGACTCGCGAAAGGCCTCGAGCAAATCGACCCGCGGCGCGACCGCGCGGCGCGCGTTCACCGTGAGGGCCAGGTCCCTCGGCGCGCGCGCCCCGCCCGGACCCGTGGCGAGCAGGCTCACCGGCCCGGCGCCGTCGCCGTCGCGGTAGGCCACGCGCATGCGCAGCCGGTCGAAGCCGTCGCGAACGCCGGGGAGCGCGCTCCACGGGATGCGCGCCTCGAGCGTAACCCCCTGCGGCGCAGCGGCTTCGACCACCTCGGCGCCCGCGACGGCGCCCGCGCCGCCGGCGACCCAGCGCGCCGCGCTGGCGATTCGGCCCGGCTCTCCGGGGAAGAGCGCGACCTCGCGCACGGGGCCGCCGTCGACCGAGAAGGTGAGCACCAGGGCGTCGTCGCCCGCGCGGCGCTGAGCGCTGCGCAAGAGCCGGTCGTCGGTGATCTCCGCCGCGAGCCAGAGCGCGTCGGGGTCCCTCGCGAGGGCGAAGCGCACGCTGGCGTCGGCGGCGCCGCGCCAGGCCAGCGCGCCCGCGACGACGTCGGCGCGATCGCCCAGCGAGGCGAAGTCGGCGCCCCACTCGCGAATCACGCCGTCGACGGTGAGCCGAGCGCCCGCGCGGTCGACGATCTCGACGGGCACCTCGGCCGACGCGCGGAGCGGGAGCGCCAGGAGCGCGAACGAAATGAGCGTCAGCGAGCGCATCGACACCCTTGGATCTTATCGCGTTCCGCGAGGGGTCGCGGCGAAGGGAGCAGTTGAAGGCGGGGTCGCGCCGTGTTACGCGCCCACGCCGGGACCTTATTGATGTTCAAGACCCTGACAGAAGGTTTTCGCAAGGCGCGCGCGAAGCTCACCGGGATGACAGAGCTCACCGAGGAGAGCGTCGACCAGGCGCTCCGCGACGTGCGTCTCTCTCTCCTCGAGGCCGACGTCGAGCTGGGGGTGGTCAAGCGGTTCCTCGCGCGCGTCAAAGAGAAGATGCTCGGGCAGACCGTGCGGCTGCGCACCGAGCACCAGGGCTCGAAGCTGACGGTCACGCCCGAGCAGATCTTCATCAAGGCGTGCGAAGACGAGCTCGTCGCGATGATGACCTCGGCCGACGCCGAGCCCCTCAAGGAGGCGCCCAAGGGCCAGCCGACCCTCATCATGATGGTGGGGCTCCAGGGGCAGGGCAAGACCACCACCTCAGGCAAGCTCGCCCGGCTGCTCGCGAAGGACGGCAAGAAGGTCCTCCTGGTGGCGGCCGACCTGCAGCGCCCCGCGGCGATCGAGCAGCTTCAGGTGCTCGGGCAGAAGGTCGGCGTGCCGGTCTTCGCGCTCCCCGGCGCGTCTCCCCTCGAGGTGTGCAAGCGCGCCCTCGCGGTCGCGCGCGTGCAGAAGAAGGACGTGGTGATCTTCGACACCGCGGGCCGCCTCGCCATCGACATGCCGCTGATGCAGGAGCTTTCGGCGATCAAGACCGAGGTCCGGCCGCAGAACGTGCTGCTGGTGGTGAACGCGGCCATCGGGCAGAACGCGCTGAACACCGCCCAGGCGTTTCACGACACCCTCGGGCTCACCGGCGTCGCGCTCACGATGCTCGACGGAGACGCCCGCGGCGGCGCGGCGCTCTCGATCCGCGAGGTCACGGGCGTGCCCATTCGCTTCGCCGGCACGGGCGAGGCGATGGACCGGCTCGAGCCCTTCCGGCCGGATGGCATGGCGTCGCGCATCCTCGGGATGGGCGACATCGTGTCGGTGGTCAACCAGTTCACCGAGGTGGTGGACCAGAAGGCCGCCGAGGCCCAGGCCCGGCAGATGCTCGAGGGCGACTTCGACTTCGAGATGTTCGTCGAGCAGATCAACACGATCCAGAAGATGGGCCCGCTTCAGGACCTGTTCGACCGCCTCCCGTTCTTCCCCGGCGGCATGCCGCAGGACGTGAAGGTCGACGACCGCGAGCTCGATCGGGTGAAGGCCATCGTGGGCTCGATGACCCGCTCGGAGCGCAAGGACGCGGAGCTGTTTCGCGTCGAGCCTTCGCGCGTGCTGCGCGTCGCCCGCGGCGCCGGCACCACCCAGGAGGCCGTGGCCGAGCTCATCGCGAAGTTCGTGATGATGCGGGACATGATGCGCAACATCGGCCAGCAGGCCGGGTGGCTCACGAAGATGCCGGGCGCGAAGCAGCTCGCGATGGCCCGGCGGCTCAAGGACCTGGTGAAGGTCCAGGGCGAGCAGCAGGCGATGGCGAACCTCGCGCAGGAGCTCCTGGAGAGCGCCGTCGCCGGGGGAGGCCCGCAGGGCCTCGGGGGTATGGGCGATCCCGAGGCGATGATGCGCGCGTTCATGAGCGGCGGAGCCCCCGGCGCGCCGGGTCGGCCGGCGCCGCGCGCGATCAACCGACCGAAGGTTCGTGACGCCCGCAAGAAGAACAAGCGCTGACGATGACACTGCAGAACTTTGATCATGGCGCGACCCGCGGCAGACCGCGGTCGTCGCAACGAGGGGTTTGATGAGGAACGCATCTGTGTGGTTGGTTTGCCTCGCGATGAGCGCGGCGTGCGTCGAGCAGCCCACCGCGAACCGCGGGCCGCGGGCCGTCTCTTCGGAGCAGCTGGACGCCATTCGGCGGCGCGTGGTCAGCCGCACCGCGCCCACGCCGCAGAACCGCCTCAACGTCCGGTTCGGCAACAAGGTCGAGCTCGTGGGCTACGACACCACGGTGAACCCGCGCACGGGCCAGCTCCGCAAGGGCCAGTCGGTGACGATCACCTGGTACTGGCACTGCACCACGCCCACCGGCGAGGGCTGGCGGCTGTTCACGCACCTCGACGACGCCAACGGCCCCCGCACGAACCAGGACAACGTCGGCGAGGTGCGCACGGGATACCAGCCCGAGCTCTGGCGCGCCGGGGACTACATCCGCGACCAGCAGACCATCGAGCTGCCCGGCGACTGGGACTCCCCCGTCGTGCGGATTCACCTCGGGCTCTGGAAGGGCGGGGAGCGCATGGCGCCCGGCGCCGACACGCCCAACGACGGCTCGCGCCGCGCGCGGGTGCTCGAGTTCAACACCGGCGAGCAGCTCCAGGTGAGCGAGATGAACGTCGGCCGGGTCAACGGCACGATCACCCCCGACGGCGAGCTCAACGAGCCCGCGTGGGCGACGGCGATGCGCACCGGGCCGCTGGTGAACACGATGACCGGCGCGCCCGCGGGCGCCACCGAGTCTCGCGCCAACGCGCGAATGCTCTGGGACGACCAGAACCTCTACGTCGCCTTCGACGTGAGCGATGACAACCTCATCGACCCCTCGACGGCGCGAGACAACCACCTCTGGGAGAACGACGCCGTGGAGGTCATGCTCGACCCCAACGGCGACGGGCGGAACTACTTCGAGCTCCAGGTCTCGCCGAACAACCACACCTTCGAGACCCGCTACGACACCGCGCGGGCCCCGCAGCCCTTCGGCCACGTCGACTGGAACCCCGAGATCCGCACGGGCGTGCGCGCCACGGGCACCATCGGCAACGCCGACGACACCGACCAGGGCTACGTGGTCGAGATGGCGATCCCGTGGTCGAGCCTCGCCGATCTGCCGCACACGCCCCCGGTGGCGGGCGACCAGATTCGCCTGAACCTCTACGTGATGGACAAGCCCAAGACCGGCGGCCAGCGCTTCGCCGCCTGGAGCGCGCCGCGCCGGGGTGACTTTCACACCCTCGAGCGCTTCGGGCGCATCACCCTCGCGCCCGCGCCCCCGACGCCCGGCGTCGCCGTCCCCGGCACGCCCACGGCCGCCCCCACCGCCGCCAACCAGCCCGCCATCGCCATGCCGGGTCAGAACGGCGCTCAGGTGCCGACGATCGTCGACCCCACCCGCCTCCGCGTCGTTCGCCCCGGCGCCCCCGCCCCCGCGGCGCACTGATCCTTCCCCTGCCCGCGTAGGCCCCCGCGGCCACCCAGGGCTCCCCCCCCGAGGAGCCCTGGGCCGACGAGCTCACTCGTCGTCCTCGAAGTCCTCGTCCTCGCTCTCGAAGTTCAACTCCTCGGTCCCGAGATCCGAGTCGATGTCCAGATCGGCCGCGCACCAGCCCACCCGGTGCAGCGGACGAATCTCCTCGCGGGCGAATTCCTCGAACGAACCGTAGAACCTCGACATCGCTCTAATACCTCCTACTTGTCGGAGTGAGTGCGACTCACACCTACATCTGCCACCAATGTAGTCAGAGCATCAGGCGGGTCAAAAAGTCCGCTTGTCACCGCAGAGAACTTGTGGGGTGATCGATCGCCTGGGCCGCGGCGCGGTGCGCGTTGAAAGCGGGAGCGATTCGGGCTATGAGCCGCTTCCCGCGGGCGCCGGAGCGCCGGGCGGGTTGCGCTGAGGAGCGGAGAAATGGGCAGGGTCTACGCGATCGCCAACCAGAAGGGCGGCGTCGGAAAGACCACGACGAGCGTCAACCTCGCCGCCTCCCTGGCAGCGGCGGAGCGCCGCGTCCTACTGATCGACATGGACCCGCAGGGCAACGCCGGCTCCGGCCTCGGCGTGAGCACCCGCGACGTCCAGCGGGGCACCTACGACGTGCTCCTGGGTCACTCGACGATCGACCAGGTGGTGCTCCCCACGGCGCTCCCGACGCTCAAGGTGTGCCCCTCTTCGCCCTCCCTCGTGGGCGCCGAGATCGAGCTGATCGACCTCGACCGCCGCGACCTGCTCCTGCGCGACGCGGTGGAGTCGGTGCGACGTCGCTACGACTACGTGCTGATCGACTGCCCGCCCAGCCTCGGGCTGCTCACGCTGAACGCGCTCTGCGCCGCCGACGCCGCGCTGGTGCCGATGCAGTGCGAGTTCTACGCGCTCGAGGGCATCGCGCAGCTCGTTCAGACCATCGAGCGGGTGAAGGCCACCCGCAACCCGAAGCTGTCCATCGAGGGAGTGCTCCTGACGATGTTCGATCCCAGGAGCGTCCTCGCGCGGCAGGTCGCGGAGGAGCTCCGGAGCCATTTCAAGGTGTTCGAGAGCGTGATCCCCCGAAATGTTCGGCTCAGCGAGGCGCCCAGCTTCGGCAAGCCCGTGCTGCTGTACGACGTCTCCTCCAAGGGGTGCCAGGCCTACCTCGCCTTCGCCCGAGAGCTGATGTCCCGGAGCTCCAGGACCTCGCCGCGCGTGAGCACGGACGTCACCCGATGAGCGGCGCGAAGGTCGACAAGCCTCGCAAGGCCCCCGACGCGAAGGAGCCCCGGCGCGCGCTGGGCCGCGGCCTCGACGCGCTGCTGCCCGTGACCCAGGTCGCCCAGAGCGCGGCCTCGCGCGAGTCGCCCTTTCGCGTCGTGCGGGTCGAAGACGTCGTGCCCAGGGCCGACCAGCCCCGCAAGCACTTCGACGAGCTCTCGCTCCAGGAGCTGGCCGACTCGCTGCGCGAGCAGGGGCTGATCCAGCCGCTCATCGTGCGGGCGATCCCCGGGGAGCCGCCGCGGTGGGAGCTCATCGCGGGCGAGCGGCGATGGCGGGCGGCGCAGCGCGCGGGCATGCGCGACGTGCCCGTGGTGGTCAAAGACGTCGCCTCCGACGAGGCCTTCGAGATGGCCCTCGTCGAGAACCTCCAGCGACAAGACCTCGACCCCATCGAGACCGCCCTGGCCTACCGGCGGCTCCTCGACGAGCACCGATACACCCACGAGCAGATCGCCTCGCGCATCGGCAAAGACCGCTCGACGGTGTCGAACACGCTGCGGCTCCTGCAGCTCCCGAAGGACGTCGCCGAGTACGTGATCTCGAGGCAGCTCTCCGAGGGTCACGCGCGCGCCGTGCTCAGCGCCCAAGACCCCGCGGCCGTCTCACGCCTCGCGAAGCTCGCGGTCGATCGGGGATGGTCTGTGCGGCAGGCCGAGCTCGCCGCGCGGCGGGGCGACAAGCCCGCGAAGCCCGCGGCGGACGGCCCCCGCAAGGGCGCCGCCCCGTCGGCCAACGTGCGCGACCTGGAGCGACAGCTCGAGGCCGCGCTGGGGATGAAGGCCGTGATCCGCACCGAGCCCGGCGACACCTCGGGCACCGTCGAGATCGCCTTCGACGACCTCGACCAGCTCGATCGCTTCCTCGCCCGCGTGCTGGGGAGCTGACCGCCCCCCTGGCGGGTCAGATCGCCAGCGCCGAGGGCTCGAGCCCCGCGCGCCGCCACGCCGCGCGCACGGTGTTCTCAAGGAGGCACGCGATGGTCATCGGGCCCACGCCGCCGGGCACGGGCGTGATGAAGCCCGCGCGCTCGATCGCCGTCGCGAGGTCGACGTCGCCGCAGAGCTTGCCCTGCGCGTCGCGGTTGATCCCCACGTCGATCACGGTGGCGCCGGGCTTGATCCACTCGCCCCGCACGAAGCGGGCGCGGCCCACGGCGGCGACCACCACGTCGCTCTCGGCGACGCGCTCGGCGAGGTCGCGGGTGCGAGAGTGCGCGACGGTGACCGTCGCCGACCGCGCGAGGAGCAGCATCGCCATGGGCTTGCCCACGATGTTCGAGCGCCCGATGACCAGGGCGCGGGAGCCCTCGAGGGCGACGCCGACGTGGTCGAGCAGGCGCATGCACCCGGTCGGCGTGCACGGCACCAGGCCGGGGCGTCCGACGAAGAGCGCGCCGGCGTTGAGCGCGTGAAAGCCGTCGACGTCGCGGGCGGGGTCGAGGGCCTCGATGACCGCGCTCTCGTCGATGTGCCGCGGGAGCGGGAGCTGCACCAGCAGCCCGTCGAGGTCGGCCTGCGACTGCAGCGCGGCGATCTCCGCGAGGAGCTCGGGCTGGGTGGTGCCCGCGGAGAGTCGGTGCACGGCGCCGCGCATCCCGGCGGCCTCGCAGGCCTTGGCCTTGTTGCTCACGTACACCGCCGACGCCGGGTCCTCGCCGACGAGGATCACGTCGAGGCGCGGAGCCCTCCCGGTCCTCGCGGCGAACTCCGCCGCCGCGACGCCCACGCGCTCACGCAGCGCCCTCGCCACCGCCACGCCGTCGATCACTTGCCCCATGGGTCCCCTCAGCCTCCGTTCCCGTGCACCGGGAACCTCCAGAGCATGTCCGACAGCGCCACGCTCGTTCGGTTGATCACGAGGTGCTGCCAGGTCTCGGTGTCCTGCCCGTCTTGCGTGCGCATCTGGCTGAGGTTCTCCGCGAACTGCCGCTGGAGGTAGTCGGCGAGCTCCCCCGCGCGCAGCGATCCGTCGCGGTTCGAGTCGGCCTCGGTCACGCCGCGGCGCAAGAAGTACGACAGGTATCCCCCTGCCTGGTACCGCTGCGCGACCTGCGAGAGCACGTCCTCCTCCGAGGAGTACATCCCGAAGCGGTTGGGCGACGAGCCGAAGGCCCGCGCGAACCCGCCCGAGTAGCACGAGTCGAGCGCGAGCATGCCCACGTCGGCGCGCACGGTGTTGAAGAGCTGCGCCATCTCGTGCGCGTTCACCTCCCCGTCGCGGAGCACGATGGTCTCGACGAAGCCGTCGGGGTCCTCGACGCGGTTCTGCGACGCGTGCCGGCTGCCGTGCCCGGAGTGAAAGAACATGAACACGTCGTTCGGGCCCACGCGGCCGGCCATCTGCGAGAACGCGTTGCGCACCGCGCTGGTGGTGGCCTCGGCGTCGGTGAGCACGATGAACTGCGAGGCGCTCCCGAGGCGGGCGTTGATGTACGACTGCGCGAGCTGACGCGCGTCGTCGGCGCAGCCGAAGAGGTTGCCGCGACTGCCGTAGTCGGTGATCCCCACGAACACGCCGTACATGCTCCCCGCGCCCTGACGCCCCGCGATGCCCCCCGCAGGCGCCGCGCCGTTGGGCCCCACCACCGGCCGCGCCGAGTTGCTCATCGTGAGCGAGAAGGGGCCCGTCGCGCCGGGGCGGTAGCTCGACACCTCGACCCGGTAGCTCCCCGCGGCGGGCAGGGTGACCTGCACGGTGCTGTTGGTGTCTTGCGGCGTCGTGTCGTCGTTGTACCAGCGCTGACCGTTGGGCGAGATGATCGCGAGGGTGGTGTCGAAGGCCGACGACTCGAGGCGGAGACGCACGAGGTCACCCGCGCGACCGTCGAGGCGGTACGAGCGCACGAAGCGACCGCCCGACGAGGGATCGCCCGGCGAGAGGTACTCGCGCACCGGAGTCCCCGCCGCGAGCGTGCCGCCCGCGCCGACCTGCGCGTTCGCCGCCGGCTGCGCGCCGGTGACCACCGTGAGCCCCTGCCCCGGCGCCCCCGCCTGCGCCTGGATCACGTACGCCCCCGCCATGCCTGGCGCGTAGCTCGTCGCGACGATGCGATAGCGGCCGTCCATGGGCGCGGTGAAGTCCACCCGGGAGTTCGTCGCGGGCGGCGCGACGTCGTCGTTCTCGATGGCCTCGCCCACGGCGGGCTCGACCCGGAGCACGGTGTCGAACTCAGCGCTCTCCATGGTCACGGTCACCCGCTGTCCGCGGTGGAACACCACGTCGTGCACCGCGAACGGTCGCCCCGTCGCGTCGCTCGGGGACTCAGGCCCCAGACGCCCCTCGAAGCGCTGGCTCTGCGGCTGCGCGGCGGGCGGTGCGGGCGTCGAAGGAGCGCCCCCGCCCTGGGGGCCGGGGACGCGCTGCATCGCCGGGAGCGGACCTGGCGCCCCGATGGGTTGCATCGCCGGGAGCTGCCCGGGCATCCCCTGCGGCTGCATCGCGGGGACATTGCCCCTGGCCCGGGGATGGGTTGCATCGCCGGGAGCTGCCCCGGCATCCCCGTCGGGACGTTGGAGGGCGCCTGCATCGGCGGCGCGCCACCCATCGGCTGCGGCCCCCCAGGGGGACCATCGCCGGGAGCTGCGAGGTGTTCTGCGCGGGCGGCTGCACGGGGATCACGGTCCCTGGAGGATATGGGTTGCCAGGCGCGCCGGTGGGGTACCACTCGGGCCGCACTCGGAAGCGCTCGTCGTCTCCGTCGCCCTTCTGCGGCGGCGGCTTCGCGCGGCCCTCGACGAGACCGACGCCGAGCCGCGAGCCCGCAGACGCCGCCGCCCGGATGCGGCCGTCAGGACCGATCGCGTTGGGGCCCGGCGTCGCGGCGCGGTGAGACTCGGTGCGCCGACACGCCGCCAGGGAGAGGGTCATCAGCACTAGCCCGAGCCGTCGTCGCATCTGCATTCGTACTCACTCCTCCGCGCCGCGGCGAAGCCCGCGCCGGGGGATGATACGCCGACGCGGAGGATCCATCACCGCAGCGCGGAGATCCAGCGCTCGAGCTCACCCACGATCACCCGCGGCGCGCGGCGCAGCGCCTCGACGTCGCGCGAGCCGGTGAGCAGCATGATGGCCCGGAGCTCCCGCTCGACGCCGTCGAAGAAGGCCTCGACGCCCTCGCGGCCGCCCTCGCGAAAGGCCTTCAGCGCGGGCCGCGCGATGCCCGCCGCCGAGGCCCCGAGGGCGATCGCCCGGGCGACGTCCGAGCCCGAGAAGATGCCCCCGGTGGCGATGACCGTGCTGAAGCCCACGGGCGCGCAGAGCGCCACGCTCGCGGCGGTGGGCACGCCCCAGTCCCACAGCGCCTCGCCCAGCGCGCGCGCACCTCCCTCCGCGCGGAGCGCCTCGACGCCGACCCACGACGTGCCCCCCGCTCCGCTCACGTCGACGTGCCGCACGCCCGCGGCGAAGAGCCGTCGGGCCGTCGCCGCGCCGAGGCCGTTGCCCGTCTCCTTCGCGATGACGGGCACGCCCAGCGTGCGCGTGACCCTCGCGAAGAACGCCGCGCCGCCTCGAAAATCGCGGTCGCCTCCGGGCTGCACGAGCTCCATCGCGGGGTTCAGGTGGACGCACAGCGCGTCGGCGCCGACCTCGCGCACGATGCCCCGGAGCGCGTCGTCGTCGAGCTCTCGCGCCTGCACGACGCCGAGGTTGCCGAGCAGCAGGGTCGTCGGCGCCAGCTCGCGCACCGAGTAGGTCCACGAGAGCTCGCCGCGACGGTGCATCGCGCGCTGGCTGCCGAGGCCGAAGCCGTACCCTCGCGACTCGGCGACCTCGGCGAGGGCGCGGTTGACCTTCGCCGCCTCGTCGTTGCCGCCCGTCATCGCGGCGATCAAGATCGGCGCGCGCAGCCGCTTGCCGAGGATCGTCACGCCGAGGTCGATCTCGTCGTGGTGCAGGTCGGGCAGCCCGTCGTGCACCAGGCGAACGCACTCGAGCAGGGTGGTGCGCTCGCGAAAACCCACCGGGCCGGTGGCGCAGAGGTCGAGGTGGTCTTGCTTGCGTTGGGAGATGTCGGAGGTCATTCGCCCGCGGTGGTACCCCGCGAGCGCCCCTGCGGTCTAGCTGCGCAGGGAGGGAGGGCCGCTCAGGGCTGCGGGTCGTCGATCACGACGCGGTCGGAGAGCTTCACGTAGTTGCGCTCGGTCTCGCCGGTGTAGATCTGACGGGGGCGCGAGATCGGCGGGCGCTCCTGGTTCATCTCACGCCAGTGGGCGATCCACCCGGGGAGTCGTCCGAGGGCGAACATCACGGTGAACATGTTCGTGGGGATCGAGAGCGCGCGGTAGATGATCCCCGAGTAGAAGTCGACGTTGGGGTAGAGCTTGCGCGACACGAAGTACTCGTCCTTGAGGGCGACCTCTTCGAGCCGCTTGGCGAGGTCGAGGAGGGGATCGTCCACCCCGAGCTTCGCGAGCACGCGCTCGCACGCGGCCTTGATGATCTTCGCGCGCGGGTCGAAGTTCTTGTAGACCCGGTGGCCGAAGCCCATGAGGCGGAAGTTGCTGTTCTTGTCCTTCGCGAGGTCGACGAACTTCTGCAGGTTGCCGCCATCGTTGTGGATGGTCTGCAGCATCTCGATGACCTCCTGGTTCGCCCCGCCGTGCAGGGGACCCCAGAGCGCGAGCACGCCGGCGGCGACCGACGCGAACATGTTCGAGCGCGCGCTGCCCACGACCCGCACGGTGGACGTCGAGCAGTTCTGCTCGTGGTCGGCGTGGAGGATGAGGAGCAGGTCGAGGGCCCGCACCACCTCGGGGTCGATGTCGTACGACTCCGTGGGGTAGCCGAACATCATCTTGAGGAAGTTCGCCGTGTAGCCCAGGGCGTTGTCCGGGTACATGTACGGCTGGTTCTTCGAGCGCTTGTACGACCACGCCGCGATCGTCGGCAGCTTCGCGAGCAGGCGGAACGTAGAGACCTCGACGTCGCGCGGGTTCAGCGGGTCGTTGGAGTCCTGGTAGAAGGTCGACAGCGCCGAGACCGTCGACGCGAGGATCGCCATCGGGTGCGCGTCGCGGGGGAACGCGTTGAAGAGGTTCTTCAGGTCCTCTTGCAGCAGGGTGTGGCGGGTGATGGTCCCGCTGAACTTCGAGAACTGCGCCTCGGAGGGGAGCTCGCCGTAGATCAGCAGGTACGCCACCTCGAGGAAGCTGCTGTGCTCGGCGAGCTGCTCGATGGGGTACCCGCGGTATCGAAGGATGCCCTTCTCGCCGTCGAGGAACGTGATCCCGCTCTTGCACGACGCGGTGTTCACGAATCCCGGGTCGAGGGTCACCAGCCCCGACGTGCCGCGGAGCTTGCTGATGTCAATGCCCCTCTCACGTTCGGAGCCGACGGTTACGGGGAGCTCAAGGTTCTTGTCGTCGTACTGCAGCGTCGTCTTCGACATCGGGGCTACGGCCTCCAGGTGGGGTGCGGGGGTCTTAGGTCCAACCGGGCGGCGAATGCTACCCGAAGATCGAAAATTTTCGACCGAAGAACCGCGCGAAATAGACCGCGCAATGACTGCGCGAATTCAAGCTCCGCCGATGCGGCTCGTCGGGCGCTGCGGCGCCTCCTGCGCGGGTCACATCAAGGGGCTGAGCACGTGGCTCGTCCGCCGGGAGAGCGCTTCGGCGTTGTGCAGCGTGAGGCCGCCGCCGCCGGTGGTCACCAGCCCCTCGCGCTGCCACCGCGAGAGCGTGCGGATGGTGGTCTCGACGGTGGTGCCCACCAGCGCCGCGAGCTCGGCGCGGGTCAGTCGCAGCGGGATCAGCGTCGCGCCGTCGTCGAGGTCGTCGCCGAAGCGCGAGCCCAGCTCCATCAGGGTGGCCGCGAGTCGCTCCTCGGCGGGCGCCGTGAAGAGCGCGAGGCGTCGGCTGGCGAGGGTCGCGCCGTGCGCGCACAGCCGCGCGAGCTCGAGGGCGGCGGGGCCCGACGACCCGAGCGCCGAGAGCGCCTCGCGGCGCGGCACGAGCGCGACGACCACGCTCTCGGTGAGCGCCGCGGCGTCGCACTCGTAGGCCCTCCCCTCGACCGCGGCGGCGTCTCCGAGGCACTCCCCGGGGCCGCGGATGCCGAGGAGCACCTTGCGCTGCGACGACGACGCCCGCATGAGCTTCACCAGCCCGTGGGCGATGACGACGAAGGACGTCGCGCGCTGACCCAGGTGCCACACGCCGCTCCCGCGCTTGAGGCGAAGCAACGACGAGACCGCCGAGAGCTCCTCGAGGCGATCCTCGGGGAGCAGAGAGAAGGCCGCATGCTTTCGCAGCGCGGTTCGAACATCCATCCCGTAACCCCTGTGTGCTGCGCTCGGTGGGTCGGCGCCCAGGGGCACCCCTCCCGACGACGCCTCGTGATGTCTCCGGCTCAGACCCGGCGCGAGGATCGCTCAGATTGACCACGCGTTGGAGAAAATCACGGGAGGGCTCTGGGGGGGACGCCGGGCGATGTCTCGACCGCCTCGATAGGCGCCCCGAGGCGTTGGCCCTACCCGACCCGCCCGTGCGATGAAGCAGACGGCGCCGCCGCCCTCGACCCGGCGCGCCGGAGAGGCCGATGCGACGTGACCCCCTTCAAGTGCTGGGCTTGCTCTTCACGGCCGCGCTCGCGAGCGGCTGCGACGAACCCCGACGCACCCTCGACGCGCGAGACGCCGCGGAGGACTCGCGCGTCAGCCTCGAGCCCGACGTCGCCGCGCTCGACGCGGTCGACGTCGCGGCGCCCGACGCGCCCGACGTCGCGGCGCCCGACGCGCCCGACGTCGCCGCGCCCGACGTCACCGCCGACGTCGTCGCCACGGACGTCGTCGACGCCGCCGCGCCCGATGTCACCACCGACGTCGTCGCCACGGACGTCGTCGACGCCGCGACGACCGGCGGCGCGCGCGGCACGCCCACGATCGACGGCGTGCTCGGCGGCGACTGGCCGGCGGGCAGCGTCGTCGCGGTGAACGCGGCGCCTTCGCCCTGGGGTCCCACGATGAACGCGCTGCGCGCGCTGCGCGTCGCGTGGGACGACGCGAACCTCTACGTCGGCGTCGACGGCGTGGTCGAGCCGAGCAACGCGATCTCCGTGTGGATCGACCGCGACTACGCGCCCGGCGCCGCGGCCACCGGGGTGCTCGCGCCGTCGTCGCTCACCGACGCGACGGGCGCGCTCGACAACGCGATCTCGTGCGCCATCGACGCGCTCCCCCTCGGCTTCGGCGCCGAGCTCGTGTGGGCCACGCTCGGGATGCAGCGCAAGACCCCCGCCGAGCTGCGCCCCGAGGTCGGCCTGCGCAACGTGTCGTGCCCCGCGTGCGCGGGGGACTTCTCCTGGGTGATGGGCGACGCCGCGGTCTGCGCGACCGGCGCCACGCCGGCGTGCGAGGTGGCGATCCCGTGGACCGCGATCTACGGAGGCTCGGGGCGCCCTCCCCTGCCGCGCCTGGGCGTGTTCGTGCGCGTCACCAACGGCGACGGCGCGAGCGTCGCGCCGCAGGTGGGCCTGCCCCTCGACCCGTCCTCGTCGACGCGCGCCGTGACCGTCGCCGCGGCGATCGAGCCGCGCTCATGAGCCGCGGGGCGACGGAGCTCCGCGCGCGTCCAGCGGCCTCCCCCGTCGCCTTGTCAAGCGCCCCGCGGAGCTCCGGCGCCGCGTCCTGGGTTCTCCCGGGCGCCTCGGAGAGGCACAAAATCTATACATCTCCTGTAAATTCAGGGCTTTCCATGACAAGGAGGCCGACCCGCTCGCGGTTGTCGGAATAAATGCCGGGCGGCTCGGCGGCGAATCCCGCGAAGAATCAGCGGCAATTCCGACGCAGGCTATGGACGCCGTTCGCCATCTCGGTATCGTCTCGCCCAGAACACGATCCGTTGGGGGATCGGCGATCACAGAAGGTGAATGGCATCATGGCTAAGAAGGCAGCAGCGAAGAAGCCCGCCAAGGGCACCGTGAAGAAGCTGACGAAGACCGGTCTCATCGGCGCCATCGCCGACAACGTCGGTGACTCGGTGACCAAGTCTCAGGTGAAGGCCATCATCGAGGCCCTCGTCGAGGTCGGTCAGAAGGAGCTGAAGAAGGCCAAGGTCTTCGTGCTCCCGGGCTTCGCGAAGTTCGTCGTCGCCGAGAAGCCGGGCCGCCCGGCCGGCGACTACCTCAACCCCTTCACCAAGGCGAAGGAGCACCGCGACGCGAAGCCGGCCAGCAAGACCGTGCGCGCGCGTCCGATCAAGGCGCTCAAGGACTCCGTCAACTGACCTTCCCCGCGCCCTCCCCCCGTCGCGGCGCTCCGCCGCGATTCCCGCATAGACTCCAGAGAGAACACTGATAGGCTCGGCGGGATGCGTGGTCATCCCCCTGCAGCGCTCGCCGTTGTCGCGATTCTTTCGGCGACGGCGTGCGCGAAGCCGCAGCCCCCGCGACTCACCCCCCGCGCCGCGGCGGTGTCTGGAGTCAGCTCGTCGGGCCTCCGCCTGCGCGTCCAGGTCGACGCGCTCAACCCGAACCGCATCGACCTCACGGTGCGCCGCATCGACGTCGACGTGACGCTGGGCGGCGAGGCCCTCGGTCGCTCGTCGGTCACCGAGACGGTGCGTCTGACGGCCGGTCGCACGGTGCCCTTGCACGTCGACGTCGCCGTCGGGTGGAGAGACCTGCCCGGCCTCCTGACGGCTTCGATGTTGAATGAGAACATCCCGTACCGGCTCGACGGCACCGCGCGGGTCGGCGGCGAGCGCATCAACGTCGACGTGCCCTTCAGGATGGAGAGCACGCTCCCGCGGCGCATCCTGCTGGAGGCCGCGGGGAACACGGTGTCGGGCGCGCCCCGCTAGCCAGGGCGAAGGGTCAGACCGAGTCGCGGCGTCGCAGAAAGACCATCACGCCGCTGAGAAAGAGCACGGTCATGAAGGCCAGCACGCCGTTGGCCACGACGGGGTTGTCGTACGAGGCGAAGCCCCACCCGCCGGCGTCGACCGCGGGCGCGGCGTTGGTGGCCGCGATCTCGCGCACCGCGCAGTTGTAGAACGCGCGACCGCCCCAGCTGATGACCCCGGTGTCTTCAGACACCGGCGCGCAGGTCGGGATGCGCCAGGCGTTCTCGACCGCGTATCGCTCGGCGCCCATGATCCCCTCGAAGGACCACCGCGACGGCATCAGCGCCATGACGTACTTCAGCCAGCTCTTGTTGGTCATGGGCACGAGCAGCCCGCCGAGCACGACCTGAGGGATCAGCGCGATGGGCGTGAGCGCCATCGCCGCCTCGCTGGACGTCACCACCGCGGAGAGCAGCAGCCCGAGCGCCACCGACGACATCGAGGTCAGCACCATCGTCGCCAGCATCGGCGCGAACGAGCCCCACTCGCCGTTGCCCAGCCCCGCCGGGTCGCCCACGCCCAGCAGGCCGTACACCACGCCGAGGAGGACCACGCACTGCACGACGCAGAGCATCGAGAGCAGCACGAACTTCGACATCACGTAGTTGAAGATCGAGAGGTTGACCATGCGCTCGCGGCGGTAGATCGCGATCTCGGCGACGATCTCGCGCGCCGCGTTGCTCGTGCCGAACCACAGCGAGCCCACGGTGAGGAAGAAGAGCGCGCCCTTGTAGTCCTCGATGTTGTGGGTGAAGCGGGCCTGGTCGGCGGCCACGGCGCAGGTCTGCAGCGCCGCGGGGTTGACCCGCTGAAGCTCGCGCTCCATCTGGCTCACGACGTTGTTGCACCAGAGGCTCGGCAGGCCCGGCGGCTTGTAGAACACCGCCGCGAGGAGCCCGCCGATGATCGGCGCCTGGAGCATCATGATCATCATGCCCGCGGTGTCGCGCTGCTTGATCTTCGCGTAGCGCGAGAGCAGCAGGATGAACTGCCGCACGAGGGGCACGCGCACCTTGGTGGGCCTGCGGTTCGTGCCGGCCTGCCCGGGCTCTCGCTTGCCCGTGTACATCTTTCGGTAGACCGCGTTGTCGGGGCGGTAGAACTCCGCGCGCCACGCCTGCGCCGCGGGGAGCCGCGCGTCCTTCTTCTCGCGCGCCCGGCCGCTCTTCACGAAGTCTTCTTCGCGGTGCTTGAGCTGGTCGAACATGTCGCGGGGGTTGTCGATCGGGCTGCCCCGGTAGCGCGCGAAGAACTCGTAGCTGTCGGTGCCCGTCGGGCCGTAATAGATCGGCTCGCCGCCGAAGCCCATGATGAAGGTGAGGTTGAACTTCTCGTACTCCTCCTTCGCGGGCTGGTGGATCGTGACGATGATGGTCTTGCCCTTCTCCTTCGCGAGCTTCGCGAGGAGGTCGATGAGGGCGACGGTGTCGTCGGCCGCGAGGCCCGAGGTGGGCTCGTCGAGGAACATCAGCGCCGGGTCGGTGACCAGCTCGAGCGCGATGTTCACGCGCTTGCGCTGCCCCCCCGAGAGCACCTTCTTGATCGGCGAGCCGATGACGGTGTTCGCGAGGAAGTCCAGGCCGAGGTCCTTCATCGTCTCGTTGACGCGGCGCTCGATCTCCTCGTCGGAGTAGTCGGGCGGGAGGCGGAACCGGGCGCTGTAGGTGATGGCCTCCTTCACCGTGAGCTCGGGGTGGAGCAGGTCGTCCTGCGGCACGTACCCGAGGCTCCCGCGGAGCGCGTCGTAGATCGCGTACAGGTTCTCGCCGTTGACCCGCACCTCGCCGCTCGTCGGGCGGAGGTACCCGTTGAGCACGGTGAGCATCGTGGTCTTGCCCGCGCCCGAGGGACCCATCAGCGCGATGAGGTCGCCCGGCAGCGCCTTGAAGGTCACGTGGTTGAGCAGGACCTTCATCTTGCCGGGCGTGTCGCGGTCGGGCACCTCGAGGTGCAGGTCGAGGGCCTCGACCTCGACGAGGTTGCCGGTCCACTGGGCGTTGGACTGCTCGATGTACGCCGTGAGGGAATTGCCCTGCAGGTCGACGATCATCGGGTACGGGCCGACGAAGATCTTCGTGCCGGGAGTGACCGCGATCGGCTGCCCGGGCACCAGGCGCTGGCCGTTGACGTAGGTGCCGTTGGTGCTCCCGAGGTCGCCGACGAGGATGTTCCCGTCGGGCGACTTCATCACGCTGGTGTGCCGCGCCGACACCTGCGGGTACGGCAGCGCGATGTCGCAGGTCGGCAGTCGACCGATGATCGCGATGGCCTTGCCGCCCCCCGCGAGGTCGAAGGTGCCGAACATCGTTCGCTGCGGCGCCCCTGGCTGCGACGCGCCCGGGGACGAGGCCATGCCCCCCTGCGCCGAGGCCATCCCCCCTTGAAACGACGCGCCGCCGCCCTGAAACGACGCGCCGCCGCCCTGAAACGACGCGCCGCCGCCCTGAAACGACGGCGACTGAGGCACCTGCGAGGGCCGCTGGATCGCCATCGGCGCCGAGGGGGCCGCGCCCTGCGCGGTGGCGAAGCCCGCGCCCATCGGGTCGGCGGTCACGCTCCCCGGCGAGCCGCCCGCGCACTCGACGAGCACCGACGACGGGATCCAGACGGCGCCCAGGGAGTACCCCCCGCCCGCGTCGATGGGCACCGGCTGGTTCGCGGTGAGCCGCTGCGAATTGCGGTCGAAGGTGCCGCTCTTGCTCCCCAGGTCGGTCACCGTTCGCGCGCCGAGGTCGACGCGGAGGTGCGCGCCGCTGACCGTGGGGTGCGCGACGATGACGTGCGCGCGGCCGGGGTCTCGGCCCACGACCACGACCCCCGCGGGCTGCGCGGCGAGGCTCGATCGGTCGAGGAAGAGCTTGGAGATCTCGGGCGAGGTCAGCGGCACCCGCGCGTCGCCGACGACCACCGCGCTGTGAAAGCCTGGGAGCTGCACAGACTCGTTCGGCGCGAGGGGGCGGCCGTCAACGGTCGTGCGGCCCTGGCCGAGGTCCTGGAGGACGAGTCCGTCACGCCAGACGAGCACCGCGTGACGCGGCGCGACGCCGTTACCTTGAAGAACCAGCTCGCATCCAGGCGCGGAGCCGATGTTGATCTGAGTGCGCGTGGGCATAGATAGCGCGCGAGTCTATCCGAACGCTGCGCTATTGAAACCTTCGCGTGGAGTCACTCGATCTCGCTGCCGCGGATGTTGATCGCGCGCTGCAGCGACGAGACCTCGAAGCGGGAGAAGCTCCCGTCGGCGTCGAGGTCGCCGGTCGCCGCGGCGAAGAACCAGACGCCCTGCTGCGCCAGCGGGAGCGAGCCGTATCCGAGGTCGCCCGCCGCCCCGAGCGACGGGAGCACCCCGGGGTTGCCCGCGCAGGTCGCGTAGCTGTAACGGACCATCTCGCGAGGGCGCACGCCGAGCTGATTCCACGACGCCGGGAGGCTCGTGTAGAAATTGCGCAGGCCCGTGCCCGTGGCGGGGTGCCAGGTGCCGAGCGCCCCGCTCGTGTGCGCCCCGACGCCTGAGAGCGTGAGGTCGTTCGACGCGTCGGAGTAGGTGTTGAACTCCGCGCGGTAGGCCTCCTGCGCGGACACGATGCGGGTCAGCACCTCGGTCGCCTCGACCGCCTGCCCACGAAGCCGGTGGCGCATGTACGCCGGCAGCGCGAGCGCGCTGAGGATGCCGACGATCACCACCACCATCATCAGCTCCACGAGGGAGAACCCCGACGCGGCGCGAGCTCGAATTCGGTTCGGGGTGAGGCTTCGCACCGTGGCGCTCCCTTTCTCTGAGGCGGTCGTTGGCGTGCAGCGGGCTGCTGAAACCGTACATGCCCGCTCGGGCGCGGCGCAACGTCCCCCCTGGGAGTTCTTGTGTAGCCGCTTGTGCTACCTACCCAGCAGGGTCGCCGCCCCGCGACGAGCGTCGACCCCCACTGGGAGAGCTTTGCCTATGTTGCAGGAGTGCCGGCGTATCTCTGTTTCTCTCGCCCTCCTCGCCGGGGGCTGCGACGGCGGGCCGATCTACCAGGAGTGCGACGGCGGCCCCTGCCTCGACGCGGGCCGCGGCGCCGACGCGCGCGCCGTGCCCCTCGACGTGGCCGCCCTCGACGGGAGCGGCGCGACGAGCCCGCTGGTCGCCCTCGAGATCGCGCCGGGCGCCCCCACGCTCACGGTGCGCGGCGAGCCATCCACGCTTGATTTTCAGCTCGTCGGGCGCTTCGCCGACGGCCGCCGCGGCCCCCTCACCGTGGGCACCTGGCGATCGATGAACGCCGCGGTCGGCGGCATCGACGCGGTGACCGGGCGCTTCACCGCGAACGGGCTCACGGCGGGCGAGACGCGGATCACCGTGGAGGTCCCCCGCGACGCGGCGCCGGCGCTCGTCGCCGAGGCGAGCCTGACGGTGCGCTTCGAGCGCGAGACCTTCGCGGCGGGCACGCCCGAGACGGCCCGCGATCGCTTCGGCGCGCCCGTCGACGACCCCGCGCGGCGCGCGACGCTGCGGTACCCCCTCGACGGGGCGGTGATGCCGCAGAACGTCGCGCCCCCGGAGGTGCAGTGGGACGGCGGCGCGGCGGGGACGGTGTACCGGGTGGAGCTCAGCAAGCCCGGCGTTCGCGTGGCGGGCTTTCTCACGCACACCGGCGCGGGCTTTCGCTTCGCATGGCCCGTCGACGCGGTGTCGTGGCGGGCCCTCGCCGAGTCTCAGCCGGGCGAGCCCGTGACCGTTCGGGTCGACCTCGCCGACGCAGGCGGGCCGGTGCGCGGCGAGCCCCTCTCCGTTCGCCTCGCCGCGGGCTCCCTCGCGGGCGCGGTGTACTACTGGGACCTCCGGGCGGGGAAGATCCTCCGCATCCTCGACGCGCCCACCCGCCGCGAGGACTTTCTCCCCTCGCCGCCGCGCCGCGCCAGCGACGGCAGCCGCTGCGTCGCGTGCCACTCCATCAGCCGCGACGGCCGCTACATGGCCGCGGAGCTCTGGGAGGGTCAGGGGCCCTCGACCGTCTTCGACCTCACCTCGAACCTGTCGGTGAACCCCGCGCCGACGCGCTTTCCGCTCGACCGCGCGAGCTGGGTCTACGCGACCTTCAACAACGACGGCACGCGGCTCGTGGCGAACCTCCGCGGGGGGCTCTTCTTCGTCGACCCGGCCACCGGCGCGCAGGTCGCGCCCCGCGGCGGCCGCCTGCCCGCGAACAACGCGGTGCAGCCCAACTGGTCCCCCGACGGCCGCGCCATCGCGTTCGTCGCCAACTATCAGGGCCCTGGGCCCACGGCCTTCGAGCGCAGCGACCTCGCGAGCCTCGCGGTGACCGCGCCCGACACCGTCGGCGCGTCGTCGGTGCTCCTGCGCGGCGCCTCGCTCCGCGCACAGCCCGAGGGAGGCGACGCGATCGCGTACCCGAGCTGGTCCCCTGACGGGCGCTGGCTGGCGTTTCAGCACGGCCCCTTCAGCGAGTCTGACCGGGAGGTCGCGGGGAGCTCGACGCGGAGCCGCGTGCCCGGCGCGGTCTACCTCATCAGCCCCTCCGGCGGCACGCCCCTCCGCATGACCAACGCGACCTTCGACGGCGTCGACCACGACGCGTACTTCCCGAACTTCTCGCCCTTCGTGCAGGGCGGGTTCTACTGGGTGCTGTACTTCTCTCGCCGTGACTACGGCAACGCCGTCGCGGGCACCCGCGGCAGCGGGCGGCGCCAGCTCTGGGTGAGCGCGGTGACCACCTCGCCCCGCGCCGGCGCCGACCCGTCCAGCGTGCCCTACTGGCTCCCCGGCCAGGACGTGCTGAGCGACAACGTCTCGGGCTTCTGGGCGCCGCAGCCGTGCCGCCCGCGGGGCGAGAGCTGCCAGGTGTCGAGCGAGTGCTGCGCGGGCACCTGCGGGCCAGGCCCCACGGGGGCGCTGGTGTGCAACCCGCCGCCCCCAGAGGCGCAGTGTCGGCGCGAGGGCGAGCGCTGCGGCGCCACCGCCGACTGCTGCGAGGGCCTCGAGTGCGCGGCGAACGTCTGCCTCCGACCGCCGGGCTGATCCACCGCCTGGGTCTTCGCGCCGAGGTCCGTTACGATCAGCGCTTCGACATGACCCGAGCCCCCCGATTGACCCACCTCTTCGCCCCTGCCTCCCCCGCGATCAGGCGCCTGCAGCGCAGCGGGATCGCCGCGCTCGCGGCGCTCGCCGCGGGCTGCGACGGAGACACCCGCCCCGGCGGCCTCGTCGACGCCGGCGCGCGGGACGTCTCGCTGCCCGACATCGTGTTCGAGGAGCTCCCGCCGCGCGACGTGCCTTCGGCGCCGATGGACGCCGGACCCGACGCCGGGGACGACGCGGGGACGAACGCGGACGTCGCGCTGGATGCGCAGGACGGATTCACGATCGACGTGAACTTCGACGCGCCGCCGAGCGACTGCTGCGCCGACGCGGCGATGATCCGCGCGCGCCCGCTGCGCCCGCCCTCCGGGGGCTACGTGCCCACGAGGCGCCCCGTGTTCCGTTGGACGCCTCAGGCCGGCGCCGCGCGCTACCGCGTCGAGGTCGGCGACAGGCGCACCTTCGACAGCCCTGCGGTGATGTTCACGACGACCGACGAGGCCACGACGCTGATCGCCGACGCCAACCTCCCCGTCGGCCGCGCGTGGTGGCGCGTCGTGCCGATCTCCTCGGGCGGGCAGGACCTCACGCCCACCGCCACGTGGTCCCTCATCGTCGGCCGCGCCGCGAACGACCTCAACGGCGACGGCTTCGCCGACATCGTGATCGGCGCGCCAGAGCACGACGCCCAGACCCTCACCGACGCCGGGCGCGTGCAGGTCTTCTTCGGCGGCGGCGGCCTCGACGGCACCGCCGACGTCACCTTCGACGGCACCACCGCGGGCGAGGGCCTGGGCCGCGCGCTCTCCAGCGCGGGCGACGTCAACGGCGACGGCTTCGCTGACCTCGTCGTCGGCGCACCCTTCGCGCCGCCGTCGCAGAGCGGCCGCGTGCTGATCTACCTCGGCGGCACGGCGCTCGCCAACGCCCCCGCGCTCACCCTCGCGGGCCCGCAGGTCAACGCGCAGTTCGGTCGAAACGTCTCGATCGTCGGCGACCTCAACGGCGACGGCTTCGACGACGTCGTGGTGTCGACGCCCTTCTTTCGCGGCGCCAGCGGGGTCAACGCGGGCAAGGCCTGGGTCTTCTTCGGCGGCTCGCCGATGAACGACCAGCCCGACGTCGAGCTCGAGTACACGAACGCGGGGGACCAATTCGGCTTCTCCGCCGCGGGCGCCGGCGACGTGAACGGCGACGGCTTTCTCGACGTCATCGTCGGCGCGCCTCGCAACGCCAGCGCCGGGGTCGACGGCGGCGGCGCCTACGTCTGGTGGGGCGGCGAGCCCATGGACACCGGGGTCGACGTGATCCACCTCGGCCTCGCGCCGGGCAGCCGCGCCGGCGACTCGGTGAGCGGGCTCGGCGACTTCAACGGCGACGGCTACGCCGACGTCGGCATCGGCGCCGTGGGCTCGTCCCTCGGCGGCCCGAACTCGGGCGTCGTGCTGGGCGTCTCAGGGGGCACCGGCGTCATCCCTCGCGCGCTCTTCATGCTCCAGGGCGTGAGCGGCGAGCGCCTCGGCAGCGCGGTCGTCGGCGGCGGCGACCTCGACGGCGACGGCTTCGACGACATGGTCCTCGGCGCGCGCGACAACAGCGTCGCGGGCGCGCTCTCGGGGCGCGCCTACGCCTACCGCGGCGGCGCTCTGGGGCAGCCCACCCTGGCGGCGACCTACGCGGTGTCGAGCGGGATGATGGCCGGCGGAGACGAATTCGGCTTTGCGGTGTCGATCGTGGGAGACGCGAACGGAGACGGCTTCGACGACGTGCTCGTCGGCGCGCCCAACGCGCCGTGGATGGGCACCGCGGGGCCCGGACGCGTGTACCTCTTCTCCGGCGGCGCGAGCTTCGTGACCGCGGCGAGGCAGACCTACGCGCCCTCGTCGCCCGCGGCCTTCGGCTACGCCCTCACCCGCCGCTGATCACTGGCACCGGCCCGAGACGCAGCGCTGCCCGCTCGGGCAGCACGTGTTGCCGCAGAAGCGCTCCTCGGTGCAGCACACCGCCTGCGGCACCGCGTCGAAGCACGACTGCCCCGCCGCGCACACGTTGCCGCAGGCGCCGCAATTGCGAGCGTCCCCGCGGATGTTCGTGCAGACGCCGCCGCAGGTCGCGAAGCCGGGGAGGCACCCGGGCACGCACGACCCGCCGAAGCACGACCAGCCCATCATGCACGCGCGGCCGCACGCCCCGCAGTGGTTCGCGTCGTAGTTCGGGTCGGCGCAGGCGCCCGCGCAGAGGAGCTGCCCCGTGGCGCAGCCCTCGACGCACACCGAGCCCGAGCAGCGCTGCGTCGAGCCGCAGCGCACGCCGCACCCGCCGCAGTTCGTCGAGTCGGTTCGCGTGTCGACGCACATGCCCGAGCAGCTCGTCAGGCCCGTCGAGCAGCCCGTGCGACACGCGCCCGCCTCGCAGTACGCGAAGGGCGCCACCAACGCGCAGCGGTTGCCGCAGGTCCCGCAATTCGTCGAGTCAGCGCGGAGGTCGACGCAGTTGCCGCTGCACATCGAGAGACCCGTCGCGCAGCCGGCCATGCACGCCCCGTTGACGCAGGCCTGCCCGGTCGGGCACCGCGACGCGCAGCCCCCGCAGTTGTTGGCGTCGGTGCGCGTGTCGACGCAGGAGCCCGAGCACATCGAGCAGCCGATGGAGCACAGCGCGACGCAGGCGCCCCCGCGGCAGTCCTCGCCGCTGCGGCAGGGGTTGCTGCACGCGCCGCAATTCGCGACGTTCGTGCGGGGTCGACGCACACGCCGCCGCAGCGGATCTGGGGCGACGCGCAGTCCGGCACGAAGCAGGTCGAGCCGCCGCAGTCCTGGCCCGGCGCGCAGGCGACGCCGCAGCCGCCGCAGTGGTTGCGGTCGTTTCGCGGGTCGACGCACCGACCGTCGCAGCGGATCGTGCCCGAGGCGCAGGCCGCGTCCACGGGGACATCCGAGGGCGCGGGCGCGTCGACCACGTCAGGCGCCGCCACCACGTCAGGCGCGGCCACCACGTCGGGCGCGGCCACCACGTCGGGCGCCGCCACCACGTCGGGCGCCGCCACCACGTCGGGCGCCGCCACCACGTCGGGCGCCGCCACCACGTCGGGCGCGGGGACATCGAGCTCGACGACGTCGTCGACGGGAAGGTCCATCGCCGGCGCGTCGGCGACGTCGACCGCGGGCGCGTCGGTCTCCGGGACGTCTCCCTGAGGCGAGTCGGGCGGCGCGACCGCGTCGGTCACCGGCAGGTCGTTCGAGACCGAACGATCCGCCGCCGCGTCGGTGAGGGGCGTCGCCTGCCCGCACCCCGCGAGGGCGAGGGACGCGCCGAGGGCGAGGAGTATCGGGAGTGTCGCCGTCTTCATCGAGAGCCTCCGAGGGAGAAAGTCAAGAGAGTCCATTGCATCGCAGAAGGCGGCGCCGGCGCAACGAGCGCTCAGCGCCGGGAGGCCATGTCGTTGAGGCTCTCGCCCACGTGCACCCGGCGAATGGCCTCGGCGAGCAGCGGCGCGACGGAGATCACCTCGATGCGGGGGTCGACCTTCTCCGGAGGGATCGGGATGCTGTCGGTCACGCGCAGGCGCGAGAGCCGCGACCTGCGCAGGCGCGGCACCGCGCTGCCTGACAGCACCGGGTGCACCACCGCGGCCTCGGCGGAGGCCGCGCCCATGCGCAGCACGAGGTCCGCGGCCTCGAGGATGGTGCCCCCGGTGGCGATCTCGTCGTCGACGATCAGCGCGTGCCGCCCGCGCACGTCGCCGACGATCGCGTTGGGGAGCGCGCGCTCGTCGTCGCCCACGCGGCGCTTGTCGATCACCGCGAGGGGCAGGCCGAGCTGCGCGGCGATGCGGCCCGCGTCCTTGGCCTCGCCGATGTCGGTGGCGACCACCACGCGGGGCACGTCGTCGCTCCGCGAGAGCCCCGCGCAGAGGACGGGGACCGCGGAGACGTGGTCGACCGGCACGCGAAAGAAGCCCACGATCTGAGGCGAGTGCAGGTCCAGGGCGAGGACGCGCGAGGCGCCCGCGGCGACGAGCAGGTCGGCGACGAGGCGCGCGGAGACCGACACGCCCGGCTCGTCGAGCTTGTCGGAGCGCACGTAGGGCATGTACGGCAGCACCGCGGTGACGCGACCCGCGGACGCGGAGCGCAGCGCGTCGATGAGGATCAGCGTCTCCATCAGCGACTCGTTCACGGGCGGACACGAGGTCTGCACGACGAAGACGTCGCGGCCGCGCACGTTGTCTTCGACGCAGACCTTGAGGTTCTCGTTCGAGAACCGGGTGAGGCGCACGCGAGCGAGCGTCGTGCCGAGCGCCGCGGCGATGGAGCCCGCGAGCGCGGGGTGCGAGGTGCCGGAGACGACGACGAGGTCAGACGCGGGGGGGGCCATCGACTCAAGTCGTATCACCGCGGAGGCCCCTTTCGCGACGGCTCCTTGAGGAGGGGCATCGCGGGGGCGGCCCTGATCCCGCGGAGGGCGTCGACGGCGGCGCGCACGTTGGTGTGCGAGGGCTCGAACCGCCAGCGAAGCTCCGCCACCCCCTCGTCCACCGTGAGCGTCGGCGCGTCGTCGCGCGCGACCAGGCAGAGCGCGCCGCGCACCCCGTCGGTGAGCTGCGCCCGCGCCGCGCCGGGCTCGGCGTCGACCTCGAACCAGGCGTCGAATTCAGGGTCTCCGGTGCCCGCGCGCCCCCGTCCCGTGAGCAGGGAGAGCACGTGCATCGACGCCTCGTGGGGGCGCAGGCGCAGCAGCCCCGCGCCCCGCGCGACGCTCGTGCGCACGGTGATCGCCACCTCCGTCGCCCCCGCGGCGGACCACCCGCCCCGGTCGCCGAGGACCGCCGACAGCATGAACGGCGCGCCGTCGACGCGAAGCTCGGCCAGCACCCCGCCCCGGCCGAAATCCTCGACGCAGAACGCGGGGTCGAGGCGGCGGGCGATCGACCCCACGCGCGCGCGCAGCGCCTCGAGGGCGGCCTCGTCGAAGCGCCGCGGGGCGCCGAAGAGCGCCGCGAGGGGATAGGTCGGCGCGTCGGGCTGAAGCCGGGGGCAGCGGTCGGGCGGCACCCTCCAGTGCGCGTCGTCGTCGCGCGCGTGCTGGACCATCGCCGACAGGCTCTCGACGTACCGCGCGGTCGCCTCGATGAGCTCCTGCACGGCCGAGCGGCCCTTGAAGGCCTCCGCCCGGAGCCGCTCGAGCGCGCGCACGCGGTCGGCGGGCTGCACGCGCCAGAAGGTCGGAGTCAGCCGCGCCTCGAGCTCCGTGACCCGCGCGCGCGCCTCGGCGAGCCTCTGCCGCAGGGCCAGGTCGGGGTCGCGGTACACCGGAGACATGTCCCCGAAGACTGGGCGACGCGACCTCGTGGGCGCAAGCTGCGGCGAGAATGCGCCCCGCGGGGTCGCTGGGGGCAGAATCTCCGTCCGTCGGGCTTCGTAAGAACTCCCAGCGCGCCCCGACGTCGGCGCCCTTGACCCAACCCGGCCGTTGCATCGAGGATGCGCGGCGTTCACTCCTCCGAAGGGCTGTCACCGTATGCGTATCAACATCTCGGCCGCTCTCGCCGCGTTCGCAGCCACCGCCTGCTTCGCCTCTGCTGCCTCTGCCCAGCAGGTCGTGACCCTGAGCGCGGGCTTCATGCCCGACCCTCGGGTGCTGTCCGGAGTCTCGGGTGGTCCGGTGCCCGCGGTGCGGGTTCAGCCCAACTGCCGCGGGTACATCCCCCCCCAGCCGTCGTTCATCATGAACACGCCCACGGGGTTCAACTTTCTCCGCATCTTCGCCGAGTCTGGGGGCGACACCACCCTGATGGTGCGGAGCACCAACGGCACCTGGTGCGCCGACGACACCTACGGGGCGAACCCCGGCATCGACCTCTCGGCGCTCGGGCCGGGGCGCTACGACATCTACGTCGGCAGCTATTCGCCGCGCGCGAGCCACCCGTTTCAGCTCTCGATCTCCGAGCTCCGCAGCTCGGTGCCGGGCAACTACAACGGCGGCAACATGGTCCAGCCGCAGCCCCCGCCCTTTCAGCCGCCGCAGCCGCCGCCGCAGCCGCAGCCGCAGGTGGGCTTCATGGGGCGCCTGAACTACAACATGAACCCGCTCTTCGGCCGCGCGGTGGTGACCCCGACGCTGCGACGCGCCCTCCGTCAGCGCGGTCGCACCGGCGGCGCGGTGCCCGCGAGCAGCGTGCGAGGCGAGGGCGTGTGCCGCGGGTACATGATGGGCCCGCCCAACCACGTGCTGATCCTCCCGCAAGACGTGCCGTACCTGCACCTCTTCGCGTTCTCCGCCGCCGACACCACCCTGGTCGTGCGTCGCTCCGACGGCACCGTGCTGTGCAACGACGACACGTACAACTTCAACCCGTCGGTGGAGAACTCGTTCCCCGCGGGGCAGGTGCAGGTCTGGGTCGGCGCGTACCGTATGAACGAGGCCCGCCCGTACCAGCTCACGATCACCACCGACCCCAACGATCACCCTTGATCCTCGGCCCCGCCCCGTCGCTGTGACATGATCGACGGGTTCATGCGCGGTCGCCGACTCCTCTCTGCCCTGGCCCTCTCTGGCGCGGCGCTCCTCGGCGCTCGCGACGCGCGCGCGCAGCCGATGGTGCGCGCGGGTCACCCCCGGATCTTTCTGACCGCCGACGGCCGTCGCGGCATCTCGGTGGCGACGCTCCGCGCGCGCTGCGAGGCCACCGCGCAGGTGTGGGCGCGGGGGTGCAGGGCGGGCGCGCCGATCCCCAACCCGTCGTCTGAGACGCCGGTGCGCAACGCCGAGCACCCGCTGATCAACCTCGCGCTGCGCTACCTGCTCTACCAAGAGCCCTCGGTGCTCGACGTGCTGCGCCAGCAGCTCTCGCGAACCCCCGCCTTCGGCGACCGGCAAGACCCCCTCGGTCAGGTCGTCGCCGACGCGGCGACGGTGCGCGCGCTCGCGATCAGCTACGACTGGCTCTACAACGACCTCTCGAGCTCAGACCGGGCATCGTACGTGGCGAGCCTTCGCGACTGGGGCAACTGGCTCCTCGCGAACACCCCGCAAGACGTCTTCGCCTCCGAGTCGTTCGTGCACGCGAGCCTGCTGGGCCTGATCGGCCTGGCCTTCGCGAACGACCCCGAGACGGCGAGCGACGGCACGCGCTACCTCCGCGCGGTCGACGAGCGGTGGAAGGGCGCGCTGCTCCCGAGCCTCGCGGCGACGGGAGATTTCTGGCCCGAGGGCGCCGGGGCCTTCACCACGCTCGCGGCCCGCAGCTCGCTCTACCTCGCCGCGGCGTGGACCACCGCCACCACCGAAGACCTCTTCGCGACCACCCGCACCCGCGGCGGCGACGCGTTCAACCGCTGGTCGCGGTACCTCAGCTACTGGCTCCGCCCCGACCTGCGCTTCGCGCCCTACGGCGACGCGAGCGACCGGCAGCTCAACCCCGCGGGGTCGCTCCGGCCGGTGCTCGACATGCTCGCCTGGGGCACCGGCGCGTCGCTGCCGCACAACCTCGGCGACGAGCTCTCGCGGCGCCTCGCCACCGCGACGGACTACAGCGGCCCCGAGGCGTGGCACCTCGTGGTGTTCTACGACCCGATTCGCCCGCAGCGCGCGGGCCGCGCGGGCCTCCCGCTCGCGGCGCACCTGAGCCCCGGCGTGGGCGACGCGGTGGTGCTGCGCTCGAGCTGGGACGACACCGACGCGACGTGGATCTCCCTCACCTGCGGCGACTGGCTCACGACGCGGCAGCACCTCGACGTGGGAGGGCTGCAGGTCTTCCGCCGCGCGCCGCTGCTGGGCAGCACGGGGACCTACGACGGCTTCGAGACCCAGCACTGGCTCGGCTGGTACGCGCAGCGGAGCGTGCACGCGTCGACGCTGTCGGTGCTCGACCCCGCGGAGGTCTTCATGAGCCCGCGCCTCGCCCGACCGATCAACGAGGGCGGCCAGCGTTTGATGGACTACGCGAACGTCAGCGCCCGCGCCTCGGTGAACACCTGGCGCGCGAACCTCACGACGGGCGCGCAGTACGAGACGGGGAGCGTGACGGCCTTCGAGTCGGCCGAGTTTCACGACTACGTGGCCTGCGACGCGACGCGCGCCTACAACAGCACGCGCTTCACCGCCGCGCCCAACTCGCCCAAGGCGCGCGAGGTCACGCGGCAGCTGGTGTACCTGCGCCCCGACGTGATCCTGGTGTTCGACCGGGTGGAGGTGACCGATCCGCGCTTCGAGCGCCGCGTCGCGTTTCACTCGCTCTCGCGCCCGGTGATCTCGACGGAGGGCGTGGCCAGCGTGCAGCGCGGCGGCGGGCGGGCCATCGTGCGAACCCTCAGCCCCGCGAGCGCGCGCCGCGCCGTCATCGACGGGTACGTGGTGGGCTCCGAGGAGATCCCCTCGCTCGCCGCGAACGACGTGGGGCTGGGCGCGCGCCTCGAGGTCAGCGCCGCGGGCCCCGCGCGCCGGGAGTACTTCTTTCACCTGATCCACGTGGCCGACAGCTCGTCGGCCCCTGCGCCCGCGACGACGCTGATCGAAGACGGCGATCGACTCGGCGTGCGCTTCGTCGACGGCGAGAGCGGGCGGGAATTCACCGTGAGCTTCGAGCGCGAGTCTGACCTCGGGGGGAGCATCCAGATCGTCTCGCCCGAGGGCATGACCCTCTACGCGGGCCGCCTGGGCGCGGGCGGCGTGGTCTTTCCGCCCACCGCCGACGCGGGGGGGGTCGAGCTCGACGACGGCGGCGTGGTGATGGCCGACGGCGGCGTCGCCGCGCCCTCGGAGCCCGGCTGCTCGTGCCGCGCGACCCAGCCCCGCGGCGCGCCCTGGGGCCTTGCGCTGCTGGCGCTTCTGCGACGTCGTCGCCGCGTCAGCCGCTGAGCCGGCGGAGCGCCAGGAGCGCGAGCCAGGTCACGCCGAAGAGCGCGCGGAGCTTGTCCCACGAGCGGTCGACCTCGCCCGGCGTGAGGGGCACCAGCGCGCCGAGGGCGAGCACGGCGCCGACCGGGTGCAGCGCGAGCGAGGCGTACCCGGCCGCCGCGAGGGTGAGCGCCCGCGCGAGGAGGCGGGTCTGTCGCGCGCCGAGGACCACCGCCGTGGTGCGCACGTCGGCGGCGCGGTCGCTCACCTCGTCGCGGAGCACCTGCACGCACTCGGTGACCATCGACAGCGCGCCCAGGAGGGCCACCAGGCGCCAGCCGTCGGCGCGGTCGAGGGGAAAGCCCGCCATCGCCATCGAGACGCCCCAGGCGCCCATCGCGGCGACGTCCCAGCCCGCGCGGTGCTTGAGCACCTTGGAGTACGCGGCGATGACCGCCACGTTCACCATCGCCGTGACCAGCAGCCCGAGGGACCACGCCGCCCCCATCGCGCACAGCGCCAGCGCGAGGGCGCCGCAGGTGCGCCAGGCGGTGTCGAGGTTCGCGGCGAGGAAGCGGGTGCGCTCGCTGTCCCTGCCCGGCGCGCGGAGGTCGATGGCGACGTCGAAGCAGTCGTTCACGAGGTAGACGAAGACGTTGAGCACCAGCGCGAAGAGCGCTCGGTAGAGCACCTCACCCCAGGGCAGCGCGAGGGCCACCGCGAGGGCGAGGGTCGTGGCGAGGTTGCCCATCTCCCGCTTGCGCAGGCGAAACGCGGCGACGTCCCAGGCGATGCGGGCGGCGGTCTTGAGGCTGTGGATCGATGCGGACACGCGGGCTGAGGGTGGGGATGCTCCCACAGTTCGCGAGGGCGCGAAAAGTCGTTCAGCGCTTGCGCCGCTTCGCCTCGGAGGTCGCGGTCTTCTCGGCGGCGCGGGGCTTCTTCGGCAAGCGGGCGCGCGGGGGCGCGGGGAGCGGCGCGGCGGTGACGTCCCCGTGCGCGAGCCAGAACGCCGCCATCTTGGGCCAGAGGCGCTCCGCGGCCTTGCGCGACACCACGGCGCCGACGTGCCCGCCGGGGAGGTGCACCCGCTCGCGCACCGCGGACGACACCCGCTCCAGCAGCGCCGCGGCGCTGGGCCCCGGGACGATGTTGTCGTGCTCGAAGGTCACCGCGAGCACGGGGCACCGGATGGCCTCGAGGCGCGCGGGGCGCCCGCTGAGGGTGAAGGTGCCGCGCATGAGCCCGTCGTCTCGGTAGAGCCCCTCGACGTAGCGCGCGTAGGCCTCGCCCGGGAACGACACGTTGTCGTTCCCCCAGGTCTCGAGGGCGAAGAAGCCGTCGAGGAACTCGTCGTCCCAGGCGCGGTCGATGAGGTGCGCGGCCTTCGAGAGGTTGAGCGTCGGTCGGAGCATGTGAAAGGCCGACTGCATCAGCTGCCAGGGCACGTTGCCCAGGCCCGCCACGAGGGCGCGCAGGTCGAAGCTCGGCGTGCGCGTCCAGACCGAGAGCAGGCCGTCGTCGTGAAAGGCCACCGGCGCCGCGAGGGCGGTGAGCGTGGCCACGCGCTCGGGGCGAACGGCGGTGTAGATCGCCGCGAGGGTCCCGCCCAGGCAGTAGCCCAGCAGGTGCACCTTCTCGACCTCCGCGCAGCGCGCCGCGACGCGCACCGCGCGGCCGATGTACCCGTCGCACACCTCGTCGAAGGTGAGGTAGCGGTCCTCGGCGGCGGGCGTGCCCCAGTCGATGATGAACACGTCGAAGCCCTGCGCCACGAGCCACTCGGCGAAGCTCTTGCCGGGCTGCAGGTCGAGCACATAGTGCCGGTTGATCAGCGACGGGATCAGCAGCACCGGCGTGCGGTGGGCGACGCCCTCGGGGCGCGCGCGGTACCGCAGGAGCTTCCACTTGTTCTCGGCGTGCACCACGTCGCTGGGGGTGACCCCCACGACGGGGCGCGCCCTCGCCGGGAGGTTGAGCAGGTTGCTCCAGCGGCGCGCGACGCGGGCGTTGGCGAGCTCGTCGGCGCTCACGCCGAGCGCTCCTGGTAGAGCGCCTCGAAGTCCGCGCCGAAGGCCTCGTAGACCTTCTTGCGGCGCACCTTGAGCGAGGCCGTGAGCAGCCCGTTCTCGACCGAGAGCGGCGACTCGATCACCGCGTACCGCTTGATCGTCTCGTAGCTCGGGAGCGAGGCGTTCACCGCGTCGACCCGCGCCCGCACGAGCGCCTCGACGTCGTCGCCCCGCGCCCTCGCCGCGGCGACCGCGCCCGGCTCGAGCCACACGCCCGCGACGAGGTAGCGCCTGCCGTCTCCGTACACGACGACGTGCGCGAAGAGGGGGTCGTCGCGAAAGCGCATCTCGATGTTCGCCGGGGGCACGTTCTTGCCGCCCGCGGTGACGAGGATGTCCTTCTTGCGGTCGATGATCTGCAAGAAGCCGTCGTCGGTGAGCCGGCCGACGTCGCCGGTCTTGAACCAGCCGTCGTCGGTGAAGCACTCGCGGGTCGCGTCGGGGTCCTTGTGGTAGCCGTGAAAGATGCTCGGGCCGCGCGCGAGGATCTCTCCGTCTTCGGCGAGGCGGAGCTCCACGCTTGGCAGGGGGAGGCCCACGGTGTCGAAGCGAAACGCGTCGGGGCGGTTGAGGGTGAGCGTCGGGGAGCACTCGGTGAGGCCGTAGCCCTCGATGATCAGCAGGCCCTGCTCGTAGAGAAAGTCTTTGATCTCGCGCTTGAGCCCGGCGCCGCCGGAGAGGCAGAAGCGGAGCCTCCCGCCCGTGACCGCGTCGAGCTTCGCGCGGCGCCGCGCGGGGTCGGCCTCGGCAGACACGGCGCTGGCGATCTTCTCCCAGAACGCGGGCACCGACATGAACACCGAGGGCCGGATCTCAGGGAGCTTCGCGAGCACGTCGGCGGGCGAGCAGACGTAGCTGGTGAAGCCCAGGGTGTTGCCCAGGCAGAGCTCGCCGAAGCCGAAGATGTGCGCGAAGGGGAGCCACAGCGCGTCGACGGGGTGGTCGTCGATGACCGGGCCGTTGCTCTCGAGCCAGTCGCGGCCGTTGACCCCGACCATGCGATGGGTGAGCGGAACGCCCTTGGGGTTGCCGGTGGTCCCCGAGGTGTAGAGCATCATGCCGGGCTGATCGAGGTCGATGCCGTGGAGCACGCGCTCGAAGCGGCCGGGGTCGTCGAGGTCGAGGGCGCGGCCCAGGGCGCGGGCCTGCGAGAGGGTGCACACCCGCCGGAGCACCTCCACCGCCGAGGGGAGCGCCCCGACGCGTCCCTGGAGCCCCGCGAGGACCTTCAGCGGGTCGAGGCCGTCGTCGAGGAGCACGATGCGCCGCACGCCCTCGTACTCGCTCCAGCGCTCGAGGACCCGCGCGAGGAGCGCGGGGGTGTCGACGAAGAGCGCGGCGGCGTCGGCGTGACGCACGACGTAGGCGGCCTGCTCGGCGGTGCTCGCGGCGTACACGGGCACGATCACGCCCGAGGCGGCCTGGATCGCGAGGGCCGCGGCGCCCCACTCGATGCGGTTGGGCGCGAAGACCGCCGCGCGCTCGCCCGGCGTCGCCCCCTCCGCGAGGAGAAAGAGCGCGAGCTCGCGAATGCACGCCGCGAAGGCGCCCCAGGTCACGGCGCGCCAGTCGCCGTCGCCCGTCGGGACCATGAAGCGCGCGCGCGCAGCGCGCCCGTCGAGGCCGTCGAACACCGCGCGCGGCGCGGGCTTGAGCTCGAGAAAGGGGGTGATGTCCATGGCGCGAGATCCGGTGGGGGTGGAGAGGGAGGGAGGCGCGGTCAGTTCGCGCCGGGCTGCTTCGCGCCGAGGGTCGCGGTCGGCTTCGGCTGGAGCTCGGCGAGGCGCTCCTCGAGGTCGATGATCTTGCTCTGGAGCTGGTTGAGCGAGTGCAGCGCCCGCTCCTGGTCGCGCCGCGTGGGCAGCCCCCACGCCGACCACCACGCCGCCGCGGCGCGGTCGACCGCCGCCTTCGACTTCATCGCCGCGCTCAGCATCGCGCCCGAGGGCGTCAGCAGCGCCGGCGAGCGCAGCACCGTCTCGAGATACTTCGCCGTGGTGCTCTCCCAGGCGTCGAAGCCCTTCTTCCAGGTCTCCCAGTCCATCATCGCCGTCGCTCCCTTGCTCTGTGCTGCACCGCAACATCGGCGACCGTCGCCTCTGCCGCGGCAGAACCGCGTCTACTTCAATGACTTCCGCCCGTCAAGACCGGCACTTGTGCGCCGCACAATTTCATCCCGCATCGCAGCACAGATCGCGGGGTTCGTAGTAGGCTCCGGCGCGATGCGGAGCGCGACGGGCCCGAGGGTGGTGAAGAAGTACGGCAACCGCCGGCTCTATGACACGGCGGAGAGCAAGTACGTCACGCTCGAGGAGCTCGCGGCGAGCGTGCGGGCGGGCGCCGAGGTGCGGGTGATCGACGCGCAGAGCGGCAACGACCTCACGCAGACCGTGCTCCTGCAGATCATCATCGAGGGCCGGGCCGCGGCGCAGTTCCTCTCGGTGCCGATCCTCACCCAGCTGGTGCGCATGAGCGACGACGCGCTGGGTGATTTTCTGGGCCGATGGCTCTCCGCCGCGATGGAGCTCTACCAGCACGCCCGCAGCGGCATCACCTCGGTGGTCCCGTACAACCCCCTCTCGGTGCCCTACGCGGCGGGCAACCTCCTCGCGCGGGTGCTCAGCGCCGTCCCCGGCCCCTGGATGCCGCCGCACGCCCACGCCGCGCCCAGCTACGCGCCGGGCTACCCCGAGGGTCCCGCCCCTGAGCTCCCGGCCGAGCCCCCGCCCCCGTCGGCGTCCGAGGCCTCGGTCGAGTCGCTACGCCGGGAGCTCGAGGCCATCAAGCGCTCGCTACGCGGCGATGCAGCAGAGTCTACGCCGCAGCGCACAAGAGCGAAGACGCCCAAGAAAACCAGCACATCCGCGAAGAAGCGGCCCAGCGAGGGCGGCGGCACGAGGCGGTAGATTTGTGCGACGCAACATTTTTCTTGACGCGTTCCGGCCGCGCGGTGCTAGTGCTCCCGCGTGGCCGCCGCGGTAGGTCCGCGGGGCGTAGGAGCAGCGAGCGACATGAGCGAGAAGACCACCCCGGCGTTCCCCTTCGCGATGCCCTTCGGGATCGCGGCTTTTCAGAAGAGCGTGTCTGACGCGCAGGCCCGTTGGGGCTCGCTGCTCGAAGACGCCGCGAAGGTCGAGGCCCAGGGCTCGGCCCACACCCGCATGATGATGGACGAGGGCGTGAAGCTCATGCAGGAGACCTTCAGCTACTGGTCGCAGCTCCGGGAGGACTGGCGCCGCATCTCGCTCGAGGCGACGAAGCGCACCCTCGACACCCTCGCGCCCCGCTGACCGGGCGGCAAGGAGCGACCATGCAGGCCCTTCTCGATCTCCCCGGCGCGATGGCGCAGAGCCTCCAGGAGCTGGCCGCGACGCTGGCCTTCGGGGGCGACCCGATGCCTCCCCCGCAGCTCGCGCCGACGCCGAAAGACACCGTGCTCCGCGACGGCATCGCGAGCCTCTACCGCTTTCGCCGCCCGGAGGGCGCGCCGGCGGCGACGCGGCGTCCGCTGCTGGTGGTCCCGTCGATGATCAACCGCTGGTACGTGCTCGACCTGCGGCGCGGCAACAGCTTCTGCGAGGCCCTGGCGGCCGCGGGCGTCGACACCTACCTCCTCGACTGGGGCGTGCCTCAGGACGAGGACCGCTACTTCTCCTGGGACGAGGCCATCGACCGCCTGGGCAGGATGGCCCGCGCGACGCTGCGCGACTCGGGCGCCGACGAGCTCGCGATCATGGGCTACTGCATGGGCGCGACGCTCTCGACGATCTACACGGCCCTGCACCCCGAGCGGGTGCGCGCGCTGGTGAACCTCGCGGGCCCCATCGATTTCGCCCAGGGAGGGCTCCTGGCCCACCTGGTCGACCGGCGCTGGTTCGACGCCTCGGCGGTCATCGCCGGGGGCAACGTCGCGCCGACGCAGATGCAGAGCGGCTTCTCGGCGATGCGCCCGACGCTCAACCTCTCGAAGGTCGTGGGGTACATCGACCGCTCGGGGTCGAAGAGCGCACGCGACGGCTTCTACGCGATGGAGACCTGGGGCAACGACAACATCCCCTTCCCCGCGGCGGCGTACGAGACGTACATCACCGACCTCTACCAGAAGAACGCGCTGGTGCGCGGCGAGCACCGCGTGCGCGGCAAGGTCGCCGACCTCAAGCGCATCGAGTGCCCGGTGCTGGTCATCGGCGCCGAGCGCGACACCATCTGCCCCCTCCCCGCCGCGCGGGCGCTCATCGAGCACTCGGGGTCGAGCGACACGGCGGTGCTCCAGGTCCCTGGCGGTCACGTCGGCGCCGTCGTAGGGAGCAAGGCCGCGAAGGAGCTGTACCCGCAGACCGCCGCCTGGCTCCGGGCGCGCCTCGACGGGTAGTCACCCGCAGACGCGGCTTCGCGCGTCGCTCACTGAGGTCCGTCGATGTCCCCACGCCTGCTCCCCCTCCTCGCGCTCCTCCACGCCTGCGCCGCAGCGACGTCGGAGCCTCCGGCCGCCGACGCCTCGACGCGGGTCGACGCGGCCGACGCGGGGCCCGCGGTCGATGTTGCGCCGCAGCAGGACGCGGTCACGGCCGACGTCCCGCCGCCCCCCGTCGATCGCCCCCCTCCTCCCGACGGCGCGTGCCTCCCCAACCGCGACGGGGTGATCACCCGCGCGGAGTTCCCCAGCGCCGTGGGCGCGAGCGCGCTCTACCTCGTGAACCGCGATGGGGTGACCGTCGAGGGGGTGAACACCGAGGGCGCCGTCGTCGAGGGCACCCGCCGCTGGGACTTCTCCGCGCGCCGCAGCGACGATCAGCCGGTGCTCGACGAGGTGCTCTCGCCCCGAGGGCAGTGGTGGAGCGGGCTGTACGCCGACGCCACCTTCGCCGCGGTCCTCGACCGCGGGACGAACCTCCTCGGGGTCTACCGCCTCGGCCCCGACGCCCTCGAGCTGCTGGCGACGGTCTCGACCGCCGCGAACCAGACGAACCTGCGCTTCGACCCGCCCGTCGCGGTGCTGCGCTTTCCGCTGCGGGTCGGCGCTCGGTGGGAGCAGAGCGTCAACGGCAGCGGCACCGTGAATTTCACCCCGCTGGTGAACGTCACCCGCTACGTCACCACGGTCGACGCCGCGGGCGAGGTGTGGACCCCGGCGGCGCGCTTTCCCTCCCTGCGGGTGAACACCACCCTCGACCAGAGCATTCCGCTCACGGTGTTTCGCCGCACCCTCCGCACCTACGCCTTCGTGACGGAGTGCGGAGGGCTGGTCGCGCGGGTGGCCAGCGTCGAGAACGACACCTCCGAGAACTTCACCCGCGCGTCGGAGTACCGGAGGCTCAACCTGTGACCCGCGCCCTCGCGCTGGCCCTCGCTCTGGCCGCCGGCTGCGCGTCGTGGCAGCGACCCGGCGAGCCCCTGGGCGCCGAGCTCGGCCCCGACGCGCGCTACGTCCACGCCCGCGACGGACGCGCGATCTACACCGAGCTCCGTGGCCCGGCCCAGAGCGCGTCGACGCCCGCGCTGCTGGTGCACGGCTTCGCGAGCAACCACGACGTGTGGGACCCCCTCGAGCCCGCGCTCAGCGCGACGCGCCGCACGATCAACGTCGACCTGCCCGGCTTCGGCTGGTCGTCTCGCACCGAGGGCGACTACAGCCCGGCGGCGCTGGCCGAGGTGCTCGTCGACGTGATCGACGCCGCGGGCGCTCCGCGGGTCGACGTGGTGGCGCACTCCTGGGGGTGCTCGGTGGCGCTGGCCTTCGCCCTCGCGCACCCCGAGCGCGTGCGGCGGATCTCGCTCATCGGGGCCTGGGTCTACGACGAGCAGATCCCGCCCTTCTTTCGCTGGGCGAACCTCGACGGCGTGGGCGAGGCGCTCTTCTCGGCGTTCTACACCGAGCGCCCGGCCGACCGATTTCCCGACGCCTTCGACGACCCCAGCCTGGTGTCTCAAGAGCTGGTCGACGCGATCGAGCAGAGCCTCTCGCGGCCCGGCACCGCGCGCGCCGCCCTCGCCGCCGCGCGGGGGCAGCGGTTCCTCCAGATGGAGCGGCGCTACCGCACCGTCCGCCACCGCACGCTGCTGGTGTGGGGCGAGGAAGACCGGGTCGCCCGGCTGCGCTTCGGCCAGCGCCTCGCGCAGGAGCTCCCCGACGCGCGCCTCGAGGCGCTCCCGCGCACGGGGCACTTTCCGATGATCGAGTCGGCGCACGCCACGCGCCGGCTCGTGCGAGAGTTCCTCGACGCGCCCGACGCGCCGTCGACCGAGCGGGTCACGACCGGGGAGGCTCGCCCGTGAGGTGTGCGCTCGCCCTCTCCCTCGCGCTCGCCGCCGGGGCGGCCTCGGCGCAGACCCCGACGCCCCGTCCCGGCGACGAGGGCGCCGCCGCCGCGCGCGAGCCCTTTCGCGACGCGCCGGGGGTCACGCCCCTGCACGAGCCCCTGCGCGACACGGCGAACGCGCGCGACACCCGCATTCGCGTGCGAGGCTTCTTTCGCACCCGCGGCGACGTCGGGCTGAACTGGGACCTCGGCCGAGGCCCCACCCCGTCGCTCCCCGCCGTGTGGCCCACGCCCTACGCCGAGCGCGCGGGGCGCAACACCCAGACCAACCTCGACATGCGCCTGCGCCTCGACGCCACCGCCGACATCGGCTGGGGCGTCTCGCTGCATGGACGCCTGCACGTGCTCGACAACCTCCGCTGGGGCTCGGTGCCCGAGGGCGAATTCGTCGGCGGCGCGGTGAACCAGAGCTCGCCCCCAGACCCCATTCAGGTGCGGCAGCTCTACGCCCAGGTGCTGCTCCCCTTCGGGATGCTCTACGCGGGGCGCATGGGGGCGCTCATCGACTGGGGCACCGGCTTCTTCATCAACGCGGGCAACGGCCTCGACGACGATTTCGGCGACGTGGGCGACCGCGTGGCCTTCGTGGCGCCCCTCGGGGGGCTCCTCTGGTCGGTGGCCTACGAGCTCACCGCGTCCGGCGTGGGCAGCGACGCGCTGCGCCCGGAGATCAAGCCGGCCTTCGACCTCGACCCCAGCGACGACGTGCGCACCTTCGCGTTCTCGGTCTCGCGCTGGGACGCGCCGGCGACGCGCGACCGCCGCCTCGCCGCGCGGCGCACCACGGTGAACTTCGGCCTCCTCGGCGCCTACCGCTCGCAGAGCTGGGACCTCGCGCCGGGGTCGACCCCCGCGATCAACACGGCGATCCGCAGGGACCTCGACGCCTTCGTGGGCGACGCCTGGCTCCGCGCCGACGTGGGCTCGTTCACCTTCGAGGGCGAGTTCGCGTACGTGGGGTTTCGCATCGGCAACGCGTCCCTCGACCCCGCGGCGGCGCTCAACGTCGAGACCACCGGGCAGCAGATCGGCGCGCTGCTCCGCGCGGACTGGCGCGCGTCTCCGCGCTTCTTCGCGCGGGTCGAATTCGGCTACGCCTCGGGCGACTCGCGCCCGGGCTTCGGCGCGCGGCCGACGAACCGCGCGGCGCGGGCGGGTGACCTCGACGGGCCGCAGCTCGACCTCACGACCACGCCCCGCGACACGAACATCAACAACTTCAGGTTTCACCCGAACTACCGCGTCGACCTGATCATGTGGCGGCGCATCATCGGCACCGTCACCGACGCGTGGTACGTGCGCCCGATGGTCCGGGGGAGGATCTGGTCGATGCTGTCGGTGGAGGCGTCGGTGATCGGCAGCGTCGCGGTGCAGCCCAACAGCACCCCCTCGGGCCGCGCGCCCCTGGGCGTCGAAGCCGACCTCGGCCTGGTGTACGAGCAGGAGCACGGCTTCGTCGCGCGGCTCGACTACGGGCTGCTCATTCCCCTCGCGGGGTGGACCAACGTGGTGCGCGGGGTCGACCCGACCCTGGCGCACGCGCTCCACCTCGTGATGGCCTTCAGGTACTGAGGTGACGACCATGCGACGCGCGGCCCTCCTGATCGTGTGCACCGCGGCCTGCGCGGCCGAGACCGTTGAGCCCCGGCTCCCGACGCCCACCGATGGGGGCTTCATCACGCTGCCAGACAGCGGCGGGGTGGCGTGTCGCCCCAACTTCGACGGGGTCATCGCGCGCGACGAGGTGGTCTTCGCCCCCGGCGTCGAGGTGCGCTACCGCACGAACCCCTCGGGCACGGCGGCGCCCGTCGACACCCGCGGCGTCGACGCCGGCAACGGCCGACGTCGCTGGGACTTCTCCAGCCCCGCGGGCGACCGGGTCACGCTCTCGCTGCAGCGCGCCGAGGGGCAGTGGTTCGCGGCGACCTTTCCCACCGCGCAGTACGCCGCGGCCCTCGACCCGCGGCGCAGCGACCTCGGGGTGTACCGCGCGGGTGACGCCGCCGTGGAGCTCCTGGGGGTGGTGGGCGCGGCCGAGTCGGCGGGCACGAGCGTGGTGTACGAGTCGCCGGTGGAGATCCTGCGCTTTCCGCTGAGGGTCGGCGCGACCTGGACCGTCGAGACCCGCACGCGCCCTGACGCCACCGTCGAGCGCCTCCCCGTCGCCTCGCAGGACCGCTACCTGGTGGTCGTCGACGCGCGGGGCGAGGTGCGCACCCCGGCGATCACCTTCACCGACGCGCTGCGGGTGCGGGTCGAGGTCACCCAGCGGTTCCCCTCGGGGTCGGGGGCGCGGCGCATTCAGTACCTCTGGATGGCCGAGTGCTACGGCGAGGTCGCGCGGATCACCTCGACCGACGGGGAGCTCAACCCCGACTTCACCTCGGCGTCGGAGTACCGCCGCCTGGACCTATAGCGGGTCGGGCGCCCTGAGCCGCAACGCCTCGTCGGCGCGCACCTCGACCGCGGTGGTGCGCTGGAGCAGCAAGGCGTCGCGCTCGACGGTGACCTCGGCGTCGCAAGGGCCCTCGGGGAGCGACACCCGCGCGACCATCTCGTCGGGCGCGTGGGGCCAGCGCTGGGAGAGCGAGCGCATCACCTCGTCGCCGCGGCGAAACGACACCGTCACCCCGCGCACCGTGCCCCGCGCCGAGAGCGCCCGCAGGGGCACGCGCACCTCGACCTCGCGGGTGGCGGCGCCGCGGAGCTGGTGCGTCGCGACCCAGACCGCCAGGATCATCGACAGCGCGCCCAGCACCCGTCGGGTCTGGGGGCTGGTGCGGGCCCGGAGCATGTCGAGCTGCGACCTGAACACGTCGCGGGATCGTACCACCGACGTCACACGCCGGTTGCCGCGGGGTGAGGGAAGGCATAGACAAGAGGGACGGTATGCAGGCGCTCGAAGACTTGATCCAGCGCGTGACGAGCTACCACCCCGAGGCGGACGTCGATCTCATTCGGCGCGCGTATCAGTTCGGGATGCGGCACCACGAGGGGCAGCTCCGCAAGAGCGGCGAGCCCTACTTCACGCACCCCATCGCCGTCGCGAAGATCATCACCGAGCTGCGCCTCGACACGGCGTCGATCATCGCGTCGCTGCTGCACGACACGGTCGAAGACACCACGGCGACCCTCGACGAGGTGAAGGCCGAGTTCGGCGAGGAGATGATGTTCCTCGTCGACGGGGTGACCAAGCTCTCGCAGTTCAACTTCACGTCCAAGGAGGACCGGCAGGCCGAGAGCTTTCGCAAGATGCTCCTGCACATGGCGAAGGACATCCGGGTGCTCCTGGTGAAGCTCGCCGACCGCCTCGACAACATGCGCACCCTCGGCCACATGAAGCCCGAGTCGCAGGAGCGCATCGCGCGGGAGACCAGCGAGATCTACGCGCCGCTGGCGAACCGCCTGGGCATCGCGTGGATGAAGTCTGAGCTCGAAGACCTCTCCTTCAAGCACCTTGAGCCCGACCGCTTCGCCGAGCTCACCCAGCGCGTCGAGACCCTCGTCGCGTCGCGGGAGAAGTACATCGACGGGACCACTCAGCTCATCAAGTCGCGCCTCGCCGAGGCGGGCTTCAACGCCGACGTGAAGGGGCGCATCAAGCACGTCTACTCGATCTGGCGAAAGATGCGCGCGAGCAAGTGCGAGTTCGAGCAGGTCTACGACATCATCGCGTTCCGGGTGATCGTCGAGAGCGTCGCCGACTGCTACGCGAGCCTGGGGGTGGTGCACGGGATGTTCACCCCGCTCCCCGGGCGCTTCAAAGACTACATCGCGCTGCCGAAGCCCAACATGTACCAGTCGCTGCACACGACCCTCTTCGGGCCGGAGCAGGAGCGGGTCGAGGTGCAGATCCGCACCGCCGAGATGCACCGCGTCGCCGAGCTCGGCATCGCCGCGCACTGGAAGTACAAGGAGCGGGGTCGCACGGGCACCGACAGCCGCGACGCGCAGCGCTTTCACTGGCTCCGCGAGCTGATGGAGTGGCAGAAGGAGCTCAAGGACCCACAAGACTTCCTCGACGGCGTGCGCCTCGAGCTGTTTCAAGACGAGATCTACGTGTTCACCCCGAAGGGCGACGTGCGGGTCTTTCCGCGCGGGGCGACGCCCATCGATTTCGCCTTCGCGGTGCACAGCGACGTCGGCAGCCACTGCGCGGGCGCGCGGGTGAACGGCGCCATCGTGCCGCTGCGCTACCAGCTGCACTCCGGCGACGTGATCGAGATCATCACCGAGAGCAACCGCCACCCCACCAAGGACTGGCTCGAGTTCGCCGAGACCTCCCGCGCGCGCGGAAAGATCCGTGCGTACCTCCGCACCGAGCAGCGCGAGCAGGCGCTGAAGCTGGGGCGCGAGCTCTTTGACCGCGCGCTGCACGCCCGCGGGCTCTCGTACAACAAGGTCGTGAAGACCGGGGCGGTCTCGCGCGCCGTCGAGGCGTGCAAGGCGAACTCGGTGGAGGACCTGCTCGTGCAGCTCGGGTACGGCAAGGTCACCATTGATGACGCCGTGGGCGCGATCGCGCCGCCGGAGAGCAAGCCGCCGCCCGACATCACCGAGAACGTGCTCGAGAAGGTCGTACGCAAGGTCACGGGGAAAGACTCCGCGGGGATCCTGGTGTCGGGCCACTCCGACATCCTCGTGCGCTTCGCCAAGTGCTGCACGCCGCTGCCGGGCGACGAGATCCTCGGGTTCATCTCCCGCGGTCGGGGGATCACCGTGCACCGGCGCAACTGCGACAAGGGCCTCGAGACCGACCCCGAGCGCAAGGTCAAGGTCGAGTGGAAGAGCGGCGCCAAGGTCGCCCGCTCGGTGTGCCTGCGGGTGATCACCGCCAACCGCCCGGGCATCCTCGCCGACGTGGGGACCACCTTCTCCAAGTGCGGGATGAACATCGAAGAGGCCATCTGCCGGGCCGCCGAGCGAGACCGGGCGACCAACCTCTTCTCGTTCACGGTCACCGACCTGAACTCGCTGAAGGGCGTGATCCGCTCGATCCAGAAGCTCAACGGCGTGCTCTCCGTCGAGCGGGTGTAAGCTGATCGCCCCTCCGATGCTCGACGTCGCCCTCGGCTCCTCTCCCTCGAAGCTCCGCGGCGCGGCGCTCACCAAGGACATCGTTCACCCCTTCGACCGCGGCCGCGGCTGGGTGGTGGTGAGCCCCCTCGCCCCTCCCCGCATGTGGTCGCACGTCACCGACGTGGTCGCCCGCGCCTTCGAGTCGGTGGCGGTCTCAGACGACGGCCCCCTCGACGCCATGCGGGTGCAGCGCGCGGTGGGCGCGGGCGCGCAGGCGCTCGTGCGCGCGCAGAGCGCCCTGGTCGAGCCCAACCTCCCCCTCGACGCGCAGATCGTCGGGGTGCTCTGCCACGACAGCGTGTTCGAGGTGGCGATCTCGTCGGGCATGCGGGTCTTTCGCGCGCGCGGCGCCGAGCCCAAGCGCCTGCTGAACAACGCCCAGCGCTCGCCGGGCATCCTCCGCGGCGGACTGCTGATCTCGACCGAGCGGCTGCAGCGCGGAGACCTCTTCGTGCTCGGCAGCCGCGACGCCTTCGGCGCGCAGAGCATGGGCGCCGTGGCGGGGCTCCTCGCGCGCAACCCCGACGCGCCGCCCGCGGCGTTGCTCGAGGTCGCGCTGGCCTCGTGCCGCGCCGCGGAGATCGCCGCGGCGCTGGTCGTGGTCCGGGTGCGTTAGCGCACTGTTTACCTCGCGTTTTCCCGACGCGGCGCGAGCTTGCGCTCCAATCCGCCGATGATCGCTCTCCGCTCTCTGCACCGGCGCCGCGCGGCGTTGGGCGCGTTTCTCCTCGCGACGCTGCTGCCGGCCGTGGCGCACGCCGACGCCATCGACACCGGCGACACGGCGTGGCTGCTGGTCTCGTCGGCCTTCGTGCTCTTCATGACCCCGGGCCTGGCGCTCTTCTACGGCGGCATGGTCCGCAGAAAGAACGTGCTCTCGACGTTCATGTTCGTTCATTTCGCGCTCGCGATCGTGACGATCCAGTGGGTGCTCTTCGGCTACTCCCTCGCCTTCGGTCGCACCCACGGCGGGCTCATCGGCGGCTTCGAGCACGCGCTGCTCCAGGGCGTGAGCGGCGCCCGCGGCACGGTGCCCGCGATGGCCTTCATGGCGTTTCAGATGAAGTTCGCCATCATCACCCCCGCGCTCATCGCGGGCGCGTTCGTCGAGCGCATGCGGTTCTCGGCGTACATCGCCTTCGCGATCCTCTGGATCACCGTCGTGTACGCCCCGGTGGCGCACTGGACCTGGGCCGAGGGAGGCTGGCTCTTCAAGCTCGGCGTGCTCGATTTCGCGGGAGGCACCGTGGTGCACCTCACCGCGGGCGTGGCGGCGCTGGTGTGCGCGCTGGTGATCGGTCCACGCCGCGGCTATCCCAGGGAGCGCTTCGTGCCGCACAACGTGACGATGACCGTCACCGGCGGCGGCCTGCTCTGGTTCGGCTGGTTCGGCTTCAACGCCGGCAGCGCGCTCGGCGCGAACAAGGTCGCGGCCCTCGCCTTCGCCACCACCCACTGCTCCGCCGCGGCGGCCTCCCTCGCCTGGGTCGCGGTCGAGTGGTGGCACCGCGGAAAGCCGACGATCCTGGGCTTCGTCTCGGGACTCGTGGCCGGGCTCGTGGCGATCACCCCCGCCGCGGGCTTCGTGAGCGTGCCCGCGTCGCTGGCCATCGGCGCCTGCAGCGGGCTGGCGTGTTACGCGGCGGTGCTCCTCAAGGAGCGCTGGCAATACGACGACTCCCTCGACGCCTTCGGCGTCCACGGCGTGGGCGGGATTCTCGGCGCGCTGCTCACGGGGGTCTTCGCGCGCAAGGCGCTGAACGACGCCGGCGCCGACGGGCTGCTCGCCGGTCAGCCGCTTCAGCTCGCGAAGCAGCTGCTCGGCGTGGTCGCCGCGGGCGCCTACAGCGCGGGGCTGACCTGGCTGATCCTCAAGGGGGTCGACCGGGTGATCGGGCTGCGCGTGTCAGAGGAGGAGGAGCAGGAGGGGCTCGACACCGCGCTTCACGGCGAGTCGGGCTACGTGATGTGAGGCGAAGGGGCGACGGGGAGGTGCACCCTCCCCGTCCGTTCCGCGAGAATCAGCCGCCGTCGCCGGTGCCGGTGCCCGCGTCGCTGGTGCCCGTGCCGGCGTCGCCGCCGCCGCCCGTGCCCGCGCCGCAGGTGCCGGTCATCCGGTCGCTGAGGACCATGTTCGCGATGTTCGCGCGCACGGTGGTGAACCCGAGGCCGAGGCCGATGCCGCCCTCTTCCATGCCGCTGGCGCCCATGCCGGTGCAGAGCGAGCCCGTGCCGCCGAGGGGCGTGGCCACGTCGACGAAGCCGTCGAGGAGGGGCGCCGCCGCCGCGAGGAAGGGCATGAGCTGCGGCACGCGGCCGAGCGCGGTGAGGAGGTCGCGCTTGAGGATCACGCCGCCGAGGTTGCCGTTCGAGCCGGTGCCGTCGGCGTTCATCGTGACGCGGAGCTGGGTGTTGTAGAGGTCGAGCGAGAGCCCGTCGACGCCCGAGATGGGCAGCGGGATCGAGAAGCTCGGGCGGCTGGCCATGCCGGCCGAGGGGCGCACGCGGAGGCGGCCGTTCACGATCGAGCCCGGGAACTGGATGAGCGCCGAGCTCGGGTCCATCGGGTTCATCACGGAGCTGGCCGCGATGGCGTACATCTGGTTCGGCATCTGGATGTTCGCGCAGTTCGAGAACATCGGGTAGCCGAGGTAGAGGCGGATGGTGACGTTGTCGTCGCAGAGCGTCGGCCCGAGCTCGCCGTTCACGTCGGACACGCGGGCGAGGAGCACGAGGCTGCCCGAGTTGATCTGCTCGCGGAGGAGGTTGCCCACGTCGAGGCCGGCCATGAACTGGCCGAGCGCGTCGACGACCGCCGGGAGCTGGTTGTCGACGCCGCCAGAGCAGCCCGCAGAGCCCGCGGCGCAGGGGCGGCCCATGGCGTCTGCGTTCTGGTCCTGGTCGAGCATCGAGGTGAAGTCGCCGTGCGCGCAGTGGGGCGCGCCCTCGGCGGGGCGGGTCACCGGCGAGCGGGTGTTGTCGAGGTCGAAGCCGAACACCGGGCGCGCGGTGGCGCTCGGGGTCTGGTTGCCGTCGACCGCGATGGTGGTGATCACGTAGTCGAAGGTCGTCGCCGCGCCGGTCGCGTTCGGGGTGCAGAGCGCCCCGCCCGTGCCGCCGTCGCCGCCGCCGCCGCCGGTGTCGCCGGTGGCGACGACGTCTGAGCCCGTGCCCGCGTCGGAGCCGGTCGGCGTGCTGCTGCTGCCGCAGCCCATCGCGAACATCATCGAGACGAGCCCGGTGCCAAGAATCTTCGTGCCGCTGGTCATCATCTATCTCCTTCGGTCGTCGGTTGGAATCTGAACGGTGCGCGGCGGCGTTCTCTGTGCCGCGACGCGAAGCGAGCCGCTGCCCAATACTCCGTCGAGGCGCGCGCTCGACGTTGCGCCGGTTGCGTACCATCGGGCTGAACTGAACTCAACTCCGATTCAGGTCGCCCAAACCCCTATGTCTAAAGCCTGACAGGGATGTCAGACCATGCCTCGGGCGGGGCGCGGGAAAGGTGCCGCGGTGGGACCGGGGTGATACGACCCGGGGCGCCGATGACCGAGTTCGTTCACCTCCACGTTCACTCCCAGTACTCCATGCTCGACGGCGCGATTCGCGTGAAGGAGCTGGTGTCGCGGGTGAAGGCCCTGGGCATGCGCGCGGTGGCCCTCACCGACCACGGGAACATGCACGGCGCCATCGACTTCTACAAGAAGTGCAAGGACGCCGACCTGCAGGCGATCCTGGGGTGCGAGGTGGGCTTCGGCTTCGCCTTCCCCGGCGACAAGCCCGACAAGCAGGGGCGCCACCGGACCTACCACCTCCCGGTCCTCGCGCGGAGCGAGGAGGGCTACCGCAGCCTCATCGCGCTGGTCTCGCGCTCGTGGACCGCCCCTCCCCTGGGCTGCCCTCCCCAGGCCGACCTCGGCGACCTCGGCGCGCTCAAGAAGGACCTCGTGGTGCTCACGGGCTGCCTCGGGGGGCTCGTGCCCCAGGCCCTGCTCCAGCACGGGAGGGACACCGCGCGCGAGGTGCTCCAGCGCCTCATGGAGCTCACCGAGCCCGGCAACCTCTTCGTGGAGCTCCAGGACCACGGCCTCGTCGAGCAGCCCATCGTGAACCGCATCCTCGCGGAGCTCGCGGGGGAGCTCGGGCTGCCCATCGTCGCGACGAACAACGCCCACTACCTCCACCGCGACGACGCCACGGCGCAGCGCGCGCTGATGTGCATCGCCTCGGGCACCACCCTCGACGCCGCCGAGGCCATCAGCCACGGCTCCGAGGAGATGTTCCTCAAGAGCCCCGACGAGATGGCCGAGGCCTTCGCCGACTACCCCGAGGCGATCTCGAACACCGTGCGCATCGCGGAGATGTGCAAGGTCAAGCTCAAGCTGGGCGAGCCGTCGCTCCCCAACTTTCGCGACGACGACGGCAACGCCATCGACGACCCCGACGGGTACTTCGCGGAGCTCTCGCGCAAGGGCCTCGAGCGCCGCTTCGAGACCTTTCGCCGCCAGGGCAAGGTGGTCGACGAGGCGAAGTACCGCGAGCGACTGGAGGTCGAGGTCGGGGTCATCCAGCGGATGAAGTTCCCCGGGTACTTCCTCATCGTTCAGGACTTCATCAATTGGGGCAAGAAGAACGGCGTGCCCGTGGGCCCGGGGCGCGGCTCGGGCGCGGGCTCCATCGTCGCCTACGCGCTGGGGATCACCGACATCGACCCCATCCCCTACGACCTCCTCTTCGAGCGCTTCTTGAACCCCGAGCGCGTCTCGATGCCCGACTTCGACGTCGACTTCTGCATGATCCGTCGCGAGAAGGTCATCGACTACGTGCGGCAGAAGTACGGCCGCGAGAGCGTGGGGCAGATCGCGACCTTTCAGCTGCTCAAGAGCAAGAGCTGCGTGCGCGACGTCGGCCGCGTGCTCGGGCTGTCGTTTCAGGCCACCGACGCCATCGCCAAGCTCGTGCCCGACCCCGTGCAGGGCAAGAGCGTGTCGATCCCCGAGGCCCTCGAGAAGGAGCCACGGCTGAAGGCGATGTACGACGAGGACGAGGGCACCCGCAGCGTGCTCGACCTCGCGCGCAAGCTCGAGAACCTCAACCGACACGCGGGCATGCACGCCGCGGGCATCGTGATCTCCGAGGGCGCGCTCTGGGACAGCGTGCCGGTCTTTCGCGGCGCCAACGGCGAGCTCGTCACCCAGTACGCGAAGGACGAGGTCGAGGCCGCCGGCCTGGTGAAGTTCGACTTCCTCGGGCTCACCACGCTCACGGTCATCGACTTCGCCGTGGAGATGATCCGAAAGCGCCCCGACGCCGCGCAGTGGGAGAAGGTCTGGGGGCGCCCCTTCGACATCGAAGACATCCCCATGGACGTTCAGTCCGACGACCCGCGCAAGGCCCGCTACGCCCGCGAGACCTTCGAGCTGCTCCAGAGCGGTGAGACCACCGGGGTGTTTCAGCTCGAGTCGTCGGGGATGCAGAAGCTCTTTCGCGAGCTCAAGCCCGACTGCTTCGAAGACATCGTCGCCGCCGTCGCGCTCTACCGACCGGGCCCCCTCGGCACCGGCATGGTCGACGACTTCGTCAACCGCAAGAACGGGCGCGCCAAGGTGTCGTACCCCCACGACGACCTCAAGGACGTGCTCAAGGACACCTACGGCGTCATCGTCTACCAGGAGCAGGTGATGATGATCGCCCGCAAGATGGGCGGCTACTCCCTCGGCGGCGCCGACCTCCTGCGCCGCGCGATGGGCAAGAAGAAGGCCGAGGAGATGGCCAAGCAGAAGGCCACCTTCGTCGAGGGCGCCAAGAAGCTGGGCTACGACGAGGGCAAGGCCGTCGAGATCTTCGACCTGCTCGAGTACTTCGCGGGGTACGGCTTCAACAAGTCCCACAGCGCCGCGTACGCGCTGATCACCTACCAGACGGCCTTTCTCAAGCGGCACTTCCCCGCCGAGTTCATGGCCGCCACCATGTGCTCCGACCTCGGCAAGATCGAGAAGCTCGTGGGCTCGATCTCCGAGGCCCGGCAGATGGGCATCGAGGTGATGGTCCCCGACATCAACGAGTCGGAGCGCATGTTCACCGTGGTCTACGAGAAGAGCCCGCGGCCGATCCCCAAGCGCCCGCAGAGCAAGATCGACCTCGACCCCTGGCGCCCGCGCATCCGCGTGGGCCTGGGCGGCGTGAAGGGCGTCGGCGACAACGCCATCGAGAGCGTCATCGAGGCCCGGCAGGGCGGGCCCTTCATGGACATCTTCGAGTTCACCTCGCGCGTCGAGCCGCGGCGGGTGAACAAGGGCGTGCTCGAGTCGCTGGTGTACGCCGGCGCCTTCGACGACAGCCTCGCGCGCACCGGCGCCTCCCGCGCGCAGGCCTACGCGGCCATCGACAAGGCCCTGGAGCGGGGCAAGGGCGCCGCGAAGGAGCGCGCCAGCGGGCAGATGGGCCTCTTCGGCATGACCGAGACCCTGCAGCCCACCGGCGGCTACCCCGACACCCCCCCCTGGGACCTCGTCGACGGCCTCAAGCGCGAGCGCGAGGCCCTGGGGCTCTACCTCACCGGCCACCCCCTCGACCGCTACGCCGGCGACGTGGTGCGCTTCACCACCGCGCAGTGCGCCGACGCGGCCCAGCGAGAGAACGGCGCCGAGGTCGTGCTCGCGGGCGTCATCGAGGAGTACCGCGAGAAGGTGCCCAAGTCGGGGGGCGGCCGCATGGCCTTCTTCTGGCTCGAAGACAAGACCGGCCGCATCGAGTGCATCGTGCGCCCCAAGACCTACGACGACGTCTGCGCCGCGCTGAAGGACGGCGAGTCGGTGCTGATCACGGGCAAGGTGAAGGTCGACTTCAAGCGAGACGACGAGGGCAACGTCGACGACGAGGTGCCCGAGGAGCAGCTCGAGCGAAAGCTCATGGTGAACTCCGCGGTGTCGCTCGGGAGCGCGCTGAGCGAGCGCGCGAGCGGGGTCACCCTCCGCCTCGGGGCCCAGGCGCTGATGGAGCCCGAGGTCGCGCGGCGGAGGCTCCAGGCGCTCAAGGCGTGCCTCGCCGAGCACCCGGGGCGCTGCCCGATGAACGCCGTGGTGAAGACCGACGACGGCGAGGTGATGATCCGCCTGGCGAGGTTCAGGGTCGACCCGAGCGAGGCGCTCCTCGCCAAGATCGAGCGGATCTTCGGCCAGAAGGTCGCCGAGCTCAGGAGCTGAACCCGCCCTCAGCGCTCCGCGGCGCTGAGCTCCTCGGGGGTGAGCTCGTCTTCCATCACCACCTGGTTTCGCCCGCGCGCCTTGGCGGCGTAGAGCGCGGCGTCTGCCGCCTCGAGGACGGCGTCCATCCCACGGCCCCGCCCCAGCGCCACGCCCACCGACACCGTCAACGGCACGGCCGTGCCGCCCTCGAGCTCGACGGGCTGCGCGGCGAGCGCCCGGCGGATCCGCTCGGCGGCGACCCTCGCGCCCTCGTCGCTCACGTTCGAGAGCAGCACGAGGAACTCCTCGCCTCCCCATCGCGCGAAGAGGTCGCCGGTGCGCGCGGTGTTCAAGAGCACCTGCGCGACGTGCTGCAGCGCGCGGTCGCCCGACGAGTGGCCGTGGCGGTCGTTGATGCGCTTGAAGAAATCGACGTCGACCAGCGCGACGCCCACCGCGCGAGGGCGCCGGTCGCGGGACTCGAGCTCTCGCGAGAGCGCCTCGGTGGCGATGCGCCGGTTCGCCAGGCCCGTGAGCATGTCGGTCGAGGCCAGCCGCCCGGTCTCCTCCATCAGCATCACGGCGTGGAGCGGCAGCGCCACCTCGCGCGCCGCGAGGGCGAGCACCGTCGCGTCGTCCTGCGTGGGCCTCGGCGTCGCCAGCCGCACCGTCAGCCGGCCGAGGATCCGCCCGTGCAGCTGCAGCGCGTGCGCGCGCACCACGCCCCCCTCCCCGGCCTCGGCGGGCACCTCCTCGGAGATCACCCGCACGAAGGCCGCCTCCTGAGCGTTCAGCCCGAGCGACGAGGCGACGTCGGCGTGCCCCTGCTCGGGGTCGCCCGCGCGCTGGTGGAGCCAGGTGTGCTTCATCTCGCCGCGGTTCACCGAGATCGCCAGCCACTCGTACGCGATGAGCTCCGAGAGGAGCCGCGCGAGGCTGCCGAAGAGCGCGTCCATGTCCCGCGCGTCGAACGCGATGGCGCGCAGCTCGCTCGTCACCATCGCCTCGAAGAGCGCCTGCTCCAGCAGCGACGACAGCCGCCGGGGGATGGAGCTCTCGCGAATCGCCTCGCGGGGCTTGCGCGCGAAGGGCTCGACCTCCTCGGCGTCGGGCGCGAAGCGACGCGCGGTGGCCACCAGCGCGTCGAGGTCTCGCGCGTCGAGCAGCGCGTCGGCCCCCGAGCGCCGCGCCACGAACCGCGCCCGCCGGTCGCCGCTCGCGCCGACGAGCACCACGCGCATGTGCGCCATGGAGGGGTCGCCGCGCACGAGCTGGCACAGCTGGAGCCCCGTCACCCCGCTCATGTCGATCTGCGCGATCAGGAGGTCGGGAGAGGTCGCGAAGGCGTGCTGCACCCCGAGCTCGCCCGAGGAGGACTGACTGACCGTCCAACCCTCGGCCTCGAGCGCCGAGGCGAGCGTCGAGCGAAGGGCGCCGTCATCGCTCACCACAAGCACGGTCCGCATCGCTCCGCAGCGTGCCGGAGCCTCGGCGACCGCGCAATCAGTTAGAACGTTCAATCCCCCGTGCCGCGCCGCGCGCCGTCGATGTGCCTCGCCCTCGCGCTCGCCCTGCGCGCGGGCCTCGTTGCGTCACAAACCCCTGCAGGACAAGTCGTTGTGCGCGGTGACGGCTCGGCCGCGGACGGCGCCCGCGCCGAGGGCGGCGCGGCCTTCGTGACGAGCGTCGACCTGAGAGCCCGCGGCCGCAGCGCCGAGTCCGTCGCGGAGCTCCTCTTGGAGGCGCCGGGCCTACAGCTCCGCCGGTCGGGCGACGGCTTCGCGCCTCAGCGCTTGTCGCTCCGAGGCGCCCCCGCGGCGCACGTGCTCCTGGCCCTCGACGGCGTGGTGCTGAACTCCGCCGCGGGCGACGACGTCGACCCCGCGCTCCTGCCGCCGGCGATGCTCGAGCGCGCCGAGGTCTACCGGGGCGCGCTGCCCCTGCGCTTCGGCTCCGGCGGCCTCGCGGGCGCGGTGGAATTCACCACCCGACGCGTCCCGGCGCGCCCCACGACCTGGGTCGGCGCGGGCCTGGGGTCGTTCTTCGCCCGTCGAGCCGGGGTCTTCGTCGCCGCCCGCGCGGCGGGGGTGCAGGGGCTCTTCGCGCTGTCGTACCGGGGCACCGAGGGCGACTTCCCCTTCTACGACACCCGGGGCACCGACGACCCCGGCGACGACGCCGTCACCACCCGCGCCAACAACCGCGCCAACGCCGTCGACGTCCTGGCGCGCTTCTGCCTCGGCGACGGCCCCAGCGCCGAGCGCCCCTGCGCGCAGCTCCTCGCGGGCTTTCGCCGCAGGGGCATCGCGGGCGTCGCGGGGCAGCCCACCGACGGCCCCTTCAGCGAGCAGCGGCGCGCGGCGCTCCGCGTCAGCGCGCCGCTGCGAGGCCGCCTGGGCGCCCTTGAGCTCTACGCCTCGGCGAGCGCGCGAGACGAGCTCATCGACAACCGCGGCCCCATCGCGCTCTCGACCGCGCGCGCGGGCGTCGACGAAGCCGTCGGTTGGCAGGCCGAGGTCGGCGCCCGCGGGCGGACCTCGTGGGGCGCGGTGCGGGGCGAGGCGGTGCTCCGGGCGCGGGGCGAGGCGGTCGACGCCCGGGCCCTGGGGGCGGCCGACGGGGATCGCGTGAGCGCCCTCGCGGGCGTCGAGCTCTCCGGGCGCTTCGGCCCCCTGCGCCTCGACGCCGGCGTCGGCGCCGAGTTCATCGCCGACCGCGGCGGAGGCGCCTCGAACGACCGGTGGATCGCCTCGCCCCGGCTGGGCGCTCGCGTGCAGATCCATCCGGGCCTGGAGCTCCGCGCGAACGGCGCGTGGCTCCAGCGCGCGCCCACCCTCGCCGAGCTCTACGGCGACCGCGCGTCGATCTCTGGCAACCCCTCCCTCCGCAACGAGCGCGCGCTCAACGGCGACCTGGGCGCGGTGCTCCGCCTGGCGTCGCGGGGCTACACCCTCCGCGTCGAGGCCGCCGGCTTCGCGCGGGCCGTCGAGGACGTGGTCGTGCTCCGGCAGAGCGACCGCGCGCTGTACCGCCCGGTCAACCGAGACGCCGCGAGGGTGCTCGGCGTCGAGGCGCAGGCGCGCTTCTCGTGGCGCGACCGGCTCAAGGTCACCCTCGCCTACGCCTTCGTCGACGCGCGCATCACCGCGGGGCAGGCGGGCACCGCGGAGAATCGCCTCCCCGGCGTCTCGCCGCACGACCTCTACGCGCGCGTCGAGGGAGGCCCACGCTGGCTCCGCGGCGCGCTGGACCTGTCGGTGATCGACGCGACCCCCCTCGACGACGCCAACGGCACCGTCGTGCCCGCGCGCGCCCTCCTCGGCGCGTCGCTGACCGTCGCCCCGCCCTTTCTTCGCGGACTGACCGTGGGCGCGCAGGTCACCAACCTCCTCGACGCGAGGGTGGTGAACCGCACGCTCTCGAACCCCCTCGGCGCGATCACCGCCACGCCCTCGCCGCTGCAAGACTGGCTGGGCTTCCCCCTGCCGGGCCGGGCGGTGTTCGTGATGGTGGGGGTCGACGACCCGGCGCCGTAGCGCCAGGTCAGCGGCGGGTGTTGAAGCCGATGGCGATGGCGTAGGGCGCCTGCGCGGGCACGCCGCGAAACGCCTGCATCTCATTCTCGAGGCAGCGACGCGCGCCCTCGAGGGAGGCGGGGATCGGCGCCAGCGACGCCCTCCCGTCGGCCTGCACCTGGATGCGGAGCTGCCCCTCGTCGGCGGCGCACTGGTTTCGCTCGACGCAGGTCGAGAAGCAGTGACGAATGCGCATCCCCGCGGCGCGGGTCACGCCTCGGATCTGCGCCGGGGTCAGGCCCGGGTCGGGCGCGTCGACCGCCGTCGCCGGGAGCGCCCTCGGCGCGGCGCGCGCGCGGGCGGGCGGCGGCGCGGCGCTGGCCGCGACCAGGCGCTCGCGGCGCCAGGAGGCCACCTGCCCCGTGCCGATCTCGATGCGGTACAGCGCCCGCCCCACCCTCGCCGAGAGCGGCATGCCCGGGCTCAGACGGACCGAGGTCACCCCCGTCGGGAGGGGCGCGTCCTCGCGTACGAAGAGCACCGCCGAGGGGTCGAGCGGCGGCACGTCGAGGATCGCGCCCGCGCGGTCGAAGGCGCTGAGGTCGAGGGCGCGCTCGTCGCGCGCAGACGACTCACGCACCTGCGGCGCGCCCTCGAGGGGGAGCTCGAGGGTCACGGGCCCCGAGAAGCTCATCGCCTCGGCCCCGTCTCGCTCGACGCTCGCCCTGCCCGCGAGCAGCACCACCCGCACGACGCTCACCTCGCTGCGCGCCACGAGCTCTCCCTCGACGCGCACCGTCCACGCGCCCGATCGCAGCGCGAGCTCCCCTCGGCGCCGCGCGCGAGCCGAACCTCGCCGCGGTCGAGCGACACCAGCGACTCCCCTCGCGGAGGCGGGTGAGCGACGCGAGGCTCTCTCCGCGGAGGTCCATGCGCGCGCCGCGCTGGAGAGAGAGCACCGCGCGGTCGCCCCGCGCCGTCTCGATGCGCGCGCCCTCTCGAAGCACGCCGTCGGTCAGCCGCGAGGCCGCGCCCCCCGCGCCCTGCCGCCACAGCGCGCCGCGGGTGCTCAGCAGCACGGTGGCCTCGACGGGGCGGCGGGCAGGCGTCGCGGGCGCAGGGGGCGCCACCGCGCGAGAGGCCACCGGCGGAGGCGGCGCCGCGGGGGGGGCGCGGAGCGTCACGGCGACCACCGCCAGCGCCCCGACCGCCGCGAGGCCCGCGCCGAACGCGAAGGGCCGCAGCCACATCGGACGATCAGAGGCCGGGCGCAGGCGCACCTCGCGCGCCGCCGCCTCGGCCTCTCGGGCCATCACGACATCGAGAGCGCTCCACGAGATGTCGGGCACCGAGCGCTTCGCCTCGCGCAGGGCCTCGGCGCCGCCGCGGAGGCGCCGGAGGCGCGACGCGCAGGCGTCGCAGCCCGCGACGTGCGCGGCGAGGTCAGCCGGGGCGTCGCCCTGGGCGGCGGAGAAGAGGGCGTCGTTCGAGGGGTGGCTCACGGCGTCGCTCCTTCGACGGGCTCGGCCTGCAGCTCGCGCGCGATGGACTCGAGCGTGGGATCTTGCGCCATCGCCGCGTAGACCTCTCTGCGAGCGTAGAAGAGCCTCGTGCGCACCGTGAGCACGTTGCTCTCGACCACGGCCGCGACCTGCGCCGCGGGCACGCCTTCAATGTCATGGAGGATGAACACCGCGCGCTTCTTCTCAGAGAGCGTGTCGAGGATCTTATACAGCGCGGCGAGGCGCTCGGCCCGCGCGGCGCGGTCGATGGGCGAGTCGCCCTCGGGCGCGGCGGGCTCGTGGAGGAGCTCGTTGCCGAGCTGAGGCCGCGAGCGCAGCGCCCGGATGTGCATCAGGGTCACGTTGACGGTCACCCGGTGGAGCCAGGTGGTGAAGCGGGAGTCGCCCCGAAATGAGCCGAGGGAGCGAAAGACCTGGATGAAGACCTCCTGGATCACGTCCTCGAGGTCGCCGCGGGGGCCCAGGAGCCGCGCCGCGAGGCGGGACACCTCCCGCCGGTGCATCCGGTAGATGTCCTCGAACGCGCGCGCGTCGCCGGTCTGGGCGCGGGTGACGTAGGCCGGTACGGCGTCGTCTTCATGGCGCGAAAGGGCTCTCAACGAGGTGGCGGAGGACAGTAACATGGACCTTCCTTCGCCGAGGCGGCTCGCGGCGCGGGCGCCTCAGCGTCGGAAGCACAGATGCGGGCCCGGCGCCGAGCATTCACGCCCGCGCACCGACTCCGCCCGCTCAGTCTCGAATCCTCACCAGGAGGGCGAAGACATCCGACGCGACGAGTCCCACCACCAGCGCGACGAGTACGAGGGTCATGCACCTCTCTTCGCCCCGAAATCCGGGGCCCCGCCACTTTCTGACAAGCGCCCGATCCCTGTCGAAAACTGGACCCGCCCTCGGTCGCCCGCTTGACACCCCCGTCGCGGCCGCACTACCCCGTCGGCGGCCCACGACGTGATCGAGACGAAGGATCTGACAAGGCGCTTCGGCGCGCGCACCGCCGTCGAGGCGATCAACCTCTCCGTACCCCGGGGCAAGGTCGTGGGCTTTCTGGGCCCCAACGGCGCCGGCAAGAGCACGACGCTCAAGATGCTGGCGGCGTACCTCCCACCCAGCGAGGGGAGCGCGCGGGTCAACGGCTTCGACGTGGTCGAAGAGAGCCTCTCGGCGAGGCGGAGCATCGGGTACATGCCCGAGACCGTGCCGCTGCACCCCGAGATGCGCGTCGAGGAGTACCTGCGGTTTCGCGGCGAGATCAAGGGCGTGCGGTCGCGCGAGATGGCCGCGGCGATGGACCGCGCGATGCAGCTCGCGGACATCACCGAGGTGCGCCGCCGGCTCGTCGGCGACCTCTCCAAGGGCTTTCGCCAGCGGGTGGGCCTGGCCGACGCGCTCATCGCCTCGCCGCCGCTGCTGATCCTCGACGAGCCCACCGAGGGCCTCGACCCGAACCAGATCCTGCGGTTTCGCGAGGTCATTCGGGGCCTCGGCGCGGAGCACACGGTGTTCCTCTCGACGCACATCCTCCAGGAGGTCGAGGCGGTCTGCGAGTCGGTGATCATCATTCACCAGGGGCGCCTGGTCGCGCAGGGCGCCATCGACGCGGTGCGCGAGGACCTCGAGGGCGGGCGGTCGCGGGTTCGCCTCACCCTCGCGCCGCGCTCGGGCCGCGAGGTCGACGTCGAGTCCGCGCTCCGCGAGGCGTGCGACGCCCTCGAGGGGGTCTCCGCCCAGGAGGTCACCGCCAGGGGCGCGCAGCGCGTCGCCCTCGTCGACCTCGGGACCGCGGGGGACGACGGCCTCGACGCGCTCCTCGACGCGCTCGCGGCGCGGGGCGTCGGGGTGCGCGGGGTGACGCAGGAGTCGTCGAGCCTCGAGTCGGTGTTCCACGCCCTGACGTCGGCCAAGGCCCCCGCCGACGCCGCCGAGGCGACCCCGGAGGAGGCGTAGATGAGAACGGCCTGGGCGATCTACAAGCGCGAGCTCATCGCGAATTTCTGCGCGCCGCTGGCCTACGCGGTGATGGTGTCGTTCCTGGTGTTCAACGGCGTGGTCTTCCTGGTTCTTCATGAAGATCACCGCGGCAGACGCCCCTCGTCGCGGGGGCCAAGGGCCGCTGCAGATGTTCTTCGGCAGCACCATGCTCTCGGTGCTCACGCTGATGATCTTCTGCCCCGCGCTCACCATGCGCACCTTCGCCGAAGAGCGCCGCTCGCGCACCATGGAGACCCTGCTCACCGCGCCCGTCACCGACGAGGCCGTGGTGCTCGGAAAGTTCTTCGGGGCCTTCGACCTACCCGCGTCGCTCTGGGTCCCCCACGCGCTCTACGCCCTGGTGGTGCGGCGCTGGCCCTGTCGACTGGCCCGGCCTCGCGGCGGCGTACGCGGGCGTGCTGCTCATCGACGGCGCCTTCGTCGCCCTCGGGGTCTTTCATGTCGGCCCTCGCCCGCTCGCAGGTCACGGCCTTCGTGATGAGCTTCGGCGCCATCGGCGGCGTGATGTTCGCGATGGGCCTCGGCGCGTACATCTTTCAAAGAGGGCGGCGCTTCTTCTCGACACGTGAACCTCTGGGAGCACCTGGAGCACTCTCGGTGGGCCTCGTCGACTCGCGCGCTGGTCTACTACGGCTCGGTGATCGCGTTCTCCCTCGCCATGACCGTGCGCGCCGTCAGCGCGCGCAGAAGCGTGATGGCCGACAACTCCCTCCAAGGGCGGCCGCGCGCTCGACGCTTCTTTCTCCACCGGCCCCGCGAGCGGCGTTGGCGCTCTCGGCGCTGCTGCTCGTGCTGGTGAACTGGTACGCCTCGCGCCACTGTGCGCTGGGACTGGACCTCGGCGCGCTCGTTCACCCTCGGCCCGAAGCGTCGAGATCGCGCGCGGGCTGCGAGAGCACCCCGTGGACATGTACGTGCTCCTCGCCCGCGACGAGCCGCTCTACGCCGACGTCTCGAGCTCGCCGAGCGCTACGCGGCGGTCTCGCAACGACTTCGGCTGCACTACATCGACCCGACCGCCAGCGCGAGCCGCCTCATCAGCCTCTCGCAGGACGTGGGGCTGCAAGCTCCTGCAGAGCGGCAACGGCGAGCGCACGCTCTCGACCGCGGCCATCGTGGTGCGCCGCGGCTCGCGGCGCTGGAGGTCGCGCGGAGCGCTGCGCGAGCTCGGGCAGCCCGACGGAGACGACGAGCAGGGCGCGACGCGGATCCTGAACGCGAAGATCACCGTCGAGCGCTCTCCGAGCGCTGCTCCAGGTGGTGCGCGAGCGGGCCACGAAGCTCTGCTTCACCAGCAGCCACGCCGAGATGCCCTTCGCGCGGCGCGCGCTCGGGCACCTCCTCGCCGAGGCGCTGCGGCACCTCAACCTCGTGGTCGAAGAGGTCGAGGTGCACGGGTCGACAGTGATCCCGGCGAGCTGCGACGCGGTGATCGTCGCCGGCGCGCAGCGCACCTGGGCGCGCGCCGAGGACAGGCGTCGCTCATTCGCTACGTGCGGGCGGGCGGCAACCTCGCGATCTTCGTCGACCTGGTGGTGCTCGAGGGGCGCATCGTGCCCACGGGGCTCGAGAACCTCGCGCGGCTCGCGGGCATGCAGCTCCCCGCGGCGCTCACCGTCGAGGCCGACGCGCGTCACCTGCTCTCGGAGACCGTGCCGGTGCACTGTCGCGCCGACGGGTGGAACGACCACGAGATCTCCCGCGAGCTGCGCGGCGGCTCGATCATCGCGGGCATGGTGCGCCCGGTGCAGCGCGCCGAGGGCGCCGACGTCGCCCCCGAGACCATCATCTCCAGCAGCCCGGCGGCGTGGGGCGAGACCTCCATCGCCGACCTGCTCCGCACCTTCACCCCGGTCAAGGGCAGCGAGGACGTGCCCGGCCCCATCGCCATCGCCATGGCCGCGCAGGTTCGCGGCGCGGCGCCGCGGGGCGAGGGCGTCGCGTCGGGGCGGGTGGTGATCGCGGGCACCTCGGAGATCCTCGGCGACGAGTACTTCGCCATCGCGGCGCGGGCCTCGGTCGCGAACGCCAACCTCGCCGAGGCCATCGTGGGATGGCTCACCGCGCGGCGCGAGCTGGTGAACATCCCGTCGCGCCCGGCCTCCCGCGCCGCCCTCCTCGTGAGCGAGCGGGACCTCGGGCAGATCGGGCTCTACGTGATCCTCCTGGTGCCCCTCGCGGCGGCGCTCGTGGGCTACGCGGTGTTTCGCTCGCGGAGGTCGTCGTGAAGCGGTACCGCACGGTCCTCGCGCTCACCGCGGGGGTGGCGGTGATGTCGGCGCTGCTCTGGCGCGACCGCGAGCGCGCGACCACCGACGAGCTCCAGGCCCGACGGCGCAACGTCTGGCACGCCTTTCACCGCGACCGCGTGAGCCGGATCACCCTCCGACGCGGCGGCGAGTCGTTCACCCTCACGAAAGACGGCGCGAGCTGGTTCGTGCAGGGCGCCACGGGGCGGCGCCCCGCGGACACGGTGGAGGTCGAGCGCCTGCTCTCCGAGGTCGAAGGCGCGGAGGCCGACCGCACCCTCGGCGCCCTCGACGCGCCCGGCCGCGCGCGCTTCGGCCTCGACGCGCCCAGGACCCACGCCGAGCTCTTCGAGGGCTCGCAGCGCACCGCCTCGCTCTCTCTCGGCGGCGCCGTGGAGCAGGAGCGCGCGGTGTACGTCTCCGTCGGCGCCCGCGAGGGCGCGAGCGACGGCACGACGGCGGTGATCGTGCTCCCGCGAACCTTCGGCGAGGCCTTCGACCGCGGCGCCGCCGAGTTTCGCGACCGCGGCGTCGCGCAGGTCGACCCGACGCGCATCGAGCGCCTCGAGATCCGCGCGGGCGAGGCGGCGCTCACGCTCTCGCGGGTGGGTCCGGTGTGGCGGGTCACCTCGCCCGACCTCGGTCGCGCCTCGCGCGGCGCGGTCGAGTCGGTGACCTCGCAGCTCCGCGAGCTCCGCGCCACGCGCACCCTCGGCGACGACCTCGACGACGCGGCGCTCGGGCGCCTCGGGCTCACCACCCCGTCGCTCACGCTCGCGGTGCGCCGAGGCAACATCGAGCCGGTGAACCTCGATTTCGGAGGAGACTGCCCGGGTCATGAGGGCGAGGTCGCCGCGCGCCGCGGAGGCAGCCGCACCGCGGTGTGCTTCCCCCGCTCGCTCGCCGACGCGCTCCGCGCGCCCGCCTCGGGCTTCGTCGACGACCACGTGCTCTCGGCGCGCACCGACGAGATCGCGCAGGTCGCCGTGCGCGGCCCCGGCGTCGACTTCACCCTGCGCCGCGAGGCGTCGGGCTGGCAGGCGGTCAACGCGGCGTTCCCCGTCGACGTCGAGAGCGTCGAGTCCTGGCTCAACACCCTCCACGACATCGCCGCGGGCCAGCGCCTCGAGGGCGACGCGCGGGCGGCCAACGACCTCTCCCCGCCCCGATACACCCTCGAGATCACCCGCAGCGGCGTCGACGGCGTCGAGCGGATTCACGTCGGGTCAAAGGATGAATCCGGCGTCGCCGTGAGCCGCGACGACGAGCCCTTCGTGCTGCGCTTCGCCCCCTCCCTCGAAGACACCCTGCGCGTGGAGCCCCTTCGGTTTCGCCCTCGCAGCGTCATCCGCGACGGCGAAGAGGACCTGCGGGCGCTGCTCATCGACGCCGGCCCCCTGCACGAGGAGCTGGTGCGCGCCGACGGCGCCTGGAGGCTCGCGCGCCCCGTCCTCGCCGACGGAGACCCGACGCAGCTCGGGGAGCTCGGTCGCCTCCTCGCCGACCTCGACGCCGAGCGCTGGGTCACCGCGACGCCGCAGCCCGCGCACGGGCTCTCGTCTCCCCGCGCGCGCCTCGTGGCGCGCTTCGAGGGCGCCCACGGCGCCTCGGGCGACGGCGGCGTCGACGCGGCGGCGCGGGTGCGCACCTACGGGCTGACCTTCGGCGCCAACGCCCCCGGCGGCGGCGTGTACGCGACCCTCGACGGCGCGCCCGGCGTGTTCGTGCTCCCGCGATCGGTGCTCGACGCCGTGGCGCAGCCCCACCTCGACCGCGGGGCGGTGCGCGTCGCGCGCGAGGGCGTGGCGTCGCTCACCCTCGAGGTGCGCGGCCCGACCGCGCGCACCGTGACCCTGCGCCGCAGCGGCGAGCGCTGGGAGACCGAGGGCGGCGTGGCCGCAGACGCGCAGGGCGTCGATCAGCTCTTCGAGCGCCTCGCGGGCCTCTCGGCGCCGCGGGTCTTCGGCTACGGCCCGGCCCTCCCGACGACGGGCCTCGCGACGCCGCGCATCACCGTGTCTACGCGCCCCGACGCCGACGGCGGAGCGCCGCGGAGGCTGATCCTGGGCGATCGCTTCGGCGCGGGCGAGGGCGCGGGGTGCTACGCGAGGGTCGACGGGCTCGACGCGACGCTGTCGATCAGCGAGAGCGCGTGCGAGGCGCTCGGCGAGTTTCAGCCCTGAGGGGAGCGACGGGGCGGTCGGGTCGCGCAGACCCGACCCCGCCGCGGGGCCTCGACTATCGGCGCGCGGGCGTCGGAGGAGGCGCGGGGGTGACCGTGGTGTGCGACTGGTACTCGATGAGGCCGTTCGAGTTCGCCTGACCGTTGGACGCGCGGCGGGTGAAGTTGCCCTGCACGATGATCTCGGCGCCCTCGTCGAAATCGAAGGGCACCGGGCGGGCGAGGCCCGCGGCGATCATCTGCTGCTGCTGCGCCGAGAGCGGGCGGTTGCGTCGGTGGTTCTCCTTCGCCTCGTCGATCTCTCGCTGGAAGGTCGCGTAGCCCGTCACCTGCATCATGCGCTCGGGGTCGCGCTCGGCGCGGTCGTCGGCGATGAACACGTGCGGCCGCTCTTCGAGGCAGCGGTCGCGCTCGGTGCAGTTCTGTCCGCGCTCGTTGCGCGCCACGTAGGTGCTGACGATGAAGCCGTGCACCCGCTGGTTCTTGTTCCAGATGTTCGCGGGGTCTCGCGCGGCCTGATGGCGCACGCCGTAGATCGTAAAGACCCCGTCGCTGTGGTTCACCGGGGGCGGCGGCGGCAGCTGCGGCACCTGGGGGAGGTTCACGCTGACGGCGTTGCTCCCCTGCTCGAGGACCACATTGAGCTTGCTCTCCCCCTCGCAGCCGACACCCAGCGCGAGCACGGAGCCGAGGATGGCTCCGCCGATTGCCATTCGAGATTGCTTCATCCGATGACTACTCCGGCACCCCTGCGAGGCGCGGGCGGACGCTATCACGCGCGCGAGCGCCGTCTCAACCACCGAAGCGCGCGGCCTGAGGCTTTCGCCGTCGCGCGGGTCAAGACACCGACGACGCCAGCACGTGCTGCGCGGCGTAGTACAACGGCAAGCCCCAGAGGCGGTTCAAGAAGGCCTTCTTCACGAAGCGGTCGCGCGCGACCGAGAGGTCGGACAGGTAGAACATCACGGCACCGGCCAGCGTCGCGGCGCCGCCGAGGCGCGAGAAGGTGCCGAGGGCCAGCGCGACCATCGCCGAGATCACCACGATGTAGCCCAGCACCGGCGCGCGCATCTCGCGGGGCACCGTCGGCCAGAGCCAGCGACCCACCAGGCTCGCGGGGATGGCCAGCAGCGCGCCGCCCGCCACCGTCACGCTGATCCCCACCCCCCGCACGAGGAACGCCGCGGCGAAGGCCACGTGCCCCAGCAGAAAGGCGCCGAGGCCCGCGAGGAACGCGCGCTTCGACTCGGGCATGAGCAGGATGTCGCCGAGCATCGAGAGCGCGAGGCCCACGAGGATCGCCTTGCCGTACGCGCTCCCGGCGGCGCCCTGGGCGAGCGCGGCGACGATGAAGCCCGTCGACGCCAGCGGCTTGGCGACCCACTCGACGCCCCGGAGGTGGCGCCACTCGGCGAGGAGCAGCACAGTGAGGGAGACTGCGGTGAGCGTCGCGCCTGCGATCATGCCTCGCGTCATACACCCGAGAGGGGGTTTGACGCAGGCCCCCGCCAAACCTTAGCGTTTCAGCGGCAAGATCCCGATGTTGTCACAACGCACCCGGCGAATCCTCCTCGCGACCGTGGCCGAGTTCATCGCCACGGGCGAGCCGGTCTCGTCCAAGGTGTTGGTGCAGCGTCGGGTGGGCGATCTCTCGTCGGCGACGGTGCGCGCGGTGCTCGCCGAGCTGGAGGCGGCGGGGTTCCTCGTGAAGCCTCACACCAGCGCGGGGCGGGTGCCCACCGACCGGGCCTTCGAGGCCTTCGCCGAGGCGATGGTGAGCGCGTCGGCGCTCGCGCGGGGCGCCCACGCGTCGGAGCTCGATCGTCGCTACGCCGAGCTCGACCCGGGCCTCGACGCGCTGCTCAAGCGCACGGCGCTGGTGCTCGCGGAGCTCACCGGGAGCGCCGCGCTCGTGCGCCCCCCCCGGGGCGAGGCGTGGGTGCTGAAGGACATGCGGATCATCTCGATCCGCCCGGGTGAATTGCTGGCGGTGATCGTCGCCACGAACGGCGCGGTGGAGAACCGCGTGCTCCGCGTCGACGACGCCATCGGCCCGGCGGAGATCGACCGGATCAACAACCTCCTCCGCCCGCTCATCGAGGGGAACACCCTCCCCGAGGTGCGCGCCCGCCTCGCGAGCGACCTCGACGCGGCCCGCGCGCGCCGTGACGCCTTCGCGCGTCAGGCGCTCCAGATCGGCCGCGACGCCCTCGCGGCGGTGGAGGCTGAGGTCGAGGTGCTGGTCGAGGGCGCGGCGCAGCTGCTCGACCGCCCGGAGTTCGACGACGCCGAGCGCACCCGCGCGCTCGTGCGCACCCTCGATGACCAGGAGCTCCTCCTCCGGGTGCTCGACCGCGCGCTCAAGTCGCCTGGGATCACCGTGCTCATCGGCAGCGACGAGAACGAGATCGGCCGAGACCTCTCGCTGGTCTCGGCGAACTTCGGGCAGGGCGCCGTGGGCGTGATCGGCACCACGCGGATGGACTACTCCCAGGTGGTCCCGCTGGTGCGCGACGTCGCGCGCCGGCTCTCGCGGCGCATTCGCACCACGAACTGAGGGGCCGCTCAGTCTTCCTTCGCCGCCGAGGCGTTCTCCGCGCGCAGCGACCGGCCGCGGGCGAGCGCGGCGTCGCGGGCGTCGTAGGCGCGCACGATCTTGGCGACCAGGGGGTGTCGCACCACGTCGACCGCGGTGAAGTTCACGAAGGCGATGCCCTCGACCCCCGTGAGGAGGTGAATCGCGTCGCTGAGCCCCGACTTTCGCCCCTCGGGGAGGTCGACCTGCGTCACGTCGCCCGTGATCACCGCCTTCGAGTCGTACCCCAGGCGCGTGAGGAACATCTTCATCTGCTCCGCCGTGGTGTTCTGCGCCTCGTCGAGGATCACGAAGGAGTCGTTCAGCGTGCGGCCGCGCATGAACGCCAGCGGCGCCACCTCGATGGAGCCCCGCTGGATGAGCGCCTGGGCCTTGTCGAGGTCCATCATGTCGTGCATCGCGTCGTAGAGCGGGCGGAGGTAGGGGTTCACCTTCTCCGCGAGGTCGCCCGGGAGAAACCCGAGCTTCTCGCCGGCCTCCACCGCGGGGCGGGTGAGGATGATCCGCTTCACCTGCCGCTGCATCAGGGCGCTCACGGCCATGGCCATCGCGAGGTAGGTCTTGCCCGTGCCCGCCGGCCCCACGCCGAACACCACGTCGTGGTCCCGAATGACCTCGAGGTAGCGCTTCTGCGCCATGCCCTTGGGCGCGATCACCCGGTGCCGGGCAGACACCAGCACCACCTCGTTGAAGACGTCGCGGAGCTTCATGTCGGGGTGCTCGCGGAGCATCCTCGCGGCGCGCACCACGTCGTTCGCCACGACCTCGCTGCCCTCCTTGAGGCTGCCGCAGAGCTCCGCGATCACCCGCTCGACGAAGGCCACCTCCTCCGCGCCGCCCTGCAGCAGGATCTGGTTGCCCCGCTGCCCGATGGAGATCCCCGCCTCCTGCTCGAGGAGGCGCAGGTGCTCGTTGCGCGGGCCGCAGAGGGCCACGAGCAGCCGCTGGTCGTCGATCTCCACCTGCGCGCTCGCCTGCACGGACGCGTCGCCGCGGCCCTTACGCTGATCGTCTCGGTTGGCCATGAGCGCGAACGCTAGCCTGGATCCCGCCGACGCGCGAAAGAACGTGGCGCTACCGGGGCCTCGCGAGGTCCTCCAGCGCCGCGACGGCCTCGGCCCAGCTCGACCGCTCGCCGCGCGGTTGCGCGAGAAACGCCTCGAGCGCGTCGCGCTTCGAGAGCGCCTCGTCGGTGAGCGCGTCGCTTCCGCGGGTGTACGCCCCCAGCGCGATGAGCTCCCGCCGGGTCTCGAGGGCGTGCAGCAGCGCGCGCACCCGCGCGGCGGCCGAGCGCTGCGACGCGGGGGTGACGGCGTCCATCACCCTCGACGCCGAGGCGAGGACGTCGACCGGCGGAACCCTCCCCCGCGCCAGCAGGTCGCGGTCGAGCACGAGGTGCCCGTCGAGGAGCGCCCGCACCTCGTCGGCCACCGGCTCGTCGAGGTCGCCCCCCTCGACGAGCACCGTGTAGATCGCCGTGATCGCCCCGCGCTCGCCGGGTCCCGCGCGCTCGAGCAGCCGCGGGAGCGCGGCGAAGACGCTGGGCGGCAGGGCCCGGCGCACCGGGGGCTCCCCCGCGGCGAGGCCCACGTCGCGCAGCGCGCGGGCCACGCGGGTGATCGAGTCCATGAGCAGCAGCACGGCGCGGCCCTCGTCGCGAAAGTGCTCGGCGATGGCCGTGGCGGCCTCGGCGGCGCGGAGTCGCAGCAGCGCGGGGGCGTCGCTGGTGGCGACGACCGCGACGGTCCTCGGCGCCACCGCCGGGTCGAGCACGTCGTCGAGGAACTCCCTCACCTCGCGTCCGCGCTCGCCCACGAGGGCGACGACGACCACGTCCGCCGCGCAGCCCTGGAGCACCTGCCCGAGGAGCGCGCTCTTGCCCACGCCCGAGCCCGCGAAGATGCCCACGCGCTGGCCCGCCGCGAGCGTGAGCATCGCGTCGATCACCCTCACCCCCGTGGGCATCGGCTCGCGCACGCGCTGCCTCCGGAGCGCCTCCGGGGCCTCGGCGCGCAGCGGCCTCGCGCGCGTCTCGCCGGCGAGCGGGCCGCGGCCGTCCAGGGGTGCGCCCCGGCCGTCGAGGACCCTCCCGAGCATCCCCTCGCCGCACGCGATGGAGGCCACGGAGCCGGTCATACGAACCGGGTCGCCCGGGCCGACGCCGACGGTGTCGCCGAGCGGCAGGAGCGTCGCGCCCCGCTCGTCGAAGCCCACGATCTCGACCGGCACCGGGGCGCCGTCGCGCCGCAGCACCTCGCCCATCGCGCCGACCCTCGCGCCAGGGATCTGCGCGCGAACCCCGAGGCCGAGCACCGAGGTGACCCGCCCCTCGACGACGTGGAGGGGCCCGGGGGGCGTGAGGTCGAGGGCGCGCCGGAGGGCCTCGAGGTCATGGGTCATCACCCCGGAAAATACTCCGGATCGCCCGCCGCCCCGACGCGAAGAGACGCGCTATCGTACGACCGGGGGCGGGGAGAGCCCCCTGCTCCTCCCTCCCCCACCGACGCCCTGCCGTGAACGACGCGCCCGCCGCTCCCCCCTCCACCCCAGAGTACGAAGCGCAGGACCTCCTGCTGCGCGGCATGCGCGTGCGCTATCTCTCTGCGGGAGAAGGGCCTCCGCTGCTGCTCGTGCACGGGATGTTCACCAGCGCGACGAGCTGGTCGCGGCTGATCCCCTGGCTGTCTCACCGATTTCGGGTCATCGCGCCCGACCTGCCTGGCTTCGGCGCGAGCGAGAAGGCGACGCGTCACGCGCTGACCCGCGAGGCCTTCGCCGAGACCCTGTGCGACCTCCTCGCGGGGGTGGGCGTGCCGCGGGCGCACGTCGTCGGGCACGGGCTCGGGGGCGCCATCGCGCTCTCCCTCGCCGCCGATCACCCCGAGTTCGTCGACCGCCTCGCGGTGATCAACACGCCGCCCGCGAAGGGCCCGACGGCGCTGCAGAACCGCCTCGCCCTCACCCCGGTGCTGGGGTCGTTCTTCTTGAAGCAGTTCTATAACCGCGCGGCGTTTCACGGCTACTTTCGCGACACCCTCTACGCGACGCCCGCGGCCTACGACCGGGCGCGGGTCGACGCGTGGTTCGAGGCCTTCGACCCGCCCGAGGCGCGCGAGTGCGCCCTGCGCGCGCTTCGCAATTCGAGCGACCTCGCGGCGTTGGTCCCCCGCATCGCGAAGGTGCGCGCGCCGACGATGGTGATCTGGGGAGAGCGCGACCGGCAGGGCCTACGCACCTCGGTCGGCGCCTCGCGAACGACATCGTCGGCGCGCGCTTCAGCCCATCGCGCGCCGGGCACTGCCCCCACGAAGAGGCCCCCGAGCCCACCGCCGACGCGCTGCTGCGGCACCTCGTCGGCGCGCCGAGGCGATAGCGCGGCGCGGCGCGGCGCGACCTGTGCGATGATCCGCGGCGCTCATGGCGCTGCTCGATCCTCGCGGCCTCCAGCGGCTGCGCGCACATCGCGGTGCGATGCTGGGACTGGCGCTCATCCTCACGGTGAGCGCCCTCGCGCTGCTCGCCCCCTGGCTCGCGCCGCACGCCCCCGACGAGATCCTCGGCGCGCGCATCGTCGGCGTCGACGGGCTGCCCGAGGGGCCGTCTCGCTCGCTCCCGCTGGGGGCCGACGCCGTGGGCCGCTGCCTGCTCTCACGGCTGCTGTTCGGCGCGCGGATCTCCCTCGCCGTGGCCGCCGGCGCGACCCTCGTGGTCGCCGTCGTGGGCGTCGGGGTGGGGGTGCTGGCGGGGTACTTCGGCGGGGTGGTCGACGCGGTGCTCATGCGCTCCGTCGACGCGCTGATGTCGTTCCCGTTCCTGCTGGTGGTGATGGCGCTCAACCGGATCATCGCCCACCCGAGGCCCTGGGTGATCTTCGCGGTGCTCGGCGGCCTCGCCTGGCCCTCGATGGCGCGGCAGGTGCGGGCGCGCACGATGCAGCTCCGGGCGATGGACTTCGTGGCCGCCGCCCGCGCCCTCGGCGCGTCGCACGCGAGGGTGCTGGGGCGGCACATCCTGCCCAACCTCGCGTCGCTGGTGATCGTCATCGCGACGACGGTCATCGCCGAGATGATCATCGCCGAGAGCGTGCTCACCTACCTCGGCGTCGGGGTCGCGCCTCCGACCGCGTCGTGGGGATCGATGCTGCAGGAGTCCGAGCCCCTCACGCGGCTGGCGCCGCGCCTCGCGGTGGCGCCAGGGCTGGCGATCCTGCTCACGGTGTTCGGGTTCAACCTCCTCGGCGAAGGGCTGCGCGATGCGCTGGACCCGAAGGCCTGAGCTCGCCCTGGTGCTCGCGGCCCTCGCGGGGTGCCGCGAGCCCCACCCGACCCCGCCCTGGGCCGGCGCGGGCGCGAGCACGCCGCGCCGGGGGGGCGTGCTCCGCTTCGCGTACGACGCCGACGTGAACACCGCCGACCCCGCCCTCGCGCAAGACACCGTGGCGGCGATCCCCACCCGGCTGATCTTCGACACCCTGGTGAGCTACGGGCCGCGCAGCACCGAGATCGTGCCTGACCTCGCCGAGCGCTGGGAGGTCTCGGACGACGGCCGCCGCTACACCTTTCACCTCCGCCCCGACGCGCGCTTCTCGAACGGGCGCGCCCTCCAGTGCGACGACGTTCGCTACTCCATGGAGCGGCTGCTCGACGCGCGCCGCCTCGCCTCGCCGGGGGCGGAGAACTACCGGCTCATCGAGGGCTTCGACGCGTTTCGCGAGGGCGCGTCGCGCCGCCTCGCGGGGGTCCGCTGCCCCGACCCCCGCACGGTGAGCTTTCGCCTCGCGCGGCCCGACCCCACCTTTCTCCACGTGCTCGCCATGCGCTTCGCCGCGCCGGTGCCGCGCGAGGTGGTCGAGCGGCTCGGAGACGAGCGCTTCGGCCAGGAGCCCGTGGGCACCGGCCCCTTCGCGCTCACGCGGTGGGAGAAGGCCACGCGCATGGTCTTCGCGCGCAACCCCTACCACCACTCCGCCCCGCGCGTTCACCTGGACGGGGTGATCTTCGAGCTGTCGGTGCCGCCGCACCTGCAGTTCATGCGGCTCCTCGCGGGGGACCTCGATTACGTCTCGAACTACGGTGTCGCCACCGCCGACTGGCTCTGGCTGCGCCGTCACGCCGCGTGGCTCGCGCAGACGCACCGCGCCGACGTCCCCCTCATCGGCGCGTTCATGATGAACACGCGCATGCGGCCCTTCGACAACGTGCACGTGCGCCGGGCGGTGGCGGCGGCGATCGACCGCGAGGCCCTCGCGCGCATGCGCAACGGGCGCATCCGGGCCGCGGGGGCGCTCTACCCGCCGACCATCGCGGGGTATCGGGCCGACAACCCGCGCGCCCAGCGCTTCGACCTCGAGCGGGCGCGGCGAGAGATGGCCCTCGCGGGTCACCCCGACGGCGTCGCCGAGCCCTTCGACCTCTGGACCACCAGCGGAGACGGCGCGTCCCTCCTGGCGCAGATGATCCAGGGCGACCTTCGCCGGGTGGGGCTTCACGCGCGCATCCGGCAGGCGTCCCTGTCGGTGTACTACTCCGCCCTGGGCGTGCCGAACACGGTGCAGATGGCCTTTGACGGCTGGCAGATGGACTACCCCGACCCGGCGAATTTCATCGAGCCCAACTTTCACAGCCGCGGAATTCGCGACGAGAACAGCTCGAACCACGCGTTCTACGCGAACCCGAGGCTCGACGAGACCCTCGACGCAGCGCACTCCGAGCTCGACCCTCGGCGGCGCGTGGCGCTCTACCAACGCGCCGAGGACATGCTCCTCGACGACGCCCCGTGGGTGTTCGTGTACACCCCCGTGGCGGTGAGCGTGACGCAGCCGTACCTCCGGGGATGGGTGCCGCACCCCGTCTGGAACGACTGGGTCGGCGACGCGTGGCTCGACCTGCCGCGGCGCCGCTGGACCCGCGAGCGCGCGTCCGCCCAGCGCGCCTACGGGGCCCTCGCGATGGCCGCGCGACCCCTCGGAGCGCAGTCGCCATGATCCGCTTCGTGCTGCGCAGGCTGGGCTGGATGGCGCTCGTGCTCTGGGTCGTGGGCAGCGCGACGTTCTTCGGGATGCTGGGCGTCGGGAGCCCCGCGAGGATGATCGGCGGCCCCCACGCCTCGGCGCGCGACCTGCGGGCGATCGAGCGGCACTACCACCTCGACCGACCCAGGACCGTGCAGTACGGGTACTACCTCCAGCGACTCGCTCGGGGCGACCTCGGGCAGAGCTATCGGTACCGACGCCCGGTCACCTCGCTCCTCGCCGAGCGCTTCCCCCGAACGCTGCTGCTCGGGCTCATCGCGCTGGGCTTCGAGCTCACCGTGGGGATCGCCGTGGGCACCTTCGCCGCCGCCCGAGACGGCACCCGCGGGGCGCGCCTGCTCATGGCCGGGACCTTCTTCGGCATCTCCTCTCCCACCTTTCTGACGGGCAAGCTCGCGCTCTTCGTGTTCGCCTGGCAGCTCGGGTGGTTCCCCCTCGGGGGATACGGCGCCACGCCCCTGGAGCACCTGCGCCACGCGATCCTGCCCGCGATGGTCCTCGGCACCCTCGGCATGGCGTACCAGGCGCGGGTGCTCCGCAGCGAGCTCATCGACGTGCTGCGCAGCGACTTCGTTCGCACCGCGCGAGCCAAGGGGCTCTCGGAGCCCGCCGTCGTCGTGCGGCACGGGCTGCGCAACGCGCTGCTCCCGGTGGTCACCGCCGTGGGGCTCTCGTTCGGCGGCCTCTTCACCGGCGCCATCGTCACCGAGGCGATCTTCGCCTGGCCCGGCGTCGGCCGCCTCGCCTACGAGTCCATCACGGGCAACGACCTCCCGATGGTCATGGGCACCGTGCTCTTCGCGTCGCTCGGCATTCAGCTCGGGAGCTTCTTCGCCGACGTCACCGCCGCCCTGCTCGACCCCAGGGTGCGAGCGACATGACGCCTACACCCGACCACGCGAATCGTTGACAGAAACTTGCGTGTGCTCGGGTTCTGGTGGCGTTAGCTTGTAGATCGTGCCGCCGCTGGAGCTCCGACCTACACGCACCTACACCCGTCGCAGGGCGTGGGCGGCGCTTTCTCTCGGCGTGGCCCTCGCGGCGGCGCCCTCCGCGGCGAGGGCCGAGCGCGGCGTGCGCAAGGGTCCGTGGGTGATGGACCCGACGCCGACGGCGATGACCCTGCTCATCGAGCGCACCTCCCCCGGCCCCGTCACGGTGCGCGCGTGGCAGCTGGTCCCCTCGGGGAGCCGCGCGCCCGACGCGGTCGAGCGCACCGACGAGGCCGAGACGACCCTGCACGAGGTCCGGCTCACGTCGCTCCTCCCAGGCGCGAGGTACCAGTATGAGGTGCGAGGCCCGGGCATGGACGCGGTGCGAGGCACCTTCGGCACCCCGTCGGAGTACAGCGACGCGTTCAGGTTCCTGCTCTACGGAGACACCCGCACCAACGCGCGCTCTCACAGCGCGGTGATCCGCGCGATGCAGCGCGAAGGCGCCGACTTCGTGGTGCACACCGGCGACCTCGTGCACGACGGCCGCAACGAGAACCACTGGCAGCAGTTCTTTCAGATCGAGAGCCCGCTGCTGCGCGACTCGGTGTTCATCCCCGTGGTGGGCAACCACGAGCTGCGCGCGAACTCGCCCCGGGGCATCGCGAACTTTCGCCGCTACGTGCACGCCTCCGACGAGTCTCCCCGCCCCGAGCTCGACTACACCATCCGGTACGGCAACGTGCGCATGGTGCTCGCCAACGCGTACGACAACTGGTCCTCGCCGCGGATGAGGGGCTGGCTCGAGAGCGAGCTCCGCGAGGCGCGGCGTCAGAGCCCCCACGATTTTCTCATCGTCGCGACGCACTGGGGGCTGCACAGCAGCGGGCCGCACGGCGAGAACCCCGTCTTTCGCGCCGCGCGCCTGGGCGACCTCTTTCGGCGCTACAACGTCGACCTCGTCGTCGCCGGTCACGACCACATCTACGAGCGCGGCGAGGACCACGGTCTGCGCTACATCGTCACCGGCGGCAGCGGCGCGCCGCTCTACGACGCGCGGCGCGAGCGCAGGTACACCCAGGTCTTCGCGCGGCAGCACCACTACGTGCGCGTCGACGCCGAGTTCAACAAGCTGACGCTCACCGCCGTGCGCCCCGACGGCACCGTGCTCGACCGCTTCGTGATCCGCCACGACCAGGCGCGCGCGCACGCGCGGCCGCGGCGGGTGGCCGTGTTCACCCCCGCCGTCGACGACGAGATCCTCACGCCCGCCGCGCCCGTGGTGCCCCGGCTGCACGTGGCCCGGAGCTGCCTCTGCGGCGCGCCGGGCCTCCACGTCGCCGGACGGAGCGGCGCGTGGACGGCCCTCGCGGGCCTGGGCCTCGCGCTGCTCGCGCGCCGTCGGGTCAGCCGCGCCGGGGCTTGAGGTCGTAGACCGACTTCGAGCCGCGAGCGCCGCGCAGAGACACCTCGAAGATGTCGACGCGAATGGTCTTGAAGGCGCCGCTCCGCGCGAGGCGGATCACGTACTGCCCAGGGTCCTCCTCGCGCACGACCTCGGTCTCGCCCCAGGTGGGGTGGATCAGCACGTCGCCCTTCTCGATCACGGTGTCTTCGTCGTCGACCGGGTCTCGCACGCGCTTCGCGGGCATCGCCTCGAGCTGCCGCGCGACCTCGGCGAGGGAGAGCTTCGAGCCCGACGACGGCGGCGGCGGCGACGAGGGCGCCGGGCGCTCGCGCGCGGGCTCGGGCTCGCGCTCGCGGGACGCGCGTCGGGGCTCCTCCCGCGGCGCCGCGGCGGGCGCCCCGCGCCAGGTGAGCAGCCCCGAGTCCTTCTCGGGGACGCGGGTGAGCACGAGGTCGTCGTGCACCGCGACGGTGAGCTCCACCGCGATGGCGTTCGCGTCGAGGAGACGGCCGCCGAGGACCTGCAGTCCGTTGTCTGTGTCTCGGGCGATCGTCGCGTGGAGGTGCACGTCGAGCTCGCGCTCGGACGCGCTGACGTGGCCGGTGATCGAGAGCAGCTCGAGCGCGCCCACGAAGCCGCGGGCGTCGCCGTAGGTGCGCGAGCGCGGGTCGAACACGTCGAAGCGAACCGACTCGAGGAGGCCGTGCCCGGTGACCGTCGCGGCCGACACCGACTCCTTCTCGCAGAGGTCGTGGATCGCCTCGATGACGCTCTCCTCGCGGTGGACCCGGACCACGAGGTGCCGCGTCGCCTGAGACTTGAACACGTTCATCGCGCCGCGCTCTACGCGGATCGCCCCGGCGATGCAAGGGCTACGGCCTGAAGGTGCCCACCGCCCGCGCGATCGCGCTCGCGAGCACGTCCCGGTAGGCGTCGCCGCGGAGCCTGCGCTCCTCTTCGACGTTCGAGATGAACGACAGCTCGACCAGCACCGACGGCATCCTCGCGCTCACGAGCACGTGAAAGCCCGCGGGGCGCACGCCCATGTCCTCGATCGAGGGGTACAGCAGCCTCGCGTCGTGCAGCATCGCGCGCTGGATCGCCTCGGCGAGGCGAACCGACCTGCCGCCGTGCTGCGTCAGCCGAAGGTCCGCGAGGATGCGGGTGACGTCGCCGCCGCCCCAGGGGTCCCCGGCGATGAGCTCCCCCTCGCGCATGGTCACCCGGTTCGCGACGCGCGCGCTGCCCGTGTCGAGGACGAAGGTCGAGATGCCTCTGGCCTCCGTGTTGCGCGCGGCGTTGCAGTGGATCGACACGAACAGGTCCACCGCCGCGTCGTTGGCGTGCGCCGCGCGCTCCTCGAGGGCCACGTAGACGTCGCGGTCGCGGGTGAGGATCACCTGCACGCCGTAGCGCTCCGCGAGCCTCGCGGCGACGCGGCGGGCCACGTCCAGGCTCACCTCGGCCTCGTGGAGGCCCGTCGGCCCGATCGCGCCGGGGTCGGAGCCGCCGTGGCCCGGGTCGAGCACCACCCTCCTCGGGCCCCTCGCGCCCGGCGCGCGGTCTGGCGCCAGCGCCGCCGCGGCGCGACGCTGCGACACGGGCACGCACGCGCTCTCCCACTGCGAGACCGCGCCCTCGGCGCGGGGGTCTCGCTCCCGCTCCAGCACGTCGGCCCGGTGGCGAAGCGCCACGCAGGCGCCGGGGAGCGTCGGGTCGACCGAGGCCGCGCGGAGGTAGTCCAGCGCGCGGGAGAGGTCGCGCGGGTCGCGGCCGAGGCGGTGCCGCTCGGCCAGGAGGTCGCCCGCCATGCACAGCGGCGCCACCGCGGACCGCGCCGGCAGCTCGTGCGCCCGCGCCGCGAGCCCCTCGACCACGACGTCGAGGTGGGGCGGGATCACCCCGCGCTGCAGCGAGGCCATCGCGCGACGCGCCGAGGGCACGAGGCGGTCGGGCTCGGCGCGCGCGTCGGCGGGCTCAGGCGCGCGCTCGGTCTTCGTGCAGCAGAAGAGCGCGACGAGGAACAGCGTCGCTCGGATCTGTCGGCCCATGCGCGTGCGTCGCGATAGCGCCTCCCGCGCGCCCCGCCAACTTCTCGACGTCCCCGCCTCCGAGGGATACTGACCCCACGATGCCCCTCATCGATCTACGCCCAGACAACTTCACGCCGACCTCGCGAACCCCCTGGGGCGGCACCCGCATCGCCGCGGAGTACAAGGGGCTCGGCGACGGCAGGGTCGTCGGCGAGTCGTGGGAGCTCAGCGTCGAGCCCGATTTTCCGAGCGTCACGCGCGAGGGCGAGCGCCTCGCCGACGTGATCGCGCGAGCCCCCGAGGCGAACCTCGGGCGCGAGGCCGCGCGGGGCAGCACCGGGCTGCTGGTGAAGCTCCTCGACACCGCCGACGCGCTGTCGGTGCAGATTCACCCCGCCGACGACTACGCCGGGCTCGCGCAGGACGAGTCGGGCAAGCCCGAGTGCTGGTACGTCGCGCGGCGCGACGAGGGCGCGGGGGTGTACCTCGGCCTCTCCCCCGACGCGACGCGGGAGGCCGTGCGCGACGCGTTGGCTCAGGCCGCGGACGTGTCCGCGCTGCTTCGCTTCGTGCCCGTCGAGGTCGGTGACTTTCTGCTCATCGACGCGGGCACCGCCCACGCGATCGGCCGCGGGCTCACGCTGGTCGAGCCGCAGCGGGTGATCCCCGGCCGACGCGGGGTGACGTACCGCTACTGGGACTGGAACCGCCGCTACGACGCCGAGGGCCGCCTCGACGCCAACGGCTCGCCCCGCGCGCTGCACGTCGAGCACGCCCTCGCCGTGACCCGGTGGGACGCGCCGCGCGGTGCCGACCTGCTCCGCGCCGCCCGCGTGCGCGCGGGAGAGCCCCCGCTCGACGCGCCCGCCCGTGTCGAGCCCCTCTGCGGTCGGAGCGGGCCCGCCGTGAGCGACGCCCTCGAGGTCGCGCGGCTCTCAGGCAGCGGCGAGGTGCCGCTCCCGCGTTGGGGGGCGCTGGTCGGGCTCACCGTGCTCGAGGGGTCTGTCACGGTCGAAGGCGCGCGCGTGGGGCGCGGCGAGACCGCGGCCATCCCCGCCGCGATGGGCGGAGCCGTGGCGCGCTGCGAGGGCGCGCACGCCGTCCTCTCGTCGGTGTACTGACCCGCTCAGCGCGCGACGAAGTCGAGGGACGCGGAGTTGATGCAGTACCGCATCCCCGTGGGCTCGGGACCGTCGTCGAAGACGTGGCCGAGGTGACCGCCGCAGCGCGCGCAGCGCACCTCCGTGCGGGTCATGCCCAGGGTGTCGTCGCGCAGCTCCTCGACGCGGCCCGCGGCGACCGGGCGGGTGTAGCTCGGCCAGCCCGTGCCCGAGTTGAACTTGTCGTCGGAGCTGAACAGCGGCGCGCCGCAGGCCGCGCACACATAGGTCCCCTGCGCGTGGTGGTCCCAGTACCGCCCGGTGAACGCGCGCTCGGTGCCCTGCTCGCGAAGCACATGAAACTGCTCGGCGCTCAGCGCGCGGCGCCACTCCGCCTCGGTGCGATGAACGCGATCGCCGACGGGGGGCGCGCTCGCGTCCCTCGGCGCCTCTGGCGCGCGGTGGGCCACCGCAGCTTCGGGTCGGGCCGTCGGCGGGGCGCGGGTGCAAGCGGCGAGGAGCAGCGTGGCGAGGAGCAGCGTGCGCATGTCGAGCCTCCTTGGTGGCATCGCGTCCCTACGCCGCCGCGCCCTGCGCGTTACCCGACCGGCGCCGAACGATCGCCCGGTAGGCCCTGTCGGGCGCTTGATTCGAACCCGGTTCCACGCGACAACCGGCCCCCATGCTCAGCCGAACCAGCTTCTCCCTTGCGCTCCTCGCGGCGTTGAACGCGTGCTCCTCGACGCCGACCAGCAACCAGGGCGGCGACGCCGAGGTGTCAGGGAGCGACGCGGTCACCCAGGACGTCGCCGCCGACGACGTCGTGACGAGCGGCGACGCGGAGACCCCCGCCGACGCGACCGCGCCCGCCGACGCGACCGCCCCAGAAGACGCCCCCGTGGTGATCGCGTGCGGCTCGGCGCAGCCGACCCTCTCGGGCATTCGTGGCACCGAGGGTCTGGTCATCGGTCCCGACGGCACGATCTACTACTCGCAGGGCGGCGCGGTGGGTCGTCTCCCCCCCGGCGGCAGCCCCGAGGGGCGTTGGGTGACCCTGCAGGGCGCGTCGACGGTGTGGGGCCTGGCCCTCGACACGCAGCGTCAGCGCCTCTACGTGGGCTCGCCCGCGACGCAGAGCATCTTCGTCGTCGACCTCTCGGCCTCGACCCCGTCCGCCACGACCTTTCTGCGCAGCGCGGGGCAGCCGAACGGGCTCACCATGGGAGCCGACGGCACCCTGTACTACTCGGACTTCGGCGGCGGACAGGTCTACAGCGTCAGCCCCGACGGCATGCGCACGCAGATCACCACGTCCCGGATCTCTGGCGCCAACGGCGTGGCCTTCGGTCCAGACGGCGCGCTCTACGTCGACAGCTACAACGCCGGCTCGCTCATCAAGCTCACCCTCACCGACGGCCGCGAGACCGCGCGGGAGACCGTGGCCACGGGCCTGGGCTCCCCCGACGGCCTCGCCTTCGACGCCGACGGCAGGATCTACGTCGGCGACAACCGCGGCCGGCTCATTCGCCTCGAGGCTGACGGGTCGAACCCCGAGGTCCTGGGCACGGGCATCACCTCGGCGGCGAACGTCGAGTTCGGCGCGGGCGCGCTCTCGTGCACGGACATCTACGTGGCCTCGGGGGGTACGCTCTTTCGCTACACGATGGGCACCGCGCGCGGCGCCGCGGTGCCGTGGCACCGCTGAACCCCCACGAAGAAAGCAACGGACATGGCCGACCTGAAGAGCATCCTCACTGAACCCTCGCGGCGTCAGGCCGTGGTGCGCGACGCCGAGCAGCTCCTCGACAGCGAGGTCGCGGCGAAGTCGGGCCTCTCGGGGCTCGCGATCAAGGGCGCGTTCAAGCTGGTGAAGGGGATCCGCCCCGGGCTCATCCCCGACGTGATCGACGGCCTCCTCGACGATTTCGCCGCGCGCCTCGACCCCTTCTACCAGGCGCACCTCACCAAGGGCGGCGACATCGCGGCCAACTTCTCGGCGCGCCGCGGCGGATCGCCGACGCGCTCCTCGGCATCACCGACGACCGCGCCCGGCACACCCGGCACCAGAACCTCCGCAAGGCCTACGAAGGCCTGCGCCCCAAGGGCAAGGAGAACGTCGAGGCCGCCATCCCCGGCGTCGCTCGGCTCATCGAGAAGCACGCGCCTCGCGCGGCCTGAGCCCCGTCGCATGTCTTCCCCTCCCCGCGTCATCGTGGTCGCGGGGGCCACGGCCCACTGGCAAGACCGCCGCGGCCCTCGCCCTCGCGCGCGCTCGGCGGAGAGCTCGTCGGCGCCGACTCGGTGCAGGTCTACCGCCGCCTCGACATCGGCTCGGCCAAACCACCCCCGAGGAGCTGGGCGGGATCGCCCACCACGCGCTCGACCTCGTCGACCTCGACGCGCACTACGACGCGAGCCGCTACCTGCTCGACGCCGACGCCGCCCTGCGCGAGGTGACCGCGCGCGGGCGCGCGCCCATCGTGGTCGGGGGCACCGGGCTCTACCTCCGGGCCCTGGTGTATGGGCTCGCGCCCGACATCCCCAGCGACTCGGAGCTCCGCGCGCGCTTGAACGAGCGCGCGGCGAGCTCGCCCGCGGAGCTCGCGCGCATGCACCGGGAGCTGGCGGCGTTCGACCCGGAGTACGCCGCGGGCATCGCGCCCAGCGACCCGATCCGCGTGGTGCGCGCGACCGAGGTGTTCACCCTCACCGGCGTCCCGTTCTCCGAGCACCACCGGCGGCACCGCGCGATGCCGCCGCGCTACCGCGCCCGCTTCGTCGCGCTCGACGCGCCGAGGGACGAGCTCCGCGCGCGCATCGCGGCCCGCGCGGTCGAGATGCTGCGCAGGGGCTGGATCGACGAGGTGCGGGGGCTTCTGCGCGATGGCTACGCGCACGACCTCAAGCCGTTGAGGGCCGTCGGCTACGCGCAGGTCGTGGCGCACCTCCGCGGGGAGCTCCCCGAGGCGGCTCTCGGCGAGGCCGTGACCACCGCCACCGCGCAGTTCGCCAAGCGACAGCGAACCTGGTTTCGCGGCGAGCGCGACGTGCTCTGGACCGACGCGACGTCGCTCTGCGCGCCCGAGTCGGTGTCCTCGCTGAGAAGATTCCTCGAGGAGGAATAGAGATCCGCCCCGCGGTGGTTCTCCGCAGATCCAGGGCTGCACCCTCTGGCGACGCCGCGGTTGCGCGGCGCGGAGAGACGGTGTAATCACCCGCGGGTCCTCTGTTATGCGCGCACTCTTCCTCGCCATCCTCAGCGCCTTCGCCGTGATGCTCACGGGTGGCGGCGCGTGGGCGCAGGCGGCCGATGAGTGCGGGGTGAACTGGGCGCCCAGGGGATCGTTCACCGTGGCGAGCGACCTCGAGCTCGCCCAGCAGACCGCGACGAGGCTCGGCGAGGTTCACTGGCGCGAGACGCCGGGGCAGAGCCGGGCGCCGCTTTCCTGCGCGGGCTCGAACGATCCCCGGTGTCACGTCGAGCAGGCAGACCCGCCCTCGCGCGGGTTCACCCTCGACGGCGTGGGTGGCGACGCGTTCACCCTGCTGTCTTTCGACGTGAACGTACCTGCCGCCGACGAGGGGCAGGTCGAGTACACGTCGGGGGAGCTGGGCGGCGCGGCTGCCGGCTTCCCGAGCGAGCTCATTCGGCCCCCGAGCCGCTGAGACGCGTCGGTCGCGGGAGACGTCCGTCTCGTCCCGCGTTCGACGGCGCGCCGCGCGCGCACTCAAGAGGCATCTCGCTGCGGGGTTCGGCCTTGTACCGCCCCGACGCACGCAGCGCGAGCTCACGGACATGGCCGCATGTCGTCGGGGCAACGGAAGGTGATCGTTCGGTCTCGAACGGTTCCGCCGCACGCCTCGCCCGTCCCGTGAGGGTCGCTGGCTGGCCTCGCGACGCGCGCTGACTCGATCAGCCGTCGGCCGCGCGGAGGGCCAACCGACCGGCGCGGGCAGCGGTGGAGCGACGACGGGCTCGTCAGGGGTCGGGTGTCAACAAGGCGTCTCACACCGAGACGCGATGGGAGCAGAATGTGAGTAAGGGAGCAGCAGCCATTTCAATCATCATGGCCCTGATCCTGGGCTTCGTGGTGGGCAACATCACGGGATCCAGGACGCCGGCCGAACCGGGCAGCTCGATCGCTGCCGACAGCAACCAGGCCGCGGGGCCTGCGGGGGCGATGGTCGACGCGGAGCGCATCCCCGTCGGCGACTCGCCGGTGCTGGGCAACCCCAACGCGCTGGTCACGATCGTCGAGTTCAGCGACTACCAGTGCCCCTTCTGCTCGCGCGTCGAAGACACGATGCGGCAGATTCGCCAGCAGTACGGCAACGACGTGCGCCTCGTGTGGAAGGACGCCCCGCTGCCCTTCCACGACCGCGCCATGCCCGCCGCCATCGCCGCGCGTGAGGTCTTCTCGCAGGGCGGCAACGCGAAGTTCTGGGCCTATCACGACCTGCTGTACCAAAACCAGCAGAACCTCGACAACGCCACCCTCGAGCGCCTCGCGCAGCAGGTGGGCGGGATCAACATGGACCGCTTTCGCGCGGCCCTCAGCGGCAACACCCACCAGGCGCGCGTTCAGCAGGACCAGCAGCTGGCGCAGCGCCTGAACGCCAGCGGCACGCCGAACTTCTTCATCAACGGCACGAACCTCGTGGGCGCGCAGCCCTTCGACCGGTTCAAGACCCTCATCGATCAGGTCCTCGCCCGCGCGCGGACCATCCAGCCCCGCAACCGCGTCTACGCGGAGATGGTGGCGAACCCCGTGGCGGGCGCCGAGCCCACCCCGAGCCCCTCGCAGCCGCAGCAGCCGCAGCGCCAGGAGGACCCCAACGCCGTGTACGCGGTGCCCGTGGGCAACTCCCCCTTCCAGGGCCCGCGCGACGCGCTGGTCACCATGGTGGTCTTCTCCGACTTCCAGTGCCCCTTCTGCTCGCGCGTCGAGGCCACCGTCCGTGAGATGCGGCAGCGCTACGGCAACGACCTCCGCGTCGTCTGGAAGCACGAGCCCCTGCCCTTCCACAACCGCGCCCGCCCGGCGGCGGCGCTCGCCCAGGAGGCCTTCGCCCAGGGCAGCCACGCGAAGTTCTGGCAGGTCCACGACATCCTGATGGAGAACCAGCAGCACCTCGAGGACGCCGACCTGGAGCGCTACGCCCAGCAGGCCGGCCTGAACATGGCCCGCTACCGCGCGGCCGTGGCGGCGAACACCCACAACGCCGCGATCGACGCGGATCACGCCCTCGCGCAGCGCGTCGAGGCGAACGGCACGCCGCACTTCTTCATCAACGGCCGCCGCCTCGTGGGCGCGCAGCCCGCGAGCGCGTTCCAGACGGCGATCGACGACGCCAAGCGCCGCGCCGAGGAGCTCATCCGCACCCGCCCGGGCACCACCCGCGCGAACGTGTACGAGCGCATCATCGAGAACGGCGCCACCGGCACCGTGTACCTCCCGGGCGGCAACGCCCCCTCGCCCGCGGCGGCCGCCCCCGCGGAGCCCGACGCGGACCGGGTCTACCAGGTTCGTGACAACCCCCGCGCCCCGGCCCTCGGCCCGGCCAACGCCCGCGTGGTGATCCAGCACTTCTCCGACTTCCAGTGCCCCTTCTGCTCGCGCGTCCTCCCGACCGTCGACCAGATCATGGAGCGGTACCGCGGGCGCGTGCGCTTCGTGTGGCGCGACTACCCCCTCCCCTTCCACAACAACGCGATGCCCGCCGCCGAGGCGGGCCGCGAGGTGCTCGCGCAGCGCGGCGCCGACGCGTTCTGGCGCTACCACCACCTCATGTTCCAGAACTCCTCGAACCTCGACCGCGCCACGCTTGAGCGCCTCGCGGGCGAGATCGGTGGCGTGAACATGGACCGCTTCCGCGCGGCCCTCGACAACCACACCCACCAGGCCGCCGTCCGCGAGGACGTGGCCGCGGCCGACGCCACCGGCGCCCAGATCGGCACGCCCGCCTTCTTCATCAACGGCAAGTTCGTCGCCGGCGCGCTCCCCTTCGAGGAGTTCCAGCGCCGCATCGACGCGGCCCTCGCCGCGCCCGCGCGCTGAGCCGAACCCATCCCCCCGCGCGCCAGGAGAGCCCTCTCCCGGCGCACCTCCGTACCGCTTCCTAATCCCTCAGAACCGCTGCGAATTCGCTCGCGCCAGGGCGCTTTGACTTATGGGACGAACCCCGTCTATAAGTCCGCCATACGCGGGGTGTCCTCGGCGGCGGGCCGACGGGCACTGCGCCACATCCGAAAGGACATGCGCTTTGCAGACGCAGCATGTTGGGGCGCGCCCCATGATGGAAGAGGTCCCGGTGCGTGCGCCGGGGATCCACGTGAGCCTGATCATCAATCGCCGGCACCGCTCGGCGCGCATCGTCGACTTTCTCTCGGGCAACTTTCCGCAGAAGGTCGTAGCGATCGACGCCCTCGCGCGGCGTGAGGGCATCGAGCGCGTGTTCACCTTCGTCGAGCGCGAGGAGAGCCTGGGCTGGGCCCGTGTGGGGTTCGTTCGCGAAGGCAGCATCCCCGGTTACTACAAGCGCAGCGACGCGCACATCATGGGACGCCTCGTCTCGAGCGCGCCCGAGCCCAGCGAAGACGGCGTGGCCCTGGGCCCCCTGGCGAACCAGTCCGCCGCGGAGCGCACGCTCACGCAGGCGAAGAAGCTGTGCCCCGACATCTGCGCCGAGCCCCGGGGCCTCAAGGTCTCGCTCTACTCCGACGAGAGCGTCGTCGCCGCGTCGGTGCTCCCGCCCCGGAGCAAGAAGGGCGGCGCCTGGTTCGACGAGCGCTTCGGACGCACCGGCGAGCGACTCCACGTCGGCGCCCGCCTCGCCCGCCCCGGCGCGCGCGCGGCCGAGCAGCTTCTGTCGCTCGAGCTTCAAGAGCCCTTCGGCAACGCCTACCTCCAGCTCACGAGCTGGGCCCAGCGGCAAGAAGACGGCCTCGCGCTCTTCTGCGCCCTCCAGGCCGTGACCGAGCCCTTGCGCGCGAGGGAGATCGGCTGCGTCTTCGGGCTCTCTCCCGCAGACTGCGTGGTCACCTCGGCCGCCTTTCTCGCCGCTGGATACAAGCGCACGGGGCTGCTCGCGCAGCACCTGCGCCTGGGCGACCGCCGGGTCGACGCGCTGCTCTGGAGCCGTCGAAACGTCGGCGCTGACGCCGACGCGGCCTGAATTCTCCGTGACTCGCCCAAGAACTCTGGGGCAGTTCGGGTATCCTCGGTTGGTTGGAGGACCGCCGTGAACTCACCCCGCCGCCCCCGCCCCGCACTGACCTCGACCGCCCTGCCGACCCTCGGCGCGGCGCTGGCTGCATCGGTCTCGCAGGGGTGCCAGGCGCCCTCCTGCGGCCCGACGCCGATCGATGAGCTTCGCGCGCACGGCCCCCGCGCGATCGATGGCCTCCGCGACGGCCGAGGCGAGCAGGCGCTGCGCGAGATCGCCATCGCCGTAGGGCTCCAGGGGCACCGCGCGACCACGATCACGGGCCCTGAGCTCCAGCCCGCGGGCGCGGTGCCGGTGCACCAGCCCGAACCCCGGGTCACCGCGGGCGAGGCCGCCGAGGTGACGCCGAGCCCGGTCACGCCCCCGCTCCCCGTCGATGTCGACGGCGGCATCCGCGCGGTTCAGCCCACGCCCCCGGCGCCGCCGCCGACGCCGCCTCGAGAGCGCGTTCGCCCGAGCGGCGGCGCGATGCGGGTCGCGCCGCACACGCGCTCCCCCGTTGATCTCTGAGCCGATGGGAGTTCCGAAGATCGCGGCGATGGGAGGCGCGCTGCTGCGCGTCGAAGAGGGGTGGCGCTGGAGGGACGGGCGCATGGAGCCCCGGGTGCACGACGTCACCGCGCTTGAGGCGTTTGAGTTTCCCCGCATCACGCGGGTGAGCCCCGCGGGCGGCGGACGCGTGGAGCACCTCGCGCTCCCGCGGGCGCTCGCCGCGAGCGAGCCCGAGCTCGTGGAGTTTCTGTCGGCGCACGAGGGCGCGGCGGTCCCCTCGCCCGAAGACCCGGCGGTGATCGAGGTGCCCTGGGCGCTCTGGGAGCCCTGGGCTCGCGCGTGCGTGGTGGGGCTGCGCTGGGACGCGGCGGACGAAGAAGACCTGCTGCGCGAGGCCCACGCGCAGCAGCGTCGGTGATCGCTCAGGTCGTCGCGATGGTGCGGAGGTTCGCGAGGCCCTCGTACGAGGGGCCCGCGATGTCAAACTGCGCGCGGTCGGTGATGCCGACGCCCGCGCGGATCGCGACGGAGAGCTGGCGGTTGAAGTCCCACGCCGAGTCGCCCTCGTGCACCAGCTCACACTCGGGGGAGAGGGTGCGCAGCAGCGCGACGCCGGCGAGGTCGACGGCGAGGCGGTCGGCCGACGCGAAGACCACCTTCGGACTCGCGGTCTGAGGCCGCCAGCCCGACGGCGCGTTCGGGGGGCGATCGCCCGGCGTGGGGCCGCCCGAGATCAGCGCCTGCCACCCGTCGAGGATGTTCATCGAGACGGTGGGGAGCACCTTGTTCATGTACGCGATCTGCGGGAACAGCCGGCCGCCGCGGCGCGCGTCGTGGCCGCCGAGGTTGCGCGGCTGCGAGCGGTCGACGGGGTTGATGACCCCGATGATGTTCTTCATCGCCATGGTGAACGTCGCGAGGAAGTGCGTCTTCACACACGGGAGGTTGATGATGTGATCGGCCGTGGCCACCGACGCGGGGATGCGCATCGTGCCCGTCCACCACTGCGAGCGCGTCGCGATGCCCTCGCCGTCGCTCGTGCTGGGGAGGTCCATCCAGTCGACGCTCGTCGAGTCGGAGCGACCGCCGGTGGCGAGGTTGCCCGTGTCGCCGAAGACGGTGAGCTCGACGCCGAGCTCGCTCGCGACGTCGGCGATGCCGTTGCGGTTGAAGTTCGCCATCGTGTTGCGATCGCCCCAGAACGACCGGTCGCCGATGAAGACCTCCGCGCCGATGTCTCGCAGACGTCCCACGACGTAGCGGATCACGTCAGGGCTCGTGGAGTAGGGGAAGGGGTCGCCCGAGTTGGTGTTGACCTTCAGGTACACGCTCTGGCCGCGCTGGATGCTCGAGAACGCCACGGTCTGCTCGAGGGCGAGCTCCACCGCGCGGATGTGGTCGTCGTCGTAGCCCACGCCCACGAGGTGCGTCGTCGGCGTCGGCGGCACGTCCTGCGCGACCGCCGCGTCCTGCTCGACCGCCGCGTCGGAGCCGCCGCCGGCGTCGGAGCCGCCGCCGGCGTCGACCGCCGGGCCCGAGCCCGTCGTCGGGGTGCTGCTGCACGCCACGTTCGCCGCGGCGACCGCGAGGGCGCCCTGGAGGATCTGCCGGCGGTTCAGCTCCTTCGCCAGGTACTCTTGCTGCAGGTCCTTCGAGTCGATGACCCGGCTACCGCTCTTGTGGGACGTAATCACGTTCGCCATGTGTGCCTCTCAACCGCGCGCAGCGCGCGTAACGAAGTGTTGCGACGCGTCGCGCATCAAGCGCCACGCACGAAGCTCTGATGCCGAGCATCCATAGCCCGTACGCCCCGAAAAATCATCCGTGACAGCCGGTCGAACGGGAGACCGACGAATTCAGCGCTCGTGACGCTCGGGAGGCTGCGGCGGCGCCAGCACCGGCACCGTGCCGAGCTCGCCCGGCGTCATCCGAATGAGCTGCAGCCGCTCCTCGTGCACCTCGGGGCGAAGCCGCGCGCGGAGCTCACGGAGGAGCTCCTGCTCACGCCGCTCACGCCGCTCCCTCAGCAGCGCGCCGCGAATCGACGCGACCACGTTCGGGTCGGAGAGCCCGTGGCTGGTCGAGGGGCGCTGCCCGGTCATCACCGCCACCGCGAAGCGCCCGTCCGCCAGGGTCGCCGGCGTCGTCGTCACGTCCATCAGCCGCTGGAGGCCGTACACGGCCGCGGCCAGCGCGGGGTCGACGGCGGGGCGGTCTGGCGTCGACGCCGCGCCGCTGCGCTCGAAGTACCCCAGGTCGCCCTCGAGCGCGACGGCCGCGTCTCCCGCGGCGCGCCGCACGACCTCGCGCACCCGGCGCATGTCGCCCTGCGCGGAGCGGAGCTCGGCCGCGGCCTGCGTCGCGGCCTCGCGCGTCGCGGTGATCACCGCGGTCGCGCGTCGGTACTCGGGGCGCTGGTAGTCTCGCCGGTGCGCCTCGAAGAAGCGCGCGACCTCCTCGTCGGTGATCGACGAAGGGGTGATGGCGTCGATGATCTCGACCTGCTCCGTGCGCTGAGAGAGCCGACGCCGAATCGCCGCGACGACCTGCGGGTCACGGTCGAGGCCGCGACGACGCGCCTCCTGCGCGAGGAGCAGCGTCTGGATGAGCCCCTCGAGGTAGGTGCGCCGGGCGTCGGCCCGCTGGTAGCCCTGGCGAATCGGCGCGGGGGCGGTGTTGAGCAGGTCTTCGAGCTCGCCCACCGTGATCACCGCTCCCTCGAGGGTCGCGACGGGCTGAGCGCGGCGCGCGCGCTCAGACTCAGAGGCCCCTGCGTCGGCGCGGGGCTGCGCCCACGCGACCCCGAGAGAGAGCGCCGCAGCGACGCCCGCGCAGGCTGCGCCCCATCGTCGACCGGGAGGTAGCATCGCGCTTCGTCTCGCACCCGCGCCACCCGATCGTCAAGGGATGGTGATAACGTGGGGGCGGCCGTGCATAACCGATGTCAGAGCTGCGACGCGTCGGTAGAGCTCGACGCCACCTCCTGCGCTGTCTGCGGGGCGGCCCAAGACGCGGTGGTCACGCTCGCGCGGCCGGCCGCTCCGTTCGCGTCGGGCGACGTGCTGGCGGGGCGCTTCACCATCGTCGAGAGCGACTCGGTGGGCCCGCTCGGCACGGTCTACCGCGGGAGGGACGACGACGGCAGCGCGGTCTCGATCCGCGTCGTGCCCGAGGCGCTGTTCTCGCAGCAGAGCGAGGTCGATTCGTTCCTCACGGCGGTCGACGCGCTGGTGGGTCGCCCGCTACTCCGCGTCACGATGCCCCTCTGCGCCGACAGCGCGAACGGCGCCGTGTGGGTCGCCGCGCCCTGGGCCTTCGGGACCTCTCTGCGCGACGTGCTCCGGGCGTACCGCGCCGCCGAGCGGAGGCTCGAGCGCGACCAGATCCTCGGCGTGCTCCAGGGCGTCGCCACGGCGCTGCGAGAGCTGCACACGGTCACCGCGCACGGCGCCCTGCTGCCCGACAACATCGTCGTGACCGCTGACTCCATCGTGCTCGCCGCGCCGGGGCTCGCGGCCTGCGCCTCGCCGAGCCGCCTCGCGTCGTGGTTCGCGCAGTCGGCGCAGGCGCACGCGTACGTCGCCCCCGAGGTGCGCGCGGGGGGGCGCTGCAACGCGTCGGCCGACCTGCACGCGCTCGGGGCCCTGGCGTCGGAGCTGATCACTGGCGACGCCGCGCGGGCCTCGGAGCCGGGGTTCTCGATCCCCGAGCTCGGGCACGACCTGGCGGAGCCGATTCGCGCGCTGGTGTCGACCCACCCGGCTCGCCGCACCTCGGCGCTCCCGCTCCTGCTCGAGCGCCTCGCGCGCGTCGCCGGCACCGCGTCGCTGCCCTCCTACGCGGTGCTCCCACGCCCGGCGGCCGTGAGCGAGGCGCGCACCCGTCGCCTGGCCGCGATCGTGCGCGACCCGCGCGTGCCGCTGCAGCGCTCCGACGCGCCGATGGCCATCGCGCCAATCCGCGCGCCGCGGCGCGACGGTCCTTGATCTCACGGCCGAAGTTGGGCTCTCTGTGGGGGGGGCGACGCGCCCCCTCCACCCGCGCCTAGAGACTGCGACATGAGCCTTTGTCCGCGCTGCGAATTCGATGTCGGTGAGGCCCCCGCCGAGGCGAACTGCCCGCGCTGCGGGGTGCGCCTCGCCGCGCGGCGCCGGTCGCTCTCGGGCTTCTCGCTCCCCGTCGCCCACCTGCCCTCGTCCCCGGCGCCCGCGCTCTCGTCACGCCCGCCGCCGTCCCCCGCGGCCGACGACTCCTGGGGCGTCTCGGATGAGGCGAAGCCCTCGCCCGCGGCGCCGCCGCTCCCCTCGGCCCAGCCCGCGGGCGCCTTCGGAGCGAGCATCTTTCGCGCGCCGACCCACGCCGCGCCCAGGCCCCCCGCGGCGATGTCGACCGCGGTGCAGCCGTTTCGTCCTGAGGCGACGACGGGGGGCGCGACGAAGATCCTGGGTGAAGACGCCGTGGCAGAGGCCTTCGCCCGCTACGGCGACGAGCGGCCGATCTCGCCGACGGCGCCCCCGGCGCTTCGTGGCGGCGAGGGCCGAACGTCGCGCAGCACGCTCGTCCAGGCGGGCGCGGCGTCACCCGCGAGCCACGGGATTCACGCGACGCTGATGATGACCCCGCCCGGGGAGGGCGCGCCTTCGCCCGCCCCGCCGCGACCCGCGCCGGAGGGCCTCGAGGCGCGCGCGGTCGGTCCCTCGCGCTCGCACTCTGAGGGGCCTCGGGGCGTGAAGTCGACGCTGGTGATGTCGTCGCCGCTGCGGGAGGCCAGCGCCGCCCCGCCGAGCCCTCCGCCCGAGCCCGACCCCGACCGCGCTCCGGGGCAGAGCACGCTGGTCATGCCGGGGCTCTCTCCGGTGGCGCCGCCGCCGGCCGACCCGCAGGGGACGCGGAGCACGCTGGTGATGTCGACGGCGCTGCCGCCTCCGCAGCCCCCGCGAGGCGCGAAGAGCACGCTGGTGATGACGCCTGAGATCCGCGACGCGTCACGCCCGCGGGAGCCGGCTCCCCCGCCGCGACCGCAGCCCCCGCCGCCGTCCCCGAAGGCGTCGCGCCCACGCCTCGACCTGCGCGCGCCCGCGCGCTCCGAGCCCCTCGCGCCGCCCGCCTCGGCCCCTGAGAGCGAGGTCCCGACGCCCGCCTACGGGCTCGAGCCCGTCACGGTGATTCAACACAAGCTCACCCCTCCCGAGCAGGCTCCGGCCTCGCATCCGCCGCTGGAGCGCGACACCATCGACCCGCTCGCGCTGACGCAGCCCGTCGACGACCTGATGCAGGGCGTGTCGGCGGCTCCTGTGCAGGCGTCCGCGGCGCCTTCGCCCGAGCCCGTCGCCCCGCCCGAGCCCGTCGCCCCGCCCGAGGCAGCGCCTGCGCATGAGCCCGCGATCGTGTCGGCGCTGGTGTCGCAGCAGAAGCCCCTGGCTCGAGCCGCGCGAGAAGACGACCGCGCGACCGTGCGGCTGCGTCGCCTCGCCGCGTTCTCTGCGGCGGCCCTCGCGGTGGCTCCCTGGCTCGCGCCGCTGCGAGCCTTCGACCGTGGCGTCGCCCTGGTCGGCGCGGCGATCGCGGCGCTGGCGGCCTTCGCGCCGATGGCGTCAGGTCTCCGCGCGTCGATCACGGTGGGCGGAGGCGCGGTGCTCCTCGGGGCGTGGCTGGCTCGGAGCACGGACCTCTCCGCGCTCGGCCTCGCGCTCACCCTGGCGCTGCTGCTCGTGCTGCCCGGCGGGCTGTTTCACCGCAGCGATCGGCCCGAGAGCGCGCGCGGCTCGGCGGTGGTGAGCGTCGGGCTGCTGCTCGGGGCCGGCTGGATCCTCGCGCCCGCCGCCGGGGGCGCCCTGGAGCTGGTGGTCCCCCTCGCGAGCGCGCACGACTACGCGACGGTGTCTCTGGCGCCCTGGCTGGCGCTGGGGCTCATGGCGATCCCGCGCGCCACCGCCGCGGCGAGCGGCACACCCTTCGCCGCGGGCGTGCTCCTCTGGTCGGCCGCGCTGGCGATGCTCCGCGCCGAGGCGCTCAGCGTCGGCGGCGAGCAGCAGTGGCGGGTGGTCGTCGTGACCGGCGTGTGCGCGGCGGCCCTCGGATGCGTCGTCTCGGGCGGCGTCGCCGCGGCGCTCTCGAACGACGAAGGCTGACCGCCAACCCTTGCGCGCGCCGCGCACCATGCGCCACGCTGCGGCGCTGATGGCACCGCGAACACACGGCTCCGACGAGGCGCTCCGACGCGACCTCACCGCGATCGTGGGGCTCGACGCGGTGTCCTTCGACGACGCCGACCGCGATTACGCGCACGACCTCTGGCCCCGCCAGCTCATCGCCACCCGCGGGGGCGCGCCGCGCCCGAGGGGTCCGCGGGCGGTGCTGTGGCCGCAGACCGACGGGCAGCTCGCGGCGATCGTCGACCTCGCGCGACGCGAGGGCCTGCGGCTCATGCCCTTCGGCGCGGGGAGCGGCGTCGTGGGCGCGGTTCAGTGCGGAGCCGACACCCTCGCGGTCGATCTCAAGCGCATGCGAGGGCTGCGCTCGGTGTCCGCTCGACGACCGGGATCTGCGGGTCGACGCGGATCCTGGGCGAGCACCTCGAAGAGAAGCTCCAGGCGACGGCACGACTGGGGCACTTCCCGTCGTCGATCTTACTGCTCCACCGTCGGCGGCTGGGTCCGGCCCGACGCGCTCCACGCCAGGTCGGTGCTCTGGCCGCTACCCAGAGCGATCGAGGACATGGTCTCCGTCGACGGCGTGCTCCCCAGAGGAGACCTACACGATCGACGGCTCCGACGGCGCGGGGCCCGACGCTCGAGGCGCTCCTCGTGGGATCCCGAGGGCTCCCGGCTTCGTCACCCGCGCGCGGCTGCGCGTGTGGCCGCCCCACCGACTGGCTCGAGCACGGCCCTTCACGTTCTCGTCGATGCGCGACGCGGTATGGAGACCATCCGAGCGCTCTACCAGCGCGGCTACGCCCCGCCGTCACGCGCCTGTACGACGCTTCGACACGTACGTCTTCATGCAGGGCTCGGCAGGCTCGAAGCCCTCGAGCGACGACGCGCCCGGAGCCATAGCCTACGCGTCCGCGGCGCTGCAGGCGGCCCGCCCTGGGTCACCGCGCGGTCTCAACGGGCTGCTCGAGCTCGCGACGCGCACGGTCTACACGGTCGCTGCTGATCGTGGTGTTCGAGGGCGACGGGGGCGAGGTTAGCGCGACGCCACACGCGCGCGCGCGCTGTGCGTCCGCGGCGGCGGCTCCGACGAGGAGACGCCCCCTGGCGGCGATGGCTCCTCCGGCGTCACGCCGTGAACACCGGCAGCCGTCGATGTGCGCGCGCGGCGCCTGGGTCGACACCATGGAGGTCGCGGCGCCGTGGTCGCGCCTGGAGGCGCGCTCTACGAGGGCGTTCGTGAGGCGCTCTCAGGCGGCAGCTTCGTGATGGCGCGCCTGACCACGCGTACCCCGACGGCTGCTCGATCTCTTCACCTTCGTGGGCGCGTCGAAGAGCGACGCGAGGCACTCAACCGCCGACCACCACAGCGCGGCCCTCGTGGCGGCGCACGACGCCGGGGGCACCATCGCGCACCACCACGGCGTCGAGACGCGGCAAGGCGACGCGATGGGGCTCCAGATTCAACGCCGGGCTTCGGCGGATCGAGGCCCTGCGCGCACCGTGACCCCCACGGGGTGATGGTGCGCGGGGCCCTGCGAACCGGCAAGGCTCCGTCGGCTCCGCGCCTCGCACCGACGGGGGCGGGCTTCGACCAGGCCTCTCGGTTGATGGTGCCCGGCGAGCGCGAGCCTCGAAGAGGCCCGGGGCGCCGCGCGGCTGAGGATGGGCCTGCGTCTGCCCGACGCCGAGCGCATCAGGCGACGCCATCGCTCGCCCTCGCGGCGCCGATCGCCGACCCTGTCGACCACGTTGTGGCGGGCTACACCGCGGCTCCCAGGCGGCAGGCCGCGTGGCTCGATGCCCGCGCCGCGCCGCGCAATGGTGCCCCGACCTGCTGACCCTCGCTCGAGACCCGCGCTTCGGTACGGTCGAGGAGGGCGCTCTCGCTGCGCGTGCACGGCCCCGACGAGGACTGGCCCTCACTGACCCGGTGAAGCTAAGCGCCGCCCCGTCACTGCCGCGGCGCTCGACGCGTGGGTCGACCGCGCGGCGCGGTCGCTCGGTGGCTGAGGTGATCGAAGCGCCTGCGACGAAGGCTTCGTGCTCCTCTCCCCCACGGGGCGGGAGGTGCCGATCGTGGTGGGAGGTCCCCACGCGGGCACCGACGTGCCCGACGAGTTCGCGCCGGTCGCGGCGATGCGGCGACGAGGTGCTCCGCGACGCCGACACCTTCATCGACTCGCTCTGGCGCAACGCGCCTTCGCAGGGCGCGGCGACGCTCATCGCCGGAAGTCTCGCGCTACGTGGTCGACCTCAGCACGACGGCGGCAACCGTCGACGTGCTGGCGGTGAGCGGCGGCGAACGGCGCCGGCGCAGCCCGCGGCGTGTCTGGCGGGAGTCGGGCGCCGGTGCCGCTGCGTCGTCCCCGCGCCGCTCTCGCGGAGCCTTCGAGCGTCGTCGCGCGGTGCTACCACCCGTACCGGCGCACTCGGCGGGCTCTTGAGGGACCTGCGCGCGGTACGGCGCCGTGCTCCTGGTGGCGCGCACTCGATGCCGTCGTGCTCCGCCTCGGCTCCACGGCGCGTCGCGCGGCGTGGTGCAGGCACCCTGGAACCGCGTGAGCGGCGCGCTGATCGACGTCGTCGACTCGCACTTTCGAGCCGCGGGGCTCTCGGTGCGGCACGACCAGCCTACCGCGGCGGCGCGACGACGGCCCGCTGGGGGCAGGCCCGCCCACGGGTTTCACGCGATTCAGATCGAAACTCAGCGGGCGATCTACATGGACGAAGCGGCGCTGAGGCTGCGCGAAGGCGCCTCGGCTGGTGTGGTTGCGCAGCCTATTGCCAGCGTTGATCCCGAAGCTCGCCGCGGCGCGCGACGACCGGACGTCAGCGAACGCTCAAATGACTCGCTGGCGGGCTACGTCCGCGGCGGACCTCGAGGCGATAGCGGGAGTTCGTGGTCTGGAGATAGTAGATCTCCTGCCCCGCGACCCGGAGGATGCGACGCGCACCGGCGTGTGACGTACTCGTGCAGCCCGTCAGGGAACTCAATGACCACGACCGCGCCGCGCCGTGGGGCGCGCCGACCTCCCGACGACGGGACGCCTGGCTTCGGGCGAGTTTGCGGAGCACAACCTCCACGTTGGCGACGCACTAGCACGGCGACTGGTGGTGGCCATAATCCCCTGGTCGACAAATTAATACCGCTGGTTGCACGCGCCGAGGGCGCACCGCCGTCGCGCCCGGCCCCGCGCGAGGTCGCGTGGGGGACCAACAACGGCGTCGCGCTCGTCACCCAGAAGAGATACTCCCTTCTCGCGATGACGGCGACGAACATCGCCCGCCGCGGCTTCTTCTCTCACGCCGGAGCCCTCGAGCGCGCGCGGCCCCGCTGCCGCACGAACCGGCCGACGCCCTCGATCGCTGCGTCCGCGCGCTCTCCGCGAGCGGACGCGCGCCGACACCGATACCAGCTCGACGCCTTCGCCGCGGTGCTCGCCCCGCGACCCGGTGCTGCTCACGGCCCCGACCGGCAGCGGAAAGACCGCCGCGGTGCTCCTCCCCCTGCTGGCCCGACGCGGCGCGCGGCGCGTGGTGCGGCAGCCGATCGTGGTCGTGGCGCCGGTAGAAGTCTCGTCGACAGCCTCGCCGCCGCGCTCGCGTCGCTCATCGACGCGCTCGGCGGCGGTCTCCCATCGCCACCCGCACGGGAAGACACGCCCGCGAAGGAGCGGCGGCGCCTCTCGCGAGCCCCCGACGCGTGTTGATCGCCACGCCGAGCCTCGCGGTGCTCCTCGCCACGGAGGCGCGCTCGGCCCTCGCAGAGCGTTGAAGACGTAGTGGCTCGACGAGCTCCACCTCCTCGTGAGCGGCAAGCAGGCGCGCTCCTCGGCGCGACGCTGGCGTGCCTCGACGTGGACGCGCTCATCGGCAGGCCCACCCCGCGCAGGCTGGGCATCAGCGCGACGGAGGCCGTCGCGGCCCTCGCGGGGTGGCTGGGCGACCGCGCCCGCTGGTGGGAGACCCCCGCGCGGCGGTGTCGCTCTCGACGCTCGAGCCTGACTCGGCGGCCTTCCCCACCGGGCGTGGACCTGGAGGTCGGCGCTCCCCGCGCGCAACGCGCGCGTTAGCTCGGTAGGGCGCGACGCTCGTGTTCGTGTCGTCGCGCGCGCGCGCCGGAAGCCAGTCCCTCGCGCTGCGGGACGTGCTCCCAGCGCGCGACGGCGAGCTGCCGCTGCCACAGCTCAACGCGCTGAGGCGCCGAAGCAGGGCGAGCGTGGCCGCAGGCTCCGAGACAGCGGCTCGGGTCATCGTCGCCACGAAGCGCGCTCGAGGTCGGCGTCGACCTCGCGGGTCACCCAGGTGGTGCTCCTCGGCGCCCCAGCAAGCTCGCTGCAGCGCGACGCAGGCGGCGAGGCCGCGCCGATCATCGCCCCGGCGCCCCCGCGTCAGCCGCGCGTGCTCCCGCTGGGCGCCCTCGACGATGCTCCAGGGATGCGCCGCCCGCGAGGCCCTCGCCGCGGGCGCGGCGGACCGCGTCAAGGGTCCGCCGAGGCGACCTCGACAACCGCGCCGCGCAGGCCGCGCTCGGGCGTGCGGCGCGGTCTGCGCCGCAAGCGATCTCGCGTCGACGCTGCGCGCCTCGCACGCCTTCGCGTCGCTCACCGACGAGGACCTCGCCGACGTGACGGAGTTTCTCACCTCGGGCGGCGACTGCGCATTCGCCGCGTACCCCCAGATGGCGCGGCTGCCCGCGGCCTTGAGCACTACCTGCTCAGAGCAGGCGCTCTGGAGTCCGCTACCTGCGCGGCATCGGGACGATCCTCAGCGAGGTCACGGCGACGGTGGTCTGCGGCGCGCAGGTGGCTCGGCGAGGCTCCAGGGGCGCTTCGCCCAGAGCCTCGAAGCCGGCAGCCGCTTCCCGCTCGGCGGGCGCGGCTGGCAGGTGGTGGGCGCAGGGCCGGGGGTGGTCTACGTGCGCCCCGACCCGCGAGAGACCGCGCCCTCCCAGCGTGGGAGGCGGCTCGGCGTCGCTCTCGCCGCGGCTCGGCGAGGCCCTCGAGTCGCCTGGGGCGCCTTCGACCGCGCGCCCCTGGCGCACGACGCGACGGCGCTCCCCGGCGACGCCGCAGCGCCTCGGCGTGGGGAGGCGACCCGCGCGCTGCGTGCTCGAGCTCCTGCGCGCCCAACGCTCGTTCGGCGCGGTGCCGTCCCCGCGCCGGTTCGTCGTGGAGCTGATCGCCCGGGCGACTGTGCGCACGTCGTCGCGCACACCTTCGCGGGCCGGGGCGCCAGCAAGGGTGATCGCCCGCGCGGTCGCCCGATGCGCGCGCAGGGAGGCCGCGGCACGGGCGGACGTCTCCGCGAGCGACCTGAGCGCCTGCGCGCGGATCGCCTGGGAGGGCCCCGCGCTACGACCTCGCGAGCGCTGCGCGGGTGAAGCCGCTGGCGAATATCCGCGACGACCTGGCCACGAGGCGCTCGACGACAGCTCGCTCGGCGCAGTGAGCTTTCGCGAAGATCGCGCGCGTCGCGCAGCTCTGGCTCCCCGACGCCCGCAGGGGCGCCGTCACGCCCAAGCTCCTGCACGACGTGCTGCGCAAGCACGACCCCGAGCACGTGCTCCTGCGCGCCCAGCGCCACACGCTGTGGACCTCCCTCGAAGGCCCCCGCGCCGAGTCGACGCTCGCCGACCGCGCCGCGCGGCGCTGGGTGCGGGTCGTGACGGGCGCGCCCTCGCCCCTGGCGGTCCCCGCGATGGCGGCGGTCGCGCGCGACTCGCTGCGGCCCGACGACCTCGAGGCCTCGCTCCTCGAGGCCGCGAGCGCGCTGTACGCCCGCTCCCTCGCCCACGGCGGGCCGTGATCGCGCTCGCAGGAGGCGTCTCGCTCCGCAGCCCCGGCGCGCTCTTCATCGAAGCCGAGGGCGCGCTGGTCGTCGCCGACCTCCACGCGGGCTACGTCGACACGCTGCGACACCGCGGACACGCGCTGCCGCCCGTCAGCGACGAGGGCCTTCTCCGCGCCCTCGACGCGCTGCTCGCCTCCCTCGCGCCCCGCCGCGTGGTGGTGGCGGGCGACCTCGTGCACGGCGCCGCCGCGGCGCACCAGCGCGTTGGCGGGGAGAGCGCCCTCGACGCGCTCCTCGCGCGCTTCGAAGGGCGCGCGCTGGAGGTGGTCCTGGGCAACCACGACCGCGCGCTCACGGGCGCCCTCGCGTCGCGGGGGGTGACGGTGCGCGACGAGGCCGTCGTGGGTCCCCATCGCGTGCGGCACGGGGACGAAGCGCCCGAGGCCCTCCTCGCGATGCGCGGCGAGGCGTGCGCGAGGCGCGGCTACCTGGTGGTGGGGCATCACCACCCCGCGCTGCGCCTCACGGGCGGGCCGGGGGTGCGCGCCCGCCTGCCCGCGTTCGCGTGGGGCGAGGGATTCATCGCGCTGCCCGCGCTCTCGCCCTTCGCCCTGGGATCCGACCTCCTACGCAGGGACTACGCCGCGGCGCTCGAGGCCGTGCTGCCCGCGCGGGAGATGGAGACGGCGGTGGTGATCGGGGAGGAGGTGCGGCGAACCGGGCGGCTCGACGCGGTGCGGGGGGCGATCAGTTCGCGGGGGCCGAGACGACGGTGACCTTCTTGCGGTCGCGCCCGTAGCGCTCGAACTTCACCACGCCGTCGACGAGGGCGAAGAGGGTGAAGTCGCGGCCGGTGCCGACGTTCGTGCCCGCGTGGAACACCGAGCCGCACTGCCGGATGATGATCCCGCCGGCGCGGATGGCGGCGCCCGCACCGACCTTCACGCCCCTGAACTTCGGCTTGGAGTCGCGGCCGTTGCGGGAAGAACCCTGTCCCTTTTTGTGTGCCATGGCGTCAGCCCTCGATTCCGGTGATGCGCAGCTCGGTGAAGGGCTGGCGGTGGCCGTTCTTGCGGCGGTAGTTCTTGCGGCGCTTCATCTTGAAGACGATGACCTTCTTCGAGCGGCCCTGCGCGAGGATCTGCGCGTTCACGGCCGCGCCCTCGACGAGGGGCTTGCCGACGCGGACGCTCTCGCCTCCGACCATGAGCACCTTGTCGAACTTGATCGTGGCGCCCTTGTCGCCCGCGAGCTTCTCGACGCGGAGCGTCTCTCCCGGAGCGACCCGGTACTGCTTTCCACCGGTTTGAATGACGGCGTACATGATGACTCTGCCTCCAGGTTGTCCCGAGTTGTGAGGGTGATTCCTCGCGAGCTCGGCGGAAGGGCGCGGAAGCTACGAGAGTTGCTACCGCTTCGTCAAGCCGCCTCCCCGCTTCGTCGGGCGAGCCTCGGCGCGGAGCAGCTCGCGCAGCGCCGCCGCCGCGGGGCTCAGTCGGTCGACTCCCCGGTGGACGATCCGCAGCGACCGCCGCACGGGCACCCTCGGGTCGTCGAGGAGGGCGAGGCGGCCGTTCGCGAGGTCGTACTCCACCGACGCCCGGCTGAGCAGCGCCACCCCCATGCCCGAGCGCACGTGCGCCTTCATCGTCGCGATGCTTGAGAGCTCCATCGCGACCCGCGCCTCGGGGAAGACCCGGTCGAGGACCTCTCGCGCGTTCGCCCCCGGCGGAAAGGTCACGAACGGCGCCCCCTCGAGCGTCGCCCCGGGCGGGCCCACGAGCACCAGGCTGTCGTCTCGCCAGCGCTCTCCGTGGCTGCCCCCGGCGGTGAGCGCGAGGTCCACCGCGCCCTCCTGCAGCGCGTCGAGCGCCGCCGAGGAGTTCATCTCCCGCAGCCGGATCGCGACCTCGGGGTGCCGCTCGCGGAATCGCTTGAGCGCGCCGGGGAGGAAGTACGCGCAGAGCGTCGCGCCCGCGGCGATGCGCACCTCCCCCGCGCGGAGCCCGCACACGTCCGACACCGCCCGCGCGGCCGCGTCCACCGCCGCGACGGCCTCGCGCGCCCGAGGCACCAGCGCCTCGCCCGCCGCCGTGGGGCGCGCGCCGTGGCGGTCGCGGTGCAGCACCCGCGCGCCGAGCCGCTGCTCCAGCCGCGCGATCGACGCGCTCAGCGAGGGCTGCGTCAGCCGCGCACGGCGGGCGGCCTCGGTGAAGGTGCCGTGCTCCACCACCAGCAGGAAGTGCCCGAGCTCGTCGATCATAGACACCTTCTATCACCATCGTCGAGAGAATCGATTGGATCGATGGACCGCGCGGTCCCATGTCTGCGCGCATGATCGACGACGGCGCCCTCCCCCTGCTGTTCGCGCTCGGCGTGCTCGCCGGGGCGCTCTCGACCCTGGCCGGCTTCGGCGGAGGGATGGTGCTGCTCCTGGCGCTCTCCCTCTTCGGCAGCCCGCAGCGCGCGCTGGCGGTGACCGCGCCCGCGCTGTTGGTGGCGAACCTGCACCGGCTGTGGCTCCTGCGCGCCTCGGTGGCGCGATGGTTCGCCGCGCCCTTCGCGGCGGGCGCGCTGCCGGGGAGCCTCGCGGGGGCGCTGCTCGTCTCGGCGCTCCCGCCGTCGCTCGTGCGCGCGCTGATGGGGGTGATGACCGCTGCGGCCTTCGCGCGGGTGCTGGGCTGGATCTCGTGGAAGCCCCGCGCCGCGCAGGTCGGGCCGGCGGGCTTCGGCGTCGGGCTGCTGGCGGCGAGCTCGGGCGGCGCGGGGCTGCTCATGGCGCCGATGCTGATGACCGCCGGGCTCACCGGCCCCTCGTACGTCGCGACCTCCGCCGCGGGGGCGGTCGCGATGCACGTCGGCCGGGTGCTGGGCTACGGCAGCTCGGGACTCCTCGACGCGCGCACCCTGCGCGACGCCGCGGTGCTGACCGCCGCGCTCCTCGCGGGCAACACCCTGGGCATGCGGGCGCGTCGGAGGGTCTCGGCGCGGGCCTCGACGCGGATGGAGCTCGCCGCGCTCTCGATGGCCCTGCTCCTCGCGGCGGCGGGCGTCGGACGCTGACGTCGCGAGGGTGACCGCGCGCGGCGGGCTCTGCTAGCGTCGTCGCCCGTGAGTGGGAACCATGACGCGCTCCGCGCCCTCCCCGCCGTCGCGGCCCTGCTCGAGTCGCCCGAGGCGAGGGCGCTGCGCTCGACGCGCGCGCACGCCGCCGTCGCCGAGCTCGCGCGGGCGGTGATCGACGAGGTGCGCGCCGAGCTCCGCGAGGGCGCCCTGCCCGCCGACCGCGACGCGCTCCTGGCGCTCGCGCGCGTGCGGCTCACGGCGGCCGCCGAGCGCCGCGAGCGGCCCGCGCTGCGCAGCGTGATCAACGCCACCGGCGTCGTGCTGCACACCAACCTCGGGCGCGCGCCCCTCGGCGACGAGGTGATGCGCGCGGTGCGAGACGGCGCGATGGGCTACGCCGCGCTGGAGTACGACCTCGAGGCGGGCGCGCGCGGGCACCGCGATGACTCCGTGCTCCCGGCGCTCCGCGCGCTCACCGGCGCCGAGGACGCGCTGGTGGTGAACAACTGCGCCGCGGCGGTGCTCCTCGCGTGCAGCGCCCTCGCGGCGGGGCGCGAGGTGATCGTGTCGCGGGGCGAGCTCGTCGAGATCGGCGGGGGCTTTCGCATCCCCGAGGTCATCGCGTCGTGCGGCGCCTCGCTCGTCGAGGTCGGCACCACGAACCGCACCCACCCCGCGGACTACGCCCGCGCGCTCTCCCCGCGCACCGGCGCGATCCTGCGGGTGCACCAGAGCAATTTCTCGGTGCGCGGGTTCACGGCGTCGGCCTCCCTCGCCGAGCTCTCGGCCCTCGCGGCGCCGCAGGGCGTCCCGGTGCTCGCCGACCTGGGCTCGGGCGCGCTGCTCGACACCCGCGACCTCGGGCTGCCCGCGGAGCCGACCGCGCGCGACGCCCTCGCCGAAGGCGCCGACCTGGTGATGTTCTCCGGCGACAAGCTCCTCGGCGGCCCCCAGGCGGGCGTGGTCGTCGGCCGCGCCGACCTCGTGCGCGCGCTGCGCCGGCACCCCCTGACCCGCGCGCTGCGCCCAGGGCGGCTGGTGCTCGCGGCGCTCGGCGCGGTGCTCAAGGCGTACGAGAACGGCCGCGCGACCCGGGAGCTCCCCGCCCTCGCGGCCCTCGCCGAGGCCGCGGGTTCGGTGCGGGCGCGCGCCGACGCCGCGGCGACGCGGGTGGAGCTCCCCGAGGGCGCCGCCCTCGAGGTGGTCTCGAGCGAGGCGCGGGTGGGCGGCGGCACGCTCCCCGACGCGACGGTCCCGTCGTGGGCGCTGCGGCTTTCGGGGCGCTCCCCCCACCGCCTCGAGGCCGCCCTCCGGCTGGGGTCGCCGCCGGTGATCGCGCGGCGCGCGGGCGACGCGCTGCTGGTCGACCTTCGCACGGTGCGAGACGACGAGGTGATCCCGCTCGCGCAGGCGCTCACGCGCGCGCTGGCGTCGACCCCCGAGACAGAACACGCTTCAACCCATCGAGGTGAGCGAGAGGCGCCAGAGCAGGAGGTCGAATGAGCGAGTCGAGCCGCGGTCTCGCCACCCAGGTGTTGGTGGTGAACCGGTTTCTCCAGGCCGTGCACCTCACCACCGCGCGGAGGGCCTTCGTGCTGATGTGGTCCGATGTCGCGCGCGCCCTCGACGCGTCGTGGATCGCGCATGACTTCGAGTCGTGGAGCGCGGAGCGCCCCGCCGAGGGCGAGGCGTCGATCGGCACCAGCCGCGGCCCGCTGCGCATCCCGCGGGTGATTCAGCTCGTCGAGTTCGACCGGATGCCCCGCGCGAGCGTTCGGCTCACCCGGCGCAACATCTACCTCCGCGACGGTCACCGTTGTCAGTACTGCGCCCGGCAGCTCCCGCTGCGCGATCTGAACCTCGACCACGTCATGCCCCGGAGCCGCGGCGGCCCGATGTCGTGGGAGAACCTCGTGTGCTCCTGCAAGGCGTGCAACCTGCGCAAGGGCGGGCGCACGCCCGTCGAGGCCGGGATGAACCTGCTGCGACGGCCCACGCGTCCCCGTTGGTCCCCCGTGCTCGCGCTGGCCTTCGCGCCGGGACGTCCGACCGAGTGGGACCCGTTCCTCTCGTCGCTCCCAGGCGCGCGCGAGCTGTCGGCGCTGTGGGAGGTCGCGCCGCTCGAGTCGCGGGAGAAGCTCGCGGGTTGAGCCTCGGACGCAGCGCGCAGCGCGAAGAAAATGGCGGCCCGACTGCACCCCGATCTGGGTACCGTTGCTTCGTTTCCGACCTGGCGGGGTTCGTCCAGCCGGGGTCAGTCGGGCCATGGGCTCGCACACACCGAGTCTGGTGCGTGAGGCGAGTGCGGGAGAGCTACCCCGTCGAGGCTACGGGGCGCAAGCGGAAAGTCATCGTCCCGGGTTGAACAGCGCGCCGAAGCCCGGGATCGCCGCGGGCTGGGGCTGAGCCCCCGCGCCGAGGTTCATCCCCTGAAACTTCTCCCACAGGAAGTCGATCATCATCGGGGTGATGATCGCCCCGACGACGCCCGCGACGCGCTGCGGGAGGCCGCAGCGTGAGGCGATCACCGTGGCGACGTGGCCGCCCACCACGCTCTGGAGGCCGTCGATCGCCGCGTTCTTCATCCCCTGACCGCGGAGCAGCCCGCTGACCGCGCCCGTGAGGAAGTTCTGCATGTAGTTCGAGTCGCCGATGTCGAGCAGGCCCGGGCCCTGCGCGTTGGTGCGCATCGCGTTCTGCATCGCCTGCGCGGCCGCGGGGAAGGCCGTGGTGAGGATGCCCGCGGACTGCTGCGGCGAGTAGCCCTGCGCCTGCAGGGCGCTGTAGGCCTGCTGCCCCTGCCGCGACTGGCCGAAGACGTTCAAGAGCTGGTCGAACATCGTGGAGACTCCAATCCTGTGTCTTGTTGGGCGTTGAGGCCGAGAACGGTCCCCGCCGAGGGGACGCTTGTCAAGCGCGGCGATCGAGGCGCCGGGTGCGCTCCATGAGCCGTTCGGTCTCAGCGCGCATGCGGGCGTCTTCGTCGTCGGTCTGGTGGTCCCAGCCGAGCAGGTGGAGGATCCCGTGCGCCAGGAGCATGCGCACCTCCTCCCTCGGCGCGACGCCCCGCGCCTCGGCCTGCCGCTTCGCGGTGTCGAGGGAGATCACCACGTCGCCCAGCGCGTCGCCCGCGAGGTGCCCGAGCTCCCCCTCGCGCAGCGCGAACGCGAGCACGTCGGTGGGGCGGTTCTTCTTGCGATAGCCCTTGTTGAGACCGTGGATGGTCTCGTCGTCGCAGAGCAGCACCGAGAGCTCGGCGCGCTTGAGGCCCATGGCGCGCAGCATGACCTCGCTCCAGCGGGTCACGGTCTCGACGGTCACGGGGCGGGCGCGCGTGCCCTGGCGCATCACCGAGATGTTCATCGACCGCCGAGGCTACTCCAGCACCAGCGCCGCGCGCACCCCGTGATGCGCGGTCGTCGCGCCGCCGTCGCCCCGCACGCACGGCATCGGGATCGGGATGAGGTCCTGGTACCACGACAGCGCGACGCGCCCTTCGCCCGGCTCCACCCGCAGCCACCGCACGCCGACCTCCACCCCGATCGGGAACGAGGCCCGCATTCGCGCCGTCTCGCCGTCCACCGACCAGAGCTCGACGCGGGCGTCGCGGCAGCGCCCCCGAGAGAGCGCGACCCATCGGCGGGCGCCCCGCGACGCGAGCGCCAGGGCGGGCGCGTACCCCCGGAGGTCTTCTCCCCGGAGCACCTCGACGTCGTCTACCCGGAGCGTCACGACGCGCCCCGACGCCTGCAGCGCAGCGCGATGGACCCCGTCGGAGACCGTCGGCGCGAGGAGGTCGACGCGGTCACGACGGGCGGAGGCGAGCAGGTCGTAGGTCCAGGCGCCGCGGGCGCGCTCTTCGGCGGTGGCGTCTCGCGGGGGCGAGGAGAATTCGTCGCCAGAGAGCTCCTGGGCGCACCAGCGCTCGCCGCCGTCGGCGCCCGCGCAGCGCCACGCCGCGGTCCACCCCTCGCCGCGGGCCAGGAGGGCGATGGAGCTCCCCGGCGGCATCGCGGGCCCGTCTGTCTGCGCGACGATCTCGGCGCCGCCCTCGCCCCAGGTGACCCAGCTCAACCTCGCGCTCGAGCCGTCGACCGAGGGCACGCCGACCACGCTCCGCGCTCGCCCCTCCACCACCACCGCCTGCGAGGCCGCCGCGCCGACCAGCCGCGGGTCGGACCAGGGCCCGCCGACCGCGACCTCGGGCGCGGGAGCCGGCGCGGGGGCGGGGGCGGGCGCGGGGGCGGGGGGAGGCGACGGAGCCTCCCTCGCCGACGCGTCGGGGGCGAGAGACGCGGCCTCGGGCGGGTCGGGGCGTCGGCACGCCCCCAGAGCGATCAGCGCTGCCACCCAGGACCTGCGAAGCATCAGCCCTCCACGTCGGCGGCGTCAGAGAACAGCTCCGCCACCGCAGGTCCCGAGCGTACCCGATCCTCGTCGTCGCCGCGCGCGCGCAGGACGCGCAGGGCGGCGCCGTCGCCGCAGGTGATCACCACCTGCCCCCGCACCCGCACGACCTCGCCGGCGCGCAGCGTGGCCAGCGGGCGCTCCGCGCGCTCGGCCTCGAGGATCACCACCGTCGAGCCCCCCGCCTCGGTGAACGCGCCTGGCTCGGGGGAGGCCGCGCGCACCAGCGCGAGCACCTCGTCGACCCCGTCGCTCCAACGAATCTCGCAGTCGTCGTCGCTCGGCGCGGGGGCCTGCGTGGCGCGGGCGGCGTCCTGCTCGACCGGCTCCGGCGGGGTCCCGCGCGCGAAGAGCCGCAGCGTGTCGCGAAGGGCCTCGAGGCTGGGCAGGTCGAGGCGCTTCGCCAGGCGCCACGAGTCGGCCCCCTCGGGAACGATCACCCTGCGCTGCAAGAAGATCGGTCCGGTGTCGTACTCGTCGTCGAGGCGGTGCACCGACACGCCGGTCTCGGGGTCGCGGGCCCGGAGGGTCCAGAAGTAGGGGTCGGCGCCGCGGTGCCTCGGCAGGAGCGAGGGGTGCACGTTCACCCCGCCCATCCTGGCGAGGGCCAGCGCCTCGCGCGGGACCCTCCGGGTCCAGAACCAGCTCACCACGAGGTCGGGTCGCGACGCGCGCAGCGCCTCGAGCACCCTGGGGTCACGCAGCTCGGGGCGGTCGAGGATCGGCGCGCCGTGCAAGGCGCGGCGCAGCCGCCTCATGCCGGGCGCGTCGGGGCGAGAGATGCCGCAGGCGACCAGGGTGGAGCCCGCCGCGTGGAGGTAGAGCGCTCCCAGCGGGAGCCCGAGGTACAGCAGCCGCAGCCCGCCCTCGCGCTCGTCGGGGCTCCCGGCGCTCACACCGCCGCGCCGACCGTCACGATCCACCAGGGGACGATGCGCGCGAAGGCCGTCCCATCGCCGAGCGCTCGCTCGCCGCGGGCGTTCGCCGCGCCCATGCCGACGTCGGAGACGAAGAGCAGGGCCACGGGGCCGGTCCACCCCGAGAGCCAGCTGCGGAGCGCGTCGGCGAGCTCACCCTCCACCCGCGCCGCGGCCTCGTCGATCCCCCTGGCGCCCGAGAGCAGGGCCTTGGCGTACGCCGTCACGCGGTACACCTCGCGCCCCTCGACGCGCTCGCGGTGCGGGTGCAGGGCGTCTTCCCACGGGGACTGCTCGACCAGCTCGGCCAGGGCGCGGGCGCGCTCGGGAGACGCGGGCAGGGTCCACCGGAGCCCCTCGGCGACGACCTTCGCCCCTGCGACCTGCGCGAGCACCCTCGACGCGAAGGTCTCGCCCAGATCGGCGCGCATGCCGGTGAGCACGACGGTCGCGCAGAGCTTCGCCGAGATCGCGGCGGCGTGCGCGCCGCAGAGCTCGACGAGGTCGGGGAGCGAGGGCTCGTCGGCCACCTGCAGCGCGCAGAGCGAAGGGAGGGCGGCGTCGAGCCGCGCGAGGAGCTCGTGGCTGCGCTGGATCATCGCGGGCGCCTCGACGCCCACCAGCGAGGCGCCCCGGCTGACGCGCTCGACGCGCCTCGGGATGCGCGAGCACGCGGCGCGAAAGGTCGCCTCGACGCTCTCCCGGTCGCTCAGGGCGTGCGCGCGCCCCGCGCGGATCGCGCCGACGAGCTCGACGGAGGCCGTGAGCGCGTCGGTCCACGCCGCGATGTCGCCCTCGCCGGCCGCCTCGACGCGGCTCGCAGGCCATACGTCAGAGCGCAGCGGCGGGCGCTGCGACGGCTCCTCGAGGGGCGAGAAGCGCGGCATCGAGGGCGGCGACAGCGGCGACGAGAAGACCAGCACGGCGTCGTCGTCGCCGGCGGGGAGGTCGAGCCAGGTGTCGAGGGCGCGGTAGAGCGAGGCGCGCGAGAACGTGCGCCCCGCCAGGGCCGCGACGAGGGTCGAGGGGTCGCGGGCGAGCACCGTCGAGGGGCCGCCCAGGTGCTCCCGCAGCGAGAAGCGGGCGACGAGGTCCTGCGGCAGCGACGGGGCGCCCGAGGCGTCGGCCGAGCGCGCGGTGACGGCCAGGCTCACCGAGCGCGTCGCGCAGGCGGCGAGGAGCGCGCCGAACCAACGCAGCAGCGGCTCCTCTGCGCGACCTCGGGCGTCGAGGTGACCGTCGACCTCGTCGACCAGCAAGACGAGGCCCGACAGGCCCACGCTGCGCGCGCGAAAGAGCCACGCGCCCAGGGAGCGCACCACCTCGGGGCCGCTGTCCTCGTAGAGCCCCCCCGGCGCGCGGCGCGCCTCGAGGGCGCCCTCGACCGCGTCGGTGATCCGCTCGGGCAGACGCGCGTCGCCCCTCGGCGGACCGACGCGCACCACGAGGGGACGCGGTGAAGCGCCGCGCTCGAGCGCGTGCGTCAGGGCGTCGAGGCACCCCCGCCGCGTGTCCGCCGTGCCGCCGTAGATCAGCGCGACCTGACCACGCTCGGCCATGGGGCAGAGCGCGCCCGTGAGCGCGCCGCGAATTCGATCGATCTCCGTGTCCACCGTTGGCCCGCTTTCGGGTCAAGGTGAATAGCTGTCTCCCGAAGGGCAGCACAAGTTCTGCGTCGTACTCTTCGGGGGCGTTGCGGATCGAAGCCCGCGAAGCGTAGAGTCCCGCGCCGATGTCTAGCCTGAAGCCGCCGCCGCGCACGATCCGAGTGGTCGCCGCCGTCATCGAGCGCGAGGGTCGGTACCTCATCACGCAGCGCCGCCCCACCGCGGTGCTCCCGATGCTCTGGGAGTTCCCGGGTGGCCGCGTGGAGGACGACGAGTCTGACATCGAGGCGCTCCAGCGCGAGGTGCAGCACCGCCTCGCGACGAGCGTGTCGGTCGGCTCGCTGATCTCCTTCGTGTCCCACGCGTACGAGAGCTACTCGGTCGACCTGCACCTCTACGAGTGCCAGATCGTCGGGGGAGACCCCCGCGCCGCCGCGGTGCACGCGTTTCGGTGGGTGCGCTCCGACGAATTCGACCAGTTCCCGTTCACGCCGGCGGACGAGGCGTCGATGTCGAAGCTCCTCGGCGAGGGATGAGGGGCGGGTCCCTCGGCGACGGGGGCGTGATAGCCGTTGCGCGGTCGATGCGTCCCCTCGTGCTCGTGATCGCGCTCGTCGCCGCCGGTTGCCCGAAGCCGCCGCGTCACGCCCATCCGCCCCGCGACGCCGCCGCGGCGCAGGCGACCGCCGACGCCGCGCTCCGCCCGGGCGCCGACCCCTGCGAGGTCATCGCCCCCGAGCAGCGCGAGCTCGTGGTGGCGCAGGTCAACTCGCACCGGCTCACGCTCTGCGACCTCACGCGGCGGATCCACGTCGAGAACCCCTACCTCCGCGCTCGGCTGAATTCGCCAGAGCAGCGCAGGGCCCTGCTGCAGACCTGGCTCGACGCCGAGCTCCTCGCCGCGGAGGCCCAGGCCCGCGGCTATGACCAGCACCCCGAGGTGCGCCGCGCGGTCTCGATGCAGCTGGCCCGCCGCGTGGAGCAGAGCGTGCGCGCGGCGGTGCCCGAGCCCGCGGTGTCTGACGCCGAGGTGAGGGCGTACTACGAGGCCCACCGCGCCGAGTACAACGCCGAGGCGCAGGTGCGCGTGAGTCAGCTGGTGTTCACCAGCCGCGCCGAGGCCGAGCGGACGCTGGCCGAGCTCCGGGCGCGCCCGCAGGACAACGCGCTGTTCACCCGGCTCGTGCGCGAGCGCTCGGTCGACCGCGCGAGCCGGGAGCGCGACGGCGACCTCGCGTTCTTTCCGCGCGAGGGCGGCCCGACGGTCCCCGCCGAGGTGGCCTCCGCGGCCTTCGCGCTTGAGCAGGTGGGCGCGCTGAGCCCCGCCGTGGTCGAGAGCGCGCACGGCGGCCCGGGCGGCGCGCCAGGCTTTCACGTGCTGCGCCTCACCGCGCGGCGCGAGGCGCTGCGGCGCACCCTCGAGGAGGAGTCGTCGAGGATTCGCGCGAGGCTCACTCGTCAGGCCCGCGAGGCCGCCGAGGAGGCCGCCGTGCGCGCGCTGCTCACGCGCCTTCGCGCCGCGGCGCGCGTCGAGATCGACAGCGCGGCCCTCGCGCGTGTGCGGGTCGACGCCCCCGCCGCCCCTGCCAGACGAGAGACTCGCTGATGACCCTACGCACGATGCTTCGCCCGGCCCTGCTCGCGTCTGCGCTCACCCTGTCCCCTGGGTTCGCCGGGGCCGAGGTGCTCGACCGCGTGGTGCTGCTGCTCGACGACGACGCGATCTTCCTCTCAGAGGTCGAGCGCTACGCCCGACCGTACCTCGCCGAGATGGAGCAGACGGTCGCCGGCCCCGAGCGCCCGCGGAGGCGCGCGGCGATCATGCGCCAGTCGCTCAACGAGATGCTCGAGGAGCGACTGATTCAGCGGGCCGCGACGCGCGCGCACATCACCGTCAACGACGAGGAGGTCGAGCGCTTCATCGCGAACATCGCGCAGGAGCGAGGCGCCGACGTGGCCACCCTCCGGCGGGCGCTCGAGTCCGAGGGCGTGTCGTGGCGCGAGTACCGCGACCGCATGGAGCGTCAGGTGCTGCAGCTCAAGGTGCTCCAGGTGCGCGTGCGCGGCCGCATCAACATCACCGAGGCCGAGATGCGCACGGAGTACACGAGGCTCGTGGGCGAGCTGCAGCGCACGCTCCGCCCCCACGCGTGGCACATCTTCTTCGCGCTCCCCGAAGACGCGACGGCGGAGCAGGTGCAGGCCGTCACCCTCGCCGCGGGCGCCGCCGCCGAGCGGGTGCGCCGGGGCGAGAGCTTCGAGGCCGTGGCGCGCGAGCTCTCGCAGGACGCCGCGTCGCGAGAGGCCGGGGGAGACCTCGGCGAGGTCGACGCCGACGCGCTCCCCGAGGTGATCAACACCGCGCTGGCCGCGCTCCCGCTCAACACCGCGAGCGCGCCGGTGCGGGGCCCCGCGGGGGTGCACGTGCTGCGGGTCACCGAGCGCAGGGCGCCGCCGGCTCCGGCCTTCGACTCGGTGCGAGAGCGCATCCAGGCCGTGATGATGAACCGCGAGATGTTTCGCCAGCGAGAGATCTACGTGCGCGAGCTGCGCCGGGCGGTGAGCATCGAAGACCGCCTCGACACGGCGCCCGAGGGCGCCGCCGCCTCGCGCTGAGCCCCGCCCCGCGACCTCTCACCGCTCAGATCGAGCCGCTGGCGGCAGAGCGAGGGAACGCCCTCCCCCGCGACGTCGTCTCCTGCGCTCGATGAGACCCCTCGCGCGCACCGCCCTCGCCCTCGCCCTGGGCGTGGGGACCTGGCTCCCCGTCGCCCACTTCGCCCTCCGCCCCCCGCCGCGGGGCGTGCGCGCCGCGCGGGGCGAGATCCCGCCTCTGGCCGAGGCGCTCCTGGCGCATCAGCGCGCGAGCTGGCGCGAGCGCGGCGGGCGCGGCGACGAGACGGAGCGCATGCGCGCGAGCTGCGAGGAGTGGGACTTCATGCGCCGCACCTTCCTCGTGCTCTCGCTCGCGAACGTCGCGCTGCGCCAGCCTCGCCGCGCCCCCGAGCTGCTGCGCGACATCGACTCGCTGATCGACGACACGCTCGCGCAGGAGCGCGCGCTCGGGCAGGAGCGGTTCCTCATGGGGTACGCCCGGCGCGGGGCGTGGGTGCAGCAGCCGCCGCGGAGCGTGTTCATCGACGGCGAGGTCGCCCTGATGCTCGGCGCGCGCCGCGTGGTGCGCGACGACGGGCGCTACGACCGCGAGCACGCGGCGCGGGTGGCGCTGATCACCGAGCGCATGGCCCGCTCGCCCACGCGCGGCCTTGAGAGCTACCCCGACGAGTGCTGGACCTTCTGCAACACCGTCGCCCTCGCGGCCCTGCGGCTCTACGACGCGCGCACCGGCGCCGACCACCGCGAGACCCTCGCGGCGTGGACCCGCGCCGCCCGCGCCCAGCTCACCGACCCTCGCACGGGGATGCTGGTCTCGAGCTTCACCGTGCGGGGCCGCGTGGGGGACGGCCCAGAGGGATCGTCGATCTTCCTCGCCGCGCACATGCTCCAGCTCGTCGACCCTCCCCTCGCCCGCGCGCAGTACGCCCTCGCGAGGCGCGCGCTGGGCGTAAGCGCTCTGGGCTTCGGCTGGGCGCGGGAGTGGCCCTCGGGCGCCGCGGCGCGCGCGGACGTCGACTCGGGCCCCACGGTCCCCGTGCTGGGCGCGAACCCGGGGGCGAGCGGCCTCGCGCTGCTCGGCGCCGCGGCCTTCGGCGACGAGGCGTGGCTGCGCGAGCTCTTGACCTCCGTGCGCCTCGCCGCGTTTCCGCAGCGATCCCCGCGCGGGGTGACCCTCGCGGCGGGCAACGCCGTGGGCGACGCGGTGCTCCTCTACGCCCTCACGATGGGGCCGCTCTGGCGCGCGGCGGGGGCGGGCGCGTGAGGCCGCGGAGCCTGCTCGCGGCCGCCGGGGCGATCGTCGCGCTCCGTGGCGCGCTGTGGGCCCTGGGGCTGGACCCTTGGGTCTCGGTGATCTCGGGCACGCCGCCTCCGGGCGGCGCCTCCCTCAAGGCCGCGGCGCTCGTCGCGGCGGCGGTGGTGCTCTCGCACCTGGCCGCCGTGCTCCTCGCGCCCGCGCTCGCGCTCGGCGCGGCGGCGCTGGCGCTGCTCGAGCGCAGGGAGCGGCGGCGGGGCGCGGTCAGTCCCTGAAGTTCACGTACTGCGCCTCGAACTCGAGCTCCTGCTCGCGCAGCAGGCGAATCGCGGCCTGGAGGTCGTCTTTGTTCTTGCCCGTGATGCGCACCGCGTCCTCCTGGATCGCCGCGGTCACCTTGAGCTTCGCGCCCTTCACCAGCTCCAAGAGGGCCCGCGCGTGCTCGCGCTCGATGCCCTCCTTGATCTTGATGAGCTGCCGCACGGCGCCCTTCGAGGTCTTTCCGACCTTCTGGGGGTCGAGGTGCTTCAGCGACACCCCGCGCTTGACGAGCTTGCTCCGCAGCACGTCGAGGGCCGCCTCGATGCGCCCCTCGCTGTTCGACACCACGACGATGCCCTCGGCGTTCTTCTCGATGGTCGTGTTCGTCGAGCGAAAGTCGAAGCGCGTCGCGATCTCCTTGATCGACTGGTTGAGCGCGTTGTCGACCTCGGCGTGATTGACCTTCGAGACCACATCAAACGACGGCATCGGTTCCTCCCGCGGCCCACGGTTTCAGGGCCGCGCGCGAAGTCTCACACAGATTCGAAGAGGGTGGCGGCGAGGCCGCGCAGCGGCCCTTGGGGCGCTCAGCGCGCGGGGATGGTCAGGCCGACGGGGGCGACCCAGTAGATCCCGCCGTCCTGGGGATCGGTGAAGAACATGCGGCCGTCGGGCGCGAAGAGAAGGTCGGCGACGCGGCCCTCGAGCGCCGGCCCGCGGTGCCCGAAGCCCTGCACGAAGGGCACGGTGTCTCGCGTCGGCCGGTGCGTCATCGGGTCGGTGGGCGCCCACTGCACGCCCGCGTTGGTCCAGCTCCCCACCCAGCCGTGGAGCCCGACGAAGAACGCCCCGCTGTGCATCCCCGGCCACGAGGTCGGCGCCCAGTCGAAGCCGAAGGGCGTGTCGTGCAGGGGGTAGCTCTGCACCGAGGGGGCGATGTTGGCGCAGCCCATCGCCGTGCCGACGCCCGGCACCGGCGCGCCGCGGTCGACGCAGCAGGGGTAGCCGTAGCTGTCACCCTGGCGCATCTCGATCAGCTTCTCGCGGCCGCCGATGCCGTCCCAGCCGTCGCCGGTGAGCTCGGCGCCGTAGCACGCGCCCCACTCCTTGCAGCGGAGGTACATCGGGTTGCGAAAGCCGGAGACCCAGAGCTGACCGGTGCTGGGCATGCCGTTGCCGATGCGCAGGATCGAGCCCGCGCGCGCGTTCGCCGCGGGGCACTGGCCGTTGTCGTACTGCCCCATCGACACGTAGATCGCGCCGTCGACGCCGCGCGCGAGGGTGTGCGTCCAGCGCGTGAAATCGCGGAGGTCGGCCACCTGCCGGTGCATCGGGAGGGGCGTGCGCGCCGTCGCGTCGCCCGCCTGGTACGGGACGGCGTAGACGCCGTTGTCGATCGTGTAGAGCAGCTCGTTCTCGACGAAGAGCAGGCCGTGCACGCTCGGCACCTGGGTGAGGTAGTTCGTCGCGCCGGGCTCGACGGAGTCGGCGACGCCGTCGCCGTTCACGTCGGTGAGGCGGATGATGCCCCCGCGGCCGATGGGGTTGCCGCCGGGCGTCGAGGTGCTGGGCGAGGCGATGAACAGGTCGCCGTTGGGCGCGAAGGCCATCACCCGCGGGGTCTGCACGCGCGCGAAGCGCTTGATGCAGAAGCCCTCGGGCACGGTCACCCCCGGGGGGACCGGCTCGCCGGGGAGGTCGCAGAACGCCATGCCCGGCTGCACGTCGACCGGGGGCACGTCGGGGCGAGGGGTGATCACGTCGGGCGCGTCGACCGACGCGTCGACGGCCGCGCGGTCTTCGGCCGGGCCGCTGTCGCGCCCGATCACCACGTCGGTGCTGCTATCGAGTACACCCGGGACCGGATCCTTGCCGCACGCGGCGACGGAAAGTGAAGAGATCGCCACGGCGAGAAGGGCACGCTTTGCCATGCCGGTTGATCTACAGTTCACCCTCTCAACAGGCAAGGTCGTCCTCTGAATTTCCCACGAAATTCCGGCAGATACTACGGGCGCACGGTCTGCGCGGCGCTGCTGCTGAGCTGCCGTCAGCCGCCCCCCGCGCCGTCTCCCCCGCGCGACCCCCTCGCCTGGGTTCCGCCCTTCGCCCGCGGCCTCGTGTCGGCCGACCTCACGCGTCTCCGCGCGGCGCCCTCCCTCGACCGTTGGCTCCGCGCGCGGGGCGAGGGCGACTGCGCCGCGCGCCTCTCGGCGCGGGTCGAGCGGCTCGCGGCGGTGTCCCTCGACGGCGGCGCCGAGACCCTGGGGCTGGTGCTCTCGGGTCGCATCGTCGCCCGCGAGGTCACGGCCTGCGCCCGCGAGAGCGCCCCTGACGCGAGCTCGCGCGCGGTGACCTACCGCGGCGTCACCTTCACGCGCATCTCGCTGGGTGAGCGCCGCGGCGGCGCCGAGATCGACCTGCTCCCCGGCGGGGTGGCCCTCGTGGGTCCGCCCTGGGTCGCGCGCAGCCTGCTCGACGCGGGCCTCTCGTTCGCGCAGGGCCACGTCGAGTCATCGACCCTCCGCGCGCAGTGGGACGCGCTCCCGCCCGACGCCGCCGTGCGCGCGGCGTGGCGGCCGGCGGGGCCCGCGCGGGAGCTCCTCGGCGTCGACGCCCTGCGGGGCAGCGCCGCCGCGGGGCGCGCCCTCGACGTGACCCTCACCGCCGTCTCGACCACCGACGAAGGCGCCGTGGCCCTCGCGCACCGCGGGGTCGCCTGGCGCGAGGCCACGCTGCCCACGCTGCAGAGCGAGGCGCTGCGCGGGCTGCTCCGCGGCCTGAGGATCCGCGCCGACGGCCGGGCCGTGAGCGCTTCGATCAGCCTCGACCCGGCTCGGCTGGACGCTCTGTGGACGACCCTCGGCGCGCTGGCTGCGGGTCTCTGAGGGTCGCCCCCGAGAGGCCCTGGCCGTCGGGCGCCGTCGCGTCACGCAGCAGCGTCGCGCCCTTCGCGGGGTCGAGCCCATCGAGAAAGGCGTCGAGCTCGTCGACGGGCAGGGCGGTGAGCACCACGGCCTCGCCGTCGCGGGTGCGCACGGTGAGCCTCGTGCGGCCCGTGACGCCAGGAAAGATCGCGCGGAGGAGCCAGTCGAAGAGGATGCCCGCGGCGATCATCCCCAGCCCGATCGCCACGAGGGGGAAGTACGACGCCCGCGCGGCCTCGATCACGGTGCGCGCGCCGAGCATCGAGCCCACCGTGAGCGCGAACACCGACGCCGCCGCGGGCAGCGCCGGAAAGCGCGACTCGCGGCGGATCTCGGCGATGCCCGTCACGGGGAAGCGCAGGTCGTAGCTGCGCAGCGTGCGGCCGAGGAGCTCGGTGTGGCCGTTCACCCGCAAGGACTCGCCGTCGAACGCGAGGGTCATCGGGCTGCGCAGCGAGAACACCCCGCGGAGCAGCGCCGAAAACGCGCCCCGCAGCGCGCCCCAGGGGAGCAGCAGGGCCTTGACCCAGGGGTTGCGCCAGGCCCCCTCGAGCTCGCCGCGCACGCTGCGCCCGGTCGACGCGCCGCCGAGGGGCGGCACGGAGCGACCGGCGGTCATCGCGAGGGGGGGCGGCGCGATGCCGCGCAGCGCGCGCACCGCGTCGGCGGCGCGGGCCGTGGGCGCCTCGACGGGCACCGCGCGTAGGAGCTCTTCGACCCGCGCCCGCGCGTCGTCTTCGAGCGTCTCGCGCACGGCGGTGTACGGGGGCACCGAGCCCTGGAACTCGAGCCAGTCGAAGGCCGGCAGCAGGTCGCGCAGCGCGCGCACGCCGTCGCGGCGCTCGAGGAGCGCGTCGACGTGCCACGCGACGAGGGCCGCGAGCACGGCGCGCTCCGCCTCGCTGGACGGGCCCGCCCGCAGCACCTCGAGGGGCCTGAGCTCGCCCGTGGCGCCGGTGGCCGGCGTGGCCTTGCGCGCGCGCATCGCCTCGTCGACGACCGTGGGCGACACCGCGGGGGCGCGGCGCGCGGCCTGGTCGACGAGGGCCTCGACGACCACCTCGGCGACGAGGTCGACCTCGTCGGACGACCGGTCGGCGGCGGCGCCGAGGGCGTCGGCGGCGCGCGCGAAGTGAGCGGGGATGAGTACGGTCTCAGCCATGGAGCGGCGATGCGTTCTAGGCCGACTCTGCGACGCAGCGCAACCGCGGAGCGCGGTCGGTCAGAGCGACATCTGCGAGCGCGGGGCCTCGGCGCGCTGAAACGCGGGCACGAGCTCGGGCTGCACCTCGGGGAGCTCCATCGGGCTCGCGGCCCCGGCGCGCTCGATGACCGCCGCGGGGAAGCGCTCGCGCAGGACCATCATCGAGACGAAGCCGAAGCCCATCACGAAGAGCAGCGCGAAGGGCGCGGCGATGTAGTGGCCCGTGGTGATCGCCGTGTAGAACGACGCCACGCTCTCGACCGCGAGGCCCATCTCCACGACGGGGAGGATGGTGCGGGCCTTGTAGCGCCCCGCCGCCTTGCTCTTGCCCTTCTTGGGCGTGCGCACGAACTCGCCGGTCTCGGCCTGCAGCCCCTCCCACACCGCGCGGGTGAGCCAGGGCGACATGCCCGCGCCGATGGCGATGAGCCACGGGAGGCGCCGCAGCGCGCCCATGGCGCTGCGCCCCTGCGCGCGCTCGGCGACGATGTAGAAGGTCAGGAGCGAGCCCGTCGAGCCGATCATCAGGGGGATGTCGACGAGGAGCAGCGAGGTGGGGTCGCTCGCCGGCATGACCAGGAGCATCGGCAGCAGCAGCGCCGCGAGGAGCACCATCAGCGGGTACGAGAAGTGCGGCGTCATGTGGAAGAACGCCTCCATGCGCACGCTGAAGGGGAGGTCTTTGCGAGAGAGCACGCGGCCCAGGAGCTTGCGGGCGGTCTGCACGGTGCCCTTGGCCCAGCGGAACTGCTGCGCCCGAAAGGCCTCCATCTCCTCGGGGAGCTCCGCGGGGGTGACGTGGTCCTCACGGAACACGAAGCGCCAGCCCTTGAGCTGCGCCCGGTAGGAGAGGTCGATGTCTTCGGTGAGCGTGTCGTGCTGCCAGCCGCCGGCCGAGTCGATGGCCTCGCGGCGCCAGATGCCGCCGGTGCCGCTG
>JAWKRB010000021.1:0-145759 GCA_041389885.1 Polyangiales bacterium | reverse complement strand
CCGCGGCGAGGGGTGACCGCGGGGCGCGCCGCGCCCGTCACGTCAGAGACGCCGGGCGCGGTCGCAGGGGGGGTAAGGTCAGTTGATGATGTGGCGGAGGGTGTAGCGCATGCCGCTCGCGCGGAGGCGCTCGTCGACCACGACGGCGTTGAGGCCGCGGGGGATCGCCGCGGAGATGCGCGAGCCGTAGTTCGCCGTGTCGCCGCCGGTGCCGCGACAGGTCGAGGTCGAGGGACCGTCGTCGTTGCACTGCACCTGCGTGCCGGTGTTGCCCGAGTAGACGTACATCGACGCGTCGTAGGTGGTGGAGCCGATCTGGCGGGTCCAGGTCGCGCCGTCACCCATGCAGGTGCTGAAGGTCGACGCGGTGGTGGAGCCGCAGGTCACGAACCAGCGCATGTCCTCGCCGGACGGGCCGAGCGTGCACGAGGGCGTGCGCAGGCTGCCGCCGCCGAGGGTGCGCGTCGCGGTGGTCGCGGTGCCCGAGATCTGGCCGACGTTCACCGAGGCGTAGTTCACCGGGATGTGCTGCACGTGCAGGGTGAAGTTGCCCGTGCTCGTGGGCTGAAAGCCCGCGACGGCGATGTAGTAGGTGCCCGCGGCGAGCTGCAGCGCGACGCGCGACTGGAGGCCGTTGGTGAAGCCGCCCGTGGTGCACCCGGCGTCGTCGTTGCAGCTGTTCGTGACCACCGCGGAGCCCGCGCTGTTCACGAGGTAGAGCCGGGTGTCGTAGTTCGAGCCCGCGGTGTCGACGTACACGATCTCGGCGGTCGAGAGCGTGAAGCGGTACCAGACGTTGCTCGGGGTGGTGCCGCAGCCCGTCGGGCCGTCGAAGGTGGCGTTGGTGGTGCTGCCCGTGCGGGTGAGCTCGCCCGAGGTGAGGGTCAGCGCGACGGCGTTCGCGCGGGTGTCGTTGGCCGGGCGGCAGACGCCCGCGGAGCAGGTCGTGGCCTGGCCGTTGACCGCGCCGCACACGCGGCCGCAGGCGCCGCAGTTGTTGTTGTCGGTCTGGAGGTTGCGGCAGGTCGAGCCGCAGGCGGTCTGACCCGTGGGGCAGGCGCAGCGACCGGCGGTGCAGGCCGCGCCCGTGGGGCACACGGTGCCGCAGGCGCCGCAGTTCGCGACGTCGGTCTGCAGGTTGCGGCAGGTGGTGCCGCAGGCGTTCTGCCCGGTGGGGCAGGTGCAGGTGCCGCCGATGCAGCTCAGCGTGCCGCCGCAGACGTTGCCGCAGCGGCCGCAGTTGGTGCGGTCGGTCTGCACGTTGACGCAGGCCGAGCCGCAGACGAGCTGACCGGTCGCGCAGGCGCAGCGGCCGGTGGTGCAGCTCGCGCCGGTGGGGCAGGTGGTGCCGCAGGCGCCGCAGTTCGCGACGTCGGTCTGGAGGTTGCGGCAGGTCGCGCCGCAGGCCGTCTGACCCGTGGCGCAGCCGCCCCAGCGGAGGAACACCGAGTACGCGCCGAGGTTGGTCGGCGAGAAGCCGTCGACGTAGAGCACGTGCAGCGCGGCGCCGCTCGAGATGGCGGCGTTGACGCTCGACTGACGCCCGCAGGAGTCGTCGTTGCACACGTTCGCGGTGCGGTTGGCCGAGCGCTGCTCGAGCACGGTGTCCCAGGTCGCCGCGCCGCAGGTGTTGGCGCTCAGGGTCGTGGCGGTGAACGACGGGCAGGTCGCGAACCAGTAGGTGTTCTCAGGGCCGGTGCCGTTGCCGCACGAGGTGGTCACCGCGCTGGTGCCCGTGGTGGTGCCGGTGACGGTCTGCGTGCCGGTGAGGCTGGTGATCTGGGTCACCGCGCCGCCCACCGCGAAGTGCTGGAAGTGCAGCGTGAACGCGCCCGTCGCGGTGCCGAAGCCCGTGACGACGACGTAGTAGGTGCCGGGGTCGAGCACGCGCACGAGCTGCGACTGGAGGGTGCCGCACGAGTCGTCGGTGCAGGTGCCGGTGACCGTCCCCGTGCCGCTGGCGGGCGCGAAGGCGAGGCCGGTGTCGTAGGTCGTGCCGAAGGTGTCGACGTACACGACCTCGCGGCGGGTCAGCGTGAAGCGGTAGTACACGTCGCCGCCGGTGAGGCAGCCCGAGTTGTTCGCCGCCGCGGCGGTGGTGCCGGTGATGGTCGACGACGGCGTCGTCATGTTGATGACGATCGCGCCGGCGGGCAGGTCGTTGCCCGGCGCCGCCGTGGTGCACGCGCCCGCGACGCAGTTCTGCCCGGTCGCGCAGGTGCGCCCGCACATGCCGCAGTTGCGCACGTCAGACGAGGTGGTGACGCAGGCGCCGCCGCAGAGGGTCTGGCCCGTCGGGCAGGCGCAGGCGCCCGCCGTGCAGGACTGGCCGGTCGGGCAGGCGTTGCCGCACATGCCGCAGTTGGCGCTGTCGGTCTGCGGGTCGACGCAGGCGTCGCTGCACACGAGCTGACCCGTCGGGCAGGTCAGCGCGCACGCACCCGCGCGGCAGACGCGACCGGTGGCGCAGGCGTTGCCGCAGGCGCCGCAGTTGGCGTCGCTGGTCTGCGTGTCGACGCAGGCGCTGCCGCAGGCCGTCTGACCCATCGGGCAGACCAGGGTGCAGGAGCCGGCGACGCAGGTCAGGCCCGCCACGCAGGCGTTGTTGCAGGCGCCGCAGTTGGCGCTGTCGGTCGAGAGGTCTGCGCAGACCATCGCGCCCATCGCCGTGGTGCACAGCGACTGGGGCGCCGAGCAGACCACGCCGCAGGTGCCGGCGACGCACATCTGACCCGTGGGGCAGGCGTTGCCGCAGCCGCCGCAGTTGGCCGGGTCAGAGCTCGTGCTGACGCAGGTCTCGCCGCAGAGCGACTGGTCCATCGCGCAGGGGGTGACGCAGGCGCCGCCGCGGCAGGACTGCCCGGTGGCGCAGGCGTTGCCGCAGGCGCCGCAGTTCGAGCCGTCGGCGAGGAGGTCGACGCACACGTTGCCGCAGGAGGTCTGGCCCATGGGGCAGAGCGACGCGTCGGTCTCGACGGCGGAGTCGGTCTCGACGGCGGAGTCGGTCTCGACGGCGGAGTCGGTCTCGACGGCGGAGTCGGTCTCGACGGCGGAGTCGGTCTCAACGACGACGTCCTCCGGGGTGGACGCGTCGTTCTCGACGACGACGTCTTCGGGCATGCCGCCGTCGCCCATCTTCATGACGCACGCGCCCGCCTGACAGCTTTGCCCGGCGCCGCAGGCGTTGCCGCAGCTCCCGCAGTTCAGGGAATCACTGCTCGGGTCGACGCAGGTGCTGATCCCGCCCGACATGCACGAGATCTGACCCGTCTGACAGCCCGCCCCGGTGTCCTGGCCGGGGGTGCCGGTGTCTTCGACGGGGGTGCCAGAGTCCTCAGGCGTCGTGCCGAGGTCCTGCTCCATGCTCGCGTCTTTGTCGGTGACGATGCCCGTGGGTGGGCTGCTGCTGCACGCTGCGAGCGCCAGGGTGGGGACAAGCCACCACAGGCTATGGGGTCTTGATCGAGCCAAGGGGTATACCTCGTTGAAAAGTGGTCAGGGCGGTGCCCTCGCTCCTGGCGCTGCACCATGCAGCGTATCGGCGAACAGACACGGCACCCGGCGCCGTACGTCTCATTGCATCGCCTCGCCGCACCGGCGTCAACCGCGTGGGGGTGTTGTGACCGCCTATTTTCACCGAGGCGTGACGTTTGAAGCAGGCGGGACAGAAGGTCCCGTTCGGGGGTGCGCGCGAAGGGGCGCCCAAGCGTTGAAGCCCTGGGCGCGACGATGGCAGAAAACGTAGGCACGTCGGACACTTCGAAGAGACGTGCGCGCGCGGGTGACTTCGGCGTGCGAGGGCCATTGGGTTGGCGTCGGGCTCTGGTAGCTTGCGCCGCCGTGAACGGACCTGACCGCATCGACCTTATCACCGCCGCGCACCTTGAGGCGCTCGTGCGCGCGGCGGAGGGAGCCGAGACGCCCTTCTCATGGGACGGCGTCCTCGAGCACCCGCTCACCCTTCGCTTCGCCGATGGGACCGCGATTCGCCTGGACCCGCGGAGCCCCGACGCGCCCGCGTCGCTCCTCGCGCGCTGCGTGCCCGCGCCCTACGGCGACGGCGCCGAGGCGCGCCCCGACGCGAGCGCGCGAGACGCGCTGCGCTGCGACGCCGCCGCCCATGGGATGACCGTCGAGGGCTTCGACCCGCTGCGCACCGGCGTGCTCGACGCCGTGCGCGTCGTGCTCGCGCCCAACGACCCGAGCCCGATCTCGGCGCAGCTCAGCGGGGTGAGCGTGATCCGCGACGGGGGGTTCTTCGTGCCCGACAGCGCCGACCTCCGCGGCGATGACGCCCTGGGCACCCTGGTGGTGTGCGCGTCTCGGGCGTTCACGGGCGGCGCGCTGGTGCTCAAGCGCCACGGGCGAGACGAGCGCTACGAGTGGGGGAGCCGCGGCGGGTACGGCTGGAACGCCCTGCCCTGGGTCGCCTTCTTCGGCGACGTCGACCACGCCGTGAGCCGGGTCACCGGCGGCGATCGCATCACGGTGAGCTGGGTGCTGCGGCGCGGCGCCTTCGCCCCTCGCGGCGCCACCGCCGCGCCGCGCTCGATCGTGCAGGAGCTCGCGCGCGCCGTCGCCGAGTCGCGCGTGGCCTCCGCGGGCGCGACCCTGGGCTTCGCCTGCGCGCACGACTACGCCCGGGCCCCTGGCTTCGCGCCCGCGACCGCCGCCCTCGACGAAGACTCGGCGCAGCGACTCCTGGGGCGCGATCGGGAGGTCGCCGCCGCGGCGCTCGAGCTCGGACTGACGGCGCGCCTGGCCCCGTACATCCTCGAGCGTGGGCGCTCGCGCCGCCTCCAGCTCACGCGGTTCCTCTCGGCCGACGAGGCGGCGGTCTTCGCGCGCCCCCGCCTCGACGCCGCGGAGCTGGAGGCGTCGCTGCCCCTCGCGCCAGAGCCCGCCCAGGCGCTCTGGGTGCTCGACCCGCTGAGGGGCCTCGGGGGGGGATCGACCGCGGCCACGGGCCTCGGCGTCGTCGAGTACAGCGCGCCGGGATACATCGGCGACGAGGCGAACGGGGGGCGCTTCTACCTCGGCGCGGCGCTGCTCATCGAGCTGCCCGGCGCCCGAGACCGCGCTCGCCTCGCCGCCCGCGCCGCCCGCATCGCCATCGCGCCTCCGCCCCGGCCCGCGCCGCCGCCGAAGGTCAGCGCGCCCCAGGCGGTCGCGCCCCAGGCGGTCGCGCCGGCGAAGACCCCCGCGCCGGCGAAGACCCCCGCGCCGGCGAAGACCCCCGCGCTGGCGAAGACCCCCGCGCCGGCGAAGACCCCCGCGGCCCGCAAGGCTCCTGCGGCGAAGCGCGAGGCGCCCGCCGCGGCCTCGTCCCGACCGACCGGCGAGCTCACGGCGGGGCAGCTCCGCGAGCTGGGGTATCCCCCGGTGAAGGTGAAGGCCATGCTCGGGGACGGCACCCTGGAGCGCATCGGCTTCGGCTGGTATCGCTTCGCGCGCTGAGGGCTACGCGGACCAGGCCTGACGGCACCGCGGGGGCGCGCCCTCGACCCAGGCGCGGAGCCTCGCGAGCTCGGCGTGCGCGCCGTCCATCGCCGCGCGCGAGGCGCGCTGGAGCTCGGGGAGCTCGCGCGCGAGGCGCTCGGCGAGCTCGCGCAGCGACGCGGGTCCCTGCGAGAGCACCCCCGCGCGCTGGAGGAGCACCTTGCGCGCGGGCTCGATGAACACCCGATCGACCTGCGTGAGCGACGCCTCGAGGCCGTCGAGCACCGCGTCGGCGTGGCGCTCGAAGGCCTGCTGCCGCCGCGCCGCGAGCGCTCGGAGCTGCTCCTCGTGCTGGGTGTTCGCCGCGCGGTACGCCGCCTGGAGCGTCTGCGCGGCCCGCTCGCGCTCCGTGGCGCACTGGCGCTTCTGCACCGTGGCGCGGTCGACGTCGGCCTGCACCCTGCGGCCCTCAGCGACCAGCCGCTCGCTCTGCGCGCGGGCCTCGGCGCGCGCGGCGCTCACGGCCTGCAGCAGCTCCTCGGCCTGCGCGACGCTCACCCTCCGCGGGGGGCGACCGGCGCCCAACGCGGCCTCGACGGCGCTCACATCGCGCTGCGCCGCAGCCTCTTCGGCGCGCACCTGGTCGAGCTGCCGACCGAGCGTGGCGAGCTGCGCCTGCTCCACGGGCTCCCTCGCGCGCAGCCTCGCGAGCTCCGCGTTGAGCGCCGCGAGGGACTGCTGCCGCGCGGTCAGCTCTCCGCGCATCGCGTCGAGCTCCTCGTCCATGGCCTCGCCGCGGCGGCGCCAGTCGTCCTTGCCGAAGAAGGGCTCGTCGCCCCGGTGCGCCTCGAGGGCGGCCTCCTTCGCGGCGACGGCCTGCGCGCGCTCGGTGGCGGCCTGCTGCTGCGCCGCGATCTCGGCGCTCACGCGCTGCGCCTCGGCCGCGAGCTGCGCGATGACCTGCGTGCGCCGCGCGCCCTCGGCGTTGACCTCGGCGAGGCGCCGCCGCGCGTGGTCGAGCTCGTCGAGCTTCGCGGCCCAGCGCGCGATCTGCTGCGCGTCGATCGCCTCGCGCTCGAGCTCCTTCTCGCGCTCCCGGCGCGCGGCGAGGTCTGACTCCACCCGTCGGGCCTGCACGCCGAGCTCGTCGAGGGCGCGGGCGAGGGCCTCCTCCTGCGCCGCGAGCGCCTCGACCGACTGCCGCGCGGTCAGCAGCGCGGGGGTCTCCTTGCTGGGCACCTCCGCGAGGTCGGCGGGGAGGGTCGGCTCGAAGGGCAGGGCGTCGGGCCAGTTGGGGGGCGTCTCGACGCCGGCCACCGTCGAGAGCTCGTGCAGCGCCGCGCGGAGGTACGGCAGCGCGCGCGCGTAGAGCCCGCTGACCTTGTGCACGTAGTCGGCGTAGAGGGCCTCGGCCTTCTCGGGGTCGCGCAGGTCGGGGCGCTGCGCGGCGCGCACGGCGTCGAGGGTCTTGGCGCTGATCTCGCGGAGCGACGCGGCCTCGGGCTCGAAGCGCGCCAGGAGCTCGTCGCGTTGGGCGCGCCCGGTGGCCTGCTCCGCCGACTCCAGCTCCGCCGCGCGGGCCGTGGCCTCGGCGGGGACCTCGGACAGCGCGTCGAGGTGCGCGCGCCACGCGCCGGCGCGCGCGTCGAGGGCGTCGAGGGCCGCGGCGAAGGCGTCGAGGTTCGCGCGGTCTTCGCCCTCGAAGGAGAGGCGACCCACCACCGCGTAGAGGTCGTCGAGGGCCGAGAGCTCCGCCCGGTCGCGGGGGGACCACAGCGCCGCCGCGAGCCCCTTCGGCGACGCGTCGGGAGAGTCCCGTCCCAGCGCGCGGAGCACCTCGGACCAGGGCGCCAGGGCGCGTCGGTCGTGGTCCGCGATGTCGCTCACGCGCAGGTCGAGGGCCGCGAGGGCGTCGCGCGCCGAGAGGTACTCGCGCACGAGCGCGGCGAGCGGGTCTTGCGGGGTCATCTCTCTCTCCGCCTCTCTCACGCCGCGGGCGCCGCCGTGGTGAAGAGCTCCTCGAGGGCCTTGATGTCGTCTTGCGCCCGGCGCGACTCGGCGTCGAGGGCCGCGAAGCGGTCGGGCCAGATGCGCGAGCACTCGCTCCGGGCCCACCGGCGCAGGCTCTGCTGCCCCTCGTCGTCGAGCCACGAGCCGTGCACCGTGCGCACCGCCTCCTCGTGGTACTTCTGGAGCCCGCGAGGGTGTTTCGCGAGCGATTCCAAGAAGTTACAGATGCGCTCGACGTCGGCGCGCACCCGCTGGAGCATGCGCGACCAGTCCCGCGGGATCGCCTCGGCCTTCGGCGCGGCGGTGTTCGGCGCGGGGGGCGCGGGCGCGGCGTCGGCGCGGGTGCGCAGCTTGTCGATGCGGTCGGCCACCCACGACTGCGGCTTCATCTCCGCCGGCTGCGTGGGGAACTGCCCCGAGCTCCCCTGCGCGGCGAAGCCTCCCGGCGGGGCGTACGGCCCGGCGCTCACCGACGCGAGGGGGTCGGCGCGGGTGGCCTTGTCGGCGATGTCCATGCCGAAGAACTGCTCGAGCCCGCGCATCTCGCGCTCGCGCACCTCGCGGTCGGCGGGGTCGGTGGCGTCGAGGATGTCGATGATCTGCCGCGCGAAGTACCGGGAGAGCACCTCGAAGGCCACGTCGGCCTTGGCGAGCTCCTGGCGCTGGTGGCGCAGCACGCTCTCGCTCACGTGCCCGCTGCGGCCCAGCGCGTCGATGCGCTCGAGGAGGGTGTTGCCCGGAGGGAGCAGCATCTCGAGGCGCCCGTTCATGTGCTCGGCGCGGGTGAACATCTCGCCGAGCAGCCGCTCGATGCTCTCCCGTGCGGTGTCGCGAAAGTCTGCGCCGAGGCCCGTCATGCGCGCCGCGGAGCGCTCGCGCATGAGCTTGCGCATCTCCATCTCGACGGCGGTCTCGTTCATCAGCCCGGGGGAGTGCATCTGCCGGCGCTTGCGCTCGGCCTCCTCGGGGGTGAGCCGCGAGAGCAGGTCGCTGCGGATCTCTTGAATGCGCTGGTTGGCCCGCGTGGCCCGCGCGGCGCGCTGCTCGTCGCTGAGCTCGGCGTCGAGAAAGCGCGAGAGGTTCGCGCGAATCTCGGGGAGCAGGCCCCGCGGGTCCTCCCCCGACTTGATGTGCTCCCAGAGCTCGTCGAAGGCCTGCTCGCGGCGGCGCTCGAACTCCTGCGCGTTGAGCTGCTCCTTCACGCTCACGAGGGCGCCGCGGAGCTGCGTCTCGAGCTCGCTGAACTCCGACCGCATCGCCTCGACCGAGGCCGCGTCGAGCTTCTCGACCTCCTCGGAGAGGTAGCGCCCGATGGCGCGCTGGAGCTGCTCCAGCCCGCTCACGGGGGCGGTCTGGTTGTAGTAGTCCTGCACCTGCCGCGCGACGGGGTGCGAGGCGTCGACGCCCTGGTGCGCCCAGGGCTTGCTGTACGGAAAGACCCGGTCGATCGCCTGCGCCTTGAAGTTGTCGACGGCGAGTCGCCAGTGCCAGTTGCCGTTCTCGTCGGGGTGGTCGAAGAGGTCGACCTTCGTGAGCACGACGAAGAGCCTGTCCTGCAGCGAGATCGAGCGGTCGGCGCGCTGCATGGTGCGCAGCAGCTCGACCTCCTGCTGCACGAGCGAGGGCCGCGTCACGTCCTTCACGAAGACGGTGACGTCGACCTCGTTGGCGAGGGCCTCCTCGGTGTCTCTCCGCGCCTTGTCGCTGGGCGCGTCGATGCCGGGGAGGTCCATCAGCACCACGCCGGGCACCGCCCCGCGCACGGGGATCTGCACCGTCACGATCTTCACCGCGCGCACGCCGGGGTAGGGCCGGTTGCCGTTGCGCGTGTCTTTCAGCGCGATGTACGGGCGAATCACCTCGGCGAGCTCGTCGACGCTGTTGGCCCTGAGCACCTGCGGCGCGGCGCCGAGGCGGGCCTTGATCTCGCTGAGCACCGAGGCGATCTCGCGCAGCTCGCTCCAGGCCGCGGTGTCTCTCCGCGACGCGCGGTCGATGTCGTCGACCTCGTAGCCGTGGCGCGCGCGGTAGCTGCCCCTGAGGCGGTCGAGCTCGACCTCGTTGAGCCCCTCCCAGCGCGCGGCGCTGCCGGGCTCGAGGGCGTCGAAATAGCTCGCGATGCGCTGCTGAAAATCGTCGCGGCCGTAGTGCTCCACCACGGCCTGAAAGACCCCGTCGGCGGAGGGCTCGACCACCGTGGTCGACCAGGTGCAGCGCTCGGCCTCGGAGGGCAGCAGCCGCTCGCACTGGAGCCAGGCCGAGAGGAACGCGCTCTTGCCCTGCTTCTCGAGGCCGGCGACGCCGATCTTCACCACGCCCTTGGCGAGGCGACGCTGGCGCTGGCCCGCGCGCTCGTGGAGGTCCTCGAGGCGGTGGCGCAGCGACGAGAGCAGCCGCGCGTTGTCGGAGTCGGGCTTGAAGTACCCGGCGAAGCGGTCGGTGAGCTGGCGATAACGGATCACCTTGTCCCCCAGGGACTTCAGCTCCGCCGCGCGAACCTTTCGTGAGTCAGGACTCCACATGCTTTGTCTCTCCGTTGGTCACGCCGCGCCGACGATCACCCGGGGCTGCACCGCGAGGCCCTGCGTCCCGGCGACGCGCAGTCCGGGCATGGCGCACTCGAGCACGAGGTCTTCTTCGGCGGGCTCGGCGCGGGTGCCGACCTTCTCCATGCTCGACGCGGCGTAGCGCGCGCCGGCCTCGACCCGCACGAGCTCACAGCCCGCGGCCGAGGCCATCGCGGCGAGGGCGGTGAGCTCGGCGTCGGTGAGCGGCGCCCGCGCCACGGTGCGCCCGCGCTCGCGCATCGCGCCCCCGAGGACCATCTCCAGCCGCTTGGATTTCAGCGCGCCGTAGCACGCCGGCGTGGCCTCGAAGGGCGCCCCGAGGGACTGCTCCAGCGCGTCGCCCAGGATCGTCCCCGCGGCGCCTCGCGCGCCCTCGACGAAGCCCGCCTCGGCGGCGAACTGCTCGCCGAGCACGTCGAGCTCCTGCGACTTCTCCGCCAGCGCGCGTGATTGCTCCGCGAGCGCCTGCGCGGCCCGCGCGGCGTCGCCCTCGGAGCGTCGCAGCGCCTCTCGCAGCCGCGCGCACTCCGCGGCCTCGCGCTGCAGCGCGGCGTCGAGGGTGCGAACCGACTCGTCCCTCGCGGCGAGCTCGGCGCGCAGCGCCTTCACTCCTTCGCGGAGGGCGTCGATCTCGGCCCGCGCGGCCTGCTCCCGCTGCGCCGCGAGGGCCTGATGCTGCGCGTGCAGGGCCCGAACCTGGGCCTCGAATTGGAGCACCACCGCGTCGATGCCGGCGCGGAGGGCGTGGTTCCAGTGGGAGTCTTCGACGCTCACGGTGGTGCTCCTCAGGCGAAGTAGGGCGCGAGGTTGAGGGAGAGCTCGGCGACGGCGCCGTCGTCGGCGACGAAGCGCAGCGCGAGGGTCGTAGGCGAGGTGGGGCACACCCAGAGCTGCCCCGACGCGTCGGGGGGGAGCTCAGGGTGCACCGAGATCACCCGCGGGTCGCTCGCGGCCATCCGGTCGGGGTCGTACTCCTTCGAGAGCCGCAGGGGCTTCTGGGTGCTCCACGGGCCGAAATCGACGAAGGCGTCGCCCGCGGGAGAGGGCAGCGCGCCCATCGAGAGCAGCGCGTGAAACCGCGGGGGAAAGCCCCGGAGATCGCCGACGAAATACGAGAAGCCCTGCGCCGCGCGCACGAGGTGAACGTCGCGGTTCGCGATGCGCAGCGCGCCGAGGGCCACGGCGGTCTTGGGAGACACCCCGACGACCTCGGCCCCGCGCTCGAGCCGCGTGGGCGTCTCGAACAGCACAACCCCTTGCGGCGCAGCGGGATCGCCCGGGTGCCACACCTTCAGCGACGGGAGGTTCAGCGCCTGCGCGAGGGCGCGCTCGACGTACTCACCCCGCGACGAGTTCCCCGCGAGGAGGATCACCACGTCCTGCGCGCGCCACACGTCCGCGCCGTCGGCGCCCTCGATGGCGCCCTCGGCGGTCCACGGGGTCGAGGCGATCATCGACGCGAGGCGCCGGGCGCCGTCTCGAATGCGCGCTTCGAGGTGCGCGGCGAGCTTCTTCTGCACGCCCTCGATGTCGGTGGCGAGGCTCTCGAGGGTGGCCTCGGTCTCGTCGAGACGTCGCGCGGCCATGGCCGGCACCCGCGCGATCTCGTTGGCGCGCTTGAACTTCACGCGCTCGAGGCCCAGCTCCTTCTCGAAGCGCACCTTGTTCTGCCGCGCGGCGAGGGAGCGCTTGTAGAGCTGCGGCGCCCGCGCCAGGCGGTTCTCGGGCACGGTCACCGGCCGCTGCATGGGGACCTCCTTGGCCTCCATCTCGGGCAGGTGCGCCTCGTGCTGGTGGGTCAGCCACACGAGCTCGTGGCTGAGGTAGTCGCCTCCGAGGTGGTCGTCGCCGGCGACCTGCAGGGTCTCGATGACCGAGCTGCACCCCGAGGCGCGCTGCTCGTCGGGGGTGGCGGGGCGGTAGCGCCCGCAGGCGATGTCGAGCGTGCCGCCGCCGAAGTCGAAGACCGCGAAGCGCAGCTCGTTGTGCTTGGCGATGAGGTCGGCGAAGGCGGGGTCGGCGGCGAGCTCGGGGCACACCTCGGCGGCGTAGGCCTCGGGCTCGGTGGCCACGAGCTCGATGCGCAGCTCAGACTCGGGGATGCCCTCGGGGATCGACCGGGTGAGGCCCGCGCGGAGCTCGGTGACCAGCAGCTCCCTCGCGCGCTCGTCGAACTCGGCGGGCTGCGTGAGGTAGTAGCGCAGAAAGACCTCTTGCCCGGGGCGGTTGATCGCGCGGCCGAGGAGGTAGCCGTAGGTGCGCACCAGCGCGCGCACGCGAGACTCGTCGAGGATGAAATCCGCGCGCTTGTCGCGGTCCCTGAGCTGCGGGGGCTGGTCGAGGACGATGACCCGCTCGGGGAGCGATTTGAGCCCCGACACCACCGCGTTGGGGAACTCCATCATCCGCTCGCGCGCGGCGTGCGACGCCTGCACCGCGCGGAGGAGGTTGGGGAAGCGCGGTCCTCCCTCGGCGATGGCGGACCACAGGCGCTCGTGGTCGTCGATGAGCAGCACCGTGGGGTTCTCGGCCGGGCTGGCGTGCGCGTCGGGCGCGGCGCCCAGGCGCATCAGCGCGCGAAAGCCCTTGTGCGAGAAGGCCGCGACGGTGGCCGTGGTGCCGAAATCGATCCCCACCCCCGAGAGCCGGCGAAACGACGACAGCTGCGCGCGCGGGTCGCGCAGCCGCAGCGGGACCTCCCGCGACCACGTGAGCGTGAGCGGCACCTCGAAGGGCGACGCGGGGCGCTCCAGGGCGTGCGACATCGAGAGGGTCACCGGGAGGTCCATCCCCTCGGGGGGGACACGCTCGAGGAGGGCTCCGTTCGACGTGTCGAGGGAGAGCTCGGTGTAGCTCCGACGGCCGCCCGCGCGGCGCGAGCTGTCCTCCCAGAGCACGTCCTCGGGGGTGCCCGTGTGCAGCCAGTTGTGGGTGAAGTCCGAGGGGCGCGGGTCGAGGGTGATCCCCTCGAGGTCGGCGCGGAGCCAGTCGACGAGGAGTCGCAGGCGCCAGCGCCCTGTTCCCACCCAGAAGCCCTCTTCGGGGTTCTGCAGGTCGAAGAGCTTGCGCTCGGGCGCGTTCACGAGCAGCGAGTCGGTGGCCTCGCGGAGGTCGAAGCCGTCGATCACCGGACCCTGCTCCAGCGCAGAGAGCTCGGCGCGGAGGAGCATCAACGGGCTTGTGTTTCCTACCACCGCGAGGCCCACGGCCACGGCCTCGCCCGCGCGGCTGCGGACCTCGCCGAGGGGCGCGCGGAGGGTGAGCGAGAACGCGCCGCCCGCTCCGAGCGACGCCTCCTGCGCGGCGCCCAGGGACTCGCCGTCGAGTGCGAGGCTCGCAGAGAAGGGGGCCTCGGTGACGCCCTGCGCCTCGAGCACGAGCTCGCCCCGCGCCTGGCTCGCGAAGAGCGGGAGCGCGAGGTGATGAAACGCGCGCAGGGGGATCGCGGGGGCGATGCGAAAGGTCGTCCCGTCGCCCTCGCGAAACTCGATGAAGAGGTTGAACGCGTCGACGCGTAGACGGTGCTCGGACTCCATTGGGTTGCGACTCCTCCTGCGGTCCCGTCGGCGCGGTGAGGGCGCGGAGGCTAACACGTCCCGCCCCGCGCGCTCCCCGTTCTTGACGTGTCGCGCCGCCGGTCTACCTTGCGCGTCACCGCGCCGGGCAGATCGTTGGACTCGCGCGCATCGAGAGGCAATAAAGACCGACATGCTTCGACGAGATGGACTCCTTTTGTTGTGCGTGCTGGCGGGCTTCGGCTGCTCGGCGCGCGCGGGCGGCACCGGCGGCGGCGGCTTCTTTCCCCCCGAAGACACCGGCGCGATGACCACGGGTGACGGCGGCATGATGACCGCCGACACCGGCGGCGGCGGGGACATGGACGTGGTCACCCCCCCGACCGACACCGCGACGCCCCCCGCCGACACCACCAGCGCCTGCGCGGCCCCGCGGATGATGTGCGGCGCGATCTGCGTCGACCCCCGCAGCGACGGCACCAACTGCGGCCAGTGCGGGACGATGTGTCCGAGCGGACAGACCTGCAACAACGGCACCTGCGAGGCGCCGATGATCACCTGCAACGCCCCGCGGCTGCTCTGCGCCGGGAGCTGCATCAACCCCGCGACCGACTCGGAGAACTGCGGCGAGTGCGGCCGCCGCTGCGGCTCGATGCAGGCGTGCCTGAACAGCACGTGCATGAACATCACCGCGTGCAACGCGCCGCGGCTGATGTGCTCCTCGGAGTGCATCGACCCGACGAGCGACAACCAGAACTGCGGCGCGTGCGGCCGCGCCTGCGCCGCGGGTCAGATCTGCACCAACGGGACCTGCACCTGCGCGTGCGCCGCGGGCCTCACCTGCTGCGGCGCGTCGTGCGTGAACGTCGCCACGAGCGGCTCGCACTGCGGACGCTGCAACAACGCGTGCACCGGCGCGGCCACGTGCATGAACGGACAGTGCGTGACGCCGGGGCCCACGTGCACGTCGCCGCAGATCGCCTGCGGGTCGACCTGCGTGAACCCGCAGACCGACGCGAACAACTGCGGCGGCTGCGGGCGTATCTGCGCGGGGGGCCAGAGTTGTGCGAACGGAACATGCCAGACCGCGGCGCGCGACTTTGGACGCGCCTGCACCTCGCCATCAGCTTGCCCAGGCACGAACAACACCTGCCTGATGATTCCGGGCTTGTTCCCTGATGGGTACTGTAGCGCCGCGTGCAATGTCACCGAGGACTGTCTCCCAACCGGCGACTGCATTCTGATCCGCGATGTCGGCCAGTACTGCATGCGGACCTGTACCTCGACCGGCGACTGCCGCTCTGGTCATACTTGCGAAACTCTGGAGGACGGGACCCGGCTGTACATTCCGGCAGCGTGATTTCCACGACTTGAGTCCTACGTGCGTCGTTCGGGTCCTGTGTGTGCGAACAAGCGATAATCGGGGGGGGTTGAAATTTTGAACTCGCAGAGAGAGCCTTCTTCGAGATGGCACTCTCTGCGACTCGCTTCTCCAAGACCCGATATTCTGCACTACTGCTAGCGCTCACGATCGGCTGCATTCCTGCGCCAGTTTTGCGCGAAAGAGATGCGGCGACTGAAGACCGCGGGCAGATCGATGCCGTTGCGGACATCATGACTCTTGATGTTTCGACCGACTCTTTCGATGCGGTCGCTTCAGATCGTTCCGATGTGTTCGCGAGCCCGACCTGCGACGCAGGCACCCACTCGTGCGGCGGGAGTTGCGTACCCGACGATTCCACCGAGGCTTGCGGCTCGGTCTGCCAGCGCTGTGCCGCCGTGACCCACGGAGCCGCCGTCTGTCGGCAGGGCGTGTGCGCCGTTGATTGTGTGCCTGGCTACACCGAGGAGGGAGGTCGGTGCGAGCCGATACCTGCGGCGCGACCGCGTGGGCCCTTGTCGACCTCCATGGTCGCCTCCGATCGCCCTAGGTTCCGGTGGCATCTTCCAAACAGCATCGCCGAAGTCGAACTGCAGATCTGCGCCGATCGAGCGTGCAAGCAGGACGTACGCAGCGCCGTGGTGCGCGGAACCGAGCACCGATGGACCTCTCCGTTGCGACGAGGACCATGGTTCTGGCGGCTCCGAAATCGCGTCGCCGATCAGCCCGTGGGCGATTTCTCGGTGACCTGGCAGTTCACCGTCGTCGGCACCGCCGCGCGGGACTACTCGACCCACGGTGTGCCCGATGTGAACGGCGACGGGCTCGCCGATCTGATCGTCGGCGTGCCTCTGGCGAACGCGGGTCAGGGGAGGGTGCTGATCTACTCCGGTGACTCGCTCGACTCACCACGCTGGACCCTTGATCCGCCCACGGGTGCCGGCGGGGGATTTGGTTCGGTGGTCTCATGCGTCGGAGACCTCAACGGCGACGGCTTCGCCGAACTCGCGGTGTCTTCCTCGGTGGATGCCAACCCTGCGGGCGTCGTAACGCTCTATTGGGGGAGCGCCACGGGGCCAACGACGGAGACGGCGATCGTGCTCCGTGGAGCCAGTTCGGATGAGAGATTCGGGGTCTCACTTGAACGCGCAGGAGACCTGAACGGCGACGGATACGCAGACTGGGTGGTGACCTCGCTCGGCGGGACGTGGCCGACGTGGCTCGGTGGGGTCTGGCCGATCTACGGGAGCGCGCCGGGAGGCACCGTTCGCCAGAGTCAGGTCTGGCGGGTTCTTCGCTCGGAGTACCAATTTGGGAGATTCGTTGCGGCGGCGGATCTGGATGACGATGGGCATACGGATCTGGTCGCTGGAGGCGTCTGGCGTGGCGCGTCGGGACCCGCCAAGGTGACCTCTCGGCCTGGCTTCATCGCGACGGCTCAGGGGGGCTCTCAAGGACTCGATTTGCCGGGCGCTCGACAACTCGACGCGCGTGCGTTCGAGAATGGTTTCGGCGGCACCGGGGGATTCCTGGGCGATCGAAACGGAGACGGCTTTCCTGACTTGTTGGTCGGCGTTCCTAATGTGAACGAAGTGGCCTATCTGCTGCCGAGCCGTCCCGGTGGCTACATGCTCCCGGGGATCGCATCCTGGCCGCGGGGAACAGGCAGCAATACCAGTGGGATCCTCTATCGAGCGGGAGACCTGAACCAGGACGGTCACGAGGATTGGATTCGTGACCTCCGAACGATTCAGGGGCTTCAATCCGTACCTGTGGGCGTTCAGGTCGTCGTTTCGACCGAGCTTGGAGTGAATATGCTCTCCGACGAAGGTCTGCGATTCCCACACGGAACTGTCGCCGCGATGGCGGACTACACCGGCGACAACTTCGCCGACCTCGTCATCGGCGACCCCACCGCCGACAGCGGCGCGGGCGTCGTGCACATCTTCGCGGGACGCGTCGGCGGCCCGTCGACCACCCCCACCCGCACGATCCGCGCGCCGGGCGCTGCGCCCATGGGCTTCGGCGCCGCCCTCGCGCGCTGAGCGATGCACGCCTCGCCCCGCTGGACACGCGCGCTGCTCCTCGACGCGTTCTCCGAGCGGCGCGTGGCGGTGGGCGCCAACGTCGCGCTGCTCTCGGTGCTCGCCCTCCGTGCGGCGCACGAGCCCGTTGGCGACCCCGACGCGTGGTGGATCGCCGCCGCAGGACGCGAGCTCCTCGCGCGTGGGAGCGTCCCTCGCGTCAACGGCTGGTCGATCACCGATCCGGGGATCCCGTGGGTCTTTCACGAGTGGCTGCTCTCGCCCGTGTACGCCCTCGGCGCAGGGCGATGGGGGAGCGCCTTCATCGCGACCCTCGGCGTGCTCGGGGCCTGCGCGACCCTCGCCGCGATGCGCTTCGCCCACCGTCGCGCGGGCGTGCGCGACGACACCGCCGCGTGGACCTTCTTCGCCGCGCTCCTCGCGGGGCAGGCGAGCCTCGTGTCGCCGCGTCCGGGCTACGCGCTGCTCTCGCTCCCGCTCCTCGCGCTCGGGCTCACCCGCGCGCCGACCTGGACCCGCGCGACCGTCGCGTCCCTCACGCTCCTCACCGCCCTCTGGACCAACGCGCACGGGAGCTTTCCCCTCGCGCTCGCGCTCATCGCCGCGGCGGTGATGCGTGCCGAAGGGGCTGAGCGGCGCACTCGCCTCCTCGCGCTGCTCCTCGCGGGCCTCGCGACCCTCGCGAACCCCTACGGGCTCTCGCTCCACGGGCTCGTCGGACGCTACCTCGCGGGGGGGGATCCCATGGCTGCGGTGCTCCGCCGCGAGGTGCTGGAGTTTCGCCCGCTCTGGACCTGGCCCGCGCCCTTCGCGAACCCCTGGGTGCTCGCGGCCTGCCTCGGCGTGAGCCTCCTCGCGCTCCACGCGCTCCGCCGCGGGACCCGTGGCGCGCGGGTCGACGGCGTCTTCACCCTGCTCCTCGTCGCGATGGGCGCGCTGCAGTCGCGTCACCTCGTGCTCGCCGCGGTGCTGGGCCTCGCGCTCCTCGCGCCGCACCTCGACGCGCTCCGCGGGCCTCGGGGGAGCTGGTCGCTGCCGCGCGTGCCTTGGATCCTCGCGCCCGCCGTCGTCCTCGCGCTGCTGCTGGCCCGCGCGGCGCCGAGGGATCACGTCGCCATCGGCGTCGGCGGCGCCGGGCTCCCCGCGCTCACCGCGGACCTCGCCGACGCGCGTGCCTGGGTCCCCTTCGACGCGACGGGGTGGTTTCTCTGGAACGCGCGCGCGCACGCCGACGCGAGGCTGCTCTTCGACGCCCGCAACGACTGCCACCGCGCCGCGGTCGCCCTCGACGCCCTCGCGCTGGAGCGCGGCGCCGGGGACGCGTGCGCGACGCTGCGACGGCGCGGGGTGCGGGTCGTCCTTGCGGAGACGAATCACCCTGCGCTGCAGCGCATTCTACGTTGTGAAGGCTGGAGGGTGACGCGAGAGGCGGGGGGGTGGAGCCGGGCGGAGGCGGGCGATTAGTACCTCGCCACAGGGGATTTGAAGGGTTGCGGCTGAGGGCCGTTCTTGCCAGGGCCCCCACCGTCACCGCCGCGCGCCCTCTCCCGCCTCGGGCCTGCGCGGGACTCATCTCTGAACGCGTCGGTCTCGCGCCGGTTTGTCAGCGCCCTGGGCGCCAGCCGGTCGCCCCCGCGGTCGCCGGGCCGAAGGGGAGCCTGGGCGCGCCCCCGCCGCACGGGGCTGACCGAGTCGTCGCCGTGCCGCGCACGACGGTGGGGTGATCGACCGTCGCGATGCGACCGCGTGAACGCGCCACGAGTCAACATCCCGAATATCCTTAAGAAACCGTCGTGCGCGCACGCGCCAGACGATCGCCCGGTCAGCCGTCCCAGCGGGGGCGCCCAGTATCAGGCTCCCCTTCAGCGAGACAGCGACCGCAGGGAGCGACCGGCGAGCGCAGGGGGCAGTTGAAGGTCCGCCGGCGCCAAGAACGGCCCTCAGCCGCAACCCTTCAAATCCCCTGTGGCGAGGTACTAGCGGCCCACCATCGGGCAGACCTGGCCGGTCGAGGGGTTCACCTTACCGGGGTGGTCCTTGCAAAGGTGCGGCCGCGGCGGCGGCGGGGCGTCTCGTCGCTCGGCGCCGGCTCGGCCACCGTGGGGACCACCGGCGGCGGCGGCGCGGCCTCGACGGCGGCGTCGACGCTGGGCGCCTCGGCGCTCGCGTCTTCGGTCGCGGGGGCCGCGTTGGGGTCAGGCGCCGGCGCGTCTGAGTCGACGGCGCCGCCGTCGTCCGCCGAGGGCATCGGCTCGACGTTGGGGTTCGGCATCGCGATGTTGCCCGCGTCTTCGTCGACCGAGGGGATCGGCGTCGGCGTCGCGGGCGCCGCGGCGGGGGTGCCCGCGTCCTGCCCGCGGTTGGTCAGGCGCTTGATCAGCTGACAGCCCATCGGCGACGACAACACGCAGAGGATCGCCATCGCCCGCATCGAGTTCCGAATCATCGGCGCGACGGTATCAGCGACCTCGCGCGAGCCGCAAGCGTCGATCGGGGCTACACTCCAGCGCCGATGCGCATCCTCGCCGCGGTCAGGACGCGCGCTGACCTCGCGCGAGCCGCCGCCGCCCTCGCCGAGCCCCTCGGGCTCTCCCCGTACGACGTCGCGCTGCGCCTCGGCGCGGAGCTCCCGCGGGTTCTGGCGATGCTCCCCGAGCGCGCCAGCGACCCGGTGAGCGCCGCGCCCTTTCGGGAGACCTTCCGAGAAGACCCCGCGGTCGCCCTGCAGCGCGCGTGCTTCGCCGCGGGCGTCGACACGGTGGTCTTCGACGAGCGCGACATGGTCGACGACCGCAAGCGGTTCATGGCGCGCAAGCTCGAGCTCCGCGACGACGCGCTGGTGATCGAGGGCGCCGACCGCCGCGCGCTCACCGTGGCCTGGAGCTCGGTGCACCTGGTGCTCCGCGCGATGCAGCGGCGCCTGCAGCCCCGACACGCCCGGCTCCCCGCGGAGCGGGGCGCGGCGCGAGCGATCTTCGAAATGCGGGTCATCCCCGCGCGCGAGGCGCGGAGCGCGCCGGTGCCCGACCTCGAGGCCGCGATGCTGGTCTACGCGCGCGGCGCGCCGCCGGTGGTGCTGCGCGAGGGCGTGGACTTCGGGTTCCTCGGCGACGCGATGCGATCCACGCGCTTCGAGAACCTCCAGACGCTGCGAGACGCGCTGCGAGAGAGGGCGATCGGCGCGCACTTCGACGACCGCCTGCTGCGCCTCGGCGCGAGGGAGCAGGCGATCGGCGCGGGCTCCAGGAGCCAGCTCGACCTCATGGCCCACGCGCTCGATCTGGCGTCGCGCGCGGGGCTCTTGCAGGGAGGGTGACGAGGGAGGGTCAGCGGCAGGTGGAGCCGGTCATGTCGCTGACGCAGGTGGAGCCCGCGCAGCAGTCGTTTCCGCCCGGGAAGCAGAAGCCACCCCGCGCCTGGCAGCGGCAGGTGCCCATCGCGGCGCCCATGGGGCGGTCGCAGAGCATCGCGCCGCAGCACTCGAGGGAGTTCAGGCACGACTGGCCGTCGCGGCGGCACGCGCAGGCCCCGTCGATGCAGAGGCTCTGCCCGCAGCAGTCAAGCTGACGGGTGCACGACACCGGCGTGCCGGTCATGGTGAGCGCGGGGAAGCGGCAGCACGTGCTGATGCTCCCGCCGGGCTGCGCCTCGCAGAGGTAGCCGCCGCAGCACATGCCCGCGTCGGGGCCCGACATGCCGCTGCAGGTGTCGCCCGGCGCGAGGCAGCCTCGGCGAGGCAGCGCCCTCCGGGCGGCACTCGAGGCCCGAGCAGCAGCCCTCGTTGCTCGTGCACATCTCGAGCATCGAGGAGCACGCGCAGGTGCCCGCGCCGGTGGTCTGCCCCAGCTGGGCCGCTGGCACCGCGCGCCGCCGCAGCAGTCGCCGTCGTTGGAGCAGGTCTCCTCACGCCGCCGGCACTGACACATCCCGCCGGTGCAGAGCATCGAGCCGCAGCACTCGCGCGAGGTCGAGCACATCGAGCCGCCAGAGCGGCAGCAGAAGGTGCCGCCCGGCTGCTCGCCGCAGGAGAAGTCGCCGCAGCAGCGCGCGCCGCCCTGGGTGCAGCTCAAGCCCGGCCCGACGCACATCCCGCCGTCGCCGCCGCTGGCGTCGCCGCCGCCCCCGCCGCCGCCGTCGCCGCCGCCGCCCCCGCCGCCGCCGTCAGGGAGCGAGACGTCGGGGAGGCTCGCGTCCATGCCGGTGCCGGCGTCCATCTGCTGCGGGCGGCAGGCGCCGTCGCGGCAGGTGAGGCCCATGCAGCACTCCTGCGTCTCCTGGCACGAGAAGCCCTGCGCCTGACACGCGCACTGGCCGCTGCGGCAGAGCATGAAGCCGCAGCAGTCGAGGTCGCCGGTGCATCCCTCGCCCACCTGCACGCAGCAGCGCTGGGTGCTGATGATCTGTCGGCACTGGCCGTTGCAGCAGGGCGAGCCGCCCCCGGCCATGCAGACGTTGCCCCGGGGCGTGCACGAGTTGCAGAAGCCGCCGATGCAGCTCAGCCCGTTGCAGCAGTCGGTGTCTCCGTCGCAGGCGGCGCCGCGCGACTGGCACACGCATCGACCGCCGGTGCAGGACATGCGGCCACAGCAGTCGGCGCCCGAGGTGCAGGTGCTGTTCGCCGCGGCGCAGGCGCACCGACCGCCGGTGCAGGCCGCGCCGTTGCAGCAGTCGGCGCCCGAGGTGCACGCGCCTCCGCTGGGGTTGCAGCAGCGGCCGGTGCTGGGGCTGCTCGGGGAGCCCGTGCAGGTGAGCGAGCCGCAGCAGGTCGGGCCTCCCGACATGCACGAGGCGCCGGCGGAGATGCACATCACCCCGGGCATCTGGCAGCGGCCGCCCTGGCAGGTGAGGGGAGACATGCAGTCCATGTCACCCGTGCACGAGCCGCCGGAGGTCTGCTGCGCGCAGCGACCGCTGCGGCACGCGAGGGTGCCGCAGCACTGGCTGTCAGACGTGCAGGCGCCGCCGCTCGAGCCGCAGCAGCGGTCGGAGCCGTGGGCCTCGGCGCAGGTGGTGCCCGACGCGCAGCCGGGCACGCCGCCGGGCGTGCAGGAGAGCCCGGCGGAGCGGTGGTGCCGCCGATGAATGCGACGACTGGCAGAGCCTGGAGCAGCAGTCGCCGGATCCGCTGCATCGACGACCGCCAGGCCGCAGGAGCGGCAGAGGCCGCCGACGCAGGTGAGCGCGCGCTGTTGGAGCAGGTGTTCATGTCGCAGCAGCGCTGCCCGTCGGCGCCGCAGACGGTGCTCGTCGCGCGGCACACGTTCGACATGCAGGTGTTTCGCCCGCCTGCAGGCGCCGGGTACGCAGCGGCATGTCGCTGGCGCCGCAGGACATCATCCCCGGCGGCAGGTGCCGCTGCTGCACGAGAGGCCCGCGTTGCACGCCGAGGTGCCGCAGCAGGGCTCGCCGTCTCCGCCGCAGGCGCCGGGGGGCGTGCCGCCGCCGCCGCCGGGCGTGCCGCCGCCGGGGGTGCCCCCGTCGGTGCCGGGGGTGCCCCCGCCGCCGCTGGCGGTCTCACACGTGCCCGAGTTGCAGGTGCCGCCGGGGTTGCAGGCGACCGATCCGCAGCAGGGCTGGCCGATGGCGCCGCAGGGCGCCGGGGTGCCTCCGCCGCCTCCGCCGGGGGTGCCTCCTCCTCCTCCGCCGCCGCTGGTGGTCTGGCACACGCCGCCGGTGCACGAGAGGCCCGAGTTGCACGCGGTGCCTCCGCAGCAGGTCTCGCCGTCGGCGCCGCAGCTCACCGCGCCCATGGCGCAGGTGCCGCCGTTGCACACGAGGCCGGGGTTGCAGGCGGTGCCTCCGCAGCAGATCTCGCCGGTGTTGCCGCAGCTGCCCCCGCCGGAGCCCGCGTCGGAGCCCGGCGTCACGATGGGCGAGCGGCAGGAGCCCGCGCTGCACGCGAGGCCGGGGTTGCACGCGGTGCCGCAGCACATCTGCCCGTCGCCGCCGCAGGCCGCGGGGGCGGGGTTGCAGAAGCCAGTGTCGCAGGTGAGCCCCGGGTTGCACGAGTTGCCCGTGCAGCACATCTGGAGCCGATCCCCGCAGGGCGCGGGGGTGGTGCAGACCTCGCCCACGCAGGCGAGGGAGCCGGAGCAGCTCGCGCCGGGGCAGCAGGGCTGGGTGTCTCCGCCGCAGGCCCGGCAGGTGCCGCTGCTGCAGGTGAAGCCGGCCTGGCAGATGTCGCCGGCGCAGCACGCCTGGTCGCTGCCGCCGCAGGCCGTGGGCGTGGCCTGGCACTGACCGCCGACGCACGCGGTGCCGTCGCAGCACTCGGCGCTCGACTCGCAGCGCCCGCCCGACGACTGGCAGCAGCGCCCGCCGGTGCAGCTCAGCCCGTCGCAGCAGTCGTTGGGGCCGGCGCACGCCGCGGAGGGCAGCGAGCAGCACGCGCCCTCGCGGCAGTCGAGGCCGCGCTCGCACGCTGTGCCGCCGCAGCAGCGCTGCGTGGCCTGGCCGCAGCGACCGGGCTCGGGCGCGGCGTCGATGTCGGGCACGTCCGAGGGCTCTGGGACGAAGTCGTCGACGAAGAAGGGAACATCCTTCTTGCCGCCCGCTCCGCCGTCGTCGGTGGTGCGGCCGCCCGCGCAGGCAAAGAGAGAGTAGGACGCGAGCAGGATCACGCAGGCTCGCAAGACAGAATTTCGCATGGCTGCTCCTGCGCGCAGGTTGCCTCATCTCCCCCGTGTCGGTCCAGCGAGGCGAGGCCACTACGCGCGTGGGGCTCTCGTGACCAGTGGCACTTGCCGCGCGCCGCGGCGATGCGCGACAGTGGCGGCGCGATGCTTGCTGCCCAGACCCTCTCGCGCGCCGCGCTGCTCTCGATGCTCGTGGCGGGGTGCGTGCGCGAAGACGGCGCGACCGACAGCGGCGTGATTCGCCCCGAGCGCGCCAGCTTCGACCGTGACCCCGCGGCCCGTTATTTCTGCGACCTCCCGGCGCCTGACGTGGCCCGCGTGGGCTACCCCTACGGCTTCTGCGTGCGCCGCTTCGCGACGGCGCGGGCCGCGCGCGTGATGGCCTTCTCGCCCAGCGGCGACCTCTTCGTCGCGTCGCCCGCCACGCGCACGCCCGGCGGCGCGCCGGTGGGCGCGGGGCAGATCCTGGTCATCGCCGACGACGACCGCGACGGCGTCGGCGCGCCCTCGGAATTCGTCGGCGGGATCCCCGACGTGCACGGCCTGGTGTTCTCCGACGGCTGGCTCTACTACACGACCAACGACGGGGTGTATCGCCTGCGCTACGCGCCCGGCCAGCGGCGCGCCGAGGGCGTCGCCGAGCGGGTGGCTGACCTCACCGGGCTCGCCAACGCGCAGCGGTGGACGCACGGTCTCGCCCGCGCCGCCGACGGCGCGATCTACGTCTCCGTGGGGCAGTACGGCTCGTACACCTGCGGCGGCCCGGCCGATCGGCGCGGCGGCGCGGTGTACCGCCTGGTGCCCGGCGAGCTCCGCCCGCGACCGGTGTCGTTCGGGCATCGAAACCCGCTGTATCTCCGCTGCGACCCCGCGGGGGTGACGTGCTACGCCGCGGAGCTCAGCGACGACAGCTGGGACCCGTCGACGGGCACCATGGGGCGCGAGAAGCTCGTGGTGATCCGCGACGGAGAGGACTACGGCTACCCCTGCTGCGCGGGCCGCGGGGCGAGCGCGCCCCCGGGGCGAACCGTGCGCTACGACTGCGCGCCGGTGGTCGAGGAGCTGCGCACCTGGCCGCTGCACGACACGCCCTTCGGCATGGACTTCGAGCGCGGCCGCTGGGCGTCGCCCTACCGGGGCGGCTTCTTCGTCGCGCTGCACGGTGAATTTACCACCTGGCGCAACACCAAGGTCGTGTGGAGCGAGGTCGACGCCAGCGGCCGCCCCACGGGCGTGTGGCGTGATTTTCTCACGGGCTTCGGCACCTCGTCGCAGGGGGTGCAGGGGCGCGTCGCCGACGTGGTGTTTCACGAGGACGGGCGGCTCTTCATCGCCGACGACCAGGGCGGGACGATCTACTGGATGGCCCCCGAAGACCTCGCGCAGCAGCGCCCCTGAGCGCGGCGGGTCAGATGCGCAGCACGAGCTCGGCGACCGCGCCCTGAAAGAGCGGGACGTCTCGGCACACGCCGCCGGAGCACACCCTGCCGCCGGGGGTCATCCCGCCGAAGACCCGCACGAAGTTGGAGACGGTGAAGTTCCAGCGAACCTCGGCGGAGGGGTAGAGCGTGGGGAGCAGGGCGCCCTCGCTGGAGCCCAGGGCGCGGTCGAAGAAGCCGCGGTCGCCCACCGCGCGGGCGGTGTTGTCCCAGCGGAGGTTCGCCGAGACCACCAGCGGCAGCCCGTGGGACCACGACACCGCGATGCCTCCGCGCGAGGTGCTGAACAGCCCCCGCGAGGCGTCGAAGAGCGGCGCGCTCCCCTCGATGCGGTCGAAGGTGAAATTTCTCTCGAATCGGTGGTCGAGGCGGATCTCGATGGAGTCGTTGCCCCCCACGGGGAACGCGTAGTCGATGTCGAACTGCAGCGACTCGTGCTTGATGTCTCCGGCCTCGTACGCGGGCGGGAGGCGCCCGTCAGACGACGCCGACCCCGCGTGAAATTCGCGGCGGTACCCGAGGGTCGCGAGGAGGTTGAAATCGCCGCTCGCGACCCGCGTCGCCGTCGCGCCGCCCACGCCCGCCGCGGAGATGTTCGCGCCGCCCTGGGGCGCCGGCGCTCGCGAGCCTCCGCCGCCCCCTCCGGCCTGCGGCGTGAGCACCGGCCGCGAGCGTCGACGAAAGGAGAGGTAGCTGTGCGTGGTGAGGTAGCCGTGCTCGGCGTCCCAGGGGTCGAGGAAGTTCCCGAGGGGGTCGGTGGTCTCGGCCCAGCCGTAGAAGACGCTGTTGAGCGAGAAGATCCACGCCGACGCCGGCGGCGAGTAGTCGAGTCGAACGCGACCGCCCCGGGTGTTGGCGTTGGTGAACACCCGCTGGTCGTCGCGCTCGAGGGAGGGCGCCGTGCTGTAGATCCTCCCGACGTCGCGCGGCGTGACGTTCGAGCTCTCGGTGGGGGCGACGAGGTAGTGGGTGTAGTCCTTCCACTCCGCGAGGAGGGTCCACCGCCCCAGCGTCACCTGCGCGGCGGCGAAGATCGCGCGGCCGTACCGCTCGTTCGACGGCGGCAGCGAGCGGTCCATCGACGCGCGCCCCTCGCGCTGCGTGCGCCGCAGGGCGTTGGCCTCGAGGTAGAGCGAGAGGTCTCCCCCGAAGAGCGACGCCGCCTCCACCCGCCAGCCCGCGACGTCGACGTCGTCTTGCCGGTTGCCCTCGTCGATGCGCTCGAACATCGCGCGCACCACGTGGCCGCTCACCTCGACCTCTTCGTTCGGCCCCACGCGCGCGGCCAGGGCGCCGCCCACGAGCAGGTCGCGGGGGTCATCGAAGGTGCCCAGCGAGATCGGGTCGAGGTTCTGCGGGTTCGAGAACCCGCCGAAGGCCCGCATCGTCAGCCGCCCCCGCTCGTACTCGAAGCGACCGCCGCGGAGCGTGGTGTCGAGGCCGATGGGGTCGACCTTGCGAAACGACAGCGCCACGCCCCGGCCGAAGACCTGGTAGAAATCCCCGAGCTCGAGGGTGAGCCCGCGCCGCTGGTACCGCAGCGAGAGCCGCTCGGGGAGCACGCTGTCGAGGACGTTGTCGGCCTCGCTCCGCTGGCTCCGGTCGCGCCCCGTGCCTCCAGGGCGGAGGTCCCAGTTGAGGTAGCAGAGCGCGGCCTCGTTGGGCGCGCAGGTGGTGTCGTGCAGAAACGGGACGAAGCCGTCGACCCGGAGGTAGAGCCGCCACGGCGTCGCGAGCGCGCTCGCGTCGAGGCGCTCGGTCAGCGAGCCGAAGTTGTCGTCGCGGAGGTTGGTGTCGAAGTTCTGCCCGCGATACCGCGCGACCGTCGTGTTCGTGAACGAGAACGACGTCGGGCCGAGCCCCGGGAGCCGCGCCACGAGACCCTGCGCAGACGCCGCCGCGGGGCAGAGCGCGAGGCTTGCGAGGAGCGTGGCGATGCCGCGGGGATGACGCACGTTCTGGTGGGAGCCCAGCGCGAAGGGTAGAGGGGACTGCTCAGCCGTTGGGATTCGCCAGCACGTCTTCGATGTGCGTGCGGATGCGCGAGAGGCCGGTCTCGGTGCCGTACTCCTGCGCGCGGATGCGGCCGCGGCGGTCGATCACGATGTTCGCCGGGAAGGCCCCGCGCGGGTAGTAGATCCCCATCACGTTCGTGGGGTCCATGAGCACCGGGAAGGTCAGGTTGTAGCGAGAGACCCAGGTGTTGCAGGTGCTCGGCGCGATGGCGCGGTAGCTCGCGTCCTGCACCAGCACCTGCACGAGCCGCACGCCCATGCCCGCGTAGCGCTCGACGATCTCGGCCTGCATCTGCCGCGTCTCCGCCTGGCAGGGCACGCACCACATCGCCGACACGGTCACCACGGTCACGTTCGACGTGAAGAAGTCGGGCTGGTTGAAGTTCCAGGTGGCCTCGTCGCCCTGGCGGTTGCACGCCGTGAGGCTGAAGGGCTCGAAGAGCGCGCCGATGCGCGCGCCGTAGGGACCCGCGGGGTACATCTCCGCGGCCATCCCCGAGTCCTCGGGCGCCGCGCCGGCGTCCTCGGCCACCGCGCCGGTGTCGACAGGCGCAGTCACCACGTCGGCCGAGCCCGCGTCAGCGGCGCCGGCGGGGCTGGTGTTGGATCCGCCGCAGCCTGCCATGGCAAGCGCGACCATCATTGAACCTGCGATGAACTTCATCGAATCGCTCCTGACGCCGAGACGGTCACAAGTAGTCGCGCACGGGTTGCGCGTGCCGCATTCTCACACAGATTCTCAGTTGGCGACACAGATGCCCGCCGTCGCGCTCGACATGCGGCATGTGTGCCCCGCCGGGCAGGTCATGCCCGCCGCCGCGCAGTTGATCGGCGCGCAGTAGCCGTTCTGAAAGGTCGTCGTGCGACCCATGCCGAGCGAGTAGGTCTGTCGGCAGAAGTAGCCCGGCCGGCAGTCCCCGTTCGCGCGGCACTCCTTGAGGCAGAGCCCCAGGTCGCCGCGGGTGAGCGTGCCGTTGGGGAAGCACACGCCCCCCTCGGGGCACCCCGCGCGGGGGAGCGTGCGCTCGGGCCAGAGCGTGCTGCTGTTGTATCCCTGCGGGAGGATGCAGCGGCTCAGGCACATGCCCCCGCCGATCCAGCCGCTGGGCACCGCGCGCATGTTGGAGTCGAAGTTGTTCTCCGCGAGGCAGAGGTTCGACGGGCAGCGGTTCTCGGCCGACGCCATCGGGTCGTTCGGGGCGCGGCAGGCCTCGCCGAACGCCGGGCCCGTGGGCGTCGTGCCCGTCGGCTCGCAGCGGTTGCTCGCGGGGTTGCACGTGGTGCCGTCGACGCAGCTGTCGGGGGTGCACACCGGGATGCACACCCTGAGCATCGTGAGCGTCGAGATGAGCTGGCAGGTGAAGCCCGCCCGCTCGCAGTCGATGCCGTTGACGCACACGCGCTGGCAGAGGCGGCGGGGGTTCGTCGCCGTCGCCGGGGTGCAGTAGCCGTCGGCGGGGGCCTCGCCCAGGTAGACGCAGTCGTCGTCGCGGGTGCACTCGCGGTTGCACTGCCCGCCGGAGATGCCGCTCTCGGCCTCGGTGCGGCAGGTCAGGCCCGACTCGCACTCGCCGTCGTTCACGCAGGGCGCGTAGATGGGCTGGTTGGTGCGCGGCGGCGGGCCGGCGTCGACGGGCCCGGTGTCGGCGGCGACGTCGACGGCGGTCTGCACGTCGGCCGCGGTCACGACATCGGCGGGGGCGCCCGCGTCGGTGCCCGTGGTGGAGGAGCACGCGCCGAGGAGCGACGCGCCCAGGGCGAAGCCAAAAGCAAGGCGAGAGGACAAAGCCATCACCGTGCGGGCACTATCCCAGTTTGGCGTTCGCCGCAACCTTCGCGAAGCGCGAGGGCCGATGAATCTTTTGGCCTGAACGGCGGTATCATCGCTCGCCGTGATGAACCGACGAACCTTCTCCGCGATGACCCTGCTCATCCCCACGATCATGCTCACCGCGCCGCCCAGCTTCGCGGCGGTGGGCTCTGAGGCGCCGGAGTTCGCCCTGCCCGGCGCGCCGGGGGGCACCTTCAGCGGACGCTTTCGCCTCACCGACCACCTTCGGCGCCGGCCGGTCGTGGTGCTCTTCTGGGCGACGTGGTGTCAGCCCTGCCTGCAAGAGCTCCCGGTGTATCAGGCGCTCTTTCAGCGGTACCGCGGCCGGCTGATGGTGGTGGGCATCTCGATGGACGGCCCCGACACCGTCTCCGAGGCCGGCGCGAGGGCGCGGCAGATGGGGATCACGTTCCCCATCGTGACCGACCTGCAGACCGAGGTGGTGTCGGTCTACAACACCCGCCGCGCGGCGCCGTTCTCGGTGTGGATCGACCGGCAGGGCATCATCGCCCGCGAGCGCGAGGGCTTCTCGATGTCGGAGCAGCCTGCGATTCAAGCGGGCATCGCGAACCTCGTCGCGGGCCGCCCGGTGCAGTGAAACTCTGGGCTCCCGCGAGCGCTTCGCGGGAGCCGCTCGAGTCGAAGGGCTCAGTTCTCCGCGGTGACCTCGGTCACCGGGGCCGCCGCTGCTGGGGAAGGTGCGGATCTCGCCGCGGGCGCGGCGAGTCGATGTCGTCCCAGTCGGCCTGGTGGTGCCGCGCGAGGCCGTACACGTGGCCGGGGCGGTGCTCGCTCACGATCGCGGTGAGGGCGCGCATGATCTTCGCGGCGATGTCGCCGTCGGCGGGGTCGCCCGCGCGGCTCTGCAGCCCGCGCGTCTCGGCGGTCACGGCCTCGATGTAGAGCCGCAGCAGGGGGGCGTCCATCGAGGGGGCCTCCTGCGAGATCCAGCGGACCTCCTCGCGGAGCTTCTCGAGGGACTCGTGCACGAAGCCGCCGGGGGCCGCGTCGGCGCCGCGCTCGACGGCCGGGCCGCGGGGCGCGCGGTCGTCACGGGCGGGCCCCGCGTCGCGGGCGCCGTGCGCGTCACGGGTGCCGTGCGCGTCGCGGTCATCCCGCCAGGTGCGCTCGCGGCGGACCTCGGGGCGGGCCTCGGGGCGGGCCTCGGGGCGGGCGCCGTCGACGCGGGCGAGGTAGTCGTCGATACGACGCGCGGAGTCTTGAAACGAGTCGCGGAGGTAGGTCAACAAGTCGCGGAGCTCACGGTCATTACGGGGACGGTCCATGGTGCAAACCTCACAAGCGTGCGGGTATCGCCCGGCGCGGCCCGTGGGGTGTTCCAGGGTCGCCATGGGGCGGCGCGACTTCTACCCGCGGTGTGCCTGCGCTGCAAGCGGGACGCGGGGTCCCGTAGCGGCTCGGCGGGGCCCTGTGCTAGACGCCCTCGGCCCCACCCCATGCTCTACGAGATCTATCACCGCATCTGCGTCGGGCTCCCCGTGGAACCCGACGCGGCGCAGGCCGTCGTCGCCCGCTTTCACGCCCGGCTGGGCCTCGAGCCCTCCGCCAGCGCGAGCGAGGTCTACGCGCGCCTGAGCGAGGGCGTTCCCCGCCACAAGCTCAACGACCCCGACCGCCAGCGCTACGAGCTCGCCCTGGAGGCCTTCGTCGACGAGGTGTGGAGCGTCGACTGCGCCATCGGCGGCGTGAGCGACGGGATCTTCGACCCGACCCGGTGCTTTCTCTTCGTGGGCGTGCGCGTCGAGCAGTTCGAGCGCGTGGTGCGCGACGAGCAGCCCGCGGCGGCCTCGCGACCTCAGTGGCTCCGCAAGGGCGACCTCTCGCCGGGGAGCGAGTTCCTCCGCGGCCTCGGCCCCGAGGCGAAGAAGCCCGTCGAGCACGCGGGGCGCATGCACCACCGCGCGCGGCTGATGATCGAGGGCGACGCGCGCACGCGGCTCAAGTCGCTCCCGGTCTCGCGGCAGCGCGAGCCCGGCTGGGCGCAGCTGCGCTGGCTCGTGCCCTCGCGCTGAGGGCCCTCTACGCGAGCGACGCGCGCAGCACGAGCAGCCACCCCGCGAGCAGCGCGAGGCCGCCCAGGGGCGTGATCATCCCGAGCTTCGTCACGCCCGTGAGCGCGAGCACATACAGGCTCCCGCTGAACACCACGATGCCCGCGGTGAACGACCACCCCGCGCCGTTCATCGCCTCGCCCCGCGACTCGGCGAGGGCCGCCACCGCGAGGAGCGCGAGCGCGTGCATCATCTGGTAGCGCGCGGCGGTCTCCCAGTGCGCGAGCATCTGCTCGGAGATCCGACGCTTGAGACCGTGCGCGCCGAAGGCCCCGGCGGCGACGGAGACGAACCCGTTCACCGCGCCGATCGTCATCCATAGCTTTGCCATCGAGCAGGGATCCTTAGTCGCTCAGCGTCGCGTCGACGAGGGGGATCGTCGCGTCGGGGAGCTCGGCCTCGACCGGGCTCGCCTCGGGGGGCGGCGCCATGGCGTGGCGAATCGAGCCGCGGGCCGTGTAGGCGTCGGCCATCAGCCCGACGAACCACAGCGCGGTGAGCGCGAGGCGCAGCCGCGGGCGCTGGGTCGTGCGCGCTGCGGCGAGGAGGGTCAGCCACAGCAAGGGACCCACCACCAGCACCCCCGCGCCCAGCGGCCAGCGCGCGGAGGGGAAGCGCAGCGCGCACGCCATCGCCGCGCCCAGCGTCGCGAGCCCGAGCAGCGCGCCCACGGCGTGACGGCGCGCGCGGGAGAGCCAGAGCACCATCGCCGCGAGGAGCGCGAGGAGCGCGAGGGCGCTGCCGCAGCGCGCGGCGAGGAGGTGCGGGGTGACGGGGTCGGGGCGCACCGCGAGGGGCATGAGGCCCGGCGCGAGGGCCTGGAGCAGGAGGATCAGCGCGCGCCACGCGGCGGAGGCGACGGGGGGCATCGGCGGGCGCGCGGGGAGCGATCAGGCGTCGCGAAAGATGTCCATGACGTCGTGCAGGAGCTGGATGGCCTCCTCGCGCGGACGCTGGAACGCGTTGCGGCCCATGATGGACCCGAAGGCGCCGCCCGCGGCGATCTCGCGCACCTCGGCGAGCACCGCGTCGGTGCCCTTGGCCTCGCCCCCCGAGAAGATCAGGATGCGCTTGCCGTTGAACGCCGACTGCACGCAGTGGCGCACGCGGTCGGTGAGGGTGGCCGTGGGGATGCCGGCCTTCTCGAACGACTTCTGCGCCTCGGCCTGCGCGATGACGTTCTTCGGGGGCTTGATCTTGATGATGTGCGCGCCGAGCTGCGCGGAGATCTGCGCGGCGTAGGCGCTCACGTCGACGGCCTGCTCGTGCTCCTTGGCGAGGCCCTCGCCGCGGGGGTAGGCCCAGAGCACCACGGCGAGGCCCGAGGCCTTGGCCTCGGCGGTGATCTCGCGGAACTCCTCGTACATCACGTTCCGGTCGGCGGAGCCGGGGTAGATCGTGAAGCCGATGGCCGCGCAGCCCAGGCGCACCGCGTCGTCGACCGAGCCCGTGATCGCCGAGCAGGGCGAGTGGCCCTTCGACAGCGAGTCGCTGTTGTTCAGCTTGAGGATCAGCGGGATCTCCCCCGCGAAGCGGTCGGCCACGGCCTCGATGAAGCCCAGCGGCGCCGCGTAGGCGTTGCAGCCGGCGTCGATGGCGAGCTGCGCGTGGTAGTCGGGGTCGTAGCCCGCGGGGTTCGGCGAGAACGAGCGGGCGGGGCCGTGCTCGAAGCCCTGATCCACCGGGAGGATCACGAGCTTGCCAGTGCCCGCGAGGCGCCCATGATTGAGCAGGCGCGAGATGTTCGCCCGCGTGCCCGGGCTGTCGCTGCCGTACCACGACAGAATCTGACGTACGCGATCGGTGTGAGCCATGAGTTCGAGTCGCTCCTCCTCGCGGACCACACGCTGAGAGGGCGTGCGGTCGCCGCGGCGGCGTCGATGTGTAACCGACCCCGCCGCGGTTCTGCAACGCCGTCCGCGCAGAGGGATTGCATGGGGCGCGTCGCCGTGAGAAGGGTACGCGCCCGAAGACAGCGCCGCTTCGTGCGAGCGCGCGTAGCGAGGAGAGGGTCAGAGATGTCTGAGGCAGTGCACGGTGAGGTCGAGGTCGCGGCGGGTCGCGGGGGCCTCTTGCCGAGGCTCGGGTCTGTGTTGGCGCTCGCGCCCCTGGGCGTATGGACCGTCTGGCACCTTTGGGAGAACCTCTACGTGTGGGCCGGCCGCGAGGCGTGGGCCGCGCACGTCACCGACGTCCGCGTCGTCGACGGCACCTCGACCTACGTGGGCAACGGCGTCTCGTCGTGGCTCGTGAGCCTCGTGGTGCTCGGTCCGCTGGTGCTGCACACCCTCTGGGGCCTGCGCCGCATCCGCATGACGAAGCCCAACGGGTACAAGTTCTTCGGCAACGCGAAGTACCTCCTGCAGCGGCTCTCGGCGCTGGGCCTCATGGGCTTTCTCGGCGCGCACATCTTCCTCGCGCGCATCAAGCCCGCCCTCGGCAACCCCACCGGCCACGAGGAGTTCTGCGACCTCGCCGGGCACATGCGCCACCACCCCCCGACGCTGGTGGTCTACACCCTCGGCGTCATCGGCATCGCCTACCACCTCGCCAACGGCGTCTACACCGCGGCCTTCATCAACGGCCTCGCGGCCTCGCCCAAGGCCTCGCGGCAGATGCAGGTCATCAGCCTCACGCTCTTCGCCGTGCTGCTGGTCTTCGGCCTCGGCTCCGTGATCGGGATGTACCAGCAGGCCGAGGTCTTCAGCTGCCCCGTCCCCCTCGACTGACCTCGACCGCGCGTTGCATGGGAGGCCCTCGGGCGAGGCAGATCCACGGACCTGCCCACGCGCCGGGGGCTTCGTGCGTCAGCGCCTGGCGCGTGACTTGATGAGGTCGCCGAGGGTCGCCTTCGCGCCCGCCTTCGCCGTGGTGCGGTAGCCCTCGTACGCGGCTCGCTCCTCGTCGTCGCGGATCTTGCGCACCGAGAGCCGCAGCCGCCCCTCGCCGGTCTCGAGGACCTTGGCCTCGAAGGCCGTGCCCTCGGGGTAGTGCTTGCGCAGGTCGGCGCCGCGGGGCAGGCCGAGCTCGGCGACGGGCACGAGCCCGCGCCCGCCGCGGCTGCGCGAGCCCTCGACCTGCACGAAGAGCCCGAAGCTCTCGATGCGGTCGACGGTGACCTTCACGATGCTGCCCACGACGAGCCCGACGCCGCCCACCGCGGCGCCCGCCTCGGCGCCCTCGGGCGCGAGGGTGAGGGAGATCTTGCGCGCGGCGGCGTCGGCCGACTTCACCGCGACGAGGATCGACTGACCCACCTCGAGCGACTGCGACGGGTGTGCCGCGCGGCCCGGGAGCTCCGACACGTGGAGCAGCCCCTCGACGCCCGCGGCGACGCGAATGAACGCGCCGAAATCCGCGAGGCGGGTCACGGTGCCGGCGACGACCTTGCCCACCGGCGCGAGCGCGGCGAGGGCGTCCCAGGGGTCGGCGCTCAGGGCCTTGAGCGAGAGGGTGATGCGGGTCTCGCCGTCTTTCTCACGGAGCTCCTTCACCTGCACGCTGACCACGTCGCCGATCTTGAGCACGTCGCCGGGGCGCACCTGCGAGTCGTGCGAGAGCTCGCTCGCGGGGATGAGCCCCTCGGCGCCGCCGAGGTCGACGAAGGCGCCGAACTCGCGCACGCCCGACACGGTGCCGGTGACGTTCGCGCCCGGCGCGAGAGACTTGAGGATGTGCGCGAGCGCCTCGCGGGCCTCGGCCTCGAGCACCGCGCGGCGCGAGAGCACCACGTTGCGCCCGCCCTCGCGAACCTCGGTGACGCGAAAGCGCAGGGTCTTTCCGACGAAGCTCTGCGGGTCGGCGACGTAGCGAACGTCGAGCTGCGAGGTCGGGCAGAACGCCCGCACGCCGTCGATGTGCACCTCGGCGCCGCCCTTGTTCACCGCGGCGACCTTGCCCTCGACGGCGATGCCCTGCTCCCGCGCGATCTCGAGCGACGCGGTGTCGCCCTTGCGCCCGAGGGAGCGACCGAGCTTCACGTCGCCGGTGCGCGCGTCGACCTCGACCACGTGCGCCGACACCGTGTCGCCGAGCTTCACGGTGAGCGCGCCGTCGGGGCCGGTGAGCTCCTGCGCGTCGATCCACGCCTGGCGCTTCGCGTCGAGCTCGAGGAACACCGCCTCGCGGGTGATCCTCGCGACCGTCCCCTCGGCGCGCGCGCCCACGCGGAGGTCTGCGCGCTTCGGGGTCTTCGCCCCGGTGGACTCGAAGAGGGATGCGAATTCGCTCATGGAGGGGTCGTCGCTCATGGTGGCTCTCGTGCTGAAGGGCGCTGGCCCTTAGCACGGCGCACGCGGCGATGGAATGTGCGAGGGTTTGTGTACGTAGATGATCCTTGGCAGACTTCCCCGCCGAAAGGAGCCCTCCATGATGAAGAAGCTCGTTGCACCGATCGTCCTCGCTTCCCTCGCCGCCACCCTCGGCGGCTGCCTCGTCCGCCGTCGGGCCGTGGTCTACCAGCCGCGCCCGGTGTACGTGCGTCCTCAGCCCGTGGTGGTGCGCACGCAGCCCGTGTACGTGCAGCAGCCGACCGTCTACGCCGCGCCGCCGCCGGTGGTGCAGGGGACCGTGATCGTTCGCTGATCAGGGCTGCTCGGCGAGCCAGCGCGCCAGGGGCTCGAACACCTCGGCCTCCGAGACGCGCGAGATGAAGAGGTCGGCGTGCGCCATCGGGAGGGCCGGGGTGCCGACCTCGAGCAGCTTGCGGGCCTTCGCGCGGCTCGTCGCGTGCGCCGAGCGCGCCGTCTCCGGAGGAACGATCCCGTCTCCGAGGGCGACAACGCTCATCAGGGGGTTGGGGAGGGCGGCCACCGCGTCGGTGACGTTCACCCCGCGCACCACGAGGTCGCGCGCGGCGATCCACCGCGCGATCTCGGCGTTGATCTGAGGGATCGGGTCCTCGACGGTCTCGATCATCTCCTCGGCGCGGGAGACGTCGGTGACCGAGGTGTTGAGGTACACCGAGAGCAGCGCGGGGAGCCGGGTCAGCAGGGGGAGCGCCCGCCGCGCGATCGCGCGCGTGCCTCGAAAGGGGACCATCCCCGCGAGGGTGGGCGACGCGAAGGCGAGGCGCAGGGCGGGGTGGACCCTCTCCCAGCGCAGCGGTCCGCCGAAGGAGACCAGGGAGCCGAGGTCGGCGTGGCCGTGCACCGCCGCGGTCACGAACATCAGCGACGCGCCGAGGGACGCGCCGATGACATCGACCTGCGTCGCGCCGGTGCGGGTGCACGCGAGCACGTGCGCGAGGGCCGCGGGCACGTCGATCAGCGCCAGGGCGTCGAGGCCGAAGCGCCGCGGGCCCTCGCCGCCCAGCGACCTGCTCCTCCCCTGCGCGCGCAGGTCGACGGACCACACCTCGAAGCCCCGCCACGCCAGGTGCTCCTCGAGGGAGCGCCCGCTGGGGTGAAACCCGAAGATGAACGAATTCATCCCGTAGCCCGGCACGATGAGCAGCGGCCGCCGCGGGGCCCCGCCGGCGACGTGCTCCGGCGCGGGGTGCGACGTGCGGCGCAGCGAGAGCAGCCAACCATCGCCGTTGGGCACCTCGTGGCGGGTGACCTCGGCCTCGTGGACGCGCACGCTCAACCCCGGTTCGAGTAGGCCTCGCCGAGCTCCCGCGCGCGCCCCGTCGCGACCTCGACGGCGTTGATCAGCGTGGTGCGAAGGCCGCCGGCCTCGAGGGTCGCGATGCCCGCGATGGCCGTGCCGCCGGGGGAGGTCACCTGGTCCTTGAGGCGCCCGGGGTGCTCGCCGGTCTGGAGGAGCACCTGCGCGCTGCCCATCACGGTCTGCGCCGCGAGCTCCATCGCCACGTCGCGCGAGAGCCCGACCTTCACCCCGGCGTCGGCCAGCGCGTCGATGATCAGAAAGATGTACGCCGGGCCGCTGCCCGAGAGCCCCGTCACCGCGTTGAGGTGCACCTCGTCGACCACCACCGTGCGCCCCACGCTGTCGAACACCGCGCGCGCCGCGGAGAGGTCGGCCTCGGTGGCGTTGGCGCCCCCCGCGATGGCCGTCGCGCTCTGCCGCACGATCGCGCCCGTGTTCGGCATCGAGCGCACCACCCGCGCCCCCGCGCGCAGGTGCGACTCGATGGCGCCCGCGGAGATCCCCGCCGCCACCGAGATCACCAGCGCCCCCGAGGGGATCACCGCGCCCACCTCGGCGAGCACCGGCGCCATCACCTGCGGCTTCACGCAGAGCATCACCACGTCGGCGGCCTGCACGCACTCGGCGTTGTCGGCCGCGGCGTGCACGCCCAGGCGCTCGGCGGTGCGCTGGGTGCGCTCCCGGCGGCGGCCCGAGACGGAGATGTCCTCTCCCGTCACCGTGCCCGACGCGAGGAGGCCTCGAATGAGGGCCTCCGCCATGTTTCCAGCTCCGACGAACGCGAATCGCTTTCCTGCCAGCATCGTTGGGCGCGGGAGAATACACGCACCTGGATGAGACGCCTTGTCTGGTGCTAATCGATCGCCCGTGAACCCCAGATCTGAGCTCGTGACGAGGCTCCGAGACGCGCGCACCGTGGTGGTCAAGGTCGGCAGCGGCGTGCTCACCGACGACGACGGGCGCATCGAGGGCGCCGTGCTCGCCTCCCTCGCCGCCGACATCGCCTCCCTCGCCGCCGACCCCCAGCGCAGGATGCTCGTGGTGTCTTCGGGCGCCATCGCCCTCGGCGTCGAGGCGCTCAAGCTCAGCGCGCGGCCCAAGCGCATGGACGCGCTCCAGGCCTGCGCCGCGGCGGGGCAGGGGGCCCTCATTCGCCTGTGGTCCGAGGCCCTCGCGGCGCACGGGCGCACCGCGGCGCAGGTGCTGCTCACCCACGCCGATTTCGCCGACCGCCAGAGGTACCTCAACGCCCGCGGGGCCATCGACGCGCTCTGCGCGCGGCGAGCCATTCCCGTGATCAACGAGAACGACACGGTCAGCGTCGACGAGATCGCCTTCGGCGACAACGACTCGCTGTCGGCGCAGGTCGCCAACCTCGTGCAGGCCGACGTGCTGGTGATGCTCTCCGTCGCGCCCGGGCTCCTCGACGACGAGGGACGGCGGGTCTCGGTGGTCTCTCCCGGCGACCGCGGGGTCGACCGCTTCGTGCGCAGCGACACCTCCGCGCGGGGCAAAGGGGGAATGATCACCAAGCTCCGCGCGGCCCGCGCGGCCAACGACGCCGGCGCCATGGCCTTCGTGGCCTCGGGCCGCGAGCCCGCCGCGCTGCCGCGCATCTTTCGCGGCGAGGACCTCGGCACCGTCTTTCTCGCCGGCGCCGAGAAGGTCTCCGCGCGGCGGCACTGGATCGCCCACACGCTCCGCGCCCGCGGCACGCTCGTGGTCGACGACGGCGCGCGCAAGGCGCTGGTCGAGGGCAACCGCTCGCTGCTCCCCTCTGGGGTTCGCGCGGTGCGCGGAGACTTTCGCCGCGGCGACCCCGTCGAGCTCGAGGGCCTCGACGGCGCGCCCTTCGCGCGGGGCCTCGTCGCCTACGGGGCCCTGGAGATGGAGCGCATCCGCGGGAGGAACACCCGCGAGATCAGCGAGCTCCTCGGGGTGCACCACGGCGACGAGGCCGTGCACAAAGACGACCTCGCGCTCCTCGGCTGAGCGCTACCCGGCGCGCTCGATGGCGAGGCGCGCCTCGGTGGCGAGGGCGTCCACCCGCTCGTTCTCGGGGTGGCCGTTGTGCGCCTTGACCCAGTGCCAGCGCACCTCGTGAGGGGCGACGGCGGCCTGGAGGCGCTGCCAGAGGTCCTGGTTCTTCACGGGCTTCTTGTCCGCCGTGCGCCAGCCGTTGCGGACCCACGACGTCATCCACGTGGTGATGCCGTTCTTCAGGTACTGGCTGTCGGTGTAGAGCGTGACCACGCAGGGGCGCTTGAGCGCCTCGAGGGCGCAGATCGCGCCCATGAGCTCCATGCGGTTGTTCGTGGTCGAGGCCTCGCCGCCCGAGAGCTCGCGCCGACGCCCTCCGTGAATCATCAGCGCGCCCCAGCCCCCGGGGCCGTCGGGGTTCGGCTTCGCGCCGCCGTCGGTGAAGATCGTGACCCTCGGGCGCTCGTCGTTCGCTTCGCTCACGAGCGGATCATCCCTGATTCGAGCCGCGGGGGAGAACTTCGCGGCGCCTCGCCCGTCCCTTGGCCACCATGAGAGCGATCACCCTGGCCTTCGCGCTGGCGCTGCCCAGCGTCGCCGCCGCCGACCCCGCGCCCTGCCCCGAGGGCCTCGTGCTCACCGCCATCACCGAGAACGGCGTGGCCCGCGAGGTGTGCGCGATTCGAGTGAACGGACGTCCTCAGCGCCCCTACCCCTTCGGCGTGACCGCGCGCAGCGCCCTGCGCTACCAACCCCCGGCCGCGCCGCGGAGCTTCGTGCCCCTGGTGCCGCAGACGGTGCGACGGGCGCCCTTCTGAAGCGCCGCGCCCGAGCGCACGGCGCTGCTATCGGCGCCCTCGGGATCGCGCGATCATCCGTCGCATGCGTGCCCGCGTTCTCCTCTCGATGATCCCGCTCGCGGTCGCCTGCGGGGGGACACCTTCAGCGCCCACCCCCGACGCCGGGGCCTCGCCCGACGTCGCAGACGCCGCGCGCGACGCGCCGACAGACGGCGACGCGGTCTGCGCGGCTCCGTCCAGCGATCCCCTGGTCGCGGCGACCGAGCGCGGGCTCCTCCGGGGCGCGAGCGACGCGCAGGCGCTCCGGTGGCTCGGGGTGCCCTTCGCGGAGCCGCCCGTGGGCGCGCTGCGATGGCGCCCGCCCGTCGCGTCGAGCGGGTGCTGGGCGGGCGTGCGGGAGGCGACGGAGTGGGCGCCGTCGTGCCCGCAGATCCCCCAGCGGCAGGGGCAGCCCTTCGACCCGACGGCGGCGATGCTCGGGCAGGAGGACTGCCTCACGCTCAACGTCTGGCGCCCCGCCGACGCGCCCGCCGACGCGGCGCTGCCCGTGATGTTCTTCATCCACGGCGGCGGCAACGTCGTCGGCTCCGCGGGCGAGACGACCCCGGCGGGGCAGCGGTCCTTCGACGGCGCGCGGCTCGCCGTGCGCGGCGGCGTGGTGGTGGTCGTGGCGCAGTATCGCCTCGGGCCGCTCGGATATCTCATGCACCCCGCCCTCGAGGCCGAGTCGGGCGCCGAGGTCGGCGACCTCGGGACCCTCGACCAGATCCGCGCGCTCCGCTGGGTGCAGCGCAACATCCGCGCCTTTCGCGGCGACCCGACGCGGGTGATGATCTTCGGCGAGAGCGCGGGCGCGGTGAACGTCTGCACGCTCGTCGCCTCGCCCGCGGCGGCGGGCTTGTTCTCTCGCGCGCTGATGCAGAGCGGGGTGTGCAGCTCGCAGCGCAGCGTCGAGGCGTCTCGAGCCACCGCCGCGCGCTTCGTCGAGGCCGCGGGGTGCGCCGCCGCCGCCGACGTCCCGGCCTGCCTGCGCGCCCTCTCCGCCGACGCCGTCGTGCGCGCGCTGCCCGCGCCGGTGAGCATCTCGGGCCTCGACCCGTCGATGGTGAGCTGGGGTCCGGTGTTCGGCACCCCGGTGCTCCCCGAGCGCCCCCTCGACGCCATCGCCGCGGGGCGCCACAACCGGGTCCCCTTCGTCGTCGGGCACAACACCGAAGAGGTGGGCCTCACGGTGCCCGCCATCGCCAACGAGGCGGCGTACCGCGCGGCGCTGGTGGCCGTGGGCGGCGCGCAGTTCGCCGATCGGGTGATGGCGGTGTACCCCGCGTCGGCCTACCCCACGCCTCGCGCGGCGCTGGTGCAGGCGCTCACCGACGCGCGCTTCGGCTGCAACGCGCGCAGCGCCGCGAGGGCCGCCGTCGCGGGCGGCGCGGGCGCGGCGGTCTACCGTTACCTCTTCGCGCAGCCGCTCGAGAGCGCCGGGGTCACCCTCCGCGCACTCGGCGCGTGGCACGGCGTCGAGCTGGGCTTCTTGTTTCAGAACCTCGGCGCGGGCGCGCTGCAGCTCACGGCGAACGAGCTCGCCGTCGAGCGCGCGATGCTGGGATACTGGACGCGCTTCGCCGCGACCGGCGACCCCAACGGCGGGGGAGACCCCGCGTGGTCGGCGTACACCACGGGCGAGCCGCTGCTCCGCATCGCGCCGGCCTCGACGACGGTGAGCGGTTGGCGCGGCCGCGAGTGCGACGCCTGGGACGCCGCGCTGGGCACGAGCGTACCCGCGCCCTGACCTGAACGCGCGCCGCGACGGGTGTTGGCACCGCGTCACAGGGGATTGGAAGGGTTGAGGTGAACCCACACCGCGGGCCCACACCGCGCTACCGCACGCCCTCGCCCACCTCGGGAGAAGGGGTGCGCGGCAGCGCGGGACGTGGGCACGTCCGTCGCGCAGAACCCTTCAAATCCCCTGTGGAAAGGTACTAGTCTCCGCCCACCCCCCATGCGACAAGAGACCCTCGACCTCGACGGCGCCGTGAACCTCGAGCGCTACGGCAGCGGCGGGCCGACGATGCTGATGGTCCACGGCCTCGGCGGATCGCTGCTCAATTGGCGCGCCGTCGCGCCCACGCTGGCCGAGGGCCGCGAGGTGATCTCCGTCGACCTGCGCGGGCACGGGCGGTCGGCGATGCCCCGAGACGCCTCCCTCGACGAGAACCTCGCGCTCCTCGCGCGGATCATCGAGCGCGAGGTGGGGCACTCGGTGACCCTCGTGGGCAATTCCATGGGGGGCCTGCTCTCGCTGCTCCTGGCGTCGTCGAGGCCCGAGCTCGTCGAGTCGATGGTGCTGGTGAACCCCGCGCTGCCGTGGACCTACGCGCGCAGGGCCGACCCCCTCGTGGCCGCGATGTTCGGGGTCTTCGCCCTGCCCGGCCTGGGCGAGCTCTACCTCGACCGCACGGGACGCCGCGTCGAGGCGGGCACGGCGGTGCACCAGTGGATGCGACTCTGCGGGGTGTCTCCTCGGGAGATGAACGCCGAGGTCCTTGAGGCGCACGTCGAGCTGGCGCGGGAGCGGGTGCGCTCGGCGCCGCATCGAAACCGGGCGTTCCTCAGCGCGGCGCGCTCGATCTTGAGGCGGCTGCTGGTGCGAGGCGCCTTCGAGCACCACCTCGACCGGGTGCGCGCGCCGACGCTGCTGCTCCACGGCGAGCGCGACCGGCTGGTGCCCGTCGAGGCCGCGCGGGCCGTCGCCGCGCGCCGGAGGGACTGGGTCTACGACGAGCTCCGTGACACCGGGCACACGCCGATGCTCCAGTCTCCCAAGGAGTTCTGCGCGCGGGTGGACCGCTGGAGCCGCGAGGGCGCGTAGCTTTCTGGCGCCGCGAGGCGACGGTCGACTAGCGTCTCGAAGAACCCATGTTGCAGATCCGCTCTCGCAGGGACCTGTCGCTCCTCCTGGAGCGGCAGATGACGGCCGCCTCGGCGCGGTCTGGCGCGCCGAACATCGATGACGACATCGAGTCGCGGGCCGCGCTGAAGGTCTACCTGCTCGAGGCGCACGGGCGCGTTCGCGCCGAGCCCCTCGCGGCGCTGACCGAGGTGTGCGCGCCCCTGGGGATCACCGTCGAGCCCACCCACGACCCCGAGCTCCTCGCGCTGCAGATGGGCGACCTGCAGCTCTGGCTCGACGTCTCGGGCGGGCGCGTCTGCCGTCTCTTCACCGTGGGCGTCGCCAAGGACGCGGACCGGGTGCACGAGCTCCTCGTCGCGGGCACCGGGTCGCTCGAGTGCGTGTGGCTCCCCCCGCGGGTGCTCGAGCAGCTCGCGCGCCACGCCGACGCGAAGATGGTGCTGTTCTCGCTGCGCCACGACCGCCGGGCGCTGCGGCGCGCGCCCGACGACCAGGGCATCGACTCGGTGACCCTGCGCTTCTGGGGGCCGCGCGCGAAGGAGACCCTCGACAAGCTCCGGGGCAGCGACGTGCTCCCCGACGCGACGAGCGTGTACTCCGTGCGGGTGCGCTTCGGCGACGACGAGCGGTACTGCCTCGCCGAGGTCTTTCACACCGGCAAGCTCACCACCGTGGGCACGTCGTTCGCGTTCCTCGAAGGGGTGCTCGCGCAGCTCACCGAGGCCCACGCCGACCTCGCGCTCTCGCTGGAGCAGGCCCAGCGCACCCCGCGCCGCCTCGACGTGAAGGTGAACTGGACCCTCGACGACCTCGGCTACGCCGTCGCGAGGATGTTCTCGGGCGCCGAGCCCTTTCGCCTCTGGGGCGTGCCCGAGCTCGTGGGCGACCGCTACCACGTGCGCGCCGTCGACCTCGACGTGGGGCGCAGCGCGCGCTTCGAGGTGGGCCCCGCGGGCGTCTCGATGGAGCTCGCCCCGCGCACCCCGGCGAGCGTCGCGATCCGCTATGTCTCCGCGCTGCAGTACCACGTGAACGCGTCGACCGGCGACGACCTCACCAGCCCCGAGCCGCTGCTGCAATTCGCCCTGCCCCTCGCCGAGCCCCCGGCGGGCCCGGTGAGCGAGCGCTCGCAGCTCGGCGAGGTCGCCCGGGTGGCCCTGCCCGAGGTGTGCGCGCTGTGGGTGCGCGGCAGCCAGGCCGTGACCACCTCCGCGGTGATGGAGGCCCTGTTCGGCCCAGGCCGCGGCACCGAGGCGCTCCACGACCTCGTGCGCAAGGTGCTCACCGAGGCCGCGGCGCACGAGTGGCGCCACTGGCTCAAGCTCGTGCTCTCCCCCGAGGGCAAGACCTCGTGGCGCTTCGCCGACCCCCTCCCCGCCGACCCCGGCGCGCGCCTGCGCGAGCTCGTGCGGCTCAACCGCGCCGCCCAGCAGCTCGTGGCGCGCATGAGCGGCACGGGGCTCGCGCGGTGGCTCCAGCTCTCGCTCTTCGGCGCCGAGTCCATGGTCGCGCCGATCATGGGCAGCGAAGAGCCGTGAGCCTCTGGCCGTGAGCGCGCCCAAACGCCTGGCGCGCAACGTGATCGTGCTGGGCGTGGTGAGCCTGCTCACCGACGTCGCGGCCGACATGGTCACGCCCTTTCTCCCGCTCTTTCTCACCGTGCAGCTCCACGCGCGGGGGGAGTGGGTCGGCCTCGTCGAGGGCGTCGCCGAGAGCACCTCGGCGCTGGTGAAGTACCTCTCGGGGGCGCTCTCCGACCGGGTGACCCGGCGCAAGCCCCTCGTGCTCGCGGGCTACGGCCTGGCGAACCTCGCGCGGCCCTTCATCGCCCTCGCCGCGGCGCCCTGGCACGTGCTCCTGGTGCGCTTCATCGACCGCGTGGGCAAGGGGGTGCGCACCTCGCCCCGCGACGCGATCCTCGCGGCGAGCGTCGCGCCCGCCGAGCGGGGCCACGCCTTCGGCTTTCACCGCGGCATGGACAACCTCGGCGCGGTCTTCGGACCCCTCGTGGCGACGGCGATCCTCTGGGTTCGTCACGACGACCTGCGGCTGGTCTTCGCCGCCACCGCGGTGCCGGGCGTCGCCGCGATCGCGGTGGCGCTCCTCGGGGTGAAGGAGCCCGCCGCCCCCGAGGCGCCCCAGGCTCCGGCGCAGCCCACCCAGGCCGAGCGCCCGCGCGACCCGGGCGACGAGGCGGCCACGCGGGAGCTCCTCGGCGCGATGGCGCTCTTCGCCCTGGCCAACGCGAGCGATGGCTTTCTCGTGATGCGGGCGCACGACGTGGGGATCCCGACGCGGTGGCTCCCCCTGGCCTGGGGGGCGCTCTCGCTGCTCCGCGCGCTGTCGGCCTCGCCGGGCGGACGTCTCGCCGACCGCTTCGGCCGCGCGCGCTGCCTCGCCCTCGCGTGGACGCTCTACGCGGTGGCCTACGCCCTCTTCGGCCTCGCCACGCGGCCGTGGCACCTGCTCCCGGCGCTGCTCGTGTATGGGGCCTACTACGGGCTCTCCGAGGGGGGAGAGCGCGCCCTCATCGCCTCGCTCGCGCCCGCTGGAGGCATGGGCAAGGCCTTCGGGAGGTTTCACCTCGTCAACGGCGCCCTGGCGCTGCCCGCGTCGCTGCTCTTCGGCGCGCTGTACCCACACCGCGGCGGTGTCTACGCGTTCGGCGTGGCGTCGGCCTTCGCGCTCTGCGCGTCGGCCTATTTGACAAGGGCCTCGAGGCGGAGCGGGTTGACCTGAGGTCGGCGCCCCCTCGGCCGAGGCGGCCGCGCGGCTACTGACAGAGCGACGAGCAGCCCTCGCGGCCGCTGCGGGCGCAGCTCAAGCCCTCTGGGGTTCCGCGGAGGGGGCGCCAGCGGAGGGGCTCTCGCTCGAGGGCCCAGACGTCGCCCGCGAGGCCGCAGTCGGTCTTGCCGCCATAGGCGAGAAAGCGATTTCGCGCGGGGTCTTCTGCCAAGACGAAGGCCGAGCGGCGCTCGGGCGAGTCGTCATCGGTCACCGCGAAGTCAGAAGGAAAGTCGCAGAAGCCACTGCCGGGGGTGCCCAGCGTGTCGCCCGCGCGCAGCACGGCGACCTCGCCGTCCGCCGAGACCGACAGCACGTCGTTGCGGTTGCCCAGCGCGCCGTCGTCGTGCCCGCCCACGAGCAGAAAGCCGTCGCCCGCGGGGTCCGCGACGAGCGCCGAAGAGATCCTCCCGAGGAGCTCGTCGGTCGCGCCGCGCACCGTGTGTCGCGTCCAGGTCGGGCCCGCGAGGTCGAGGGTCCAGAAGTCTCTCAAGAAGGGTCCGGTGAACGCGTTGGCGCCGCCGCCGCCGAAGAGCGCGACGCCCCGACCGCGGATCGCGGTGGCGTGAAAGAGCCGCGCCGAGGGGCCGCCGCTGGCGCTCACCCTGCTCCAGGTGCTCGTGGCGAGGTCGAGCCGCCACGCGTCACCCAGCGGGGTGAACGCCGCGCCGTTGGTGCTCGTGTTGCCGCCTGTCACGATGAGCGCGTCGCCCTCGCGGTCGTACACCGCGGCGGCGTTGGCGCGGCCCGAGGGGCCGCCCTCGGCCTCGATCTGCGACCAGGTGTCGGTGGCGAGGTCGAGGGCCCAGGTCTCGCGATAGACCGTGTACGCCCCGCTCGAGGTCGCCCGAGAGCGCCCCCCGAAGATCATGAGTCGGTTGCGCGTCGTGTCGAGGGCGTAGGCCGTGCGCGAGCGCGCCGAGGGACCGTCCGCAGGGGTGACCTCGCGCCAGCGGTCGCAGCGCGGGTCGTATCGCCACACGTCGCCGCGAAAGGTGGGGCGGGCGACGCACATCACCGTAGGGCCGTCGTCGCCTCCGAAGATCACCAGCTCGCCCGTGGTCGGGTCGACGACGCCGGCGCTGTCGCCGCGAGGCGCGGGCTGCAGGGAGGTCGCCGGCTCGCAGGCCGGCGGCGCGTCCACGGAGACGTCGGGCGACGCGTCAACCGACACGTCCGACGGCGCGTCCGCCGAAGCCGAGGCGTCAACCGACGAGACCGAGGCGGTCTCGGAGCACGCAGCCGAGAGGAAGAAGGTGAGAAGGGCGACTCGCGACGGGTTCACGCCGCGCGGAGTACACGCAAAGCGCCGTCCGCTCAACGCGCGGCGCGGCGAATCATGCCTCGGTCGCGGCCTCGGTCGCCTCGGGCGCCGGGGCGGTCGCCGCGGCGGCGGCCTTGGCGGGCTTGCGGCCGGGCTTCGCGCCGGCCTTGGCGGGCTTGCCGATCTTGGCGGGCTTGCCGGCCTTGCCAGAGCCGATCTGATAGCGGGCCATGCGGCGCTCGCCGAGCTGCGTGATGCGGCCGTCGCCCTTCGCCTTGTTCAGCGCATAGTTGAACTGACCGATGTTGGCGCCTGAGGCCTTGAGGAGTTCCTTCGCGGTGAGCGACTCGCCCTTGCGACGAAGGATGTCGACCAGCTTGTCGCCCAGGCGCGCGACCTCTTCAGGGGAGCTCTTCGGGCCACCGCGGCCGCGGCGCGCTGACTTCGCGGCGGGCTTCGCGGCGGGCTTCGCGGCGGGCTTCGCGGCGGGCTTCGCGGCGGGCTTCGCGGCGGGCTTCGCGGCGGGCTTCGCGGCCCGGCGGGGCGCCGAGGGCGCGAGGGTCACGGCGTTGCGGCCGGTCACCGCCTGGACGACGGCCTTCTGAAAGAGCTTCAGCAGCTCGCCGGAGAACCTGGCCAGAACGCGATCGATCTCGTCTTGCATGCTTTCATTCGCCATAAAGGTCACCTCTAGGCCGCGACCTTCATTCTTCTTCTCATTCAAGTCAAGCCGCACATCCGAGTTTTATTCGTGTGCGCAGTGGCGCCGGGGCGGGGCGCGGCGCCGCGGCGAGGCGGCAGACGGCCTCGGAGCCGGGGGGCGGGGCCCGTCACGACGACCTTCAACCGACGCGTGAAGCCTGCTATGGTCGCCCGAGAAGCCGCGGGACCCCGGGTGCGTCCCACACGAGCGAGCGAGGAGAGAGTCACGTATGAGCGACGAGGCGAAGCAGGGTCCCGCGGACGATTCGGTGGACGCGTGGCCGACGGTGCTGGAGGAGAGCTTCCTGGAGAACGCGGAGGGATGGTCCTTCGCCGCGACGTCGAAGACGCCGCCGCTGCGCCACGACACCAACGGAGCGGTGCTCACGCTCCCCGGCGGAGAGACCTCCGTCGCCGCGCTCTGGTATGACGGCAGGACCTTCGCCGACCTCTCCCTCGAAGTGACCGTCACCGTCCTCGCCGCGCAAGACCCCGCGCAGAGCTACGTCGGCGTGAGCTTTCGCGCGAAGTCTGACCGGGACAACTACCGAGTCTTTCTCGACGCCACGGGCTTCTATCGCCTCACGCGGCGCCAGGCGAACCAGAGCACGCCCCTCGTCGATTGGACCGAGCACCCCGCCATCGCCAAGGGCGTCGGGCAGGAGAACCGACTCCGCATCGTCGCCGAGGGCGAGAAGATCTCGGTGTTCTGTAACGACGCCGAGCTCGTGAGCCTCACCGACGACGCGTTCCGCGACGGGCACATCGCCCTGCAGGCCCAGGGCGGCTCGCCCGAGGTCGAGTCGGCCACCGTGTTCTGCTTCAAGAACCTCGCGCTCTCCGCGCCCCAGAGCGCCTGAACTCCGCTGGAGCTCCTGCGCCTTGTTCGTAATCACCCCAGAGGCCTCCCCAGGCGCCAGAGCCCCGGCCCGGGTGACGCGCCGCGCCGCGGTCATGGCGCGGCGCGTCACGCCCAAAAGTCTGGACGAATTCGTCGCGTGAGGGCCCTTCACGCACGCGCTGCGTTGGGATATACCGCCGCGCGTGAACCAGACTGACATTGAACAGCGGGTCCGCGGCCAGATCGCGAAGAACCTTGTGGTGGACGTGAACGAGCTGAAGCCGGAGGCGTCGTTCATCAACGACCTCGGCGCCGACTCCCTCGCGATCGTCGAGCTCGTGCTCGCCCTCGAAGAGGAGTTCGAGCTCGATATCCCCGACGAAGACACCGAGCGGATCCGCACGGTGCAAGACGCCGTCGACTACATCACCTCCCGTCTCTCCGCGCGCTGAGCATGTCCGCCTCTTGCGAGGTCGTCGTGACGGGCCTGGGCCTCGTCACGCCCCTCGGGCTCGATCTCGAGCGCACCTGGTCGGCCCTCTGTGAGGGGCGCAGCGGCGTCGCGACGATCACCCGCTTCGACGCCTCCGCGCACCGCACGCGCATCGCCGCCGAGGTCAAGGGCTTCGACCCGCTGCAGTGGGTCGACCCCAGGCGCGTGCGCGAGACCGACCGCTTCACGCAGTTCGCCCTCGCCGCCGCGCAGATGGCCTGGCAAGACGCCGGCCTCGCGGGGGAAGACCTCGGCGACCGCGGCGGGGTGATCATCGGCTCGGGCATGGGCGGCCTCGAGACCATCGAGTCGCACCACGACACCCTCCGCGCCCGGGGCCCCGCGAAGATCTCGCCGTATTTCATCCCCGCCGCCATCGCCAACCTCGGCGCGGGGCAGGTCGCGATGCGCCTGGGGCTCCGCGGCCCCAACTACTGCATCACCAGCGCCTGCGCGTCGGGCGCCCACGCCATCGGCGAGGCCGGCCGCTGGATCGCCCGCGGCGCCGTCGACGTGATGATCGCCGGAGGCGCCGAGGCCACCATCACCCCGCTGGCCATCGCGGGCTTCGACGCCATGCGCGCCCTCTCGACCCGCAACGACGAGCCCGAGCGCGCGAGCCGGCCCTTCGACGCCGGCCGCGACGGCTTCGTCATGGGCGAGGGCGCCGGGGTGCTCGTGCTCGAGCGCCGCGACCGCGCCGAGGCCCGGGGCGCGACCATCTACGCGCGCCTCGCGGGCTACGGCGCCACCGACGACGCGCACCACATCACCCAGCCCGCGCCGCAGGGCGCAGGCGCGCAGCGGGCGATGCGCGCTGCCCTCGCCGAGGGGGGCGTGTCGCCCGAGGCCGTGGGCTACGTCAACGCCCACGGCACCTCGACGCCCGCGGGCGACGTGCAGGAGGCCGAGGCGATTCGCGCGGTCTTCGGCGCCCACGCCGGCGAGCTCGCGGTGAGCTCGACCAAGAGCATGACCGGGCACCTGCTCGGCGCGGCCGGGGGCGTCGAGGCGGCGTTCACCGCGCTCGCCCTCGCGCGGGGCGTGCTGCCGCCCACGATCAACCTCGACGCGCCCGACCCCCGGTGCGACCTCGACTTCGTGCCCCACGTCGCCCGTCGGCGCCGCGTGGAGCACGCCTTGAGCAACGCCTTCGGCTTCGGCGGGACCAACGTCTCGCTCCTGCTCTCCCGCGTCGGCGCGTGAGACTTCGGTAGAGGTGATCCGGTGATGCGTTGGGTGATCGCGAGCGACCACGCGGGCTTCGCGCTGAAGGAGCGCGTGCGGGAGTGGCTGCAGCGCAAGGGCTTCGAGGTGACTGACCTGGGCGTTCACGCGCCCGAGCGGGCCGACTACCCCGACTACGGACACGCCGTCGGCCAGGCCATCGGGCGCGGCGACTTCGAGCGCGGCGTGGTGGTCTGCGGCAGCGGCATCGGCATCAGCATCGCCGTGAACCGCCACCCCGGCGCCCGCGCGGCGCTCTGCCACGAGCCCTACTCCGCGGCGATGGCGCGGGCGCACAACGACGCCAACGTGCTCGCCCTGGGCGCGCGGGTGGTGGGCGAGGGCTTCGCCGAGGCGACCCTCGAGGCGTTCATCTCGGGCGCCTTCGAGGGCGGCCGGCACGCCGACCGCGTGGCCAAGATCGACAACCCCTGAGGTCCCGATGAACGTTCTCGAGTACGCCGAGCGGGCGTGGAGCGGCGAGGTCGACCACGCCACGATGCGCCCAGAGCTCTTGAGCCCGGGCATCGCGCCGATGGACGGGCGCCTGGCCTTCGTGTGCGCGTTCTCGAACGTGCTCGCGCTCGACACCGACGACGGCCTGGTGCTCGTCGACACGAGCTCGCCCTTTCACGCCGGCGCGGTGCACGCGCTCGTGCGGGGGTGGTCCCCGCGCCTCGCGCACACCGCGGTGTACACGCACGGCCACGTGGACCACGTGTTCGGCGTCGCGCCCTTCGAGGACGAGTCGCGGGCGCAGGGCCGCGCGGTCACCGTCGTCGCCCACCGCGCCGTGCTCGACCGCTTCGCGCGGTACCGACTCACGAGCGGGTACAACGGGCACATCAACCGCCGGCAGTTTCGGCTCCCGGCGCCGATGTTCCCCGAGCACTTTCGCGACCCCGACGTGACCTTCGAAGACCGCATGACCCTGCGCGTCGGCGGGCGCGAGGTGGCGCTCTTTCACGACCGCGGCGAGACCGACGACCACCTCTGGGCGTGGGTCCCCGACGCGAGGGCGATCTACACCGGGGATCTCTTCATCTGGGCCTCGCCCAACTGCGGCAACCCCCAGAAGGTGCAGCGCTACCCCCGCGAGTGGGCCGCGGCGCTGCGCAAGATGGACGCCCTCGGCGCCGAGCGGCTCTTCCCCGGCCACGGCCCGCCGATCCTCGGCGCGCAGCGGGTGCGCCAGGCCCTCACCGAGACCGCCGCGCTGCTGGAGTCGCTCGTCGAGCAGACCCTCCGCGCGATGAACTCCGGCGCGACCCTCGACGAGGTGCTCCGCGCGGTGCGCCCGCCCGCGGCGCTGCTGCACCGCCCGTACCTCCGGCCCGTCTACGACGACCCCCAGTTCATCGTGCGCAACCTCTGGCGGCTCTACGGCGGGTGGTGGGACGGCAACCCCGCGCGCCTCAAGCCCCCCCGCGACGCCGAGCTCTCGGCGGCCCTCTGCGACGCCGCCGGGGGCGCCGCGGTGCTGGCCGAGCGGGCGCGGGTGGCGATGCTCCAGGGGCGCTCCGAGCTCGCGGGCTCCCTCGCGCAGTTCGCGATGGACGCCGCGCCGAAGGACCCCGTCGTGCGCGCGGTCTACCGCGAGGTCAACGAGGAGCGGGCGCGCGAAGAGACCAGCCTCATGGCGCAGTCGATCTTTCGCGAGGCGGCCGAGAAGGCGTAGCGCGTCAGCGCGGGACGTACAGGCTGCACATGCCCGCGGGGCCGCTGCGCGACGGGCCGATGCTGCGGTCGGTGACCCAGCCGATGTTCGTGCACTGGTACCAGAGGTCGTCGAAGCGGCTCTGGAGGCACACCGCGCCGGTGTACTCGCGGTTGTAGGTCATGCTGAAGCAGCGCGCCGTGGGCATCGACGACGAGGTGTTGGCCTGGTGGTTCTCGCGGGCGATGTACGGCTCGCAGGCGCCGCCGGGGCCGCGCCGCGTCGAGGGGATGCCGTTGTCGCGCCGCCAGCTCCCGGCGACGCACTGGTACCAGACGTCGTCGAGGCGGCTCTGGAGGCAGGTGAGCGGCTCGACGTCGCGGCCCAGGGTGCTGCTGTAGCAGCGCGTCGGGCTCGACGACACCGGCGGCGTCACGCTGTCGGCGGGGCCGCCGCAGCCCAGCGGCGTCGAGGTCGCCACCCGCTCGGCCACCATCGGGACCCGGTCAGACCAGCCCATCCCGCTGCGCCCGTAGAGCTCCCGGGTGACCGCGGGGGAGGCGTCGATGACCGGCCGCCCCGCCGCGCGCTCGACGCAGATGTTCGGCCCCACGTCGGCCACCTGCGCGACGCACCAGCGGCCGTTGCGGGGGTTGGTGAGCTTCACCTTGCTGCCGCAGCCGAAGCGCCACGAGTCGGCGAGGTAGAGCCAGCGGCCGTCGGCGTAGCCCCCGCAGGCCATGCGCTGACCGTCGGTGCCGCCCCCGAAGGTCGTCGCGTAGTACACGTTGTCGGGGGGAAAGTTTCGCCCCGCGATCTCGCCGCGCGTGGGGCAGTAGTGTCCACCCACGGTGAGGTCTGACACGAGCTGCGACGACACGCCGTAGTCTTCGTCGGCCTCGGCGCCGCAGCCCACCACCGCCAGCGCGAGCCATGCGCCGAAGCCGGCGTGCCAACGAATCGGTCGAGCGCTCGCGTTCGTCATGCCACCTCCGATATTCACACAGAGTGCCACCGCAAGGAATCCCCGGGTTCTCGACCGCGGGAGGTGGTCACTGCGATGATCGTGGGAGATCGAGCGGCGCTCAGAGCTTCGTGACCGCGCCGTCCCAGTCTCGCAGCTCGCGCTTGAGCACCTTGCCCGTCGGGTTGCTCGGCAGCGAGGGCACGAAGACCCACTCCCGCGGCGCCTTGGGCCCCGAGAGCCTCGCCCTGCACCACGCCCGCAGCGCGCCCGCGTCGGTGTCGGCCGAGGCGCCCTCGCGCAGCACCACGAAGGCCCGCAGCCGCTCGCCCCACTCCGCGTCGGCCACCCCCACCACCGCGACCTGCGCGACGTCGGGGTGCGACTCGATCACGTCCTCGACCTCGACGGGGTAGATGTTCACGCCCCCGGAGATCACCATGTCGCGGCGCCGGCCCACGATGCTGTAGCGCCCCGCGGCGTCGACCGTGGCGAGGTCGCCCACGCTGAAGAACCCGTCGCGCATCGACGAGCGCGTGGCGCCCTCGTCGGCGTGGTAGCCCTCGACCAGCATCAGGTTGCGCGCGTAGAGCTCGCCCACCTCGCCCCGCGCGACCGGCGCGCCGCCCTCGTCGAGGAGCCGCACCTCGACGCCGTGCAGCGGCCGACCGATGGTGCCGGGTGACGCCGCGAGGTCTTCGGGCGTGGCGACGCACACCAGGCCGGTCTCGGTGGATCCGTAGAAGTTGTAGAGCGTCGGGCCGAAGCGCGCGAGCGTCCTCGCGCAGAGGGCGGGCGGCATCGCGGCGCCGCCGCAAATGATCGCGCGCAGCGAGGGCGCGCGCCGGGCGTCGAGCTCGTCGGGGTCGAGGGCCATGAGCCGGTGCAGCATCGTGGGCACGATCGCCGTGGTGGTGATCGCCTCGCGCTCCACCGTGCGCAAGAAGCGCGAGGCGTCGAAGTCGCGCTCGAGGATCACCGCGCCGCCGGTCATCAACGACATGCCCGCGAAGCCCAGGGCCGTCGAGTGATAGAGCGGGCACACGCAGAGGTGGCGGTCCCAGCGGGTGAGGGGGCAGCGGTCGAGAAAGGCGGTGAAGGCCAGCACCTGCGCGGAGCCGAAGCGCCGCACCGCCCCCTTGGGGCGCCCGGTGGTGCCCGAGGTGTAGATCACCACGCTCCCCTCGTCGGCCTCGGGCATCGGGCCGACCCGGTCGGCGAGGAGGCTCTCGTAGGTGCGCGTCCCCGGCACCGACTCGCCCAGCGCGACGCAGCGCTCGCGGGCGATCTTCGGGCACGCGCGCAGCGCCTCTTCGAGCGCAGGCCAGAGCGCGGCCTCGAAGAACACCGCGCGGGCGCCGGAGTGGTTGAGCAGGTACTCCAGCTCCGCCGCGGTGCTGCGCCACGAGAGGCTCACCGCGGCGCCGCCGATGCGCGCCATGGCCGACTCGACCTCGAAGAACTCCGGGCGGTTCCAGAGCAGCACGGCGGCGGCGTCCTTGGGGCGCAGCCCGAGGCCGAGGAGCCCCGTCGCGAGGCGGTCGATGCGCCCGTCGACCTCGGCGTAGGTGAGCGCGCGGCCGTCTTGGATCAGCGCGGGGCGGTCGCCGTCGGTGACCCCCCGCAGGCGAAAGATCGCCGAGAGCCCCGCGCGCCCCTGCAAGAGCTGCCGCGCGCCCACGGCGAGGCCGCGGGGGCTCGCGTGCCCCACGAGCCCGCTGCGGAGCGCGACGCGCGAGAGCACCCCCGCCCACTCACCCACGGCCCTTGCGCGTTCACGCAGCATGACCGATTGCTTTGCCATGAACCCACGCGGCTCCGTCAAGACCGTCGCGCTCGCGGCCGCGCTCTGCGCCTGCGCCACCCAGCGCGCGTCGTCGCCCGCGCCCGCGCGCGTCGCGTCGCCGACCGCGAGCGAGCGAGACGCGCCGCCCCCCGCCGCGCCCCCGGCCGAGTCGCCCACGCTCACGGGGCTCTCTCCCACGGACCTCGCGGCCCTGCGCCCGCTCCTCGCGCGCGGCCCCGCCTCCCTCGTGCGAAACCCCGACGGCGGGCGCGACGCCAGGATCACCTTCGTGACCCGCAGCGCCGCGCCCCCCGAGGTCGTGCACCGGGTGATCACCACGCCGGGGGAGTACGGGACCTTCATGCCGATCCTCCGCGGCGTCGACGTGCTGTCGCGGCACGCCAACCGCACCGGCTTTCGCTTTCACGTCGCCGCGCCGCTCTTCGACGTGACCGCGCTCTGCGCGATGCGCTCGGCCTCTCCGCGTCGGGTCGACGTCGACGTCATCGAGTCTGAGATCGGCCCCGGCGCGTCGCGCTGGGACATCGTACCCGACGAGGGCGGCACCGTGATCGGGCTCTCGACCTGGGGCGACCCCTCGCAGGGTCACTGGCTCCTGCGCCTCGTCGCGCGGCGCTCGCCCGCGGCCATCGCGGGGATGAACATCTCCGTCGACACCGTGCTCGCCCTCGGCGCCTCGCGCCGCGCGGAGATCGTCGCGGGCCTCGCGACGGCGGCGCGCCCCGCCGAGGGCATCGCCGCGCCGGGCGAGCTCAGCCCCCCCGAAGACGGCCCGTGGCTCGCGCTCTCTCGCGAGGCGACGGTGGTCTCGACGCGGCTCAACGCCGAGGGCGCGGTGGTGCAGGTCACCGTCGCGGGGCACACCGACGCCTCGCCGCAGCGGGTGCTCGCGCGGCTGAACGACGTCGCGCACTACGGATCGGTGTGGGGCTCGATGCGCGAGGTCGAGGTGATCCCCTCGCAGCCCGGCGACCCCGCGGGGAGCACGCGGTTCCGCTCGGTGGTGGAGAACCCGCTGGTGCGGCTCGAGGGCGAGCAGCGCGTCGAGTCTGAGGGCTTCGTCGTGCGGCACGTCGGTCTGAGCGGTGACTTCGCCGACGTCTCCCACCGCTGGGACGTGCGCGAGGCCCCCGGCGGCGGCGCCTACGTGATGCTCACCGGCGGCGCCGACTACAACCGCGCCGGGACCATCACCCGCGCCCTCATGGCCCGCGACCCCTGGCTCATGGCCGGCTTCGCGGGGTCGTGGAAGATCGTCTGGCTCCGCAACGCCCTCCGCGGGATGTGATCGATCCCCCTGCGGCGCAGGGAGATCGGTGTCAGCGAAGGTGCTTCCAGTACGGGCGCTGGGCGGCGACGACGCGGTAGAGCGCGGCCTCGGTGCTGGCCTCGTCGCTGGAGCGCGGGTGCTTGCGGGGGTAGGGCGACATCAGCCCGAGCGCCGCCGCCTCGACGCTGCGCTCCAGCGCGCCCAGGTCATACCCGCCCTCGAGGAACATCCCCACGCGCCCCGCGCCGTGCGCGGCGGCCACCTCGCGGAGCCGCGCGGCCATCCAGCGGTAGTCGGGCTCCTCGAGGCGCATGTTCGCGAGGGGGTCGCGGGCGTGGGCGTCGAAGCCCGCGGAGATCAGCAGCAGGTCGGGCGCCCACTCGTGCAGCACCGGGAGCACCACGCGCTCGAAGGCCAGGGCGTAGGCGCCGCCGTCGCTGCCCGCGGGGAGGGGGATGTTCACGGTCGTCCCCCGGCCGTCGCCCTCGCCGAGCTCCTGGGTGAACCCGCTGTCGGGGTAGAGCGGCGACTCGTGGAGCGAGACGAAGAGCACCGAGGGGTCGGCGTAGAAGATGTCTTGCGTGCCGTTGCCGTGGTGCACGTCCCAGTCGACCACGGCGACGCGGCGCGCGCCCAGGAAGCGCGCGTGCGCGGCGGCCACGGCGATGTTGTTGAGCAGGCAGAAGCCCATCGCCCGGTCGCGGGTCGCGTGGTGCCCCGGCGGGCGCGCGAGGAGCACGCCCACGTCGGCCTCGCCGCGCAGCAGCGCCTCGACCATCGCGCAGCCCGAGCCCGCCGCGAGCCAGGCCGCCCGGCGCGAGTGCGGGCCGTAGTAGGTGTCCCCGTCGAGAAAGCCCGCGCCGCGGTCGAGGAGCACCGACTCGAGGCGGTCGAGGTGCCGCGGGCTGTGCACCCGCTCCAGCTCCTCGCGGGTGGCGCTGCGGGTCACACCGTCGACGCTCTCGGCGATCGACCCCCGGGCCCGGGCGAGGCCCCGCTCGGCGCTGGCGAGGCGTTCGGGGCGCTCGGGGTGAAATCCGAGCGGCGCGTGCTCGGCGAAGCGAGGGTCGGTGTACGCGATCATCCTCGCCGCGCTGCGAGATTCACCGTGCATGAGGGCTCCAGGTGCGTCTTGACCTGCGATCGACGCGGGTGTTACCTGCGACGTTCAGTATCGCCATCGCCTGCCGTGCGCCAGGGGGTTTCCGCTGGGGTCAGCGGATCGTCCGAGGGGAGAGCGAAGCTTCTCTCAGACCGACGACGGGCACCTGGTCCTATGGGGTACTCATCACCCCGGAGCGGAGCCTTAGGATGCGTTGGAAGCTGCTGATCGGAAACCTCATCGCCGTGCTCATCGTCGGCCTGGTGGGTTGGAGGCTGGCGTTCAACAACGCCGCCGAGGCGCTCGTCGTCGACATCGACCCCTCCGTCGACCGCGGCGTGCAACTCCTGGCGGCGGTGCGCGATCAGGCCGGCGAGGCGCTCCTCGACGCGGTGGAGGTCGGCGCGGCGTCTCCCGAGCTCGCGGCGGTCTTCGCGCAGGAGAGCGAGAGCGCCCGCCGCGACGCGGCCTTCGCCTTCGCCGAGCAGCAGGCGCGGGCCTACGCGCGCCTCCCGGGGCGTAACCGCCCCGCCGACCTCGTGGCCGTCATCGACGACGCGGGGCGGGTGATCGCCCGCAACGTCGAGCGCAACCAGGACGTGAACCGCGACCTCCGCGGGCAGTTCCCCGCCGTGGCGCGCGCGCTCACGGGCCCTCGCGGCGCGAAGGTGCGCGACTACATTCACTACAGCGAGCAGAGCTGGTTCGAGGTCGCGGTGGTCCCGGTGATGGGCGAGGGGCACCCCCGCGGCGCCCTCCTCGTGGGCTTCACCCCGGCCGACAGCGCCGCGCGCAACGACGCGAGCCGCGTGGGCGTGGGCGTGGGGTACGTGTTCCGCGAGGGCGAGCGCTTCACGGTGCAGTCGCTCTCGGTGGGGCAGCAGGCCGAGAAGGAGCAGCTCAGCCGCTGGCTCGGCGCGCAGGGCGCCAACCTCTTCGGCGCGCGCACGCGCCACACGCTCACCCTGGGCGGTCAGGAGTACCGCCTCGCCGCGATGCCCATGCCCGGCGCGAGTGACGGCCGGGTCGGCGGCGCGGTGGTGCTCCGCAGCCTCACGCAGGCCCGCGCGCCGGCGACCGACGTCGCGGCCCCGGTGCTCCTCGCGACGCTCCTCGGGGTGCTGCTGGTGACGGCGTACAACCTCTACCTCGCGCTCTACCTCCAGAAGCCCATCGAGCAGATCGAAGACGGGCTGCTGCAGGTGATCAACGGGAATCCCCACCACCGCATCCAGGTTGAACACGAGGAGCTCGGCGGGGTGATCTACCGCGTCAACCAGCTCCTGGGCTCCGTCGACGACGAGGACCAGGGCGAGGGCAGCTCCTGAGACGCACCCTTCCAGCGGCGACCCTCCGCGCGCGCCGCCTGACACCGAGGACAGATGGGACTCTTTGATTTCTTCAAGGCTAAGGGCGGCGCCTCAGGCGACGCCCAGGAGAAGGCGCTGCTGCGCCACGCGGAGCGGGTTCTCGACAAGCGGGCGATGAGCCCCGACCGCTTCGCGTCGATCGAGTACCTCTGTCGCCTGGGCACCGAGGAGGCCTGGCGCGCGCTGCTCCCCAGGTACAACTTCACCGTCGACCCGACGATCACCGACCGCGAGGAGAAGGGGTACATCCTCGAGGCGATCTCGAACGCGGGCGAGTCCGCCGTCGGGCCCGTGAAGGAGTACCTGCTCAAGACCAACTCGGTGAACTGGCCGCTGAAGATGCTCCGCGCGCTGGTGTCCGAAGAGGAGTTCGTGAGCGAGATGGTCGACATCCTCTCGCGGGAGGACACGAACTATCAGAAGAACCCCGAGCGAAAGATCCAGGCGATCATCGCCCTCGAGGAGCTGCAAGACCCCCGCGTCGCCGACGCGCTGCTGCCCTTCCTCGACGACGTGAGCGAAGACGCGCGCTTTCACACCGTGCGCACGATCCTCGCGCAGGACGCGCCCTCGACCGCCGACGCGCTCCTCGAGCTCCTCGCCCGCGAGGACTCGATGCGCATCAAGACCACCCTCGCCGACGGGCTCCACGAGCGCGGCTGGCCGTGCAGCGAGGCCGCCCGCGAGAAGGTCGCGGCGGTGCTCCCGAGGCTCCCCAACGGGCCCTTCTCCTTCGACGCAGACGGCGCCCTCAAGCGGGCGGGGCGTCGCTGAGCCGCGCGCGCACCCTGCGCCTCAGCGCCTGAAGGGCGGTCATGGCGGGCGAGCCCGCGTCGACCCGCGCGATCGCCCGGTCGAGCTCGGCGAGCTCGTCCTCGCGCGCTCGGCGCAGGGCGTCGACCATCGCCACGAAGGAGTCGAAGAGCGAGCCCAGCTCGTCGCCCTTGCGCAGCCGCTCATCGACGCGAAACACCCCCGTGCCCACCTTGGCGAGGAGCCGCCGCATGCGCCACGCGGGGCCCACCACGCGGTGCGTGATGATGATCCCGATGGCGGCGAGGCCGAGCACGAAGGCCACGCCCGAGGCGAAGATCCACACGAGCAGCCGGGGGCGCAGCGCCTCGACGCGGGCGCGCTGGAGCACGGCGCGCTGCCGAAGGCCCCGCACCCGCTCGAGCTCGCCCCGCGCGGTGGTGTCGACGCGGGTGAGCTCGGCCTCGATGGCCCTCGCCGCGGCGCTGTCGGGCTCGGTGAGCGAGAGCTGGTGCAGGCGCAGCACCCGCGCGCTGGCCTCGCCCTCGGCGACGGCGCGGGCGGCCTGCTCGACGGCGAGGGTCGCGAGCTCGGTGGACGCGCGGGCCTCGTTGATCGCCATGGTGCTGGTCGACGCGACGACGGAGCCGAGGAGCATCAGCAGCGCGCCCGCCGAGCCTGCGAGGAGGCCCGCGTAGCGGAGCTGAAACTGCGGGTCGAGGAGGAAATTTCGGATCCTCCGCTTCGGGCGTAGCGAGCTGGTGTCGGTCTGCATCGATGGGCCGGGTCCCCTGGCGGGGCACTCTACGCGATGAGAATCGGCGAGGCGATTGCTCTGCGTCGAGCGCGCGTGCAGAGTCAGCGAGGACCCTCTGGTGCGCACCCTCACCGCCGCGATCGTGAGCCTCGCGACCCTGCGCAGCGCCCCTGCCGAGGCGTACCGACTGAACGTCGTGGCCGCGTCGGAGCTTCGCCTCGACCCCGCGGTGCCCGCGGGCACGTCGGCGCTGACGGTCCGGGTGCACCTCCGCGACGACCGGGGCGCGCCCCTCGCGCGGCGCGCGGTCTCGCTGCGGTTTCGCCCCGAGGGGCAGGGCGAGCGCGCGGAGGAGCTGCGCACCGACGACAACGGCGACGGCGTCGCGCGCCTCGACGTGGGGCGCTCGCGGCGGGTGCGGGTGAGCGGGACCTTCGCGGGAGACAGCACCGCCGCCTCCGCGCGCGGCGAGATCGACGTCGATTTCGACGCGCCCTTCGTCACCGCCGACCTGCTGCTGCCGGGCGAGGGCGTGACCCTGGGCGAGGGCTCGGTCGAGGCCATCGTGACGGTGCGCGTGGGCGAGGTGCAGACGCTCTCCCCCGCGAGGCTCGCGGTGGAGCTCTCGCAGGTGCTCGACGCGTCGGGGCGGCGGCGCCCCCTCGCCGCGGGGGCGACCGACGCGGCGGGGAGGGTGTCGCTGGTGTTCCCCGTGACGCGCTTCGGCGCGCCGGGCGCGGCGCGCATCGTGCCGCGGGTGGACCTGGGCCGCGGACGCGTCGTCGAGGGCGCCGGGCGCGAGCTCCTCGTGCGCGCGCGCACCGCCGTCTCGCTGCTGCGCGAAGACGCCGAGGCAGACGAGCGCGAGGGCGCGTGGCTCCACGGCGCGGTGGTCCTCGCGGGGGGCGCGCCGGTGCCGGGCGCCGCGCTGCGGGTCAACCGCGGAGAGCGCACCCTGGCCGCCGCGCGCGCCGACGACCAGGGGCACTTTCGCGTGCGCCTCGGCCCCGAGGTCCTGAGCGAGGCCGGGCTCTCGGTGCGGGCCGTGTTCGAGCCCACCGAGCCGTGGTTCATCGCCTCGGAGAGCCCCGAGCTCGAGGTCACCCCGCCGCCGCCGCCGCCGATTCACTGGGCCTGGGGCGCCGCGCCGCTGCTCCTCGCCGCCCTCGGCGTGGGCTGGATCTCCCTGCGGCGCAAGGAGATCGATCCGCCCGTGGACCCCGAGGCGCCGCGCGTCGGGGTCGACCAGGTGCTCCGGGTCGCGCGGCCGGCGGCGGCGGGGATCACGCTGCGGGTGGTGGTGGTCGACCGCGCGACGGGGGGCGCGGTGCGGGGCGCGCGCGCGCGCGTCGACGACGGGGCCTGGGTCGAGGTGTCGAACGCGCCGCTGGCGTATGGGGGCGCGAAGGGGGCGTGTCAGCTCTCGCTCCAGGCCGAGGGCTTCGCGCCGCGCGCGCTGCAGGTGCCCCTGCCCGAGCCGGGGGAGTACCGGGTGCAGGTGGCGATGCAGACGTGGCGCGAGGCGCTCTTCGCGCGGCTGCGCCCGTGGCTCGAGTCGGCGCGGCGGGCCGACGCGCTGCCCACGCCGAGGGAGCTGACCCGGGGCGGGGGCGCCGACGCCGCGCTCCGACCGCTGGTGGGGATGGTCGAGCGGGGGTGCTACGGCCCGCGTCCACCAGGGCCCGACGAGCTCCGCGCGGCCGACGACATCGCCGACGCCGCGCGCGCCGCGGGCGCTTCTGCGATGCAGGAACGGCGTTGACGCGCTGAATCGTCCCGCCATAGAGTCGCGCCGCCCTCGGGCGTAACCCTGTCTGCGTTGCACATGGAGGAGGCGTAGCCTCTCATGACGCCCGTCCTGATCGTCGTCGTTCTCGTTGTCCTGATCGCGGTGGCGTACTTCGTCATGCGCGAGAAGCCCCTCCTGCCTCCGAGCGAGGACCTCGAGAAGCTGCCCGAGCCCTCGACGAAGGCGTCCGCGGGGGCTGAAGAGACCGGGTCCAGCGCGCCCGCGGCGAAGGCCGAGAAGCCCGAGGCGAAGGCTGAGAAGCCCGAGGCGAAGGCCGAGAAGCCCGCGGCGAAGGCCGAGAAGCCTGAGCCCAAGAGCGGCAAGGCCAAGGCCAGGGCCGAGAAGGCCAAGGCGAAGGCCGAGAAGGCCGAGAAGGCCCGGTCCGCGCAGGCCGACGCGTCGATCAAGACCACCCTCGCCGAGACGCCCCGGGCCAAGCAGACCGAAGCGACCGAGCAGCCCGAGGCGAAGGCCCCCGAGGCGAAGGTCGAGACGCCCGCGGCGCCCGAGGCGAAGGCCCCGGAGGCGAAGGTCGAGACGCCCGCGGCCCCCGAGGCGAAGGTCGAGACGCCCGCGGCCCCCGAGGCGAAGGTCGAGACGCCCGCGGCCCCCGAGGCGAAGGCCCCCGAGGCGAAGGCCCCCGAGGCCCCGAAGGCGGCGCCCGCGGCCAAGGCGGCGCCGAAGGACCTCACCGCGCTCAAGACCGGGCTCACCCAGACCCGCAAGGGCTGGATGCAGCGGCTCTTCGACGTGTTCGGGGGCAAGAAGGAGATCGACCTCGGGCTCATCGAGGAGATCGAAGAGACCATGCTCACCGGCGACATCGGCGCCGGGGCGACCGCACGCCTGGTGGAGTCGCTCAAGGCGCGCATGGCGCGCAAGGAGCTCCTCGACGACGGCAAGGCGTGGGACGCGCTGAAAGAAGACGCGCGGGCGATGTTGAAGACCGACGCGGCGGGCTTCGGCGCGAGGGCCGCGTCGGGGCCGCTGGTGATCTTGATGGTGGGCGTCAACGGCGCGGGCAAGACCACCACCATCGCGAAGCTGGCCGACCGCTACAAGGAAGAGGGCAAGAAGGTCCTCCTGGCGGCGGGCGACACGTTCCGCGCGGCGGCGGTGCAGCAGCTGGAGATGTGGGCGCGTCGCATCGGCGTGCAGATCTACAAGGGCAAAGACGGCGCGAAGCCCAGCGCGGTGATCTTCGAGGCGCTGCAGCAGGGCGCCCGCGACGGCGTAGACGTGATCCTCGCCGACACCGCCGGGCGGCTGCAGACCAAGGCGCCGCTGATGGAAGAGCTCCGCAAGATCCACGACTCCTGCGCCAAGGCCCTCCCCGGCGCGCCGCACGAGACCCTCCTGGTGCTCGACGCGACCACGGGGCAGAACGCCATCAGCCAGGCGCGTGAGTTCAGCGACTCGATCAAGCTCTCGGGCGTGGTGCTCACCAAGCTCGACGGCACCGCCAAGGGCGGGGTCATCCTGGCCGTGGCCGAGGAGTTCAAGCTCCCGGTGCGCTTCATCGGGGTCGGAGAGAAGAGCGCAGACCTGCGCGAGTTCGACGCCGACGATTTCGTCGACGCGCTCTTCGCGCGCTCCGAGGACGCCGCGGCGTGAGTAGAAAACCCTTGCAGCACAATGATTTGCGTCGCATCGGCGGCTCGGTGCAGAGCAGTATTGCGACGCTCGAACGCGCTATGTTAGGGTCCGCCCCGCCGCTCTGGCGAGGCACGCGAACTTCGAACATGAGCACGCAACACGGTGAGTCTTCGAAGGTGACGCCGGCACGTGAGGAACCGGTGGGGTTGAGGACAGGAAGCACGATGGCTCGCACGACGATCGCCAGGGTGATGTTGACCGCGGCCGCGTTGACGGTCCCTCTCACCGCGTCGGCGCAGCAGCCGCCCGCGGGCGGGGCGTCGGCGGGTCAAGACAGCGGGGAGATGGTTATCTCCGCGGATGAGGCCGCCGCCGAGACCCCGACGCCACCCGCGGGGCAGAGCGGCGACACGGGGGCGCAGCTTCAGCTGACCGTTCCGGGCGGAGAGGTGACGGCGCAGCACCATCCCCTCAACGAGGAGATCTACGCCGCGCAGCAGATCTACGCGCTGCGCAACCGGCGCTTCGAGATCAACCCCTCGGTGAACGTCGCGCTGAACGACCCGTTCGTGTCGCACACGGGCATCGGCCTCACGATGAACTACTGGATCTCCAACGTGCTGTCCGTCGGGCTCACGGGGGTGTTCTTCCAGGGGCTCAACAGCGTGTCCGACGTGAACTACAACGTCGGGCGCTCGACGCAGCTCGCGGTGCCGATCAACGAGTACCAGCTCGCGGCGGCGCTGAACTTCTCGTACGTGCCTCTGTACGGGAAGTTCTCGATGTTCAACCGCTTCATCTTCCACTGGGACATGTACCTGACGGCCGGCGTCGGGATCATGCGGTCCCGGCCGATCCCCGCGATCGACCCGGAGGTTCGCACCTTCGACTGGAACACGGCGATCATGTTCGACGCGGGCATCGGCTTCCGCGTGTTCGTCTCCCGCTCCGTGGCGATCACCCTGGAGCTGAGGAATTTCATCTATCCCGAGCTGCTGGAGAACACCCGGACCAACTTCCGGGAGTCTGCGGTCGTGAACGGTCGGGCCTCTACGACCTGCGCCGACTGTCGCCGCAACCCGGCGAATTGGACCTCGTCCAACGCGCTGACCGACAACGTGATGCTCTCCGCGGGCCTCACGTTCTTTCTGCCGTTCTCCTTCAACTACCGGCTCCCGAAGTGATCGCCAAGGCACCGTCGAGGAACTCGTCGATGAAGCGTCTGCTCGCCCCCCTCGTGCTTGCTGGTGTCGCGCTCGCGTCGTCGCCCGCCGCCGCTCAGGAAATTCAGCTCCGTGGCCCCCTGGCCGGCGCGCGCTCCGTCGCCCGCCTGGTGCAGTACCGCCAGGGGCGCTTCGCGCTCACGCCGACCTTCGGCATCTCCCTCGTCGACGAGTTCTCGCGAGAGCTCTACGTCGGCCTGCGGGGCGAGTACCACTTCGCTGACTGGATCGGCGTGGGCTTCTGGGGCGCCTTCGCCCCGGCGCACATCGACACGGCGCTCACCGACCAGATCAGTGCGCAGTCGCCGGGCGGCACCTTCAGCGTGCCCCGGGCCAGCCAGTTCACGAACCAGATCGGCCGTCGCAATTTCTTGTTCGATGTCCACGCGACCTTCGTGCCGCTGCGCGGCAAGTTCGCGCTGTTTCAGAACCTCGTCGCCGACACCGACTTCTACATCCTCGCGGGCGTCGCCTTCGTGGGCGTCGAAGAGCGCGCCGACGTGACCCTGCGCTCGTCGCCCAGCTACGAGACGCCGTACCTCACGGGCTCGAACCGGCAGACGGCGGACCAGATCCAGCGCGCGACGCTGGCGTCGCAGACCGCGCGGGCGAGCCGCATCGCCGTGGCGCCCACGGTGGGCTTCGGCATCAACTTCTACATCAACCGCTTCGTCTCGATCGGCTTCGAGTATCGGCTCATGCCCTTCTCGTGGAACCGCTCGGGCACCGACTCGAGCTCCGCCTCGAGCGACACGGTCTCTGACACCGTGGCGAACTACTTCCAGTCCGACCCCCGGCGGCGCCTCGGCGTCATCGACTCGAACGATCGCCGCCTGGATATGAACCAGATGGTGAACTTCGGCGTCACGTTCTTCCTCCCGACCTCCCCCCGCATCGGGCAGTAGCCCCACGCGCCGACGCCTCTCCCGCTCGATCGCGCTCAGTTCAGCGCGGTCGGGGGGACCGGCGCGCCGTCGACCTCACCGCGCAGCGGCGGGAGCGGCGTGAGCCCCGGCACGATCACCAGAAACCGCGCGCGATTTCGCTCCTCGCGCTCCCATCGGGCGAGGGTCTTGCTGGCGCGCTTGCGTCGGCGCAGCACCGCGGCGAGGGTGAGCACCGTGCCCGCGATGCCGAGGAACCCGCCGCTCCACAGGGGTGCGAGGGTGAAGCGCGTGCGGGCGTCGTCGCGCCAGGTGGGCTCCATGCCCGCGAGGGTGCGCCCCCACGTCTCGCGCACCGCGTCGTCGAAGGCGACGCCCTCGCGCAGGTGCATCGTGAGCACGCTCAGCCGCTCGGGGCCCTGGAGGCGGATCATCCAGTTCACCATGTCGGCCGACTGCGCGTAGGCCACGTCGACCTCGCCGCGGCCCTCGGAGAAGCCCGCGTCGAGGCGGCCCCAGGGGATCAAGCCCCCCGAGAACGACGCCATCGCGAGGCGCTCCATGCGCTCGAAGGTGCGCTCGGCGGCCTGCTCGATGGCGAGGCCCTCGGCGAACCAGCGGGGCACCGGCGCGTGGTTCGTCGCGAGGCCGAGCATGACGTGCGCGAGCTCGTGGCGAAACACCTTGCCCAGCGCGGGGGTGGAGCTCTGGTCGTGCTGCCGCACCGACACCAGCGCGAGGGAGATCGTCGGGTACGCCACGCCCACGGCGTACTCCGGGGGGGGCGCCTGCCGCGGCGCGAGGGCGCGCAGCGTCGCGATGTCGGGGACCACCCGCACGTGAATCGTCGGCGCGGCGGCGAGGCCGAGGCGCGCGCGGAGGGCCCGCTCGTCTTCTTCAGCGCGGGCCAGGATCGGCGCCGCCAGCGGCTCCATCGCGCGGGGGTAGGCCACCGCGATGGCCCCGCGGCGGACTTCGACGTAGTCCGCAGGCAGCGACGGCGCCTCGAGCCACACGCCGGGCTCGGAGATCACGTCGCGGTGGCTCACGGGCTGCGCGCCGACCGAGGCCGGGAGGGCGAGCGCGGCGGCGAGGGCGAGCGCGACGGCGCGGCCGGGCCTCACGGCGAGCCTGGGTTGACGATGGTCAGGCGCGTCTGCGTCTCGGGCTGCGGAGCGACGAGGATCGCCACCGCCGCGCCCACCAGGGCGATGCCGCCCACCAGGAGCCAGGGCCAGATGCGGGCCAGGAGCGGGCGCTCGTGGGCGCTCGGGGTGATCGCGGCGACGGCGCGGGAGACGCCCCCGTCGGAGGTCGCGGCGGGGGCCGCGGCGTCGGGGGCGGGCGCGGAGGCGTCGCCGAGGGCGAGGCCGCCGTCGGGGTCGAGGGGGACGCCGCCGTCGGGGCTCGACGCGGGGGAGGGGGCGGGGGAGGCGATCATCCGTTGCACGAGAGCCACGACCTCGGCGCCGTCAACCCGCGGCGAGGTCTCGCTCGCGCGCACCTCGCCCCGCACCACGTCGACGACCCGCAGGAGGGTGCCCGCGGGGCGCGCGGCGACCTCGACGAACCAGGCGCAGCCGAGCTGGTCGGCGAGGGCGCGGAGGCCGGGGAGGTCGGCGTCGGTGCCGCGGAGCGCGCGGCGCGCGACGGTGAGGTCGTTGGTCGCGACCGACGGCTCGCCGCGCAGGGAGGCGCGGGAGTCGGCGTCGGCCACGCCGCGCACCGCGTCGCTCGTGCTGATGCGCGTGCTGACGTCGTCGGCGAGGGCGCGCACGGCCTCGTCGGGGTCGCCGACCACGGCGACGCAGACCTTGGGCGGCGGGTCTCCGCTCGCGAGGGCGGGGAGCAGCAGGGCGGCGCAGGCCATCACGGCGGGGGGCTTCATTCGTCGTCGTCGCTTTCAGACGCCGCGGAGGCGCCGCTCGGGCCGAGGCTGAGCACGTCGTCCTCTTCGAGCCACTCGGGGCGCACGAAGACCTCGTCGAGGTACAGCCCGTCGGGGGGCGCGGTGACGCCCGAGCGGCTGCGGTCGCCGTCGGCGAGGCGGTCGCGCACGGTGCCCGGCGGGCGCCTCCCGCGGCCGACGTCGACCAGCGTGCCGACCATCACCCGCACCATGTTCTTGAGGAACGCGGTGCCCATGACCTCGATGGACACGAGGTCGCTCCGCCCGGCGAAGCCCCGCTGCACGGTCACGCTCCAGACGGTGCGCACGGTGGTCTTGCGCTCGCAGTCGGCCGCGCGAAACGCGCGAAAATCGTGGGTGCCCACGAAGTACTCGGCCTCGGCGCGCATCGCGTCGACGTCGAGCGGCCCGTAGAGGAACCACGCGCGGCGGTGCAGCATCGGGTCGCGGTCGGGGTGCGCGTGGATGAGGTAGCGGTAGCGCTTGCCCGCGCTCGCGCGGCGGGGCTCGAAGTCGTCGCGGACGATCCGCGCGTCCCACACCGCGACCGAGGGCGGGAGCCGGCCGTTGATGCCCAGGCGCCAGCCGTGAGGCGCGATCTCTTTGGGCGTGCGAAACGCCGCGAGCTGCCCGTGCGCGTGCACCCCCGCGTCGGTGCGGCCCGCGCCTCGAATGATCACCCGCGACACGCTCAGCGCCGAGGCCGCGTCTTCGAGCGCCTCTTGCACGGTGGGCACACCCCGCTGCCGTTGCCATCCTGAGAAGTGGGCGCCGTCGTAGCGCACGACCAGTCGCACCGTGGGCATCGCGCGACGCTCATAGCACGGAGCCGCGGCCGCGGGAGACCCTTGACATCTGCCGCAGGGGGGCGACGGTACGGTCCACCTATGCCCCCCGCGGATTCACAAGAGGCGTCGAGCGCCGCGACCCTGCTCAGCACGACCCCGGGCGCGAGGGCGCAGGTCGGCGTGGGCTCGCGCTCGGTGGCGGTGCTCCCGAGGGCGCTGGCCGCGAGCGAGGCGCACCCGCAGCCCGAGAAGCCTCGCTACGAGGTGCTCCAGCGCCTGGGGGAGGGCTCCTTCGGCGAGGTCGACCTGGTGCTCGACAACGACATCGACCGGCTGGTGGCCCTCAAGCGGCTGAAGCCCGACGCGCACGACGCCGACACGCTGCAGCGCTTCGCCGAGGAGATTCAGATCGTCGGCAAGCTCGAGCACCCGGGCATCGTGACGGTGCACGACGTGGGCCTCGACGAGGCCGGGTACTTCTTCGTGATGAAGTACCTCGACGGCGAGGACCTCGAGACGGTGATCCGCCGGCTGCGGGAGGGCGACCCCGCGGCCGAGGCGAGGTTCACCATGGAGGAGCGCGCGCGGATCTTTCTCGGCGTGTGCCGCGCCGTCGAGTTCGCGCACAACAAGGGCTTGATTCACCGCGACATCAAGCCCGGGAACATCATGGTGGGCACCTACGGCGAGGTGGTCCTGATGGACTGGGGGCTCGCCAAGCGCGTCGGCGGCCCGGGGAACACCAACGCCGCTTCGCGCGGGGGCGGCGATCAGGCGTCGACGATGCTGGGCTTCGCCATCGGCACGCCCGCGTACATGCCGCCGGAGCAGGCGCGGGGCGAGCACGACCGCACCGACCGCCGCGCCGACGTGTACGCGCTCTGCGCGACCTTCTTCGAGCTCTTCACCCTCCGGCACTACCTCGAGCCCAAGCCCGACGTCGAGGCGCTGCTCGAGGCGGTGAAGACCGAGGAGCCCATGAGCGCCATCGACATGCACCACAGGCACCACGTGCCGCCGGAGTACACCTGGATCCTTCGCCGGGGCCTCGAGAAAGACCCCGCGAAGCGCTTCGACTCGGTGGCCGAGCTCGCGTCGCGGATCACCCGGGCGATGCAGGGGCGCAACCCGGTGGAGTGCCCGTGCACCGGGCTCAAGCGGGTGAACGGGGGCTGGTCGCGCTTCATCGACCGGCACCCGTACCCCGCGCTCTTCGTCGCCGCCTTCGGCGTGGCCTCGGCCCTGCTGGGCGTCGGGACCATGCTCTCGGCGCTGCTGGGGCGTTGAGCTTGAACGCGACCCGTCGGGGGTGCTACCCACGGCATCGCCGCGGCGGACCCGCGGCGAGGGAGTGAGGGCGGAGCGGTGGTGCGAAGGCGAACGTTCCTGGGTGCGGCGGTGCTCGCGGCGGCGATGTGCGGCGGCGTGGCGGAGGCCGACGAGCTGCCGATCCCGGTGCAGGTCGAGCGGCTCGACAACGGGCTGCGGGTGGTGCTCTCGCCCGATCACAGCGCGCCCACCGTGGCCGTGGCCGTGTACTACGACGTGGGCTCGCGGGTCGAGGAGCGCGGGCGCTCGGGCTTCGCGCACCTCTTCGAGCACATGATGTTCGAGGGCAGCGCGAACGTGCCCAAGGGCGAGCACTTTCGCCACATCTCCACCCGCGGCGGATCGCTCAACGGCACCACGAACGTCGACCGCACGAACTACTTCGAGACGCTCCCGGCGAACGCGCTGGAGGTGGGGCTCTTTCTCGAGGCCGACCGCATGCGCTCCCTCGCGGTGACCGCGGAGAACTTCGAGAACCAGCGGCAGACCGTGATGGAGGAGCGGCGGCAGTCGTACGAGAACCGCCCCTACGCGCTGTCGTTCCTGCGGAGGGACGAGCTCGCGTTTCAGGGGTACTTCCCGTACGAGCACAGCACCATCGGCGACATGGCCGACCTGCGCGCGGCGTCGCTCGCCGACGTGCGGGCCTTTCACGACCAGTACTACGCGCCCGACAACGCCGTGCTCTCCATCGCGGGCGACTTCGACCCGGCGCAGGCGATGGCGATGGTGCGCTCGCACTTCGCGATGATCCCCGCGCGGCACGCGCCGCGGTGGGTCGACCCCGGCTTCGCGGGGCAGACCGAGCCGCGCAGCGAGACGATGACCGACCCCCACGCCCGCAGCGCGGCGTTCCACGTGCTCTGGCACATCCCCAACCGCCGCACGCCGGACCACTACGCCCTCGAGATGCTCGCCACGGTGCTCGCCGACGGCGAGAGCTCGCGGCTGCACCAGACGCTGGTGAAGGAGCGGGAGATCCTCGCGGCGATCAACGTCGAGACCGACGACCGCCGCGGCCCCGAGCTCTTCATCGCCTTCGGCGTCGTCGCGGGCAACCACACCGGCGCCGAGGCCCGCGCGGTGATCGACGAGACGATCCGCGCCGTGGCCGACCGGGGGGTCACCCCGGCGGAGATCGACAAGGCCCGCAACCGCCTGCGCCACCGCTTCGTGTTCGGGCTGCAGAGCAACCTCGCCCGCGCGCGCTACCTCGCCGAGTTCGAGCTCTACGACGGCAACGCCTCGCTGCTGCGCACCGAGCTCGACCGCTACCTCGCCGTGAGCGCGGCCGACATCCAGCGCGTCGCGCGGGAGCACCTGCTGACCCCCAACCGCACCGTGCTCGACGTGGTCCCGCCGGCGGCGGCGGCGGAGTGAGAGAGAGAACGAACGCCATGACCCGAAGCTCCATCGCCGCCTCTCTCGCCGCGCTCCTCGCGCTCTCGTGCCGCAGCGCGCCCACGCCCGCGCCCGCGCCCGCCCCCGCGCCGACGCCGGTCGCCGACGCCGACGCCGGCGCCCCCGAGGCCCCGCGGCCCGTGGTGCGCGCGAGCGTGCCCGAGCCGGGGCCCGCGCGCGACGTGCACCTCCCGGCGATTCGTCGCACGCGCCTGCCCAACGGGATGGAGGTGAACTTCGTCGAGTACCACACGCTCCCGGTGCTGCACCTCCGGCTCACCGTGGGCGCGGGCTCGGGCTCAGACCCGGCGAACCTCCCGGGCCTCGCCGCGGCGACGGGCGACATGCTCAAGGAGGGCACCCGCGCCAAGACCAGCGCGCAGATCGCCGAGACCATCGAGTTCGTGGGCGGGAGCATCTCGGTGCTCACCACGTCCGACGTCACCATCCTCAGCGTGTCGGTGCTCAAGGAGCACGCGCAGACCGCGCTCTCGCTCCTCGCCGAGGTGGTGGTCGACGCGACCTTTCCGCAGTCGGAGATCACCAAGTACAAGAACCGCGAGCGCGACCGGCTGACCCGCGCGCTGAACGACCCGGGGTGGCAGCTCTCGCGGGCCTTCGCGCAGGCGATCTACGGCGCGGCGCACCCCTACGGCCACACCGACACCACCCCCGCGGCGCTGCAGCGCATGACCCGCGCGGACATGGTGCGCTACCACCAGCAGCGCTACGTCGCGGGCAACATGCGGCTCGTGGTGGTGGGCGACGTGCTGCCCGCGCAGCTCGACCCGCTGCTCACGCGCACCCTGGGCCGCGTGCGCCGGGGCGCCGCGCCGGCCGTGCGCTTCCCCGCCGTGCCGACCCCGTCGGGGCGGCAGGTGGTGCTGGTGAATCGCCCCAACTCGGCGCAGAGCGTCGTGCGCGTGGGCAACCTCGGGATGCGCCGCCGGGACGACGACTGGGTGCCCTTCACCGTCGCCAACCAGATCCTCGGCGGCGGCGTCGCGTCTCGCCTCTTCATGGACCTCCGCGAGCTCCGCTCGCTGACCTACGGCGCGTACACCCGCGCGACCTCGTCGATCGAGCCGGGGACCTGGTTCGCCGGCGCCGGCGTGCGCACGGCGGTCACGGGCGACGCGCTGCACGCGCTCTTCGCGCACGTCGGCTGCATCGCGTCGGACGCGCCGCCCGAGGACGAGCTCGCGCAGACCCGCTCGTTCCTCGTCGACAGCTTTCCGCTGCGCGTGGAGAGCGCGGGCAACGTCGCTGACCTCGTGAACGACCTGCGGACCTACAACCTCCCCGACGACTGGTACGACGGCTTTCGCACCCGCGTGCAGGCCACCGACCCCGCGGCGGCGCACGCGGTCGCGCAGCGGCAGGTGCACCCCGAACGCGCGGTGGTGGTGGTCGTGGGCACCGCCGACGCGCCCGTCGCTGTGGGCCCGGCCTGCGCGGCGCTCTCGTCGCTCCCTCAAGACGCGACCTTCGCGCAGCAGATCCAGGCCTGCGCGACGCCCCGCGAGGGAGACCCCCCGCGGGCCACGCAGCCGCTCAAGGAGGTCCTCCGGTCGTTCGGGCCGGTGCGGGTGCTGAACCTCGAGGGCGCGACCGTCGAGGAGCTCGCCGCGACCGAGGCCGCCGCGCCGCCGATTCGCCTGCGCTGCAGCGAGATCACCACGCCTGCGCTGCAGCGGGTGGCGCACGGCGGGCAGGTCACCGAGGGACACTGACCGCTCACCCCCGCGGCCGGGTCGTTGGGCCCGACCGCGCATTGTGACCGCGCCCGGCTCGGGTCATGGTTCGGGCGCGTCGGATCCACCGACACCACTGCGAGGCGACTGGCGATGTGCGGAATTATTGGCTACGTCGGCAACGAAGAGTGCGCGCCGATTCTCCTCGATGGGCTCCGGCGGCTGGAGTACCGGGGGTATGACAGCGCCGGGGTCGCGGTGCACGACGGGCGCGAGCTCAGGGTGCTGCGCGCGGCGGGCAAGCTCACGGCCCTGGGCGACGCGCTGGCGCGCAACCCGGTGCACGGCACCACGGGCATCGGGCACACCCGCTGGGCGACGCACGGCAAGCCCTCGGAGCAGAACGCGCACCCCCACGTCTCGGGCGAGATCGCGGTGGTGCACAACGGCATCATCGAGAACCACGTCGAGCTCAAGCACGCGCTGAAGGCGCAGGGGCGGGTGTTCACCAGCGACACCGACACCGAGATCGTCGCGCACCTGGTCGACCTCGCGACGCAGCGCGGCCTCGACCTCTTCGACGCCGTGCGCGACACCCTCGCGCGCATCCGCGGCGCCTACGCCATCGCGGTGCTCTCGAAGCAGGACCACGGCCGCGTGGTGCTCGCGAAGAACGCCTCGCCGCTGGTGCTGGGCGTGGGCGACGGGGTGATGCTCGCCGCGAGCGACGTGCCCGCGCTCCTCGCGCACACCCGCGACGTGATCTTTCTCGAAGACGGCGAGATCGCCGAGCTCACCCGCGGCGGCGCGCGCATCGAAACCGTCGCGGGCGTGCCCGTGACCCGCGCGCCCACGCGCATCACCTGGTCGCTGATGCAGGCCGAGCGCGGGGGCTACAAGCACTTCATGCTCAAGGAGATCCACGAGCAGCCCAGGGCGATCGAAGACACGCTGCGGGGCAGGGTGATCCTCGAGACCGGGGAGCTCGAGCCGCTGGAGATGGGGCTCTCCCCCGAGGACGCGCGGGCGATCAAGCGCGTGGTGTTCCTCGCCTGCGGCACGAGCTACCACGCGTCGCTGCACGGGCGGTACCTCCTCGAGTCGCTCGCGCGGGTCTCGTCGGTGAGCGAGCTCGCGAGCGAGTTTCGCTACCGCGACCCGGTGGTGGGCGAGGGCGACCTCGTGGTCGCCGTGTCGCAGTCGGGCGAGACCGCCGACACCCTCGCCGCGGCCAAGGAGGCCAAGGAGCGCGGCGCCAAGGTCCTCGCCGTGGTCAACGTGCAGGGCAGCGCCATCGCCCGCCTCGCCCACGGCACGCTGTACACCCACGCGGGGCCCGAGATCGGCGTGGCGAGCACCAAGTGCTTCACCGCCCAGCTCGCGGCGCTCACGCTCCTCGCGGTGTACGTCGCGCGCTGCCGCGGCGCCCTCGACGCCGACCGCGCGCGGGGGCTGCTGCACGAGTTCGTGCAAATCCCGAACAAGATCCGCGAGACCCTCGCCGGGGCGAGGGAGGCCGAGGGCATCGCCCGCGCGATCCTCCACACCCGCGACGCGCTCTTTCTCGGCCGCGGGCTCTCGAGCGCCGTGGCCCTCGAGGGCGCGCTCAAGCTCAAGGAGATCTCGTACGTGCACGCCGAGGGATACGCCGGCGGCGAGATGAAGCACGGCCCCCTCGCGCTGGTCGACCGGGACATGCCCGTGGTGTGCCTGCTCCCGAGCGACTCGACCCTCGAGAAGATGCTCTCGAACGTGCAAGAGGTCCGCGCCCGCGACGGGCGGATCATCGCCGTCGTCGACGACGACAAGGTCGCCGACAACCTCGCGCAGCACGTGCTCAAGGTGCCCGCCACCCACGAGCCCCTCACCCCGCTGCTCACCATCGTGCCCCTGCAGCTCCTCTCGTACTACGTCGCCGACCTCCGCGGCACCGACGTCGACCAGCCCCGCAACCTCGCCAAGACCGTCACCGTCGAGTAGCCCCCGCAATCGCCCGGGAGCCCCCTTGACCGGTGGGCGTTTCAGGTCCTATGGAGCGTTCAGAAGTTTCTGAAAGTTCTGGAGAGACGATGGAACTCACCGTGGAGCACGAGGCCGAGCTGCTGGCCGCCGAGGCCATTGGAGACGTGATCGAGCACTGGGGCTTTCGCAAGGCCCTGGGCCGCATGTGGACCGTGCTCTACCTCAACGACGACGCCATGTGCGCGGGGGAGCTGGGCGAGCGGCTGCAGATGTCCGCGGGGGCCGTGAGCGGCGCCCTGGGCGAGCTGCAGCGCTGGGGCGTGGTGCGGCGGGTGTGGCGCCCCGGCGAGCGGCGGGAGTTCTACGAGGCCGAGACCGACTTCTGGCGCATGATCTCCAAGGTCGTGCACGAGCGCGAGAGCTTCTTGCTCAACTCGGTGCGCGAGCGCCTCGAGCGCGCGAAGGCGATGCTCAAGGGCGCGCCGCAGGGGCGGGGCTCGCGGGCGCGCGTCGAGCGGGTGCAGCGGCTGCTGAGCTTCGCCGAGATGGGCGAGCTGGTGATCGAGTCGTGTCTCGCCTCGCGGCGGGCAGACTTCTCGGGGTTCGGTGACCTGCTCCGCATGGCGCGACCCGCGGCGGTCGCCTCGGGGCAGAAGGGGCGCAAGGGATGAACTTCATGACCGACAGCGCGGAGCGCTACGACACCATGGGCACGCTGGAGCACGTCTCCGCCGCGCGGGGCGCGCCCGACATCGCCGAGCGCATCGCCTCCCTGCGCGCGTGGATCGCCTCGGACCTCGCCGACGTCGAGGCCGAGCTCGCCTCCCTGGAGCGGGGAGAGGACCCCATGCGCGCGGCGGCGCGGCACCTGCTCTCGCAGGGCGGCAAGCGCCTGCGCCCGCTCTGCGTGGCCCTCGCGTCCCGCGTCGGCGCGGGCTTCGACGCCCGGGCCCGCGACCTCGCCGTCGCCGCCGAGCTCGTGCACGACGCCACGCTGCTCCACGACGACGTGGTCGACCTCGGCGACCTCCGCCGCGGCGCCCCCGCGGCGCGGGTGGTCTACGGCAACACCGCGTCGATCTTCGCGGGCGACTGGCTGCTGGTCGAGGGGATCTCCCGCATCCGCCGCACCGGCCTCGACGACCTCCTCGACCGCGCCCTCGACGTGCTGCGGCAGATGCTCGCGGGCGAGGCCCTGCAGCTCGCCGCGCGGGGGCGCGTGCCCCAGGGCACCGAGGCGTACTTTCGCGTCGTCGAGGGCAAGACCGCGTCGCTGTTTCGCTGGGCGCTCTTCGCCGGCGCCCGCGCGGGGGGGCTCAACCCCGCGCACTGCGCGCTGCTCGAGGGGTACGGCGGCAAGATGGGCGTGGCCTTTCAGGTGATGGACGACGTGCTCGACCTCGTCGGCGACCACGCCGAGCTCGGCAAGGAGGTGTTCTCGGACCTCCGCGAGGGCAAGCTGACGCACCCCGTGATGGTGGCCGTCGAGCGCGACCCGAGGGTGCGCGCGCTGCTCGAAGAGGCCCTGGCCCACGAGGGCCGCGCCCTGGACCCCGCCCTCCTCCGCGCGGTGAGCGCCGCGCTGCGCGAGACCGGCGCGGCCGAGGAGAGCCGCGAGCTCGCGCTGCGCCTGGTGCGCGAGGCGGTCTCGACCCTCGGCGAGCTGCCGCCGGGTCGGGCGAGAGACTCCCTTGCAGACGTCGCCCTGGCGATGGTCGACCGGAGGAAGTGACATGATCATCACCCTGCACCCCGGCGCCGACGTCGACCTCGCGCGGCGCGCCCTCGTCGAGCTCGGCCTCTGGCTCGGGCCCGCCACGCGCATGCCCGCCACGGGCAGCACCCTCTTCGTGGTCTCCGAGTCGTCCACGTCGGTGACCTCGGAGCGGGTCCGCGAGGTCCCCGGCGTGTCAGACATCGCGGTGGAGCCCTCGGCGCACCCCCGCGTCGACGCCCAGGGCCCCGTGGTCGACGTGCGCGGCCTGCGCGTGGGCGACGGCGCCCCGGTCTTTCTCTGCGGCCCCTGCGCCATCGAGACGCAGGCGCAGGTCGACATCATCGCCGCGCAGGTCGCCGCGGCGGGCGCGCAGCTGCTCCGGGGCGGCGCGTACAAGCCCCGCACGTCGCCCTACGCGTTTCAGGGCCACGGCGAAGACGCCCTGCGCTGGATGCGCCGCGCCGCCGACGCCCACGGGCTACGGGTGGTGACCGAGGCCCTGGGCGAGGGCGACGTCGCGGTCGTCGCGGAGTACGCCGACCTCGTGCAGGTGGGCTCGCGCAACATGCAGAACTTCTCGCTGCTCAAGGCCGTCGGCGCCGCGGGGCGCCCGGTGCTGCTCAAGCGCGCGATGTCGGCGACGGTGGAGGAGTGGCTCCTCGCGGGGGAGTACCTCTTGAAGCACGGCGCGCCGGGGGTGATCTTCTGCGAGCGCGGCATTCGAGGCTTCGACCCGAGCACGAGGAACCTCCTCGACCTCGGCGCCGTCGCGCTGCTCTCGGAGGTGTACAAGCTGCCGGTGATCGCCGACCCCTCGCACGCGACCGGGCGCCGCGACCTGGTGCTGCCCCTCGCGCGGGCGGCCCTCGCCGCGGGCGCCGCGGGGGTGATGATCGAGACGCACGACGATCCGGGGAGGGCGCTCTCTGACGGGCCGCAGGCGCTGCTGCCTGCCCAGCTCCGAGAGGCGCTGCGCGCGCTGCGCGAAGGGGGACTGCGATGAGCTTCACGAGCAGGTTGAGCGGGTTCTACCGCAAGGACGTCGCGGCGCGCGTCGCCGCGCTGCAGGCCGAGGCCGGGGCCGACGAGGAGACCTGCGCGTTCTTGCTCCAGGGCGGCGGGCTCTCGCTCAGCGTCGCCGACAAGATGGTCGAGAACGTCGTCGCGATCCACGGGCTCCCGCTCGGCGTCGCGCTGAACTTCACCGTCAACGACCGCGACGTGGTGGTCCCCATGGCGGTGGAGGAGCCGTCGGTGGTGGCCGCGGCGAGCAACGCGGCGAGGATGGTCCGCGCGTCGGGGGGCTTTCACGGCGAGGCGACCCCGTCGCTGATGACGGGGCAGGTGCAGTTCGACGACGTGCGCGACTGCGACGCCGCCGCGGCGCGGGTGATGGCGCACAAGCCCATGCTCCTCGCGCTGGGCGACGAGTCGATCCCGCGCATGGTCGAGCGCGGCTTCGGGTGCCGCGACCTCGAGGTGCGGGTCATCGACCGGAGCTTCGGGCTGCTGGTGGTGCACGTCTACGTCGACGTGGGCGACGCCATGGGCGCCAACACCGTCGACACCGTCGCCGAGGCCCTCGCCGGGGCGATCCACGAGATCGTGGGCGGCACCGTCGGGCTGCGGATCCTCTCGAACCTCACCACGCACCGCACGGTGCGCGCGGGGTGCTTCGTGTCCGACGACGCCCTCGGCGGCGCGGCCATCGCCGAGGGCATCGCCCGCGCGAGCCGCTTCGCCGACCTCGACCCGTACCGCGCGGTCACGCACAACAAGGGCTTCATGAACGGCGTCGACGCCGCCGCCGTGGCCCTCGGGCAGGACTGGCGCGGCATCGAGGCCGGCGCCCACGCCTGGGCCGCCCGCGACGGCGCGTACCGCCCGCTGAGCACCTGGCGCAGGGTGAAGGGCGGGCTCGAGGGGCGCTGCGAGCTCCCCCTGGCCGTGGGCACCGTCGGCGGCTCGACGCAGGCCCACGAGGGCGTGCGCGCGGCCTTCAAGCTGGTGGGAACCCGGTCCGCGCGCGACCTCGCCGTGGTGCTCGCGAGCGTGGGCCTCGCGTCGAACATGGCGGCGCTGCGCGCCCTCGCGTCCGAGGGGATTCAGCGCGGGCACATGCGGCTGCACAACCGCAAGCACGACCCCTGCGGGAGCGCGAAGTGAGCGGCTCGGCGATGGTCCCTCGCGAGGGCAGCGGCGAGATGTTCGACCGCATCGCGGGTCGCTACGACCTGCTCAACCGGATCATCTCCCTCGGGGTCGATCAGCGCTGGCGGCGACGCACCGTCGACGCCCTGGAGCTCCGCGAGGGCGACCGCGCCCTCGACCTCGCGACGGGCACCGCCGACCTCGCGATCCTCACCGCGCGGCGCTGCCCTGGGACCACCGTCGTCGGCGTCGACCCCTCGCGCAACATGCTCGCTGTGGGCGACCGCAAGCTCGCCGCGATGGGCCTCGCCGAGCGCGTCTCGCTGCGCTACGGCGCCGCCGAGAAGCTCGACCTTGAGGACCAGAGCGTCGACGGGATCACCATGGCCTTCGGCATTCGCAACGTCGTCGATCGCCCTGCGGCGCTGCGCGAAATGGCGCGGGTCACCCGGCCGGGACGTCGCGTCGCGATCCTCGAGCTCAGCGATCCTGACGGCGGCGCGCTCTCGGCCTTCGCGAGGTTTCACATCCACCACGTGGTGCCGTGGATCGGCTCGATCCTCTCGGGCTCCAAGGAGTACCGCTACCTGCACCGCTCCATCGCGGCCTTTCCGCGCCCCGAGGCCTTCGCCGACGTGATGCGCGAGGCCGGCCTCGACGTGCTGTCGGTGCAGCCCATGACCTTCGGCGTGGTGTGCCTCTACGTCGCGACGCCGAGGCCGTCGGCGTGAGCGAGCGGCCCTCGACCGCGAGGGTGTGGCTCCTCGCGACGCGCCCCGCGACCCTCACCGCGGCCCTCGCGCCGGTGCTCGTGGGCGCGGCGGCGTCGGCGCACGCCGCGGGGGCGTCGCGGGTGCGGTGGTCCGCCGTGATCGCCGCGGCGCTGGGCGCGACCTTCATTCAGATCGGCACCAACCTCGCGAACGACGTGTTCGATTTCGAGAAGGGCGCCGACACCGCCGAGCGCCTCGGGCCGCTGCGCGTCACGCAGGCGGGGCTGCTCACGCCGAGGCAGGTGCGCGGCGGGATGATCGCGTCCTTCGCGCTCGCGACCCTCGCGGGGGTGTACCTCGTGTCGGTCGCGGGGTGGCCCATCGTCGCCATCGGCGTCGCGAGCATCGCCTCGGGCGTGGCCTACACCGGCGGGCCGTACCCCCTGGGCTACAACGGCCTGGGCGACGTCTTCGTGTTCGTGTTCTTCGGCCTCGTCGCCGTGTGCGGCACCGCCCTCGTGGCCCTCGGCGACGTGCCCTGGACCGCCTGGGCCGCCGCGGTGCCCGTGGGCGCCCTCGCGACGGCGGTGCTGGTGGTGAACAACGTCCGCGACCACGAGACCGACGTGAAGGCCGGCAAGCGCACCCTCGTGGTGCGTCGGGGCCGGCCCTTCGGCGTGCGCGAGTACGCCGCGCTCTGGGCCCTCGCCCTGGCCGTGCCCGTGGCCCTCGCGGCCTCCCTGCGCGCGCCCTGGATGCTCCTCCCGCTGCTCACGCTCCCCGCCGCGCGGCGGCTCACCCTCGCGGTGAGCGGCACGCAGGGCGCGGCGCTCAACCCGCTGCTGGGCGCGACGGCGCGCATGCTCCTCGCGCACTCGGCGCTGGCGTCGCTGGGCTTCGCGCTCTCGCGCTGATTCAGGGAGGGAGGGGCGCCGCGCGGGGCTCGCGCGGCGCGGGGGCGGTCAGCGGCAGGCGCCCATGAGGCAGCGCTGCAGGCGGTTGCACGTGGTGCCGCACGCGCCGCAGTTGGCCGTGTCGGTCTGGGTGTTCACGCAGCGGCCGCCGCAGAGGGTCTGGCCCGTGGCGCAGGCGCAGCGCCCGGCCATGCACGAGACGCCCGCGCCCGCGCAGAGGTTGCCGCAGGCGCCGCAGTGCTGGTTGCTGGTCTGGAGGTTCACGCACGCGCCGCTGCAGAGGGTCTGCCCCGTGGGGCAGGCGCAGGTGCCCGCCATGCACGACACGCCCGAGCCGAGGCAGAGGTTGCCGCAGCGACCGCAGTGCTGGTTGCTGGTCTGGGTGTTCACGCACACGCCGCTGCAGAGGGTCTGCCCCGTGGGGCAGGCGCAGCGGCCGGCCTGACAGGTGGTCCCGCTGCGGCAGATCGTGCCGCAGGAGCCGCAGTTGTTCGCGTTGGTCTGGAGGTTCACGCACTGCCCGTTGCACGCGATCTGCCCGGCGGGGCAGGCGCAGGCGCCCATCTGGCAGGTGGTCCCGTTGCGGCAGACGTTGCCGCAGCGGCCGCAGTTCTCGCCGTTGCTCTGCGTGTCGACGCAGCGGCCGTTGCAGAGGCTCTGGCCGGTCGGGCACGCGCAGGCGCCCATGGCGCAGCTCTGCCCCGTGGCGCAGACGCGCCCGCAGGCGCCGCAGTTGCGGGCGTCGGTCTGCGTGTTGACGCAGGCGTTGTTGCACACGGTCTGCCCGGTCGGGCACGCGCAGCGGCCCGCGGTGCAGCTCTGCCCGGTGGCGCAGCGCCGCCCGCACGCGCCGCAATTGAGCGGATCGGTCTGCGTCGCGTAGCAGCCGCCGTTGCACGCGGTCTGCCCGGTCGGGCAGCTCGTGGCGCACATGCCCGCGCTGCACACGCGGTTGAAGGGGCACACGTTGCCGCAGGCGCCGCAGTGGGTGCGGTTCGACTGCACGTCGACGCAGGCGCCGTTGCAGTACGCCTGGCCCGCGGGGCACGCGCAGAGGCCCATCACGCAGCTGAGCCCGCCGCCGCAGAGGTTGCCGCAGCGGCCGCAGTCGGTGCGGCTGGTGTTCACGTCGACGCAGGCGCCGTTGCAGAGCGTCTGCCCCGCGGGGCACGCGCAGCGGCCGGCCTGGCAGGTGTTTCCGTTGGTGCAGCGGGTGCCGCACATGCCGCAGTTGGCGGCGTCGGTCTGGGTGTTCACGCACGAGCCGCCGCAGGCGACCTGCCCCGTCGGGCAGCCCAGCTCGCAGGCGCCGTTGGCGCAGCGCTGGCCGGTCGGGCAGACGCGCCCGCACATGCCGCAGTTGGCCGCGTCGGTCTGCGCGTTGACGCAGGTGCCGTTGCAGCGCACCTGCCCCGACGGGCACGCGCACTCGCCCATCACGCACGCGCTGCCGCCCGCGCAGCGGGCGCCGCAGGCGCCGCAGTTGGCCGCGTCGGTCTGGGTGTTCACGCACGACCCGCCGCAGGCCGTCTGGCCCGCCGCGCAGGTGCTGCCGCAGGCGCCCGCGCTGCAGAGCTGCCCGGTGGGGCAGGCGGTGCCGCAGGCGCCGCAGTTCGCCGGGTTGGCGCTGAGGTCGACGCACGCGCCGCCGCAGAGCGACTGCCCCGCGGGGCACACGCACACGCCCATCGCGCAGGTGGTGCCGCCGGCGCACGCGCGGCCGCACACGCCGCAGTTCGCGCTGTCAGACGAGGTGTCGACGCACGCGCCGCCGCAGCTCGTGAGGGCGCCCTCGCAGCCCGTCGCGCAGAGCCCCGCGCTGCACACCTGCCCGGTGGGGCAGGCGGTGCCGCAGGCGCCGCAGTTCGCGGGGTCGGTCGCGGTGTCGACGCAACCGCCGTTGCACGTCGTCTGCCCCGCCGCGCACCCGCCCGAGTCAGGCTGGGTGACGGCGTCGGCCTCGGTGGCGGCGTCGGACTCGGGGACGACGTCCATCTCGGAGACGACGTCCATCTCGGAGACGACGTCCATCCCGGGGACGACGTCCGTCTCGGTGACGACATCGGCGGGCGCGGCGCCGTCGGGGTCGACGACGTCGTCGCCGCCCTGCGTGTCCTTCGCGACCTGCGCGTCGGCGCCCGCGTCGTCGGCGGGCGAGTCTGAGCCGCACCCGACGGCGCCCAGCGCCGCGGCCATGAGCAGCGCGAGGGCGGAGCGTTGAACCTGATACCTCATAGAAGGATTCTCCTCTGGGCGCGGCGTACTCGGCGCGTCCTGCTCGGATCGTAACCGGGTTTGACCAGACGCCAGAGGGCGTGAAACAACACTTGTCATGCCGGATCAACCAAAGCGCAGGCGCCTCCTCGGCAAGAAGCTCCTGGTGGTCGCCGGGATGTCGGCGCTGTCCCAGCTCGACTGCTCCAGCAGCACGGTCGCGAACCTCGTCGCGCCCCCCGAAGACGCACAAGTCGAGCGCGACGCGGCCGACGACGCCCAGACCGGGAGCGACGTGCAGACCCCGAGGGACGACGGCACGATGCGGGACGTCCCGGTGGCGAACCTGCTGCCGCCCCCCGACGTGGTGACGCCGCCCGCCGACGACGGCACGACGATGCGGGACGTCCCGGTGGCGAACCTGCTGCCGCCCCCCGACGTGATGACGCCGCCCTCCGACGCGGTGACCCCCACCGACGACGGCGTCACGATGCGCGACGTGCCCGTGGCGAACCTGATCCCGCCGCCGCCCGACGTGGTGATGCCCGCCGACGACGGCGTGGTGATGCGCGACGTGCCCGTGGCGAACCTGATCCCGCCGCCGCCCGACTCGGGTCGCTGATGGCGGCTGAAATCTTCGAGCTCGAGCTCCTCGGCGGAAAGTACGAGCAGCGGTACCGACGTCAGCGCCCCGAGGTCGAGGCGCTCCCCTGGGGCACCATCCGCCGCGAGGACTACCCGCCCGAGATCGTCGAGGCCGCCCGCACCTCGTGGACGGGCTCGGCCTTTCAGGAGTACCGCACGGCGGTCGCGGTGACGCAGACGCTCAAGTGCCTCCTCGAGGCCCGCGCGCCGCTGGACCTCATCGCGATGGCCTCGCGCTTTCCCCTCGACGAGGTGGTGCACGTCGAGCTCTGCGCGCGCATGGCGATGGAGCTCGGCGGGGCCGTCGAGATCGTGCACGACCCCGACGCCCTCGTCGCGCTCCCCCGCGAAGACCTCGACCCCGTGCTCCGCTGCGCCGACCTCGTGGTGCGCTTCTTCTGCGTGGGCGAAGCCATCTCGATCCCCATGCTCCGAGGCACCTGGCACGCGGCGACGCACCCCCTCGCGCGGGGCGTGCTCGGGATCATCGTGCGCGACGAGGCCGCCCACGGCACCTTCGGGTTCACCTACCTCGACTGGGCGCTCCCGCTGCTCCCTGACAGCGCGCGCGCGCTCCTGGCCCGCTCGGCCGACGACACCGTCACGATGCTGAAGCGCAACTGGAAGCACCTGCAGAACCGCCCCAAGACGGCCTACAGCGACGCCCACGCGCTGGGCTGGATGGAGTCGGCGGCCTACCTCGACCTCGCGTCGCGCAGCCTCGAGAGCCGGGTGCTCCGCCCGCTGCGCGAGCGCGGCATCCCCTGCGTGAGCGACGCGCGGCCCTGAGCGCAGCGCGGAGCTCGCGCGGCCTCGCGCAGACACCCGCCGGGCACCGCGAGTGCGCTATCGTCGGCGGCGGATGTCCGACGCGCCCTCGAGCCCCGACGCGCTGATCCTGGATCGGTTCGAGCTCCTGCGCCCCCTCGGTCGGGGCGCCTTCGGCGCGGTCTACGAGGCCCTCGACCACGCCACGGGCGAGCGCCTCGCGCTCAAGCGGCTGACCTCCGTAGACCCCTCGGCGGTGTACCGCTTCAAGCGGGAGTTTCGCCTGCTCGCAGACCTCCGGCACCCCAACGTGGTGCGGCTCCGCGAGCTCCTCGTCGGCGACGGGCGCTGGTTTCTCACCATGGACCTCGTGCCCGGCGTCGACCTTCGCACCTGGCTCCGCGGCGCGCTCCGCGAGACCACGACGTCGGTCGCGCCGGCCGAGGAGACCCTGCTCGCGAGCCACGCCGACTCGCGCGCGCCGGCGCCTCCGCGGAGCGTTCCCCCGCCGGCGCCGCGGGTGCAGATCACCCTCGCGCCCGAGGAGATTCGCCCGGTCTTCGAGCAGCTCGCGTCGGGCATCGCCGCGCTCCACGAGGCGGGCTGGCTGCACCGCGACCTCAAGCCCTCGAACGTCGTGGTCACCCCCGAGGGCGACGCGGTGATCGTCGATTTCGGCCTCGTCGCGCGGGCGCGGCACGCCACCGTCGACTCCCTCGAAGACGGCGTGGTGGGCACGCCGGGGTACATGTCCCCCGAGCAGACGCGGGGGGAGGCGGCGACCACGGCGAGCGACTGGTACGCCTTCGGCGCGATGCTCTACGAGGCCCTCACCGGCGCGGGGCCCTTCCGCGGCAGCGCGTTTCACGTCATGCACCGCAAGTGCAACGAAGACGCGCCCGACCCACGCCTCGCGCGCCCCGACGCCGCCGCGCTCGAAGACCTCCCCGATGACCTCGTCGACCTCGCGCTGGGCCTGCTCGCGCGGGAGCCCGCCGCGCGTCCCGCCGCCGACGACGTGCTCCGCGCCCTGGGGGTGCAACCCGCGGCGGCGACCCCCGCGGCGGTGACCCTCGTGGAGGGCCGCGAGGAGGAGCTCGCCGCGCTGCGCGCCGCCCGCGCGCGAACCCGCGACGGGGCGGTGTTCGTGCGGGTGACAGGGCCCGACGGGGGCGTTCGCGCGGCCCTCGCGCAGCGCTTCGCGGCGGAGCTCCGCGGCGCGGGGGCGACGGTCTTCGAGGCGCGCTGCCACCCGCGCGCGGCGGTGCCCTTTCAGGCCCTCGACCCGGTCACCGACGCCCTCGCGCGCCGCGCGCGCGACCTCGACGGGCGAACCTTCACGGCCCTGGCGAGGTTCTTTCCGGCCTTCGGGCGCAGGCTCCGAGGCGCCGAGCTCCCCGCGAGGCTCGACGCCGCGCGGGATCGCGACGAGGCCTTCGCCGCGTGGCGCAGGGCCCTCGCGCGCGCGTCTGGGGCGGGCGCGACGCTGATCATCGACGACGCGCAGTGGGGCGACGCCGACAGCGCGGTGCTCCTGGCGGCGGCCCTGGGGAGCGACCGCGCGCTGCGGCCCCTGGTGGTGCTGCTGCACTCCGAGGAGGGGCCCGAGGGGGCCTTCCTCGCGACGCTGAGGGACGCGTGGGCGCGCGGCATCCTCGCGCCGCCGGCGGTGATCCCCCTCGCCTGAGCGGAGCCGCGGCGGGTCAGAGGGACTGCCCGAAGCGCTCGCCGTCGGCGGCGCCGTCGAGGGCGCGCCAGCGCACGGGGTCGACGCCGCCGACGGCCCCGCGAAAGACCCAGACGCGCCCGGCCTCGCGGTCGAAGAAGGCGTCGCCCACGACGAGGTCTGGCGCCCCGTCGCCGTCCACGTCGCCGTGGCTCCCCAGGGACATCCCGAAGAGGGTCGAGGCTTCGGCGCTGCGCAGCGCGTAGGGGGCGGTGGCGTCTACGCCCGAGGGGCCGCCCCGGTAGATGTACACGCGCCCGCCGCCCGGCGCGCCCGTCGCGCTCACGGCGAGGTCGGCCCAGCCGTCGCGGTCGACGTCGCCCACGCCCACGATGTCGTTGCCGAAGTTCAGCGCGGTCTCGGGCGGGCGGAGCACGACGTCGGGGGTGGTTCGAGGTCCGGCGCGGGCGCCGTAGAAGACGTACACCAGCGGGTCGGCGCGGGTGCCGCCCGACGCCGCGAAGTCGGCGAGGCCGTCGCCGTTGAGGTCGCCGGCGCCGGCCACGGTCGACCCGAAGATCGCCGGAAGCGCTTGCGGCGCAGGGATTCGCGTCGGTGTGGCGGCGAGCCCCGCGGGGCCGCCGAGGTGCACGCAGACCTCGCCGGGGGTGACGGTGCCTCGGGGCGGCGCGCCCACGACGAGGTCGGCGTAGCCGTCGCCGTCGAGGTCGCCGACGCCCGCGAGGGAGCGCCCGAAGCCGTTGTCCTGGGTCGAGGCTCCTCGCAGGGTCGTCGAGGGGAGGGCGCGGCCGGTTCCGTCCCAGCCCCGCAGGCCGCCGGCGGCGCCGCTGTACACGAAGACCGTGCCGTCCTGGTTGTTGAAGTACGAGGGGCGCGCGACGGCGAAGTCTCCGAAGCCGTCGCCGTCGACGTCGCCGAGCCCCGCGATGGCCGCGCCGTAGGTGAGGTCGTCGGCGCCGGTGCTCAGCACGGTCATCGTGAGCTGGTTCCCGCTGCGGTCGCCGCGGATCAGCACCACCTCGCCGTTCTCGTTGGGCGAGGTCATCACGCTGTACGCGACCTCGGGGAGACCGTCGCCGTCGAGGTCACCCGCGGGCGCGATGGCCCAGCCCGCGCCGCGCCGGGTGATCGGACCGAGGGTGCGCTGGAGGCCTGGCGCGAGGTCCGCCGTGCGGATCCACACGCGCACCTCGCCCGCGCCCATGCTCGCGTGCCACGCGCCGACGTAGAGGTCTCGGCGACCGTCGGCGTCGGGGTCGAGGAGCAGGCCGGTGGCGCTCGCGGGCGCGGCGCCGCGGCCCTCGACCACGAGGTGCCACGTGGCGCTCGGGGTGAGCCCGCGCACGCCGCGGACGACCGGGCGTACGCGCCACCACCAGGTCCCCTGGGCGAGGTCGGTGGAGGGGGAGGCGGTGCCATCGGGGGCTCCCTGGAGCACCCGCGCGACGGTGGTGCAGCGCGCGTCGGGGCAGACCTCCACCACGGCGTCCTGGCCGGGCACCGGGAGCCACCGAAAGGTCACGCGCCCGGTGCTCATCCACGTCCCCGCGAGGGGCGCGCGGAGACGCGGCGCGATCAGAGCCCCCGGGTCTACATCGGCGGCCGCGGGGACGTCGACCACGTCCGGCCCGGCGACGTCTCGCGCCGTGACCTCCGCGGAGTCCGCGGCGTCCATCGCGGTCGCGTCGAGGGCGGCGTCCATGGCGGTCGCGTCGAGGGCGTCGTCCATCGCGGTCGCGTCGAGGGCGGCGTCCATGGCGGTCGCGTCGAGGGCGTCGTCCATGGCGGTCGCGTCGAGGGCGTCGGTCGCCTCGTGGCCGTCCCGCGGGACATCTGTGGCATCGTGGAGCGCGTCGCTGTCCTGCGCGTGTGCAACGTCTGCCGCAGGCGCGTCGCTGGGAGACTGGCGCAGCCCGGTGCAGCCGGTCATCCCAACCAGGAGCAGGAAACGTGTCGGCCGGAGCACCGTCATGCCCTCAGCGGTCTATCATCTCGCCGCGCGACGCACCCATGTTTGAGGAGACCTTCTCGTACGATCCCGACGCGCCCGAGCCGCCCTCGCGCCCCGCGGGCACGACGCTCGGGCGCTACACCCTGGTGCGCCGCATCGGCTGCGGCGGCATGGGCGAGGTCTACGAGGCCACGCACCGGGACCTCGACAAGCGCGTCGCCCTGAAGCTCCTGCGCCCCGAGTTCGCCGCCAGGCCGCAGGTGCGCGCGCGCTTCGCGCGGGAGGGCGTCGCGGCGTCGAAGCTGCGGCACCCTCACGTCGTCGACGTGTCGGACTTCGCCGCTGAGGGCGACGACCTCTTTCTCGTGATGGAGCTCTTGGAGGGTGAGTCGCTCGAGGCGCACCTCGCCCGCGGCCCCATGACGCCCGCGCGCATCGCCTCGGTGATGCTGCCGGTGTGCGCGGCGGTCGACGCGGCCCACCGCGCGGGCATCGTGCACCGCGACCTCAAGCCCGCGAACATCTTCCTGTCGCGCTCGTCCCTCGGCGACGAGGTGGTGAAGGTGCTCGACTTCGGCATCTCGAAGCTCACCCACCCCGGCGCCGCCGAGGGCCTCACCTCCAGCGCCGCGACGCTGGGCACGAGCTGGTACATGTCCCCGGAGCAGGTGCTCGGCGCCCACGCGGTGACCCCCGCGAGCGACCAGTTCGCGCTGGGCACGATCATGTACGAGTGCGCCGCGGGCCGCCGCCCCTTCGCGGGCGCGTCGCTGTACCTCGTGATGCGGGCGATCACCGCGGGGGAGCGCGATCCCCTCGGCGTCGCCGCCCCCGAGACGCCGAGCGCCCTCGTCGACCTCGTCGAGCGCGCCCTCGCGGTCGCTCCCGACGCGCGCTTCGCCTCGGTGGCCGAGCTCGCGCGCGCCCTGCTGCCCCTCGCGCCCGAGCCCGATCGCGCGCGGTGGGCCGCGGTGTTTCAGGGGGCCGCGGTGACGCCGCCCTCAGCGCCGCCGGCGGCCGCGACGCCCCTCGAGGTCCCCATGCTGCGCGCCCGGGGCGCGGTCGCGGTGGCCTTCGTGGCGCTCGCGGCGCTGCTGGTGAGCGCTGCGTTCGCGCTGCGGCCGCGCGCGACCCCCGCGGCGCCTCCGCCCGTCACCCCGGTGGTCTCGCGCCCCGCCGACCCTCCGCCCCCGGAGCCGCCGCCCGAGGTCGCCCCCGCGGCGCCCGTGGTCCTCGCCCCGGCCGCGGCGCCGGCCGTGGCTCCGCGCGACCCCGCCCCCCCCCGCCCGGTCAGGACCGCGCGGCCACGCCCCAGCGCCGCGCCCGAGCGCGCCGTCGGGGCGAACGGAGCGCCGATTGAAGAGTAGCGTCGGCGCCCTCTTCGCCGCGATGCTCTGTGGCGCGCATCTCGCTGCGGCGCAGAGAGATCCGTGCGCTTCGGCCATTCACGACGGCGTGGGCCTCCGCCGGGCCGGGCGCGACGCCGAGGCGCTCGCGCGCTTTCAAGCGGCGCGGGCGAGCTGCGACGCGCCGCGGCTGCGGGTGCAGATCGCGTGGGCGGAGCAGGCCCTGGGTCGCTGGCTCGCGGCCCGAGAGGACCTCCGCGCGGGCCTCGCCGACCGCGCCGACCCGTGGGTCAACGCGCGGCGATCGCGGCTGGAGGGCGACCTCCGCGCGATCGAGCAGCACATCGGCGCGCTGCAGGTGATGGGCGGCGAGGAGGGCGCCGAGGTGCTGGTGAACGGCGAGCGCGTCGCGACGTTGCCGATGGCCGAGCCGGTGCCGCTGCTGGTGGGCGTGGTGCGCGTCGAGGTGCGCCTCGCGGGGCGGTACACCGTGGTCCGCGATGTCGAGGTCACCGCGGGCGCCGTGGCGCGGGAGCAGGTGGTGCTGCGCCCCCTGGTGGCTCCCGAGACGGCGCCGCCCGTGGTCGTCGCGCCTCCGGTGGTCGTGCCGCTGCCCGTGGTCGTGCCTCCGCCCGCGGTCACTCCGCGCCCCGCGGCGCCCGCGCCGACGCCGGTCGCGACCCGGGTGGGCTGGGCCCTCGTCGGCGTGGGGGGCGCCTCCCTCGTCGCGGGCGCGGTGCTGCTGGGATTGCGTGAGGCCCGCGCCAACGCCTTCAACGACTACGGCGCGATGCAGTGCTCCGAGCGCGACGGCGTGCCGCTGGGGGGCGAGGCGTGCACGTCGCTGCACGGCGAGGTCGCGACCTTCGGCAGCGCGGCCGTCGGGACCCTCGCGACCGGCGCGGCGCTCTCCCTCGCCGGCGCGGTGCTGCTGCTCACGGCGCCGCGCAGCCCGGCGCGCACGTCGCTGGTGTGCGCCCCGGGGCTCCTCGGAGGCGGCTGCGCCTTGCGGTTCTGAGGGTGCGCTCCGAACGACCCCCGGGAACGTACGGCGGACGGGTCGCGGCGGTAGGGGCGATCGTCCTCGTGGGCCCGCGGCGCTTCGGCCTCGCCGGCCTCAGCGTCGCGTCGTCGCGAGCGGGAGCTCCGCGAGCCGCACCCTGCGTAGCACCGCGGGGTGGTCCGGGTCGGTGCTCGCCGTCGCGCGGTAGAAGCGCAGCGCCGTCGCGCCCTCCACCGCCGCCCTCGCCGCAGGGCGCGCCGCCGCGCTCTGCCACAGCGCCGCGAAGCGACGCGCGCTGGCCCGCTCGCTGCGGTGCGCGCCCATGAGCGACCAGGTGAGCGCCCAGTAGCGCTGCGTGCGCCCCGCCGGAAAGATCGCCCGATCAGGCACGCGCCGCTCTCCCCCAGGGGTCACGGCGTAGACCTCCATCACCGGCAGCGTCGCGGGCGCGAGGCGGTCGAACTTGGGGTAGCAGGCGAAGGGCCACGCGTCGCTCTCGCCCATCGCGCCGAGGGTCACCGCGCCCGCGAGCAGCAGCGCCGACACCACTCCAGCAGCGCGCGCATCTCGCTGCGGCGCAGGGGATTCGTCGCGCGGCGCGAAGCGCGCGAGGGGGCGTCGCCAGTCGAAGAACACCGCGTAGCAGCACCACAGCGAGGGGTAGCGCAGCCCCATGAACCAGTCGGTGGCCTGGTGAAAGAGCAGCGCGACGAGCACCGCAGGAACACGCGTGCGGCGGCGCAGCACGAGCGCGAAGAAGCTGAGCTCGAAGGCCACCACGCTGAGCGCGCCGAGGCGCACGAGCGTGGGGTAGCGGTCGACGCGAAAGAGGGGCGTGAAGCCCTCCATCTGAAACCACTTGGCCCGCATGTGGAGCGTCAGGTTGTCGCTGAAGATCCATGGCGGGCCCGAGGTCGCGAGCTTCCAGATCCCCGGGAAGAAATACACCGCGCCGATCAGGAGCCAGGCCGCGCGAATGGGCACGCCGTAGGCGGCGGAGGGGGGCGCCGCGGCGCGCTTGAAGAGCAGGCGGTCGAGGGAGAGCGCGTCGCCGCAGGGAGACGCCGCGAGGAGCAGCGAGAACCACGGCAGGTGGTGAAAGTGCACCGCGCTGCCGAGGGTCATCGCGTGCGCCCACAAGAAGACCCCCGCGAGGGAGACCGCCGCGAAGGAGAGCCGCGAGAAGAGACCCAGCGCGCCCGTGAGCGCGCCCACGAGGATGACCGCGCGCAAGCCCTCGGCGAGGGAGGGAGAGAGGGGCGCGGCGCGGAGCGCCCAGGCCCACCCCCAGGGGGCGGTGCGCACGGCCATGGGGAGGCGCGAGGCGCTCACCGCGAGGTCGTGCACCTCCCACACCGAGAGGATCACCGCCCCCACGCTCACGCGAAACACCGCGAGGTTCACGGCGTCGTCGACGCACCACCGCGCGATGCGATCTCGCACGCTCACGCGCGCAGCGGGAAGCGCGCCCGGAGGCTCGCGCGCCAGGGAGGGTCCTCGCCGAAGACGTCGCCCGCGAGGATCGACGCCCAGGGCTGCCGCGCCGCCCGCGTGCGCGCCTCGAACATCGCGTCGGGGAGGGTGCCCGCGTAGAACGCCTGCGCGAGCCCGGCGTAGAGCTCCGACGCGCGGCGCACGCGGGCGGCGTAGCGCGCGAAGCGCTTTGTCGCGCCCTCCCTCGACGCGAGCCCGTCGAGCACCGCCCGCGCCGCCTCCGCCGCGCCGCCGATGGCGAGCTGCATCCCGCTGTCGAAGAGCGGGTCGACGAAGCCCGCGGCGTCGCCCACCAGCAGCCAGCCCTCGCCCGCGCGCCGCGGCGCGGTGAACGCGAAGCCCGACGCGGCGCGGGCGGGGGTGAGCTTCGTCGCGCGGCGCACCATGGCCTTCACCGGCGCGGCGTCGTCGAGGGTGCGCGCGTAGAAGTCGTCGGTGCTCTCGCCGCGCTGCCGCGTGCGCGTCCACGCCGCCGAGCACAGCGCGCCCACGGAGCTCACCACGCCGGGGAGCGGCGCGTGCCAGATCCACCCGTGCGGGGTGACCACGGCCTCGAGGTCGCCGGCCTCGTCGCCCTCGCGCCGCGCGGCGTGCTGCCACCACGCCGACATCGCCGTGCGGTCGAGGGCGTGGATCGGCGCGCGCGCGTCGAGGCGCCGCGCGAGGAGCGACTCCTGCCCCGTGGCGTCGACGATCACCCGCGCGACGAAGCCCTCGCGGGCGCCGTCGGGGTGCGCGACCCGCACGCCCGCGGCGCGCTCGCGCTCGAAGAGCACGTCCTCCACCGAGGCGGGGGTGACCACGGTGGCGCCGAGCTCCGCGGCGCGTCGCAGCAGGGCGTCGTCGAGGTGGGCGCGGGGGGCGATCCAGCCCGGCCCGAGGTCGGCGAAGGCGTCGTCGTAGGCGAAGCGCTGCGTGCGGCCGGTGCGCGCGCACGAGAGCCGCGTGCCGCCGCGGGAGGTGTACCGCTCCGAGAGGGGCGCGCGCAGGTCGAGGCCCTCGAGCACCGCGAGGCTCGCGGGCGCCACGCCCTCGCCCACGCGCAGCCGGGGGAAGCGCTCTCGCTCGATCACCACCACCGACGCGCCCGCCTGCGCGAGGAGCGCCGCGGTCACGCTCCCGGCGGGGCCTCCCCCCATCACCACCACGTCGAACTCGCGCACGTCGATCATCGCGCGCCCCCGTCAGGGAGATCGTTCGAGGGCGAACAATCGTCCGTGGCGACGCCGTCGGGGAGGGCCACCGCGGGGTGTCGATCGGGGAGCCACCCCGCGCCCGCCCGCGCGCCGTCGTCGTCGGAGATCGCGCGGTCGAGCACGCGCTCGTAGCGCTCGCCGTTGTCGACGGAGAGCTCGACGCCGCGGTCGGTGAGCGCGACGACGCGCGCGAGGTCGAGGCGCATCACCGCGAGGGTGCGCGACGCGGGGTGCTCGCCCTCGGCGCGGGCGAATTCTCCGCCCAGGGAGTCTGCGCTGACGATCACCCGACGCGTGGGCGAGGCGTCGCGCCAGGCGAGCACGCCGGCGCTCGTGCGGCGCAGCCCCGCGAACAGCTCCGAGCGCGTGGCGAGGACCTCGCCCGCGACGATCCGACGCTGGTCGACCACCACGAGGTGCCCCCCCGACGAGAGGGTGGCCATCGAGCGGTCGGCGTCGAGGATCGCGTCGGTGATGCTCGGCTCCAGCGCGGTGACGGCGTACCAGCCCATGGCGCCCTGGCGGTCGTTGGTGAGCAGCAGCGAGCGCCCGCCCGCCCGCGGCGGCGTGGTCACGAGCCCGAAGCCCCCCTGCGCGAGGTGCGACCAGGGCGCGCCGCGCACGTCGGTGCACAGGGGCGTGAGGCGAAAGGGCGCGTTGGGCCCCGGGCGCACGTAGAGGCGCCCCGAGAGCAGGGCGTAGCCCCGGTCGTCGTCGTCGAAGTGCAGCGCCCACACGGGGGTCATGGGGCAGGGGAGGTCGGACTGAAGCTCCAGCGCCGAGCGGTCGGTCTCGTTGATCAGGTGCGTGCCCCGCACGGACCACACCGCCCCCCGCGCGTCGAGGGCGCGCACGTCGACGCGGGGCGACGCGCGCCAGCACCAGGGGCTCTGCGGAGGGGGCGCGGGAGGGGGCGCGGGGGCCGGCGCCTCCTGCGCGGGCGCGGGAGGGCGCGGCGCGGGGGGCGCGCGGCGGCACCCGGGGAGCGCGATCAGCGCAGCGAGGACTGCGCCCGCACGCAACCGATCACCGCGGGAGGTTGAGCTTGCGGAGCTTGTCGGCGAGGGAGACGCCCACGGAGGTGGCGTTCGCCTGCTTCTGGTAGGTGCGGTAGGCCTGACGCTCCTCGTCCTGGAGGGCGGCCTTGATCGAGACGCGGATGCGCCCGCGGTCGGCCTCGACGATCTTGACCTTCACATCGGTGCCCACGGGGATCGCCTTGCGCAGGTCGGTGCCCCGCGGGGTGTTGCTGTCGCCCGGGAGCATGAGCGCGCGGCCGGCCTTGCCGATCACGTTCTCGACCTGGAGCCACACGCCGATGCTGTCGTGCTCGATGACCTTCGCGTTGGTGATCATGCCGAAGCGCGGCTGCACCGAGCTCTTGAGCATCTCCTCGGTGACCCCCTCGGGGATCAACGCCAGCCCGATGCGCCGCTGCCCGCGGTCGATCTTCGTGACGCGCACCGAGACCTCCTGCGCCTCCTTGAGCACCTCGCTGGGGTGCTCGATGCGCCGGTCGCTGATCTCCGAGACGTGCAGCAGCCCGTCGACGCCCTTCTCGAGCTCGATGAAGGCGCCGAAGGGCTGCATGCGCGCCACGCGGCCCTTGTGGAGGCTCCCCACGGGGTAGCGCTTGTGCATGTCGGCCCAGGGGTCGGCCTCGGCCTGGCGGCGCGAGAGCTCGACCCGCGGCGTGCCGTCGGGCAGGCGCGTGAAGCGCTGCCCCTTGCGCTTGTCTCCGCGCTTGTCTCCGCGCTTGTCTCCGCGCTTGTCGCCCTCGGGAGACTCCGCGGCCTCGGCGGCCTCGGCGCCCTCGGGAGACTCCGCGGCCTCGGCGGCCTCGGCGGGGGCCTCGGCGCCCTCGGCGGGGGCCTCGGCGGGGGCCTCGGCGTCGGCCTTCTCGGGCTTCGGCGTCGGCGCGTGGACCACGTCGATGCGCAGCACGATCGCCTCGATCTCGTCGCCCACCTTGGCCACGTCGTGGGGGCGCGCGCCGCGGTCGTGCGACAGCTCGGAGAGCTGCACGCGGCCCTCGACGCCGCCGAGGTCGACGAAGAGGCCGTGCTCGCGCACGGCGACGACGACGCCCTTCACGCGGTCGCCGACCTTGAGGGCCTTCACGGCCTCGGCGGCGCGCTCGCGGACCTCTCCCTCGCGCAGCGCGCGGCGGGAGAGCACGGCCTCGCGGCCGCCGTCGATGACCTGGGTGACGCGAAAGAGCTCGCGCTTCAGGGTGAAGGCCTGGAGCTCCGCCGCGGAGGACATGCGCACGTCGACCTGCGAGGTGGGGCAGAAGCCGCGCACGCCGCCGATGTCGAGCTCGAGGCCGCCCTTGTTGTGCCCCGTGACGAGGCCCTCGATGGGGTCGCCGGAGTTGAAGGCCTGCACGATCATCTCCTTGGAGCGATCGGCGCGGGTGGGGTCGCAGGTGACCACGAGGCTGCCGCCGCGGGAGCCGTCTTGCAGCACGACGACGTCGACCGCGTCGCCGACCTTGGGCTCGACGGTCTCGTCGCCGAGCTCGCGGCGATCGAGCACGCCGCGCTCCTTGCCCCAGAGGTCGCAGATCACGCCGCCGGAGCCGACCTCGACGATCTTGGCGCGCACCTTGTCACCGGTCTTGAAGGCGCGGTGCACGGGCTCGGGGCGGGGCGGGCGGTTGGCGTTGGGGCGCCCCTCGCCGCGGGGGCCGTCGCCGCGCGCGCGCTTCTCCTTGCGGGGCTTGCCGCTGCGGGGCGCGTCGGCGAGGGCGCCGGCGTCGGGCGCGTCGGCGCGGTTGCCGATGTCGTCGCCGGGGAGCGCCTCGGCGGGGATGCTGTTGCCCGGACCCACGGAGTCGTCTTCGTCGCCCGCCGCGCTGAGGTCGGGCGCGGTGATGCGGTTGCCGACGTTGTCTTCGTCGTGGTCTTCGGCGCGTGCGGCCACCGGCGTCTCGGGCGCAGGCGCCGGCGCTTCGTTCGCGGGGGCGGTCTCCGCGGTGGGGGCGTCGGTCTGCGGGTCCGGTGTGTTCTCGCCGTTCGAGGTCATGCGAAGTCTCCGTGAGGGATGCGCCGCGGTGCGGGCGCGCTCGCCGCGCGTTGGGGGCGGCGAAAAGGGAGCGCGTGTATGCCACAGCTGGGACGCAATTGCGACGCTGCGGTCACGCGGAAAGTGATCCAGGGGCGCGTCGGACGCTTGACAGCGCGCGGGGGGAGGCGATACCACTCCGCCTCCATTCCGGCTTAGCTCAGTCGGTAGAGCAGGCGGCTGTTAACCGCCTTGTCGCTGGTTCGAGTCCAGCAGCCGGAGCTGAAGAACGCCCAGACACACTCGTCTGGGCGTTTCACTTTGCAGGCCCCTCGTCGGCGCGTCCGTCGAGGGGCTTCGCGTTTCTGCCCTGTTTTCCGGGCGCTTGCGGGCCATCGGCTCGCTACGGAGGGGTGGGCGGTCTCGGCGGCCACTCCCCGAGGACCCGCCACGGGCGCTCGCCGGGCTTCATCTCGAAGGCCACGAGGCAGCCGGGGTAGGGGCCCTTGTTGAGGCCCACACACGGCACGCCCGCGACCTCGGCGTCGACCCGCGTGTGGTGATGCCCGAAGAAGCACACGCGCGGCCGGGTCTTCGCGAGGAGCTCGCCGACCCCGCCCCACGCGCAGTCGTGCGAGGCTGGTCTGGTCGACGTACGGAGCCGTTGGAGCTCAGCGGACCACGACGACCAGAGCACCCGATGCCCCGAAGCCCGACGCGGGTGCTGGTCGTGGAGCGACGGTCGATGTCGCCGCTCGTCCGGCAGCTTCTCGACGACGCCGGCGAGCACGTCGCCCTGGCCCTGGGCGTCGCCGACGCGCGGCCGAGCCCGGTGCCTCACCCCGCGCAGACCCCTTGACGGATCAAATCGATCTCCCCGAGGGTTGCATGAGATGGAACCCTCGGACTTCGGCCTCCTCGTGCAGCTCGACGCGCTCCTGCAGGAGGGCAGCGTCACCGGCGCCGCGCGCCGCGTCGGGCTCTCGACCCCGGCGATGAGCCACGCGCTCGCGCGCATTCGCGAGCGGCTCGGCGACCCGATGCTGGTCCGCGCGGGGCGGGGCATGGTGCTGACGCCTCGCGCCCTCGCGCTCAAGCCGCAGGTGCGCGAGGTCGTGGAGCAGGCCCGGCGAGCCCTCGAGCCCGAGCGCCCCTTCGTCGCGCGCGAGCTCGCGCGGACCTTCGTGGTGCACGCCACCGACTACGTGCTCACCATCCTGGGCTACGCGGTCGACGCGATCCTCCGGGCCGAGGCGCCGGGCGTCTGCCTCCGCTTCGTGCCCAACACCCCAGACGACCCGGCGCTCCTGCGCGATCACGGATCCGACCTGGCCATCGGCATCTACGGCGAGCTCCCCCAGGAGATGCGCCGCCGCCAGCTCCTCACCGACCGCTTTGTGTGCGTGGTGCGCCGCGGTCACCCGGCGGCGAAGAAGCGCTTCACCCTGGAGCAGTTCGTGAAGATCCCCCACATCCAGGTCGCGCCGCGCGGCAAGCCCGGGGGCTACCTCGACGACGTGCTGGCGGAGCGCGGCCTGTCGCGCACCGTCGCGCGGGCCGTTCCGTACTTCGTCACCGCGCTGCAGCTCGCCGCCGAGACCGACTACGTGCTCACGGTCTCCGAGCGCATCGCGAGGCGCTTCGCCGGTCCGCTCTCCCTCGAGGTCCTCGAGGTCCCGCTGGCGCTCAAGCCCTACGCCCTGAGCCTCGTGTGGCATCCCCGCCTCGACGGCGACCACGCCCACCGCTTTCTGCGCGAGGTCTTCGCCCGCGCCGCGGCCGAGACCGCGGGCGACCGCCACGAGGGCCCGCGCACCCGCCTCGACCAGACCGACCCGACCTCCGGACAGACACGAAAGCGCAGGCGACGCGCCACGTAGTTGCACCCTGTGAAACTATGGACGCGAGGGTGGAGCGGCCTCGCGACCGCCGGCGGCGGCTCGGCCTCCGCGCCGCGCCTCAGCCGACGTTCCCCCAGCGTCGGACCCACTCGGCGCGCAGCGGCGTCTCCACCCGCCACTCGATGGAGATGGGGCGCTCGCCCTCGACGCGCTGGGGTGACACAGGACCCAGAAAGCGAAACGCGCGGGTGACGCCGCGGGCGTCCTTCTTGGTCTCGCGCACGAAGAGCAGCGGGGTGACCCCGTGCTCGCCGGGGCGAACGTGCCGCCTTCCGACCTTGTCGTCTTGTCGGGTGTCTGACTGCGACTGCCAGTGAAAGGCGCGCTCGCCGATGGGAAAGTCCTTGTAGCGAAGGTGTTCGAGCGCGGAGTCGCCCTTCTCCATCGTGACCAGCAGGAGGTCGAAGCGCCCGTCGGCCACCGGCTCGACGCCGGTGTAGAAGTTCCGGTACTTCCCGTCGCGCCGCGTCGTCGCGGCGAAGGCCGCGGAGAGCTCGACGTCGAAGTACCGCGCGTGGATCACCAACGGGATCTCCGCGCCGAGCGAGGCGCCGCGGGGGAGGCTCTCGGCGCGCGCGGCGAGCACCGGGAGCAGCTCGCGGAGCTCGTCGCGCAGCGCGGCGTGGCGCGACCAGCGCGCCCACAGCGCGTCGAGTCGAGCCGCCTCGAAGCGCCCGTACAGCGTGACGAAGAGCATGGCCGCGAGGCGCCGCTCGGGCTCGTCGCGCGGCCCCTCGAGAGCGATGAAGCGCGCCCACGCCTGCAGGCGGAGCGGGTCGTCGACCTCGAGGAGCTTCTGCACGCTCTCCAGCGCGCCTCGCTCGGCGTCGTCGGCGGGGAGCGCGGCGAGGCCCACGTCGGCGCGGAGCGAGGTCCAGGAGCGACCGTCGCGGTAGAGGTCCAGGGGGTCGACCTCGGTCTCTTCGAGAAAGGTCGCGAGGCTCCACGACGCCTCGCGGTGCTGGTGGAGGACCTCGCGCATCCCGCGCAGGTTCGAGGGGATCGCGCGGCGGATCTGCTCGAGGATGTCCCTCTGCGCGCGCTCTTCGAAGTGCACCGCGCAGCCCGAGGGCAGCCGGCCGTGGCCGCGGTCGACGAACTCCCGGAGCTCGCGCGGGGTGTGTCCGAGGAGCGCGCGGAGGTTGCGGTCGAAGCGAAAGCTGGGGTGCTGCCGCCCGGTGAGGTCGAAGATCGTCAGCACGTCCTTGTCGCGGCTGCGCCGCAGGCCGCGGCCGATCTGCTGCAAGAAGACCGTCGCGCTCTCGGTGGGGCGAAAGAGAAAGAGGGTGTTCACGTCGGGGATGTCCACCCCCTCGTTGAACAGGTCGACCACGCAGAGCACCTGCACCGCGCCGCGGATGAGGTCCTCCTTCGCGCGGTCGCGCTCGGCGCGGGGCGTCTCGTCGGTGAGGCTCCGGGCCGAGAGCCCGGCGTCTCGCGCGAGGCGGTCGGCGACCACCCTGGCGTGGGCCTTGTCGACGCAGAACGCGAGGGCGCGGACCCGCTCGGGGCGGGCGACGCGCTCCGAGAGCGCCCGGAGCACGGTGCGAATCCAGAGGTCCGCGGCGGTGATGAGGCGGCTCGACAGGTCGGCGTCGACGTACCCCCCGCCGCTCCAGCGCGCCTCGGTGAGGTCGACCCCCTCGGCGTCGAGGACGAAGTATCGAAAGGGCACGAGCACGTGGGGGATCGCGCTCCACACCCGGAGGTTGCCCACCCAGGGCCGCGGGAAGTGCCGCTCGTACAGCCGTCCGTCGGACCGCTCGGGCGTCGCCGTCAGCCCGACCAGCTCCCGCGGCTCGAGCCGCTGCAGGAGCGCGTCGTAGGTCTTCGCCGCCGCGTGGTGGACCTCGTCGAGGACGACGTGGTGGTAGCGCGACGCGTCGATCGCGGCCCCGTCGAGCGACTGCACCGAGGCGAACACGTGCCGAAAGTCGCGCGGGCGCTGCCCGTCGACCCACAGCTCGCCGAAGGTCGGCAGCCGGAGCACGTCGCGAAAGACCCGCCGCGACTGCTCCAGGATCTCCCGGCGATGCGCGACGAAGAGCAGCGTCTCGACCGCGCCCGCGCGCAGGAGCCGCTCGAAGTCGAAGGCCGCGATGAGGGTCTTGCCGGTGCCCGTGGCCGCGACGACGAGGTTCGCGTGACGACCCGCGGCGCGCGCCTCGGCCAGCTCGCGGAGGATGGGCCTCTGCCACTCCTTCGGCTCGAGCTCGTAGAGGGGCGCACGCGCGCTGGGCTCGGGCTCGGCGAGGGCGCGGGCGAGGCGGGCCCTCGCGACCTGGGTGCCGTCGAAGGGCTCGAACTTGTCTGAGTCGAGCCAGTAGCTCTCGAAGACCCTCGCCATCTCGTCGACGAGCTCGGGCTGGTCGGCGCGCACGACGCGCACGTTCCACTCGAGCCCGTCGGTCTGCGCGGCGTGGGAGAGGTTCGACGAGCCCACGTAGGCGGTGGAGTAGTCGGACTCGCGATGAAAGACCCAGGCCTTCGCGTGCAGGCGGGTGCGGCTGTCGTCGTACGAGATGCGCACCTCGGCCCCGAGGCGGTGGAGCAGCTCGATCGCCTTGAGGTCGGTCGCGCGCATGTACGTGGTCGTCAGCACGCGAAAGGGGCGGCCGAGCGCGCGGTGGCGCTCGATGTAGGGGCGAAACCGGTCGAGGCCGCTGAGCTTGATGAAGGAGCAGAGCAGGTCGACGCGGTCGGCGCTCGCGAACTCGCTGGAGAGGTGGTCGAGCACGCTCTCCCCGTGGGCGTTGGTGATGAGCCCCGACGCGAGGAGCGAGCCCCGCGGCGCGCGAGACGCCTCCGCGGGGCCGCCGTGGGCGAGCGCGGTCACCCCGCGCAGCAGGCGCGGCTGGAGCCGCAGCTCGCCGTCGCGAAAGCCCGCCTCCCGCTCGATCTGCGCGAGGATCCTCTGCGCGGCCTCGACCTTGTCGCGCGCGCGCCGCTTCGCGCCGAGGGCGACGCGCGCGGCGTCGCGCACCAGCGCGAGGAGCTGCTCGTCGACCTCGGTGTCGTCGCGGACCTCCCTCACGTCCAGCTGGCTCGGGAGGAGCTGGGCGATGCGCGCGGCGAGGTCGTCGGAGACGAACTCGTCGTACACCCCAGGAGGGAGCTGTCCCCCGGCCCGACGAAAGGGCGGCATCGCGCCAGGCTACTACGGCATCGCGCGGGTTCACGTCGAACCTTCCCGCCCCCGTGTTCTAGCCCTCCCAGCCCTGCATCCACGGCTTCGCGCGGTAGCGGTCCCAGCCGTCGGGGAGCACCGTGACCACGGGCGCGTCGAGGTCGCCCCGCGCGGCGACGCGCAGCGCGGCGACGACGTTCGTCCCGGCGGATCCCCCCACGAGCAGGCCCTCTTCGCGCACCAGGCGCCGCACCATCGCGAAGCTCTCCTCGTCGCTCACGCGCTCGGCCGCGTCGATCACCTCGCGGTGCAGGTTCGCCGGGGCCTCGCTGCCGCCGATGCCCTCCACCGCGTAGCTCCCGTCGGGTCCGACGCGCCCGGTCTCCACCCAGTCGGCGAGGCCCGAGCCCACCGGGTCGGCGAGCACCACGCGCACGTTCGAGATCGCGGATTTCAGCCTTCGACCCACGCCCGAGATCGTCCCCCCGGTGCCCGCGCCCGCGACGAAGGCGCCCACGCGTCCGCCCGTCTGGGCGAGGATCTCCGCGCCCGTCCCCTCCTCGTGCGCGCGCCCGTTCGCGGGGTTGGTGAACTGCTCCGTGAGGAACCACCCGCGCTCGTCGGCGAGACGCCGCGCCACGTTGCGAAAATTGTCGGGGTGGGTCGGCGGCGCGTTGGGGGTCACCCGCACCTCGGCGCCCAGCGCGCGGAGCGCGTCGCGCTTGTCGGTCGACATCTTCTCCGGCATGACACAGACCAGCTTGTACCCGCGCTTCGCACACACCAACGCGAGCCCCACGCCGGTGTTGCCCGCCGTGGCCTCGACCAGCGTCGCGCCGGGGGCGAGCAGCCCGCGCGACTCGGCGTCGTCGACGATGGCGAGGGCGATGCGGTCCTTGATCGAGCCGCCGGGGTTGAGGTGCTCGCACTTCACCAGCACCGGCACCGGGAGCCCCGCGCCGACGCGGGTGAGCTCCACCAGCGGCGTCGCGCCGATGGCGCCGAGCACGCCCAGGGTCGTTTCGATGTGTCTCTCTCGCAGGGACATCGCGCGATCCTACCAGACGCTCCGCGGCGCCCCCTCGACGATTCGGTGACCCGGCCCAAGGCACTCCCACCGTCGCGAGGTGCCGCGAGGAGAGGAGCCCGCTGAGTGACCGTGCCGTCTGAGATTCCGCGAACGCCCCCTGAGGCCTGGCCCCCGCTCATGCGCGCCGCGCGGGTGATGGCGAAGCCCCTCGCGCGCTTTCTGGGCATCCAGGCCTCGAGCGCGGTGCTCCTCGCCGTGGCGACGGCGGTCGCGCTGGCGTGGGCCAACTCGCCCTGGGCCTCGAGCTACGAGTCGCTGCTCCAGATGACGGTGGGGGTGAGCTTTCGCGGCGCGCACGTCGAGCGCTCGCTCCAGTGGATCGTGAACGACGTGCTGATGGTGGTCTTCTTCTTCGTCGTGGGGATGGAGATCCGCCGCGAGGTGCACGAGGGCGAGCTCTCGACCCCGCGTCGCGCCGCGCTGCCCGTGGCCGCCGCGCTCGGGGGCATGCTCGCCCCCGCGGCGGTGTACGTCGGCCTGGCGACGCAGCCGGGCGCGCGGGAGGGCTGGGGCGTGCCGATGGCCACCGACATCGCCTTCGCCGTGGGCGTGTTCGCCGCGCTGGGCAAGCGGGTCCCCGCGGCGCTCCGGGTGCTGCTGCTCGCGGTGGCGGTGATCGACGACCTCGGGGCGATCCTCGTGATCGCGGTCTTCTACACCGGCGGAATCGCCTGGAGCGCGCTCGCCGGCGCGGCCCTCGGCGTGGCCGCGATCTACGCGATGCAGGCCCTCGGCGTGCGCTCGCGCCTCGCGTACGTCGCCCCAGGGCTGGTCGTGTGGGCGGGGCTCTACGGCGCGGGGATTCACCCCACCCTCGCGGGGGTGATCGTGGGCTTCGCGACGCCGGTGCGACAGTGGGTCGGCCCCGAGGGCTTCGCCGCGCGCATCCACGAGGAGCACGAGGCGCTCTCGGGCGACCCCGTCGACCGCCGCGAGCTGCTCGCGAGCCTCGAGCGGGTCGAGCTCGCGCGGCGCGAGGCGCTCTCGCCCTCCGAGTCGCTCATCGAGGCGCTCCACCCCTGGGTCGCCTACGCGATCATGCCGCTCTTCGCCTTCGCCAACGCCGGCGTCTCGCTGCGCGGCGTCTCCCTCGGCGGCGCCGAGCGCGAGGTGGCCCTGGCCATCACCGCGGGGCTGCTGATCGGAAAGCCCCTGGGCGTGTTGCTCACCAGCGCCCTCGCGATTCGCCTCAAGCTCGCGACGCTCCCGATCGGGCTCACCCGCCGGCACCTCGTGGTCCTCGGCGTCGTCGCGGGGATCGGCTTCACCATGTCGCTCTTCATCGCGCAGCTCGCGTTTCGCGACCCGTCGCTGCTCCTCGCCGCGAAGGTCGGCGTGCTCGGCGCGAGCGCCGCGGCGGTCGCCCTGGGGCTGACGCTCGGGCGCGCGCTGCTCTCCCCCGAAGTCACCCCCGGCGCGGCCGAGGACGTCGACGACGCCGAGCGCTCGACCGAGCGCTGATCAGCCGCCCGCGCAGCGTCCGCCCACGCAGGTCGCCGCGCCGCAGCACTCGCCGGGGCCCGTGCAGGGCCCGTCGTTCTCGGTGCAGCAGATGCGGGTCGCGGGCGAGGGCCGGCACACGCGCCCCGCGCAGCAGTTGGCCACGTCGCCGCAGGGCGCGCCGATGGGCGTGCAGGTCTCGCCCACGCAGCGCCCCTCGGCGCAGCGCAGGCCCTGGTCGCAGGCGGTCCCGCCGCAGCAGGTGCGGTTCACGCCGCCGCAGGTGGGGTCTTGCACGCAGCGCTCCTCCGAGCAGCGCAGGCCGGGCAGGCAGGTGAGCCCCGCGCAGCAGGTCATCAGCTCGCGACCGCAGGTCAGCGGCGCGTCGAGGAGCAGCGGCGCGTCGACCGCCGTGACCCGGTCCTCGGGCGGGGGCGGGGTGTCTTGTGGAGGAGCGGGCGTATCCTCTTGCGGCGCAGGGGTATCCATCGCCTCGCCGGCGTCGATGGCCTCGACGTCGACCGAGATCATCGGCGCGTCTTGCGGGGGTGTCGGCACGTCGGGCGATCGCACGAGCCCCGCCGGGTCTGCGGGCGCGCAGGCCGACACGAGCAGGGCGGGGAGCAGCAGCGCGAGGCGGCGCGACGGGGTCATCGCCGAGGAGCTTTCCTGCGGGGCGCGGTCGCGGTCAATGGGGGGCTGAGGGCCCTACGCCCGCGCGCCACGCAGCGGCAGCCCCAGCCGGGCGGCGAGGGGGGGGAGCTCGGCCTCGGCGCGGCGGGTGCCTGGCGCCACGCCCGCGATGCAGCCCGGCGGCACCTCCCGCGCGAGACGCACGCCGTTCTCGCTCACGAACACGCGAAATCCTTTCTCTCGCAGGCGCTTCGTGTCGACGGCGAGCAGCGCGTCGACCCCCGCGCGCTTGCCCACGGCGCTGTCGGTCGCGGCGGCGAGGTGCACGTGGGAGCGCTCGCCGGGGAGGATCCCCTCGCGGGCGATGGGCTCGAGCGCCGCGAGGGAGGTGCCGTGCCAGAGCAGCTCGTGCTCGAGGTCCTCGGACCACGACGCCTCGAGGCCCTCGCGGGTGACGGGGGTGCTGGCGAGGGAGTGGCCCTGGCACGCGCGGACCTGGTCGCCGCGCACGGTGAAGCGAGACTTGTTGTTCTCGGCCACCACCGCGTCGAGGGCCTCGCGAGGCACGCCCACGCGCGCGAGGAGGGCGTCGATCGGGACCCACCCCGCGGCGTCCATCGGGAGCCCCTCGGGCTGGTGGCGCAGGATCGAAGAGAGCCGGTGCGAGAGTCGCTTGAGGTCGTCGCGGGACATGGTCGGTGCTTGTGCCAGCGGCGCGGAGCCCGCGCAAACCCCTGCGGCGCTTGACCTCGCGGCGCCCATGGCCGCTACATCCCCGCGACGGGAGGACTCGATTGACGCTCCGCACGGTCCACGCGATTCGCTACGTGATGCCCTTTCGCGAGGGGAGCTCCGTGCCCGCCCTCGTCGAGGGCGACGACCTCGGGCACTACCTCGTGAAGCTCCGGGGCGCGGGGCAGGGGCCTCGCGCGCTGCTCGCGGAGCTCGTCTCGGGAGAGCTCGCGCGGGCCGCGGGGCTGCGCGTGCCCGAGCTGGTGTTCGTCGAGCTCGACGCGCGGCTGGCGCGCACCGAGCCTGACCCGGAGATCAGCGTCCCCCTCGAGCGCAGCGCGGGGTTGAACCTCGGCCTCGACTACCTTCCAGGGAGCGTGACCTTCGACCCGCTGGTGGGCCCTGCGCCCGACGCGCCGGCGGCGTCTCGGGTGGTGCTCTTCGACGCGTTCGTGGCGAACGTCGACCGCACGCCGCGCAACCCCAACCTGCTCTCGTGGCACCGCGCGCTCTGGCTCATCGACCACGGCGCGTCGCTGTACTTTCACCACGGGTGGACCCGCGAGGCGCCCCTCGACGGCGCGCGCGACCCCTTTCGCGAGGTCGCGAGCCACGTGCTCCTGCGCTGGGCGACGGAGCTCGACGCCGCCGCCGAGCACCTGCGCGCGTCGCTGACGCCCGCGGTGATTCGAGACATCGTGTCGCAGATCCCCGACGGGTGGCTGAGCGACGACGCGGGGTTCTCGGACGAGATCGAGCACCGCGCGGCGTATCGCGATTGGCTCCTGGCGAGGGTCGAGGCGCTGCCGCTCATCGTGGAGGAGGCCCGCCGTGCCCGCGCCCAACTCGTTTGAGTACGCGATCGTGAGGCTCGTCCCGCGGGTGGAGCGGGAGGAGTTCATCAACGTCGGCGTGATCGTGTTCTGCTACTGGCTCGACTACCTCGACGCGCAGGTCGAGCTCGACGAGGCGCGGCTCCTCGCCCTCGCGCCCGACGCCGACGTCGAGACGCTCCGCGCGCACCTCGACGCGATCCCGCGGGTGTGCGCGGGCGGCGCGGGCGCGGGCGCGATCGGCGCGCTCCCCGCGATGGAGCGATGGAGCTGGCTGGTCGCGCCGAGGAGCACCGTGGTGCAGACCTCCGCGCCGCACGTCGGACTGTGTGACCACCCCGAGTCGGCGCTCACGCGCCTGATGGATCGCATGGTGCGTCGCTAGTACCTTTCCACAGGGGATGGGAAGGGTTGAGGTGAACCCGCACCGCGGGCCCACACCGACGCGCCCGCGCGCCCTCTCCCGCCTCGGGAGAGACGCTCTGCAAGGGGTAGGAATGGGTAGAATTCGCGGACGTCCCCGGTACCCACCATGACCTCTGCCCGACAGAAGAACCCCTTCTCCCGAGGCGGGAGAAGGGGTGCGCGGCAGCGCGGGATGTGGGTACGTCCGTCGCGCTGATCCCTTCAAGTCCCCTGTGGAAAGGTACTAGGGCCTGTCCACAGGGGATGTGAAGGGTTGAGATGAACTCGCGCCGCGGGCCCACACCCCTCCACCCCCGCCCCCTCCTCCATGGGCTTCGCCGATGGAGGAGGGGCTGAGACACAAGGGATGGCAGACACATCCGCGCGGTCTCAGGCCATGTGACGCATCCCAAGGGCAGTTCGACGCGGAGCATCTTCCCGAAGGATGCAGCCCCTCCTCCATCGGCGAAGCCCATGGAGGAGGGGGAAGGGGTGGAGGGGCCCCGCGTCGGGTCGAAGGGACGAGGGACGGCGCGGACAGACCAGAGGCGCATCACGCTTGTTTTTAAGCGGATTCCTGACTTGTGTGTCGAACGCAGCCCGAGGAGGGAGAGGGCGCGCGGCAGCGTCGGTGTGGCCCCGCGGCGTCGGTTCACCTCAACCTTTCACGTCCCCTGTGGAAAGGCCCTAGCGCATCGGCGCGATGAAGCGAGCGAGGGCCGCGCGCACGTCGTCGCCGTGGTCGCTCCAGAGGTCGTTGTGGTGGCCGCCGTCGATCCGCGCGAGCGCGCAGCCGCGGATGATCCGTGAGAGCGCCTCGCCGTGCGCGTAGGGGACCACCTCGTCGGCGGTCCCGTGGATCACCAGCGTCGGCGCGGTGATGCGCGGGGCGAGGGCCTCGGTGTCGAAGCGGTCGCGCAGGATCAGCCGCACCGGGAGCCACGGGAAGAGCCCGCTCGCCACCGCCGTGATTGAGCGGAACGGGGTCATCAGCGCGAGCCGCGCGCCCGCGCCCCGCGCCGCCAGGGCCGACGCCACCCCCGTGCCGAGAGACTGCCCCAGCAGCACGGTGCGCGACGCGGCCACGCCCTCTCGATCGCGGAGCAGGCGCATCGCGCCGTCGGCGACGTCGATCAGGGCGGCCTCGCTCGGCGCGTCCGCCGCGAGGGGGCCGTAGCCCGGGTACTCCACGCAGAACGCGTTGCAGCCCAGGGCGTGAAGGCTCGGCACGAGCGCGGCGCAGTCGGCGAGCTGCATCCCGTTGCCGTGAAAATACGCGACCGTCGGCGCGTCGGCGCGGAGTGGAGACCACAGGGCGACCACCCGGCGACCCTGCGGGGAGCGCCCCTCCAGGAGCGTCCCGGCGGCGGCGGGCACGGGCACGGGCGGGGGCGCGGGAAAGAGGATGCTGCGCTGCAGGGCGGTGAACATCACGACCGCGACGAGGTACACGCCCAGCGCCGCGGCGACCACGCGGCGCGCCCAGGCGCGGAGCGGCTCGCTCAGAAGCGCCCCGTGACGCCGGCGCTGCCGCCGACGGGGTCGACGTAGGGGCGCACCGCGAGGGAGGGCGTGAAGAGCTCGACGGAGCCGCTCGAGGGCGAGGTGATCCAGAGGATCACGCCGGTCACCGCGAGCGCCCCGCCCACGCCCCACAGCACGTTGGTGGCGAGCACCTGGGTGTTCCCCTCCTCGACCATGCTGCGCACGTCGCCGCGGGTGTTGCCGCAGCCCGCGGGGCAGATGCGGTCGAGGTCGGTCTGGATCTCCCGCGCGCGGAGCCCCGTGAAGACCCCGGCGACGCCCAGCGCCACGCCCGCGCCGAGGGCGGTGATCCCCAGCACGCGCTGGGTGTTGTTCGTGCTCGACGTGCTCACCACCGGGCTGACGCCCGTCATCGCCGTGGGGGTGAAGCTCACCGTCTGCGCCGCGGTCGCCGCGCCGGGCTGGTACGCCGGCAGCTGCACGGTCATGCGCGCCTGCTGCCCCGCGGCCACGGCGCTCGTGCCGCGGAAGGGCACGCGCCCCGCCGCGCTGGCCTCGAGGGTGAGCGCGCCGGGGTCGACCGCGAGGGCCGTGCCGAAGGTCGAGGGGTCGAGGGGCTCGCCGTTGAGGCTCACCGTCAGCGCCGGGGGGCGGTCGGGCACCTCGACGATCACGAAGCCCACGCGCTCGGTGATCGCCGCCGCCTCGCGCTGCGCGGCGTCGGCCGTGGGCGCGTAGCGGGGCTCGGTGACCCGCCGCGCGTCGGCCTCGCGGGCGGCCTGGAGCAGCGCGCGGTAGGCCTCGGCGTTGCGACCGAGCTCGCGGTGGCAGCGGCCGATGTAGAGCAGGGTGTTGGGCGAGGGGAGCACCTGGTTCGACGTGCGAAACGCGTCGAGCGCCTCGGCCCAGCGGCGCTGGTCGTAGAGCGCGCGGCCGAGCTGAAACGACTGGCGTCCGGCCTCGGCGGCGGTCACCGTCTGCGCGGCGACCGGCGCGGCGGCGAGGAGCAGGGCAGACATCGGGAGCACAGAGGCTAGGCGCATGGCGGTGACGGCTACCTAGTACCGAAGCCGGGGAGAAGGGAAGTTCGCGGGGCTCACCAGGGGATCAAACGGCGAAACCCATGCCCGAGGATCACGGGATACAGCGCCAGGTTGCGCGCCATCGCCGCGAGGGGGCTGTAGCGCGCGGTGAGCCCGCGGCGCGCGCGGAGGTCCCGCGCGAGGGCACGGAGGTGCGTCGGGCCGAAGGGGCCGTCGTGGATGCGGGCGAGGTGATCCGCGGGGATCCACGCGCCGCCGTAGCGCGCCCCGCACCACGCACCCACGATGGCGCCGATGGAGTCGGTGTCTCCGCCGCAGGCGATCACCCCCCGCACCGCGTCGAGGGGCGCGTCGGGCCAGCGCGCGAAGGCGAAGCTCGCGAGGCCGAGGGTGTGCACCACGAAGCCCGTGTTGCCCAGCGCCTCCACGGCGACGGAGGGCGCCTCGCGGCGCGCCGCGAGATCCACCCCGCGCGTCACCGCCTCGCGCAGGGAGGGCTCGTCGATCGCCTCCAGGGCCCCTCGCAGGGCGTCTGCGGGCGTCGCCGCGCCGCGGGCGAGGGCGGCGACCTCGGCGACGAAGCGGGCTCCCTGCACGCCCCTGGGGTCGGTGTGGGTCACCTCGGCGAAGCGGTCGGACCACGCGCGCCGCGTCGCGGGGTCGTCGAGGGCGACGCCGAGCACCGCGGCCCGCATCGCCGCGCCGTTGCCCGCGCTGTTCACGCCGCTGCGCCGGAGCCCGAGGGCGATGCGCGTGCAGGCGCGCAGCGTCGCCAGGCCGACGCCCCAGGGGAGCCTCAAGAACCACCCCAGGAGCGACCGGCGCAGCGCCCTCGCGGCGGCGTCGAGGTCGTCGGGGTGCCGCGCGAGGGACTGCGCCACCAGGGCGCTCTGCTCGGTGTCGTCGGACACGAAGCCCATGCGCCCCAAGAGGTTGAAGCGATCGATGGGGCCGAAGCGGCGGGCGATGGCGCGGGCGCTCATGCCCTCGGCGGCGAGGCCGAGGGCGTCGCCGTAGGCGGTGCCCAGGAGCGTGGCCTCGATGCGGTCGTCGTCCACGGGGAGGGAACGCGCGGGTCGGGAGGGGGATTCCCGAGGCGCCGCAGGATCTGCGCTTGACCGCACCCCCAGGGCCCGTGGCAGGGCAGGGGTCATGACGCGCGCCCCGCTCCTCGCCTCGCTGACCCTCGCCGCCTGCGCCGCGAACACCCCTGCGCCGCAGGCACCTGCGCACGCGCACGGCCACGGCGGCCCCGGGCACCACCACCGCTTTCAAGACGCCGCGCGCTGGAGCGCGGTCTTCGACGCCGCGGAGCGCGACGCGTGGCAGCGCCCCGACGAGGTCATCGCGCGCCTCGCGCTCGCGCCCGACGCGCAGGTCGCCGACCTCGGCGCGGGGACGGGGTACTTCTCCGTGCGCCTGGCCCGCGCGGCGCCGCAGGGCCGCGTGTGGGCCGTGGACCTCGAGCCCGACATGGTGCGCTTCATCGACGAGCGCGCGCGGCGGGAGGGGATCTCGAACCTCCGCGGCGTGCTCGCGACGCCGACCGACGCGCGCATCCCCGACGCCGTCGACGTGATCCTCGTGGTGGACACGCACCACCACATCGACGACCGCCCGGCGTACTACCGCGCGCTGCGCGCCTCGCTGCGCCCCGGCGGGCGCGTGGTCATCATCGACTTCACGGCGGAGTCTCCGAGCGGTCCTCCCGCGCAGTTTCGGCTCACGCCCGCGCAGGTCGACGCCGAGCTCGCCGAGGCGGGCTTCGCGCGCGACGGCGAGGCCTTCATGCTCCCGCGGCAGTACATGCTCACGTACCGCGCGCGGCCCTGAGCGCTCAGGGCTGCTCGGGGTTGTACGGCGTGTTCGGAGCGGGTCGCGGCTGCGGCTGCGGCTGAACAAAGACCGGCGCCGGGGCCTCGGACCTGGGCGGGGGCCTGGGCGGGGTTCTCGGCGTCACCCGCGGCGCCGAGGGCCTCTGCACGACGGGCTCCGGCGGGGGCGCCGGGCGCGCGGGACGCACCGCGGGCGCGGGGAGCGGCGCGGGGAGCGGCGCCGGGCGCGCCGCGACGGGACCGGGCGTGACCGGGATGGGGCGCACCGGGGCCTCGGGGGGGCGCGCCGCGCTCGGCCCGTCGTGATCGGGCGCGCGGAGGAGCAGCGCCGCGGCGAAGACCGCCGCGCCCAGGATCAGCAGCGCCGACACGGCGAGGAGCGGCCGCAGGTCTCGCGAGGGCGGCGGCGCGGGGAGCGAGGCGTGCGTGACCGCGTGGGGCGCGACGAAGTGCGGCGTCGGGTGGGTCACGGCCTGCATCGGCTGCGTGGGCGCCAGGGTGTTCGGCGCCGCGGGCGCGAGGGAGACCTGCGACATCTCCGCGGTGGGCGCGTAGCTCTGCGCCGAGGTCCGGGCGGGGGCCTCGGGGGCGCCGGCGAGGGCGATGGCGAGGGCCTCGGCCATCTCGCGGCCGGAGTGAAAGCGCCGCGAGGGGTCGCGGGCGAGGGCGCGCGCGGTCCACGCGTCGACCGAGGGCGGGAGCGTGGGGTCGTGGGTGCTGGGCGGCGCCGCCTCGCGCGACTGGATCGCCACGAGCAGCATCGGCAGCGAGTCGCCGTGAAAGGGCAGCTCCCCCGTGAGCAGCTCGTAGAGCATCACCCCGAGGGACCAGAGATCACTGCGCCCGTCGATCACCTCGTCGCCCCGCGCCTGCTCGGGGGACATGTACACGGGCGTGCCGATGAGCGTGAATCCGCCCTGCGCGTGTCGGGTCGAGAGCAGCCCGTCGCTCACCTTCGCGACGCCGAAATCGAGGACCTTCACCAGGTCGGCGCCGTCTTCGTCGCGCACGACGAAGCAGTTGGCGGGCTTGAGGTCGCGGTGCACCACGCCCTCGGCGTGGGCCACGTCGCAGGCCGCGCCGACGTGCCTCGCGACGGTGATCACCCGCGCGCGGGGCAGCCGCTCGCCCCGCTCGATGAAGTCTTCGAGGGAGCTGCCCGTGAGCAGCTCCATCACGAGAAAGGGCTTGGCCTCGGACGACGTGCCGAAGTCTTCGACCCGCGCGATGTTGCGGTGCCGCAGCCGCGCGGCGATGCGCGCCTCGCGGAGAAAGCGCGCGACCATCGACTGATCGCGCGACGCGTCGCGCTTCATGATCTTGACCGCGACGGCGTGGCCGAGCACCCGGTGACGCCCGCGCCACACCTCGCCCATGGCCCCGGAGCCAATGCGCTCCGTGAGCTCCCAGCGGTCGGAGATGGGTCTCGCGTCGGTCTCCATGGCAGCGTTCAAGCGTCGCGACTCTGGCCGCGGCGCCGCGACGCTGTCAAAGGAACGCCCGGCAATTCAGGGGATCGGCGCCTCGCCGCCGCGCCTGACGAGAAAGCCCTCGGCATCCAATGACGAAGCAAAGGAACCGAGAGCGCCTGGACGAAGCAACGCGGAGGACGGGCAACGTGGAGTGGCACAAATCTGGGTGGGGGTAGCCCAGGGCGGCGTCGCCAAATTCGATTGATTTCAAGAGCTTGAACCCCTCCCTTCAGGGCGAAGGGGTCGCGCGGCTTCACAGCGTCGCGTGGGGTGAGGTCGCGTTGGCGCCTCCGCCCCTCCGGGCGTACGTTGCCCCTACGGAGGAGACCCCCATTGCCCCAGCGCACACAACCCCACGACCGCATCCCGAAGCGCTGGCTCGTCGTCGGCGCCCTCAGCGCGCTCTGCCTCGCGGGCGGCGCGGGGGCCATGCGCGCGCGCGGGCTCGACGCCGGCGCGCTCCTCGGCGCGATCGGCGCGCGGGGCGCGTCGCGGGTGTCGGTCACCGTGGGCGCCGTCGCGAACGGATCGGGCGTGGGCGGTGACGTCGTGCTCGACGCGGCGCGGCGCGGCCTGAGCGAGGCGGTCTCCCGCGCGCAAGGCGGCGCGTCCCCAGGTGCGATGGGCGCGCGCGTCACGCGGCGGGGGCATGTGTTCGACGCCAACGTGGTGCGCGTCGAGCGGAGCGCGGGGCGCGTGCGCGTCGAGGCCTCGGTGGTGGTCTCGACCCTCCCCGGTCGGCGCTACGAGTTCGCCAGTACGTCGGCGATCACCCTCACCGGATCGGGCGCCGACGGAGACCCCGGTCTCGCCGACGCCACCCGCCGCGCCATGTCCTCGGCCACGAACCACGCCCTCGAACAGCTCAACGCTCGCTGAGCGGCGATGAGCAGACCCGCGCCGGGAGGGGGCAACGTGACCTACGCCCTCACCGGCACCTTCGGGAGCAACAACGCCTTCACCGGGACCTTCACCGCGCGATACTCCGGCACGGGGTGCTCCGACTGCACGATGCAGACCCGGAGCGTGACGCTCTCGCGGTGAGTCAGAAGCTCCAGTCGGGGCGGTAGAACCCCGCGGCGCGTCCGCCGGATTCGTCCCACACGAACCAGTCGGGGAGCACGAAGCTCGAGGTGAAGGGCTGGATGCGAAAGAGCAGGTGCTCGTTGCCCGGCGTCACGGTGATCCACGCGTCGAGGTGATCGCCCGCGGGGAAGATCGTCATCGCCGCCGCGGAGTCCCAGCGCTGATCGCCCGCGCTGACGCCGCCCTCGTCCTGCGCGAAGGGCGCGCTCGCGGGGAGGGACGCGCCCTCGCGGTCGCCGCCGATCCACACGAGGTTGCGCGACGCGCGCAGCGCCGGGGTCACCGCCGAGCGCGGGAGCGCGCAGCCCGCGCCGTTGCCGATGAGCGACCAGCTCGACACGAGGTAGCTCGCGTACTCGCGCAGCGCCGCGGGGCCCGCGTCGGGGTACACCGCGCACCAGGGCCGCTCCAGCACCTCGTTGAAGGGACCTCCTCGGCCGAGGGTCTTTCCCGTCGTCTCCCCGACGGTGAAGTTCGACGCGGGGACGTCGCGGGCGGTCCCGTCGACCGTGATCGACGTGATCCCCTTGTCTCGCAGGGCGTTGCCATTAATCTCCACCGCGCGCGCGTTGCGGGTGGTCAGCCGCACCGAGGCGCCCTCGCGCGCCGACGTCAGCACCACGTCGGCGTCGGTGCCGAGGGCCGAGAGCACCGTGACGTAGCTGTGCCGCGGGCTCACCCAGGGCGACGGGGTGGTGAAGGTGAAGTCGAGCTCCGTGGGGTCGAGGCGGCGCGCCTGCATGAGCTCGAAGAGCGGAGGCCAGTCGACGCAGTCGGCGCCGGGCGAGCGGTCGCCGTCCCACCAGTGACCCGCGCCGGGCTGCTCGTGGTAGGTCACGTCCTGCGAGAACTCCCTCGCGCGCATGCTCATGGTGCGGCCCTCGCGCACGGGCACGTTGTCGTCGGCGTCGCCGTGAATCACGTACACCGCGCGCCGCGCGAGGTTCGAGAGGTACGCGCTCGAGCTGCTCGAGGCCTGCGAGCGCGCGAAGGCCCCGCGGGGCGCGGCGCGGCCCGTGTACGACTGAAACGAGTCCCACCCCGCAGACGGCCCCACCGTGGCGAAGCGGCCGGGAAAGAGCACGCCAAACTGCCACGTCCCGTGGCCCCCCATCGAGTGCCCCGTGACGTACACCCGCGTCGGGTCGATGCGCGCGCTCTGCGTCGCGTCGTCGAGCACCTCGAGGCCGTCGACGCGGCCGAACACCTCCCAGTCGAAGCCGAAGGGGCGGCGGTTCGTGGGCGCGATGACGTACGCCCAGTCCTTCGCGCTGTAGGCGCGGGCCTGACCGATCCCCTCGACCCCGGCGCCGTGGAGCGAGAGCACCAGCGCGTAGTCTCTCGCGGCGTCGAAGTTCGAGGGCGGGAGCACGCCGTAGTACTGCGCCGAGCCGTCCATGCGCGACACGAAGGTGCGCCGGTGCGCCGCCGCCGGGGCCACCACCGTGAGCTCGATCTCGCGGCGATACGAGAAGCGCATCGAGGGAGACTCCACCCGGAGCGCGACGCGCTGCGGGGTCATCAAGAGGGGATACGGGCGCTTGGGGCGCAGCGAGAACGCGACCTGCGTGACCGCCCCCGCGGGGATCGACGGCGCGCGCATCGCCGTCGCCTCGAAGGCGTCGCTCTCTTCGACCCGCGCGGTCACGTCGAGGGCGGGCGCGCGCGTGAGGTTGAGCATGGGGACGCCCACCCACTGCGGGCGAGACTCTCCCGCGACCAGCTCGGGCGCCGTGAGGTCGTCGAGGTTGAACACCAGCTCGTCTTCGGTGCGAAAGAGCTGCGCCACCACCGCGCCGCGGCCGCCCACGCCGCGCACGGCGACGACGCCATCGCCTTGCGGCACAAGGGGAATTCGCATGCGCCCGGAGCCGTAGATGTCGGCGGGCTGCGGCGCGTGGTCGGTGTACACCCCCGCGGCGCGGTCGACGCGGGCGAAGGCGTACTGCCCCTCGGCGAGCTCGAGGCGGGTCACGCCCCAGAGGAAGTTGTTGGCGGGCACCGAGCCCAGCTCGCCCGACGCGCCGGGGGTGACCTCGCGCCACGCGAGCCCCGAGCCGCTGCCGGCTTCGGGGTAGGTGAACTCGCGGCGCTCGACGCGCTCGATGACCGGGTCGACGCCGATGGAGCGCGCGGTGAGCCAGCGCTGCTCGGTGAGGGCGACGGCTTCGCGCAGGGGCGCGAGGGGAGGCGGCGGCAGGGGCGGGACGTCGACCGCGGGCGCGTCGACGCTCGCGTCGGCGGGCGCGTCGAGGGGAGGTGAGGTGTCGGCGACGGAGGCGTCTCGGGGGGCGAGGGCGGGCTCGGAGCATCCCGCGAGGCAGAGGGGGAGGGCGAGCCGCAGGCGTCGGGACATGCCTGGGATTGTGCACCATTCTCGGCGCGCTCACCCCAGCCGCGCGAGCTCGCGACGCACGCCCTCGTCGGCGAGGGGGTCGTAGGGAGACAGGTACTCGACGCCCTTCAGCTTCGCGATGAGGCTCCAGGCGAGGTTGTTCTCGCCCGCGCTCGTCGGCCAGCGGAGACAGAGGTGCGCGATCACCCGATCCGCTGGCAGGGGTCGCCCGTCGAGGGCTGCGCCCCAGAGGACCTCCGCGGCGGTGTCCCAGTCCGCGGGCCGTCGCGTTGGCTCGCGCAGCACGCCGAGCAGGTGCTCCAGCACGGGCTCCCAGCCGAGGGCGTCGATCCGCGCCTCGAGGACCTCGGCGGCGGAGGGCGCGTCGGGGTCGTCGAGGGGCGCGTCGGCGAGGATGCGTTCGATCTCTTTCACGGGTTCACGCTCTCGACGCGCCCGCGTAGCGCGTCGAGAGCGCGCGGCGGGCGGCGTGGCGCTCCAGCGCCAGCGCGATGAGCCGGTCGAGGAGCTCGGGGTACTTCACCCCGCTCGCCTCCCAGAGCTTCGGGTACATGCTGATCTTCGTGAACCCCGGGATGGTGTTCACCTCGTTCACGTAGACCGCGCCGTCGTCGCGGTCGATGAAGAAGTCCACGCGGGCCATGCCCGAGAGGTCGAGCGCGCGAAACGTGCGAACCGCCAGCTCGCGCAGCGCGCGCATCTGCGCGTCGTCCACGTCGGCGGGGATCTGCAGCCGCGCGCCCTCGGCGTCGAGGTACTTCGCCTCGTACGAGTAGAACTCGTGCGTCGGCGTGATCTCCCCCGCGACGCTCGCCTCGGGGTGGTCGTTGCCCAGCACCGCGACCTCCACCTCGCGCACCCGGTGGCCGCGCTCGATCAGCACCTTGCGGTCGAAGCGAAACGCATCCTCCAGCGCCGCAGCGAGTTCGGACTCGTCACGGACCTTCGACACCCCCACCGAGCTGCCCATGTTCGCGGGCTTCACGAACACCGGATAGCCCCAGCGCGAGGCGATGGTAGACGCGACGTCCATGGTCTCTCCCGCGCGCACGGCGAAGCCGTCGACCACGGGGACGCCCTCGGCGCGGAGGAGCTTCTTGGCGACGTCCTTGTCCATGCCGACGGCGGAGCCGAGCACCCCGCTGCCGACGTAGGCCACGTCGGCCATGTCGAAGAGCCCCTGGATCGCGCCGTCTTCGCCGTAGGTCCCGTGGAGCACGGGGAAGACCACGTCGATCGCGCCTCGCGCCTCGTCGCGGTCGACGGGCACCAGCGCGCCGTCGCCGCACGCGAGGCTCACCCCTGGCGCGTCGCGGTCGAGGCGCAGGGGCTCCCCCGGCGCGCCGAGGAGCGTGCGGGCCGACTCCTGAAGGTGCCAGCGCCCCTCGTGGTCGATCCCGAGGAGCACGGGCTCGTAGCGGTCACGGTCGAGCGCGTCGAGCACCGAGCGGGCCGAGAGCAGGGAGATCTCGTGCTCCCCAGAGCGACCGCCGAACACCACCGCCACCCTCAGCTTGCTGCGCATTCGCGCGGGCTATCACCGCCGGGGGGCGCCGCGCCAGTTCCCCGCGCGCGGCTACCGGTCCGCGCCGCAGCGCAGCTGAAACAGCCGCGGGCCGTGGGAGGTCGCCAGCGCCATCGCCGCCTCCCGCGGGCCCGTCGCCGTCGCCGCCATCGCCGACGCGCGCGCGCCCTCGGGAGACGCCAGGAGCTCGCCCAGCGCGCCGGGCTCCCCCTGGGGGGCGCCGTCGTCGTCGAAGAGCCTGTAGCGCAAGGCGATGGCGTCGCGTCCGGGGGTGGTCCAGAGGGCGAGCACGGCCCCGTCGACGTGCACCGCCGAGGCCGCGAGCACCCTCGTCCCCGCGGGCTCGAGCGCGACCTGCGCCGGCGCGCCCGTGGAGACATCGCCCATCACCACGCGAACCCCCGCGGCGGTGTCGATCACGGCGGCGATCTTCGCGCCCCGCCAGCTCACCCCGCGCACCGCGTCGCCGCAGCGCGCCTCGGACGCGGGGACCAACGCCCGCGCCGTGGCCGCCCCCGTCGCGCCGCGGAGCGACACCCACGCGCCCGGCGCGCAGCCCTCGCCCGCGGGGGCCGACGAGAGGGTGGTCGCGAGGGCCGGAGCGCCGCCGGGGAGGGTGATCGCGTCGAGGGTCAGCCGGGTGGCGGTGCGCGCGAGGGCCTCGGGCGCCCCCGAGGCGGCGAGCCAGTCGGCGTCGTCGCCGGGGAGGAGCCTCGCGCCCGGCGTGCCCTCCCACCGCGCGAGGAGGGTCACGTCGCCGCTCGCCGCGAGGGCCGCCGCGAGGGAGGGCGCGCGGTCGCGTCGGGGGAGCGCGATCACCCGGTCGGCGGAGCCCGGAGAGATCACCCTGGCCTCCCCCGCGGTGCCCGCGACGAGGTGCAGGCCGTCGTGGCCCGTGATCCACGGGCTGAGCGCGTCGGGTCGGTCAGCGCGGGCGGTGAGCACCTGCTGGTGGAGCCGACCGTCTCGGGCGCGCACGATGCGGGCCTGCGCGCCTTCGCCTTCGCGCACGACCACGGCCCAGACCTCGCCGCGCAGGGCCGCGAGGCTGTGGGGGAGCTCGCGCGCCTCGGCGCCGAGCGACACCGACCAGGTCGCCTCGCACACGCGCGCGGCCACGGCAGGGCGGGGACCCCGCAGGGCGGCGACCCCGAGGTACACGGCGAGCGAGAGGACGGCGGCGGAGCCCAGGGCGGCGAGGCGGGTCGAGTGGTTCATAGAGTCCGGGGGAGCAGAACGCGTGGTCTCGCGTCGGGGAGCATTGGGGTATGATGCCGCGGCGCAGGATACAAGGCGCTCGTCGCCGTCATCACAGCCTCTGCGCGCCAACGGTCGTGACGAACGATTCCCTGCTGCTCTTTGGTCGGTATCAGCTCCTCGAACAGATCGCCCAGGGGGGCATGGCCGAGGTCTTCAAGGCGAAGAGCTACGGCGTGGAGGGCTTCGAGAAGACCGTCGTCCTCAAGCGCATCCTCCCCTCGCTCGCGCAGAACCAGACCTTCGTGGAGATGTTCCTGCACGAGGCGAGGCTCTCGGTCGCGCTGTCGCACGCCAACATCGTGCAGGTCTTCGACCTCGGCCGCGAAGAGGACACCTACTTCATCGCGATGGAGTACGTGCTCGGCACCGACCTCGCGCACGTGATCCGCAACGTGCGGCGAACGGGGCAGCGCGTGCCCGTCGAGATCGCGGTGTTCATCGCCTGCGAGGTCGCCCGCGCCCTCGACTACGCGCACCGCCGCAAAGACGCCCACGGACGACTGCTCGGCATCGTGCACCGGGACATCTCGCCGCAGAACGTGCTGCTCTCCTTCGAGGGCGAGGTGAAGGTCACCGACTTCGGCATCGCGAAGGCGCGCACCACCGTCGAAGAGGCCGGCACCGTGCGCGGAAAATACGCGTACATGGCCCCCGAGCAGGCCGACGCGCAGGACGTCGACAGCCGCGCCGACCTCTTCGCCCTCGGCGTCACGCTCTGGGAGACCCTCGCGGGGGAGAACCCCCACGCCGCGCCGTCCAAGGAGCTCGTGCTCCAGCGGGTGCGCGCGGCCGATCGCCCCGACCTGCGCGAGCTCCGCCCCGACGTGCCCGACACCCTCGCGAAGATCATCGACTCGGCGATGTCCCTCGACCCCGGGTCGCGCCCCGGCACCGCCGCGAGGATGTACGAAGAGCTCATCGCGGTGCTCTACACCCTCGGCCGCCGCGTGGGCTCCGCCGACCTCGCCGACCTCCTGCGCGCGAACCGCGACGACCTCCCCATCGCCCCCGCGGTGAACGCCGCCGACCTCTTCGAAGACATCGGCCGCGACAGCGTCGTGCTCACCACCCCGCCCCGCGGCGTGCACGATGTCTCTGCGGCGCAGGTGGTTCCGCACAACGAGCGCCGGGACGTGACGCTCCTCGCGGTGCGTGCGGTGGCGCGCCCGCGGGGCAGGGCGCGGCGCTGCTCGACCCCGTGGCGTCCTTCGCGGCGCGGCGCGGCGCGGGCGTCGTGGCGCGCGGCGACGACGACATCGTGCTGGCCTTCGGGCTCGAGAACCCCGACGGCCGTGACACCACCGAGGCCGCGCGCGCGGTCTCGCGGATCCGCCCGTCGGTGACCCTCCCGCCCGGCGCGCGGCTGGGCTTCGGGCTGCACCCCGCGCGGCTGCTCTTCGACGCCGACCGGCAGCCCCACCAGAGCGGCTTCCTCGACGAGGCCCTCGCGGCGGTGCGCGCCCTCGCCGAGCGCGGAGACGAGGCCCTGCTGGCGACGGCCGGCGCCGAGCCGCAGCTCCGGGAGCTCTACGAGCTCGCCCGGCGCGACGGGGGGGTGCTCGCGGTCCTGGGGGATCGCGGGGCCGTGCGCCGCAGGGTGGTCGGGCGCAAGGAGGTCTTTCGGCAGTTCGGCGAGATCCTCGCGAAGGCCGCGAACAAGGGCCTGCAGGTGGTGCTGGTGCAGGGCGAGGCGGGGGTGGGAAAGAGCCGCGCCGTCGAGGAGATTCACTACCGCCTGCGGCGGATGAACCACCCCGTCACCTGGTACATGGCCACCTGCGTCTCGCACGACCGCGACGTGCCGCTCTCGGGGCTTCAGGCGCTGCTGCGCGAGCTCCTCGGCATCGACGAGAGCGACGACGAGGCCTCGATGCGCGAGAAGGCGCGGCGGGTGCGCGAGCTGGGGCTCACCCCCGACGAGATGCTCGCGGTGGGGGTGGTCCTCGGGGTGGTGAGCGCGAGCATGGAGTCGCTCGACTCGGCGTCGCGCCCGCTGCGCAGCGCCCTGCGCAAAATCGCCACGCGCCTCGGCGAAGACCAGATCACGGTCTTCGCGTGGGACGCCGCGGAGCACATGGACGAGCTCTCCGCGAACCTCGTCAACGACCTGATTCGCAACGCGCCGCGGTCGCGCGTGGTGGTGCTGCTCAGCGGCCGCGCGGGGCGCGAGCGGCCCTGGGACGACCTCCCGCACCGCAGCGTCATCGCCCTCGGCCCCCTCAGCGAGGACGAGAGCCGCGCGCTGGTGATGCAGACCCTCGCGCTCACCGCGTCGCCCCCCGCCGACCTCCTCGACGAGCTCTGGGCCCGCGCGTCGGGCAACCCCCTCGCCCTCGAGGAGTACCTCAAGGCCTTCGTCGACGCCGGCGCCGTGCAGGTCGCCGACGGCGCCGCAACCTGGCGTCGCGAGTCGGTGCGCGCCGAGGTCCCGAAGACCCTGCGGGGCGTGGTGGCGAGCCGCCTGGCCTCCCTGGGCGCGGCCGAGCGCCGGGTGTTGCAGGTCGCGTCGGTCATCGGCTCGCGGGTGTTTCGCCCGCAGCTCGCCGAGACCGTCTCGATGCGCGACGCGCAGCTCGACGCCGCCCTCGCGGCCCTCACCGAGCGCGGGCTGCTCCGCGACGAGGGCGACGGCGAGTGGCGCTTCGCGAGCGAGATCCTCCTCGACGCGGTGTACGACAGCCTCACCCTCGAGACGCGCAAGACCCTGCACGCCGCGGTGGTCGCCGTCACCGAGCGGGTGTTTCACGCGCGCCTCGACGAGTTCGCCGAGCGCCTCGCGCACCACTGGTGGGAGGGCGGCGACCGGGTCAAGGCCGCGCAGTACCTCGAGCGCGCCGCGCGCCGGCAGCTCCGCGACCGCGCCCCCGACGCCGCGGTGGTGACCCTCGGCCGCGCCCTCGACCGGATGCTCGCCTCGGCGCGCCCCGACCCCGCGCAGGTGATCGCGGCCTACGAACTCCTGGGCGAGGCGGGGCTCCACGCGAGCAACGTCGACGCCGCGGTGGAGCGGCTGCGCCTCGCGGCCCCCTACGCCGAAGAGGTGGGCGACCGCGCGGCCCTCGCGCGGCTGCTCACGGTGCACGGCAGGCTCCTCGCGCGGCGGCAGCACATGTCCGAGGCGGTGCGGGTGCTCGAGCGCGCGCTGGCGCTGGCCGACCTGCTGAGCGAGCGCGCGCTGCGGGGCAGGGTGGTGTCGACGCTGGGCGCGGTGCACGTCGAGCGCGGCGAGTTCGGCAAGGCCCTGCGCCACCTCGAAGAGGCCGTGCGCATCGCCAAGGACGCGGGCCTCGAGGCCGAGCACGCCCGCGCGCTGCTGTCGCTCTCCCGCGCGCAGGCGGCGAGCGGCGACCGCGTCGCGGCCACGGCGAGCCTCGACGAGGCCGAGCTCACCGCGTCGCGCGACGAACATGACCCGACGCTCAGCGCCGAGATCGCCCGCACCCGCGCCGAGGTGCTGCTCCTCGCGAGAGACCTCCCCGCGGCGCTGCGCGAGGCCGACCTCGCGGTGGAGCAGGCGCGGGAGCAGCACCGGGCGGTCGAGCTCTGCGCCGCGCTGGTGACCCTCGGCGAGGCGTGCTGGCGCGTCTCTGACGGCCCGCGGGCCTTCGCGGTGTTCAACGAGGCGCGTGACCTCGCCGAGCGCCGGGGCTTCACCCGCCTGGCGACGCGCTGCGAGGCGTTCATCGCGTTCCTCGAGGGGTCGCGCGAGGGCGGAGACGGCGCGGCGGCGAGCGCGCGCATCGAGACCGCGCAGGCGGCGCTGGAGTCCGAGGGCTTTCTCGCCGACGCCATCGAGACGCGCTACCTCCTCGGGCTCCTCGCGATTCGCAGCGGCGACGGCGAGCGCGCGCGAAGGCTCCTGCGCGAGGCCCTCACCAAGGCCGGCGCGGCGGAGAACCGCGCGTACATCGAAGACTGCGACCTCGCGCTCCGGGGCTTGAGCACCGCGCGGCGCTGACCCTGAGAAGGCGCTTTACCGAACACTTCGGGGGCGATACCGTGCGGCCCGCGTCCTGAGGACCTTCGAGGCGTACCTGGGGCTGCTGAAGATCACACAACAATGAGGGTGCGATGATGTCGAAGTGGGCTCTGCGCGCGGTGATGATCGCGAGCGTGCTGGTCTCGTACAACTGCAAGCGTCGGCGCAGCGAAGACGCGCCTCCGCCCGCGACGACGGCGCCGACCACGGTGGCCCAGCCGGCGACCGCGCAGCCCGCCGTGCCCCAGCCGGGGATGCCGCAGCCGGGGATGCCCCAGCCGGGGATGCCCCAGCCGGGGATGCCTCAGCCGGGGATGCCTCAGCCGGGGATGCCTCAGCCGGGGATGGCGCAGCCCGCCATGCCGCAGCCGGGGATGCCGCAGCCGGGGATGGTCCAGCCGGGGATGCCGGGCGGCGGTGACTTCATCCAGTCGCAGATGTCGATGCGGCAGGCGCAGTTCGCGGCCAACATGCAGCCGGTCATGCCGCTGACCCGCGGCACCCTCGCCGAGCACAGCAACCAGGACTACCAGGTCACCATCACCCCGGGCCGCTGCTACAAGATCATCGGCGTGGGCGGCGTGGGCGTGGTCGACCTCGACCTCAAGCTCTTCGATCCGAACGGCACCCAGGTCGATCAAGACATCGCGACCGACAACTACCCGGTGATCGGCCTGAACCAGCAGCGCCCGCTGTGTCCGCAGACCGGCGGCTCGTACCGCCTGCGCGTGGAGATGTACCAGGGCTCCGGCGAGTTCGGCGTTCAGGTCTTCGGCGGCTGAGCGCGCCCCGCGCCGCCCGCTCATGCTCGAAGCGCCGCCTCCTGACCCTCGGGTCCCTGTCACCGTGATCACCGGCTTTCTCGGAGCGGGAAAGACCTCCCTGCTCCGAGACGCCCTCCGTCGCGGCGCCCTCGTCGACACCGCGCTGGTCGTGAACGAGTTCGGCGAGGTCGCCCTCGACGACCTCGTGCTCCGCTCGGTGACCGACCGCGTCGCCGTGCTGGGCGGGGGGTGCGTGTGCTGCTCGGTCCTCGACGACCTCGCGCAGACCGTGGCCGAGATCCTCGACCAGGCGGCCCGCGGTGAGCTCCCCGCGCCCCGACGGATCGTGATCGAGACCTCGGGCCTCGCCGACCCGTCGCCCCTCGTCACCACCCTCTCCGACGACCCACGGATTCAAGACCGCGTGCGCCCCGACGGCGTGGTCACGGTGCTCGACGCCGAGCACGCCGACCTCGCGCTCACGCGCAACCCCGAGGCGAGACGGCAGGTCCTCGCGGCCGACCTGCTGGTGCTCAACAAGACCGACCTCGCGACCCCCGAGGCGCTCTCGGCGCTCCGCGCGCGCGTGACCGAGATGAACCCCGTGGCCCTCGTCGACGCGACGTCGCACGGCCGCGTCGACCCCGCGCGGTGGTCGGGGTTGATGCGTAGGCCCTTGGGGCGCAGCGACCTGGCCGCGCTCACGCTCCGCCGCCCCGAGGCGCGGCACAGCGACGGCGTGCGCGCGTTCTCCCTCGACCTCGACGGCTCCGTGCAGTGGACCTCCTTCGCGCTCTGGCTCTCGCTGCTCACGCAGATGAACGGCGAGGGGCTGCTGCGCTTCAAGGCGCTGCTCCACGTGCGGGGCGAGGCGCTGCCCGTGCTCGTTCACGCCGTGGGGCACTCGGTGTACCCCGCCGAAATGCTCGCCGCGTGGCCCGACGAGGGCCGCGGCACGCGCATGGTGTTCATCACCCAGGGATGGTCTGACGCGTTCTTCGCGCAGGTGCGCGACGCGGCGAGCGCCCTCATTGGGACCGCGCCGCAGGCGCCGTAGGGGAGATCAGGGGGCGGCGGCGTCGCCGGCCGCGGCGGGCGCGGCGGCGGCGGGCTCGGCGGCGGCGCCCGCGTCGGCGGCGACGGCAGGGGCCGCGGGGGCGCCCGCGTCGGCGGAGGCGGCGGGGGCCGCGGCGACGCCGCCGTCACGGCGCGGGGCCGCGGCGGGGCTCACCACGGCGGCGTTGCCCTGGCGCGCGAGCGAGTCGCGGCCGCTGGTGCTGGTGTACGCCAGGGCGGCCGAGGTGACCATGAACATGCCCGCGCAGAAGGTCGTGGCCTTCGCGAGAAAGCCGCCGGCGCCGCGGCCGCCGAAGACCGTCTGCGTCGCCGCGCCGCTGAGCACGCCCATGCCACCCGCGCGCCCCGACTGCAGCAGCACGATGCCGACAAGGAACAAACAAACCATGACATGGATGATCGTGAGAAAGGTCGTCATCGCAGCTCTCGTTGATTCCGTCTAACCCGCGGCCTGGATGATGCGCGCGAAGCCCGCGGCGTCCAGCGAGGCGCCACCGACGAGCACGCCGTCGATGTCGGGCTGGGCCAGGATCTCCGCGGCGTTGTCGGCCTTCACGCTGCCGCCGTAGAGGATCCTCACGCCGTCCGCAAGGTCCCCGTGCATCGATCGCAGCCGATCGCGCAGAAATCCGTGGGCGAGCTGGGCGTCGGCGCTCTTCGCCGTGCGCCCGGTGCCGATGGCCCACACGGGCTCGTACGCGAGCACAAGCCCGTCGAGCACCCGCGCCGCCTCGCCGCCGGTGACCCCGCCGAGCATCCCCTCGAGCTGCCGTCGGAGCACCTCGTAGGTCACGCCCCCCTCGCGCTCGCCGAGGGTCTCGCCCAGGCACGCGATGGGCGTGAGCCCCTCGGCCTGCAGCGCGCGCATCTTCTTGTGCACGTTCGCGTCGGTCTCGCCGAAGAGCTGCCGCCGCTCGGAGTGCCCGACGATGCCGAAGGCGCAGCCCACGTCGCGGAGCATCGCTGCGCTCACCTCGCCGGTGAACGCGCCCTGCTTCTCCCAGTACACGTCCTGGGCAGAGACCTGCACCCGCGTGCCGCGCAGGGCCTGAGACACCGCGTGGAGCGCGGTGAACACCGGCGCGACCACCACGTCGGTGCGCGGCCCGATGCGCGCGCCGTCGGCGACCGCGCGGGCGAGCTCGACGCTCTCTCGCAGGTCGCGGTGGAGCTTCCAATTCCCCGCGATGAGCGGGCGTCGCGCGGGGCTGGTCATGGCCTGAGCGCCTCGACGCCGGGGAGGGTGCGCCCCTCGATGAGCTCGAGGCTCGCGCCCCCGCCCGTGGAGACGTGGGTGAATCGATGGGCGAGCTCGGCCTGCTGCACGGCCGCCACCGAGTCGCCGCCGCCGACCACCGAGAACGCCGCGGCCTCGGCGATGGCGCGGGCCACGCCCAGGGTGCCGGCGCTGAACGCGGGGCGCTCGAAGAGGCCCATGGGGCCGTTCCAGAAGACGCTCCGGGCGCGGAGCAGGCGCTCGCGAAAGGCCGCGACGCTCGCCGGGCCGATGTCGAGGGCCATCTGCGCGCCGCCGATCGCCTCGACGCCGACCACGTCTCCGACCGGGGCCTCGAGGGAGTCGGCGACCACCACGTCGGTGGGGAGCAGCACGGCGACGCGCTTCTCCGCCGCGCGGGCGAGCACGTCGCGCGCGGTGGCGAGCTTGTCAGCCTCCACGAGGCTCTTGCCCATCGAGCGCCCCTGCGCGGCGAGGAAGGTGTTGGCCATCGCGCCGCCCACGATGAGCGCGTCGACCTTCGAGAGCAGCGCCTCGATGACGGCGATCTTGTCGCTCACCTTGGCGCCGCCGAGCACGGCGACGTAGGGGCGCTCGGGGCCGTCGGCGAGGCGCCCGAGGGCCGCGAGCTCCTTGCGCAGCAGCAGCCCCGCGGCGCGCACGGGGACGAGCCTCGGCAGCGCCTCGACCGAGGCGTGCGCGCGGTGCACGGCGCCGAAGGCGTCGTTGACGTACACGTCGGTGAGCGCCGCGAGCTCGCGGGCGAAGCCGGCGTCGTTGGCCTCTTCTTCTTTATGAAAGCGGAGGTTCTCGAGGAGCGCCACGCGGCCGTCGCGGAGGTCGTGCACGACCTTGCGCGCGCCGTCGCCCACGCAGTCGTCGGTGAGCACGATCTCCTGCCCGAGGAGCTCGGCGAGGCGCTCGCCGGCGGGGGCGAGGCTGAACTTCGCCTCGGGGCCCTTCTTGGGCCGGCCGAGGTGCGACGCGAGGATCACCCGCGCGCCGGCCTCGACGAGGAGCTTGATCGTCGGCAGGGCCTCCCGCACGCGGGTGTCGTCGGAGACCTTGCCGTCGGGGGTGAGCGGGACGTTGAAGTCGACCCGCACGAACACGCGGCGCGAGGCCACGTCGAGCTGGTCGACGGTGAGGATGCCGTCGAGGAGCGCCATCGATCAGGCCTCCTTCGAGGCCATGTGCTTCATCACGTCGAGCATGCGCACCGAGAAGCCCCACTCGTTGTCGTACCAGGAGCTCACCGTGATGAACTCGCCGTCGACCACCTGCGTCAGCGGGAGGTCGATGGTGGAACTCGCGGGGTTGCCGATGTAGTCCGTCGAGACGAGGGGCTCGGTGGTGGCCACGAGCACGCCCTTGAGGGGCCCCGCCGCGGCGGCGGTGAAGGCGGCGTTGAGCTCCTCCTTCGTGGTCTTCTTCGCGAGCTGCGCGTTGAGCACCACGATGGAGACATCGGGGGTGGGCACGCGAATGGCGAAGCCGTCGAGGCGGCCCTTGAGCGCCGGGAGCACCAGGCCCACGGCCTTCGCCGCGCCCGTCGAGGTCGGGATCATCGACATCGCCGCCGCCCGCGCGCGCCGCAGGTCCTTGTGCGGCAGGTCGAGGATCGACTGGTCGTTGGTGTAGCTGTGCACCGTGGTCATCGAACCCCGCACGATGCCGAAGCCCTCGTGGATGACCTTCGCCATCGGCGCGAGGCAGTTGGTGGTGCACGACGCGTTCGACACGATGCGGTGCTTCGCGGGGTCGTAGTCGTCGTGATTCACGCCGTAGACCACCGTGAGGATCGGCTCGCCGCCGCTGTCCTTGGCCGGCGCCGAGAGCAGCACCCGCTTCGCGCCCGCCTGGAGGTGCTTGCCGCAGTCCTCGGCGTTGGTGAAGCGGCCCGTGCACTCGAGCACCACGTCGACGCCCAGGGCGCCCCAGGGGAGCTTCACCGGGTCGCGCTCCGCCGAGATCGCGATCTCGCGGCCGTTGATCGAGATGCCCCTCTCGGTCACGCCGACCTCGGCGTTGAACCTGCCGTGGATCGAGTCGTGGCGGAGCAGGTGCGCCAGGGTCTTCGAGTCGGTGAGGTCGTTGATGGCGACGACCTGGAGGTCTTGATCTCCGCTGTTGACCAGCGCCCGCAGCACACAGCGACCGATGCGACCGAACCCGTTGATGGCGACCTTACGAGCCATGACCACTCCTCCTGAAATCTCTACCCGCGGCGGCGTGACGGCGCCGCCCGCGACGGGCGCGGCACCCTAACGGCCCGACGGGCGGCACGCAAGGCCCGCGCGAGTTCGGAATGCACCGTCGGGGGTTCGGAGGGGAGAGGAGGATGCCGGGGGAGGGGGGACCGGGAGGCGGTCAGGAGACGATGTCGTCGTCGCGGTTGGCGTCGTTCGCGACCAGCTCCAGCAGCTCGTTCGCGAAGGCCAGCATCTCGGCGCGGCCGTTGCCCGAGCGCTTGAGCTCCTTGAAGACCGAGCGGGCGAGGATTCTCAGACCCGCGTTCGACGTTCGGCTGCCACGGGGATCGATGTTCTCACCAAAGGCCATAGGACGGTGACGCTCCCTCCGCGAGCCCGCTGACGCAGCGGGGACGCTCTGGCGGAGCTCGATGCCGAAGTCGTGCCAAGCCCTCGCCGGGGGCATCAACCGCGAGAACTCTCGACGATCAGGTCCCGGTGAGCGTCGCGCTCTGTGTAGCCAGGGTGCCGATCGGGGCCCAGGCTGCGTACCTCGCTTCGCACCCGCGCGCGGCCCTCTTCGGAATTTTCTTGACGCGACGTCGAGGGTCGTGTACCCCTCCGCCTCCCGTCGCGAGCATGGCGGAATTGGCAGACGCGCTGGATTCAGGTTCCAGTGGGGTAACACCCGTGAAGGTTCAAGTCCTTTTGCTCGCACCCCCCGCAACGCTCTCCTGGCGCACCCGGCCAGGAGAGCGTTTGCATTTCCCCTGCAGCCCTGTCGCTCAGCCCCGCTGACGCACCGCTTCGTAGAGCGCGACGCCCGCGGCGACGCTGGCGTTGAGCGAGGTCACGGGTCCCACGAGGTCGATGCGCGCGAGGTGGTCGCAGCGCTCGCGCACGAGGCGCCGCAGCCCGCTGCCCTCGCTGCCCACGACCAGCGCGAGGGGTCCGCGCAGGTCGAGCGCGCGCAGCGGCTCGGCGGCTTCGCCCGCGAGGCCGACCGAGGTGAAGCCCTCCTTCGCGAGGCGCTCGAGGGCGCGCGAGAGGTTGGTGACCCGGGCGATGGCGGCGTGCTCCGTGGCGCCCGCGCTCGCGCGCACGACGGTGGACGTGACCGGGGCCGCCCGGTCTTTGAGGGTGATCACCCCGTGGGCGCCGAGGGCCACGGCGCTGCGCACGATGGCGCCGAAGTTGTGCGGGTCGGTGACCTCGTCGAGGGCGACGAGGAGCGGCGCGTCGCTGAGCGAGCGCGCGCGGAGGAGCAACGCGTCGAGGTCGAGGTAGGGGTAGTCGGCGCCGCTCACGGCGACCACGCCCTGGTGCCGCACGCCCTTCGCGAGGGCCTCGAGCTGCGCCGAGGACGCGGGCTCGACGAGCACCTTCGCGGCCTGCGCGAGCTGAACGACCTCCGAGAGCGCGCCTCGAGGCGAGGCGTCGCTCACGTGGACCATGATCAGGTTGCGAGGATCGGCCCGCAGGGCCTCGACGACGGCGCGCACGCCACAGAGGTATCGCTTCATGAAGGGGTGGCGCGGGCTCAGAGGCCGAGATCGCCGAGATCAGGCTCGCTGCTCGCGCCGCCGCCCGAGGGGCGGGCCGCGCGGGGGCGGGCGCTGGACGGACGCGGCCGACCGCTCGACGCGTGCGAATTGCTCGCCGCGGGCGCGGCGGCGGCCTGGGCCTGGGCGGCGGCGGCCTGGGCCTGGGCGGCGGCGGCGGCGGCGGCGGCCTGACGGCTGGCCTGCTCAGCGGCCTCGGCGCGGCGGCTGTTCTCCGCGGCCTGGGCGGCGATGCGCTGGCGCTCCATCTCGGCCTGGGCCGCGCGCTCGCGGCTGGCCTCGGCCTCGGCGGCGGCGCGCTCCTGCGCCGGCTTCATCACCCCGAAGTACACCCCGCCGCCCACGACGGCGAGGAGCCCGAACACGATGCCGGCGACGGCGCCGACGGGCATGCCCTTCTTCTTCTGCGACTCGATGACGGCGAGCTTCTGCTGGTGCTCGAGCTGCGCCTGCATCTGGCGGTCGCGCTCCTTCGCCTCGGCCTCGAGGCGAATGCGGAGCTCGGCCTCTTCGCGCTCGCGACGGCGGCGCTCTTCTTCCTCGACGCGGCGGCGCTCCTCGGCGGCGCGGGCCTCCTCGGCGGCGCGAACCTTGGCCGCGCGCTCCTCTTCCTCACGGCGCCGGGCAGTCTCGATGCGGTCGCGCTCTTCGGCCTCGGCGCGAACCTTCGCGTCCTCCTCCTCCTTGATGCGCTCCTCCTCCATCTGCATGAGGCTGCGGAGCGAGAACAGGACCGAATCTTCTTTCTGCTGGCTCATCGTGGGGCTCCTCTTCGGGTCGTGCGCGGAGTGTGGCGCCGTGACCTGCCGCTTCAGACGCAGGTCAGACGTAAAGGTTTTGTAGCCTGGGTGTATTTTTCCGTCAAGAGCGGAATCGATCCAACTTCACAGGATGGTGAAGGTCACCGAGTAGGGCTGGCAGTTGGCGTGGTCGTCCTCGATGAGGAAGTAGTGGTCTCCCGCCGCGAGGTTTCTTCGGAGCTCGGTGTTGTGCTGGGTGCACGCGACCGGGGTGCCGGGGCAGCTCGTGCCGCGGTAGAGCACGTCGCCCTCGTTGCCGCCGGTGACGAAGCCCGTGACCTGCACCGCCACCGTCGCCGGGCGGGTGAGCCGCACGAGGTAGGTGTGCTCGGGCGAGCCTGTGGTGCCGCAGTTGGTGTCGCTGGCGGCGTCGCCCGCGCCCATGCAGGTGTTGCGCGAGAACGTGGTGGTCGCGGTCACGACGAGCGGCGACTGGCAGCTCGCGCCGGTGCCCTGGCAGCCGTTGTCGGCGACGCCGTCGCAGTCCTCGTCCATGCTGTTGGTACAGACCTCGGCGCGGGGCACCACCTCGCCCGCGCAGGACCCGAAGGCGCCCGCGACGCACGTCTGCGTGCCCGCCCGGCACGTGCCGACGCCGCTCGTGCCCGTGGGACCGGAATAGCAGCTCCGGGTGAGCCCCTCGTCGGTCATTCCGTCGCAGTCGTTGTCGAAGTTGTCGCAGGTCTCCGTCGCGGGGAGCACGTCTCCCGTGCAGGCTCCGAAGGCGCCCGCGGCGCAGGTCTGCGTCCCCGCCCGGCACAGGCCGACGCCGCTCGTGCCGCTCGGGCCCGTGTAGCAGCTCCGGCTGACGTCCTCGTCGGTCATCCCGTCGCAGTCGTCGTCGATGGAGTTGCACGTCTCGGGCGACGGCGCCCCAGGCGTGCCGACGCACTGCTGCGCGCCCGCGACGCAGGCGAACACGCCGGGGCGCTGACACGCTCCGACGCCCACCGTGCACGCGCTCCCCACCGCCACCTCGCAGCCGTCGCCGATCATCCCGTTGCAGTCGACGAAGCCCTGCGCGCAGAGCAGCGCGCATGCGCCCGCCGCGCACACCGAGGTCGCGTTCGCCACCGTCGGGCACGCGTTGTCGCACGCCCCGCAGTGCGCGATGTCGGTGGTGAGCACCACGCAGCGGTCGCCGCAATGGGTGAGCCCCGCGCCGCACGAGGCCTCGCAGCGGCCTGCGGTGCAGACCTGCCCGGCCATGCAAGTCGTGCCGCACGCGCCGCAGTTGGCGCGGTCGGTCTGGAGGTCGCGGCACACGCCCTCGCACGCGGTGGTGCCGCCGCCGCAAGAGACCTGACACAGGCCCGCGGAGCATACCTGCCCGGCCATGCAGGTCGTCCCACACGCGCCGCAGTTGGCGCGGTCGGTCTGAAGATCGCGACACACGCCCTCGCACGCGGTGGTGCCGCCGCCGCAGGAGACCTGACACACACCCGCGGAGCAGACCTGCCCAGGCATACACGCGGTGCCGCACGCGCCGCAGTTGGCGCGGTCGGTCTGAAGGTCGCGGCACACCCCGCTGCAGTCCGAAGTGCCTGCGCCGCAAGAGGTCTGACACACACCCGCGGAGCAGAGCTGGCCGCTCGGGCACCGCGTGTCGCAGGCGCCGCAGTGGGCGCTGTCGCTCTGCGTGTCGCGGCAGACGCCCGCGCACTCAGTGGTGCCGCCGCCGCAGGAGACCTGACACGCACCCGCGGAGCAGACCTGCCCGGCCATGCAGGTCGTGCCGCACGCGCCGCAGTTGGCGCGGTCGGTCTGGAGGTCGCGGCACACGCCCTGGCAGCTCGTGAGCCCGCCACCGCAGCTCACCTGGCAGGTGCCCTCGCTGCACACCTCCCCGGCGCCGCACGCGGTGCCGCAGGCGCCGCAGTGGGCGCGGTCGCTCGCGAGGTCGCGGCACGATCCGCCGCAGTCGGTGGTGCCCGTCGCGCAGGATAGCTCGCAGCTCCCCGCCGCGCAGACGCGACCCGCGGGGCAGACGTTTCCGCAAGCGCCGCAGTGGTTTCGGTCTGCCGTGAGGTCGGCGCAGAAGGTGGCGCCGGCGTCGAGGCCCGACGCGCAGGGGGTCGTGCCCGCCGCGCAGCTCGCCACGCACGCCGACGCCTCGCACGCCTGCCCCGGCGCGCAGCCCCGGCCGCACGCCCCGCAGTTCGCAGGGTCACGCCGGAGGTCCGCGCACACCCGCTGCCCGAGGTCGTCGGAGCAGGTCGTGAGCAGCTCGGCGCAGCTCGTCGCGCACTGCCCCGCGGAGCACACCTGACCCGCGGGGCACGCGGTGCCGCACGCGCCGCAGTGCTCCCGGTCGGTCGCCGTGAGCACGCAGCGAGGCGCCGCGCCGTCGCCGCCCCCGCAGAGCACCTGGCTCCCAGGGCACGCCGTGCGGCACGCGCCGCCCATGCAGCGCTCACCCTCGCCGCAGCGGGTGCCGCAGGCGCCGCAGTGGTTCGGGTCGAGGTCGGTCGAGGCGCAGACGCCGTCGCACATCGTCTGCCCCGGCCCGCAGCGGGATACATCGACGGCGGCGGCGTCCATGCCGCCTCCCGCGTCGGGCGCTCCCCCGACCAGGCTGCTGTCGCCGCAGCCGACGCACAAGGCCCACGCCATCGCGGCGAGCAAGGTCCATCTCGAACGGGGGATCATGCGGCGTCTCCTCATCGGTGCGTGGGTCGGCACGGCCACGCCGCGCAGACGAAAAGTCCCGCTGCGGAGTATCGCCCGCGCCCACCGAAAGGTCACTCAAACACGCACAGATTGCGCCGAGCTACTCGCGCCAGAAGAACTTCCAGGGGTTGTGCTTGAGGTCGCGCACGAGCTCCTGGAGGTCGTCGTAGATCTCCTCGTCCATGAGCAGCGCGCCGACGGTGCCCTGGCCCGAGCGCACGCGCGCTGACACGGCCTGCACGTCGCCCGCGATGGTGTTCGCCCGCGCGGTGAGCGCGCGCACGTCGCGGAGCGCGGTCTGAAGGTCTTCGATCTGCGCGGGACCCACCCCCGCGGCGATGCGGTCGAGCCTCCCCGTGAGCGCCCGCGCGTCGCGCGCCAGCGGCGGGACGTCTCGCTCGAGGTTCGCGAGGAGCGACTCCGCGCGGTTCACGATGCGCCGCGCCTGCGGGCCGTCGACGTAGCGCTCCCGCGCCGCGAGCACGAGGCCGTCGGCGTCGCGCACCGCGCGCTCCACGCCGCTCAGGATGTTGTCGATGCGCCCGTCGTTGCGGGCCATCACCGCGTTCGTCTGCCGGAGCACGCCCGCGAGGTCGTCGACGATGCCGCCGAGCTGCCGGCGGTTCGCGCGCACCGAGGTCACCGTGTCGTCGAGGAGGTCGAAGGCCCGCGCGACGAAGAGGTCGATGCGGGGCGGGGAGACCCCGTCGTGCGAGGCCGCGAGGTTCAGCGGGCTCGCCCCCGCGCCGGGGTCGATCGCGAGGAACTGCTCGCCCAGCACCCCCTGGGTGGTGATGTAGAAGGTCGCGTCGTCGCGCAGCTCGGTGACGTACCGGGTCTCGATGCGCGCGGTGACCCGCACCACGGCGCGGCCCGAGGCGCGGCGGCCCATGAAGGCCATCGCGTCGACGCTCCCCACGCGAATGCCCGCGATCTTCACCGGCGCGCCGGTCTGGAGCCCGCCGGGGTTGGTGAAGTCCACGGTGATCGCCTGGGTGCGACCCAGCGAGACCCCGCCCATCACCAGCACCAGCGCCGCGAGGATCCCCGCGCCCACGAGCACCAGCAGTCCGACCTTCACCTCCAGCGAGCGCGCGCCACTCATCGCCCCTCCTTCATACCTCCATCGGGCCCTCGGCGAAGCCGTTCACGAACTGTCGCACCACGGGATCTTCGCTCGCGCGAAATTCCTCCGGCGTGCCCTCCATGCGCAGCGTGCCCTGGTAGAGAAAGGCCACGCGGTCGGCGATGGAGAAGATCGACGCGAGGTCGTGTGAGACCACCACGCAGGTCACCCCCAGGCGGTCGGCCAGCTCGCGGATCAGCCGGTCGACCCGCCGCGCGGCCACCGGGTCGAGGCTCGTGGTGGGCTCGTCGAAGAGCACGTAGCGGGGGTCGAGGGTGAGCGCGCGGGCGATGGCGACGCGCTTGCGCATGCCGTCGCCGAGCTCGGCGGGGTAGCGGTCGGCGTAGGCGTCCATGTGCACCGCGGCCAGGCGCGACCTGGCGTCGGCGAGGGCCTCGCGCACCGAGAGCCCGCGGTGCTTTCGCAGCGGCAGCGCGACGTTCTCGGCGCAGGTCATCGAGTCGAAGAGGGTGCTGTTCTGAAACACCATCGCGCAGACCTTGCGAACCCGATACAGCGCCTCGCGGTCGAGCTTCGAGACGTCTTCGCCGTCGAGGAGGATCTGCCCCGAGTCGGGCCTGATCAGCCCGATGAGGTGCTTGATCAGCACGCTCTTGCCCGCGCCCGACGCGCCGATCACGAAGCACACCTGACCGTCGCGCACGGTCAGGCTCACCCCCGAGAGCACGACCTTCTCGCCGAAGCGCTTGTGAATCTCTCGAAACTCAATCACCGCGGCACCACTTCACGCCGGGTTTTCACGGCGGAGTCAACGCTCGGAGAGAAAATCGTTCGCGGCGACGCAACCCGCGCGAGAGCTCCTCCCGAACAGTGCGCCCAGGCGCCCGCCGCGCCTCGCGGATCGGGCTGTACAGGCCGAGGCGCGCTCTTGTAGAAGGACGGATGGAGGGAAAATGACCCAGAGAACGCAGAATGCCGTGCGATCTGTCTCTGAAACGTCCGACCTTGCATCAGAGCTTGAGGTCGAAGGCATTCCCGTGCGCGCCTCGCCCGCGCGCTCGGCGCGGGGAGGGGGCGTCTGGGTGGGGCAGTGCGTCGACGCGACCCATCCCGTGCTGCGAGGCCGGGTCGAGGTGCGTTGGGAAGACGCCTCGGGCGCGCGGCACACCCGCTGGCTCCCGACCCTCGCGTCGCTGGTGGTGCGGGTGGGCGACCGGGTGCTCTGCACCGAGGCGTCGAATTTCGACGAGCCCGTGGTGACCGGGGTGATCGATGGGTTCACCCCGCGCCCCGAGCCCGTGACCCGCGTGGGGGCGTCGCTCGCGCTCAAGGCCGACGAGCGCCTCGCGATCACCGACGAGGCCGGCAACGCCCTGGTCGAACTGCGCGGGGGAGACGACGGTCCCGTGGTGAAGCTGCTCCACGCCGCGACGACGGTGGAGCTGCCGGGAAGGCTCACCCTCCGCGCCGACGCCATCGAGCTCGCGGCGCGCGCGGGCGACGTTCGCGTCGACGCCCGGGGAGACGTGCGGGTCAACGGCGACTTCATTCGACTGAACGGGACCTGACGTGGAGCTCAGCAACACGACCCCCCTCGCCGCCCGCGCGAGCGCGTGGGACGGCTTCGAGCCCGGCCGCCGTGACGGGATGGTGGTCGCCAAGGCGACCTACCAGTACACCGCCGAGGGCGCGCTCACCCTCGACGCGTCCCGGCCCTTTCCCTTGTTCGTGGAGGACGAGCGCACCCCCTTCGGGCTCATGCCCCGCGACGACCTCGCCCGCGACCCCGAGGGCTTCGAGGTGATCTTCCTCGGCAGCGCCTACGCGCCGCGGGGATCGTCCGTGCGTGAGATGACCGTGTCGCTCCGGGTGGGCGAGGTCGAGCGAACGCTGTGGGTCACGGGAGACCGAAGGGTCGACGGCGACCGCATCACGCCCCCCGAGCCCTTCACCCGCATGGACCTCGGGTGGTCCAACGCCTTCGGCGGCGCCGCGGAGGTGATGATCGACCGCGACGCGGCGGTGGTGGTCACCGACCCGCGCAACCCCGCGGGCAAGGGCTTCGACCCGCGCCCCCAGGCCGAGGCGCTCTGCGCGACGCTCCGCGCGCCCGAGGGCTATCCCCTTGTGCTGCAGGGGGATCGATGGCTCCCGAACGTCGAGCACCCCTCGCGTCGCATCGCCGCGGCGACCGACGCCCCTGACCCCGCGGGGTGGGCCACGCTGCCGTTGTCGGCGCCGGCCCACGCGACTCGCTCGCTGGACCTCGAGGCCTCGCAGCGTGAGGGCGCGGCGGTGCTCACCCGCCGCACGTTTCACCGCGCGGTCGACGAGTGGATCGTCGAGCGCCCCGCGGAGGGGGCCGAGGTGACGCTCCGGGGCCTCGACCCAGACGGGACGGTGCGCTTCGCGCTCCCGGCGCTGCGGGTGGCGTGTGACTTCATGGTGGGCGAGGTCGCGACGACGCTGGAGCTGCTCCCCGAGGCGCTGCTGATCGTGGGCCCCTGGCGGCGCTTCACGCTGCTCTACCGCGCGCGCTTTCACTACTGGGAGAACGAGGGGGAGTTCGCGAGCGCGCGGCTGTGGTGCCGCGAGGTGGGAGGCGCGCGATGACGTTTGATGTTCACTTGAGCGTCTCAACCGACATCGCCGTGGGGCTCATCATGCACACGGCGCTCAACCCCTCGATGGGGATCATGAGCCCGGTGGAGGTCCCCTCCATCGAGACACCGATCAACCTCGACTGGCCCGCCGGGCGCGCTCTCAACAAGCACAAGCTCGCGAAGAACGTCACGATCCTTGAGCGTCCCGTCGTGCAAGACGGCCATGACGTCGGCCCCTTCACCTTTGACGTGACGCCGTACCCGATCGCCAACCTCTGGTACGCGGTGATCTGGCCCTTCGCGAGTCGAAAGACGGCCTTCAGCTGCTCGAAGGTGCAGGCGGCGTCGACCCCGGTGGCGGGCGCGCAGCTCTTCGCGCCGCTGCCGATGATGACCTGCGGCGACCCGCTGAGCCTCCCGACCTGCCTGAACCTCACCTCGATGGGGCAGAACGTGATCGCGGGCTTTAGCCTGAGCGACATCTTCTACGGCGCGCTCTCGATCGCCGTCACCGTCGCCGTCGACGCGATCTTCGCGAAGGCCCTCAACATGCGGCAGAGCGCCCGACTCGCCGCGGGGGCTGGGAGCGCGGCCGGGCGCAGGTTGATTCGCGCCGCGTCGAGGGCGAGCGTGAAGGGGCTGACGCGCTCGCAGATCCGCGCGGCGGCGAGAATGGCGGTGGCGAGCAAGATGTCCTCCAAGCTGCTCGGATCCCTCACGGGCAAGGGCCTGCTCGGGACGGTGAGCTCGGGGGTGATCTCGTACGCTCGAAGCGTCACCGACGGCAGCGGCGAGTGGACCGTCTCAACCTCGGTGGGGTCGAGCTATCTGGGCGCGAAGCTGGGCTACACCGCGAACCCAGACCCCAGCAGGGCGGGAGCCCAGTTGCAGGTCTCTACGCTCCCCGTTCAGATCACGGCGCCGCTCAACTCAAACCCGAGCACCCTCAAGGTCGCGGGCGACAGCGTCGCGAACACCTATCCCACCTACACCCCCCGTGGCACCCCCGAGGGAGGTTCGCGATGAGCCCCAGCGTCGACTTCGAACTCACCACCCTCCCAGGCGGCACCGATGTGCTCGCGTGGGTCAAACTCGCCTGGCGCATCGACAACGGAGCCCTCGAACGCGACACCCCATCACCCCTGGCGCACCCGATGCACCGCGAGAAGCGCATCACGCCGGGGAGCGACTACTGGCCCTTCAAGCGATACACCGACGTGGTGGTCGTGGGCTCGGCGCACACCCCCGAGCACAAGCCCCTGCGCGCCCTGGAGGTCGGGGTCTCCGTCGGCGCGCGCGAGAAGCGCGTGCGGGCCACGGGTTTGCGACAGGTCTCCTGGCGCACGGGAGAGCGCCCGAACTTCCCCGAGCCAGAGGTGTTCACGGAGATTCCGCTGGCCTACGGCAACGCCTACGGCGGGGTCGACGGTCGGGTGCTCGACCCGGCGCGCCCCGTCGAGCTCCTCGAGGGCGTCCCGCTCACGGACCACCCCGGGATGTACCCACGAAACCCCTTCGGGCGCGGGTATGTGGTGCTCCCCGACGGCGCAGACGAGGTCGACCTGCCCTTTCTCGAAGACCCGAGTGACCTGCTCACGCCCGAGCGCTTCATCACGGGAGACCCCGCGCGCTGGCACCATCAGCCGCTCCCCGCGGGCCTCGGGTGGATTCACCCCTGGATGTTTCCGCGCGCGCTGTTCTTTGATGTCGAGGCCGACGCGTGGCACCCCGCGCCCGACGACGACGCCCTCCGCGAGGTGCGCGAGGCCGTGCTCCCCCCGCGATACCGCGCGGTGCTCGACGAGTATCAAACACAGCACGGGCCGCACGAGGGCTTCTTTCAAGAGAGCTCGCTCGGGATGCGCTTCGCCGAGGTCCCCGCGGGGATGCCCGTGACCCTCCAGCATGTGCACCCGGCGCACCCCACGCTCTCGTTTCGCGCGCCTGCCACGCCGAAGCTGACCTGGCGCTTCGAGGGCGAGCTCACGCCGGTCGCGCCGCGGCTTCATCACATGGTGATCGAGCCCGACGCGCTGCGGGTGAGCTGCACCTACGCCACGGAGATCGAGCTGCCGCGCACGGTGATCCCTGGGATTCACGGGCACATCCCGCTGGCGCTCCAGGTCGACGACCGCTGGTGCCCCTACGAGGCTCCCCAGACCGTGCTCGCGGCGATGCGCGAGGCGGGGGTGGAGCCGCTGTCGATCTTTCGTTCCTGAAGAGACTCACGAGGTGATGCGATGAGCGGAAACAACGACGATTCGAGCCGAAATCAAGCCTCGCAGGCCGCCGAGCGGAGCCTCCGTGACCTCACGAGCGGCAGCCCCGCGGCGCACGCAGGCGAGGCCGCGGCTCACGAAGCCCACGAGGGCGCCGAAGAGGCGCGCGAGGTGGCGCACTCCATTCGAGAGGGCGCCGAGACCGCGCACGAGACCCTGGAGCGCGTCGAAGAGCTTCGCCACGCGCGCAACCCCCTCGACGCGGTGCGCCCGACGACGGAGATCTCACGGGTCACGGGCGACGTGCTCGGGAGGATGACCGGCTCGTCGGAGCTGCGCGCCGTGGCCGAGGGCATCGGCGCCGCGGGAGAGGTCTTTCGCGCCGTGCGCGGCGTGGTCGACCTCGCGCGCGAGGCGGCGGACGCGCTCGGCGGACGCATGCCCGAGGCCGAGTTCTCCATTGAAGTTCATGGCGAGGTGCGCTGGCGGGTGAGCGGCTTTGAGGCGAGCGAGGCGATCTCCGAGGTCCCCCGCGCGGTGGTCACGGTGGTGGCTGAGCGCGAGGGGGCAGATCCGCACGAGACCCTCGGGTACGACGGCGCGCTGGTGATCTCGCGGCAGGGGCGCGCGCGGCGCTTCGGGGGGGTGGTCTCGCGGGTCGAGCACGACGGCTTCGTCGACGGAAAGGTCCGCGCGAAACTCACCCTCGTGCCCGCGCTCTGGGCGCTCTCGCAGCGCGTCGACTCGCGCATCTACGAGACCAAGACCGTGAAGGAGATCGTCGACGAGGTCTTTCGCCGCGGCCTCGGGCCGTATCAGCGTATCGCCCGCTGGGAGCTGCAGCGCGCCCTCGCGCCGCGGGAGCACACCGTTCAGTATCAAGAGACCGACCTCGCCTTCATCGAGCGCTTGTTGCAAGAAGAGGGGATCTCGTACGCGATCGTGCCGGGAGAGCCTCGCGAGGAGGTGCTCTTCTTCGACACCGCGAGCGCGCTGCCGGCCTTCGAGGGCCCCCACGAAGACCGGCTGCACGTCTCGGATGAAGACCACGCGACCCACGCCCACGAGACCCTGCGTCGCTTCGAGGAGTCTCGCGCGCTCACCCCCACCCGCGCGGCGGTGCGCGACTTCGACTGGACCCGTCCCGACGCGCCCGTGAGCGCCGAGCACGCGGTGCAAGACGACCCCGCGGGGCGCGCGCGGCCCACCTACCTGCACGGCGCCGACATCGAGCTCGAGCGCTACGACGACGGCGCGCACGCCTACGGGCAGCACGACGCGACCTTTCGCGCGACCCTCGCCTCGCAGCGCCTGCGGCAAGACGCGCGGGTCTTCGTCGCGCGGGGCAACGTGACCGGGCTGCGTCCGGGGATGCGCTTTCACCTCGAAGGCCACCGGGAGCACGGCCTCGATCGGGGCTATGTGGTCACCGCGGTGCGGCACGTCGGGAGGGCGCCCGAAGAGACCCGTCAGGGGGGGCACGGCGAGCGGGCGGAGCACCTGCAGCGGTACGAGAGCGAGGTCCGGTGCGTGTGCGATGACCTGCCGCTGCGCCCGGCGAAGTCGCACCGGCGGGCGCGGATCTATGGTCCGCAGACGGCGACGGTGGTGACCACCTCGGCCGACGACGCGCAGAGCGAGCACCACGGGCGCGTGCGCGTGCGCTTTCACTGGGAGCGGGAGGGCGCGCCGACCGAGGCGCAGCGCTGCTGGGTGCGCGTGGCGCAGGCCTGGGCGGGGGCCGACTTCGGCGCGCAGTTCATTCCGCGCAAGGGGATGGAGGTGGTGGTTCACTTTCTCGAAGGTGACCCCGACCGGCCGCTGGTCACCGGGGTGGTGTACAACGGCACGCACCCGCTGCCCTTTCCGGTCGAGAGCAGCGCGACGCGGAGCGGCATTCGCACGCAGAGCACCGACGGCCAGGGCGCTGCGCTCAGCGGCCACTTCAACGAGCTCAGCTTCGAAGACCAGGACCGCCGCGAGGAGATCTACCTCCACGCCCAGCGCAACCTTCGCGAGAAGGTGCGCCACGACCACAGCACGCACGTGCTGAACGACCACACGAACAACGTCGACCACGACGACACCGAGACCGTCGGGCACGACCAGACGCTGCACGTGAAGCGCGACCGCAAGGTGACCATCGACCGCGACCAGACCGTGCGGGTGAAGCGCGACCTCTCCACCCGCGTCGACCACCACGAGGAGCGCTTCGTGGGAGACGGCGGGCGCAAGACCACCGTGCTAAAGATGGACGACCGGGAGGTCCGCGGCAACGACGTGCTCACCGTGACCAGCAGCCAGAACGTGCTGGTGCAGGGCTCCGCGGACCACACCTACGAGGTGGGGCATCTCCGGATTCGTCAGGGGACTGACGCGTGGAGCATGATCCACTTTGATGCCGAGAAGTCTCAGTGGACGACGAATCGGGCGTTGTTGGTTTCGAACCCTGTCGGCAAACTCAAGATGGAGGGCGAGCACATCCTTCTCGAGTGCGTGAAGGAAGAGGTGGTGATTCACTGCGGGCAGTCGTTGATTCGCGTGAAGAAGGACGGCACCATCGAGCTCGCGGCGGGCAAGGAGATCAAGCTCCAGAGCGGCACCGCGAGCGCGGTGATCGACCACGCGGGCAAGGTCAGCGTGACCGGGAGCGCCGAGGTGAAGCTCAGCTCGGGCGACAGCACGATGCTCATGAAGCCCTCGGAGGTCACCGTGACTTCGGGGAAGATCAAGCTCAACGCCTGAGCGCTTGCGCCCGCGGTCCCGCGGGAACCACCATCGCCCCCCGATGAACGACCGAGGACCCTCCGCGGCGGAGCAGACGCCCCTCGCGCCCTTTGACCCCGAGGCCCTGCGCGTGCCCGCGGAGCGAACGCTCTCCGAGCGGCTCCGGGCCGTGCCGGGCTACGCCGAGGCCGCCGAGCGCGTCGATCCCCCGCCGGCGGACGTGCTCCGTCGCGCGCTCATGGCGAACTCGGTGCGGCTGAGCGAGGCGATGGCGCCGGAGACGTGGTCCGTCGCCCACGCCGCGAGGGACGCGCTGCGCATCGACAAGCCCCTGGAGATCTACCAGTGCAGCGGCCGGGAGAACGCCGCGATTCACCTCATTGAAGAGCCCGTGGTGCTCCAGGTGATGGGGCGTTTCGTCAACCTCCTCGACCGCGGCGCGGCCCTCGCGGCCTTCGGACACGAGTTCGGCCACTACCTCGCCCACGGCCCCTGGACCGAGCTCGGGCGCCTCGGCGCCGTCGCCGGGAGCTTTCTCTCCGACGAAGCCGCGCCCCCGGAGCTCGTGCGCCTCGCCGCTCCCCTCTCGATGTGCCAGGAGCTCACCGCCGACCGCTTCGGACTCCTCGCGTGCAGGGACCTCGCCGCCCACCTGCGCCTCGAAATGATCTGCGCCACAGGGCTCTCGGGCGACGCGCTGACCTGGGACACCGACGCCTACCTCCTCCAGTGCCGCGAGCTCGTCGAGGGGGTGCTCCAGCGCGGAGACACCGCCCGCGGAGGCACCCACCCCGAGCACGGCGTGCGGGCCTGGGCCGCGTGGCTCTTCTCCGAGACCCGCGAGTTTCACGCGATCACGGGGCATGGACCGGCCACCCGCGCGCTCGCAGACGTCAACGCCGAGGTCGAGCGGGTGCTCGCGCTGCCCTCCCTCGACGCGCGCTGGCACATGTTCGACGCGCCGCCCCCGGAGCTCGACGAGTGCGCCCTCGCGGGCTGCGTGCTCGTCGCCGCGGCCGACGGCGAGGTCTCCGAGCTCGAGGTCGACACCCTCGAGCGGGCGTTCTCCAAGCGGGTCGCGGAGTATGCGAAGTACCTCGACCCCGAGTTCGCCCGCGCGCGCCTCGTCGAGGTCGCCCCCGTCGTGAAGGCCGCGGGAGAGGACGTGCTGCGCGCGGTGTTCCTCATGCTCATGCGGGTGTGCGCGGCCGACGGGCTGCTCTACGACACCGAGATCGACGCCGTGATGCGCATCGGAGACGCCCTCGACGCGCGGTCCCTCTTCGAGCGGCTGATGAGCGCCACGCTGCGGGTGACCCGGCGGGTCGAGCGGGCGCACGACGAGGTCGCCCCCGCGCCGCTGCCGCCGCGGAGGGGCGAGGCCGCCGAGGCGATTCGGGTGTACCTCCACGGGGTGCGCCGCCGGGGAGGCGGGAGCGTCACCCTGCGCCGGGTGCTGCGGCTCGTGGGCGCAGAGCGCGCCGACGATGAGGTGCTGCGCAAGCTCGACGAGGAGCTGCGCTTCGCCGGGGTGACCATGACCCCGCCGCCGGGCGAGGGCGAGCTCGACGAGGCGCGCGCCCTGGAGGTGATCGAAGCCGCTGCGCCGCAAGGGGTTACGGCGAGGGCTGCGCGACGAGACCCTGCGCTGCTGCCGGCGGAGCGGGCGAAGATCCTGCGGGCGGTGAGCGCGCTGCGCGACGAGCTGGTGTCGGGAGACGGACGCAGCGCCTCGGTGCGCCTCCGCGCGCCTCGGGCCGGCCGCGCGATGGACCTCATGGACCTCGACGCCCTCTCCACGGGCCTCGGGGAGCGCGCGTTGACGCAGGTGCGCGAGGGACGTCGGGCGCGCCTCGTCGAGGCTTCAGAGGCCGGGACGCACGAGGGGGGAAGGCGCGCGGCGAGCTCGCTCCTCGCCCTCGACCGCGCGGCCCGGCAGCGCGAAGACGACACCGGGCGCAGGGACCTCGCCGTGGGCCATCCCTTCTTGTGCGGGGTGGTGGAGGGATACCTCGTGCGCGGTCCCGTGGTGCTGCACCCGGTGACCCTGGAGCGGGACGCGCGGGGCGCCCGCGGCTTCACCCTCGCGCCCGCCAGCGACGAGGGGCCCGAGGTGAACGTCGCGCTGCTGCGCCTGGTGTTCTCCAAGCGCGGACAGGCTTTTACCGAGGCCCTCGCGGCCTCCCTCGACGAGGCGGCGTCGGACCCCGCGCGCAGCGTCGAGGCGGTGCTCGAGACCCTCGCGCAGGTGGGGCTCAACGCGACCCGCTCGCCCTCGGCTCTCACGCCCTTTCGAAGCCGGGACGTGGAGCTCGACGCCTGGAGCGGCAACCGCCTGGAGCTCGAAGAGTGCGCGGTGCTGGGGTTCTTTCCGCAGTCGAGCAGCGATCTTCTGCAAGACTACGACGCGCTCGTGGCGTCGATCGCCGACCCCTCGGCGGAGCTGGGCGCGGCGCTGGGGTGCGCGGCGACCCTGCTGCCCGCGGAGATGCGCGCGGCGGTGGCGCCCGAAGAGCCCGCCGAGGGGAGCGTCGAGGCCGATCCGTTGGGGCCGGTGCTCTACGCCGACCCCTCGCAGCGCGCGGTGCTCGCGCGGGCGGCGACGGCGCGGGCGCTGGTGGTCGACGGACCTCCGGGGACAGGCAAGAGCCAGGTGATCGTGAACCTCGTCGCCGACGCCATCGCCCGCGGCGAGCGGGTCGCGGTGGTGTGCGAGAAGCGCGCGGCCCTCGACGTGGTGGCGCAGCGCGCGCAGGCCGTGGGGTTGCGGCACGCCCTCGCGCTGGTGCACGACGTCCACGACGACCGCCGCGCGCTCTACACGCAGATCGCCGCGCGCATCGAGGAGAGCGAGGCGCGCACCTTCGACGAGTCCGAGGGCGCACGCGCCGTCGAGGCGCGAGACCGGGTGCGCGCGTCGCTCGAAGAGCGCGCGGCATCCCTTGCCGCGCAAGGAGATGGAACGACCCTGCGCGTGGGGCAGCTCCACGCCCTGGCGTCGGCGGTGGAGGTGACCCTCGACGCGGCGCCGGTCGCGATGCGGGAGGTGACCGAGGCCGCGCTCGATCCGCTGGGCGACGCGCTGGTCGCGCTCTGGCCCTACGCCGACCTCTACGTGCCGGGGCAGCGGTGGTCGGCGATGGCGCGGCCTTCGTTCGGCGACCTCGACGGCCGCGGCGTGACGTCCCTGGGCGAGCGCCTCGCGCAGGCTCAATCTGCGGCGGAGGTGCTGGCCGAGCGGTCGGCGGCGAGCCCGGTGCCGGCCGCGGTGGTGGCCCGCGCGGAGGCGGCCCTCGGCGAGGCGATGGCGTTCTGCGACGGCGCGGCGACGCTGCCCGCGGCGATTCTCCTGCCGATGGTGCACGGCGTCGCGGGGGAGCCGCAGGCGCTGGGGCTCGCGCACGACGCGCTCACGCGGTGGCGGGAGCACGGGGCGACCCTGGCGCAGATCAACGCGCGGGTGGTCTTCGCGCTGCCCGCGGAGGCGCAGCAGGCCGCGGAGGTGCTGTCGTCGTGGCAGGGGCGGCTGGGGCGGTTTCTCGAAGGCACCTGGTGGACCGCGAAGCGCACCCTCCGCGCGCACCTCGCGCAGTCGTGGCCCGAGCGCGCGGCGGCGGATTTCGACGCGCCCTTTCTCGACTCGCTGCGGGTGCGGTCGGAGCTCGCGGCGGCGTGGCGCGCCCTCGACGCGGCCCTCGACGCGCTGCACCTGGGGCACCTGCGCCCGGCGGACGCGCAGGGGGCCGTGCCATTGCTGCAGGCCGTCGAGCCGCTGCTGCCCTACGCGCAGCGCGCTGCGGCGATGCGCCCGGCCCTCGAGCCCGTCGGGGGGTGGCTCGACCCGCGGGGGAACATGGTCCCCTGGCGCGCGACGCTGGCGTCGCTGCGCGAGCTCGCGGTGGCCTTTGGGCGCTACCACGCGTCGGTGGAGGCGCTGGGCGGGAGGTTCCCGTGGCTGGGCGCGCAGCCCTCGGCGGCGCTGCTGGGGGCGACGCGGGAGGCGTGGCTCGCGGACGGTCCGCGGCTCGTGGAGGGCGACCGGCGCATGGCGGCGGCGCGGGCGCATGTGTCCGATCCCGCTGCGGTGCTGCACGTTCTGCACACCGCGAGGCCCGACGCGACGCCCCACACGGTTCGCGCGCTGACGGTGAAGGCCTGGGCCCGCGCGCGCATCGCCGCGGCCGAGGCGAGGGACCCGGGACTCGCGCGACGCGACGCGCCCACCCCCTGGGGCGGCGACGACGCGACGGGGGCGCGGCTCACCGAGGGCTACGACCGGACCATGGCCCTCTCGGCGCAGCGGGTGCTCGCGCGCCTCGACGACGCCGCGCTGCTTCGCGCCACGCCTGCGCTGCGGGGGCGGAGGCGCACGGGCGATCAGGCCGCCCGCGAGGCGATGCTGAAGGAGTGTCGCAAGCAGCGCAGCGTGATGCCGCTGCGGGGCTTTGTGCGTCGCTTCGCGGCGGAGGGGCTGCTGGACGTGCTGCCCGTGTGGCTGCTCTCTCCCGAGACGATCTCGGTGCTCTTCGCGCAGGCGCCGCTCTTTGACCTGGTGGTCTTTGATGAGGCCTCGCAGTGCACGGTGGAGAGCGGGCTGCCGGTGCTCCTGCGGGCGCGACGGGCGATGGTGGTGGGGGATGAGAAGCAGATGCCGCCCACGTCGTTCTTCGAGTCGGCGGGGCCGGGCGAGAGCGACGACGCGGCGCCGGAGGAGCGGGTGGCGCGGGAGGTGCTCGACGCTGAGTCGCTGCTCTCGCTCGCGCGCACGCGGTGGGAGCGCGTGGGGCTGAGCTGGCACTACCGCTGTCGCTACGAGGAGCTCATCGCGTTCTCGAACCACGCGATGTACGACGGGGCGCTGCGGACGGTGCCGTCGACGGCGTCGGCCTCGGCGCCGCCGGCGCTGCGCTGGGTGGCGGTGCCCGAGGGGCGCTACGACGCGGGGCGGAACGTTCCCGAGGCCGAGGCGGTGGTGGACACGCTGCGCGAGCTCCTCGCGGCGGAGGACGCGCCCTCGGTGGGGGTGGTGACCTTCAACCTCCCGCAGCGAGGCGCGATCCTCGATGCGGTGGACGCGCGCCGCGCGTCAGACCCGGACTTCGCCCTGAGTTGGGAGCGGGCGACGGCGAGGGAGCGGCTGGATGACCGTCCTTTTGTGAAGAACCTCGAGAGCGTGCAGGGCGACGAGCGCGACGTGATCGTGTTCTCGACGGGGCACGCGCCGGTGGAGCGCGCGGTGAAGGGACGTCCCGCGGAGCGCTATGTGCCTGCGCGCTTTGGTCCGTTGGGGCTGCGGGGGGGCGAGCGGAGGTTGAACGTCGCGGTGTCGCGCGCGCGGCTGTCGTGCGTGGTGGTGTCGTCGTTCGAGCCGACGATGCTCTCCACCGCGGGCGCGCAGCACGCAGGACCGGCTCTCTTCAAGGTCTTTCTCGAGTACGCGTGGCACCTCTCCGAGGGGCGGCGCGCGCAGGCCGCGGCGCTGCTCACGCGTCCGGGCGGGGTCGTGAGGCGCGCGGGCGCGAAGGAGCCCACGGTGCGGGGGTGGCTCCCGCTGCGGGTGCAGGTGGCCGCGGCGCTGCAGTCCCTGGGGCTGCAGACCGAGCTCGAGCTCGGGAGTTCCGACGCGCGCGTCCCCCTCGCGGTGATGGACCCGAAGGACCCGACGCGCTTTCGCCTCGCGGTGTTGTGCGAAGACGGCAGCGGCGACGGCGACGTGTTCGCGCGCTGGGTGCACACGCCGCGGGTGCTCGCGATGCGCGGCTGGCGCGTGATCACGGTCGACGCGCGGCGCTGGGACACGCAGCGCCAGGCCGTGCTCGCGGAGCTGCTCGCGGCGGTGGGGGAGGGGGCGTGAGGCGCGCGGGGGGGACGGCGGGGTGTCGCCCCCTCCCGCAGCGCGGGATCCGAGGCTCACCCCGGGCACCCCAAGGGGTCACACCGCCTTCGCGGTGTGCAGGCGGTGGGCGGCGTGAGGGCGCGGGGCGCGGGTGCGAGGACG
>JAWKRB010000020.1:0-153651 GCA_041389885.1 Polyangiales bacterium | reverse complement strand
CGCGACAAATCCATTGAATCCATTGAATCCATTGAATCCATTGAGGAATTGATGCGCTCGCCCTGGGTGCTGGCCGAGGGCTACGAGGTCGCGGTCGGCATGCTCACCCGCGCCGACGACGAGAGCGACGCGGCGCCCGATGTGAGCGTCTTTCCGAGCGCGCCGGATCCCGTCACGGGCGGCCGACAGCTCGAAGAGATCGCCTTCGAGGTGCTCGACAGCGAGCGCCTCTCGCACACCACCGCGAAGGTCGAGAAATTCGCGAAGCGCGGCGTGCGCAGGCTCTTCGCGGTGCGCGTCGCGACCCGCGCCGTCTACGAGTGGGACCACGCCCATCACGACTGGACCGAGCTCGATGCGGCCGGAGAGATCCACGATCGATGCTTTCGGGTGGCGGTTCCGGTCGCGGCGCTGATCGACCGCGTGCGCGCCGACGACACCGTCGCGAGGGCGCTGCTGGCCTCGGGTAACCGCGTCTTCGAGCAGACCCTTGCAGCGCGCGAGGCGCGCGGAGAGCTCGCCGCCCTCGCCGCGTCGGTGCTGCGGGTGCTCGCTCGCCGCGGGGTGCACCTCGACGACGAGGTTCGCGCGCGGGTGATCGCCTGCGATGACCGCGCGACGCTCGAGCGTTGGCTCGACCGCGCCGTCACCGCCGAGCACATCCACGACGTCCTTCGCGACTGAACGCGTACCCTCTGCGCCATGATCCGCGCGTCGCTACTTCTATCCCTCCCGCTGCTCGCGGGGTGCGGGCTCACCGAGACCGAAGCGCGCCGCCCGACCGACCTCTCGCGGAGCTGTCCCCCCGACCTCGCGGGGCTGCAGAACGAGCTCTTCGCGGAGCGCTGCGGAGGATCGGGCTGCCACGGCACCGACCAGCCCACCTACGACCTCGACCTGGTGTCGCCCGACCTCGCGCGTCGCGTGGTGAACGTTCCCGCCATGGGGTGCCCTGGTGAGCTCCTGGTCGTGCCGGGTCACCCCGAGCGCTCGGTGCTCTACCTGAAGATCGCCGAGGATCTCCCGAAGTGCGGCGTGCGCATGCCCCTCGGGGGAGCGCGCGTCGGCGCGAACGCGGTCGGGTGCGTGGCTGCGTGGATCCGCGCGCTCCCGCCCTCGCCCGTCGACGCGGGCGCCGACGCGCCCTGAGCGCCGGCGCGCAGACCGGGGCCAGCGTCACGCCTACCCCCACGCACACGCGCACACGGGCATCGCGCAGGCCTGCAATCGTTGCGTAGTGGAGTCCCCGCGGCGATCCAAGACACTCCACCTACCAGCGGCGTCTTGGAGGTCCTTGAAATGAGTAGACTCTTGGTGTGCTTGCGCCTTCTGTTGCTCGTCGCGCTCGCGGGGTGTGGAAACGTAGACACCGACGGGCTTCGCCCGGCGAATCTGCTGCGAAGCTGCTCGACCGACACCGCCGCGCTCCAGCGGGGGCTCTTCGCGGCTCAGTGTGGCAGCTCCGGGTGTCACGGCACCGACATGCCCTCCTACGGCCTGGACCTCGTCTCGCCAGGGCTCGAGGGTCGCGTCATCAACGCCCCCTCGGTCGGCTGCGCGGGCGAGCGCCTGGTGGTGCCGGGGGACCCTGAGCGCTCGCAGCTCTACGTGAAGATCGCCCAGAGCCTCCCCGAGTGCGGCGTGCGCATGCCGCTCGGCGCGCCCGCCCTCGACCCCGAGCAGGTCGCCTGCGTCGCGGCGTGGATCCGCTCGCTCCCGGCGTCTCCCCTCGACGCGTCGGTCGACGCCGGCGCCGACGCGTCGGGCGTCGACGCCGCGCGGGACGGCGCGACGGACGCCTCGGTCGACGCGCCCGCTCCTCCCGCCGACGCGCCGTCACCCGACGTGCCGGGCTGCGCCGCGGGGCAGATGTCCTGCGGGGGCCGCTGCGTCTCCGTCGCGATGGACCCGTCGAACTGCGGCGCCTGCGGCCGCGTCTGCGTCCCTGGTCAGAGCTGCGTGAGCGGGGCCTGCGCCTGCCCGATGTCGCAGACGCTCTGCGGCGGCGCCTGCGTCGACACCCGCGCCAGCGCGACGAACTGCGGCGCCTGCGGCCGGGCCTGCGCCGCGGGGCAGACGTGCAGCGCGGGCGCCTGCGTGTGCGGGGGCGGCCAGTCGCTCTGCGGCGGCGCCTGCGTCGACACCCGCGTCAGCGCGACGAACTGCGGCGCGTGCGGCCGGGCCTGCGCCGCGGGGCAGACCTGCGCGGCGGGCGCGTGCGCCTGTGCGGGCGGCGCGACGCTCTGCAGCGGCGCCTGCGTGAACACCCAGACCAGCGCGACGAGCTGCGGCGCCTGCGGCCGCGCCTGCGGCGTGGGGCACACCTGCGCCGCGGGCGTCTGCGCCTGCGCGGGGGGCGGGACGCTCTGCAGCGGCGCCTGCGTGAACACCCAGACCAGCGCGACGAGCTGCGGCGCCTGCGGACGCGCCTGTGGCTCGGGGCAGACGTGCAGCGCGGGCGCCTGCGTGTGCGGCGGCGGCCTCACCCTCTGCGGCGGCGTCTGCGTCGACACCCGCATCAGCGCGACGAACTGCGGCGCCTGCGGCCGCGCCTGCGGCTCGGGGCAGACGTGCAACGCCGGGACCTGCGTCTGCGGCGCCGGGCAGACGGCGTGCGGCGGCGGCTGCGCGAACCTCCAGACCGACTCGACCGACTGCGGGAGCTGCGGTTACGCCTGCGGCGCCGGCTTCGTGTGCAACCGCGGCGTGTGCACCCGAGGCGCGTGCGCCGGAGGCACCTCTCCCTGCGGCGGCTCGTGCGCTGACCTCCAGAGCGACGCGTCGAACTGCGGCGGCTGCGGTCGCGTGTGCGGCGCGGGGCAGACGTGCAACGCCGGCGCCTGCGCGAGCTCCTGCGGCGCGGGCACGACGCTCTGCGGGGGCTCGTGCGCCAACCTCCAGAGCGACGCGTCGAACTGCGGCGCCTGCGGCCGCGCGTGCGCTGCGGGGCAGACCTGCAGCGCGGGGGTGTGCGCGTGCCCCTCGCGGCGGGCACCACGCTCTGCGGGGCTCGTGCGCCAACCTCCAGAGCGACGCGTCGAATGCGGCGCCTGCGGCCGCGCGTGCGCTGCGGGGCAGACCTGCAGCGCGGGGTGTGCGCGTGCCCTCGGGGCAGCTCGCGTGCGGCGGGCAGTGTCAACGCGCAGTCTGACGCGTTGAACTGCGGCGCCTGCACCGCGCGCCGCGGGGCAGACGTGCAACGCCGGCGCGTGCGCGAGCTCCTGCGGCGCGGGCGCGACGCCTGCGGGGCTCGTGCGCCAACCCTCCAGAGCGACGCGTCGAACTGCGGCGCCTTATACCGCGCGTGCGCCGCGGGGCAGACCCGCAGCGCGGGGCGTGCGCGCCCTTCAAAGGCTCGCGTGCGGCGGGGCGCGTGGCACCGACGTGCAGAGCGACGCGGCGAACCAGGCGCTCAGGCGTGCACCACCGGGCAGAGCTGCAGCGCGGGCGCCTGCACCAGCACCTGCGCCGGCGGCACCTCCCTGTGCAGCGGCTCCTGCGTGAACCTGCAGGACGACACCTCGAACTGCGGCGCCTGCGGGCGGGCCTGCGCCTCGACGCAGAGCTGCACCGCGGGCGCGTGCACCTGCGGCGCGGGGCTGACGCTCTGCGGGGGGCTCTGCGTCGACACCTCGACCAGCACCGCGAACTGCGGCGCCTGCGGCCGCGCGTGCCCCTCGGGGCAGACCTGCGCCGCGGGCGCGTGCACCAGCTCGTGCGCGGGCGGCGCCACGCTCTGCGGCGGCGCCTGCGTGAACACCCAGACCGACGGCGCGAATTGCGGCGCCTGCGGCCGCGCGTGCCCTTCGGGGCAGACCTGCACCGCGGGCGCCTGCGCGGGCTGCGGGCCCTCGGTGAGCCTCGCGTCGCAGCTCCAGCCGATCTTCAACGCGAGCTGCAACACGGGGTGCCACGGCACCGTGCGGCCCGCGGGCGGCCTGGCCCTCTCGACCGGCCGGTCGTACGCGGCGCTGGTCAACGTCGCGGCCTCGGGGTGCAACGTCGGCACCCTGCGGGTCGCGCCGGGCTCGGTCTCGTCGAGCTACCTCATGAACAAGCTCACCGGCGTCGGCATGTGTTCGGGCAACCAGATGCCCGCCAACGGCGCCGAGCTCCCCTCCAACCAGCTCGACCTGTTTCGCGCGTGGATCTGCAACGGCGCGCCGAACAACTGACCGCCCGCCGGGTCGCGGTCCCTCGCGGGCTTTCGTCCGCCGCGCGTTGTGGCATCCTCCGCCGCCGTGAGCGACGCGTCGCATCGCTGCGCAGACTGCGCGTATTTTCACTCGATACGCATCGAGCCGGTGAAGCGCATCGAGGTGGGCGACTGCTCCTACGGGACGTGGCCTCCGGTGCGTCCCGTGGGGTCTTCGTGCGGCGCGTGGGTGGCGGCGGGCACGCTCCGGCGCCACACCGCGGCGCCCCCCAAACGAACGCGCGCGAGAGAGACACACGTCGAGGCCCCCGCGCGACGGGCGCCCATCGACATCGAGGTAGACGACATGGACGAGGCGACGTTTCGAACGGTGCTCCGAGAGATCCTCCGCGATGAGCTCGCGCTGGGCGAGACGCCCATCGCGGAGAAGTTTCGCGGCGGCGAGGTGATCTTGAAGCCCGGCAAGGAGGGCCTGAAGGAGCAGCGCATCCCCATCGACGCGCTGCTGCACAAGGTGGTGATGGTGCGCGACCGGCTGCGGGTGCTCGAGCAGAAGATCAACCAGCACCCCCGCCTCGCCGACGACGAGAAGGTCTCGCTCCAGCAGTACATCACCGGGTGCTACGGCTCCCTCACGACCTTCAACGTGCTGTTCAAGGATGAAGAAGACCGCTTCGTGGGCGCCGCGAGCAAGGAGTAGCGCCCTCCTCGGCGCGCTGCTCCTGGGCTGCGCCTCGGCGCCTCCCGCGGCGCCCGTCGCGCCGCCCACGCGCTACGCCCACGCGCCCGCGGTGGACCTGCGCCTCGCGTGCCTCGACGGCGAGCTCGCGCTCTCGTCGCTGCGGGGCCGCGCGGTGCTGCTGGTCGCGTTCACCAGCGAGAACCTCGCGTCGCAGCTGCTCCTGCGGCACGTCGACCAGGTGGCCGCGGCGCACCCCGACGACCTCGTCGCCATCGCCCTGGCGGGGGACCGCATGGAGTTCAGGGACCTCGCCCTCGTGCTCGGCACCTACCGCGACGTCGCGGGCCTGACGCACTCGCGCCTGTGCGGCGCCGACGAGTCGATTCGCCTGGGAGAGAGCGACCTGGGACGCATCGACCACGTCCCCACGCTCTTCTTGCTGAACCGCGCCGGGGGCGTCGCGCGGCGCCTGGAGGACGTTCCGACGCGGGAGGCGATCGAGGCGATGGTGGCCCCGGCGCTGCCGCCGAGGTGATCAGCCGCGGGCGCGCTGCTCGCGGCGGGCGAGCTCGACGTCGCTGTCGACCATGCGGGTGACCAGCTCCTTGAAGCCCACCTTGGGCGCCCAGTTGAGCTCGGCCTTCGCGCGGGAGGGGTCGGAGAGCAGCAGGTCGACCTCGGCGGGGCGAAAGTACCGCGGGTCGATGCGAACGTAGTCCTTCCAGTCGAGGCCCACGCGCTCGAAGGCCACGTCGAGGAACTCCTTCACCGAGTGCGTCTCGCCGGTGCCGATGACGTAGTCGTCGGGGCGGTTGGCCTGGAGCATCAGCCACATGGCCTCGACGTAGTCGGGCGCGTAGCCCCAGTCGCGGCGGGCGTCGAGGTTGCCGAGGAAGAGCTCCTTCTGCACGCCGGTCACGATGCGCCCCACGGCGCGGGTGATCTTGCGGGTCACGAAGGTCTCGCCGCGGCGCTCGGACTCGTGGTTGAAGAGGATCCCGTTCACCGCGAACATCCCGTAGGCCTCGCGGTAGTTCTGGGTGATGTAGAACGCGTAGGCCTTGGCCACGGCGTAGGGGCTGCGGGGGTGAAAGGGCGTGGTCTCCTTCTGGGGCGTCTCGACGACCTTGCCGTAGAGCTCGCTGGAGCTGGCCTGGTAGAACTTGCAGTGCACCCCGACCTTGCGGATCGCCTCGAGGAGCCGCACGGCGCCGAGGGCGGTGACCTCGCCGGTGTACTCGGGGATGTCGAAGCTCACGCGCACGTGGCTCTGGGCGCCGAGGTTGTAGACCTCGTCGGGCTTCACCGCGTCGATCACCGACTGCAGCGACGAGGAGTCGTTGAGGTCGCCGTAGTGCAGGTGGAGGTTCACCCCGAGCTCGTGGGGGTCGCGGTAGATGTGGTCGATGCGCTCGGTGTTGAACGAGCTCGACCGCCGAACGACGCCGTGGACCTCGTAGCCCTTCGCGAGCAGGAGTTCTGAGAGGTACGACCCATCCTGTCCGGTGATCCCGGTGATCAGCGCTCGCTTCATGGTGCTCCGTCTACTGCCTTGGGGGGCCCTGTCGACCCCGCGGGCGGGGCCGCGCGTTTATCATGGACGGGGTGTTCCGCCAACGCGCGAGGCGCTCCGTTGCGCGGAGCGCCGGTGGGCGTTCGAAGGAAAGCGTCGGATCAGCGGGTGATGACCACGTTCGCCGAGGGGACCGGCGGAGGCGGCTGGCGGATCTGGCTGGGATCAATGGGCCGACGAATGAGGTCGGGGTTCGGCGCGAGGGTGATCGGGTTGCGGCGGTTCTGGCTCGGGGCGGTGCCCGAGACCGTGACCGAGCCGGGCTGCATCGTCGGCCGTCCGGGCACGCCCGGCGTGGTGGGCGAGACGACCCCGCCGGTGACCGTGCCGTAGCCCATGGGGGCGACGGGGGTGGTGCCGGGCATGGTGCCCGTGGTGACCACGGTCGAGCCCATGGGGGCGACGGGGGTGGTGCCGGGCATGGTGCCCGTGGTGACCACGGTGGCACCCATGGGCGCCGTACGAACGCCGTTGGGCATCGTCGGCGTGGTGATCACCGCGCCCGGCGCGGGGCGAAACGGCACCACCGCGGTGGGGAGCATACCGGCCTGCACACCCGGACGGCTCGGTCCGGTGACCACAACGTTGCCGCCCGGCGTGGGGCCCGTGGTGATGCTCCCGCCGCTCGGCGTCGGACCCGTGGTGATGCTCCCGCCGACGTTGACGCCGCCCTGCACCGTTGCCCCGACGTATCCGCCGCCCTGGGGCTGCACCACCCCACCCTGGGGCTGCACGACGCCGATCACCGAGCCCTGCGGACCCCGCGGCCCGGTGTACACGCCGCCCTGGGGCTGCGCCACGCCGATCACGGTGCCCTGGGGGCCCTGCACGCCGACGTTGACGCCGCCCTGGGGAGGCATTCCGCCGACGTAGCCGCCCTGCACGCCGACGTTCACACCGCCCTGCACGCCGACGTGCACGCCGCCCTGGCCGTGGTGACCGTGGTGACCGTGGTGACCCTGCGGCCCACCCACGGCGACGCCTGGGGGCTGCATCACCACCCCGCCCTGGGGGCCCATCTGCGGCTGCGCCACCACGCCGACCTGCCCCTGAGGCACCATGACGCCGCCCTGCACGCCGCCGACGACGGTGCCCTGCGGCGCGATGACCGTGCCCTGGGGGCCCTGCGCGCCCGCCTGAAGCTCGCCGCCGGCGACGACGCTCCCCTGCACGCCGACGGTGGGGCGGGTGAAGTTGCTCTCCACGGTGCAGCCGGTCGCGATGGCGACAAGTACCGAGGCGATCGAGGCGATTCGTGCGTGCATAGGGTGCTCCTTGGTCATGAGGGGGCCGAGAGTCTAACGCGGCTCCCGTGAAAGGTGGGACGGACGGAGCCGCCGGAGTTGTTCACTCGCCCCGACGATCTGCGCGAACGGAGGGGAAAGTTCAGGTGCAGCGGCCGCTGACGCACTGCTGGTTGATCGTGCAGGTGTTGTTGCAGGCGCCGCAGTGGCGGTGCGACACGGTGAGGTTCACGCACTCGCGGCCGCACTGCGTCGAGCCCGGCGAGCACGTGGGGCGGCACGAGCGGGTGATGTCGCAGACCTGTCCGTTGGGGCACTGAAAGCTCGGACAGTACGTCGAGTCGCCCTGGGTGGGCGCGCACACGCCGGTCGCGTACGTGCTGTAGCCCAGCAGCGAGGGGCAGCTCGCCTCGCAGCGCCCGTTGAGGCAGCTCTGGCCCGTGGCGCAGGCGTTGCCGCAGGCGCCGCAGTTCGTGCGAGAGCTTCGCAGGTCGACGCAGACACCTCCGCACGAGGTCTGCGGTTCGAGGCAGGCGTTGAACGGAACGCAGGCGCCCGCCACGCACTGCTGGTTGATCGCGCAGGTGTTGCAGGCGCCGCAGTGGCGGTGCGAGGCGGTGAGTTGACGCACTCGCGAGTACTGTGTCGAGCCTGGCGAGCACGTGGGGCGGCACGAGCGGGTGATGTCGCGAACCTGTCCGTTGGGGCGCGAAAGCTCGGACGGTACGTCGAGTCGCCCTGGGTGGCGCGCACACGCCGGTCGCGTGCGTGCTGTAGCCCAGCAGCGAGGGGCAGCTCGCTCGCAGCGCCGGGTGAACAGCTCTGGCCCGTGGCGCAGGCGTTCCCGCAGGTGCCGCAGTTCGTGCGGAAAGCTTCGCAGGTCCTGGAACACCTCCGCACGAGGTCTGCGGTTCGAGGCAGGCGTTGAACGGAACGCAGGCGCCCGCCACGCACTGCTGGTTGATCGCGCAGGTGTTGTTGCAGGCGCCGCAGTGGCGGTGCGAGGCGGTGAGGTTGACGCACTCGCGGCCGCACTGTGTCGAGCCTGGCGAGCACGTGGGGCGGCACGAGCGGGTGATGTCGCAGACCTGTCCGTTGGGGCACTGAAAGCTCGGACAGTACGTCGAGTCGCCCTGGGTGGGCGCGCACACGCCGGTCGCGTACGTGCTGTAGCCCAGCAGCGAGGGGCAGCTCGACTCGCAGCGCCCGTTGAGGCAGCTCTGACCCGTGGCGCAGGTGTTCCCGCAGGTGCCGCAGTTCGTGCGAGAGCTTCGCAGGTCGGCGCAGACGCCGCTGCACGAGGTCTGGGGCGTGAGGCAGCCGTCGAAGGAGACGCAGGCGCCCGCCACTGCTGGTTGATCGCGCAGGTGCTGTTGCAGGCGCCGCAGTGGCGGTGCGAGACGGTGAGGTTGACGCACTCGCGGAAACGCACTGCGTCGAGCCTGGGGAGCACGTGGGGCGGCAGCTTCGGGTGATGTCGCAGACCGTTCCGCCCAGGCACTGCGAGGTCGCGCACCAGGTCGAGTCGCCCTGGGAGGGCGCGCACACGCCGGTCGCGTACGTGCTGTAGCCCAGCAGCGAGGGGCAGCTCGACTCGCAGCGCCCGTTGAGGCAGCTCTGACCCGTGGCGCAGGCGTTGCCGCAGGCGCCGCAGTTCGTGCGAGAGCTTCGCAGGTCGACGCAGACGCCGCCGCACGAGGTCTGTGGTTCGAGGCAGGCGTTGAAGGGGACGCAGGCGCCTCCCACGCACTGCTGGTCCGAGCTGCAGGAGCGTCCGCAGGCGCCGCAGTGGCGGTGCGAGACGGTGAGGTTGACGCACTCGCGACCGCACTGCGTCGAGCGCAGAGGAGCAGGTCTGACGGCAGCTTCGGGTGATGTCGCAGACGTTCCGCCCAGGCACTGCGAGGTCGCGCACCAGGTCGAGTCGCCCTGGTGGGCGCGCCGCGCCGGTCGCGTGCGTGCTGTAGCCGAGCACGTTGCTGCGTCGACTCGCAGCGCCCATTCACGCAGCGCTCCCCCGTGCTGCACGCGTTGTCACGAACGCCGCAGTGCTGGGGATTGCTCCTGCGGTCGACATAGGTCGCGCGGCGGGCGATCTGCGGCGCGAGGCAGGTTGGGATCACCCGGCAGCGCGGCGCCGCAGGCGCCGCCCGTCGCGCAGCGCGTGCGCAGGAGGCGCAGCTCGTCTCGGCGCGAAGGTCGGCCTCGCAGCCGTTCGAGGAGTTGCCGTCGCAGTCGGCGTAGCCCGTGTTGCAGATGAACGATGCAGGCGCCTCCCGCAGGCCGGGCGGGAGTTCGCGAGCTGGGGCAGACCGCGCCGCAGCGTCCGCAATTCAGGGGTCGTTGCTGGTGAGCGACTCGCAGCCGTTCGAGGGGTTGCCGTCGCAGTCGGCGTAGCTGCTGCTGCAGGTGAAGGCGCGGCGGTCATGCAGCGCCCGGTGGCGTTGGGGGCGGAGCTGCAGCTCGAGGGGGTGTAACCCAGCCCGTCGCTCAAGCAGGTCTCGAGGACCGTGGGGCTCATGCAGCGCGTGCTGCCGGGGCTGCAGACCAACGTCTGGCAGGTGCCGCCGCTGCAGACAGTCCCCGAGGGGCACGAGGAGGAGGTCTGCGAGAGGCCGTCGCTGCTGCACACGAGGCGGGCGCTGGAGCCGGCGCACGAGGCGGTGTTGGGCGTGCAGATCCAGGTCCGGCAGCTCCCGGCGGTGCACGACTCGCCGAGATTGCAGGGCGTGTCGAGGGAGCTCAGGCCGTCTGAGCTGCAGAGTCGCCGCAAGGTCGGCGAGACGCAGGTCACCGCGGACGGCGAGCACAGCCGCGCGCGGCACACGCCCGAGGCGCACGACTCGCTGCTCCCGCAGGTCACGCGCTGCACGCTGAGCCCGTCGGAGCTGCACGATGTGCGCGTGTTCAAGCCCTCGCAGCCGGTCGCGCCAGGGACGCAGACGCGGGCGCGGCACGCGCCGTCGACGCAGGACTCGTTGCTCCCGCAGGTCAGGGTGGTCAGGGTCAGGCCGTCGGTGCTGCACACCCGCCGCTCGGTGAGCGACGCGCACACCGACTGCCCCGGCGCGCAGACCCAGGGGCGGCAGGTGCCGCTCGCGCAGGTCTCGTTCGTGCCGCAGGGGACCCGCGTCTGCGAGAGCCCGTCGGAGGCGCAGAGCTGCCTCGCGCTGGTGCCCTCGCAGGTCGACTGGCTGGGCGTGCACACGTGGGTGCGGCAGGTGCCGTCGAGGCACGAGGCGCCAGCGGCGCAGCTCTCGAGGACGGTGTCGAGGCCGTCGGGGCGGCACACCCTGCGCGACGTGAGCGACGCGCACACGGACTGCCCCGGCGTGCACGTGCGCGAGCGGCAGAGCCCGTCCTGACAGCTCTCACCCAGGGCGCAGGCGGTTCGCGTGTGGGTGAGCCCGTCGGCGGAGCACACCTGGCGGGTGGTCCCATCGGCGCAGCTCGACACGTTGGGCATGCACACCTGCGCCCGGCACGCGCCGTCGAGGCAGGTGGTGCCCGCGTTGCACTGCGCGGCGTCGTACCCCAGGCCCTCGGCGTTGCAGATCCGCCGCTCTTGCGAAGACACGCAGTTCGCGGCGCCGGGGGCGCATACGCGGTCGATGCACATCCCGTCGAGGCAGCGCTGGGTGCCGGGGCAGGGCTCGGAGCGCGCGGTCGTGCCGTCGCCCGAACACACCGAGCGGGTGGTCGAATTGGCGCAGGTGCTCGCGCTGGGGGTGCACACCACCGGGCGACACGCGCCCTCGACGCAGGTGGCGGTCGACCCGCAGGGCACGCTGCGCTCGGTGATCCCTCGCGCGTCGCAGACCCGCGCCTCGCCAGGCGACTCGCAGCGCGCCGCTGAGGGCGCGCACGCCTGCGTCCGGCACACGTTGCGCGAGGTGTCACAGTAGCTCCCGGTCTCACAGTCGTTGTCGCGGGCGCAGTCGACGCAGACGTTGAGCTCGGGCGCGCAGACCTGCGAGAGGTCGTTGCACTGGTTGTCAGACCGGCACGCCCTCGGCGGCTCGACGCACACATGCGCGCGGCAGCCCTGGCCCGCGGGGCAGTCTTGATTCACGTTGCACTCGACGCACACGCTCGCGCCCTCGTCGCACACGAGACCGTCGCAGGTGCGCGACGAGACGCAGGCCGTGGCGGGGCGGCACCGGCCTGCCACGCACACGCCTGCGGGGCACGCCTCGTTGGTGTCGCACTGCACGCACACGCCAGGCGGGCGCGCGCACACGGGCACCTCGCTGGGACACTCGGCGCTGCTTCGACACCTGGGGCCGACGGAGGCGTCGCCGCCGTCGCTCGGCGCTACGTCGACGGGCGGCTCCGCGACGTCGTCGATCGCGGCGATGTCGCTCGCCGCGTCGGACGCGTCTGCGTCGCCGATGCCGAGCTCTTCCTGGTCGAGCGGCACGTCTCTACCGACGCGCACGAATTCGGTCGGGGTGCAGGCGATCAGCGATCCAAGAACGAAGAACAGAAGCGAGGTTGCAACGCGCACGCGATCCCTCCCGGCCACGAATCTCAAGTTGAGGCCAGTGCTCGCATGATTCAAAGGGAGGCACAATCGAGCGGAACCACGAAACCGGCGCGCGATGCGCGATCTCATAGCGTCAAGGGCGCCGGTTTGGTCCATCCCAGGGCGCATCCATTCTTCAGCAGTTTCAATGGATACGTCGCAGCCTCTCCGCGGGCGCCGTATCCATTGAAACTTCCTGGGAATTGATGCGCTAGCACGACTGTCCTGGCGCGGGATCGTTCGCGAGGCGACCGCCGAGTCGCCGGAGATCCGTGGAGTCCACCACCCTCGGGCTGAAGCCTGAGTATCGCCGGGCTTCGGCGTCGTGGGCGTCTCTGGATCGTGCGGAGTCTTCGCGTCGCGCCAGGCTCGAGCGTGACCGCGAGCGCGGCGCCCCTCAGGGCGCGAGCTGCGCCGCGAAGAAGCGGTTGAAGCGCGGGTCGTTGAAGCGCTCGTACTCGATGGGAAAGGGCGTGACCTCGCTCACGCCGTCGCGCCACCGGATGGTCAGCGCCATGGGCGTGACCTCGCGGTAATTGCTCGTCTCGGGGAGGTCGCCGTTGGTCGCGCCGCCCGCGGAGAACAGGCTCAGGAGCCGCGCCTCGGGGTCGTCGTACACGACCTTGAATCCCTGGATCACGCGCTCGTGGCCGCGGACCATCGTGGTCACCCCGAGGCGGTGCATGAACGACTGAAACTGCTTGCGCCCGAAGGGGAAGCGCGCGCTGGCCTCTTGCAGGTCGTCGGGCACGTGGTCGACCTCGCTGGGGTCGCTCCAGAGCATCTGAAAGCGCACGTCGGGGTCGTTGAGGGTCTGCAGGCCCTGCCAGCGCTCGTGGAGGGTCTTCTCCCGCGGGAGCCCCGCGTGCACGAAGAAGAACTGGTCGAAGGCCAGGGCGTGGGGGAGCGCCTCGAAGAGCTTCATCCACGTCGAGAGCACGGCCTTGGGCGCGATCTTCTTGATGGAGTTGATGGCCTCGGCCGGGCGCACCGGCGCGAGCACCATGTTGTTCATCTCGACGTAGTACTCGTGGTTGCCGCGCAGCACGTAGACGTGCTCGGGGGCCACCAGCGCGAGCTGCATCGCCGCGCGCAGCACGCCGTTGTAGCTGAAGCGCCCGCGGTCGATGTAGTCGCCCAGGAGCACCAGCTTCATCGCCGGGTGGCGCGACGGGTCTTGCACGTGGCGCTCGACCTTGCCGAAGAAGTCCGACTGCAGCAGCGCGCCCTTGAGGCACGAGTAGCAGCCGTGGAGGTCGCCGATGACCAGGAGCTCCATCTCGCCGCTGGGCGGCGGGGGGAGCACGTGCACGTGGCCGTCGAGGAAGGCGTCTCCCCCGTCGAAGTCGCGGAAGCTCTTGGCGCCCTCGAGCTTGCCGGCGCCCTTGGCCCGCGCGGCGTCGAGGCGGCGAATGATCCGCTCGGCGAGGTTCATGTCGCGCTCGGCCTCGCGGGCGAAGCCCTCGGGGTCGCTGGGGTAGTCCCACTCGCCCAGGGTGAGAAACTCGTGGCCGTCGTGCTGGATGGGCCGCCGCGCCGCCGGGCGGATGTTCACCCGGTCGCCGGGCACCTCGAGCTCGAGCTCCAGGTCCTCGTCGACGTCTTCGAGCTGCGGCGCGTCGAGGAGCGCGTGGAGCTCGTCGCGGAACTTCAGCTCCTCGGGGTGCACCACCCCGTCGGCGGCCATCATCCCCTCGGCGATGCTCAGCAGCCGCTCGCGGCTGGTCTCGTCGAAGCGGGTGAACAGCTCGAAGCACCGGAGCTTCACCCGGGTCATCACGAAGGCCCCGTCGGCCTCGCCCTCGGCCACGGGCTCCTTGGTGTGGGCGTCGATCTCCTGGGCCACCTCCTCGGCGACCTCTTCGAAGTGCCGGGTCCACTTCTCGACCAGCTCCGCCCGGATCTCGGGAGAGATCCCAGGGGCGCTGGCGGCGCGGGCCTCGACGAGCTCGCGCACGAAGCGCAGCACGAAGCCCATCTCTTCGACATCAAAGGATCCGTCGACGAAGCCGAAGGCGGTGAGGTAGTAGATCACCGCCCGCATCTCTTGCTCGGCGGCGTTGGGGTCTGCGCTGAAGCTGATCATCGTAGGGTGCGCCGACCATATCATCCCGCGGGGGGCGTCAGAGACTTGCGCGGCGGGGGCGATTCCGCGAAACACCGGCGGGTGACCATTCGACTCGACGACGACCGCCTGCACCGCCCCCCCGCCTCGGCCGAGCTCGCCTTCGCGTCGAGCGACGACCTCGAGGACCTCCCCGATGTCGTGGGGCAGCTCCGCGCCACCGAGGCCCTGCGCTTCGGCCTGGGCATTCGCCGCAAGGGCTTCAACCTCTTCGTGCTCGGGTCGCAGGGCACCGGGCGGCACTCGATGGTCCGCCGCTTCGTGCAGCAGCGCGCCGAGACCGAGCCGATACCCGAGGACTGGGTCTACGTGCACGACTTCGGGCAGCCCGCACCGCCCCAGGCCATTCGCATGCCCACGGGTCGCGCGCGGGCGCTGCAGAGCGACGTCGACGCGTTTCTGAAGTCCCTGCCGCAGCGGCTCGAGACGGCGCTGCAGTCGGAGGTGCACCGCAACCGACGCCGCGCCCTGGAGCAGGGTTGGAGCGGCGGCGCGCGAAGCGCCTGCGCACCCTCGAGATCGAGGCCAACGCGCGCAAGCTCACCCTCACCTCCATCGAAGACGCCCTGGGCTTCTCGCCGCTCTACCGCGGCAAGCCCATGACCGTGGAGCAGTTCGCGGCCACCTCGCCCAAGCGCCAGGAGCAGATCGAGGGCGCCATCGACGCGATGGAGACGGCTCCCTGAACGGCGCTCTTCGAGGTCGAGGCCGACGCTACGCAGAAGATCGACGCCGCCCTCGGCGAGCTCGACCGCGACGTCGCCGCCACCGTGGTCGACTCCCTCGTGAAGACCTCAAGGAGAAGTACGAGGACCTCGAAGAGATCACCGCGCACATCGACTCGCTCCGCGCGGACGGTGAAGCACCACCGGGACGTGCTCCGCAGCAGGAGAAGGACGACGACGACGAGGAGAACAAGCCGCCGCGCCACTCCCTCGGCGTCGAGCGCGCGAGCGCGTCGGTTGTCGGGCACCGACGTGTCTCCCCTGCGGCGGTACAAGGTCAACGTGCTCTGCGACCGCTCGGAGCTCCAGGGCGCGCCGGTGATCACCGAGAACAACCCCACGATGGAGAACCTCCTGGGGCAGGTGGAGTACGCCGCGCACCTCGGCGCGCTGGTCACCGACTTTCTGCTCATCAAGCCCGGCGCGCTGCACCGCGCGAACGGGGGCTACCTCATCCTCGACGCCGAGCGGGTGCTCTCGTCGCCGCAGATCTGGGAGTTCATCGTGCGCGCGCTCTCGAACGGAGAGCTGCGCCCCAAGGGCCGCGAGGCCGCCGGCGAGGCGCTCACGGGCTCCCTCGACCCGCAGCCGATCCCCTTGTCCATCAAGGTGATCGTGGTGGGCGAGCGCAGCACCTTCGAGGCGCTCGAGACCCACGACCCGCAGTTCCCCGACCTGTTCAAGGTGCTGGTCGACCTCGACGAGGACATCGAGCGCACGGTGGCCCACGAGCTCGCCTACGCCCGCTGGATCGCGACCTTCGTGCGCTGGGAGAAGCTCCGCACGCTGAGCCGCGAGGCGATCCTCCGGCTCATCGAGGGCGGCTCCCGCCTCGCCGGGGACCGCGAGCGGCTGTCGGCGCGGCTGGGGCTCATCGCCGACGTGATCCGCGAGGCCGACTGGTGGGCCGCCGACAACGGCTCCGACACCGTGACCCTCGAGCACGTGCGCAGCGCCATCGAGGCCCAGCGCTCCCGCGCGGGGCGCATGCGCGAGGCCGTGCACGAGGACATCCGCCGCGGCGTGCTGCGCATCGAGAGCAGCGGCCAGCACGTGGGGCAGGTGAACGGCCTCGCCGTGCTCGAGTCGGGCAGGGACGCCTTCGGCATCCCGCTGCGGATCACCGCCACCGTGCGGGTCGGCCGCGGCGAGGTGATCGACGTCGAGCGCGAGGCCGAGATGGGCGGGCCCACGCACACCAAGGGCGTGATGATCCTCGCGGGCTTTCTCGGGCAGCGCTACGCCGTGGCGCGGCCGCTCTCGCTCACCGCGAGCCTGGTCTTCGAGCAGAGCTACCACGGGGTGGAGGGCGACAGCGCCAGCGCCGCCGAGCTCTGCGCGATGCTCTCGGCGCTGTCTGAAGTGCCTGTGCGGCAATCGATCGCGATCACGGGCTCGGTCGACCAGCAGGGGCGGGTGCAGTCGGTGGGCGGGGTGAACGAGAAGATCGAGGGCTTCTTCGCGGTGTGCGCCTCGCGGGGCCTCGACGGGTCGCACGGGGTGATCATCCCCGCGGCGAACGAGCGCAACGTGGTGCTCCGCGAGGAGGTTCGCGCGGCGTGCAAGGCGGGGCTCTTTCACGTCTGGATCGCCGCGAGCGTCGACGAGGCCGTGGAGCGCCTCACGGGCGTCCCCGCCGGGGAGCGCGACGCCGACGGGAACTGGACGGAGGGGAGCATCAACGCGAAGGTCGACGCGCGGCTCCAGGCCTTCGCGGCGCTGCGGCGGGAGTATCAGATCTCGGGGTAGTTCCGTCGGTGCCGCGGGTGGCGTATCGATAGGCGATGGCACACCGAGACGACCGGGAGGCCGCCCAGCAGCGGGCCGACGCGCTGGAGCGTGACCTCCGCGACGCGAAGCAGCACATCGCGATGCTCGACGGAGCGGCCCCGCCCGCGCCCCGCCGAGAGCCTCGCGCCCGTCGTCCTCGTCGTGGCGGGGGTGGCCTTCGCGTGCGGCGCGGCGTTCTTCGTCTCGTCGCAGGGCGCCGCCCGGCAGCACGCCGCCGACGAGCGCGCGCGGGCGCTGATCGAGCAGACCCGCCTCGCCGAGCTCGCCCGCCGCCAGGCCGCCGCGGCTCGGGAGCTCGAGGCCGCGCGGGCCGCCGAGGCCCAGGCCGCGCGGGAGCTCGCCGAGGCCCGGGCCGCGCAGGAGCGGCGCGCGGGCCCCCCGCAAGCCATCGAGTGGGCGGGCACCCTCGACGGGAGCACCCTGCCGGGCCTTCGCGCGGGCGAGCGGTGCGCCCTGCGCGGCACCTTCTTCTCCCAGGACGGCGTGTCGAAGCTCAGCGCGCTCTCGCTCCGCTGCGGGGTGACGGAGGTCTTTCGCCGCGACTACGACCCGCCGCAGGGCGCGTCGGGGCTGCGCGCGGGCGGCGTCGCGGGCTCCGCGGCGCGGGTGTACATGTTCAGCTTCGAGGACCACGACGCCGCGGCGCGTGGCGCGTCGACGATCCTGATCTCGACGAAGCGGCACGAGCTGCGCATCGCGGGCGCGGGCTTCGAGCCGGCGACGACGAGCGTGTTTCTGCGGGACGTGAGCGAGCCGACGGAGGGGCCCGCGCTGGGACGTCCCTCGCAGCGGCGCGAGCCGGCCTTCGCGGGCTTCGTCGAGCGCAGCGTGCGCGTGGTGCGCGCCTCAGGGGCCTCGCCCGTGCATCGGGGCGAGCGCTGCACGATGCAGGTGCGCCCCGTGTGGGAGTACCCCGAGAGCTGCCGCATCGCGCTGCGCTGCGGGATGACCTGGCTCTACGGCGCCGCGGAGACGGGCTACCTGACCTGCGGCGTGCGCAACGGCGCCGCGGTGTCGGCCCTCGACGAGAACATGACCTCGCACGGAGGCGACCCGCGCCTGCGCTGGGAGGGCTCGAGGGTGACGGTGGAGGACTTCTCGGAAGAGGGCGGCGCGTGGGAGGTCACCGTCGGCTGGTGACCTCCCCCGGGGCTCAGCCGGCGATCTGGTGCAGGCCCACCCAGCTCGCGGGGGTGCCGTCGTCCCACTGCACGAGGACCATCTCGCCGCGCTGCTCCACCACGGTGACGCCGTACCAGCCGCCGTCGGTCCACTGCGCCTGAGCGCGCGAGCCCGGCGCGAAGCCGCCGCCCTGCGCGTACCCCGGGTCGTAGCCGCCCTTCATGCCGCCGTGGTCGTAGCCGCCCTTCATCGCCGCGGCCTTGTCGTACCCCGGATCGTAGCCGCCCTTCATCGCCGCGGCCTTGTCGTACCCTGGGTCATAGCCGCCCTTCATCGCCGCGGCCTTGTCGTACCCCGGGTCATAGCCGCCCTTCATCGCTGCGGCCTTGTCGTACCCCGGGTCGTAGCCGCCCTTCATCGCCGCGGCCTTGTCGTACCCCGGGTCATAGCCGCCCTTCATCGCCGCGGCCTTGTCGTATCCGACATCGACGCCGTGGCTGGCGTATCCGTCCTGATTCCAGCCGGGCTGGGGGCCGCCCATGGGCTGCATTCCAGGGTACATTCCGGGGTTCATTCCGGGGTTCATTCCGGGGTTCATTCCGGGGTTCATTCCGATGACCTGAACGTCCTGCCCGGCGCCGGGGTCGACCTCGCCGTCGATGTCGGCGTTGGCGCTAACGCGGTAGCTCACGACGTTGGGCTGCGAGCTGAACGCGTTCGGCGGCACCTGGATCTGAAACGGGAACTGGTACTGCTGCCCCGGCTGCGCGGTGAACGGTCCGCTCACCATCATCGGCGGCGAGATGACATCGCTCCGCTGCTGCATCCCCTGCGGACCCATCTGGTGCGAGGTGCAGGTCAGCTTCACGGTGATGTTGGTGATCTGCTGCGCGCGCCGCCCGCCCGCGAACATGACGACCCCGTTCAGTATCGCGCCGGCTTGCACCTGCGGGAACTGCACCTGGATCGAGAGGTCTCCACCGCCCACGCCGAACGCATCAAAGAGTCCCATCGACATCACTCCCGGTTGTAGGGGATCGCTCCGCGCGAGGGCGCGGCGAGCGGCGCGAGCGTAGCAGGGATCTCACGCGTCGTTCGATCTCGAAGAGACGGACCCGATCACTCCGGGTCGGCGCGATGTCGACGGTGTCGGCGATGACGTCGGCCCCGGCGCCGAGGCGCCTCGACCTCCGCCGTGTCCCCCTCGACCGCGGCGTCTGCGGTGGCGGCGTCTGCAGGGGCGGCGTCTGCGATGGCGGCGTCTGCGGGGGTGGCGTCTGCGGTGGCGGCGTCTGCGGTGGCGGCGTCTGCGGGGGCGGCGTCTGCGGGGGCGTGGACGAGCTCCGGCGCGATGCGCGGCGGTGCCACCCGAGGGCGACCGACGCCAGGGGAGCGCGTCGGCGCAGGCGCCGGAGGCGTGAGCAGACCGAGCGCGGCCGCCGCGCCCAGGGCGACGACGGCGCCGAGCACGATCCCGCCGACGAGCACCAGCAGGGGGCGCACGCCCCGGGCCTGCGCGCCAGGCGCCGGGACCGGGGGGAGAGGCGCGGTCAGGTCGGCGCCGCGCGGCGGCGGGAGGGTCGGCTCGGCGGCGGGGCGCTGCGCGAGGAGCGGCGTCGAAGGCCGCGGCCCGGGGCTCGGGTTGAGCGAGGCCGTGAGCTGCACCGAGGGCTCGGAGCTCCTCGGGGGAGCGGGCTGCGAGCCACCGGGGCGCTGCGGCGCGCGCACCCACGAGGCCCCCGGCGACCCCGACGGAGACTTCGCGGGGGTCACGGCCGGGGCGGGGGTGCTCGACAGGGTGCGCGCGAGCGCGGGGTCGTCGGGGTCGATCTCGTTCAGCGAGCGCTTCACCGCCCCGGGCAGCGCGAGCTCCAACGCCGCGAGGAAATCTCCGGCGTCGTGAAAGCGGTCGTCGGGTCGGATCGAGAGCGCCTTGCGCAGCACCGGCTCCCAGGCGCCGACGTCGACCTTGCGACGCAGCGGGGTGGGCCGCAGCGGGTTCATCGCCGACGACAGGAGCTGCGGAAAGTTCGACCCCTCCAGCGGGGGCTGGTCGGTGAGCAGCTCGCTGAGCATCAGCGCGGTGGCGTGCACGTCGGTCCACGGGCCGGTGCGGGCGCCGGTGAGCTGCTCGGGGGAGGCGTACTGCGGGGAGTACGCCTGGAGGTTCGAGAAGGTGCGGGTGCGGCCGCTGCCCGCGCGCTCGTCGCTGCGCATCCACTTGGCGATGCCGAAATCGAGGAGCCGCACGAGCGGACCCTCGGGCGTCGACGAGATGATGATGTTGCCGGGCTTCAGGTCGCGGTGCGCGATGCCCTGGCGGTGCACGCTCGTGAGCGCCTCGAGCACGCCCCGCATGAGGGCGAAGACCTCGGCCGGGGTGCGCCCCCCTTTGCCCCGGCGCTCTTCGAGCTCGTCTTCGAGGACCACGCCGTCGATCCACTCCAGCGCGATGAAGCCGGTGTGGTGCCCCGAGGGCATGACGGCCTCGCCGGTGTCGACCACCCGCACGATGTTGGGGTGCACCAGGCGCTCGAGGGTGCGCGCCTCCATCGCGAAGTTGATCACGAACTCGTCGAGCTGCGCCGGCGTGAGCTCGGGCGGGGGGAGGAGCACCTTGAGCGCCACGTCCATCTGCAGCGCGCGGTGATACCCGCGGTAGACCAGCCCGAAGCCGCCCTCGGCCACGAGGTAGTGCACCTCGATGCGGTCGGAGAGGACCGTACCTTCAAGCTTGAAACGATCCTCCGCCGTGCGCTCCTCGGGCATGGGCGTTCGCGTTATCGCATGGCGAGGCGCGCGAAGGGAATCAGCGATGCGCGGTCGTCGCCGCGCGCGCGAGCCGGTCTCGCACCGCCTCCCACCCCGGCAGGGCCGGGGGCGCCTCGATGACCAGGGCCTCCGCCCCGAGGTCCTCCGCGGCGTGGAGGGCGTCGTAGAGGCCCGCGGCGTAGCGCGCCGGGTCGTTGGGGAGCCAGCGCTCCAGCCCTTCGCCCGCGCCCTCGCCGAGGCGCACCACGGCGACCACGCCCGCGCCCTCGGCGCGCAGGGCCTCCCTCGCCTCGCCCGCCTCGCCCGCGGCGACCAGCACGAGCCGCGCGTCGGGCGCGTAGTGCCGCCCCGCCGTGCCCGGCGACGCCGTCGCCGACTCCCGCGTCGCGACGTCCACCTCGAGCGCCGGGAGCAGCGCGCGCAGGGCCTCGACCGACACCGCGCCGTGCCGCAGCACCGTGGGGCGCTCCCGCGTGAGGTCGAGCACCGTCGACTCGATGCCGTGCGCGCACCGGCCCCCGTCGAGCACCCACGGGATCCTCCCCCCGAGCGACTTCAGCACGTGCGCCGCCGTGACCGGCGAGACCGACTGAAAGCGGTTCGCGCTCGGCGCCGCCACCGGGAGCCCCGCCGCCGCGATCAGCGCCCGCGCCACCGGGTGCGCCGGGGCGCGCACGGCCACGGTGGGTCCGCCCCCGCTCACCGCCGCGGGCACGCGCGCGGGGTCGCGCGGGAGCACCAGGGTCAGCGGACCAGGCCAGAAGCGCGCCGCGAGGAGCTCGGTGAGGGGCGGTAGATCGAGGGTAAGCTCTTGCGCCGCAGCGAGATCGAGCACGTGCACGATGAGCGGGTTCCAGGCCGGGCGGCCCTTCGCGGCGAAGACGCGGGCGACGGCGTCGGCGTCGTCGGCGCGGGCGCCGAGGCCGTAGACCGTCTCGGTGGGAAAGGCCACGAGCTCGCCTCGGCGCAGCGCCAGCGCCGCGCGGGCGATGGCGTCGGGGTCGGGCGCGCCGGGGTCGACGACGATGCGCTCGGTGATCACCGCGGCACTGCTAGTACCTTTCCACAGGGGAAGTGAAGGGTCGAGCGCAGGGTGAGTGCATCGTCGTCGACCCCGGCGAGCCCGCTACGCGGCCGTGCGGCGCCACCGTGCGAGGGCGAAGAAGGGCAGCAGGGCCACGGCGAAGAGCGCCCCCTCGTCGAAGCCGTGGGCGCCGCCCACGAGGGTCGGCGACGCGGCGGGCCAGCGCAGGATCGCCACGGGGTTGGCGCCGTCTCCGAAGGGCGCGCCGAGCACGGCGAGCTGCGCCCAGTTCCACCCCGCGTGGAGGCCCAGCGGGAGCGCGTAGGACGGACGCTTCGGCGCGAGGAAGAGGCTCGTGCTCGCGAGGCCGAAGAGGGCGACGTTGAGCAGGTCGCGCGGCGCGGCCGACACCGGCGCGTGCGCGAGGGTGAACACCGCCGGCGCGCCGGCGACGCCCCCCCGCGAGGCGCCCGCGGAGGGAGACGCCGCGAGGGCGAGCGACTGCGTCGTGAGCTGCTGAATCGCCGCGCTCCCGACGAAGGACGCGAGCGCCGTCGCGAGGGCGGCGACCGACACCGCGTTGGCGCTGCGCGCGAGGGGAGCGCCCGTGAGCGCCCCGACGAGGGCGATGAATCCCACGAGCCAGAGGGCCGTGAGCGCCGTGGTGACCGCGAGGGTGACGCCGTCGCGGCGGGTGAACACGAGCCCGCTCTGCGCGCGGGAGAGCCCCTTCAGGCGCACGAGGGCGAGCGCCATCAGCGCTGTCATCACGGCGACGGCGGGGGCGTGCGCCGCGGCGCCTATGGGGCCCAGCGTGAAGGCGAGGCCGCGCGCGTAGACGCCCGCCGAGAGCGCGCCCGACACGAGCGCCGTCGAGAGGAACACGAGCAGCGAAGGGAGCGCGCGACGCTCGGGCATGGCGAGGCCGGGAGTGTCGCCTGGCGCGGGAGGCGCGTCACGTCGCGGGGCGCGCTCCGCGGCAGCCGCTCGCGCGCATTCGGGTCCGCGCGTCCTCCGCGGTGATCGACCGCGGCGTGGCGCGGCCCCAGCGGTCGACCACGGTGCGCCAGGCCGCGCAGGCGCCCGCGCGGTCTCCGGTCGCGGCGCGCGCCGCGCCGAGGTCCCGCGTCGCGCGCATCTGCTCCACCGGAAAGCGCAGCCCGTAGCACGACGTGGCCGCGCGGGTGAGCGCGGGCAGCGCGTCGGCGGGGCGGCCCGCGAGGAGGTACGCGCGCCCCACCGCGGCGTCCATGTGCATCCCTGGCATCAGCGCGTACGAGGGCACCGCGCCGCCGAATCGCGGCAGCGCCGCCAGCGCCGCGCGCGCCTCGGCGGGCGACTCGACCCCCGCGGCGTACTGCGTGATCCACACGAAGCCCGCGACCTCGGGCAGCGTCGCCTGACGCTCCGCCCACCACGCGCGCCTCGCCTCGCGCTTCGCGCGGGTCACCGCCGCCGAGAGCACCCCCGCCCGGAGCTGCACCGAGAGCAGGGCCTGCGTCGGGTCTCGGCCCAGGGCGTGGTCGTCGGTGCGGGGCGAGACCTCCCACGCGTCGCGCCGCTCCATGAACCGCATCGCGACCGCCGCCGCGTCTGCGCCGCGCCCCTGCTCCTCGAGCAGCGCGGAGAGCGCGCGGGCCGCCGTCGCGTGGTCTGCTTCGGCGCGGTTGGGCTCGACCAGCGCCTCGAGCGCCTCGCCCTGCCGGGCCGCCTCGGCGAGGTCCCCCGACCACGCCGCCAGGGACCGCGCGTCTTCGAGCTCCGAGCGAGCCCGCCGCGCCGCGGGCTGCTCGGCGCGCGACCGCCTCAGGGTCTCGCGCAGCGCGTCGATCGGTCGGCCCTGCCCCGCGAGCGCGTACGCCAGAAACCGCAGCGGCGCGCCGCTCTCGCGGCTCAGCAGCGCCCAGCGCCGCGCGGTCGCCTCGGCCGCCGCGCAGTCGCTCACCGCCAGGTCCAGCGCCGCCTGCTCTCGAAGACACGCCGTCGCGGTGGGCGACACGTCGAGGCACGCCTCGAGGGCCCGCCGGGCCTCGGGCAGGTCGCCGAGGTAGATCAGCGAGTCGGCCATCGACGCGCGCGCGGGCACGTGGCCGGGGTCGAGCTCGATGGCCTGGCGGTACGAGGCCACCGAGGCGCGGAGGTCGTGCTCACCCTGCACGCGCCCGAGGGTCCAGCGCACCATGACGTCGTCAGGGAAGCGCTGCGCCACCGCGGCGAGCCGCGCGCTCGCGGCCGCGAAATTCGTGGGCGTCTCGGTGTAGGCCGGCGCGACGGCGTCGAGCACCGCGCGGTCGCGCTCGTCGAGGGAGGCGCGCAGCGCGAGGGCGCGGAGCATCGAGTCGCGGCCGCGGTCGACGCCGCGGTCGAGGGCGATGCGCAGGTGCGCCGCGGCGAGGTCGGGGTCGAGGGTGATCGCGCGGGTGTACCGCTCGAGGGCGAGCTCGTGCGCGCCGTCGCGGGTCGCGCGCAGCCCCTCGGCGTAGGCGCGGAGCGCCTCGGGGCTCGACGACGCGGGCGGAGGGTCTTCGGTGATCGGGTGCTGCCCCCAGGTCACGCGCGCGGCGGCGATGGACGGCGCGGGGGCCGCGCGGAGGTGCCTCCGCGAGGTGCCGCGAACGGTGAGCGCGCCGACGGCGCCGAGGGCGACCAGGCCGACCGCCGCGAGGGCGCGACGCTTGCGCCCGCGCGGGCGCGTCCCCGGAGACGACAGCGGCACGATCGTGGCGCTGTGCGGCGACGAGGTCGTTGGGACCTCCGCGGCGAGCGACGCCCGCGCCGGACCCGCGGACACCAGCGAGGGCGGCGACGCCGCGGCGGGGTCGAGCGCGTCGATCTCGGCGAGGAGCTCGCGGGCGCTGGCGAAGCGGTTCGAGGGGAGCTTCGCCATGCAGCGCGCGATCACGCGCTCGAGCTCCGGCGTCACCTCGGGGTTGAGCGTGGAGGGGGCGGCGGGCTCGTCGCGGCAGAGCGCGATGATCACGTCCATCGCCGAGTCGCCGCGAAACGGGCGCACGCCGGTGACCATCTCGTACATCACCGCGCCGAGGGAGAAGAGGTCGGTGCGCGCGTCGGTGGGCCGCCCCGAGGCCTGCTCGGGCGACATGTACCCCGGCGTGCCCATGATCTGTCCGGGCACGGTCATCGCGGCGGCGGTGTCGTCGTGGTCGAGGCCCAGCGCGGGCTCGTCGAGGCGCGCGAGCCCGAAATCGAGGATCTTCACCTCGCCGTCGTCGGTGATCATCACGTTGTCGGGCTTGAGGTCGCGGTGCACCAGCGCGCGCTCGTGGGCCTTCGCGAGGGCGCGGGCGATGTCTCGCGCGACGCGCAGCGCCGCGGTCACCGCCATGGGCTCGCCGGCGATGCGCTTCGCGAGGCTCGAGCCCTCCACGAGCTCCATCGCGATGAACACCCGCCCGTCGGCCTCGCCCACCTCGTACACCGTGGCGATGCACGCGTGGGTGACCGCCGCCGCCGCCCGCGCCTCGCGCTCGAAGCGACGCCGTCGGTCCGCGTCGGCGGTGAACTCCGAGGGCAGCACCTTCAGCGCGACGGTGCGGCGCAGCTTCTCGTCGACCGCGCGGTACACCACGCCCATGCCCCCGTGGCCGAGCAGCGACTCGACCCGGTAGCTCCCGAGCTGTCTTCCGAGCAGGCCGTCGGTCATGGGCGCCGAGAGACTAGCACCGCCGCGCGCACGCGGCGTCGCGCGTCCAGGGCTACGGCGCGCCGCACCCGCCCGCCCCCTCGCTCGGGATGAAGACCCCGACGCCGTCGGCCCAGTCCACGTCGGGGTCGCACACGACGACGGCGGTGCGCCCGCCCGAGGTCGCCCCGAGGCGCACCCGCGCGCCGCGCAGGAGGCGCCCCACGACCCGCGTCACGCCGCGGTCGTCGACGAGCAGCGGAGGCTCGTCGGTGCACCCGGTCGATTGGGCGCACCGCCCGGGCGGCCGCGCGCGCGAGCTCGTCCCCGCGCCGTGTCCGATCTGCGGCAGCACGTGGTGCACGAGGTCGACCCAGCCCACGAGCACGGCGTCTCCCGAGGTCCAGCGGACTCGCGCCCAGCGGTCGGCGCGGAGCTCGAGGAGCGACACGGCGTCGCCTTGCAGCAGGTCGAGCGCCGCGCTGGGGGAGGCGTCGGGGGCGGGGGAGGGGTGGAGGTTCCAGCGGCCGGGTGGGAGCCGGATCGGGCGCAGCGGGGGCGGCGCAGGCGCCGCGAAGTCCGCGACCGGGCGGAGCCGAACGTCGTCGCAGCCGCGCGCTTCGGGGGGCGCCCGCAGCGAGACGCGGGGGATGCGCGAGAGCGCGAGGCGGAGCGACCCTGGGGCCGCGTCGACGAGGTGGAGACGGTGCCGGGCGAGGGGCGTGACCAGCCCCGCGAAGTTCGAAGCCCGCGCGGGAAAGAGCGCGAGCTGCGCGGCGCGGGCGACCCCGTCGAGGTGCACCATCGACGTGTCGACCGAGACGCGCGCCGGCGCGTCGGACGCGTCGCCGGGGAGCACCGTGACGCGCGCGCGCGCCGCGCGGAGGAGCTCGGCGAAGGGCCGCTCCACCTGCGCGCCCGGCGGCGGCAGCGCGTGGAACAGCGTGAGGGCCTGGGCGAACTCGACCTCGCGCTCGTCGAGGGAGCAGGCGATCGGCTCGGTCCTCGAGACGGAGGTCGGGGGCGCGGCGGGGGCCGAGGGCGCGGGCGTCACCGCCGCGCAGCCCGCGAGGCAGCACGCGACCCGCGCGAGGCGAGCCGACCGGTTGGGGCGCGAAGGCATCACCTGGCACGACAACAGAGGGGGCCGGGAGGTTCCTGCTTGAGTCGTCGCGCTGCGGCGGGCGCGCCCCCGGGGACGGCGCGCGGAGCTGTGGTAGCGTCCCGCGCATGGAGCATAGCCCGCTGGAGATGAGCGGTTCTGCGAAGAGCCGCGGCGACACCGACACGTCCGAGCTCGACGCGATCCTCGCGAAGCTGAAGCGACACGCCGAGCCCTTCGCGCGGCTCTCGCCCGCGGCGCGCGCGGCGCTCCTGCGCGAGTGCATGCCGCTCGTGTGGCGCAACGCCGAAGACTGGGTGCGCGCGGCCTGCGAGGCCAAGGGCATCGACTACGAGAGCGCCGCGTCGAGCGAGGAGTGGCTCGGCGGGCCGATGACCACGCTGCGCAACGTGCGGCTCCTCGCCGAGGCCCTCGACGCGATCGTGCACACGGGCAAGCCCGGCGTCGACGACGCGAACCTCCGCGTCGCGGGCGACGGCCGGGTCGAGGCCGAGGTGTTCCCGACCTCGATGGTCGAGAAGGCGCTCTACGCGGGCTTCACCGCGACGATTCGCTTCGAAGAGGGCATGAGCCGCGACGACGTGCGCGCGAAGCAGGCGTCGTTCTACGCCCAGAAGGACCCGAAGGGCGGCGTCTCGCTCGTGCTCGGCGCGGGCAACGTCGCGTCGATCCCGCCCATGGACGCGTTCTACAAGATGTTCGTCGAGGGCATGGTCTGCCTCGTCAAGCTCAACCCCGTGAACGAGTACCTCGAGCCGTTCTACCGCAAGGCCCTCGCGCCCCTGGTCGAGCGCGGCTACCTCGAGTTCGTGCGCGGCGGCGGCGCCGTGGGCAAGTACCTCGTCGAGCACCCTGACGTCGACGACGTGCACATCACCGGCAGCGACCGCACCTTCGACCTCATCGTCTGGGGCCCCCCCGGCGCCGAGCGCGAGCGCCGCAAGCGCGAGAACGACCCGCTCCTCAAGAAGCCCATCAGCTCCGAGCTGGGGTCGGTCACCCCGGTGATCCTCGTGCCCGGCGAGTGGAGCGAGAAGGAGCTGCAGTACGTCGCCGAGTACGTCGCCACGATGGTGACCAACAACGCGAGCTGCAACTGCAACGCGGGCAAGATGCTCGTGACCTCCAGGGCGTGGGCGCAGCGCGACGTCTTCCTCGCGAAGGTGCGCGACGTGCTCAAGGCCGTGCCCGCGCGCAAGGCGTACTACCCGGGCGCCTTCGACCGCTTCAAGCACCTCACCGAGGGACGCGACGGCGTCGAGCGCCTCGTCGACGCGGGCGAGTCTGAGCTCCCGTGGACGCTCATCCCGGGCCTCGACGCGAAGGCCGAGCACGAGACCCTGTTCACCACCGAGCCCTTCTGCCCGATCCTCTCCGAGGCGCGCCTCGACGAGAGCGACCCCTCGGAGTTTCTCGCCGCCGCGACGGCCTTCGCCAACGACCGGCTCTGGGGCACGCTCAGCGCGGTGCTCTTCATCGACCCCCGCGCCGAGCGCGGCGCGAAGGACGCCCTCGACAAGGCCGTGAGCGAGCTCCGCTACGGCGCCGTCGGGATCAACCAGTGGACCGGCCTGGTCTACGGCCTGGTCACCGCGCCCTGGGGCGGCCACCCCTCCTCGCCCAAGGACGACATCCAGGGCGGCGTGGGCTGGGTGCACAACACCTTCATGTTCGAGGGCATCGAGAAGCTCGTGCTCCGCGGCCCCTTCGTGGTCGCGCCCAAGCCCCCGTACTTCGTGACCCACCGCAAGGCCCAGGAGGTCGCGCGCAAGGTCACCGAGCTCGAGCTCGGGCCGAGCCTGTGGAAGGTCCCCAGCATCGTGTTCAGCGCGCTGCAGGGGTGAGCGGGTCGGGCGACGAGTCGGTGGCGGCGCGGGTGCTCCGTCACACCGCGCTGTCGGCGCCCGCGCTCGTGCCCGAGGTGCGCGTGCACCGCGTGACCCACGAGAGCCCGCTGTGGCGCATGGGCGAGGCGGGGCTGCGCGCGCTCAGCGACACCGACCCCTTCTGGGCGTTCACCTGGGAGGGCGGCACCGCCCTGGCGCGCTACGTCCTCGATCACCCCGAGGTCGTTCGAGGACGTACGGTCTTCGACCTCGGCTGCGGCAGCGCGGTGGAGGGCGTCGCCGCGTGCCTCGCGGGCGCGCGGGAGGTGATCGCCAACGACCTCGACCCCTTGGCCCTCGCGGCGGCGGCGCTCACCGCCGAGGCCAACGGCGCGCGGCTCACCCTCGATCCCCGCGACCGGGTGGGCGACGCCCTGGAGGGGGTGGATGTGTTGTTGTTGGGAGACATGACCTACGAGCCCGAGCTCAGCGCGCGGCTGCTCGCCTGGGGCGCGGAGCTCGCGGCGCGGGGGGTGACGGTGCTGCTGGGCGACCCGGGGAGGGGCAACCTCGACGACGCGTCGGTGGAGCGCCTCGCGGCGTACCCGGTGCTGGTGAACGACCCGACGCTCCCGCGCTGCGAGCGCGAGACGGGGGTGTTCACCCTGCGCCGCGGGGGGTGATCACCAGCCCTGGGAGCTCTGCCAGGGCGCGCGTCCGCGGGCGGGGGGCTGCCACTGGATCCTCGGCGGGGGCGGGCGCGGCGAGCGGAACACGAAGACCAGCGCGAGGCCGGCGACGAAGCCGCCGATGTGCGCCCAGTACGCGACGCCGCCGCCCGCGCCGCCGTTGGCGAGGGAGCCCACGCCGCTGAAGAACTGCAGCACGAACCAGAAGGCGATGAAGACCCAGGCGGGCAGCTCGGTCCAGTGGAGGAAGATGAAGATCGGGATGAGGGTGACCACCCGCGCGCCCGCGTAGAGCACGAGGTACGCGGCGAGCACGCCGGCGATGGCGCCCGACGCGCCCACCATGGGGATCGCGGAGCCGGGGCTCACGGCCACCTGGGTGATCGCCGCGGCGACGCCGCAGAGCAGGTAGAACACCGCGAAGCGCGCGGGGCCCATGTTGTCTTCGACGTTGTCGCCGAAGATGTGCAGGAACCAGAGGTTCCCCAGCGCGTGCATGAAGCCGCCGTGCATGAACATCGACGTGAGCACGGTGACCAGGGTGTCGGCGCTGAGCTCGGTGGTGATCCGCTGGGGCACCAGGCCGTAGCCGTAGATGAAGTCTCGCTCGCTCCCCGGCGGCAGCACGGCCTGCCAGACGTAGACGAGGGCGCACACGAGGAGGATCGTCCAGGTCACCCACGGGGTCGACCGCGTCGGGTTGAGGTCGCGGATCGGGATCATCGCCGCTGATCGTAGCGGGCCGACCCCGCGCTGTCCCGCGCCTCGCCGTCGCGCCTCGCGAGGCGCGAGCGCACGGTGGAGCGCGCGAGGCCCGTGACCTTCGACACCTGCGAGACGTTCCCGTCGAGGCGCTCGAAGAGGGCGCGGAGCCCGGCGCCGTCGTCGCAGAGCCGAGGCGGCGGGAGCGCCCCCGAGGCCACCGCGCGCGCCCCCTCGGGCGCCGCCTGCTCGACGTGCCGCGCGGTGATCATCCGCCCGTCGCTCAGGAACACCGCGCGCCGCAGCACCGCGAGCAGCTCGCGCACGTTGCCTCGCCAGGGCATCAGCGTGAGCAGCGCGAGGGCCCGGTCCTCGAGCACCCGCCGCCGGCCGCACTCGGCCTCGATGCGGTCGAGCAGGCTCATGCACAGCGCGGGCACGTCCACCGCGCGCTCCCGCAGCGAGGGCACGCGCAGGCGCAGCACGGCGAGGCGAAAGAGCAGGTCTTCACGAAAGGTCCCGTCGAGGCTCATGGCGTCGAGGTCGCGCCAGGTCGCGCAGACCACCCGCACGTCCACGGGTGTCACGCCCTCGGCGCCCACGCGCCGCACCTCGCCGGTCTCGAGCACCCGCAGCAGCCGGGTCTGGAGCGAGAGCGAGAGCTCGCCCACCTCGTCGAGAAAGAGGGTCCCTCCGCTGGCCTCTTCGAAGAGCCCGCGTCGCCTCCCGACGGCGCCCGTGAAGGCCCCGCGCTCGTGGCCGAAGAGCTCGCTCTCGACGACCTCGGGCGAGAGCGCGCCGCAGTTCACCGCCACGAAGGGCGCCGCCGCGCGGGGAGAGGCCCGGTGCAGCGCCCGCGCGACCAGCTCCTTGCCCGAGCCGCTCTCGCCCTGCACCAGCACGGGGTAGGGCGCCTCGGCGTAGCGCGCGACCTCGGCGCGCAGCGCGCGCATCGCCTCGCCGTCGCCCACGAGCTCGTCGTCGCGCCCCGAGGCGTCGCCGTCGCCCTCGACGCGCAGGGAGGTGTGACCCAGGGTGATCACGTCGCCGCGCTCGATCCACGCCTCGCGCACCCGCGCACCGTTGAGGCGCACGCCGTTGGTGCTCCGCAGGTCGCGGAGCGCCCAGCGCGCCCCCTCGCAGACGAGCTCGGCGTGCGCGCCGCTGACCGCGGCGTCGTCGAGGCGCAGGTGGCACCCCGGAGCGCGGCCGAGGGTGACCCGCGGGCCCTGGAGCGCGAAGCGTCGGGTCGAGTCGACGCGGAGCGCGAGGCCCCCCGAGGGGCGCAGGGCGCGGAGGCGGTCGGTGCGCGCGTCTCCCCCCTCGGTGAGCCGAAGGCTCAGCGTGCCGAAGGGGAGCGAGTCGCCCAGCGAGAGCAGCGCGAGGGGGGTGTAGTCGTCGCTCACGATCAGCGCGGCGTCGGACTGCGGGATCGCCACGGCGCGGGTGCCGTCGGGCAGGGTGAGCGGGAGGGGGGCGTCGAGGCGGCGGCAGACCTCGTCGGCGTCATCTCGGAGCTCGTGGAGCAGGAGCATCGGGCAGCGACCCTTTCGCGCGCAGGCGCTCGACGCCCGCGAGGTGCGGGCGGACGCTGCGGCGAGGGGTGTGCTCGAAAGGAGACGACGCTCAGGTTGCGTCGCGCGCGCTCAGGACGCGGCTTCGATGCGCGAGCGCTTGCGGCGGCGGCGAGCGGCCTCGCTGGCCTTCTTGCGGCGCTTCACCGAGGGCTTCATGTAGTGGCGGCGGCGCTTCAGCTCGCGGAGGACGCCCTCGGCGGCCATCTTGCGCTTGAGGTTCTTGATCGCACGCTCGATGCCCTTGTCACCGACGGTGACCTCGAGGGGCTTGCAGATCACGGCCTCGCCGGGGGTCACGGTCGTGGCAACAGGGACGTTGTTCGTTACGGTCAAGATGACATCTCCTGAATGGGCGGCAACGCGCCGGGCAATCGGGGCGCGGATCGTGCGGGAAGTCGCACGAGGAATCAAGGCCCTGCGCAGAGAAATCCCGTCACGGGTTGAGGCGACCGCCGCGGGAGCGGACGATCCAGACGCCGGGGCGACCGATGTTCGAGCCGGTGCACAGCTCTCGAACGCGCGCGGGGTCGCCCGAGGGCGGGAGGGTGTACGAGTCGACGGTGTCGCCCGAGTTGAGGCCCGCGCGGGCGGGTCCGCCGAAGGCGCCGGCGTCGGGGTTGGGCGGGTCCCAGGTGGCCCACTCGCAGCGGGCGTAGCGAAACTCCGCGTCCCAGTCGTCGTCGACCCCGCCGGGGACGCGGCGGAGCAGGAGCTGGTAGCTGTTGAGCAGGTTGGCCCGCTGGCTGAAGCGCTCGACGTTGTGCCAGGTCACGGCGATGCGCGACGCGTCGATGCCGAAGCAGATGAGGTTTCGCCCCGGCGCCCCGCCGTTTCTCGCGTCGACGTCGGACCACAGCGGCGCGATCATCGGCAGCCCCGAGATGGGAAAGGGCCGCGGCGCGAACTCGCGCAGCGGCGCCCGGAGGCTGATGTTGCCGTTGGTGTTGAGGTAGAAATCCTCGTAGCGGCGGCCGAAGAAATTGATCCCGCGGGGGAAGGCCGCGGCCATGGCGACGGGCATCGACTCGGTCTCGCTGGCGCTGCCCGGACCGTTCCACGACCCGTCGTCCGACGGGCCGAGACACTGCGTCGCGGGGCCGAAGCCCAGCACGCCGCCGAAGCCCGTCTCGCGGGGGTCGCACTGCCCCTCGACGCACGATCTCCCTGCGGGACAGACGGTTCCGCACGATCCACAGTTCGCCCGGTCGCGCTGCGGGTCGACGCAGGCGCCGCCGCAGGCGGTCTGTCCCCCGGGGCACGCCGTCGGGGTGTCTGGGGTCGGCGGCGTGTCTTGCAGCGGGGGCGCGTCGCGAAAGACCGGCACGTCGACCCCGGCGTCCCCCGTCGGCGGCGTCGGCGGGTCGACCGCGCAGCTCCGCAGCTCGGGCGAGGCGCTGGCGTAGTTCGGGAGGGAGGGCTGGTCGACGCTCTCGCAGCGGGTTCGTCCGCAGGTGAACCCCTCGCGGCACCGCACGGCGCCGTTGCGGCAGCGGTTCGCGAGGAACACCGACAGCAGCTGCCGACGACCCCGCGCGTAGGCCACGCGAAAATTGCGCACCAGCGGGTCTTGGGGCGCGCCGTCGGCGGCCGCGCGAAATCGGCCGATCACCCGCACCCGCACCGGCGCGTCGATGTCATCGCGCTCGGGCAGCAGCGCGACCTCGCCGGGGAACGCGAAGCGGTCGGCGTTGAAGTCCGACGCCCAGAGCGCCTCGCCGTCGTCTCGGGAGACCTCGACGCGCACAGACTCCATGGGAGACTCGGCGTTGCCCGCGCAGATGTCCGAGTCGATGCGGAGGATGACCTCGGTGTCGCCCGCGCCGCAGCTCCCGAGGAGCGCCGCGGTGAGCAGCCCCAGGCTGGCGTGGAGGGCGCGGGAGCTCACGGCCCCACCGTCACGGTCGCCCAGCGGCCGATGGGCTGCTGCGTGGCCCCGCTGGTGGCCGCGACGACCCCGACCACGGTGCCCAGCACCACCGCGCCGAGGCCGGTCCAGAACCACCACCGGGTGTGAATCCCGCCCGACGCGCCCTCACCCGGCGCGAAGGCGAGGACCACCCTCCCGCCCGCGGGCACGTCGACCTCGCGTCGCTGCACGTCGCCGTCGGCGAAGCGCACCTCGACGCGCTGTCGCCCCGGCATGGCCTCGACGCCCCTCACGCTGGGGCGCACGGGCTCGCCGTTGAGCGACACCGACGCTTCGGCGCGGCCGGTGTCGATGACGATCCTCGCGGCCATGGGCCACGCGCTCGCGTCGAGGGTGATGGAGTCTCGCGCGCTGCGGGCCAGGTCGACCGTCGCCCGCGCGGGCACGTGGCCCTCGCGCCGCGCCTCGAAGGTGTGGTGCCCGGGGTTGAGCGCGAGGTCGTGCTGCCCGTCGAGGAGCCGCACCGGGTCGCCGTCGACCAGCACCTCGGTGGCGCGCCCCGCGATGGTCAGCGTGACGTGCCCGACGCAGCGCGACGCCTCCTCGCGGAGCGCGCGGGACTGCGTCACCAGCCGGTCGTCCTGCGAGAGCCCGATCACCTGCTCGAAGGCGTCGACGGCCTCGCGGCACTGGTCGAGCCCGCGGTACGCCAGGCCCAGGTTGAACATCGTGCCGGGGCGGTCGGAGAGCCGGAGCGACCCCTGAAACGCCCGCACCGCGTCGGTGAATCTCCCCTCCTCGAGGGCGGCCTGCCCTTCGATGAAGAGCTGCCGCGCGCTCTCGACGCGCTGCTGAGCGGAGCCCTCGACGCTCGCCAGCGCGAGCGCCGCGACGAGGGCCGCCGTGCCCGACCTCCGGGTCATTGCGAGTCGAACCCCGCGGTGCGAATCCCGCCGCGCAGCACGCGGGCGCCGCCGCTCGCGCGGGGCGCGGTGGGGCGGGGGGCGGAGGGGGCGGCGTGGGAGGTCGGCGGGGCGTGCGCGGTCGACGCGGCGACCCGCGGACGCGCAGGGCTCACCGGGCGCGTCGCCCGTCGGCGCGGCGCGGGGGGCGCCGGGGGCGCGAGGAACTGCGTCGTAGACGCTTGCGCCGCAGGGGTTGCGCGGACGTCACGACGCGGGCGGGGGGCGCGGCGCGCGCCCGCGCGTCGAGGGCCGCGGTCGAGCGCAGCAGCGGCTCCGAGGCCACCAGCCGCAGCGGCGCCGCGGGGCGCGTGGCGACGCCCGCGAAGGCGCCGAGCACGGGGAAGCACAGCGCGGCGGCGATGAGCGCGACCCACGCGAAGCGACGGGGAGGGCGCACCAGGGGGATCTCGGTCTCGATCCACGGCATGGTGCTGAGCTCGCGCCTGCGCACGGCGCGGAGCTGCGTGTGGTCCTCGTCGAGGAGCGGGAGCGCGGCCTCGAGGGCCTCGGCCATCTCTTCTGCCGACTGGAAGCGCTCGTCGATCTCGTGCGTCAGCGCGCGGTCGACCAGCGCCGCGAGGGCCTCGGGGAGGTCCTGGCGAAACTCGGTCACCGACGGCGCGCGCTCGGTGCCGATGGCGAAGAGCACCTGGTTCTGGTTCTCTCCCTCGAAGGGCAGCCGCCCCGCGAGGGCGTGGAACAGCATCGCGCCGACGGACCACAGGTCGGCGCGGTGATCGACCGCGCTGCCCCGCGCCTGCTCGGGGGACATGTACCAGAGCGTGCCCACCACGAGCCCCGGGCTGGTGAGTCCGTTGAGCCCGGGGTCGAGGCGCCGCGCGATGCCGAAGTCGAGGAGCGTGGCCTTCCACCCGCCGCCGGGGTTGGGCGTGAGAAAGATGTTCTCGAGCTTGATGTCGCGGTGCACGAAGCCGCGCGCGTGCGCCGCGGCGAGGGCGTCGAGCACCTGCAGGGTGATGCCCACGAGCGCGCTCAGCTCCATCGCCCCGAGCTCGAGCACCGTCGCGAGGTCGCTGCCCTGCAGCAGCTCCATCGCGAGGTACATCTCCCCCGACGCCTCGTCGACGCTCGCGTCGAAGACCCGCACGATGCCCGGGTGGTGAATCGACGCGGGCGCCTGCGCCTCGCGCGCGAAGCGCCGCGCGACCTCGGCGTTCGACGCGAGGTCGGGGTGGATCACCTTCAGCGCCACGCGCTCGTCGGTGAAGCGGTGCCGCGCGAGGAACACCACGCCCATCCCGCCGACGCCGAGCACGTCCAACAGCTCGTAGCGACCGGCGATGGTCTCTCCGAGTCTCGTGACTGCCTGCGCGTGGCGTTCCGCGTGAAGCACGGCGCGCGTAGTCTAGAACGGATCGGCGCCCCAGGGCACTGAGATCAGTAATCCACCAGCGCGTCGACCTCGGCGCGGGCGGTCAGGCTCACCCGAAACGGCCCCGAGGCGTCGCGCGGGCCGTAGAGGTAGCGGTACCGCGAGAGGTTCTGGATCACCCGCTTCACGTACGTTCGGGTCTCGTCGAAGGGGATGCGCTCGACGAAGAGGTCGATCTCGTCGTCGGGCCACCGCCGCACCCAGCGCCCCATCGCGCCGGGGCCGGCGTTGAAGGCCCCGATCGCGCGGGGGAGCACCTCGCGGTACTGGTGAAACAGCCGCCCGATGTACCAGCCCCCGACGCGGATGTTGTACGCGGGCTGAAAGAGCAGCTCCTCGCTGAACTCCAGGCCCAGGGTGCGGGCTACGCGCCGCGTGGTGGGCGGGATCATCTGCAGCAGCCCGATCGCCCGCGCGCTCGACACGTCGCGGTCGTTGAACGCGCTCTCCTGCCGCATGATCGCGTAGAGGTAGTGCCGGGGGAGGCCCTGCTCGTCCTCGGCGGCCTCGACGCGGTGCGCGTGGGGGCGGGGAAAGCCCGCGTCCCAGATCCAGCGGGTGTTCGCGTCGGGCAGGTCGTCGAGGTGGTCGGCGTGGCGCGACGAGAGCACGAAGGCGCGGCGCGACTCGCCCAGCGAGGTCCACACGGCAGCCATGGCCTCGTCGGCGCGGTCGCTGGGCACGCTCCGGCGCAGGCTCGACTCGACGTCGGCCACCCGCTCCGCGGCGTCGCGGTCGAAGCCCAGCGCGTGGAGCCACCGCGCCGTGGCGGGCAGCTCGATGACCGGCGGCGGGCGCGCGCTCGGCGGCGCCGCGGCGGCGGGGACCTCCTCGCCCTCGGCCCGCAGCCTCGCCTCGGCCAGCAGCGCGTACCAGGTCAGCGGCCGGTGCGCGATGAGCGCGCGCCACCCCGCGACGGCGCCCGGCGTGTCGCCCGCGCGCTTGCGGGCGAGGGCCGCCCAGTAGCGCCCGCGCCCGCGCTCGAGGTGGTGCGTGGCCATCTCCGACGAGCGCTCGAGCGCCTCGGCGGCCTCGCGAAAGCGCGCGCTCTCGTAGAGCGCCCAGCCCAGGTGCCAGGCGGCCTCGACGCGCAGGCGCTCCGACGCGCCGCTCCGCTCGCTGAGAAAGCGTCGAAACCGCTCGATCGCCACGGCGCGGTTCGCGTGGTGGGTGTTGAGCCACGCCGCGCGAAACGCCGCCTCGTGGCCCCAGCGCCCGCGGTCGCTGCGCGCGACCTGGTCGAAGGCGCGCACCGACTCGTCGTCGCGGTCGGCGCGGGCGAGGGCGCGGGCGGCGAGGAAGGCGTCTTCGCCGCGGTGGGGGTTGGCGGCGTCGCGCGCGGGCGCGGTCAGCGCCACGTGGGCCTCGGCGTAGTGACCCCGCGCGGCGTAGAGCGCCCGCCCGAGGAGGTGCGTGCGCCGGGTCGCCGCGGCGCCGGTGAGGGCCGGGAGCGCGTTGAGCACCGCCACCGCCTCGGTCTGCCGCGCGCGGGAGAGCAGCTTCGCCGCGCGCTCGAGGGACTGCTCCGTCGTGAGCGGCGCGTTGAGCCGTCGCAGCGCGGCGAGCGCGGCGGGCGCGTCGCGGTGGTCGGGCTCGTCGACGGCGATGCGGCGCCACGCCGCGACGGCGCCGCTGGGGTCTCCGCTCGCCTCGAGCGCCGTCGCCGCGGCGCGCCACGCGGCGGCGTGCGGGACGCCCGACGGGGCGACGCGGCCCAGGCGCGCATGGCCGCCGCGGCGGCGCGGGTGTCGCCCGCGGCGAGGGCCTCCATCGCGGCGCGCGCCGGTCTTCGCCGCCGCCGCCGTCGGCCGCGAGGCGTTCGTAGGCGGCCCGCGCGTCGGCGTGTCGGCCGAGCTCGGCGAGGGCGCGGCACTGCATCCTCGCGACCTCGACGCGGAGCGTGGGGAGCAGCGGCGCGAGGCCGTCGAGGAGGGGCAGCGCGTCGCCGGGGCGGTCGATCAGCAGGGCCAGCCGGGCGCGGAGGTAGCGCCCCTCGCGGGAGTTCTTCACCGCCTCGGGGAGCCGCTCGGAGATCGCCCAGGCGTCGCGGTACTCGATCCGTCGCGCGGCCTCGACGGCGGCCTCGAGGGTGCTCGGGATGGCGGGGGTGTCGGCGTCGACGACGCGGGTGTCGCTGGGGGCGTCGACCGCGGCGTCGACGACGCGCGGCGCCACGGGGCGAGCGTCGATGGACGAGGTGCGCACCTGCGGGCGAGCCCGGGTGCACGAGGCGATCATCAGCGCGAGGGCGAGGCGGCGCACCCCGAGGCGATTAGCACGCGACGCACGAGGGCGGAACCTTCGCGCAGCCGCGCGCGGGCGCTACGCCGTCGCCGTCGGGCGCGCGTCGGGGCCGAGCACGAGCTCGCGGAGCATGTCCAGCGAGACGTTGCCCACGTCGAGCACGCGGTGGTGAAATTCCTTCAGGGGGCCGCGGCCCGCGGCGATCCACGCGTCGCGCAGGGCGAGCATCTCGCGCTGGCCGACCTTGTACGAGATGGCCTGGCCGGGCCAACCGAGGTAGCGGGTGACCTCGCTCACGGCGTGGTCCTCGGCGAGGCCGCCGAAGGACTGAAAGAACTCGACGCCGCGCTCGAAGGTCCACGCCTCGCCGGGCGCGAAGGGCGCGTCGTCGGGGATCGCGAAGCCCAGGTGCGCGCCGACGTCGAAGGCCACGCGGCAGGCCCGCACGAGCTGCATCGCGAGCATCCCCACGCGGTACGCCGGCGACTCGAAATACCCCAGCTCGTCCATCAGCTGCTCGGCGTAGAGCGCCCAGCCCTCGGCGTAGCCCGAGTACCCGTACGCGAGGCGGTGCACGCGGCAGAGCTTCTCTCGGAGGTACACCTGCAGCCCGCACTGGAGGTGATGCCCTGGAAAGCCCTCGTGGTAGGCCGTGGTCACCTCGTCGTAGAGCGGGAACGGCCCCTCGCCCGAGAGGGAGTACCAGATCGATCCCGGGCGCGAGAGGTCCTCGGAGGGCGGGACGTAGTACGCGCCGAGGGGCCCTCCCGGCGGCGCGACCTTCACGTCGACGTGGCGAATCGCCGCGGGGATGTCGAAGTGCGAGCCGTCGAGGTCGGCCATCGCCCGCGCCTGCCGCGCGCGCATGGTCTCGAGGAAGGTCTCGCGGTTCTCTGAGGCGAACGCGGGGTCGCTGCGCAGGTGCGCGTACAGCTCCGGGAGCGTGCGCGCGCCGCAGATCTCGTCCCCCAGGCGCAGGATCTCGCCCTGCAGCCGCCTCACCTCGGACCACCCCCAGGCGTGGGTCTCTTCGGGCTGAATCTCCGCGCCGACGAAGCGTCGCGCCGCGCGGAGGTAGCGCGCGCGGCCCACCCCTTCTCGCTCCGGCGCGCGCGGGAGGTAGGTGTCGTTCAGCCAGTCGGTGAGCTCGCCGTAGGCCGCGCAGGCGACGCGCACCCCCTCGCGCACCCGCGCCGCGAGCTCATCGGGGACCTCGCTCGACGCGAGCTGCGCCTCGATCGCGCCGAAGGGCCCGTCCTTCGAGGCCGCGACGCGCCCCTGCTCGACGCAGGCGCGCACCTGCCGCGCCGCGACGAGCTCGCCCCGAGACAGCCCCTCGGAGAGGGACGCGCGGTAGCCCGCGAGCGCCTCGGGGAGCCCGAAGAGGCGCGCGGCGATGGCCTCCCAGCCCTCGGGGGTCGCGGTGCTCATCTGGTCGAAGACCATGCGGATCGTCTGAAAGGGCGAGGCGATGTTGTTGAGGTCCACCCGGTGGTCGGCGTGGGCGAGGGCGTCGCGCTCCAGGGCGACCCAGTCGCGGCAGACGGCGACGGCGAGGGCGTCCCAGCGGTCGACGGCGGGGGGCAGGGCGTCGAGCTGCGCCTCCCAGCGCTCGACCTCGGCGGCGTACGCGGCCACGCCCGCGGGCGAGAGGTCGTCCCAGCGGTGGTCGTGGCCGGCGACGCCCATCATCGTGGCGTTCATGGGCCGGAGGGCGGCGTACTGGTCCACGAGGGACTCGCTCAGCGCGAAGACGGGGTGGCGGTTCACGGGTCAGGCTCCTGGGTTGGAGGGCGGTCGAGGCCGCGGGAGGTCCTGTCTACGGCCAGGGGAAGACCGCCGCCTCGCCGTGTCGCTCCACCATGCGGCGGAGGTTGGCGATGAGCGCGTTGCGACGGCGCTCGTAGCCCACGAACGAGGCGTCGGGGATGAGGTGCACCCTGCTCGCCATGGGGTCGTTGGCGATGGAGGCCCGCAGCGCCTCGGGGTCGCGCGCTGCATCGACTCGAAGAGGTAGCGCGGCACCCGGCGCACGACGCCCGGCGAGCCCAGCGTGTTGATCACCCCGCGGGAACCACCCCGCGTCGTTGTCTCGAAACACCAGGTCGTTGTTCTCGTCGACCGTGATGTTGCAGCAGTTCCAGCGGTCGTAGTTCGCGGCGAGGTAGTCGAAGACGAGCACCTCCGACACCTGCCGCGCGCGCTCCCGGCGGTCTTCGGGGACGGGGTTCGCGGGGTTCATCCAGCCCGACCACTCGCGCCGCGCGGGCGCCTCGTGCATCTGCGCGCCGTGGAGCACCGGCATCCACACGCTCGCCGAGCCGTAGACCATCCCCTCGCGGTCGACGATGAGGTTGGTGTTGCGCCCGAGCCGCCCGAAGGCGCTCAGGGGCACGCGCTTGCCGATGGTCGGCGGGACCCGGTGCTGGATCCCGAGCAGGCGCGCCAGGTGATACGACGCGATCTCCCTGCGCCAGAACGACTCCAGGTTGCGCTGCTCGGGCTGAAAGCTGATCTCGACGCCGTCGCCGAGGTCCATGTGAAACACGTAGAGCGTGCTGTGAAAGCGCGCGACGGTGCGCTCCACCGGGCGCTCGTGCATCAGCCGCACCCACTCGTCCTCGCTGCGCCCGCGGAACATCCGCACCCCCTCGGCGCTCGCCGCCGGGGCCTCGGGCTGCTCGGGCGGCGCGGGGGGCGGCGGCTCCGGGGGCGCCGGGGGCGGCGGCTCCGGGGGCGCGGGGGGCGGCGGCGGGGCGACCGCGACGACGGGGGCGGGCTCGGGCGCGCGCCGCGCGACGGGGGCGGGGGTCGAGGCGCAGGCGACCCCGAGGAGCGCGAAGAGGGGAGTGAGCTTCATCCAGGGTCTCAGCATGAAATGGGCCGTGGAGGTTCGCCCACAGCGCGCGGTGCGCGCAAGTGCGGCGCATCAGTCGTCTGGACATGGCCGCGGGGTCCGTGGGAAGTTTCGGGCCTCGCGTGTTGTGCGTGGGTCTGGCCTAGATCACGGTGCGAGCGGCGCGGGCGACGACTGAGTGAAGGCGAATGGGTAGCGGCGTGAACGTGAGCTGTCCTCGTTGCGGCAAGGAGAACCCGCCAGAGATCAGGTTCTGCCTCGGCTGCGGGAGCGATCTGCAGGGGAGGGCGCCGACCCTGGGCGCCGCCCCGCCTCCGTTGGGCGGAGGGCCTCCCAGGGTGGGCGGGCCCGCCGGGCCGCCTCCCCTTGGCGCCCCTCGACCCCTGGGTGGGGCGGCGGGTCCGCCGCCGCTGTTGTCTCCCCTCGGTGCCCCGGGCGCGCCGCCGTTGTCTCCGCTCTCTCCCCTGGGTACGCCGGGCGCCCCCCCGCCGTTGATGAGTTCGCCGCTCTCGGGGCCGACCTCGCCGCCGGTGCTGCGCGCGCCGAGCCTCCCTGGGGTGCAGCCGCTGCCGGTGAGCGCGCCCCCTGCCGTGGCGCCGCCGCCGCTCGCGTCGAACCTCAGCCCGATCGCGCCGGGCGCCGCCCCCGCTCCGCCGGCCTCGGGGGGCGCGGGCTCGATCCTCGGCCCGATGCCTCCGCTCCCCAACGCCCCGGCGCCCGTGATGCCCCCGCTCTCCAGCGGGTCGGCGCCTGGAATGCCTCCGCCGGTGCCGCCGCCCGCGGGGCCGCCGCCCGCCTTCGCGCCGCCGGTGCTGGCTCCGCCGGGACCGCCGAACCTCCCAGGTCCGCCGGGGCCCCTGGCGCCGCCCGACGCGGCGGGGGGGCCGCCGGCGATCTTCGGGCCGATGCCCGCGCTCAACGCCGCGGGCAACGCGCCGCCGGTCGCGCCGCCCCCGGTCGACCCCTACGCGGGCTCGCACAACAGCGACCCCTTCGCCGGAGCGCACAACAGCGACCCCTTCGCGGGGATGAAGCCGCCCGTGGTCGACCCCTACGGGGTCATGGCCACGCCCTACGGCCCGCCGCCGGTGAGCGACCCCTTCGCGGGCGCCGGGGTGCAGAACCCCTTCTCCCGCACGAACATGTCACCCCCGGCGCCGCCGCTGGCCAACAATTATGGCCCGCCTCCGGTGCCGCCCCGGGCCGGCACGGGCTTCGGCCCGGCGTGGCAAGACCCGCTCGCGCCGGTGCACGAGCAGCCCACCGAGACCCGCGCGCGGCTGCACCGCGCCAAGCTGCTGGTCACGCAGCTCGACGGCTCTGAGCCGCGGGAGGTCCCCCTCAACGAGGGCGAGAACCTCGTGGGGCGCGAGGTGGGCGGGATCTTCGCCGAAGACAACCTGCTCTCCAGCCGCCACGCGACGATCATCGTGCAGAACGGCAGCGCGTGGGTGCGCGACGAGGGCTCGCGCAACGGGGTCTACGTGCGCATCCCGCGGCAGACGCCGGTGGCGCTGCGCGACGGCGACCAGTTCTGCTTCGGGCGGATCATCCTCCGCTTCGAGCAGCGCCCGCCGACGAACGCCGGGAGCCACGGTGACTTCGCCGGGCAGCTCGCCCTGGTGGTGGGACGCGACGTCGACCGCAACCTCTTCCCCGTCCCCGTGCCCGCGCAGGGGATCACCCTGGGCCGCACCCGCGCCGACCTGCGCTTTCCCGGCGACGGCTGGGTCTCAGGCACGCACTGCCAGATCAGCGTGATGGGCCCGCAGGTGATGCTCACCGACGTGGGGAGCTCCAACGGCACCTTCGTGCGCATCCAGGGCACCCGCCCGGTGCAGCACGCCGACGCCGTGCTCATGGGGCAGCGGATCTTTCACGTCCAGCTGCAGTAGTAGCCCCTACTCGCGGGCCCACTCCGCGGTCTCGACCACGGGCATCTGCAGCGCGCGCTCGCGCTCGAGGTCGAGGTTGCCGACGTGCAGCGTCAGGGGCGCCTGCACCCACTTGTAGATCGAGCGGGTGAACATCCGCACGAACTTCTCGACCCACACCGCGATGGCCGCGGGGTCTTCGCTCGGGAACACCGACCCCAGCGCCGCGCGCATCTCGTCGGGGGAGAGCTTCTCTGCCGCGTAGAGGTGAAAGCACGCGTCGAGGACGCGGAAGGGCATGAGCTCGTCTTCGCCCTTCTGGTTCGGCGCGAGCTCGGGGCCCGCGGGGGCCTCGAGGGTCTTGCGAATGCCCTCGAAGCCGTGGCGCTCGAGGAGGTACTCCAGCAGAAAGATCACCACGGTCTTGGGCACGTTCGCGAGCACCGCGAGGGCGCCCTCGAGGTCGCCGCCGATGGTGGTGTAGCCCATGGCCTTCTCGGACATGTTCCCGGTGTTGAGAAAGAGCATGCCGGTGGTGTTCGACCAGTTCCACATGCGCCCGGAGCGGATGCGCGCCTGCACGTTCTGCTCGGTGAGCTCGGTGAGCGGGCCGCCCACCATGGTCCGCGCGGCGTCGGCCTCGCGGTCGAAGGCCTCCTCGATGGGGAGCACCAGAAACGGCACCCCGAGCTCCTCGCAGATGAGCCGCGCGCACTCCGAGGTGTGCCCCGACGAGTACCGCGTGGGCATGTAGAACGCGCGCAGCAGCTCCCCCGTCTTCGCCCGCCGCGCGGCGTCGTCGAGGGCGGCGTGCCTGCGCTGCACCCAGCGCCAGGCCACCAGCAGCGTGAGGAGCGAGTCGCGCCCGCCCGACACCGCGATGCCCACGCCCTTGAACGCGCCGGTCTTCTCGAAGTAGTCGCCGACGCCCAGGCAGAGCGCGTCGAGGAGGTCTTCGCAGAAGTCCTCGCGCGCGGTGCGCGGGGGGGCGGCGCTGGGGAGAAAGAACGACGCGCCCGCCGGGGCCGGGTAGCGCAGCGCGTCGCGCGGCGCGCCAGCCTCGGTCGCGCGGATCAGCCGCGGGAGCTTCGGGTCGTCCATCGCCTCGAGGCAGTCGACGCGCCAGGTCGTGTTCTCGGTGCGGAGCCTCTGAGTGCGGTCGAGGTCGACCACCGCCGAGGCCACGCCCTCGACCCAGCGCGGCGCCTCGAGCATCGGGCGGCCGTTCTGCACCACGAAGCCGCCGCCGTCGAAGATCAGCCCGTCGTTGGCGCCGACCTGGTTGACGTAGGCGATGACGCACTGGTTGTCGCCCGCGCGGGTGTTGATCATCTCCCGGCGCGTGCCCATCACCCCCATGCGGTAGGGCGACGCGGAGATGTTCACCATGAGCTCCGCGCCCGCGTAGCACCGGCGCCGCATGGGCCCGTCGGGGGACCAGATGTCCTCGCACACCTCGACGCCCATCACCCCCCAGTCGAACTCGAAGACCAGGTCGCCGAAGGGCACGCCGTCGACCTCGTCGCAGCGCCCCGGCGCCCCCGGCGAGAACGTGCGCGCCTCGTAGAAGACGTTGTAGGTCGGGAGCTTCTCCTTGGGCACGACGCCGAGGATCGCGCCGCGGTGCGCCACCGCCGCGGCGTTGTACAGGTGCCCGCGCAGCGCCACGGTCACGCCCAGCACGAAGACCTGCGGCAGCGCGGCGGTCTCTGCGGCGAAGCGCGCGAGCTCGCGCCACTGCGCCGCGACGAAGCCGCGCCACTGGATGAGGTCCTCCGCGGGGTACCCGCCGATCACCTGCTCGGGCAGGGCCACCACCGTCGCGCCCTGCGCGGCGGCCTCGCGCGCGAGCCTCAGCGCGCGGTCGGTGTTGGAGCGTACCGAACCCACCGTGGGGTTCACCGAAGCGAGCGCGATCTGAATCAGCCTCATGGGCGACGGAAGGTACACCAGCGCGGGCCTCGCCGCCGCGCCCTCACGCCCTCGTCTGCGCGGCGACCCAGGCGTGGTAGGCGGGGTTGCCTTCGCCCTCGCCCACGGGCAGCGCGATCACCTCGGGGAGCTCGTAGGGGTGCAGCGCGACGAGCCTCGCGGTGAGCGCGTCGACCCGGCTCGCGGCGGTCTTGATGAGCATCGCGCTCTCGGTCTCGCGCTCGACCTCGCCCTTCCATTCGTACACGCTGCGCAACGCCGGCACGATGTTCACACACGCCGCGAGTCGCTCTCGCACAAGGGCTTCGGCGATGCGGTCGGCGTCCGCGGGGGGCGCGTTGCAGAGCACCACGCGCAGGGGCTCGGCGCCGACGCTCTCTCCGTCGAGGCCCGCGAGGGCCTCCTGGGCGTCGAGGGCGACGCAGGCGGTGTCGTCGATCCACGCGCCGCTCGGGCCGACCCGGCCGTCGGTGGGGAGCGCGTCGAGGAGCGCCCGCGCCGCGCGCCCGGCGAGGGCGAGGGGCTCGGCGTGCGCGCCGCCGCGGCACCACCACGCGAGGCCCCGGGCGAGGGCCGCGAGACGACGCGGGTCGCCCTCGGGCAGCGGGTCGGCGAGGCGGGTGAGGGCGGCGCCGAGGGCCGCGGCGCGGTGCGGGTCGTCGACGAAGGTGCGCGCGCTGGCCGCGAGCGCGAGCGCCTCGCCCTCGACCCCGGCGGCGAGGAGCGCGTCGGCGCCGGCGTCGGCGAGGGCGTCGAGGGTGGCGGTGACGCCCTCGCGGTCCCCCGCGGCGCGGGCGACCCGGCCCGCGCGAATGAGCGCGCGCAGGGGGTCTCCGCCCTCGTCGGCCTCTCGGGCGCGCAGGCGAAGCAGCGCCTCGCCGCGGCCCAGGCGCAGCGCGCCCACGGCGACGGCGGCGAGGGTGAAGGCGTCGGCGCCGAGGTCGAGGCGCGCCATGATCCGGTCGAGGGCGCGGTGGGCCTCGGCGAGGTGGCCGCAGACCGCGAGGGCCTCGGGCACGTGCCGGAGCGCGGCGGGTGTCGCGCCCTCTCCAGGGGTCGCGAGGGCGTCGAGGAGCGCGCGGGCGCAGCGGTCTCGAACCTGGCGCAGCGAGGCGGCGGGGTCACGCACGGGCGGGAGATAGCACAGGCTCAGTCGTCGTCGGTCGCGGCGCCGGTGGTGATCCCGGTCTCGATGCCCAGCTCGCGCCGGAGCCGCTCGGCCTGGTGGTGCGTGCGCAGGGGCGTGAGGATCTCATCGAGCTCGCCGTTCACGAAGCGGTCGAGCTTGTAGAGCGTGATCTGCGCGCGGTGATCGGTGACGCGGTTCTGGGGGAAGTTGTACGTGCGGATCTTCTCCGCGCGCTCTCCGCCGCCCACCATCCCGCGGCGCTCGGCGGAGATCGCCGCGTCCTGCTTCTGCCGCTCGAGCTCGAGGAGCCGCGAGCGCAGGATCTTCATCGCCCGCGCGATGTTCTTGTGCCACGAGCGCTCCTCCTGCGACTTCACCAGCAGCCCCGTGGGCTTGTGAATCACCTGCACGGCGCTGTTCGTGGTGTTCACCCCCTGGCCGCCCGGCCCGCCCGAGGCGGCGGTGGTGATCTGCAGGTCCTGGTCGTTGATCTGCACGTCGACCTCTTCGGCCTCGGGCAGCACCGCGACGGTCGCCGTGGAGGTGTGCACGCGCCCCTGCGCCTCGGTGCTCGGCACGCGCTGCACGCGGTGGGTGCCGGCCTCGAAGCGCAGGGTGCTGTACACCTGCTCGCCGCTCACGAGGGCGACGACCTCGCGAAAGCCCCCCACCTCGGTGCGGCTCTCGGAGAGGAGCTCCACGCGCCAGCGGCGCTTCTCGGCGTATCGGAGGTACATGCGAAAGAGGTCGGCGGCGAAGAGCGTGGCCTCGTCGCCCCCGGCGGCCGCGCGAATCTCGAGCACCACGTTGCGGTCGTCGTGGGGATCGGGCGGCAGGAGCATGAACACCAGCTCGCGCTCGAGGTCCGCGAGCTGGGTCTCGAGCGCGGGGAGCTCGTCGGCGACCAGCTCGCGGAGCTCTGGATCGGCGAGCGCCGCGCGGTCTTCGGCGACGCGGGCGCTGAGCTTCTTCCAGGCGTCGAAGGACGTGACCAGCGCCTCGAGCTGCGCGCGCTCTCGGTTCAGCTTGCGGTAGCGCGCCTGGTCCGACGCGGCGGCGGGGTCGCAGAGCAGCCGGTCGAGCTCCTCGGCGCGGCGAACGAAGGACTCGAGCTTGTCGACGGGGAGCATGGCGGGGAGAGACTCCGTGCGCGGAGAGGCGGAGAGGCGTAGGGGGCGTTCGGGGGAGGCGAGGCCGGGCGTCGCTAGAGCGCGCCGTGCGCGGTCGCGAAGGACGCGAAGTCGGGGTAGCGCGTGACCACCGGCTCGACCTCGGGCTGCGAAGACGGCGCGAGGGCGCGCTCGTTCTCCAGGGCGCTCTGCAGGGCCACCAGGGCGATCTCGACCTGGTCGTCGGTGGGCTCGGCGGTGGTGATGCGCTGCACGAGGTAGCCCGGCGCGAGAAAGACCTGCGCGATGGGGTGGTCGGCGTAGCGCGCGCCCAGGCGCTGCAGCTCGTACGCGAAGCCCGCGATGGGGAACATCAGCGGCACGCTCACCGCGATGGACGCCAGGACGTTCAGCAGCCCGCCGTTGTGCGGGAGCACCATCGGCAGCACCAGCGCGAAGATCGCGACGGAGACGATCACCACCACCATCAAGAACGTGGTGCCGCAGCGCGCGTGGCGGGTGGTGAAGCGGCGCGCGCTCTCGACCGTGAGCGGCAGCCCGGCCTCGTGCACCGCGATGGCCTTGTGCTCGGCCCCGTGATACTGAAAAACCCTGTACATCTCGGCGTTTCGACGCATCAGCAGCATCATGCCGATCACGATCGCGAGCTTGAAGAAGCCCGCGAGGATGTGAAACCGGGGGTCGGCCATGTTGAGCTCGCCGCCGGTCAGCCGCCCCGTCGCCCAGGCGAGGATCTTCGGCAGACCCACCAGCAGCAGGATCGAGAAGACCGTGCCCAGCCGCTGCGCCGACGAGTCTTCGGCGCCGGTGCTCCCGCGCTCCTCCTCGGGGAGGTCGGCCTCGTACTCCTGCGCCGAGAAGCGCAGCGCGGCGTAGCCGTTCTGCATCGACTCGACGAGCACGAGCGCGCCCCGCACCAGCGGGATCTTGCGCAGCGCCTCGGGCACCACCGAGCGCCACGGCTGCGCGCGCAGCACGATCTCGTTGCTCTTTCGGCGCACCGCCACGGTGAGACACCGCGGGGAGCGCATCATTACGCCTTCAATGACGGCCTGACCGCCGACGTTCGCTGCCATGGGCCGAGGAGCGTAGCACTCTCGCGGCGAGTCAGCGCGTCCAGCGACGGAGCTCGTCGTACCCGCGCGAGAGGCGCCCGAACCACTGCGACGCGGTGACCGGGTCGACGTCGGGGATGTCGCGGCGGATGCGCTCGGTCAGGAGCTGGTGCGCGCTCTCGAGCTCCGAGGCGTCGCAGGGCCAGCGCGCCCCGGTCTGCGCGAGGAAGAACTGCGCGTCGTCGGACAGCACGTCGGAGATCTTGAGCTGCAGCGTCGGCAGCACCGTGCCGTCGAGCTCGGCGAAGCTCGAGAGGGGCGGCGGCGGCGCGGCCAGGGAGAGCACGCGCGCGCCCCCGGCGGGGGCGGCGGCGGGGACGCGGGCGGGGAGCAGACCCATGCGCTGGGCTCCGCGGCGGAGAGCGACAGGCGGTCCATCTCCATGGTCGCGAGGGCGCCCGCGCTGAGGTTCATCGACCCGGCGAAGAGCTGCGGGTCGAGCTCGCCCAGCGACTCGACCTTGAAGACCGCGGTGGACTCCTGATTCGGCAGCAGCGCGTTCTCCCCCGGCGGAGGCGGCGTGTGAAACGCGCCGATGGGGGCGAGGTCGGCGCCCAGCTCGGGCGAGGGGAGGGGCGGCTGCGGGGGCTCGGCGCCGCTCCACGCCGCCACCAGGTAGGCGTCGACGAAGCGCAGCGCGGCGTCGGGGGTGAGGTCTTCGCCCGAGCGCTGGAGCTGGATGCACACCAGCAGGTCGGTGCGCACGGCGTACCAGAGGGCCATGCGCAGCGACGACGCGAGGGTGGCCATGCTCGCGCGGGTGTCGCGGTCGCCGCGCTCGAGGGCGACCTTGAGGTGGTCCATGTCGACCGACACCTCGATCGGGCAGGCGCCGAGGTGGATCGCCGAGTCGATGTCGCCGAAGCGCGAGTGGGCCGAGCGGTCGACGGTCGCGATGCCGCGCTCTTCGAGGTCGGCGTAGCAGACCCCGAGGGTGCGCACGGTGTTCTCGAGCGCGGCGAACTCGCGCTCGATGGTGCCGCGAAAGCGACCCGAGAGCTGCGCGGGCCAGCGGCCTACTTCAGAGGCCGCCTTGAGGCGGAGCAGCGCGAGAAACGCGTCGGATGGCTCCAGCGACACCGCGAGATGGCGGGACATGTGCGCACAGTACCCGAAGCTGCGCGGCGGTGCGACGGTCCGCGAGGGGCGCGGGCCGTCGCGGAGCGCGTTTCTGCGGCCCTCAGCGCCTCGGCGAGACGTCGGAGGGCAGCGGCTCTGGGGGGGCGCCCCGCCGCGCGAGGTCGTTGTGGAGCGCGAGGGCCATGAAGCCCAGGAGCACCAGCAGCCCGAGGGCCGAGAGCGTCTGCCGCACCCAGAGCTTCACCGGCCGCCGGGTCACGGCCTCGAGGGCGAAGAACAGCAGGTGCCCGCCGTCGAGCACGGGGATCGGCAGGAGGTTCAACAGCCCGAGGTTCAGGCTCACCAGGGCCATGAGCCGCATGAAGCCCCAGGGGCCCGCGCCCGCGCTGCTTCGGGAGACGTCATAGATCATGATGGGCCCGCCCACCGAAGACATCGGCACGCGACCGCGCACCATGTGGACCAGCGTCGTGGTGAGAAAGCGCAGCACGTCGCCGGTCTCCCGCCACGCGCTGCGCGCGGCGTGGAGCACGGGCGAGGGGTTGGGCACCATCGCCTCGGTCACTGCGGGGGACCAGCGCTCGATGCCCAGGGCGAGGCGGCTGTGCCGCTGACCGAACTCGTCGCTCCACACGGTCGGGCGCAGCGCGAAGGCGCCCGCGGACTCATGCCCGTCGAGGGAGAAGCGCAGCGCGCGGAGGCGCTGGGGCCCCTCGGTGATGCGCTCGCGAAAGACCTCCCAGGAGGGCACGGGGACGTCGTCGAGGGCGATGATCCGAGCGCCGCGGCGCAGGCCCATCTGGCGCTCCGGCCCGTCGGGGTCGACGTCGGAGACGTAGAGGTCCGAGGAGTCGATGCCGGTGCGCTGGGGCACGCTCCCGACGCCCGCCTCGGGGGTGAACAGCGCGATGGCGGGGGTGAGCACCTCGAGGTCCATCAGCCCGCCGGCGGCGCGCTCCACGCGCTGCGGTCGGAGGTACGCGACGGGCACCGTGGCGCCGCGGCTGAGCCCCAGCACCCGGTCGAGGTCGACCCGGCGGCGAATGGGAATGCCCGCGTACATCGTGATGATGTCGAAGCTCCGCAGGCCCGCGGCCATGGCGGGCGAGCTCGGCCCGCGCACGCCGATGACCGGCAGGGCGAAGCCCGGCGCGACGCCGAGGAACCCCGTGCTCTCTGCGTCGTCGACGGAGCGCGGCGCGCGCACCGAGACCGGGGTCACCCGCACGGTGACCTGGGTCTCGCCGCGGGCGACGTCGAAGGTGAGCGGGGCGTCGGGCGACGCGGCGATGGCCTCGCGCACCTCGCGAAACGAGCGCACCTCGACGCCGTCGATGGCCAGCACGCGGTCGCCGGGGAGCAGCTTTGACTCCGCGGGGTAGCCCTCGACCACCGTGCCGATCACCGGCGGCAGCAGGTCGGTGTTGCCCAGGAACACCACGAAATACAGCCCCACCGGAAAGAGCAGGGACATCGCCGGGCCCGCGAGCACGATGACGAAGCGCTTCCACAGCCGCTGGTTGTGAAACGCGCGGGGGACGTCCTCGTGGGCGATGCGGTCGCTCGGGTCTTCGCCGAGCATCTTCACGTACCCGCCGATGGGGATCAGCGAGACGCAGTAGTCCGTCTCTCCGTGGCGGTACCCGATCACCCTCGGGCCGAAGCCCAGGGAGAATTTCAGCACCTTGACCCCGAACACCCGCGCCCAGACGAAGTGCCCGAGCTCGTGCACGAAGACCAGCGCGCCGATGAGTGCGACGAAGCGTAGGACGTTGTCGAACAGCACGGGATGAACCGCGCTCCCTCTATCGCACTCGGCGCACCGACGCGACCCTCGAGGCGCGGAGCCCCCGGCGCCCCTCGGCCGTGAGCAGGTCGAGGGCGAGCTCCCCGTGCCGCTCCAGCGCCGCGACGATCACCCCGCGCAGCGACCCGCCGCCCCGGAGCGCGACCACCACCTCGCCCCCTCGCAGCATCGCGCGCCGCGCGCCCCGGAGCCGCTTCGGCCAGCGCCGCAGCGCCCTCGGGCCTCCGTCGAAGCGTCGGGGCGGAGGGAGCGCGTCGAGGGTCGCCTCGGCCCCCATGCGCTGGGCGCAGGCGAGAAAGACCCTGCGCGTCTGCTCCGCGTCCTGCGCCGCCCGGTGCGGCCCCTCGGCGGCGCCGACGCCCAGAAACGCCGAGAGCTTCACCAGCCCGTGCCGCGGCGACTCGGGGATCTCTCGCCGCGCGAGGGCCAGGGTGCAGTAGATTGGCGCGTCGGGGGGCGCCGACCCCGCGCGGGCGAACTCGGCGGCGACGATGTCCCGGTCGAAGCGGGCGTGGTGCGCCAGGAGCGTGGCCCCCGCGGCGAAGGCGCGAAAGCCCTCGAGGGCCGTCGCCGCGTCGGGGGCGTCGCGCACCATGGCGTCGTCGATGCCGTGAATGGGCACCACGTGCTCGGGCATCGGGCGCCCAGGGTTCACCAGCGCCGACCAGCGCCCGAGGACCTCGTCGCCGCGAAAGCGCACCGCGGCGATCTCGACCAGGCGCTCGGCCCACCAGAGCCCCGTGGTCTCGGTGTCGAAGGCCACGAACTCCTCGCGCCCGAGGGGGCGCCGGGCGGCGATCCCCGGAGGGACGAGGTGCTGGCTTCTGGGTTGCAGCGGCGCGCTCACGGTCGATGCCCAACGGTGGCCACGTCAGGCCCCCGCGCACAAGCCGAGGCGCGCTCGCGGTGGACATAATCCGTCCGGCGTGCGTCGTAGACGCGGCGTGAGAGATGGCGCGATGCTCGGGGGATGAGCGACGGAGAGCGACCGACGCACCTCGACGAGCGGGGCGCGGTGAGGATGGTGGACGTGGGGGAGAAGTCGGTGACCGTGCGTCGCGCGGTGGCGCAGGCGCGGGTCACGATGGCGCCCGAGACGGCCGCCGCGGCGCGCGCGGGCGACGCGCCCAAGGGGAACATCGAGGCCACGGTGCGCCTGTCGGCGGTGATGGCCGCGAAGCGCACGCCCGAGGTGATCCCGCTGTGCCACGCGGTGCAGCTCACGTCGGTGCAGGTCGCCGTCGAGTGGGACGAGCGCGGCGCGACGATCACGGTCGCCTCCGAGGCGCGCGATCGCACGGGGGTCGAGATGGAGGCGATGGTGGGCGCGAGCGTCGGCGCCCTCGCGCTCTACGACATGGTCAAGGGGCTCGAGCGCGGCGTCGCCATCGAGCGCGTGGTGCTCCTCGAGAAGCAGGGCGGGCGCAGCGGCCACTGGACCCGCGAGGGCGGGCCGTGACCTTCTCGATCTCCGAGTCCCCCCTCTCGGTGGACGCCTGCCTCGCGGCGGTCGCGCACCCCTCGGCGGGGGGCGTGTCGATCTTCGTGGGCGCCGTGCGCGACGAGAGCGAGGGGCTCCCGGTGACCCGGCTGGAGTACGAGGCCTACGAGACCATGGCCCTCGCCGAGATGCGGCGCATCGGGGCGGAGATCTCCGCGGAGATCCCCGAGGCGCGGCTGGCGGTGGCGCACCGCGTGGGCGACCTTCGCGTCGGCGACCTCGCGGTCGTCTGCGCGGCCAGCGCGCCGCATCGGGGCGAGGCCTTCAAGGCCTGCCGACGGCTCATCGACGAGATCAAGGCGAGGGTGCCGATCTGGAAGCGCGAGTGGGGCCCCGAGGGTCCGCACTGGGTCGGCTGGCACGACGCGCGCTGCGGCCACGAGGGCCACGGTGGTCACGATCGTGACATCGGTCGCTGACTCGCGTTAGGATCTCGACCGTGATCGGATCCCTGACCCACCGATTTGAGATCGTGATTCGACCGCTGCGCGATAAAGACGGGGAGCGGCAGACGGTGTTCCTCGGCGCCCGCACCGCGGCGCAGGCGACGCGCGAGGCCACGGCCCGCTGGCCGACCATGAAGGTCGTGTCGGTGTCTCGCGTGGGCGAGCGCCCCGCGGAGCTCGCCGTCGACCGCGACGATCACGTGGCGCTGCGCCGCGTCGGCACCTGAGGGTCGTCTGGGGCGACCCAGATCTCGTCGAGCCGACCCTGCCGACAGCGTCCGCGCAGCGTGAAGCGCAGCGCGCCCGGCACGCCTTCGACCCGCAACGAGAGGGCCCACCCGTCGGGCAGGGGGGCCTCGAAGGCGTAACCCGACCCGGGCTGCGCGACGGCGAGCGCCGAGAGCACCGCCTGCCGCCCGAGCACGTCGGCGCCGTCCATGCGGCGGAGGCGCACCCGAGGGTGCAGCACCCGAGCGAGCGCCGCGGCGTCGCCCTCGATCGCCGCGCGGAGCATCTCGCGCAGCGCGTCGCTCACGGCGAGAGCGCCTCGCGCGCGGCCTCGCGCACGGCGGGGTCGGGGTCTTCGGCCGCCGCCGTCAGCGCCGCGCGCGCCGCGGGCTCGGACGAGAAGGCCCCGAGCCCCTGCGCCGCCGCGGCGCGCACCCACGCGCTCTCGTCGCCCCGGAGCGCCCGCGCGAGGGGCTCGACGGCGCCCGCGCCGCCGCCTCGCGCGAGGGCCTCGACCTCCGCGAGGCGCAGGGACCACGGGCGAGTCGGTCCGACGTCGAGGCTCCCGCCCTGAATCTCTCCGCGTTGGAGGCGCAGCGCGGAGAGGCCCAGCTCGGCGATGGAGGGGTCTGTCTCGCGGGCGATGAGCTCGCGGGCCCACCCTCGCGCGGCGGCGTCGCCGAGGGCGAGAATTCTCAACGACTCGCGCCGCGCCTGCGCGTCGGGCGACGCGGCGGAGACGCGGAGGCTCGGCGCCACCGCGGCGATCACCGCGGCGCGGGGCGCAGCGAGGGCCTCGGGGGAGGCCGCCCGCGCCACGAGGGGGGGAAAGCTCAGCGGGTCCGCGAGGGCTCCCCGCACCGCCGCCTGGCTCTCGGGCAGGACCATCGCGGCGCTCGCGGCGGCGGCGATCTGCGGCGCGAAGCGCTGGGCCGCCGCCAGGCCGGCGTCGTCCGCGGGCGCCGGGCCGAGGCGCGCCTCGAAGAGCGCGTAGGGGCTCTGCGCAGACTCCGCCGAGACCTCCGCCAGGGGCGACCCGCGCTCGCCGCACCGCGCCAGGGTCGAGGCCGCGACGCGCGCCAGGGTGAGTCCCCGAGGCGCCGCCGCCGCGACGGCGGAGAAGAGAAAGGGGCTCACCGCCTCGGCGCAGCGCGTCGCGTCGGGGGACCTCGCGGGCGCCAGGGCGATCGACGCCGCGGTCACGAAGTACCCTCCGCCCGCCATCGGGGCGGAGCGCGTGAGGGCCGTGGCGTCGCCCGAGAGCCCCAGGGCGAGGAGCCGCGCGCCTCGAAGCAGGTCGCCCCCCGGCGCGTCGAGGGAGCGCCGCAGCGCCGCGCGCGCCGCGGGCTCCCTGCGCCCGGCCAGCAGCAGCGCGGCGGTGGCCTGCTGCTGCGGCCTGCGGACGTCGTCGAAGACCCGCAGCAGCGCCGCGAGCGCGGCGGGGGACGCGACGCGCCCGAGGGCCCACAGGGCGGTGCTCGAGAGCACCCCGTCGCTGGAGGCGGAGAGGGCGACGAGCCTCGGGAGCACCCGCGCGTCGGCAACACTCGCCGCGGCCCTGAGGGCCTCGCGGCGCAGCGCGAGCGACGCGTCGGCGCGCTCGGCGAGGGTGAGCAGCGCGGGCGCGGCGCCGGGGTTGCCGAGGTGGCCCAGGAGCTCGAGGGCGGCGTCTCGCTGCGGCGACGCGGGCTCGCTCAGCGTGTCGAGCAGGGCTTGAGCGCCCGCGCCGTATCGCGCGAGGGCCGCCCGCGCCCGCGCCGCCGCCGCCGCGTCGCCGAAGCGCAGCGCGTTGACGTGGGGGCGCGAGAGCCCGCGGTAGAGGTCCACCAGCAGCCGGCGGAGCACCACCCTGGCGGGCGCCGCGGCGGAGGCGGCGAGGAGGTCGCGCTCGAGCTCCTCGGCCCCGTCGGTCGCCAGGGCGATCTGCACCGCGGTTCGCCCCGCGCGCGCGACCAGCTCGTCGTCCTGCGCGAGTCGAATCACCCTGCGGTAGAGGTCGATGGCCTCGCGCGACTCGTCGCGCCCGAGGTGCAGGTCCGCCAGCTGAAAGTACGTGGGGTAGAGCCGGTCGTTGAGCGCGAGGGCGCGGCGCAGCGCCGCGATGGCCGACGCGGTGTTGCCCCGCGCACGGTAGAGCTCGGCCAGGCGCAGGTGCCCGCTCGCGTCGTCGGGGTTGAGCCGCACCGCGTGGGCCGCGGCGTCGAGGGCCTCTTCGTCTCGGTGGAGCGAGAGCGCGTGCGCCGCGAGGCGCTGGTACCACTCGCGGGCGTTGCGCGCGTCGACGCGCACGAGGGTCCGCAGCGCCTCCATCGCGCCGTCGAGGTCACCGCGCTGGGTGCGCACGCGCTCGAGCGTGACGAGGGTCGGCACGTCGTTCGGGTCGGTCGCGGCGAGCTCGTTGAGCACCGCCTCGGCCTCGTCGTTGCGCCGCAGCCGCGCGAGCGCCTCGGCGAGGTCCCTGCCCGCCTCGGCGTCGGGCGGGGTCGCGTGAAACGCGCGCTGCAGCCCCGCGATCATCGACGGCAGCCGCCCCTGCACGTGCCAGAGGTTCACGATGCGGCTGCGCGCCTCCCGCTGCAGCTCCCGCTGCCCCGAGGCGAGCTCGAGCACCCGGCGCCACGACGCGACGGCGTCGTCGAGGAGCCGCAGGCGCTCCTGCACGATGGCGAGGCCCTTGTGCCAGTCGAGCTGATCGCCGCGGATCGCCAGGGCCTCCCGAAACGTGGCCAGGGCCTCGTTGAGCCTGTCGTGCCGCGCGTAGACCTCGGCCAGCGCCGCGAGCCCGCGCCCGCGGTCGCGCGCGCCGTCTCGAATGCGCGCCCAGGTCGACATCGCGCGGGCCTCGTCGCCCTGCTCGAGGTAGCGCTCGCCGAGGGCCTCGAGGGCGTCGGGGTCGTCGGGCGCGGCGCGGGCCATGAGCTCGGTCTCGCGCAGCGCGAGGCGCTGCTCGCCGAGGCGCGCGTAGGCCTGCGCGAGGCGCTCGTGCACCTCCGAGTCGCTCCCCGCGCGGGCGCTCGCCTGCGCGAGGAGCTGCAGCGCCTCGGCGCGCCGCCCGGAGCGGAGCAGGTCGTCGGCGAGGTCGGTCACGTACTGCGGCGTGCGCGGGGCCGCGGCGACGAGGCGACGTCTCGCCGCGAGGAGCTCGTCGAGGCGCGCGGCCTGCGTGAGGAGCTGGATCAGCGCGATGTGCCCGTCGACGTCCGCGGGGCGCAGGTCGACCGCGCGTCGCGTCGCCGCGATGGCCTCGTCGATGCGCCCGCGCCCGGCGAGGAGTCGCCCGAGGAGCATCCAGCGCTCGCGGCTGGCGGGCTCGCGGGTCTGGAGCTGGGTGATCCACTCGTCGAGCGCGTTGCGCTGGGTGTAGATCTCGGTGACCTCGTCGTAGAGCTCGCGGCGCACGCCCGCGTCTGCGCCCACGAGGCGCAGCGCGCGACGGAGCGCCGCGAGCGCGGCGTCGGCGTCGCCCGCGCGGAGCTGCGCGCGCCCGAGGTCCCTGAGGCTCGCGGGGAGCACGCGGTTGTCGCCCGCGAGCGCGCGGGTGAGGGACTCGAATTCGGTCGCGGCCTCGCGGTAGAGCCGCTGCCCCATGAGCGCGTCGGCGAGCTCGCGCCGCACCGCCGCCGAGCCGGGGAAGAGCGCGGTCAGCCGCGCGTGGTGCGCGCGCGCCTGGGCGACGTCGCCCCCGGCCACCGAGAGCGCCACGAGGGCCCGGAGGATGTCGGCCTGCGCGCTGCGGTCGCGGGTGAGCGAGAGCGCGGCGGTGAGGTGCTCGAGGGCCTCGGCGCGGTGGTCCATCTGCCGGTGCAGCTCGCCGAGGCTGCGCCGGGGCGCGGGGTCTTGCGGCGCGAGGGCGGCGGCCGCGCGGAGCCGCGCGAGGGCGTCTTCGAGGCGGCCCTCCTGCCGCATGAGCTCGCCGAGGAGAAAGGTCGCCGCGGCGCTGGGTGGCGCGGCCTCGGCGCGGGCGCGGAGGTCCGCGAGGAGCCCGTCGAGGTGGCCGTCGCGCTCGCGGACCATGCGCGTGAGCACCGGGAGCATCGCCGGCGCGTCGGCGGTGTTGCGCAGCAGCGCGTCGAGCAGGTGCGCCACGGCGCGGTCGCGGCGGTCGTGGGCGGCGGCGGGCGAGGGGGGCGTGGCCGTCGTCGTCGGAGGCCGCGGGCGCGCGGGGGGCCGCGGTCGCGTCGGGCGCCTGGGGCGCGTCGGGCGCGCGGGGCCGTCGCCCCAGTCCTGGGCGTGTACGGTGGGCGCGGCGAGGAGGCCGGCGGCGAGGATCAGCGCGAGGCGCATGCGGGCACGATAGCGCCCCGCGGCGCTCACACCACGAGCTTCTTCCAGCTCCCGCTGGCGAACTTCCACACCATCAGCCCGGCGAGGGCCAGGGCGTACACCGCGACCGACGACCACACCCCCACGAGGCCCAGGCCCATGACCATGCCGAGGACGTACGCGAGGGGCACGAGGCAGAAGAAGTGCAGCGACAGCTCGACGATCATCACGTAGCGGGTCTCGCCCGCGCCGAAGAGCGCCTGCGTGAGGATCATCGCCGTCGAGAACACCGCGCCCATGGCGCCCATGATCCGCAGGGGCGTGGTCCCGGCGACGACCACGGCGGGCTCGTGGGAGAACGCGCCGAGCACGCCCGCGGGGTTGAGCATCATCCAGAGGCCCATGAGCCCGAAGATCGCGCCGCCGATCTTCACGCTGGTCCACCCGAAGGCCTCGGCGGCCTCGGGGTCTTTGCGCCCGAGGCTCTGCCCGACGAGGGTGGCCGTGGCGGTGCCGAAGGCCAGGCACGTCACGAAGGTCATGCTCAGCACCTCGACGATGATGGTGGTGGCCGCGCCGTTGTAGCTGGCGGCCGCGCCCGCGGCGATGGCGGCGTCGTCGATCTTTCCGACGACGCGGGTGAAGAGCAGAAAGCCGGTCATCACCGCGGTGGTCGCGACGCCGCCGGGCACGCTGAGCCGCAGCAGGCTCGACATCATTCGCCACGAGAGCACCGCGCGGCGGTAGAAGCGGTACACGCCGCGGTCGCCGGGGCGCAGGGTGAAGGCCAGCATCACCAGCAGGCCGATCCACGACGACGCGCAGGCGGCGACGCCGGCGCCCTCGAGCTCCATGCGCGGCATGCCCCAGCGGCCGAAGATCAGCACGTAGCACAGCAGGCCGTTGACGATGTTCATCGCGACGGCGGCGACGAGGTGCAGGTGCGTGCGGCCGATGCCGTCGTACCAGCTCTTGACCGCGGCGGTGGCGGCCATGGAGGCGATGCCGACGAAGCGCCAGCGCGCGTAGCCCGTGCCCAGCCGCACGACGTTCTCGTTCGACGAGAGCAGGCGAAACGCCGACGGCAGCAGGAACCAGCCCACGACGGTGCCGATGGCGCCGCCGACGAGGGCGACGACCACGGCGTTGGGGAGCACGGAGCCGGCCTCCTCGTGCTTGCCCTCGCCGAAGCGCCGCGCGGTGGTCGACTGCGTGCCCACCGAGATCGCCGACAAGAATCCCCCCACCGCCCACAGGAACATCAGCGACGGGGTGAGCGCGAACTGTCCGTCGACCGCGACCTCTCTCGGGAGCTGGCCGATGAAGTACGTGTCGACCACGTTCACCCCGGTCTGCGTGAGCATCGCGAGGATCACCGGCGCCGCGAGGCGCAGGATCTGCCGGGCCTTGTCAACGTCGAGGAACGTCGCGCGCCCCGCATCCTTGTCTTGCGTCACCACTGCTCGTTGCGCCTTTCGGGGGCGCGAACCCTAATCACGTCGGGGGAGCCGCGGCAAGCATCGCGCGGCATGACCTCGCGCAGGGGGGGGACCCCGGCGGGGTGCGCTCCGCGTCGAAAGGTCTTTTCGGCGTCGAACGCTCGTAGGATACTGCGCCGCATGACGATCAGCCGACGTGATCTGGTGGACGATCTCCTGGGCGCTCACCCCGAGCTCACGCGCCGCGCAGCCACGGCGTTCGTGAACGACCTCATCGCCACCATCGTGGCCGGGTTGAAGAAGGGCGAGTCGATCCGCCTGGGGGGCTTCGGCACCTTCTCGGTGAAGCCCCGGGCGGCGCGCACCGCGCGCAACCTCAAGACCGGCGAGGCGATCCCGGTGCCGCCGTCGAACACGGTGCGCTTCAAGTCGGCCAAGGCCCTCAAGGCCTCGCTGAACACCCCGAAGAAGCGCAAGTCGACCGGCTGAGCTTCGGTCCATCACGCAGCGCGTGATTGACCGCCGCACCCCGGCGCCCGTAGGTTCCACGCACTCATGGAACCGGCACAATTCGACGCGGGCGTTCCTGCGTTCGGCACCGGCGTGCTCTACACCTTCCTCGTCACCGCGGCCGGGGCCTTCGCCCTCGCGGTGATGGCGGGCGTAGACCATCGCGGCGCCGCACCCCGACTGCTCCGCGCCGCGCGCCTCGCCGCGCTCGGCACCTGCGCCCTCATCGGACTCGACGTCCTCCTGCTGCTGTACGGCTTCTTGTCGCACGACTTCAGGATCCGGTACGTCGCGCACTACAGCGACCGTTCGATGCCCTTCGCCTACCTCGTGTCGGCGCTGTGGGGCGGGCAAGACGGCTCGCTGCTGTGGTGGACCTTTCTGCTCTCGCTCTACACCTCGGCCTGCGTGCTGTGGCTCAAGGCGCGGCACCGAGAGCTGGCGCCGTGGGTGATCGCCGCGCTGATGAGCGTGATCATGTTCTTCGGGGTGCTCATGGCCTTCGCGGCCAACCCCTTCGCCGCGAGCTTCGGCGTGCCTCCGGTCGACGGCGAGGGGCTCAACCCCCAGCTGCAGAACTTCTACATGGCGATCCACCCCCCGAGCCTCTACACGGGCTTCGTGGGCTGCGCGGTGCCCTTCGCCTTCGCCGTCGCCGCGCTGATCTCCGGGCGCCTGGATGAAGAGTGGATCCTCGCCGCGAGGCGCTGGGTGCTCTTCGCGTGGATGTTCCTCTCCATCGGCAACGTGCTGGGGATGCTCTGGGCCTACGAGGAGCTCGGCTGGGGCGGCTTCTGGGCCTGGGACCCGGTGGAGAACGCCGCGTGCCTGCCCTGGTGGACCCTCACCGCGTACCTGCACTCCGTGATGACCCAGGAGCGCCGGGGGATCCTCAAGGTCTGGAACGTCTCGCTGCTCCTCGGCACGTTCTTCCTCACGATCTTCGGCACGTTCCTCACGCGCTCGGGGCTCATCTCGTCGGTGCACTCCTTCGCGCAGAGCGAGATCGGGATCTACTTCGTCTGGTACATGGGCGGGCTCATCGTGGCCTCCCTCGCGCTGGTGATCTGGCGCCTGCCCAGGCTGCGCCGCCCGGTGCACTTCGACGCCGTGCTCAGCCGCGAGGCCATGTTCGTCGCGAACAACTGGCTGCTCCTGGGCATCTGCGTGTTCATCGCCCTCGCCACGACCTGGCCCAAGATCAACGAGTGGCTCTGGGACGCGCGCCTCACCGTCGGCGCGAGCTTCTACAACGCGTGGCTCGCCCCCGCGGCGATGGTGCTCTTCGCGCTCGTGGGCGTCGGCACCCTCACGCCCTGGCGCAAGGGCACGCCCAAGCTCCTCGGCGAGGCCTTTCGCGGTCCCCTGGTGGCCGCGGGCGCCGCCCTCGCCGCGCACGTCGCCTTCGGGCGTCGGCTGGGCTTCCCCGCCGTGATCCACATCGACCCGATCTACGACAACGTGACGACCGTGTGGCTCCTCGGCCCGGTGAACGTCGGCCGCACGCTGGCCTGGGTCGACGGGCACCTCCCCGCCGTCGCGACCTCGCTCTTCGCGTTCAACCTCGCGGCGCTCATGCAGGAGTTCTGGCGCGGCGCCCGGGCGCGCATGCGCAGCCGCGCCGAGTCGGCCCCCGTCGCGCTCACGCGGCTGGTGTCGCGCAACCGACGGCGCTACGGCGGGTACATCGTGCACATCGGCTTCGCGCTGATGATGCTGGGCTTTCTGGGCGCGGCGTACCGCACCGAGGCCGAGGCCACGCTGCGGCCCGGCGAGCGCTTCTCCCTGGGCCGCTACGAGCTGCGCTACGACCGCCCGGAGATGCTGCGCAACCCCAACCGCCGCGAGGTGCACGGGAAGCTCACGGTGTTCCGCGGCGGGCGCGAGCTCGCGCGAATCTCCCCGGCGCGCTTCATCTACACGGCGCGGCAGGAGATGCCCACCACCGAGGTGAGCATCACCTCGGGCCTGCGCGAGGACCTCTACGTGGTCATGGCCTCCATCGACCCCGAGACCCGCGTCGGGCACTTCAAGGCCTTCGTCAACCCGCTCACCGTGTGGATCTGGATCGGCGGCGTGGTGATGGTCCTCGGGGTGATGGTGGCGATGTGGCCCGACGCGTCGCGGGCGGCCGAGGCCGCGATGCGCGCCCGGCGCGCCGCAGACGCCGCGCGCGAGGAGGAGGCCGCGTGAGCGACACGACGCAAGAGAGAGAGCCCCTGGCGCGCTTCATCCCCTGGGCGGTGCTCGGCGTCGCGGTGCTCGTGGCGATCCCCCTCGGGGTCGTCCGCGGCGCGGCGACGGTGGCGCTGTGGCTGGCCTTCGCGCTGCTCGCGTCGGCCGTGCTGCTGTTCTGGGAGTCGCTGCGCAGCCTCATCGACCCCTCGGCGCCCGTCGAAGAAGAGGAGGACGAGGCCTCGCGCCTCGCCGCCGTCGAGGCCCGAAAGAACTCGGCCCTGCGCGCGCTCAAGGACATCGCCTTCGAGCGCTCCATCGGCCGCCTCGGCGAGGACGACTACGCCGAGCTCGAGGCGCGCTACCGCGCCGAGGCCTAGGAGGCCCTGGCGAGCATCGACGTGGGCGTGACGGCCTGGCGCGACGCCGCCGAGGCCCTCCTCGACAAGGCCGAGCGCGGCGCCCTCGGCGAGGCCGAGCCCGAGGCGGCCCGAGCCGCCGCCGGCTCCCGCGCCGCGGCGCGAGACGGCAGGGCGTGCGAGGCGTGCGGCACGACGAACGACGACGACGCGGTGTTCTGCAAGCGATAAAGCGCGCGCGTGCGCGAGGAGGCGACCGATGCGAACGCGTGACCTCAAGTGCTGACCCTGGCGCTGCTCCTCACGGCGGCGCCGCTCTACGCGCAAGACGCTGCGGTGCAGGGCGATTCTGCGCCCGGCCTCGTCGACCCCTGGCGCCGCTGCCGCCGGGGCACCCCGCGATGGCACGCCCCGGGCCACCCCGCGACCGGGCTGCCGCCGGGGCACCCCCCGACGAAGGGCGACGCCGCGCCGCAGGGGACGCCAGAGATTCACCGCGCCGAGTTCCCGCGCGCGCAGGTCGAGGAGCGCGACGACGTGCCGCCGGGGGAGCTCGTCGTGCAGGTGGTCGACGCGCAGGGCAACCCCGTCCCCGAGGCGATGGTGCGGCTCGGGCAGATGCGCGGCGGCGAGCCCGGCCCCCGCGGGCAGAGCGGCGCGCGAGCCCCAACGGCGTCGTGCTTTGAGCGCCTCGCCACGGGGCAGGAGGTGGCCTACCGCGTCAGCACCGAGCGCGACGGCGCGCGCTTCGGCCCCGCCCTTTCCAGCGCTCTCCCTGCGCCGCGGCGCCCGCGCCCAGCTCGTGCGCTACGACGTGAGCCGAGACCCCGCGCGGCACGCTGCTCTGGGACGCGCTTCGAGCTGCACTTTCGCGATGAGCGACTCACCGTCGTGCAGCGCATGAGGATCGTGAACCCTACGGCGATGTCGATCGGCGGGGGCACCGCCGGCCCCGCGCCTCGCGCCGCCGGATACCCATGTTCGCTTTCGCCTCCGCGAGGCTTCACTGCCTTCTCAGACGCCGCCCATGATGGCCGACGCCTGGAGTCGGAGGGAGACTACGCCGTGCTGCGCGGCGCCCTCGCGCCCACCACCGAGGCGCCGCTCGAGGTGGTGTTTCAGTACCAGCCTGGCTGCACGGGGGAGACTTCACCTTCGAGGCCGGGCTGCCGCTGCCCGTGGTGAGCGCGGACGGTGGCCTCCGAGGGCCCCCCGGGCTCACCCTCTCGTCGCGGGGATGCCTGCGGCGTTAACAGGCCGCGCGACCGGATCCTGGTCACGGGGCTCGAGCGTCGGCTCAAGGACCCCGCGCTCACCTCGGTGCGGGTGAGCCTCGGGGATCTCGCGGGCCGCCGGCCCGATGCGCACGGCGGCGTCGGCGGCGGCGGCGCTGCTGGTGTCTTCGGCGCTCGCGATGACCCTCGGGCGCGGGCGCAAGCGCGGGGGCGCACGCTGGCCTCCTCGACGCCGAGCGCGACCGTGCTCGCCGAGGCGCGAGAGTACCGCGAGGCTGCGCGACGCGGGCGAGGTCGGCCCGCGCGACCTACGCGCGACGCCGACGCGAGCTGGCGATCTGGCTCGCCTCGCTGCTCAAGGAGCGCGACGACGTCACCAAGGCCGAGCAGAAGCCCGAAGCGAGCGCTACCGCGCCCGAGGCGTGATCGCCGCGAGGTCGGCACCGAGACGCGGCCCTCGGCGACGACCTGCAGGGTCACGCCCTCGGGGGTGACGTAGGGTTCCTCGGGGCGCACGTCGCCGAGGGAGCCCTCCATGCGCGTGCCCGGCGCGAGCTCGCGGCTCAGCGCGCCCGCTGGCGCTCGCGCGCACGCGGTCGAGGCGGTCGCCGAGGGGGAAGCGCGCCTGCGCGGCGACCTGCTCGCGCAGCGAACCGCGGAGGAACCACTCGCCGAACTTCGAGCATCGCGCTGCGGGTCCCCGAGGCTGTAATCCAGCTCGCGCACGGTGAGCTCGCGCCGCGCGGGGTCGTACACCGGCAGCCCCGCGAGGTGCACCGTCGCGGTCTGCCCCGCGAAGGTCCCGTCTTCGAAGCGCGCGTCGACCAGGAACATCAGCGCGTGGCCGTGCGGCACTGCGCGGATGTCGCGCACCAGCACCCGGTGCCCTTCGAGGGTGAGCGTCTGCCCGCGAGCGCTCGGCGACCATGCGGGTGACCTCGTCCCACCGCACCGTCGCGTCGAACGACACGCGAAGAGCCTCCGCGGGGCCCGCGGCCCGGGTGATGGCGGCAGCGGCGACGCCGGCGTCGAGGCCGCGCGCCCACCGTCGTCACCCTCGGGCGCGGTGACCTGCATCGCTGGCCCTCGCCCTCGACGCGTCGAGGCTCAGCGAGCTCACCCCACGGCCCGGGCGAGAGGCTGGAGCTTGCGCGCCCTCGCCGAGGTCGATGTGGCTCAAAGAGGCTGCGCCACGCGATCGCCGCGGCGGAGGTCTCCGCGGCGTTCACCCGCGTCGAGGCGCGCGGTGGCGGCGCGCACCTCTTGAGCCACCACCTGCGCGATGAAGCCCGAGACGTCGATGTGAAACGGCGTGAGCTCGCAGCGGTCGAGGAGCTGCGGAGGCGCCGCGACGGTCTCGGCGACGAGGCGCCAGGAGGGGTCGAGGCGCACGGTGGTGTCGGTGGCGATGATCACCCGCCGGGGAGACTCGCCGCCGGTGCCGCAGCTCCCCACGGGCGCGCAGCCGCCGCCGAGGAAGGGGATGGGGAGCCCGAGGCTCGCGCCCACGCAGGCCTCGGCGGAGAACTCGAGGGTCGCCTCGGCGTGCAGCCCGCCCGCCCGGGGCGTGAAGCGAAACGCGCTGCGCCGCGCGGTGTAGCGCACGCTCGCGGGGAAGGGCCCCACGCTGCGAAACTGCCCGTCGGTGCCGACCTCGCGGGGGACCTGAGACTCCAGCGCGCGGAGCGTCTCGCTCAGGTCGGCGTCGACGGGGGCGTCGACGCGCGACGCGAGCGGCGGCGGGAGCCTCGCGCCAGGGCCGCCCGCGGAGGGCGTCGGCACGCGGAGCGTGTGGCCGCACCCGAGGGGCGCGAGGGCGAGGGCGAGGGCGAGGAGGGGGCTTTCGGCGCGCACGCGGAGAAGATACGCCGACGCGCCGCCGAGAGCGCCGCGCGGACGATTCCGCGCGTCGGGGCCGTCGCGCGCGCACAGGACGTGCTAGACGCGGCGCCGCCATGCGCTTCTCCGAACTCGCCATCCCGACGCTCCTCCGCGACGCGCTCACCGCGCGCGGCTACCTCGAAGCCACGCCGGTGCAGTCCGACGTCCTCGACGCGGGGCTGCTCGGCCGCGACCTCCTCGTGTCGTCGCGCACGGGCTCGGGCAAGACCGTGGCCTTCGGCCTCGTGCTCTCGCCCCTGCTGCTCTCGGCGCCCGACGACCGCGCGGGCCCCGCGACGAAGCCCAGGGCGCTGGTGATGACCCCCACGCGCGAGCTCGCGATGCAGGTCGAGCGCGAGCTGCAGTGGCTCTTCGCGGGCACCGGGCTGCGCACCGTGGCCTGCGTGGGAGGTATGGCCTTCGGGCCGCAGGCGCGGGCGCTGGAGCACGGCGCGCACCTCGTGGTGGGCACGCCGGGGCGCCTCTGCGACCACCTCGACCGGGGGACGCTGAAGCTCGATGGGCTGTCCGCGGTGGTCCTCGACGAGGCCGACGAGATGCTCGACATGGGCTTTCGCGAGGAGCTCGAGCGCGTGCTCGACGCGACGCCGGCCGAGCGCCGCACGCTGATGTTCAGCGCCACGCTCCCCAGCGAGGTGACCCGCCTCGCGGCGCGCTACCAGAAGTCCCCCGCGCGCGTCGCCGCGACCCCCGTCGCCGAGGCCCACGCCGACATCGCCTGGATCGCCCACGTCATCGCCGGGCGCGCGCGCGCGCGCGCGGTGGTGAACGTGCTGCGCCACTACGAGGCCCCCGCGGCGCTGGTGTTCTGCCAGACCCGCGACGGCGTCGCGCACCTCACGGCGAGCCTGCGCGAGCGGGGCTTTCGCTGCGAGGCGCTGCACGGCGACCTGACGCAGCCCGAGCGCTCCCGCGCGCTGCAGGCCCTGCGCGACGGCAGCGCGAAGGTGCTCGTGGCGACCGACGTCGCCGCCCGCGGCCTCGACGTGCCGGCCCTCGACCTCGTGGTGCACGCCGACCTGCCCAACGACCCCAGCGCGCTGCAGCACCGCAGCGGGCGCACGGGCCGCGCGGGGCGCAAGGGCACTAGCGTGCTGCTGGTCCCCGCCGAGCGTCGCCGGGTGGCGGCGTCGCTGCTGCGCGCGGTGAAGGTGGTCGCCGAGTGGGAGCCCGTGCCCTCGGCCGAGGCCATCGCCTCGACGGACCGCGACCGCCTCGCCAGCGCCGCCCGCGAGACCACCGCCGAGGTCACCGACGAGGACCGGGCCATCGCCCGCGCGCTCCTCGAGGGCGGCGACGCGACCGAGCTGGTCTCGGGCCTCGTCGCGCGTCTGCGCCGGGAGCTCCCCGAGCCCGAAGACCTCCCGCTCACCCGCGCGATCCCTTCGTTTCAGAGCTTCGAGCAGCGCGCCCCGGTCGAGTTCGCGCCCCGACGTCCCGGCGAAGACGTGGGCAGCGCGTGGTACCGGGTGAACCTCGGGCGCCGCGACCGCGCCGAGGCCCGCTGGCTCCTCCCGATGCTGTGCAGGGTCGGCGGCGTCACCAGCGCCGACATCGGCGCGATTCGCGTGCTCGACAGCGAGTCCCTGATCGAGGTGCTCCAGGGCGCCGCGGGGGCCTTCGCGGAGAACATGGAGCGCTCGATCCGCAAGGAGAAGGGGCTCCGCATGGAGCGCCTGCGCGCCGCGCCCGACCCGAGGGAATTCGAGGGCTCCCGCCCGCGCCGCCCGGCGCCGCGCCCCAACCGCCGCCACGGCTGAGCGTCGGGAGATCGCCGCCCACTCCGCGGGCGCGCTGTGGTACGGTGTCGTGAACGATGCGTCCATCGGTCTCTCGCCATGCCCTCCAGGCGCTCGCGCTCACGGCGACGGCGGCGGTCCTCGCGCTCCCCTGGTCGGCCTGCGACCCGCCGCGTCGACCGGCGGCGGTCGGCGAGCGCTTCGCCGACAACTTCGACCGCGCGGTCCTCGGCCCTGACTGGCGCGAGACCGGGCCGGGCTGGCGCATCGAGAACGGCGCCCTCGTCGGGCAGAACCTGCACAACCACCCGCTCTGGCTGCGCCGCCGCCTCCCGCGCAACGCGCGCATCGAGTTCGAGGCCTGGAGCGAGTCGCCCAACGGCGACCTCAAGTGCGAGGTCTACGGCGACGGCGAGTCGTACGCGCGGCAGGCGAGCTACACGGCGACCAGCTACGTGGTGATCTTCGGCGGGTGGTTCAACCGACTCAACGTCATCGCCCGCATGGACGAGCACGCCCCCGATCGGCGCGAGCGCGTGGGCCCCAGGGTCGAGCCCCACCGACACTACCGCTTCACCATCGAGCGCCGCGGCAACCTGCTGAAATGGTCCATCGACGGGAACCCGATGCTCGAGTGGGACGACCCCGACCCGCTGGCCGGTCCGGGGCATGAGTTCTTCGCCTTCAACGACTGGGAGGCGCGCGTGCACTTCGACAACCTGGTGGTCACGCCGCTGTGACGCCCGAAGAGGTCAACAAGGAGCTCGAGGAGCTCGAGGGCCGGCTTGAGCGCCTGCGCATCAAGTACGAGCAGTACTTCACGGGCATCGAGAAGGCGCTGCCCTGGGTGCAGCGCAAGGACGTCGACCGGCGCTTTCAGATGATGCACCGCGAGCAGCTCCGCTCGTCGGCCCAGCGGTTTCGCTTCAACTCCCTGGTGCAGCGCTTCACCAGCTACCAGACGTACTGGGGGCGGATCATTCGCCGCATCGAAGAGGGCACGCTCAAGCGCGACGTGCTGCGCGCGCAGCGCATGGGCACCTCGACGAGAAAGCGGGTCGAGCCCGTCGCCGAGGCGCCCCAGGCCGAGCCGGAGGCCGGAGCGGCCACGCGCCACGCGGGCAAGGGAGCGACCGACGAGCTCCCCGCGGGGATGTTCGGCGACGACGCCCCCGCCGATGGGTTCATGGACTTCGGCTTCGAGCCCCCGCCGCCGAGCCCCGAGCCGGCGCGTCCGGCGCGTCCGTCGATCCCGATGCCCGCGGCGGCGCAGGCCCCCGACGCCGCTCGGCGGCCGAGGCTCTCGGCCTTCGCCGGGCTGCGCGGGGCGACGGGGTCGCGGCCCTCGGTGATCCCCCTGGGCGGGGCGGGGAGCCCCGAGCCGCGGCCCTCCGCGCCCCCTCCGCCCCCTCGGCCTTCGCCGTCGGCCTCGACCCAAGACGACCCCGCGGTGAGGGCCCTCTACGACCGCTACGTCGCCGCGCGTCGCTCGACGGGCGACACCTCCGAGGTGCGCTTCGAGCAGGTGGCCCGGCAGGTGCGCGAGACCCTCCCGAGGCTCGAGCAGAAGTACGAAGGCGCCGAGGTGAAGTTCGACGTGTCGATCAAGGACGGGAAGGCCATCCTTCGACCCGTCGTGACCGTGAAGAAGCGGTGACGGTGCACGGCGACGAGGCGAGGCGCCGACGGCTCGTGGGCGCGGCGACGCTGACGGCGCTGCTGCTCCTCGGGGCGTGGTCGCTGCGCCGCGGGGGCGAGGCGACGAGGGCCGCGCTCCCGCCCGCGGGCGACGAGGCGGGGCTCGTGACACCGCCGCGAGAGACGTCGCCGCCGACCGCGCCCGTCGCGCCGGCGCCGGTCGTAGAAGACGCTGGCGTGGTCGCCGCGTCGGTGAGGGACCGCGCGCTGCGAGACCGCATCCGCGCGGCGATCGTGCGCGCCTGGCGGGCCGACGCGGGGGCGCCGCCCGAGGGGGCCGGGGCCGAGCCCGCCGCGGTCGCGGCGATCCCCGCGCGCGCGGGCACCCTGGACGCGCGGTACCTCCGCGAGCGCATTCGAGAGGACTTTCTGCCGATGGCGAGCGCCTGCTACGACTCGCTGCTGCAGCGCCGACCCGCGGGCGAGGGGCGCGTGACGATGGAGTTCGAGATCGTCGCCGACGCGAACCTCGGCGGGCTCGTCGAGGACGCGCGCTTCGTCGGAGACGCCGGCGCCCCCGACGCGGGCGTGTGGGAGGGGGAGTTCCTCACCTGCATGCGCGAGTCGATGATGACCGTGGCGTTTCTGCGGCCCGAGGGTGACGGGAGGATGACCGTTCGATACCCGTTCCGGCTGAGCCCCTCGCCCGACGGCGGCCGCGAGTGAGGGACCGCGCGTCGCGCGGTCGACGCCGCCCCGCGATGGCGGTACGACAGTGCGAGATGCGACCGCACCTCTCGATGGCGATGCTGCTGTGCGCGAGCGTCGCCTGCGACGCCACGGCGAGCCGATTCTTCACCGGGGCCGACGCCTCGACCGAAGACGTCGTCGACGTCATCGACGTCGTCGACGCGCCGTCGGCGCCGGTCGATCGCCCAGAGCTCCCCGACGTGCCGCCGCCCCCGCGCGACGTCGTCCTCGAGCTCGACGCCGCGTGCACCGCGGCCTCGGTCGAGGCGCCGGTGGTGCGACTCCCCGTCGACATCATCTGGATCGTCGACAACTCCGTGAGCATGGCCCCCGCCGTGCGCGAGGTCACCGCGGGCCTCAACCGCTTCGCGGCGCTCATCGGCGACCGCGGCCTCGACTACCGCGTCGTGATGCTCTCGCTGCGCAGCCCGACGCCCAACGTGACCGTGGCCGGTGGGCAGCGCTACGCGGTGTGCATCCCGCCGCCCCTCGCGGGCGACACGCGCTGCGGCAACGGTCCGCGCTTTCTGCACAGCGCCGTCGACGTGCGCAGCACGCAGCCCTTGGAGCAGCTCCTGGGCACCCTCGGGCAGACGCCGGGGTACCGCGACGGGCAGGAGCGCGGGGGCGAGCCCTGGCGGCAGTTTCTCCGCGCCGACGCCACGAAGAGCATCGTGGTGGTCACCGACGACAACGCGCGCATGACCGCCGACGTCTTCGAGCGCTTCGCCGGCGGCGTGAACCCCTATAGCCGCAGCTTCACCCTGCCGCCGGGGCTGCTCGACCCCTCGTGGAACGGGCTCTTCACGGGATACCTCTTTCACGGGATCTACGGCTGGCTCTCCGAGGCCATGCCCGACTCGACCTGCGTGTACCCCGGCGGCGGCCCCCCGCCGAGCGCGGGCGTGACCTACAACGAGCTGGTGCGGCGCACCGGCGGCGCGCGGGCGCGCATCTGCGACGGCGCGGCGGCGTGGGCGCCCTTCTTCGAGCGCGTCGCCTCGGCCGTGGAGCAGAGCGCGCGCATCGCCTGCGAGCTCCCGGTGCCCGCCGCGCCCGAGGGCAACGTGCTCGACCCCGACCGGGTCAACGTCGCGATCCGCGGCGCGTCGCGGGTGACCCTCGGGCGGGTGTCGGGCGCGAGCGCCTGCGGGGTGAACGGGGGGTGGTATTTCGACGACCCCCGCAGCCCCCGCACGGTGACCCTCTGTCCCGCCTCGTGCGCCCGCGCGCAAGAAGAGGTGCGCGGGAGCGACCGGGGCGTCGAGGTGCTCTTCGGCTGCCTCTCGATCCCGGGCTGAGGCGCTCGTGCTCTACCAGAGCCCGCGCACGTATGAGCTGCTCTTCGCCGACCGCAGCGAGGACGTGGCCTTCTACCGCGCCCTCGCGCAGGGCCACGACGCGGTGCTGGAGTACGGCGTGGGCACCGGCCGCGTGGCGATCCCCGTGGCGCGGGGCGGCGCGCGGGTGGTGGGCGTCGACGACAGCGCCGAGATGATCGAGGCCTTGCGCGCGCGCCTCGACGCCGAGCCCGAGGCGCTCCGCGCGCGGGTGCGGGCCGTGCGCGGAGACATGCGCAGCTGGCGCACCGACGAGCGCTTCTCGCTGGTCACCTGCCCCTTCAACGGCGTGGCGCACCTCTACACCCGCGACGACCACGCGGATTTCTTCGCGCGGGTGCGGGAGCACCTCGCGCCCGGGGGGCTCTTCGCCTTCGACGCGTGGGTGCCCGACCCCGCGCTGCTCCGCGACACGACCATGGAGAGCCCGCGCTTCGAGCACCCCGACCTGCGCGAGGCCGTGACCCTGCGCGAAGAGTTCAGCTACGACGCCTACGCGCAGCTGCTCTCGGTGCGGATCACCATCACCCCGGTGCTCCGCCCCGAGGCGCGGGAGGTGCGCACCCTCACGCAGCGACAGCTCTTCCCCGAAGAGACCCTGGCGCTGCTGCGGGCGCACGGCTTCGAGGTGCGGTGGCGCACGAGCAGCTTTCGCCCGCCCCCCGCCGAGGGGGCGCGGGGCGATCACCTCGAGCCCCCCGAGCGCCGCGGCGAGCTCCTCGCGTACGTCTGCGCGCTGCGCGCGCCATGAGCGCCTTCGACGCCCACTGCCACCTCGACCTCCCGGCCTTCGACCCCGACCGCGACGTGGTGTGGGACCGCGCGGTCGCCGCGGGGGTGACGCGGGCGCTGATCCCCGCGGTGCGCCCCGCCGACTGGCCGCGCACGCTCGCGGCGCACCTCCCCGGCGCGCGCTGGGTCGCCCTCGGCGTGCACCCCTTCGCCCTGCCCGACCTCGACGACGGCGCGCTGCGCGACGCCCTCGACGCGCTGCACGGCGCGGCGCGCGCGCGCCGTGACGCCGTGGTCGCCGTCGGTGAGTGCGGCCTCGACGGGACCCTCGACCCCTCCCGCGCGCCCCTCCCGCGGCAGCGGGCCGCGCTCGCGGCGCACCTCGAGGTCGCGCGGGCCCTCGACCTGCCGCTGGTGCTCCACGTGCGCAACGCGCACCAGGACGCGCTCGAAGTGCTTGGGGCGCAAGCGCTCCCGAGCCGTCCTGGGATGGTGCACAGCTTCTCGGGGCGCCGAGCTGGCGCGTCGCCACCTGCGCTAGGCTCTCGCTGTCGTACGGCGGCGCGGTCACCCGCGAGGGCGCGCGCTGCCCCGTCGCGTCGCTGCGCGCGACGCCGCGCGAGCGGCTGCTGCTCGAGACCGACGCGCCTGACCAAATTCCCCGCGGGGGTGACGAGGGAGCCTCGGCGCTGCGAGCCCGCTGACCTCGCCGCGGTGTCGCGCGCGCCGCGCTGCTGGGCGAGCCTGTCGAGGCCTCGCCGACGACACGACGCGCAACGGCGCGCTCTTCGCGGTGTAGCCGCGGCGCTTGAGGCCGCCGCGAAGCCGTCCCGTAGGGTCGCGCCATGTCGATCGAGGAGAGCTTCACGAAGTCCCTGCGGTTCTACGCTAGCGATCCCTGAGGACATGGTCTTTCCCTTCCTCGAGCCGACGCCGGCGCGATCGGGACCACGCCGACCTGCTCATCGACCGCGTGCACGCCCTCGCTCCGCTGCTCGACGCCCCGCGCTTCGACCGCGAGGGCGCGATCTTCCCGAGGCCCTCGCCGGCTCCGGGCGAGCGGCGTCTTCGGGATCAAGATCCCCAGGAGCAGCGGCGGCAGCGGGCCTCCCGCTCACGGGGCAGGCGCGGGTGCTGCAGGAGCCTCGGGCGCCCTCGACAGCGCGTCGAGCAGACCGTGCCTGCGCACGGGCTCCTCGCGGCCAACGCCGTCGGGCTCTTCGGCAACGACCTCGCAGCGCGCCCGGTGGCTCCCGGCCATGGCCCGCGGCGAGTCGCTCGGGGCCTCGCGCTCACCGAGCGCACCGCCTACAGCGACCCCGGCGCGATCCGCACGCAGGCCTCCGCCCCGGCGGCGTGTGGACCCTCGACGGCGAGAAGATCCTGGGTGACCAACGGCGGCCTCGCCGACCTCGCCGTGGTCGTGGCGCGCACCACCGACGCGCGGCTGCACGCGCGCCCGAAGCCACTTCGCCTTCGTGTCGAGCGCGCCGACGGCTTCACGACCTCGCCCTCGCCTCGAGAAGCTGGCTTCGCGGCGCGCCGACGACCACCCTGCGCATCGAGGGCTTCCGGTCACCAACGAGCGCCTCCTGGGCGACGCCTGCTCGGGCTACCGGGCGGCGATGGAGGCGTTCTCGCGGGGCAGGGTGGCCTCGCGGCGGCCTGCGCGGGCGCGGCGCGCAGGCTCGTGAGCCTGTGCATCGAGCGCGTCAACGCGCGCGCGGCCTTCGGGCGCAACATCGCCGAGTTCGGCATGGTCAAGGAGAAGCTCGCCGGGATGATGGCCGAGACCTGGGCGATGGAGTCGACGCTGTACCTCACCACGGGCATCGCCGACGCGAAGGTCCCCGACTGGTCGCTCGAGAGCGCGATGAGCAAGCTCTTCGCGAGCGAGGCGCTGGGCCGCGTCGCGAACGCCGCCGTCGACCTCGCGGGGGGCGTCGGCATCGCGCAGGGGGAGCCCTGGGAGCGCACGCTCCGAGACGCCAGGGTGTTTCAGATCATGCAGGGCACCAACGAGACGCTGCGCGCCTACGTCGCCCTCGGCGGCCTCCAGGGGCCGTCGCGGCAGATCGCCGAGGTCTCCCGGGCGATGCGCGAGCCCATCAAGGGCTTCGGGCTGATGTACGAGTTCGCGATCCAGCGCGCGCGCACGGCGCTCGGCCGCGAGCGCATGGCCCGCTGTCACCGCGCGCTGCGCCGAGAGGCGGCCGTCGTCGAGGAGGGCGTGCTCGGCATCGCCCGCGCGGTCGACAAGGTGCTCCGCCGCCACGGCAAAGACATCGCCGAGATGCAGTTCAGCCAGCGCCGCCTCGCCGACGTGATCACCGACCTCTACGCCCTGACGGCGTGCCTCGCGCGGTGCACCCGGCTCATCGAGCGCAAGGGCGAGAGCGGCGCGCAGCGCGAGGCCGACCTCACCGCGGCCTTCGCGAACCAGGTCGAGCGCCGGCTGCGCGCGAACCTCGCGGCCTTTGAGGAGAACGACGACCGGCTCCTCGCGGGCATCGCGGCGAGGGCGTGCGCCGACGGGGCCTACTCGTTCAAGCTGCCCTGAGGGTCGGTCAGAGCGCCGCGGCGAGGGCGAAGGCGAGGCGAAAGGTCAGCGAGTCGGGGGTGCTCTCGGTCGCGCTCGGCGCCCGAATCGGCCGGGGCGGCGGCGTCACCGCGAGGACCTCGCTCGGCTGCACGCCCAGGGCGCGCCGGAGCTGCCCGCGGGCCTCGTGCATGCGCCACGCGATGGTCCCCTCGGTGGAGCCCATGACCGCCGCGACCTCGGGGTGCGAGAGCCCCTGGAGGGTCACCAGGGCCACCGTGGAGCGCAGCAGGGGCGAGAGCTGGTCGAAGGCCGCCACGAGCTGCTTGTAGGTCTCCTGAAGCTCCAGGGCCCTGCCAGGGCGCCCGTCGGCGTCGACGGCCACGGCGAGGGCCACGCGGGGGTCGTCGAGGTCGGCGCCGGCGCGGGTGCGCTTGGCCGCGCGGAGCTGCAGCGCGCGGTTCACGGCGATGCGGTAGACCCAGGTGAAGAACGCGCTGCGGCCCTCGAAGCCCTCGAGGGCCTGGTAGGCCTTCATGAACGCGTCTTGCGCGACGTCTTCGGCGTCGGCGCGGCTGCCCGTGAGGTGCAGCCCCAGGGCGAGCACCCGCGGGCGGTAGCGCCGAACGAGGTGCTCGAAGGCCCGGGGGTCACCGCGCTTCGCGGCGTCGACCAGCTGCTCGGTGGGGCTCTCGGCGTTGACGCGGCGCCGCAGCGCCTCGGGAGGGACCGGCGGCGGGCACGCGCCGCGGGGCGCCGTCCCGGTCGCGGCGGGGGAGCGAACTCTTCGCGCCTCCGGGGGGATCGGCGGCGGCATCGGTCGCGGAGAGGACATCCGAGCTAGTACGATCGTGCTCCGTGCCGACCCATTGGGTCGCGACGAGAAATCAGTGCCACGCCTGGGCGGCGGCGACGGCCCGGCCAGAGCGGTCGTGCTCGTCGAGGAGCCTGCGCCCCTTGGCCATGCAGCCCAGGCAGGCCTGAAAGACGCTCCCGTGGGCGCAGCGCAGCGAGGCCCAGAGGGCGCCCCCGAAGGCCCCGCCGGCCTGGCGCTCGCGCACCTCGCCTACGGTGTCGAGGTGCTTGCCGCAGGCGACGCAGTGGATGTGCGTGCCGGGCGGGAGCGAGGGGTCGGGGGGGAGGTCGAGGGCGCCGAACTCGGCGGCCTGCTCCGCCGTGGGGGGCTTGGGCCCAGGGGACCGAACTGCTCTGCGCCCTGCCGGGTGAGACGCTTCTCGCGCTTGAACGCCATGCCCGCGGTTGTACCCCGCGACCGAGGGTGTACGAAAGCGCGGATGAAAAGGTCGTTCATGCGATCCCCGACGAGGCGTGGCCCGACGCGGCGGAGGCTGAGGCGTCGCGGCTGTTCTCGCCCGTGACGCCCGCGCGGGCTGCGCGCTCGGGTCTCGAACGTGGGTGCCGGCGATGGTCCCCCGGCGCGCGACGCCGGAGGGAGAGGTCACCGACGGCGAGGTGCTCGCGTGGTACGGCCGCTTCGCCGACGGTCGCCCCGGCGCGGTCGTCGTCGACGGGGGTGAGGGACGTCCCCAGCGGCCCCCTGCTGCGCGCGGGGCACGACTGGTACGTCGACGGGCCTCGCGCGCCTCGCCGACACCAGCAGCGCAGCGGCGGCGAGACCCGGTGCTTCGTGCAGCTCATCGACTTCCTCTCGATCCGGGCGCCCCGAGCCCGAGAGGGTCTTTCGCGCGCTTTCTCTCCGTGACTGACGCGCACCGCGAGGCGCTGGCCGAGCAGTGCGCGGCGACGCGCGCTGGCTCGACGCTGCCGAGGCCTGAGGTCCGCGCGTCCCTCGCCGAGCTTCGACGAGCCCGCCCTGCCATGGCGCTCACCGCGCGGGAGCTCGAGGCGCTGCGCATGGGGGCGAGGGGAGCGGGGTGACCGACTGACCTCCCCGCGATCCGCGCGCCCCCCGAGGTGCTCCCCGAGGTCTTCGCGCGGGCCGCGGCGCGCGCCGAGCGCGCGGGCTTCGACGGCGTCGAGCTGCACTACGCCCACGCGTACACCATGGCGTCGTTCCTCTCGGCGCTGAACACCCGCGACGACGGCTACGGCGGCGACCTCGACGGCCGCGCGCGGCTCCCGCTCGAGGTCTTTCGCGCGGTGCGCGGGGCGGTGGGCGCGGGCTTCGTGGTGGGCTGTCGGCTCCTCGGCGACGAGGCCATCGCGGGCGGCAGCGACGTGAGCGACGCCCGAGAATTCTCCCTGCGCTTCGCGCGCGAAGGCATGGACTTCATCTCGGTCTCCAAGGGCGGAAAGTTCGAGGACGCGAAGCAGCCCAGGGTGGGCGAGGCGGCGTACCCGTACACGGGGGAGAGCGGCCACGAGTGCATGCCCACGGTGCGCTCCGACGCGCGGGGACCCTTCGGCCGCAACCTTCACCTCTCGCGCGCGGTTCGAGACGCGCTGCGCGGCGAGGGGATGCAGACGCCCGTGGTCGGCGCCGGAGGGATCACGGGCTTTCGCCTCGCCGAGCGCGCGCTGCGCGAGGGCGACTGCGACATCGTCGCGGCGGCGCGGCAGAGCCTCGCCGACCCAGACTGGTGGCTCAAGGTGCGTAGCGGCCGCGGCGGCGAGGTGCGTCGCTGCAAGCTCACGAACTACTGCGAGGCCCTCGACCAGCGGCACAAGCAGGTGACCTGTCAGCTATGGGACCGCGCGGTGTCGCCCGGCGAGGACCCCGCGGCGCTGCCCCGCGCGCACGACGGGCGACGCAGGCTCACGGCGCCGCCCTGGGCGCGCTGAGCGACGGAGAACCCCCGGGCGCACCGCGTTGGCTCTCACCTGCCGAGGAGACAACGCCATGAAGATCGCCACCCTCGCGCTCACGCTCGCCCTCGCGGCCTCGCTCTCGGCCTGCGGCGAAGCCGTTCGCGACGCACCCGAAGACGCCGCCGCAGTCGCGGCGGACGTAGTCACCGCGGCGGACGTAGTCACCGCGGCGGACGTAGTCACCGCGCGCTTCGTTGACGAGGCCGCGCTGCTCCGCTGGCTGCGCGAAGAGGAGAAGCTCGCGCGAGACGTGTACCTGGCTCTGCAGGGGCAGAGCGGCGTGTTCGCCAACATCGCCGCGAGCGAGCAGACCCACACCGACGCGGTGCTCGCGCTGCTGGTGCGCTACGGCATCGACGACCCCGCCGCGGGCCGCGCGCAGGGGAGCTTCGCCACCCCCGCGCTGCAGTCCCTGCACGACGCGCTGGTGGCGCAGGGGAGCGCGTCGACGCTGGCGGCGCTGCAGGTCGGCGCCGAGATCGAGGAGCTCGACATCGCCGACATCCGTGAGATGCGCGGCGTCGCCCGGAGCGCCGACGTGCTCGCGACCCTCGACAGTCTGGAGCGGGGCTCGCGCAACCACCTGCGCTCGTTCTGGCGGCAGCTTCAAGGGGTGGGCGGCAGCTACACGCCGCGTCACCTCACAGCGAGCGAGTTCGCGGCCATCGCCGAGGGTCCCACCGAGACCGGACGCTGAGGTCTCGCGAGGAGGCGCCGGACTGGGCGACAGCGCGGCCGGTCCCGTGATAGCGACGTCGCCGCTCATGGCCCGCGGACTCGTCGCACGTCGAACCCAGGTGATCCTCCGCCTCCTCGCCCAGCGCACGCGCAGGCCGGGGCTGCTGGTCCTCTCGGCGGTCGGCCTCGCGGGGGTGCTGCTCTGGGGCGCCGAGCGCGACGCGCCGGGGACGCACCTGCGGAGCGTGAGCGACGTCGCGTGGTTCCTCGTGGTGACGATGGCCACGGTGGGCTACGGCGACGCGTACCCGGTCACGCCGACGGGGAGGATGGTCACGGGGGCGTTCATCCTGCTGACCCTGTTCAGCATCGGCTTTCTGCTCACGGCGATGAACGACGTGGTGATGGAGGTGAAGCGCATGGAGGACAGCGGGCTCATCGGGACCGACATGGACGCGCACGTCGTCGTGGTGGGCTTCAGCCCCGTCGCGCGCAGCGCCATCGCCGAGCTCCTCGACGCGGGGCGCAGCGTGGCGCTGCTGTGCGGGAGCGTCGAGGAGGTCCCCGTGGCGCGGCGCCTGGCCGACCGCGGGCCGCTGTTCGTGAGCGTGGGCGACGCGTCGCAAGAGACCCTGCGCGACACCCTCAACGCCGACCGCGCGGTGAGCGCCGTCATCGCCACGGGTGACGACTCGCAGAACATCGTGGCCTCGTTGAACTTTCGCGCGATCAACAGCGCCGCGCGCATCGTCGTCGCGGTGCAGGCCGAGGCCCTGCGCAAGACCCTCGTGGCGAGCGGCGCGACCTACGTCGCCTCGCCCCACGAGCTCTCGGGCCGGCTCGTGGCGAGCGCGGCCTTCGAGCCCGAGGTCGCGCGCTTCATCGAAGACGTCACCTCCGGCGCCATCGGCGGCTCTGACCTCCAGCAGTACTCCGCCGCGCCCTTCGCGGGGGCGAGCGTGCGCGCGCTGCGGGAGAAGTTCCTGGAGCTCGGCGGGCCGCTGCTGGTGGCGGTGGGGAGGCGCAAGGGAGACGGCTTCGACGTGATCTCCAACCCCGACGGCGCCCTCACGCTCGAGGCCGAGGACCACATCGTCGTGCTCGGCGACGTCCCGCAGAACAAGCGCATCCGAGAGAAATACGAGATCGAGCAGGGGCGCTGACCGCCGGTCAGCCCGCGCGCTCGAAGATCGCGTCGGGCGACTCGACGCTCAGCGCCCGCTCGACCCACGCGCTGAGCTGCGCCACGTCGTGCTCGCCGTTCACCCGCGCCGACTGCGCCGCGGTGAGCGCGAGGCCCCGCGCCTCACACACGCGCAACACGCTGCGGCACAGGGAGATCTGCGCGCGGGCGAGGCTCTTGAGGGCGTCGTCTCGCTCCCGCGCGGCGTCGTCCCGCTCCCGCGCGGCGTCGTCTCGCTCGAGCTGCCGCTCGTCGACGATGCGCTGCAGCCGCGCGACGAGCTCGCGCTCGGTGGGCACCAGCGAGTCGCTGGTGAAGAAGCGCAGCCTGTGCTCCACCACCGCGAGGTCGAGGCCCAGCACCGCGGAGCGGAGGTATCCCCCCTGAGGCACGATGGGCACGTAGGTCTGCGAGGTCGCGTCGGGCAGGCGCCAGCCGCGGAGCGTGTCGCGTCGGCAGTCGTAGCTGAAGTACTCGGGGATGCGCACGCGGGCGTAGTCGGCGACGTTCTCGACGAGGTCCTTGTGCTTGTTGCCGAGGCTGCGCACCTCGACCACCACGTCGACGCCGCGGCCCTCGCGCATCACCACCCAGCGCTGGGGCTCGTAGTCGGGGTCGGCGTCCATCACCGCGAGCACGTCGGGCACGATGACGCTCTCGCCGGGGTAGAGCACCGCGAGCTCGTTCGCGAGGAGCACCCCGCGGCCCTGCCGTCGAAAGTGCGCGTCGAGGTCTGCGGCCACGCCCATCTTGCGCTTCGAGTGGGGAACGCCCTCGCTCATCGCCTCGCGGTACTCGTCGAGCGCGGCCTCGATGGCCTCGCACGCGGCCTCGCGGGCCTCTTCGCTCATGCCCGCCCAGGTCTCTGCGTCGGGCACGCGAATGCGCGGGTCGTCCCACACGCGACCGCGCCGAGGGGGAGAGTCTTCGCTCATCACCATCGACTCTACTCCAGTCCCGCTCACAGCACCGCGCGGTAGCCGATGGCCTCGGCGACGTGCGCGACCCCCACGCGCTCGGCGCCCTCGAGGTCAGCGACGGTGCGCGCGACCTTGATCACCCGGTGAATCGCCCGCGCGCTGAGCCCCATGCGATCCGACGCCGACTCGAGCAGCCGTGTGCCCTGCGCGTCGAGGGCGCAGGTCTCGCGCAGCGCGCGCACCCCGAGCCGCGCGTTGCACTCCTCCCCCCGCGCCCGCTGCGCCTCGCGGGCGCGCTCCACCCGCGCGCGCACCTCGGCCGAGCTCGGCCCCGAGGGCGCTTGCTGCAGCGCCTGCATGCGCATCGGCGGGAGGTGGATCACCAGGTCGATGCGGTCGAGCAGGGGGCCGCTGACGCGCCCGCGGTAGCGACGCACGCGCTCCTCGGGGCACGAGCAGCGGTCCGAGGGGTCGCCGTGGTAGCCGCAGGGGCAGGGGTTCATCGCGGCGACGAGGGTGAAGCGCGCGGGGTAGCGCGCCCGGGTGCGCGCCCGCACGATGGTCACGCTGCCCTCTTCGAGGGGCTCGCGCAGGCCCTCGAGAGACTCGCGCGGGAACTCGGGGAGCTCGTCGAGGAACAGCACGCCGTGGTGCGCCAGCGCGATCTCGCCCGGGCGGGGAGGGTCGCCGCCGCCCACGAGGCCCACCGCGCTCGCCGTGTGGTGCGGCGCGCGAAACGGGCGCGCGCGGAGCAGCCCCTCGCCGGGGCGCAGCATCGCGCCCGCGGAGTGCACCGCCGTGACCTCGACCCGCTCGCGGAACGACATCGCCGGGAGGATCGTCGGCATCGCCCGCGCGAGCATCGTCTTGCCCCCGCCGGGGGGGCCCGTGAGCAGCACGTTGTGGCCGCCCGCGGCGGCGACCTCGAAGGCGCGCTTGGCGTGGTCCTGCCCGCGGATGTCGCGGAGGTCGAGGAGGAGCGACTCGTCGCCCGCGTCGCGCTCGTCGTCGGGCGAGCCGCTGCGCAGGGTGCCGCGGCCCGCGAGGAACTCCACCACCTCGCGGAGGCTCTCGGCGCCGCGCACCTCGATGCCCTCGACGACGGCGGCCTCCCCGAGGTTCTCGGCCGCGACGATGGCGCCGCGCACGCCCCGCTCCCGCGCGGCCATCACCTGCGGGAGCACGCCCCGCACGCCGCGCACGCCGCCGGTGAGCGAGAGCTCCCCCAGGAGCATCCACTCGTCGAGGCGCTCAGCGGCGCACTCGCCCGCCGCGGCGAGGGTCGCGATGGCGATGGCGAGGTCGAAGCCCGTGCCCGATTTGCGCACGTCGGCGGGCGCGAGGTTCACCGTGACCCTGCGTATCGGAAAGGGGTACCCCGACTGCTCGATCGCCGCGCGCACGCGGGTTCGTGACTCGCGCACGGCCGCCTCGGCGAGGCCCACGAGGTCAAAGGAGGGCATGGCCCGGGTGATGTCGACCTCCACCTGGACGGCGAAGGCGTCGAGGCCGACGAGGGTGCTGGACTGCGTTGTTGCGAGCATCGCAGCCTCCCTGACCACGCCGCGTGCCAACGAGCGCGCGACGTCATTTCAGGGGGTTGGACCCCGCGGGGTGGCGAGAAGGGGGTGGCGGGGGGTGGCGAGGGGGTGGCGGGCCATCCAGGGGGGCGGCGGCGCCCTCGGCGCCAAGGCGTGCGACGCGGACCGGGTTCGTGGGATATACCTCACGCCGCGAGGCAGCCAGCAGATGAACGAGCCGCAAGAGAATCCCTTCGCCAATCTCGAGGTCAAGCCGGGCGACGTCGTCGGCGGGCGCTATGAGATCGGCCGGCTCCTGGGCGCCGGCGGCATGGGGTCGGTCTTCGAGGCCCGGCACATGCTCCTCGGGCGGGTGGTGGCGATCAAGGTTCTTCGGCCTGAGATCGCCCTGCACCCGCAGTTCGCGGGGCGCTTTCTGCAAGAGGCCAAGGCGGCGGCGGAGCTGTCGCACAAGCACATCGTGCAGCTCACCGACTACGGGCTCGACGGCGAGCGGCCGTACATGGTGATGGAGTACCTCCACGGCGAGTCGTTCGGCGCGATGCTCAAGCGCGAGGGGAGGCTCTCGCCCGAGCGGGTCGTGGCGGTGATGGACCCCGTGCTGCGCGCGCTGAGCTTCGCGCACGACCGCGGGGTGATTCATCGAGACATCAAGCCCGACAACATCTTTCTCGCGAAGGACGACGAGGGCGAGGTCACGCCGAAGATCGTCGATTTCGGCATCGCCAAGCGGCAGGACGAGAGCGTGCAGCTCACCTCGGCGGGCGCCGCGCTGGGCACGCCCGCGTACATGTCGCCCGAGCAGGTGATGGCCTCGAAGAACGTCACGCCCGCGGCGGATCAGTACGCCGTGGGCACGACGATCTACGAGGCGCTCACGGGGGAGAACCCCTTCGTGGCCGACACCCTCAACGCGTTCATCATCGCGAAGGCCACGCAGGCGCCGCGGGACATCGCCACGCTGCGCCCCGACCTCGACCCCGCGTTCTGCGCGGTGATCATGCGCACCCTCGAGCGCGCTCCGGAGGACCGCTTTCCCTCGCTCAGCGCGCTGCGTGAAGCCCTCTCGGGCTGGCGCGGCGCCTCGCTGCAGGGCACCACCGGCGTCGGCGCGTCGGCGCCGGGCGCGCCCACCGCGCAGCAGCTTCGGAGCGACCTCGCGCCCCGCGAGGTGCTCCCGGCCCCCCTGGCGTCGCCGACGCTGCCCAACGGCACCCCCGAGGCCGCGCCCGCGGCGATCTCGCCGAACACCCTCGCGGGCACGGTGACCGAGCTCCCGGCGCCCCGCGACAACAAGGTGATGCTTCTCGTCGGCGCGGCGATCTCCGCGGTGGCGGTGGCGGCGGTGGTGGCGATCGTGCGGCCCTCGGCGCCCGCGCCGGCCCCCGTCGCGGCGGCGACGCCCACCGCGCCGCCCGCGGTGACCGGGGCGACGCGGGTGGTGTTCTCGATCCAGGCGACCCCCGCCACGGCGACGATCCTCCTCGACGGCGAGACGGTGGGCACGGGTCGCGCCGAGATCGTGCGGCCCAAGGACGGCGAGCCTCACCAGCTCGAGATCCGCGCGCCGGGCTTCAACTCGATGACCGAGGTGCTCGTCGCCAACCAGGACGTGCACGTCAGCCGCGTGCTGTCGGCCCTCCCCGCCGCCACGGCGCCCGAGCACCAGGCGCGCCCTCGCGCTCCGACGCAGGCGCCGCCGCCGCCCACGCCGCGCCCCAACGCCCGGCGCAGCCCGAGCGCCCGGCGCAGGTCGCGCAGCCCGAGCGCCCGGCGCAGCCCGAGCGCCCGGCGCAGCCCGAGCGCCCGGCGCAGCCCGAGCGCCCGGCGCAGCCCGAGCGCCCGGCGCAGGTCGCGCAGCCCGAGCGCCCGGCTCAGCCCGCTCCGTCGACGCGTCCCGCGACGAACCACGCGAACATCGACACCACGAACCCCTTCTGAGCGCGACCTCGCCCTGGGGTCACTCCGTGGCGGGCGCGGCGGGCGCGGCGGGCGTCGGCTCGGCGACGGGGGCGCGCGGCTCCTGCGCGGGCGCAGGCGCGGGCGCGGGCGCGGGCGCGGGCGCCGTGGGCGGCGCGAAATTTCGCGAGAAGCGCACCGAGTGCAGGATCGCGCTGGTCCCGCTCGGCGGCGGGGTGAAGCGCTGCGCGCGCACGAGTTCGGCGACGCAGCGGCCCACCTCGGGCGCGCTGCTCAGCCCGCGGGTGCTGACCCCGAGGGGCTGACCGTCTGAGTTGATCTGAAACAAGATGTCGAGGGAGCCGCTCACGGTGGGGTTGTCGGCGGTGCCGCGCTCGTAGCACGCGACGAACTCGACGTGGTGCCCACGCATGACGCCGCGGATCGTCTCCTGGTACGCGATGTCGCGCCGCACGGCCTCGGGGTCGGCGTCGGTCGGGTCGTCGTCGGTGGCCGCCCGGCGTCCGCGAGGGGCGCGCGTGTTCGCGGCGTGCGTCCCGCCTTGCGGCGCGGCGACGGGTGCTGTTGGCTCGACGGGGGGCGGCTCGGGCTGCGCCGCGGCCGCGTCGGCCTCGGCGAGCTCGGCGGCGTCGATCACCATGGCCTCCGCGGCGTCGACCGCGGCGGGCTCTGGCGTCGCCGCGGGCACATCCGCCGCGGCTGGCTGCGCGAGCGTCGGGGCCGGACGCGCGGGGGGCGGACGGCGCGACAGCGCGACGCCTCCGACCGCGAGGAGGGTGATCACCGACGCGGCGGCCACGATCGGCAGCGCCCGGCCGCGGGGCGTCGCGGCGGGGGGGCTGGGCAGGGCCGCGGCGGCCTCTTCGGGCGCCGGCGGAGGCGTGAGCGACCGCGAGTGCGCCATCGGGGTGAGCGAGCGCCCCGAGCCGGGGGAGGGGCCCGAGCGGGTGAGCTCGGGGGGCGTCATCGAGCGCGCCCGGCCCGAGGCGTCGGCGGGGGCCGCCGAGGGGCCGGCGGAGGGCGTCGGGCCGAGGGTGAAGGCCGCGTCGTCGGGGAGCTGCTCGTCGAGGCGAAAGTCGCCGCGGGGCCGCGACGAGGGCGGGCGCACGCTGCGCCCCGCCGCGCCGGGCGAGAGCAGGGGCGCGAGGGCGTTCATCGCCTCGCCGGCGTCGGGGAAGCGCGCCGACACGTCGCGGTTCACGCACCGCGCGAACCACTCGTCGAAGCCTGGGGGGAGCGAGTCGGCCTTGCCGTACTCCGCCGCGCGCGACGAGGCCGAGTCGATGGCGTCGACGATGACCTCGCACATCTGCTGCATCACCGAGGGGCTCTCGGAGTTGGCCGTGCGCCAGAAGCAGCGGCCCGTGAGCAGGTTGAACACGATCAGGCCCAGCGCCCACACGTCGGTGGCGGGCACGATGCGCCCACCGCGCTCGGCCTGCTCGGGCGCCATCCAGCGGGGGGAGCCGACGGCCTGCGTGTGGTTCGCCGAGGTCTGCGCCTCTTGCACGAGCTTGGCGATGCCGAAATCGAGGAGCTTGACGGTGAACTGGATGCCCTCGCGGCGGGGCACGGCGAGGAAGATGTTCTCGGGCTTCAGGTCGCGGTGCACCAGCCCGCGGCGGTGCGCCTCGGCGAGCGCGTGGCAGAGCTGCCGACAGACCTCGAGGACCTCCTCGCGGGGGAGCGCGCCGCGCTCGATGGCGACCTGCTTGAGGTCCTTTCCGACGAGCAGCTCCATGGCGATCCAGGGGGTGTTCGTCTCGTCGTCGACGCCCGCGCCCACCATCTCGACGATGTGGTCGCTGTCGATGCTCGCGCCGATGCGCGCCTCTTGGATGAAGCGCTGCCGGGCCCGCTCGTCGCCCTCGTACTGCGCGTGCATCACCTTCAGCGCGCGGCGCTTGCCGGTGCTGATCTGCTGGGCGATGAAGACCGTCCCCATACCGCCCGAAGCGAGGCGCTCGATGACGCGAAAGTCGCGCCCGAACACGGTACCTGTCGTGACTTGTTCGCTTGCCATGGGGAGGGGTGACGCAGGCTATCGCGTGATCGCACCGGAACGTCAATCCCCGGCTGCCTTGCGGCGCCGGTGTCCCGACCTCCAGAAGCCCTCCCCGGAACGTGGTACACGCTCCGGCGATGAACCACGCAGAGACCCCTGACGCGCGCCTCGCGCGCGTGCGCGACGCGCTGGCCGGGCTCGGCCTCGACGCGCTGATCGTCCGCAGCACCGACGCGTACCTGAACGAATACGTGCCCCACGCCGAGAGCACGCGCGAGTGGCTCACGGGCTTCACCGGGAGCATGGGCGACGCGCTCGTCACCGCCGACGGCGCCTGGCTCTTCGTCGACGGGCGCTACCACGCCCAGGCCGACCGCGAGGTCGACCTCGGCCGCTGGACCGTCGTCAAGAACACCCTCGGCACCTCCAACGAGTCTGCCTGCGCCGCGCGCCTCGAGGAGCTCAGCCGGGGGCGCGAGGGGGCGCCCCTGACGGTGGGCTACGAGTCCCAGCGCTTCGCGCTGTCGACCCTCGAGGCGTTCAAGCGCTCCCTCGGCGACGCGGCGGTGTCGCTCCGCCCCCTCGACCCTTCGCCCCTCGAGGCCGTGCGCGGCGCGGTCCCGCCGGTGGTGTCGGGGGCGGGGCGCGTGCGGGGGGTCGACGAGTCTCGCATGGGGCGCACCGTGGCCGAGAAGCTCGAGCTCGTGCGCGCGTGGATGCGCCCGCGCGCGGTCAAGGCCCTGCTGGTGTCGAAGCTCGACGAGGTGGCGTGGCTGACCAACCTCCGCGCCGAAGAGATGCCCTATCAGGCCACCTTTCGCGGCCGCGCGCTGGTCACCGAAGACGCCCTGCTGCTCTCGGTGCACGCCTCGTCCGTCGACGACGCGGTGAGGTCCGCCCGGCCTCTGGTGCGCTGGGTCGACGACGCGGGGATCACCGAGGCGATTCGCGCGCTCGGCGCCGGCGCGAAGGTCGCGATGGACCCCGCGAGCACGCCCTCTGCGCTGCGCGACGCGGTGGCCGCCGCGGGGGCGTCGCCGTCGCCGTCGCCGTCGCCCATCGTGGCCGCGAAGGCGAAGAAGACCCCGCAAGAGCTCTCGGCGATGCGCGAGGCGCTCGCGGCGGCCGACCGGGTCGTCGCCGAAGCGCAGGTCTGGCTCAAGACCGCGGTGTGCGCCGGACAGCGCGTGACCGAGGCGGACTTCGCGCGCGAGGTCGAGCGGCTGTTCCTCGCCGCGGGCGCCGTGGGCCTCTCGTTTCGGGTCATCGCCGCGTCGGGGACCAACGGCGCCATCGTGCACCACCCCTCCCTCGAAGACGCCGTGATCTCCCGCGGGCAGATGATGCTGCTCGACACCGGGTGCTACTTCGCGGACGGCTTCGCCACCGACCTCACCCGCACCTTCTTCGTCGGCGCGCCCGGCGAGGTCGCGAGCGACGAGCAGCGGCGGCTCTTCACGCTCACCCTCAAGGCCGCCATCGCGGGCATGAGCGCGAGGCTCCCCAAGGGCGCGGTGGGCGCGCAGCTCGACGGCATCGTGCGCGCGCCGCTCTGGGCCGAGGGCCTCGACTACCTCCACGGCACCGGCCACGGCGTCGGGATCAACGTGCACGAGGCGCCGCCCAGCGTGTCGAAGACCTCCCAGCTCCCGCTCGACGAGGGGCACGTGTTCTCCATCGAGCCCGGGGTCTACCTCGACGGTGTCGGGGGCGTGCGCATCGAGAACCTCTGCACGGTGGTCCCCGACGAGGCGGCGGAGGGCTTCTGGAAGATCGTTCCGCTCACTTTCTCTCCCCTCGACCCCTCGCTGATCGATCCAGCGCTTCTCAGCGACGCCGAACGCGCGTTTCTGCGCGCGTACGCCGAGGGCGGCGTCGGGGCGCGCAGTGACCTACGTCTGTGATTGATTGTGACGTCGGTAGAACACCTGAAGTAGGATCGCGTTCAGCTTCGAGCGCGAGCGCGCACGACCCGCAGAGTTGCCTGGATCGCCGCCCATGCCACACCTCACCGCCAGCGATCGCATCGGCACCACCGTCGGGGGGCGGTATGAGGTCAAGCGGCTGCTCGGCGAGGGCGGATTCAGCTCGGTCTTCGAGGCGATTCACAACATCACCGGCCGCAGCGTCGCGCTGAAGCTGCTCCACCCGCACCTGGTCACCACCGAGCAGATCACCGAGCGCTTCCTTCTTGAAGCGCGGGCGATGGCGCGTATTCGACACGACGGCATCGTGCAGGTGCTCGACGCGGGCAAAGACGACGACGACACGGTCTACATCGCGCTCGAGCTCCTCGAGGGCGAGGCGCTCGAGACGACGCTGCAGCGCTCGCACAGCATCTCGTGGGGCGAGGCCGTCGCCATCGGCATCGACGTGCTCCACGCCCTCGCCGAGGCGCACAAGAACAAGATCGTCCACCGCGACATCAAGCCTGGAAACATCTTCGTCACGCGCAAGCCCACGGGCGGCACGCAGGCCAAGCTGCTCGATTTCGGCATCGCGCACGTCGCGCAGGCCAAGGGGAAGTTCACCCAGCAGGGGGTGATCCTCGGCACCCCGGAGTACATGTCGCCCGAGCAGGCCCGCGCCGGACAGGTGGGGCCCGAGGCGGACCTGTGGTCCGTCGGCGTGGTGCTCTTCGAGTGCGTGGTCGGCGAGACGCCGTTCATGTCCGAGAACACCACCGAGATCCTGGTCAAGGTGCAGACCGAGCGCGCGCCCGAGCTGTGCTCGGTGATCCCCTCGGTGCCGCGGGCGGTGTCAGACGTCGTGCACAAGGCCCTCGAGCGCGATGTCGCCAACCGCTACCACAGCGCCGACGAGATGCGCCTCGCCCTCGAGCGCGCCATCGCCAACGCCGACCAGGAGCGCATCGGCGTCGGGCGCTCGGTGCTCCGGGGCCCGACGGGTCGTCGCGCGCCGGCGCCGACCATGGCAGACCCGACGACCGAAGAGGCGCCTCGCGTCGAGGTCGTTCGCGTCGGCAGCTCGGTGGGCGCTGCGGCCTTGAGCCCCTCCCCGCCGACGCGCCCCACGCCGAAGCGCACCGAGCCGAAGCGCGCGGCCGAGCCGAGGATGACGCCGGGCGAGGGCGTGCAGGTCATTCGCCCAGGGAGACTCGTGGTCGAAGAGGTCGTGTCGTCGACCCGCTACGACGAGGGCTCAGGCCGGCCAGTGCGCCGGGTCAACAAGCCCGCCACGCCGCCGGCGGAGAGCCCCGCGGCGCCGCCCCCCGCGCCCGCCGATGAGTTCGTCCTCGACCGCGACCGCTTCAGCCTGGACCAGGTCGAGGCGCCGAGCTCGAAGTCGCGACCGGACGTCTTCGATCCCCCGCCGCTCGAGCCGACGAGGTCGGCGAAAGACTCCGCGCCCGACAGCTCGGGCACCTTCTCGTCGCGGCTGTCTTCGCCCGACACGCCGGTCACCTTCTCGTCGCGGCTGTCTTCGCCCGAGACGCCGAGCTCGTTCTCGTCGAACCGCCGCGCCGACAGCGGTCGCAGCACGGCCGAGACCTTCAACGCCCCGCCCGCGCCGCAGCGCTCGGGGCTCCTCCTCGGCGGCGGCGTCGCGGCGTTGGTGGTCGTCGGGCTCATCGCCTCCGCGGTGCTCCGACCCACCCCTCCGCCCACGACCCCCTCGCGCCCGAGCCCCGACGTCGTCACCGCCCCGGCGGACGCGGGAGGCGAAGCCACGCCCGTCGTGCCGCGGCTCCGGCTGCAGGAGATCCACGCGATCGCCACGCCGACCGGCGGCGACTCGAGCGAGTTCGCGCGCCACGCGGCGGTCTCGCGCGGCGACTCGGTCACCACGCAGCGGGTCATCGCGAGCTGCGTGCGCGGCGCCGAGGGGCAGGCGACGCTGTACTTTCACCCTCTGATCCGCGGCGACGCGCTGGGTTCGACGCGCGCGCCGATGGCCTGCGCGGGCTTCGACCTCGGCGTGGTGAGCGACGTGACGGGAGACGGCACCGACGACGTGGTCGCCGTCGCGGCGGAGCACAACGCCCTGCTGCTCTTCAACTCCGCGTCGCGGCAGGTGGCGCGGAGCATCGCCGTCACGGGCGTGCGCGGCGTGGCCGTCGGCGGCGGGCTGCGCGTCGGCGGAGAGTCCCTGGCGGTGGTCTACACCGAGCCCGGCGGCGACGAGCAGCCCGGCACCGTCGTGGCCGTCAGCCTGCGCACCGGGCAGACGCGCTGGCGGCAGTCGGGGAGCGGCAACCTCGGGCGCTTCGGGCAGCCCGTGGAGCTCGGCCTCGCCGTGGGCCCCGACGTGAACCGCGACGGGGTCTCGGACGTCGTCGTGGGGCTCGGGAGCATCATCGCCCACGTCGGCGCCGCGTCGGCGCAGCGCTGCGTGCAGGTGCTCAGCGGCGCCACGGGGGAGCCGCTGTGGAGCCCCCGCTGCCGGGGTCGGGGCCGCGGCTCGCAGAGCGTGTCCCTGGGCCCAGACGTGAACGGAGACGGCGTGCCCGACGTCGCCGTCGGCACCGACCGGCCCGATCGCGGAGAGCCCGCGGTGGAGCTCCGCTCGGGCACCGACGGCACCGAGATTCGCAGCGTGAGCCTCCCCGCGTCGGAGTCGGCGGCGGGCTTCGGCTGGCCCGTGGCGCTGGTGGGCGCCGCGTCCCGAGGCGGCGCGCCGATCGTCGTCGTGGGCAGCGTGGCGGGGTCGCGGTCGGGGTTGTTCCTCTTCGACTCGGCGCGGGGCACCCTCGAGGGGCGAACCGACCTCCCCGGCGTCGGCGCGGCGACGCTGCGCATCTTCGGGGTCGCGGGCAACACCCCCTCGGCGCCGTGGTCCCTCGTGGTCGGCACGCCGAGCGACGGCATCAAGGCGCTGGCCATCGTGCCGCCGCGAGAAGACGAGTCGTGACCGCGCGTTGCTGATACCCTCGCCCTCGAGGGACGACGATGCGTGCAGCCGTACTTGGGTCAGGTAGCTGGGGGAGCGCCCTCGCGAAGGTGCTCTCCGATCGCGGTCACGAGACGCGGCTCTGGGGGCGACGCCCCGAGCTCGCCGACGCGATTCAATCCACGCGAGAGAACGCCGCGTTTCTCCCCGGCGCCCGCTTCGCCGACACCCTCGTGGCGACCTCCGACCTCGCGCGCGCCCTCGAGGGCGCGGAGCTGCTCCTCGTCGCGGTGCCGACGCACGGGCTGAGGGAGGTCCTGCGTCACGCGGAGCCCTTGTGCCCCAAGGGGATCCCCGTGGTCAGCGCCACCAAGGGCATCGAGCAGGACACCCTCGATTTCGTCAACGACCTGGCCGCCGAAGAGCTCCCGTGGAGCGCGCCGTACTTCGTCGCGCTCTCGGGTCCCTCGTTCGCGCGCGAGGTCGCCGAGGGCCTGCCCACCGTCGTCGTCGCGGCGTCGCGGGACCTCTCCCTCGCCCGCGAGGTGCAGCGCGCCTTCTGGACCGAGGACCGCTTTCGCGTCTACCTCAGCGACGACCTCCTCGGCGTCGAGATCGGCGGCGCGCTCAAGAACGTCATCGCCATCGCCGCCGGCGCGAGCGACGGCCTGGGCTTCGGCCACAACGCCCGCGCGGCGCTGATCACCCGCGGGCTCAGCGAGATCGGGAGGCTCGCGCTGAAGATGGGCGGCAACGCGCTCACGCTCTCGGGCCTCGCGGGCATGGGCGACCTCGTGCTCACCTGCACCGGGCAGCTCTCGCGCAACCGCCACGTCGGCGTCGAGCTCGGCAAGGGCCGGACCCTCGACGAGATCCTCGGCGAGATGCGTCAGGTCGCCGAGGGCGTGCGCACCGCCAAGAGCGCGCACATGCTCGCGAGGCGCGAGGGCGTGTACATGCCGATCATCGACATGGTGCACGCGGTGCTCTACGAGGATCTGCCGCTGCGCCGCGCGGTGTCAGAGCTCATGAACCGGAGCGCCGGCCACGAGCTGGAGTAGCCGGGCGACGTCCCGACGGCGGCCCGCGTCGGGGCGCGGCGCCCTCGGGCGCGGGCGGGCGGCGGCGAGACATCGGCAGGCGCTTCGGATCCGACGCCGCGGGCTTCTCGGGCGCGGGCATATCCGGGAGCGAGAGCTTGGGCTCGGTGGCGTGACGGCGGTAGAGCACCAGCACGCGGCCGATGACCTGCACCTCGGAGGCGTTGAGCCGCTGCGCGAGGGTCTGCGAGACCTCGTGGCGGTCGTCGGGCGAGTCGGCGTCGACCCGCACCTTCACCAGCTCGTGACGCGTGATGGCGACGTCGACGGCCTTGACCACGGCGTCGGTGAGGCCGGCGTTGCCGATCATCACCACGGCGTCGAGGTGGTGGGCGAGGGCGCGGAGGTGGCGGCGCTGCTTGCTGGTGAGGTCCATGGCGTTGGGGCCCCACCCCTAGCACGAAGCCGTCAGGACCCGAAGGCGTAGCGCACGCCGAGGCCCACGACGTTCACGTTCAGCTCGTAGCGCCCGCCGTTGATCGGGTAGGTCGGCGCGCCGGGGCCCGTGCGCAGCGCCTGGGTGGGAAAGAGCCGCGCCTCGTCGGGCGAGACCGTCACGGTGTTCGCGATCATGTACGCGAAGGTCGCGTCGAAGCGCCAGCGGCCGTAGCTCAGCGAGGCGCCCAGGGCCGCGACCCACTTGGAGGCGTCCATGGTGAGCACGTTGGTGTAGGCGTTCGGCGTGGCGCTGGTCTCGTAGCTCAGGCCCACGCGCGCGGCGAGGTCCCACCGGCCGCCGAGGTGGGTGAAGTTCTCGACGCCCAGGCGGAACGACAGCACGTCTTGAAAGCCGCGGTCGATCGAGAGCGCGGAGATCTGATAGCTCCCCACGCCGCGCACGTTCTGGAGCGAGATCCCGTCGGGGGTGAGGTCGATGCGGTCGTGCATCGACCAGCCCTCCCACACGAAGGCCGCCTCGACGCGCAGCGACGGCACCGGCCGCACCTCGACCCCCGCGCGAATCACCGGCGCGAGGTTGAAGCGCACGTTCGCGCGGTCTCCCTGCACCGACGCGCCCTGGTAGAACGACGCGCTGGGCAGGCGCACGCCGAGCGTCGCGGCGGAGTCGATCCAGAGCGGGAGCTGGCCCGACACGCCGATCGTGACCATCCGGTGCGGCGCGTACTGCACGCCGATCGACGCCGTGGGCGCGATGATCGGGCCCACCGAGAGCTGCGCGACGGCGTCCCAGTCGGGGTTCTCAGGCGCGCAGGTGACCGTCGCGGGGCAGCCGCTGAACGCGAGCTGCGAGGTGAACGACCCCACCAGCGCCGCGACGCCCGCGCCGAGGCTCAGCGTGGGGTGCGGGCGCCACGCGGCCCAGATCCCGGCCACCGCGAGGGCCGAGCCGTCGAGGGAGAGCAGGGAGTAGCGCTGCGGCGCGTCGGCGGCGCGGTCGTACGACGCGATGGCCGCGTAGGGCGCGAACACCCCGGCGGCGAACATCGCGTCGCGCAGCCCGAAGTCGTGGGTGACCACCAGCGTCGGGATCGGCAGCGGCGCGGCCTCGCCCTCCACCGTGCGAAACGACACCGTGCCGCCGCCGCCCGGAGGGCGAACCTCGCGGGTGTACGAGTTGTTGAAGTTCACCAGGGAGGCGTCGAGGAGAATCCCTCGCCCCGCGTGAATGAGCCCCGCGGGGTTGTACCAGACCGCGTGCTGGTCGTCGGCGCCGGCGATGAAGGCGCCGCCGCGGCCGAGGGGGCGCACGCCGCGGTCGGTCATGTAGAAGCCGCCCGCGAGGCTCGTGGAGGGCGCCGCGAGGCACAGCGCGGCGGCGAGGGCGATCCTGCGCGCGATCACGGGAGCCTCCGGCGCTGCACGATGGCGTAGAACTGCTCCATCCCGCGGGAGGTGTCGCCGAAGAACTCGCTGAGCGCGGTGAGCACGAGGTGAACGTCCATGGGGCCCAGCGCGCCGTGCTGCCCCGGCCGCTCGCGGTGCGTGTCGGCCACCGCGTCGGCGAGGACCATCAGCGGCTCGCGCTGCCCCGCGGGCGCGCGGACCATGTTCCCGAGCACCGAGGTGAGCACCCGCGCGGGGTCGCGCTCGCGGGCGCGGTCGAGAAAGCGCAGGCCGCGCGCGGCGAGGCCCGTCGAGGGCGTGAACACCGGCGCGAGCGGTCGGAGGATGGGGTCGACCTCGGCGTCGGCGCGCATCACCTGGAGCAGGTCCGCCGCGGCGGTGACGGTCACCGCGAAGTTCGACGGCGCGCCCGCCGCGCCGGCGGTCTCGTCGAGGGTGCGGGTGAGCAGCGAGAGCGTCGCGACCCGCGCGGCCGCGTCGTCGTCGAGGGCCACGAGCAGGTCGGTCGCCGCGGCGAAGGGCGCGCCCTGCACCGTCGTCGCGAGGCGCGGACCGAGGGAGCGGGACCACGCGTCGAGGTCCCCCGCGGCGCGGTGCGCGGCGACGCGGTCGCGGAGCCACGCGACGAGGGCGCGGGTGAGCGGCGCGAGGCTGCGGTTGCGAAAGCGCGCGGACTCCCCCGCGCCGTTCACCGCGATGAGCTGGTCGACGAGCGCCGAGCGCGCGCGCTCCCAACGCGCGTGCGCGGCGGGGTCCGCGCGGTGCGGCGCGTCCATCGAGTTGAACGCGTCGGCGAAGAGGTAATACAGGCCCACCTGCGGCACCGCGGTGCGGTCGTCGCTCCAGCGCGTGCTGCGGCGGCCGTCGCGGTACGAGAGCGGCTGCGCGAAGGCCGGGGAGCCGTCCATGGCGCGGGCGCTCGGGTCGACCAGCGCGCGCACCAGCGTCGCGAGGGCGTCGACGCCGTTGCGCCCGTTGCCGACGTCGATGGTGCGCAGGTCGGCGGTGACCGCGCCGAGGGTCTGCAGCAGCCCCGCGTCGAGGGCGCCGGCGAAGATCGGCTCGTAGCGCGACGCGCCCGAGCGGCGCGAGAAGCGCTGCCCCGACGGGCAGGTCTCGCAGCTCTCGGCGGACTGGTAATCCGTCGCCGCGGCGGTGGCCCAGTTGCGGTGAAACGCGCCGATGAGCTGCGCGAAGAGCTGCGTGCCGCGCGACAGGTCGAGGTTCCTCGGGGCCATGTACGAGAGCGGGCGGCCGGGGGTCCAGCGCGGGTCGCGGGTGCCGTCCATGTGCCGGTCGTGCTTCGCGAAGGCCGCGAGGAGCGGGCGCATGGAGTCGTAGAAGCAGCCGCTCTCCCACACGAAGAGGGTGCCCGGGTGCTGCGAGCGCACCGCGCGGTCTTCGGGCGTCGGCGACGGCGGGAGCGACGCGGGGGTGGGGAGCACGTTCCTCACCGCGGGCGGGTCCATGAGGTCGCGGAGAAACGCGTTGGGCTGGGGGTGAAAGACCAGCCGCGCGATGGCGTAGGGCGTCGGGCGGGAGTTGAACCCGGTGATCCCCGTCTGCGACTCGATGATCCGGTCGAGGGTCGAGTCGACCGGCAGCCCGATCTGCCGCGCGACGTTCGCGAGGGAGCCCGTGAGCCCGGGGAGGTCCATCGGGAGGATCGCGCGGCCGTCGCCCACGATCGAGCGCGAGAAGAACGCCGCCGCGTCGGGCACCTCGACGAGCTGGCACTGGTTGATGTCCCCCGCGCCGGGCACCGTGAGCGACTGCTCGCCGAGGATCGGCACGTTGAAGCGCACCCGCACCGCCGCGCGAGGCTTGTTGCACATGCGCGCGCCGGCGAGGTCATCGATGAGGTGAAACAAGCGCTGCAGCACGCTGCGGTTGTCGCGCGCGCTGCCGGGGGTCGCGAGGTCGACGGTGTCGGGGAGCGCGCGGTTCACCGGCGTGCCGAGCGCGCGCTCGGGCAGGCGGTTCCAGTCGCCGCGCCAGTCGGGCTCCACGCGGTCGCGGTTGCGCGCGTAGCTCGCGTAGGCGCGCGCGAGGTTCTCGGCGGGGAGCGTGCCCGCGCAGCGCGCGTCCCACGCGCCCGTCGCGGGGATCGGCTGCTGGAGCTGCACCACCGCCTGGAGGATGTCCTCGAGGAGACCCGGCTCCTGCGCGATGCGCCGCACGACCTCGACGACCTCGTCCCAGAGGGGCGCCTCGGCGGCCATGGTGGCCTCGGGGTGCTGGTCGGAGATCTCGTCGACGCGCAGCATCGCGCCCACCAGCCGCGCGGTGAGCGCCTCGCGCTCGGGCGCCATCAGCGCCGCCGTGAGCCGCAGGACCGCGTCGGCGTCGCGGTGCCCGAAGAGCTGCCCCGCGGCGTGCGCGAGGTCGACGATGGCCGAGTTCTCGGCGCTGAACCCGCCGTAGCGCACCGTCACCGCGGGGGTGTACTCGCGGGTGCTCACCCGCCGCGGCCCGAGGAGCGGGATCGCGCCGCGCAGCAGGTCGATGGCAGGCGGCGACTCGTGCCCCGGCGCGCCCAGGAGGCCCGGGAGCTCCCGCGCGAGCGCGCCGAGCACCGACGCGTCGAGGTCGACGTGGCGAAAGATCCGCAGCCCGTTCGCCGTCACCGCGCGGCCCCGCGCGTCGCGCTGCACGGTCGCGCGCCCGTAGGCCGGGTACGGCGTCGGCGCGTCGTCGATGCGCCCGCCTGGACCGAGGTAGAAGCCCTCCCGGTCGACGTCGGCGGCGCCGTCGCCGTTGCGGTCGGCGAAGAGCGCCGCGGCCTGGCTGTTCGAGAGGTCGACGGAGGCCACGCCGCGCGAGTCTCTCCTCGCGACCTCGACGGGGGTCGACCGCGCGAGGCCCGCCTCGGTGCGCAGCATCAGGTCGATCGTCGCGTCGAGGGTCGTGCCGCCGCGGGTCTCGGTCGACGGGCCCGCCGACGCGAACTCCCCGCGCATCACCTCGAAGAGCGCGTCGAGCTGCGGCCGCGCGCTCCCGCGCGGCTGCGTCGGCGTGGCCTCGCGCACGAGGCGCAAGAGTTGGTCGAGGGTGGCGTCGAGCTGCGGGTCGGCGAGGAGGGGGCGCAGCAGCCCGATGGACACGTCCGCCGGGCGCGTGCCCTGGCGCAGCGACGCGCGGCCCATGGCGCGAAGAAACTCCACGTCGGTGCGCACGCCGTCGAGGAAGCTCACCACCGCGCGCGTGGTCTCGGGGAGCACGGGCTCGCTCGGCACCGCGCGCCCCGCGGGGTCGTCGATGAGAAAGGGACCCGACGGAGACGCGCGGCGACCCGACCCGTCGGGGCCGTACAGCGGGAGGAGGTTCACCAGGAGCTGGTCGAGGGGCGTCTCGAGGGCCGAGGGCATCGCCCGGTCGAGGGAGGCGGCGACGTCGCGGCGCATGCGCCCCAGCGCGAGGGTCTTGGGACCCACCGGCGCAGACTCCGTCGCGCCCAGCCCCTGCGTGCACGGACGCCGCCCGCGCTCGAAGGTCACGTCGGCGGGCGACTCGCCGTAGTGCGTGCGCTCGCACACCACGCCGAAGACCTCCTCGCCCAGGGTCCCGCGGGCGTTGGGCCGGCGCGCGGTGTCGAACTCGGGCGCGCACGACAGCAGCGTCGCGGCGAGCGCGAAGGTCCAGCGGGGGAGGCGCCGGGGGGGAGTAGAGACGCTCACGGTGAATGATCCTCCGGCGCGGACGATACCTCACCTCCGCGCCGACACCCCCGGGTGTGGGATGATCCCCGCCGCGATGCGCCGCGACCGCGACCCGCGTGAAGAGCTCGACGCCGCCGCCGCGGCCGTCGCCGGCTACGACCTGCCCCGAGCCCGAGAGCTCCTGGACGCGCTGCGCGCCTCGCGCCCCGACGACGCCGACGTGTTCGACGCCTGGGTCGCGCTCCTCGTCGACCACCTCGGCGACGACCGCGGCGCCCTCGACGCGACGCCCCCCGGCGACCCCCGCGCGTCGACCCGCGCGCGGCTGGTCACCGCCGGCGCGCGCGCGGGGCGGCTCGACGACGCGCGGCGCTGGGTCGACGGCCTCGACCCCGCGCGTCACGGCGAGGCCTGGGCGCGCTGGCTCGACGCGCTGCTGCGCGCGGGCGCCCTCGACGAGGCCTCGCGCGGCGCGCAGGCGATCCGCGGACGGCGCGCGCTCGGCGGCGAGCTCTCCGCGGCGCTCCACCGCGTCGACGAGGCCCTGCGACCCGAGCGCGAGCGGGCGAGGGAGGCCGAGCGAGCGCGCCGCGCCGAGCGCGAGCGGGGCAGGGTCGAGGCGGCCAGGGCGAGGCTCGACGAGGGGCGCTGGGAGGCCGCGCTCGCGGTCCTCGCCGAGGCCGACGAGGCCGACGAAGACGCCGCGCGCGAGCTCCGCGACGCGCAGACGCGACGCGCCCTCGCGCAGCGTGAGGACGCGCTCCGCGAGGCGTCGGCCGCGAGGGTGGCGGCGGTCGAGCGCGCCCTCGGCGAGGGAGCCGACCGCGACGCCCTCCGCGCGCTGGCGTCGCTCGCCCCGGAGGAGCGCGCGCGTGTGCGAGAATCGCTTGTGCCGCAAGGGTTTCTGTCGATCCTCGGAGACCCGCGGACCCGCGAGTCCGAGGCCGTCGACGCCGCCCTCGCGCTGCGCGAGGCGTCGCGCGCGCGGGACCCGGCGGCGGTCCTCGCGCTGCTGCGGCCGCACGCGTCGGCGCTGCGTCGGGTGCCCGAGGGGCGCGAGGCGCTGGAGGCCGCCGAGTCCGCGCACGCCCTCGCGAGCGCGCACCGCGTCGAGGCGCCCGACGACCCGCTCCGCGCGGCCCGCGCCGAGGTGGAGTCCCTCGCGGCGCGGGGCGAGCCCCTCGCGGCGTGGCGCCGCGCCGAGCGCGAGGGGCTGCTCGACGAGGCCCGCGCGCACGCCCGCGCCGCCGCGCGCCGCTACGCGATCTCGTGGGAGCCCGACGCGTCGGGTCCGCCCGAGGAGGCCCACGCCGAGCTGCTGCGCGCCGACGCGCTCGTGGCGCACCCGGTCGACGCCGACGCCGCGGTGAGCGTGTCGACCGAGGGGCGCGCGGTGACCTGGCGTCGCGTCGACCTCCGCTCGGGGCGCGTCACCGCGCGCGCGCGGGCCTGGCTCGACGACGAGTTCACCGCGCGCGCCTCGCGCTGGGACGGCTCGCACCTGAGCCTCGCGTCGGAGCGCGCGGTGCTCAGCGTCGACGCGCGGGAGGGCACGCTGCGCGCGTACTGGCGGGCGCCGACGGCGGGGCTGCTGGCCGAGGCGCCGCGCGCGTGCGGCGACCCCGACTTCGCGTGGGTGACCGGGCGCGACGCGCGGGGGCAGGGCGCCGTCGCGGTGATCGACCTCGCCCGGGGCGAGCGCGTGAGCCGCTTCGCCGCGGCGACGGTGATCGACGTCGAGGGGAGCGCGGAGGCGCTCTGCCACGACCCGTCGGGGCGCCTGCTCCAGCTCCGCGACGCGCACGGCGTGGTGCTCGCGTCGTGCGCCTTCGAGCGCGAGGGCGAGCTCCTCGCGGCCTGCCCCTCGCCCGAGGGACGCGGCGTGCTGGCGACCTTTCGCGAGCGTCACCCGCAGACCGCCGCGTCGCGCCGCCGCGCGCTCCCGCCCACCTTCAGTCTCGCGGTCGTGCACCTCCGCGTCGGCTCGCGAGAGGCCGCGACGCTCACCCTGCGCTCGTGCGCGCGCGACGACGTCGCCGCGGTCGCGAGGGCCCGCAGCGAGGGCTCGGCCTGGGTGCGCCTCGGCCCCGCGGACCTCCCCGGCGAGCTGATCTCCCTGCGCGCCTCGGACCTGCGCGTGCGCTCTCGCCGCGCGGTGTCGGCCGGGGTCGCCCTGCGCGCCACGGGCGCCGGCGCGATGCTGGCCTCGGTGTCGACCCGCCGCTGCCTGTGGCAGCCCGACCCGTCGCGAGACCCGGTGGGCCCAGGCGACGACGTCCCCCTCGCGGCGCACCAGCCGAGCTTCGCCTGGGCGCTGCCCTGCGCGCCGCGGGCCGACGACCTCGCCTGGGCGGCGCACGCGCCCGCCGTGAGCGCCCTCGTCGAGGGGCGCCGGGGGGAATTTGACGACGCCGTGAGGGCGCTGCGCAGGTCGCCGCCGGGGCTCCTCGGGATGCACAGGGTGCTCGCGGAGTGCGGGCGGGTCGACGACGCGGCGGCGCTGCTGCGCCTGGCGCGGGCGGCGCACCCGGAGCACGCGGGGCTGCGGCTCGAGCACGCGGGGCGGCGCTGGGCGGCGGGCGACGCCGCGGGGGTGCGCGAGGCCCTCGAGGGCGCGGAGCTGCTGGGCCTCGGCGAGGACCTCGCCCACGCCCGGCACCTCCTCGGCCTCGCGCGGCTGGTCGAGGGCGACGAGGCGGGGGCCGCCGAGGCCTGGCGCGAGGGACGGGACGCGCCCTTGCTCCGCCCCGCCTGCGCGCTGTCGGGGGCCCTCGCGGTGCTGGCCGGGCGCGGCGGCGAGGGCTGCCTCCTGGCCGACGCGCTCAGCGGCGCGTCGAGCGCGGCGATGCGGGCGGTGTTGGCGACCGCCGCGGGGCGGCCGGGAGGGGCGCCGTGGTAGGATCGCGCGCATGTCGATCGGGGCGAAATCATCGGTGCCGTTGTCGCGTCGCGTGACGGTCCGGAGCCTCGTCGAGCCGAACGTGCTGTCGGTGGCGCTGCGCGTGGTCGCGGGCGCGAGCGGCCTCGACCGGGTCATCGCGCACCCGCGCATCCAGAAGTCGGGCCTCGGGCTCGTGGGGTATTTCTACGGCATCTCCTGCGACCGCGTGCAGGTGCTCGGGCAGACCGAGGTGAGCTTCGCGCAGGCGATGGCGCCCGACGCGTCGGAGCGCGCGTTCGAGTCCTTTCTGGGCCGGGACCTGTGCTGCGTGGTGGTGACGGTGCCGCCGCCCGAGGCGCTGCTGCGCGCGGGCGACGCGACGGGCTGTCCGGTGATCGCGTCGGGCGCGAAGAGCTCGGTGACGATCAACTCGCTGCACGCCTGGCTCGACGAGCAGCTCGCGCCGCGCACGCGGGTGCACGGGGTGTTCATCGACGTGTTCGGCGTGGGGATCCTGCTGCTGGGCAAGAGCGGCATCGGCAAGAGCGAGTGCGCGCTGGAGCTGGTGCAGCGCGGCCACCGCCTCGTGGCCGACGACGTGGTCGACTGCAGCCTGCGCCCGCCCGACTCGATCTACGGCAACGCGACGGAGCTGCTGAAGAACCACCTCGAGGTGCGGGGCCTCGGGGTGCTGAACATCAAGGACCTCTTCGGCGTCGCCGCGGTGCGCGACCGCAAGAAGGTCGACCTCGTGGTGCGGCTGGTGGGGCGCGAAGACGACGAGAGCTGGGACCGCCTCGGGATCGACGACGAGTGGTACGAGATCCTCGGGCAGCGCATCCCGCTGCGGAGGGTGCCCGTGCGACCGGGAAAGAACACCGCGGTCACCATCGAGGTGGCGGCGCGCAACGAGCTGCTGCGGCAGGCCGGGCACCACTCCGCGCAGGCGTTTCACGCGCGGCTCGCGGCGGCGCTGGGGGTGCCCGCGCCGAGCCCGGTGGCCGCGCCGCTGCCGCCGCCCTTCGTCCCCGCGTGGGACCCGACCGAAGACGGAGAGCCGACGTGAGCGACGAGGCGCCGAGGTTTATCGTGGTGGTGACGGGGCTCTCGGGCGCGGGGCGCTCGACGGCGCTGCGGGTCCTCGAGGACCTCTCGTTTCACTGCATCGACAACCTCCCGACGCCGCTGCTCAACGAGGCCGTCGCGCTCTGGACGACCCAGACCGGCGACGCCCGCGTGGCCCTGGGGATGGACGTGCGCGTGGGCGACTACCTCGACGCGGCGGCGGCGGCGGTGAAGGAGCTCCGGCGAGGCGGGGCGCTGGTGCACGTGCTCTTCCTCGACGCGTCTGACGACGCGCTGGTGCGGCGCTACAGCGAGTCGCGCCGGCCGCACCCCCTGGCGTACCTCTCGCCGGGGGAGGGCGTCGAGGCGCACATCCGAAGCGAGCGCGAGCGCCTCGGGGGGCTGCGCGCCCTGGCCGACCGGGTCATCGACACGACGCGGCTCACGGTGCACGACCTCCGCCGCGAGCTCAGCGAGCACTTCGCCGGCGAGGTGGGCACCTCGCTCCAGATGACCACGCGGGTGGTGTCGTTCGGCTTCAAGTACGGGGTGCCGGTCGACGCCGACAACGTCTTCGACGCGCGCTTTCTGCCGAACCCCCATTTCGTGCCCGAGCTCCGCCCGAGGACCGGCCTCGACCCCGACGTCGCCCGCTTCGTGCTCGAGAGCCCCGAGGGCGCCGAGTACCTCGACGCGGTGAGCGATTTTCTCGCGCCGCTGCTGCCGCGGTACGCGCGAGAGGGTAAGGTCACGCTCACGATCGGCGTGGGGTGTACCGGGGGCAGGCATCGGTCGGTGGCCATCGCGGAGGCGCTCGGGCATCGCCTCCGCGCGGGCGGCGCGCCGGGTGACGTGAGGGTGTCGCACCGCGACGCCTCTCGGAGGGTATGATCGACATGGACGCGCACGAGACCTTCGAGGTGTTGAACGAGCGGGGGCTGCACGCGCGGCCCGCGACGCGCGTGGTGCAGACCGCCTCGCGCTTTCGCAGCGAGGTGACGCTGGAGCGCGACGACCAGTCGGCCAACGCGAAGAGCGTGATGGGCGTGCTGCTGCTGCTCTGCCCCAAGGGCTCGAAGGTCGTGGTGCGCGCGCAGGGCGACGACGCGGCGGAGGCCGTGGCGGCGATCGGGCAGCTCTTCCAATCGGGCTTCGGTGAGAGCGGATGAGCGGCGGGAGCAACCGCGAGATCCACGGCATCGCGGCCTCACCTGGGGTGGCCGTGGGGGTCGCGCTCGTGCTCGATCGGCGGCGGGTGTCGATCCCGCGCAGGCACATCGGCGAGGAGGACGTCGACCGTGAGATCCAGCGCCTGCGCGACGCCGTGGTGGCGGCGCGGGTGCAGCTCCGCGAGCTGCGCGAGCGGGTGTCTCCCGAGGCCGGGGAGCACACGCTGATCCTCGACGCGCACCTGCTGATGCTCGACGACGCGCTGCTGCTGGAGCAGGCCGAGAGCGCGATCCGCGTCGACCGGGTGAACGCCGAGTGGGGGCTGCGGCGCACGGTCGAGAACATCAAGGTGCTCTTCGACCGCTCGGGGGTGGACTACTTCCGCGAGCGGCGCAGCGACATCGATTTCGTCGGCGAGCGGGTGCTGCGCGAGATGATGGGGGGCTCGTCGCCCATCGCGCCGCTGCGCGAGGTCGAGGGGCCGGTGATCCTCGTGGCGCACGAGCTCTCGCCCGCCGACACCGCGGCGCTGGCGCACAACGACGTGCTGGCCTTCGTGACCGACGTGGGCTCCGCGACCTCGCACACGGCCATCATGGCGAGGGCGCTGTCGATCCCCGCGGTGGTGGGCGCCGCCGACGCCACGCGCGAGATCGCCACGGGCGACCTCGTGGTGGTGAACGGCCTGCGCGGGGTGGTCACGGTGACCCCCGACGCGGCGGCCGCGCAGCGCGCCACCGACCGCGGCGACCGCTACCAGGCCTTCGTTCGCTCCCTGCGCAGCAACCACGCCGACCCGGCCTTCACCCGGTGCGGCCAGCGGGTGGGGCTCCGCGCGAACATCGAGCTCCCGGCCGAGGCCGCGGTGGCGATCGACCACGGCGCCGACGGGATCGGGCTGTACCGCACGGAGTTTCTCTACATCGACCGCTCTCAGCCCCCGACCGAGGAGGAGCAGTACGAGGTCTTTCGCCGCATCGTGGAGATGATGGCGCCGCGGCGGGTCACCCTGCGCACCTTCGACCTCGGCGGAGACAAGTTCTCCACGGCGTTTCGCATCCCGAAGGAGCTCAACCCGGCGCTGGGCGTTCGCGCGGTGCGCCTCGCGCTGCGCGAGCCCGAGGTCTTTCGCGCGCAGCTCCGGGCGATGCTCCGCGCGGCGGTCTGGGGCGAGGTGCGGGTGATGGTCCCGATGGTGTCGACGCTCACCGAGCTGCGCGCGGCGCGGGCGCAGCTCGACCTCGCGCGGGCCGAGCTGCGGGCGCAGGGCGAGGCCTTCGGCGACGTGCCCTTCGGGATCATGGTCGAGACGCCGAGCGCGGTGATCCTCGCCGATCACCTCGCCCGCGAGGCCGACTTCTTCTCCATCGGCACCAACGACCTGATGCAGTACGCCTTCGCGATCGACCGCGGCAACGAGCACGTCGCGCACCTCGCGCGCGCCCTCGACCCGGTGATCCTCCGGTGCATCTCGCAGGTGGCGAGGGCGGCCGAGGCGGCGAAGATCGACTGCTCGATCTGCGGGGCGATGGCGGGTGAGCTCCTGGCGGTGCCCATCCTCCTGGGGCTGGGCGTGCTCGAGCTCTCCGTCGAGCCCACGGCGGTGCCCGAGATCAAGGCGTCGATCGCCCGCATCGACCTCGCCTCGGCCCGCGCCCTCGCCGACGAGGCGCTCGGTCTGGGCACGGCCGACGAGGTCGAGGCGCTGGTGCGCGCGCGCTTCGGAGGGCTCCTCGCGGACCTCCTCGCGGCGGGCGACGTGAACGGCGACGACGCCGAGGCGTTGATCCTGGCGGCGCCGTCGCCTGGGGGTGTGTCGGGGGTCGGGGGGGGGGGGGGGGGGGGGGGCGCTCACTCGCGAATGAGCTTGCGGATCTTCTCCAGCGCCTGCTCCTGGAGCTGTCGGATGCGCTCGCGGGACAGGTTGTACTTGTCCCCGATCTCCTTCAGCGTGAGCTCGTCCTCGTGGTCGAGGCCGAAGCGCCAGCGGATGATCCGCGCCTCCATCGGCGAGAGCGTGTCGAGGAGCCGCCGGAGCTCGTCGGACCACGCGGTGTTCGCGACCTGCTCGAAGGGCGACGGGGTGACGTCGTCCTGGAGAAAGTCGATGTAGCGCCGCCCGTCCTCGTCGGCCACGGGCTTGTCGAGCGAGAACGGGGTCTCGGCCCAGTCCTTCTGGATGCGCTCCAGCTTCTCGAGGGCGAGGCCCGCCTCCGAGGCGAGCTCCGCGGGCGAGGGGTCGCGGCCGAGCCGCGTGCTCATCTGCGACGAGATGCGCTGCACCCGGTTGTACGTGTCGAGCATGTGCACCGGGATGCGCACCGCGCGGCCCTTGTCGGCGAGGGCGCGCGAGATCGCGTGGCGGATCCACCAGCTCGCGTAGGTGCTGAAGCGGTACCCGCGGGTGTGATCGAAGCGCTCGACGGCCTTGATCAGCCCGATGTTCCCCTCCTGGATCAGGTCGATGAGGGGCATGCGGCCGCGGTTGTAGCGACGCGCGATGCTCACGACCAGGCGGAGGTTCGAGGCGACGAAGAGGTTCTTCAGCCGGAACACCTTGTCCCTCGCCGCGGCGACGTCGCTGAGAAAGCGGCGAAACGCGAGGGAGGGGAGGAGCTCGGGCTGCTCCATGTCGTCTTCGGCGTAGCCCTCGGGGCCCCGGGCGACCCGCGCGAGCTCCTCGTCGACGGCGAGGATGAACAGCCGGTCGGCGTCGAGCGCGCGGAGCTTGGTCGAGACCTCGCCCACCAGCGCGTCCCACCGCGCGCGGCTGGCGCGGGTGAACTTCGAGTGGTTCTTGCGGTAGTCCCGCGCGGCGCGGCGGAGCTTGTCGAACTCCGGCAGCACCACGGGCTCGGAGAGGCCCGCGAGGCAGCGCTCGGCCACGCGGGCGACCACCGTCATCGCCGGCGGGTACTCGAAGCACGCGCGCCAGCGAGCGATCTCCGCCGCGAGGAACTCCTGCGCGGCCTCAGACTCCGCCGCGGGGGTCATCACGGCGAAGCCCGACATGTCGCGGAAGTACCGTGCGAGGGTGCCGGCCACCCCCTGCGCGTCACCCAGCGCGGCAGAGGCCTCGGCGGCGGCGTCGGCGAGGTCGGCCTCAGAAGGCTCGACCTCGCGCACCTCCAGGTCTGGCGCCCGCTCGCTCGACGGGCGCCGAGCAGACGAGGTCTCGACCTCTTCGGTCGCGGCGGCGCTGGAACGAGCGTGGTTTCGCTTCATCGACATGGGAGCCTTCCCTTCTGATCCTGAGTCGCCTCGGGCCGAGCGCGTGGCGCCCGACGAGAGACTGGAATCACCAAACGAAGCGCGTCGAGGGACGCGCACATGTGCAGAACCCGTGAGCTCGCGGTGAGATGAGAAACGCCGCCCGATCGCGGCCGGACTTGACTACGCGGCCCGCAGCCGACAGTTTCGGCCTGCGGCGCGGCCTTCAGGTCGCACACACCCCCACGGCGAAGCCCACGCGAGACGCGGAGGGCGACGCGCGGAGCGGCGTCTGAAAAAACGGTACGAGGGCGGTCAACCCCCGACGCGTTGGATGTATTCCCGTGATGATTCATGGGCGCTGCCTTCGAAGTACGATGCACGCGACACGCCAGACGTGTTGCTCCGTGCGTGGATGCGTGGTGAGCCTTCAATCTTTGGTCACCCCCTCTCGATGTAAACCCCTGGTGGGGTGCGGGATTGACACAGGCTGTCCGTGAGACGCATCTGAGCCCGCGAGGGTTCATGTACGTCGCCGCGCGGAGAATTTTCTCGCTCGTCGAGGCGCTCCACCGCGACATCTCTGTCCCGGCGGTGGGGAGCTTCGGCACAGCGACCGGAGCGCGGGTCAGTCGTCGTCGTCGCCCGTCGGCTGCTCGGGTTCGCGCAGCGCGAGGGCGCGCGCGAGGCGCTCGGCGATCTCTCGGGCGAGCTCGTCGACCTCGCGCGAGGCGCGGCGCAGCGCGGCCTCCTCTGCCAGCCGTCGCGAGCACGCCGCGCGCAGGGCGGCGCGCCTCGCGTCGTCGTCGCGCGCCCAGCGCGCGAGGGCCGCTCCGTCTCGCGAGCCCTCGACGGCGGCGCGGGCCTCGGAGCGGGCCCTGACGTCGGCGTCATGGGCGGCGTGAAGCGATCGCAACGACTCTTGCAGCGCGTCGCGGCGCTCTCGCGCCCTCTGGAGGCGAAGGCGCAGGGCGTCGACCCGCGCCTCTTCGAGCGCGCGCAGCGCGGCGCGGGTGCGCGGGTCGCTCAAGGCGCGGCGGTGAGGGCGGCGGTGGCCACGACCAGGGTCGCGGGCTCCTCGCGGTAGCTCCCCGCGGCGAGGGTGTCGATGCGCGCGACGCGGAGCGTGCCGGGCGCGACCCGACCGGTCGCGGCGAAGCGCAGGTCGACGGTGGCGCGCTCGGCGCTGCTCCGCGCGACGGCGTCGTCGAAGGCGCGGCTCACGCGGTCGGCGGTCTGTCGACACGCCGCGAGCACGCAGCGCTCGTCGCACAGGGCCGTCGCCGCGCGCACCGTCGAGGCCAGGACCGGGCACGACGTGAGCGAGACGAATTCGCCCGTGGTCGCGGCGCCGAAGCGGGCCACCACCGCGCTCAGCGTGCGGCGGGCGAGGCGCGCGTAGGGCAGGGGGAGGGCGCTGAACGACCCCACCACGGTCTCGCCGCCGGAGCGCCCCAGCCGCGCCGTCGCGACCTCGTCGAGGGCCACCGTGGCGTCGTCGGCCTCGACCTCTGGGGTGCCCGGGTCGAGGATCACCGTGATCGGCTCGGTGCGCCAGTCGATGCCCTCGGCGGGCGCGGTGAGCGTCGTGACGAGCCGCGCCCGCGCGAGGCCCGCCGCGGTCTGCTCGGCCAGGCGCAGGAGGGCCTGGTCGACCCGCGCGCCGCGCCGCAGCAGCGCCTCGTCGAGCTGCGCGCCGAGGCTGCCCTGCAGCGCGTTGGTGAGCGTCGCGCGCGCCGAGGCGCGCAGCTCGGCGGGCACCGAGTCTGCGACCGCGTCGGCGAGCTCGGGGAGAAAGAGCCGCGCCTGCCCGCCCGCCGCGATGATCTCGGCGCGCGGGGGCGCCAGCCACGTCTCCACCGAGCGCGACGCGGCGTCGCCGAGGTCGAAGGCGAGCTCGAGGTCATACGCAGGACCGAGCACCGAGGCCCGGTCGGTGAACTGCAGCGAGAGCGCGCGGCGCACGCCGGCCTCGACGCGAAAGGGGCCCGCGCAGGCGTCGGCGAGCACGGCGCGGGCGGCGCCGGTGGCGGTGGCGCGCAGGGTGTACCCCGCGCCGTCGAGGAGCCCGCCGAACTGCACGACGCCCCCTGGCACGGAGAGGTTCGCGCTGCGCTCCACCGTCGAGGTCGCGGAGACGTCACAGCTGTCGGCGCGCAGGAGGTCGACGGTGAGCCCCGTGGGTCCGCGGTTGCCGCGGTACACGGCGTCGACGACGAGGGCGCCCGTGCCCCGGGCGTCGACCGACACGTCGAGGAGCGCCTCGGCGCCGCAGTCGGCGCTCGCGCGGAGCTGAAAGGTCGCCGCGGAGCTCGGCGCCGTCAGCGTCACGCCCGCGCCGCCGTCTGGGCTCGCGTCGACGGAGGTGCGATCGAGGGACGCGTCGAGGGCCGAGCCCACGATGGCGAAGCGCACGACCCCGCGCTGAGGGGGCGTCACCCGCGCGACGACCTGCCGCGCGTCGCTCGGGCCGAGCACGAGGCCGGGCGCGTCGGCGAAGCGCACCTCGCAGGCCGCGGCGCCTGCGTCGACGGGCGTCGGAGAGGGGGTGGGGTCGCCGGCGCATCCGGCGAGGCAGAAGATCAGCGGGGGCAGGGCGGAGCGAAGCATAAGGAGGTCAGCATATCAGCCCCCCAGAGGAACGCGGCACCGCGGTAGCGCTGCGGCGGGGGACGGGATAGACCGTCGCCGTGGATTTCGCCCTCACCATCGCCGCTCGATACCTCCGCGCACGGCGCAGGACCTTCGTCTCGGTCATCGGCACCATCGCCATCCTGGGGATCACCCTCGGCGTGTGGGCGCTCTCCGCGGTCCTGGCGGTGACGTCGGGGTTTCAAGAGGCGTTCAGGGACAAGGTGCTCGGGGTGAACGCCCACGTGCTCGTGCTGAAGTACGGCTGGGACTTCACGGAGTACCGCGAGGTCATGGCCCACGTTCGCAGCACCCCGGGGGTCGTCGGCGCCGCGCCCTTTCTCATCAACCCGATGATGATCACCCACGGCGAGCGCATCTCGGGCGTGCTGGTGAAGGGCGTCGACCCCTCGCTCCTCGGGCAGGTGCTCGACCTGCCGAACTACCTCCGCGAGGGGAGCCTCGACGGGCTCCGCGCGCCAGGCACCACCGCCCCCGCCGCGCCTCGCGAGGAGCCCTCGGCGCGCAACGACCGCACCCTCGAAGACTACTTCGTGCGCGCGCGCCGAGAGCTGGTGAGCCCCCGGGGGATCCTCGCGCCGCGCACCGCGCTGGACGAGTCTCGCGACCCCCCGGCGCCGACCGCCGCGCCCGCGGCCCCGGCGGCGCCGACGCCGCCTCGGGCGGACCTGCTCCCCTCGGGCGCGACGGCGTCCTACGAGCTGCCCCCTGACTCCGCGGCGGGCGACGACCCCCTCGACGCGTACGCGCGAGACGTCGCGCGAGAGACCGCCAGCTCGGGAGATCCTGGGGCGGCGCTGCCCGGGGTGATCGTCGGCAAGACCCTCGCGCGCAACCTCATGCTCCGCGTGGGCGACGCGGTGCGCATCATCTCGCCCCTCACCGGCGCCGACAGCGCCATCGTGCGGCAGGGCGCCACGCCGCGGGCGAGGGACTTTCGCGTCGTCGGCGTCTTCGACGCGGGCTTCGACGAGTACGACTCCCGCCTGGTCTACGTCGACATTTGGCAGGCGCAGCGCTTCTTCGACCAGGGCGACGCCGTCACCGGCGTCGAGGTGAAGGTGAGGAACATCGCCCGCGCCCGCGCCATCGGCCGGCGCATCGAGCGCGCCCTCGGCGGCGGCGCGTACCACACCCTCGACTGGGAGGCGCTCAACCACAACCTCTTCACCGCGCTCTCGCTCCAGAAGCTCGCGCTCTCCCTCGTCATCACCATCATCATCGTCATCGCGGCGTTCAACGTCATCGCGACCCTCGTGATGGTGGTGCTCGACAAGAAGCGCGAGATCGCGATCTTGAAGGCCATGGGCGCGCCCGAAGGCGCCATCCTCCGCATCTTTCTCACCCAGGGCCTCGCCGTCGGCGCCGTCGGCACGGGCCTCGGGATCTCCCTCGGCGCGGGCACCTGCGCGCTGCTGAAGGCCTACCACTTCCCGTTAGACCCGCAGGTCTACCTGATCCGCTTCGTGCCGGTGCGACCGAGCGTCGCGGAGTTCGTGTTCACCGCGGTCGTGGCCATGCTCATCGCCCTCGCGGCGTCGCTCGTGCCCGCGATCTGGGCCTCGCGGCTCTCTCCCGTCGACGGGCTCCGCTACGAATGATCCGGGGTGTGATTTTCTCTCTTGACCCCTCCGAGGGAGTTCAGTACAACGCCCCCTCACTGACGGTTCCGCTGCGGGAGTAACTCAGCGGTAGAGTGCAACCTTGCCAAGGTTGACGTCGCGGGTTCAAATCCCGTCTCCCGCTCCACTGAATCTGCCTCGATGTCGGCCCGGTTGAGTCCTTGCGCTCACCGGGCTGTTTCCATTTCTGGGCTCGCGTCCCCTGCGACCACGTCTCGGCGCCCCTCAGGCGAAGCCCTCGGTGAGGGCGGTCGCTTTCTCTGGTCTTTTCGTCGCACCGGGGAGAGTATGACGAAGCGCAGGCTCAGGTGGGGTCACCAGCACGGCGCCGCGCCTCGTTCATCGGGAGGACCATGCCGTTCGCCGAGTCACCGCCGCCTCCGCTGAGCTTTTCCCGGGCTCCGACCGAGCCCTGCGGCTGCGCATCCCCAGGGGCGCCCGCTGCGCCCCCCGAGCGTCGGCGGGACCCAGAGGAGGACCCCTCGGCGTGGGTCGTGGTCTCGATCGTCGAGCAGGTCGCCAGGGACCTTCGCGCGGCGCTTCGGCACGAGCCCCTGCCCGACCGCGCGGTGCTGATCGACGCGGGCCGGGGGGGGCTGGAGCACGTCGCCTTCGTGGAGCACCCGTTGGGGATGCGCTGGGCGATCCTCTCGCGCGCGTCGGTGGTCGCGATCGGGCTGCGGTACAGCCGCGCGGTCGCCGAGCAGATCCTTGAATCGCTGGCCGCGGGCGGCACCTGGTGCCTCGTGCTCGGGCCCGAGGGCTGCGCGGCCGTCGCGCTGGGCGAGGTCGGCGCGTCGACGAGGCCCGAGCGCGCGTAGGCGCCGGGTCGCCCGCGATCGTTTTCCGTTGTCCCGCGTCGGCCCCGCGGTCCATGGGATACGCGCTGATGCACCCCCTCGCCTGGCTCGACGACATCGCCCTGGCGCGCGTGCGAGACGCGTTCCCCGCGCTGCTCTCGCGGCTGCTGGAGCGCCCCGCGCCCTACCTCGAGGCCCCCGAGGCCGTGGGGGGCGCCGTGCGCGCCGCGCTCCCCGGCGTCGCGGGGCGCGGGCGCGCGACCGTGGTGCTCTCCCGCGGCGAGGGGCGCGAGGCGTGGCGCGCCGACTGCACCTGCCGCGCGTGGGCGGGGTGCGAGCACGCGGCGGAGCTGCTCATCGACCTCGCGCTCTCGCCCGTGCTCCGCGACGCGCTCCGGGGCGACGGGGTCGACCCCCGCACCCTCGAGCGCCTCGCGGCGATTCGCGACGCGGTGCGCGCGCAGGCGGCGGCCGACGCCGTGGCGGCGACGTGGCTCCCGGTGCGCCCCGCGCTCGCGCTGGCGCCCCCGCGGTACGCCCTCCTGCTCCCCACCGCGACCGACCCCGCGCAGCCGCTGCAGCGCCGGTGCGTGGGCTACGACGGCACCCCCCAGGTCGAGCTCAAGGTCCGCGTGCCCGGGCACCGCGCCGCCCTCGACCCCGCGGCCCTCAGCGCCGCCGCGCTCCCGCCCGAGGACCGCGCCATCGTGCGCCTGCTCAACCCCGCCCGCGGGAACCGCCGCGCGATGAAGGCCAGCGGCGTCGAAGCCGCTGTGGCGCTGGAGTTTCTGTCTCGCCACGCGCGGGGGAGGGTGGCGCTCGAGGGGCTCGACGAGCCCCTGAGCTTCGACGACACGCCGCTCTCGCTGCACCTCGTGGTGACCCGCCTGCCGAGGCACCGCCTCGCGCTGCAGTCCGAGCCCACCGGCGCGCCGCGCGCGCTCTACGGCGTCGAGGGGGGGCGCTGGGAGGCCGAGGCGCCCGCGAACGACCACCCCGTCGACGCCCTCGAGGCGCGCTGGCGCAGCGACGACGGCCGCGTCGAGCTCTGCGCGTGGGACGCCGTGCTCTTTCGCGGTCCCTTCCCCCGGCTGTGGTCGCCCCGCGCGCGGACCTTCTACCGCGTGGCCGAGGGGGTCGACCTCGACCTCGCGTGGCACGCCCAGTCGGCCCCCGCGGTGGAGCTCGTGCGGGGGCACTCCGAGAGGATCCTGCGCTCGCTGCGGCGACGGCTGCGAGGCCGCGCCGTGCGCCTCCCCACCCTCGCGGAGGTCGGCGCCGAGGAGCCTCAGGCGCGCATCACCCTGCGCGTCGACGGACGTCCGCTGGAGGTCACCGCGCGGCTCCTCGCGCGCTATCCCCACGGGGAGTTCACCCTCTCGCCGGGCGCGGCCCTCGACGACGACGACGACCGCCGCGACACCGACCTCGAGCTCGACGCGCTGCAGCGGCTCCAGGGCACCGCGCTCACCTGGGACGCCGACGCGCGGCTCTTTCGCGCGGGCGACGACTCCGCCGCGACCTTCTGGCGCGTCGACGTCGAGGCCCTGCGCGCGTGCCTCGCGCCGGTGATCACCGTCGAGGTGCCGGCGTCGCTGCTGGGGGTGCGGGCGCGTCCTCCGGTGGTGGCGCGGCTCGCGGTGTCGCGGGAGGGCGGGCTGCTCGAGGTCGCGGCGTCGTTCTGGAGCGACGGCAAGGCGGTCGAGCTGTCGCGCCTGCGCGAGGCCCACGCGCGGCGACGGCGCTGGGTGGAGCTCGACGACCGCTCCCTCGCGGCGCTCGATGATGACCTCGCGTCGCTGCTCCACGAGCTGCCTGAAGACGACGGCGACTCGTGGCGCGCGAAGGCCCTCGTGCCCCTGGTGCGCATCGGCAGCGTGCTGCGGTGGAGCGAGCGCGCCGAGGGCGCCGAGGCCATGCGCGCCATCGCCGAGCGGCTGCGCGGTGGGGACTACGCCGCCGAGCCCGAGCTCCCCGCGGCGCTCGCGGCGACGCTGCGTCCGTATCAGCGGCGCGGGCTCGCGTGGCTCCAGTGGCTCCACGGGATGCAGCTCGGCGGCGTGCTCGCCGACGAGATGGGGCTGGGCAAGACCGTCGTCGCGCTCGCCCTCGCGTGCTGGGTGCGCGAGCGCGCGGGGGACCCGGTGCTGGTGGTCGCGCCGACCTCGGTGGTGGGCGGGTGGATCGACGCCTGCGCGCGCTTCGCCCCGACGCTCCGCGCGCGCTCGCTCCACGGCATGGCGCCCGACGCGCGGGCCGGGGCCGACCTGAGCGAGGTCGACGTGGTCATCACGAGCTGGGCGCTGCTGCGCAGGGACGCGCCGTGGCTCGCGTCGCGGCGGTTCTCGCTCGCGGTGTACGACGAGGCGCAGACCGTGAAGAGCCTCGACGCCGCCACCGCGCAGGCCGCCCGCGAGGTCCCCGCCGACATGCGCGTCGCCCTCACGGGGACGCCCGTGGAGAACCGGCTCACGGAGCTCTGGGCGATCCTCGACCTGTGCGTGCCGGGGGCGCTGGGCGCGCTGAGGTCCTTCGAGCGCGCCGTCGAGCGGCCCATCGCGCACGCGGTCAACGCGCCCGACGGGGGCGACGGGCGGCAGGCCGAGGCCGCCGCGAAGCTCGCCGCGCTGAGGGCCGCGGTGCGTCCGTTGATCTTGCGGCGCAAGAAGATCGACGTGCTCACCGACCTCCCGCCGCGACAGGACGTCGAGCTCCGGTGCGAGCTCAGCGCGGGGCACCGCAGGCTCTACGACGCCCTGGCCGCGGTGCTCAGGGAGCAGGTGCGCAGCGCCCTCGCCGAGCGCAGGGGGACCTCGCGCATCGCGGTCTTCACGGCGCTGTTGCGGCTGCGGCAGATGGCCTGCGACCCGAGGCTCGTCGACCGCACGCTCGAAGACGGCGGCAGCAAGCGCGCGCTCTTTCTGCAGCACGCGCGGGCCATCGCCGAAGACGGACGTCGCGCGCTGGTGTTCTCGCAGTTCGTCGAGCTGCTCACGCTCTGGCGCGCGGACCTCGACCGCGAGGGCATCGAGTACGAGTACCTCGACGGCGCCACCGTCGACCGCGCGGGCGCCGTGCGCCGCTTTCAGGAGGGCGACGCGCCGCTCTTTCTCATCTCGCTCAAGGCCGGGGGCACGGGGCTCAACCTCACCGCGGCCGACACGGTGATCCTCTGCGACCCGTGGTGGAACCCCGCGGTGGAGGAGCAGGCCGGCGACCGCGCCCACCGCATCGGCCAGACCCGCGCGGTGACGGTCTACCGCCTGCTCTCCAAGGGGACCGTCGAGGAGCGCGTCATGGCGCTGCAGGACCGCAAGCGCCGCCTCGCCGAGTCGCTGCTGAGCGAGACCGACGAGCCCGCGGTGACCCTCGACGACGAGACCCTCGCGACGCTCTTCGCCGACGCGGGGGCGCCGTGATCGACGCCGAGGCGCGGGTGGCGCGGGTGGTCGTGCGCGCGACGCACCTCGGGGTGAGCGACGAGGCGCGCGCGCACCTCGAGCGGGCGCTCCGAGGCGGCGGCCTCGACCCCGCGCGACCCGTCGTCGCCGACCTCGCGCTCGAGCGCGGGGCCTCAGACGTGGCGGGGATGCTCGCGCTGGCCTTCGGCGGCGGCGACGAGGCGCCCGACGAGGTCGAGGCCGCCGCGCTCTCGCTCTGCCTCGACGACCCCGCGCGGCTCGCCGCCCTCCTCGACCGCGTCGACGCCGCGGCGCCTTGCTGGCGCGGCGTCCCCGCGTGGCTCTCGGCGCGGGGCGTCGCGCGCGAGGGAGTCGTCGCCGCGCTCTTGCACCGCGCGGCGGTGTGGGTCTCCCTCGACGGGGGTCTGGCCGCGGTGGGCGCGGGGCTCCGGGCGGCGCTGGGCGAAGACGTGGCCGGGGTGGCGCGCGCGCTCTGCGACGCCGCGGGAGAGGCCGGCGCGATCACCGTCGCGCGGGCGGTGCGGGCGCTGCTCGCGCCGCCGCCGTCGCACGAGCCGCGGGTGCGGGCCTTCGTCGCCGCGCTCCCGCCGGGGCTGCGCGGCGCCGCGGCGGGGCCCCTGCTCGCGCGGGACGCAGCGCGGTACGTCGACCTCGTGCTCGCGATGGCGCGGGGCGAGGGCGGCGCCTCGTCGGCCGATCGCGTGTCGTCCGTGGAGGCGCTGCTGCGTCATCGCCCGGAGGCGTCGGCGGAGTTCGTCGACGAGGTCCTCGCGCCGGGCCCCCTCGCGACCGCGTCGCTCCGCGCCGAGACCCTGCGGGCGCACGGGCGCGCCGACCCCGCGCGCTTCGCCGCGCACGCCGCCGCGCACGCCGCCGTCGACCCCGGCGAGTGGGCGGCGGAGCTCGCGTCGTCGTGGCCCGCCGCGCGCGCGCGCCCGCTGTGGGCGGCCCTGTGCGCGTCGAGCAGCCCGTCCCTCGTCACCCGCGCGAGCGAGGCGCTGCTGGCGACGCCGCACCCCGAGCGCGGGGCCTTCGCGGCGTCGCTGCTGCGAGAGCCCGGCCTGGTCTCGCGCGAGGCGGTGCTCGCGCGCTGCGCCGACCTCGGCGACGACGAGCTCGCGCCCCTCGTCGAGCTCCTCGAGGACCGCGCGTCGGAGGTGCGGCTGAGCGCGGTGCGCGCGCTCACGGGGAGGGGCGCCGCGCACGAGGCGATGGTCGCGCGGCACGCGGTGGAGCGCGCGCCGAGGGTGCGCGCGGCGATCGTCTCGGCCCTGGGCTATGAGCCCGGCGCCGAGGGCGAGGGGGAGGCTGCTGACCCCGAGCGCGCGGCGATCGTCGCCCGGGCCGAGGCGGCGCGGGTGGCCTCGGGCAAGAAGCCGCCGCGGTGGGTCGAGCGGTGCGAGGTGGCGCTGAGGTGGTCCGACGGCGAGGAGGTGCCCGCGTCGGTGCCGCTGTACCTCTTGCGCGTGCAGTCGCTCCGCGGCGCGTCTGAGCCCGACCCCGAGGTGGTGGCGGTGGCGCGGCTCCTCGATCCGGTCGAGCGCGTCGCCTGGGCCGAGTCGCTCCTCGACGCGTGGATCGCCGCCGACGCGCCCGCCAAGGACCACGGCGCCCTGCTCCTCGCCGCGCTCCTCGGCGGGGCCTTCGCGTCGCGCTCCCTCCGTGACGCCATCCCCTTGTGGCACAAGGGATCACGACGCTCGATGGCCGCGACGGCGACGCAGCTCCTGGCCATGCGCGGCGCCGACGACGGGCTGCGCGCCCTCGACGAGCTCGCGTCGGGGCACCCCCACGAGTCCTTCGGCGTGCTCGCGTCGAACGCCCTCGACGAGGAGGCGCGCGCCCGCGGACTCTCCGTCGACGTGATGCTCGACCTCGCCGCGCCGAGCTTCGGCCTCGAGGCGGGGGAGCTCCGCTTCGAGCTCGGCCACCACGTCGTGCGCGCGCGGCTGGAGGGCGACGCGCTGCGCCTCTACGACGCCGACGGCGAGGCGCTCTCGGCGCTGCCCCGCCCGGCGCGGCGAGACGACCCTCGCCTCGTGGCCGAGATGCGCCGCGCGCTGAAGCTCGCGCACCTCGCGCTCCCCGAGGCCCGCGAGCGCGAGGTCGCGCGGCTCATCGACGCCATGGCCTCGGGGCGGGTGTGGACGCCCGAGCACCTCGCGCGCTGCCTCGCGCACCCGGTGCTGGGCCCGCTCTACCGCGCGCTGTGGTGGGAGCGCGGCGGCGAGGTCGCGCGCGGAGACGCGCTCCGCTGCGCGCGGGCGGGGAGGATATCGCCTCGCCCACCCGCTCACGCGCCCCGACCTCGACGACGCCGAAGACGCGCCCTTCTCGCAGATGGCTCGCCCCGTGGCGCGCCTGCCCGAGGGGGCGCGAGAGGCCCTCGCCTGGCGCGGCCTCGAGGGGCGCTGGCTCGTCGCGCGGGGCGAGCGGCACGCCCGCGCGCTGCCCCCGTGGACCGCCGAGGGGTGGACCCCGGGCACCGTCGACGACGGCCGCTGCCGCTCGTTCAGCCTGCGCTTTCACGCCGCGAGGGTCGAGGCCGTGCTCGCGGTGGAGGGCATCGCGCTGTGGTCCGAGTCGGAGCGCCGGAGCGCGGTGGGCGCGCTGCGCCTCGTGCGCTGCGACGGCGGCGATGTGTTGGCGCTGGGTGAGGTGCCCGAGACGCTCTTCAGCGAGGCCGTGACCCGCGCCGAGGCGATGCTCGCGCGTCAGCGGTAGCGGAGCAACGAGGGCAGCCCTTCGCGCCAGGCGGCCAGGCGCGAGGCGCCGATCGCGCAGAGGTCGTCGACCTCCGCGCCGCCGTCGAGGGCCTCGCGCACCGCGGGGTCGCCGGTGAGCAGGTCGATGGCCGGGCGGTCGTCGACGAACTCGTATCGCTCTGTGCGCCAGGCGAATCCGCGCGATCGACGCGCGGCGACGAGGGCGGCGAGGTAGGCGCGGTAGGGGGAGAATCTCCGCTCGTCGGTGACGTGGAGCTGCACGCCGCGGCAGGTGACCCCCGCGTGCTTCTGAAACATCGGCCGAAAGCTCGTCACCCGCGCGGCGCACCCCGCCTCGGCGCGCAGCGCGCGGGCGAGGTCCTCGGCGTCGAGCCACGGGGCGCCGAAGAGCTCGAAGGGGCGCGTGGTGCCTCGGCCCTCGGAGAGGTTGGTCCCTTCGAGGAGGCAGCCGCCGGGGTAGACCCGCGCGGTGTCGGGGGTGGGCATGTTGGGCGAGGGGAGCACCCAGGGCAGCCCCGTGTCTTCAAAGCGCATCGCCCGGCGCCAGCCCTGCATCTCGACGACCGACACCCCCGCGAGGCCCTCGAGCTCCGCGCGCCAGGCGACGAGCTCGCCCAGGGTCATTCCGTGCCGCACGGGGACGCACTCGAGGCCCACGAACGAGCGCTCGGCCTCGAGCTGCGGCGCGCCCTCGATCACGTCGCCGCCGAGGGGGTTGGGCCGGTCGCAGACGATCACCTCGACGCCCCGGCGCGCGCAGGCGCGGGCCATGAGCACGGCGGTCCACACGAAGGTGTAGTACCGACTGCCGATGTCTTGCAGGTCGATCACCACCGCGTCGAGGCCGTCGAGCCACGCGTCGCGGGGCGAGAGCGACGCGAAGCTGTCGCCGTAGAGCGAGTGCGCGGGGACCTCGTCGAGGGGAGAGCCTCCGTCCGCGACGCCCTCCATGTCCTGCGCCTCGCCGCCGACGCCGTGCTCGGGGCCGAAGAGCGCGCGGGTCACGGCGCCCGCCCGGCGCAGCACCTCCGTCGCGTGGGTGAGGTCAGACGCGACGCTCGCGGGGTGCGCGACGAGGCCCACCCTGCGCCCGCGCACGAGGTCGTTCGCGTCGTCGATCAGGCGCTCGAGGCCCGGGCGCACCCGCGCGCTCACGACAGCGGCCCCTGCCCCGACTCGGCCGCGAGGAGGTAGAGCACACCCATACGCACGGCCACCCCCGCCTCGACCTGGTCGAGGATGAGCGACCCCGGCGCGTCGGCGAGGTCGCTGTCGATCTCGACGCCGCGGTTGATCGGTCCGGGGTGCATCACCACGGCGTCGGGCTTCGCGAGGGCGAGCACCGCGCGGTTGAGCCCGAAGGTGCGGCTGTACTCCCGCGACGAGGGGATCAGCGCCTCGGAGAGCCGCTCGCGCTGGATGCGCAGCATCATCACCACGTCGGCGCCGACGACGGCGCGGCGCAGGTCGTCGTAGACCTCGACGTCGTATTGATCGAGGCCGATCGGCAGGAGTGTGCGCGGCCCGCAGAGACGCACCGTCGCGCCGAGGCGCTTGAGCAGCAGCGCGTTGGAGCGCGCGACGCGGCTGTGCGCGATGTCACCCGCGATGACCACGACGAGGCCCTCGACGCGCCCTTCGCGCGTCGGATGGTGAACGCGTCGAGGAGGGCCTGGGTGGGGTGCTCGTGGGTGCCGTCGCCCGCGTTGACCACGCCCGCGCGGGTGTGCCGCGCGACGAGCTCGGCGGCGCCGCTCGACCCGTGGCGCACGACCAGCACGTCGGGGTGCATGGCCTCGAGGTTCTTCACCGTGTCGACGAGGCTCTCGCCCTTGCTCACGCTCGAGGTGCTCACCGAGAGGTTGATCACGTCGGCGCTGAGTCGCTTGCCGGCGATCTCGAAGCTCGTGCGGGTGCGGGTGCTGGCCTCGAAGAAGACGTTGATCACCGTCTTTCCGCGGAGGGTGGGCACCTTGCGCACCCTGCGGCGCGAGACCTCGAAGAAGACCTCGGCGGTGTCGAGGTAGTGGGTGATTTCCCGGGCGTCGAGGTCCTCGATGCCGAGGAGGTGGCGGACGGGTGCGAGCATCGCGGCGGAGGGTAGAACAGCCCGGCGCGGCGCGCGGACTTTCCGTCAGCGATCAGCCCTCAGAGACCACGACCTCGTTGGGCCCGTCTCCGCCGAGGCGCACGTCGACCCGCTCGGTGGCCGTGGTGACCACGGTTCGGCCCACGAAATCGGCGTGCAGCGGCAGCTCGCGGTGCCCCCGGTCGATGAGCACCGCGAGCTGAATCGCCCGCGGCCGCCCGTAGTCGAGGATGGCGTCGATGGCCGCGCGGGTGGTGCGCCCGGTGTAGAGCACGTCGTCGACCAGGATCACCACCCGCCCGTCGACGCCGAAGGGGATCTCGCTCGGCCCGATCAGGGGGTTGGGCAGCGCCGTGGCGGCGTCGTCGCGGTAGAGGGTGATGTCCACCGAGCCCACAGGAACATCGCGCCCCTCGGTCTCACGGAGCATGGCCTGGAGCCGCTCGGCCGGGGCGATGCCCCCGCGGCGCACGCCGACCAGCGCGAGCTCGGGCACGCCCCGGTTTCGCTCGGCGATCTCTAGCGCGATGCGCCGGAGCGCGCGGTCGATCTCGTCGCCGTCGAGGACGCGGCGGGCCTGGGAGGGGGCGGAGTTCATCGGCCCGAGGGACTGTACCGCACATCGCGAGAGACTCGCCGGGCGGCGGTCTCAGCGCGCGGGCTTGAGAAAGCGATACCAGCCGAAGCCTTCACGCGCGAGCACGCCCTCGGCGAGGAGCTTCTTCACCTTCGCGGGGGTGTACCCCAGGTCGCGGAGCTGCCCCGCGGTGTGCAGCCCGAGGGGCGCCGCGGGCGCAGCCTTCGCGGCGGGTGCGGGCTTGGGGGTGCGTGCGGGCTTCGCGGGGGCGGGGTCGTCGAGGTCGATGCCGAAGGTCGCGGCGAGGTCGTCGTCGATGGCCTTCGCGGAGCGCTTCGTCGCGACGGCGCTCCCCGCGGAGGTCACGAGCTCGTTCATGTCGGTGCCGCGGAGGGTGAACAGCAGCGCGGGGTCGCGGTCGAGGCGCGCGCCGACCCCGTAGAGCACCGCCGCGACGTGCTTGCAGAGCGTCGCGTAGTCGGGGCACGAGCAGCGCATCGAGAGGTCACCCGCGGTGGGGATCATCCCCGTGCCCGGCGCGGCGAGGGCGCGCATGACCGCGTCGTCGAGCTTGCCCTGGAGCAGCGCGAGCGCCGAGACCCCCGCGCCCGTGGCGCTGCGAATCGCGCTCCAGCGCGCCGCGGGGAGCGTCTTGACGGTCACCGTCACGTCGTAGAGCTCGGAGCCCGAGACCACCGCCGTCACGGTGCCGCGCCCGATCTCCAGGTGCACCACGCTCCCGTTGCGCACGTAGGTCCGGCCGCGGGGGATGCGGTTGGCGAAGTCGGCCTGGTCCTCCATCGCCTCGCACCAACGTAGACCCCAGTAGGTCGTCGCGATCTTGCGGCCTTCGATCGCGACCGGGTCCACGCGCAGCCCCTTCTTCGCGCGGGCGTTGAGGGCCTTCTGCGCGCTGGCCCGGCGCTGCGCCACTGGGACGTAGGGCTTCCATGGATAGTACACGGCGCGGAGATCACATCGCCTCGGCTCGCGCCTCGTCAAGCGAGGCGGTCGAGGTCGCGTGAGATCTCCGAGGGGGCGCGTCGACGCAGGATGGGCGGCGGCGCTATCGTTCAGGCGATGTCGCAGTCACGCGGTCCCACGCTCTTCGCGCCAGGTGCTTCCTCGGGGAGAGCCTGGGCGCCAGGGCCCGAGCAGTCGCTCCCGGCGGTGGACGAGCGCCTCGTCGCGCCCGAGTCGCACGCGCAGATCATCGACGGCGCGGTGGTTCGCACGATGGGCGCGAACCCGCCGCACGCCACGCGGCACGCCGAGGTGACCCACGTGTTCGCGGGCGCCCTCGCGGAGGGCTACGCCGTCGCCGTCGACATGCTCACGCGCACCGACGAGCTCAACGACCTCGCGCCCGACGTGAGCATCTTCGCCGCGGCCGACGACCCCGCGACGGGCGGGCGGCAGCTCGAAGAGATCGCGTTCGAGGTGCTCGACTCCGAGCGCCTCTCGCACGCCACGGGCAAGGCCGAGAAGCTCATCGCGCGCGGCGTGCGACGGGTCTTCTGCGTGCGCGTCGCCGACCGCACCGTCTACGAGTGGAACCACGACGCCGAAGGGTGGACCACCCTGGAGCCCGGCGAAGAGATTCGCGACCGGTGCTTTCGCGTGCCCGTCCCCGCCGGGGCCCTGGTCGACCGGGTGCTCGCCGATGACCTCGTGGCGCGCTCGCTGCTGGCGTCTCGCAATCGGGTGCTCGAGGGCGCGCTCGCCGAGCGCGAGGCGCGGGGCGAGGCGCGGGGCGAGGCGCGGGGGGCGCGTCGTCGCACCGCGGAGCTGATCCTGCGAGTGCTCGCGCGCAGAGGGGTGACCGTCGACGAAGGCTCGGCCGCGCGGCTGCTCGGCTGTGACGACGAGGCCTTGCTCGACGGGTACTTCGACCGCGCCTCGGTCGTTTCCCGCGCCGAAGACCTCTTCGCGCCCTCCTCTCCCTGACCCGTGGGCGCCGCGCGTGTCACTCATCTCCGATGGGAGGTCTGACGATGAATCCCGCGCCCGATCCGTGTCCCCTCTGTGAGCGCCCCAACCTGCACCCGAGCGACCACCACATGGTGCCCAGATCGCGAGGCGGGAGGGTGACCACGACGATCTGTCGCGACTGCCACACGGCGATTCACGCGACCTTCTCGAACCGGGAGCTCGAAGAGACCTACCACCACGTCGAGGCGCTGCGGGAGCACCCCACCTTCGGCGCGACGGTGAGGTTCATCTCCCGACAAGACCCTGGCGGGCGCGTGCGCACGGCCCGCGTGAAGGGCCGCCCGCGCCGTCCCTGACTCGGTTCCGCGGGTCACCCCTCGTCGAGGGCGCGGGAGAGGTCGAGGGAGACCAGATCCAGCAGCGCGCGATCGGACATCTCCGTGAGCGCGAGCTCGCTCCCCCCGGCGGCGCCGAGCACGGCCCCCGCGAGCGCGCGCTTCTCTCGAAGCAGCTCGTCGACCTTCTCTTCGAGGGTCCCCCGGCAGGCGAAGCGGTGCACCAGCACGTTGCGCCGCTGGCCGATGCGGTACGCGCGGTCGGTGGCCTGGTCTTCGACGGCGGGGTTCCACCAGCGGTCGAAGTGCACGACGTGCTGCGCGGCGGTGAGGTTCAAGCCCGTTCCGCCCGCCTTCAGCGACAGCACGAAGAAGGGGACGCTGGGGTCTTCTTGAAAGACCCTCACGAGCCTGGCGCGCTCCTTCACCGGGGTCGCGCCGTGCAGCACCGCCCCCGCCGCGCCGAAGACCTCGGCGAGGTGCGCCGCGAGGGGCCCGGTCATCTCTTGAAACTGCGTGAAGACCAGGACCTTCTCGCCGCGCTCGGCGATCTCCTCGGCGATCTCGCGGAGGCGCCCGAACTTTCCGCTGTCCTTCGCGAGGTAGCGCCCGTCTCCGGTGCGCTGCGAGGGGTGGTTGCACACCTGCTTGAAGCGCATCAGCGCCGTGAGCACCGCGCCTCTTCGGGCGGTCGGGTCTTCGGCCCCGACGAGGGCGCGCTCGAGCGCGTCGATCTCGGCGCGGTAGAGGCTCACCTGCGCGCGGGTGAGCGGGCACCACGCGGTGACCTCGGTCTTGTCGGGGAGGTCGGCGATGACCCGCTTGTCGCTCTTGAGCCGCCGCAGGATGTACGGCTGAACCAGCCGCCGCAGGGGCGCCCAGGCCTCGGGGGCCGCGTCGGCGTTCAGGGTCTTCGCGTAGCGCCCGAACTGCTTCGCGCCGCCCAGCAGCCCCGGCTGGAGGTAGTCGAAGAGGGACCACAGGTCGCCGAGGCGGTTCTCGACCGGCGTGCCCGTGAGGGCCACGCGACCGCGTCCCTTGAGCGATTTCACCGCCCGCGACTGCTTCGTCTCGGCGTTCTTGATCGCCTGCGCCTCGTCGAGCACGCAGAGGTTCCACGCCGCGTCGCGCATCGGCGTCGAGCGGGTGATCGCGCCGTAGCTCGTGACCACGACGTCGACGCCCGCGTGCCAGCGCGCGAGCTCGGCGGCGTCGTCGGGGGGCGCGTCTCGACCCGCGCTGGGGTGCGCGGTCTTCGCCACGAGCCCCGGCGCGAAGTGCTGAATCTCCGCGCGCCAATTCGCGAGCAGCGACGCGGGCGCCACGATCAGGCTCGGCGGCGCGGCCTCGCCCGCGCGGTGCCGCCGCTCCAGCGCGAGGAGCGCGATCACCTGCAGGGTCTTGCCCAGACCCATGTCGTCGGCCAGGCACGCGCCCAGCCCCATGCGCGTGAGGGACCACAGCCACCGCACCCCGAGCCGCTGGTACGCGCGCAGCTCCGCGCGCAGGTCTTCGCCCAGGGAGACATCGCCGAGGCGTGACGGATCGCGCAGCGCCGCAAGGGTTTCGGCGATCCAGGGCCCCGCCTCGACGCGGGTCCACGCGGGGTCGACGAGGTCGGCGCCGAGGGCGCTGTCGCCGAGCTGCGCGCCCGCGAGGAGGCGCAGCGCGTCGTGGAGCGAGACGCCCTCGCGGAGGAGCTTCTTGTGCTCGCGCCACTGCTTGAGCAGCGCGTCGAGGCGCGCGGGGTCGGTCTCGATCCAGCGGCCCCGGAGCCGCGTGAGGCCGCTGCCCGCGGCGCGCAGCGAGGCGATCTCGTCGGGGGTGAGGGGCTCTCCCTCGACCTCGAGGTCGACGGCGAGGTCGACGAGGGAGCTCGCGCTGAGCCGGGTCTTCGCCTCGCCGCCGAGGGTGACGCGCACCTGCGGGCGCGCGCGCTTCGCCCACCAGTCGGGCACGCGGGTCTGCACCCCCGCGGCCTCGAGGGCGCGGGTCTCGAGGAGAAACGCGTGCGCCTCGGCGGCGCTCCACCCGAGGGGCTGAAAGAGCTCGCCCGAGTCGACCAGCGCGCGCACCAGCTCGCTCCCGGCGGCGGCGCGGCGCACGGGCTCGAGGAGCGCGTCGAGGCGCGCGCGGTCTCGCAGCTCGGCGCTCTCGGCGACGGCGCGACCGAGGGGGACGTGCTGCGCGCGACCCGAGGCGCTCACCCCCGACGCGAAGGTCGCGAGAAACGCGAAGGGCGGATCGCCCTTGCGCTCCGCGAGGTGAAAGCACACCCGCCCCACGGCGTGCCACACGGGGCTCTGCGCGCGCAGCCACGCGCTCGGCGCGCGCCCGAGGAGGGCGGCGCGGTAGGCGTCATGCAGGGCGCTCCACCACGACGCGAGGCGCTCGGCGCTCACGTACTCCGCGCCGCGCATCGCGGGCACCGACGCGGCGAGGGCGTCGAGCTCGGCCTCCGGCGGGAGCGGGACCTCGGCGCTCGCGCCCAGCGCGTCGAGCTCGGGCAGCGCGCAGAGCCGCGCCATGAAGAGCCGGCCGAGCGATCGCAGCCACGCGAGGGGGGGCGGCAGGGCGACCTCCACCTCGCGGGCCCCAAGGTGCAGAACCCCTTGCAGCGCATCGCGATGAAACGCAGCCTGGATGCGCGAACGGGCGCCCTCGTCGGGGATCGTCAGCGCGTCGGGGTCGTCGCGCACGTAGAGCGCGCCGTCGGGGGCGACCGCGGGGGAGAGCATCGCGGATCGGGTATCACACCGCCCCGGGGGTGTGCGGGCGTCGGGGCGTGGGCGACACGGCCCGCGCGCTCTGTGTGACAATCGACCTCATGGGAATCATGCCCCACTACGACCCCCTCCACGACGTCTCGCTCGCGTGGGCCGTCGCGCGGGTTCTGCGCTGCGAGCCCGAGACCGCGACCTGGGGGAGGCCGTCGTCGGTGCACCTCACGATCGAGCGCGCGCTGCGCGGCGCCCTGCCTCCCGCGGTCACCGCCCTCTTCGACGCGCCCCGCGAGGCCGAGCAGGAGCGCTTCTACGCCGTCCGCGGCGCGTCGCCCGAGGCTGCCTCGCGGGCGCTCGCGGAGCTCGACGCGCGCGCGATCCCGCTGCCGCCCGTGGGCGCCCGGGTCATCGTGTGGCTCGCGGCCCCCGCGGCGCCGCCCCCGCTTCAGCCCGCGCCAGACGGACCCCAACCCCCGCCGCCGCCGGGCGCCGCGGTGCTCCCGCAGCCCCCCGCGGGCGGCTGGTGGACCGTGCCTTCGCCGAGGCTCATGGCGGCGCACGAGCTCCCCTTCGCGTCGCGATGGATCGAGCACAGCGACGCGACGGAGGCCGCGGTGCGGGCGCGGCTCGGAGCCCCCGCGTGAGCGCGGCGGTGTACATCGCCGCGAGCGTCGACGGCTTCATCGCCCGAGCGGACGGCGGGCTCGACTGGCTTCCCCCGCCCGAGGGGAGCGAAGACTACGGCTACGCCGCGTTCATGGCCTCGGTCGACGCCCTGGTCATGGGGCGCAAGACCTTCGAGACCGTGCTCGGCTTCGGTGAGTGGCCCTACGAGAAGCCGGTGTTCGTGATGAGCCGCGCGGGGGTCTCGATCCCAGAGCGCCTCGCGGGACGGGCGGAGGCCGTGGCGGGGACGCCCGCCGAGGTGCTCGCCGCCCTCGCCGCCAGGGGCCTGCGCCGGGTCTACCTCGACGGCGGGCTCACGATTCACGGCTTTCTCGCCGCGGGGCTCGTCGACGAGCTGGTCATCACCCGCGTCCCGGTGCTCCTGGGCGAGGGAATTCCCCTGTTTCACCCGCGCGCCGGGGAACTCAAGCTCCGCCACGTCGAGACCCGCGCCTTCGCGTCGGGGCTCGTGCAGAGCCGCTACGTCACCCTCGCCGACGCGCCGTGAGCCCCCCGCGCCCGCGGCGATCGACCGGCGAGCGCGCTTGACCGTGGCGGTGCGCCGCGATACCGACGCAGGCGCTTGGAGGACTGAACGTGCGGGTGCTCGTCGTCGATGACAGCGCGACCATTCGAAGGATCGTCAGCACGATCCTGAAGGAGGTCGGATACTCCGTGGCGACGTCGCCCGACGGCGCCGACGCGCTCGACCGCGTGCAGCGTGAGCCCTTCGACCTCGTGCTCGTCGATTTCGTGATGCCCCGGCTGAACGGGTTTCAGTTCGCCCAGGCGGTGCGGTCGATCTCGTCGCTCCAGGCGCTGCCCATCGTGCTGATGTCGGCGCGCGCCGAGTCCATCGCCGAGCGCTTCGTCACGAGCACCGGCGCCGCGGCGTGGATCACCAAGCCCTTCACGCCCTCGACGCTCGTCGCCGTGGTCGAGTCGGCGCTCGCGCGCAGCGGGCGGCTCGCCGAGCCCGAAGAAGACCTCGACGACGACGTCGCGGGGTCGGGCCCGCGCTCCGCGGTGCAGCCGGTTCCGCTGGTGTCGCGGCGGGTGACCGGCGCGCAGCGGGCGCCCGCGCAGCCCGGGGAGGCCGCCGCCCGCGCGCTGCTGCCGGTGCTCGAGTCGATCGGGCTCCGCGCGGCCCCCGAGGCGCTCGCGCGCGCCCTCGCGGCTGAGCTCACCGGCAAGGTCACCCATGAGCTCGTCGCCGCCGTCGAAGACCTCGCGGGTCCCCGCGCGGCGCTCGAGGGGCGCGTCGAGCAGGTGGGCCTGGGCGAGGTGCTCCAGCTCCTCGCGCTGCAGAAGCAGACCGGCGTGCTGCGCGTCGAGCGCCTGGGCGTCGCGAGGGCGCGCAGCGTGGCCCTCGGCATCCGCCGGGGGCGCATCGACGGCTGCGTCGGCGGCGGGTTCGACGACGGGATGCGCCTCGGCGAGTTCGTCGTCGTGGCCGGCGGTCGACGCGAGGACGTGGAGAGGGTCGCGTCGGCGCCGCGCGCCGCCGGGGAGCTCCTCGGGGAGGCGCTGCAGCGCGAGGGCGTCGCGTCGGCGGAGCGGGTCGCCGAGGCCCTCGACCGGCAGAGCCGCGAGCTCGCCTACGAGTGCCTGGGCTGGACCGAGGGGCGCTTTCGCTTCGACGTGGGCGCCTCGCTGGTGCCCGCGCAGCGCGCGCGGCTGGGCGTCGCGAGCGACGCCGTGGTGATGGAGGCCATGCGGCGGCAGGACGAGTGGCGGCAGATGCGGGAGCTCATCCCGAGCGACGACATGGTGCTCGAGCGCACCGCCGTGGCCGACCTCCGCGCCGACCCCGAGGCGCGCGCCGTGCTCGAGGCCGTCGACGGCGCGCGGAGCGTGCGCGCGCTGAGCCGGGCCCTCGCGATGCGCCCCTTCGAGCTCTGCGAGGCGCTCTGCAGGCTCCTGCGCGCGAACGCGCTGGCGGTGGCGGCGTGACCGAGCTGTGCGCGACGCTCCGAGGGAGGGTCGGCGACAGGGTGGTCGAATTCGACGCGGCGGAGGTGCGGGGCGTGCTCCTCGCGCCGACCGTGACCGAATTCCCCGAGGGCGCGCCGTCGCTGCGGGGGCTCTTCGCGTGGCGCGAGCGGGTCGTGCCGCTTGTGAGCCTCGCGCCGGAGCGCGCGGGGCGGGTGGCGGTGGTCCTCGAGGCGCGGGGGGAGCTGGTGGCGGTGGAGCTCGAGGCGGTGCTGGGCGTCGAGGCCCGCGCGGCCGCGTCGCGCGTCGCCCTCGATGAGGTTCGTGCGCTCGTCGCGGTCGCGCGCCAGGGCGCGGTGGAGGTTCTGTGACGGCGCGGAGATCGATGACGCGGGCTCGCCTCGCCAGGGCGCTCGTCGTGGGGCAGGGGGCCCGGGCCCTGGCGTCGTCGACCGCGGCGGCGCTGCGGGCGATGGCGCGCGGCGACCTCACCCTCGCCGCCCTCGGCGAGGCCCGCGACCCCGAGCTCCGCGCGGCGCTCGAGGCGCTGCAGGGCAAGCTGCGCGAGATCGTGCGGGGCGCGCGCGGGGCGCACCGCGACGCGACCGCCGTGCTGATCGGCGTCGACGTCGCCTGCCGCGACCTCGCCGACGCGGCGGCGCGGCAGCGCGTGTCCCTCGACCGGGCCGTGGAGGAGACCCAGCGCGCGTCGGCGCGGGCGGAGGAGCTCGCGCCCTGGGCGGCGGAGGTCGCCGCGAACGCCGAGCGCATCGCGGTGCTCTCGCTCAACACCGGCATCGAGGGGATGCGCGGCGGCACCGAGGCGGCGCGCGCGCTGATCTCTCTGGGTGAAGAGATCCGACGCACCGCTCAGCGGGTGGGGGTGACCGCCGAGGCGCTGTCCTCCGGGGCGTCGGGCGTGGGCAAGGCCCTGGCCGCCACGCAGTCGCGCCTCGAAGAGGCCAGGACGAGCGCGCAGGGGCTCGCGCAGGAGGTCGGCCGCGCCTCGGCCGCGGTGGAGAGCGCGAAGTCCTCGGCCTCGGCGCTGCGCGCGGCGCTGAGCGACATCTCGATGCTCGACGACGAGACCGAGGCGCTCGTGGCCTCGGTGACCGACTCCGCGGGCCGCCTCGCGGCGGAGCTCCGGGCGGTGCGGGCGCGGGTGGGCGAGGAGGCCGAGGGCAGCGCGGCGCGGGAGGCCGTCGAGCGGGCGATTCGGGAGCTCGCGTCCCTCGGCGGAGGGTAGCGCCGTGGGGGCGCCGCTCGAGGATCCCGAGCTGTGGGAGGTCTTTCGCGAGGAGATGACCCGCCACGTCGCGGCGCTGTCGTCGCCCGGCGCGAGCGCGGCGGCGTGGCGCGGCGCGATGCACTCCATTCGCGGCGCGGCGTCGATGATGGGCCTCGACGCCCTCGCCGAGGAGGTCGCCGACCTCGAAGACGCCCTGCGGGGCAGGGACGGCGACGCGGCGCGCCGGGGCGTCGGCGCGCTCGAGCGCCGGCTGCTTGACCTCGGGGTGGACGCGAAGGGCCTCGGCGCGCTCCTGCCCCCCGAGGCGGCCGGTGACACGCTCCGCCCGTCGTCCCCGCCGACCGCGATCGACCCGAGCGAGGGCGCGGAGCTGTACGGGTATTTCCTCTCCGACGCGCACAGCCGCCTCGACGCGCTGCGCGACGAGTTCGCCCTCGCGCGGGGCGCCGCCGACCGCGCGGAGGTGAAGCGCTCGCTGGACGCCTCGCTGCGCCTGCTGCACGCGCTCAAGGGCGCGTCGGCCATGGCGGGGGCGCCGGGGATCTCGCGCGCGGCGCACGCCCTGGAGGGGGCGGTGCAGGCCGTGAGCGCGCGCTCGGGCACGAACCTCGACGCGGCCTTCGCGGCCCTGGAGCGCGCGCGGGCCCAGCTCGCCGTGGCCGTCGGGAACCCCGACGGGGGAGAGTCTGCCGCGGGCCCGATGGTCGACGGCCTGCGCGCCGCGGGGCTGCTCCGCGCGAGGGACGTCCCGGGCAAGGTGACGGCCAGCGCGGCGCCTCGGAGCTCCGCCGAGGGCCTGCGCGTCGACGAGCACGTGCGCGTCGCGATGCGCACCGTCGCGCAGCTCTCCGAGGCCGTGGGCGAGGTGGCCTTCGTGCGCTCGCGGGTGGACCAGGGGGCCGAGGTGCTCCACGAGCTCTCCCGCGCGCTCGCGCAGCGCGGACAGGACGTCGACGACGCCCTGCGACGCATCGGCCCCGCGCGCCCCTGGGGGGTGCCCGCCGAGGTCATCGCGTCGCTGCGCCGGGTGGGCGACGGGCTGAGGGACGCGTCGGCCCGCATCGACACCGCGGTGTCGCGGGCGAGGCGCCACGGCGACGCGCTGGGGAGGTCGTCGGAGCGCGCGAGGGAGCTGCTGCGCGGCGCCGGCGAGGTCAACGCGGGGTGGATCTTCGACCGCGTCGCGCCCGCGGCGCAGCTCAGCGCGGCGGGCGACCGCCTGGTGCGCGTGCTCCGCCGCGGCGACGAGGTCGCGGTGGACCGGGCGCTCGCCGAGCCCCTGGTCGACGTGCTCTCGCAGCTCGTGCGCAACGCCGTCGCCCACGGCGTCGAGCGGCCCGCGACGCGGCTCGCGCGCTCCAAGCCCGCCACGGCGGCGCTCCGCCTCGAGGCGCGCGCCGAGGGCGACGCGGTGTACTTCGCGGTCGAAGACGACGGCGCGGGCATCGACCTCGACGCCGTGCGCGACCGCGCCGAGCAGCTCGGGCACCTCCCGCGGGGCGCGAGGGCGACGCCGCAAGAGGTGCTCGAGACGCTGTTCATCCCCGGGGTCTCGACGCGGCTCTGGGCCGCCCCCGAGGCCGGCCGCGGGGTGGGGCTGGACCTCGTGCGCGAGTCGGTGCGGCAGCTCGGAGGGGTCGTGCGCGCGAGCACCCAGCGGGGCGTCGGCAGCCGCTTCGAGGTCGAGGTCGAGGCGCGCCCCATCGCCCAGCGGCTGCTCCCGGTGCGCCTGCACCGGCGCTACGTGATGGTGCCCCTGGCGCGCGTGCTGCGGGTGCAGCGGGCGGCCGACACGCCGGGCGCGATGTCCCTCGCGGCGCTCCTGGGCGACGAGCGGGGGAGCGAGGGCGTGGCGCTGCACCTCCGAACCGCCGCGGGGCCGCGATGGGTGGCGGCGCCCGAGACGCTCCCGCCCGTCGAGCTCGTGGTGCGCCCGCTGCCGCGGCCCCTCGACCGGGGGCCCTGGCGGGGGGCGGCCATCGACGGCGCGGGGCGCGTCGTGCTGGTGATGGACCCCGACCGCCTGCCGCCCTGAGCCGGCGCGAGAACACGGATCTAGCCCCCGTCGCGGGCGTTGGACTATCCTGCTGCGCTCCTCCCCCGACGAAATCGAGGCGCATGTCGTCCACGCAGAACCCAAGTGCTCCGTCGGCCTCCGAACTCTCGCAGCGCGCGCCGGCGCCGACGCGGTCGGTGTTCCCGATCCCCGACGCGCTGATCGCGCGAATGCAGGAGATCTCGGCGGTGCTCGCCGACGAGCTGAAGGTGGCCGACACCCGCGAGCTCAAGGCGGTTCTGCAGCACGAGGTGGCCGAGATCGACGAGCGCGTGCGCGGCGACGAGCCCGCCGCGGCCCGGGGCTACCTCTCGGCGTTCAACACGCGCCCCGCGTTTCGCGCGCCCCTCGACTCCCTCATTCGGCTCTACACCCGGCGCAAGAGCACGGCGAACCTCTCGAAGCTGTACGACACGCTCGTGAAGGCCGCGCCCACGCCCCGCGACCGCGGCGACGCCATGGTGCTCCGGGGGGAGCTCCACGAGGACGCCCTGGGCGACCCCGAGCAGGCGCGGCAGTCGTACGAGGCGGCGGTGGCCGTCGACCCGAACCACCGCGTGGCGTGGATCAACCTCGAGCGCATGGCCCTCCGCGCCGGCGACAGCGCGGCGATGCTGCGCTCCGTCGAGCGCCTGGCGGAGCTCACCCGCGACCCGGGGCGGCGCTCGCGGCTGCTGATCGAGATCGCGTGGGAGCAGTCGAAGCTGGGCACGTCGGCGTCGATCGAAGAGGCCGCGAGGCGGCTGCACGAGGCCGCGTCGCTGCCGCTGGGGCGGTGGCGCGCGCTGCTCGAGCTCGAGCGCTTCGGCGAGCAGCACGGTCGCCACCAGGACGTGATCTTCTCCCTCGAGGCGCGGGCCTCGCTCGCGCAGGAGGTCGCCGAGGGCGGCGAGTTTCACGGGGGCTCCGGGGCGTTCTCGGTCAGCCGGCTGCTGAGCGCGGAGCAGGCGTCGCGGGAGTCGGTCGAGCTCTGGAGCCGCGCGGCGCGCATGCGCTTCGGCGCGCTCGGAGACGCCGCGGGCGCCGAGGCGGCGATGGAGCGCGCGCTGGCCCTCCGGCCCTCGGACCCGAGGGTGCAATTCGCCGCGATGGCGCTCTTCGACCAGATGGGCGAGATCGAGTCGGCGGCGAGCCACGCCGAGTGGCTCCTCGGGCAGAACTTCGGCGACGCCTCGGCGCGCGCGGCGCTTCACTTTCGCCTCGCCGAGAGCGCCGCCCTGGGGGGAGACATCGCCGCGGCCGCCACCTCGCTCCGCGCGGCCCTCGCCCTCGACCCGAGCAGCGCCGCCGCGCGAGGCGCGCTGGTCGAGCAGGTGCTGGCGAGCGGAGACGGCTTCGAGGCCGTGCGCGAATTCGACGAGCTGGCCGAGGGGGCGACGCCGGGGCCGGCGCGCGCGGCGATGCTCCGCGCGGCGGCGGCGTTCTCCCTCGCGCTGCGCGCCGACGTCGAGGGCGCCCTCGCGCGATTTCGCAAGGCCAGCGACGAGGACCCGGGTGACCTGGTCTCCCGCCGCGCGGCGGTGATGCTCCTCGCGCGCGCGGCGGCCACCGCGGTGTCGGTCGAAGAGGCCGCGGCGCTGCACCGCGCGCGGGTGAGCGCCCTCGACGCGCTGCTGCCCCACGCGTCGGACGACGACGAGCGCGCCTCGCTGCTCATCGAGCGGTTCTACGCGCTGCGGCACGACCTCGCCGACCTGCGCGGCGCCGCGGAGACCGCCGAGCGCCTGGTCGCCGCCACCCGCGGCGCGCGCTGGGCCACCGAGGCCGCGGCGACGCTCTGGGCCGCCGCGGGATCACCCGCCGCGGCGTCGCGCTGGGCCGAGACCCTGGCGTCCCGAGACGACCTCGACGGCGCCGACGAGGCGTCGTGGTGGCGCGCCGCGGCGGCCCGCTTCGCCTGGGCCGCGGGCGACGAGGCGCGGGCCAGGTCCGTCGCGGTCGCCGCCCACGAGGCAGACCCGTCCGACGACTACCTCGCCGCGCTGGCCCTTCCGCTCAGCGCGAGCGCGCGACGGCGCCCTGGTCCTCGAGGTCGCGCGGCGCAGGGCCAGCGCGGGCGACGAGGGGCACCGCTGGCTGGTGCTGGCGTCGGTGCTGCTCGGGCGCATGGGCGACGAGGAGCGGCAGCGCGAGGCGCTCGAGGCCGCCGCGGAGGTCGAGGGAGGCTCGGGCCTCCTGCGCGCCGCCGCCCGCGCCTCGACGAAGTGGCGCGGCGACGCCGCCCTGCGCGCGCGCATCGAAGACGCCGCCGTGCGCCAGGGAGACCTCACCGACGAGGACGTCGCCGGGGCGCTCGAGCTCAGCCTGCTGCGGGCCTTTGTCGACCACGACCTCGCCGCCGCGGCGGAGGTCTCGACGGCGGTCTCCGAGAGCGCGCAGGGCGCGGCGTCTCCCGCGGCGCTGCTGCTCCTGGCGCTGCTGCGCGGGGCGAGCGAGGGCGCCGACGCGGCGTCGACGGGCGAGGCGCTCCAGCGGCTGCTCGCGGCGCTGCCCTCGGGCGACCCCCTGCGCGTGGGCGTCGAGCTCGAGGTCGCCCGCGCGCTCTCGTCGTCGGCGTCGACGCGGGAGCAGGGCGCCAGCGCGAGGGAGCTCGTGCGCGAGGAGCAGCCCCTGCTCACCGCGCCGCGGGTGCTCGCGCTCCTCGACGCGATCCAGCGCGAGGGCCGCGACGACGTGCCCGAGGCGCTCCGGCGCCTGGCCGAGCGCAGCGACGCCGAGAGCGCCGCGGCCCTGAGGGCGGCGGCGGCGGCGGCGCTCCGCGCGCAGGGGCGGCCCGGAGAGGCCAGGGTGATCGCGCAGTCCGACCCGGCGGCGACGCCCTCGATGCTCGCCCTCGCGGAGCTCAGCGCGCCCCTGGAGCGCGCCGGCGAGCACGCCGAGGCCATCGCCCGCAGGGCCGCCGCGGCGGAGCCCTCGGCGCGCCCTGCGTGGCTGCGCCGCGCCGCGCACTGGGCCTCGCTCGCGGGCGACGCCGACGCCGCGCTGCGGCACGCCGAGGCCCTCCTCGTCGAGCGCCCTGACGACCTGGTGGCGCTCGACGTGCTTCGGGTCTCCGGGCGCCGCGCGCACCGCTGGGAGCTGGTGGCGGGCGCCTGCGAGCGCCTCGCGGCGGCGTTGAAATCGCCCGCGCGCGCCGCGGCGGCGCTGGAGGAGGCCGGGGTGGTCGCGGCGGAGTCCCTCGAAGACCTCGGCCGCGCCGAGCGCTGCCTGCGCGGCGCGCTGGCGCTGCAGCCCGAGCGGTCGGTGGCGTACCTCCGGCTGCGGGAGATCCTCGAGGCGCGGCGCGACACCGCGGCGATGGAGGCGCTGGTGGCGTCGCGCATCCCGCACGTCGAAGACGCCGCCGAGCGCACGGGGATGCTCTGGGAGCAGGCGAGGCTCCGGCGCGCGCTCGGCCTCCGCGAGGGCGCCCTCGAGGCCGCGCGGAGGGTGGTGGCCGAGGAGCCGGGGCACGTCGCGGCCTGGGCGCTGGTCGCCGAGGTGCACGCGGCGTCGGGGCGCCTCGCGGAGACCGCCGAGGCGCTCGTGTCCCTCTCGGCGTGCGCCGACGCGCCGGCGTCGCAGCGCAAGGTCGCGCGCAGCGGCGCGATCGAGCTCTTCGCGAACCGCCTGGGGCGGCCCGACAAGGCCGCGGAGCAGGTCGAGGCGCTGCTGGCCGAGGGCGGCGGAGACGACGCCCTGGTCGAGCGGGGCTACGCCCTGGCGTCGACCGCGGAGCGCTGGGAGATGGCGCTCCGCTTCGCCCGGCGGGCCGAGGAGCGGAGCGCCGACGACGCGTCCCGGGCCTCGGCGATGCTCCGCGTCGCCCACCTGCTTCGGGACCGCCTCCGAGACTCGGTCGCGGCGCGCGAGCAGGCGCTCCGGGCTCACGAGCGCTTCCCGATGGAGCTCGGCGTGCTCGAGACGCTGTGCGCGCTCTCAGACCCCGACGACCGCGCGCGTCACGCCCTGCGCACCACCGAGGCCCTGCGCGAGTCGCTGCGCGACGGCGCGCCCGCGAAGCAGGTGGCGCTCAAGGTCTCTGAGGCCGCGCGGCTCGGGGGTGACGGCGTGCTCCAGCGCGCGGCGGAGCGCCTCGCGGCCGCCCTCGGCGCGGAGTTTCGCCCCCCCCGCGTGGCCGAGCCCACGGGGCGCGCGTCGCTCCGAGACCCCGCGCTCGTGCTGCGGTTTCGCGACCCCGCCGACAGCGGGCGCGCGACGGCGCTCCTCGAGGCGCTCATGCCCGAGCTCTCCGGCCTCGCGGGGGCCTCGACCGACGCGCTCAAGGTCGGGCGCAGCGAGCGCGTGCGGGGCGCCCACGCGATGCGCTCGGCGCTGACGCACTGGCTCGCGCTCGCGGGCGTCGGCGAATTCGAGCTCTACCTCGGCGGTCCCGACGCGTCGAGGGTCACGGTGGTCCCGGGCAACCCCCCGGCGGTGGTGGTGGGGCGCGGCGTGACGCTCCCGCTCAGCGCGGCGTATCGCTTCGAGCTGGTGCGGCAGGCGCTGCTGGTGTCGCGGGGGTTGGGCGCGCTCGCCTCGGCCCCCGTGGCGACGGTCGTGGGGTGGTCCCTCGGGGCGATGCTCGCGGCGGACCTCTCCCTGGCGGGCGGCGCCAGGGGCGCCGAGGCGATGCAGCGCCCGGTGGCGAAGGCGATGAGCCGGCGCGTGCGCAAGGGCATCGGCGAGTCGGCGCGGCCCATCGCGGCGTCGCCCGGCGCGGCCGAAGAGATCGCCGCCGCGGTGTGGGCGGCGCGCTCTACCGCGCGTCGCGCGGCGGCGGTGGTCACCGGAGCGATCGACGACTCGTTCCGTGACCTGGCGCTGGCCCACGGCGTGGCCCACGGCGAGGAGCTGCTCGCGCGCAGCCCGGCCGCGCGAGAGCTCGCGCTGTTTCTGCTGGGCGACATGGCCGCCCAGGTGCTTCGAGAGACCGGCGTTGACGCGGGTTGACGCCGAGGGCTTCGCGGCCGGCGCCGCGCGCATGGAAGAGATGGGTCGAACGTGACGGACCGTACGAAGACCGACGAGGAGCTCGAGGCAGAGAAGCTGGCGCAGACCCACGACGTGTCGGGTGACGCCCCTCCGCGCCCCTCCGCGCCCCCCCGCGCGCCGCTCGCCCCTCGCGCGCCGGGCAGCGCTCGCCCGCTCACGCCGGCGGTGGGCGTGCCCCGCGCGGCGCTGACCCCCGCGGTGGGCGTGCCCCGCGCCCGCGGGGTCGTGCCGCGCGCCGCGGGTCCAGGCGCGGCGCGGCCTCCGGCGCCACCGCTGCCGCCTCGCCTGCCCACGCCCGCCGCCGGCGTGGCCCGCCCGCCGCTGCCCGTGCCCCGTCCGCCGACGCTGCCGCGGCAGCCCGCGCCGCCGCGTCCGCCTCCGGTCGCGGCGCCCCCCGCCGCGTCCGAGCCGCCCACCGAAGAGATCGACGACCTCGACCTCCTGGCCGACGAGGCCGAGCTCGTCGATTCCATCGAACCGCTGGCGCTCTCAAGCATGGCCCCGAGCGGCGACGAGCACCCGGTCCTCGAGCCCGCGGCCCTCGCGCCCGCGGCCCTGCCGAGCTTCTCGGAGCCTCCTCCCGCGCGAGGGTCCGCGGCGCCCCCCGCGGGCTCCTCGCCCCCCGCGTCCCCGACGCCCTCGGTCGCGGATTTCTTCGCCGACCTCCCCGAGGGCGACCTCGGCTCGGCGGAGGTTGACCTCGACGACGCCTCCACCCAGCTCGTCGACGCCGCGAGCCTCGCGACGCCGGAGCTGCCCGAGGTGACCGAGCTGCGCGACGCGTCGGAGCTCCTCGCGCCCCCAGCGCGCTCCGAGGCGCCCGCCCCTGCGCCCTCCGAGGCGCCCATGGAGATTGAGATCGACGCCGCCCTCGATTTCGAAGAGGGAAACCTCGTCGAAGAGCTCCCCGAGGAGCCGGGGCCCCTCGCGCCCCTGGCCGTGGAGGGGCCGTCGCCTGCCGCCCTTGATTTCGAGCTCTCTGAAGAGATCGAGGTCGAGGTCGCGCCCGACGCGTCGGAGCCGCCCGCGGCGCCGTCGGCCCCGTCCCCGCCCCTCGCGGTCGAGGCCGTCGCGCCGGAGTCGGCCCGCCCCGCGCCCCTCGCGTCGGCGCCGCCGGAGGCGGAGCCCGCGTCGCCTGCGCTCCCCGAGGCGCCCGAGGGCCTGACCGTGGAGGTGTCGGCCGACGACTTCGCGCTCGACCTCGAGATGGAGGAGCTCGACTCGGTCGCCCCTGAAGCGCCCGAAGACCGGCCCAGCGACGAGGCGATCGAGGCGCCCACCACCATTCAGGCGCTCGAGGCCGAGCTCTTCGCCGACATCCCCCAGGTCGACCTCGGCGCGGCGCTCCCCCCGGAGGCGGGCTTCGCCGACCTCGCCCTCGCCGACGACGAGCTCGACGCCATGTTTCGCGACCTCGAGCTCACCGACGAGCCCGACGCGGCGTCGGCGGTGCCCGCGGTTGCCCCGGCGCCGGCGCCGAGCCGGGCGGAGCCCGAGGTCGATGACTTCGTGGGCTTCTATGAGGCCCTCGCCGAGCCCGTCGCCGACGAGGTCGCCACGCCGACCCTCGAGGTCGAGGACGAAGACGACGAGGAGATGCTGCTCATCGACGGCGAAGAGGAGGAGGTGCTCCTCGAGGCCGAGGTGCCCGCCGACCGCGGCGCGATGCTCGCGGCGACCGTCACCAGCCGCAAGCGCGAGCAGCAGGCCAGCGACGCCTTGTACGCCCTCGCGCCCAGGGAGGAGGCGCAGGCCCGGGCTGACCTCCTCGCCGACGAGGCGGGGCAGGACGACTCGTACCTCCGCGCGGCGGAGGGGCTCACGCTCGTCGCCGAGACCGTCGACGGGGTCTTCGCCGACCCCGCCCGCGCGCGAAACTTCGCGGAGCGCGCCTACGCCCTCGCCCCCGAGGTCGTCACGGCGACGAGGATGCTGCGTCGCCTCGACATCGCCGAGGGGCGCGACGCCGACGCGTACCAGCGCGTGCTGGAGGAGCTCCAGGCGCCCATGGCCCCCATCGAGCGGGCCGCGCTGAAGCGCCTCGCGGCGGAGCTCGCGGCGCGGGTGAAGCCCGGCGAGGCCGCGGCGCACTGGGACGAGCTCGCGCGCGACGAGGGCGTCGCGGGAGCCCTCGCGGCGCTCTTCGCGGGGGCCCAGCGGCGCGACCCCGACGCCCTCGCGGCGGCCCTCGCGCGGTGGTCCGATCACACGGGCGGCGAGCTGGCCGCGAGCCTCTCGGTGGCGCGCGCGAGGCTCGTCGAGGCTCGGGGGAACGACGACGCCCTCGAGGCGATTCGCGACGCCGTGCGGCGCGACCCCTCCGACGCCGGCGCGTGGATCGCCATGGCCCGCATCGCCTTCGGCCACGTGCGCCCCGAGGTCGCCGCGGAGGCCCTCGCGGGGCTCTCCCGCGCCGGGAGCGGCGGAGACCTGGCCGTGGCCGCCGAGGCGCTCAGCGCCGCCGTCCGCGCCGTCGTGGGGCAGCCCGTGCCCACCACCGTCCTCGAGGACCACGGCGTCTCTGCGTGGCTCATGGCGCGCGCGCAAGACGAGGCCGGGGTCGACTCGGCTCCGCAGATCGCCGCGGCCGTCGCCGCGGCCGACGGCGAGTCCCTCCCTGGATGGCGTCGGCGCGAAGGCTCCCTCGAAGACTCCGAGACGGGGTGGTTCTACGCCCTGCGCAACGCCGTCGCCCGGCGCGACGCGGCCGAGGTCGCGCGGTGCAGCGCGGGCGTGCTCGGAGGGTCGGGCGCGGTGGTGAGCGCGCTGCTCGCGGGCGCCGACGCGGCGGGCGAGGCCGAGCGCGCCGCCCTGGGCCAGGACGGCCCCCTGGCGGCGTTGCTCTCGGCCGCCGCGGGCGAGCCGCGGCTCTCGAGCCGCGCCGACGACCCCTACGCGGTGATCGAGTCCGCCGAGCGCATGCGCCGGGGCGGCGAGGGGCGGGTCGAGGAGGCCCTCGGCGCGCTCACCGAGGTCGCGCTCAAGGGCGCGCAGCCCGCGGCCGCGTCCTTCGCCGCGCGGTCGGTCGCGTCGCTCACGGGAGACCCCGCGCAGGTGGTCGAGATGCTCCGGGTCGAGGCGCGGCGGTCGCAGGACGCGCGCCGCGCCGCCGCGAGCCGCCTCGTCGCCTCCGCGCTCGGCGCCGCCTACGGCGTGGTCGACAGCGCCGAGGGCATCGCCGAGGCCGCCGAGGCCCTGCCGGGAGACCTCGCCGTGGCCGAGCTCGCGGCGCTCTTCGCGCTCCGCGGAGAGCTCGACCCGGAGCTCGGCGCCGAGCTCCTGGACCAGGCCTCCGCCGCGGGCGACGACCGCGCGCACCACACCGCCGCGGTGCGCTCGGCGCTCCGTCGCGCGGCGGTCGACCCCGACAGCGCGACCGAGGCCGTGTGGCGCGCGTGGATGCGCTGCCCCAAGGACGCGGCGCTCGGCACCCTGGTCCTGCGCTCGCCCGCGCAGCCCGCGGAGCGCGTGGCCGCCGTGCTGCGCACGCAGATCGACAGCGCCCACGCCGAGGGCGCGCAGGGGGCTCCGGCGGCGATCGCCGAGGGCCTGCTGCTCGCGGCGGTGCTCGAGCAGGCGGGGCGCTACGCCGAGGCCTCCCAGGCCGTCGCGCGGGCGCGCACGCTGAACCTCGAAGACCCCAGCCTGGTGATCGCCGAGGAGCGCCTCTGGCTCAAGGCGGGGATGTTCGCCGAGGTCGCCGAGCGCGCCTTCGACCAGCTCCGCGCCGCCCGCGAGGACGAGGAGCGGGTCGCCGCCTACGAGCGCCTCGCGGAGCTCGACCGCTCGTACCGCGGGGACATCGCGTCGTCGGTGCTGTCGTTCCAGGCGATCCTCGAGGTCGCGCCGGGGCACGTGGCGTCGCAGCGCACGCTGGAGCGCTACCTCATCGAGCAGGGCCGAAGCGAGGAGCTCCAGGAGATCTACCTGCGCATGGTCGAGCACCTGAGCGACCCCGAAGACGCCCTGGCCTACGCCCACGTCGCGGCGCGGGTCGCGGCGAACCTCGGCGACGCCGACCTCGCCGCGGCGGGCCCCATCCTCCGCGGGGTGTTCGCGCGGGGCCTCGCCGACCGCCGCCTCGCGGTGGCGCTCGACGCCGAGGCCCGGCGCTCCGCTGACCCGGCGCTCTTCGCCGAGGCGCAGCTCCGGGGCGCGCAGTTCGCGGGCAACGAGCAGGAGCGCGCGACGGCGTTCGTGCGCGCGGGCGAGGGCTTTCTCGCCGCGGGGCTGCGCGACCGCGCGCGGGAGTGCTTCGAGCACGCGCTGGCGGTCGACCCGGGACACGTGGTGGCGCTCCAGCGACGCCGCGCTCGAGCGCCGAGGCCAGGGATCTCCGCGCCGCCGCGGAGGCCTGCGAGAGCCTGGGCCGGAGGCTCAAGACCCCACGCACGGCGCGGTGTTCCTCTGCCGCGCGGCGGCGCACCTGCGCGGGAGCGACGCGCCCCGCGCCCTCGCCCTCGCGCAGGAGGCCCTCGCGCGAGACCCGGCGAACGTCGCCGCGTGGTCCCTCGCGAGCGAGCTGGCCCGCGAGCAGGGCGACGCCCGCGCCGAGATCGAGCTCGTGGCGATGCGCGCCGACGCGCCCCCGAGCGGCGAGCGCGGAGACGCCCTCACGCTGCACCTCCGCGCCGCCGAGCTCTCGCTCTCCCTCGGAGACCGCGAGCGCGCGCGCAACGAGCTCCGACGCGTGGTCGAGCTCGACCCCTCGCGCATCGAGGCCCTGCGCACCCTCGCGCAGCTCACGTGGGAGGACGAGGACTGGGCCGCCGCCGCCGACGCGAGCATCCGCCTCGCGAAGCTCTCGCAAGACCCCCCCGAGCGCGGCGAGATGCTCTTTCGCCTGGGGGAGATCTACGACCTCAGGCTCCCCGACGCGAAGCGCGCCGAGGCGGCGTACCGACGGGCGATCCAGGTCGCGCCCGACGAGGTGCGCGCGCACGAGCGCCTGGTCAGCCTCTATGAGCGCGAGGGCGACGAGGCCAAGGAGTTCGAGGTGCTCCAGGCCCTCACCGCGCGCACCATGCCTGGCCCTGAGCGCATCGCGCGGCTGCTCCGCGTCGCCGAGCTCGCCGAGCGCGCGATGTCCGACGCCGGGCGCGCCGAGCTGGCCTTCGAGGGCGCGCGCCGCGAGGCGCCGATGGACGTCGAGGTGCTCCGGCGCTACGCCGACTTCCTCGAGCGCAGCGCGTCGAGCGAGGCCCGCAAGGTGCTCCTCGAGCGCGCCGGGGCCGAGGCGCGCCGGGGCGTCGACCTCGCGCCGAGGGAGTCGCCCGCGTACGACATGCTCATCGAGGTGCGGCGACTCCGGCGGGACGACGGCGGCGCGCGCTCCATCGCCTCCGTGGCGCTGAGCCTCGGCGCGCGCTCGGACCTCATCGACTCCTACGGGTCGCTCACGCCGGAGCACCCCCTCGGCGCGCGCGCGATGACCCCCGCGGCGGTGGAGCTGCTCGCGCCGCCCTCGGTGCCCTCCAACCTCCGCTCGCTGCTCTCGCAAGCGCAGGACCTCCTCGCGGCCTCCGCGCCCTTCGACCCCTCCGCCGAGGGCGCCGAGGCCCTCGGCGCGCGCCCCCACCCCGTGCGCGGGCTCGTCGACGAGTGGTCGAAGCTCCTCGGCGTGTCGGGCGTCGAGCTCTTCATCACCGGCGAGGTCGCCGAGACCGTGCGCCCCGTCGGCGGCGGCTCCCACGCGCTGCTCGTTCCCGCGACGGTGAGTCCGAGCCTCGGGCTGCGCTTCGCCGTCGCGCGGGCGATGCTGATCGACGCGCTGGGCCTCGGCCTCGTCGCCCGCGTGCCCCCGCGGGACCTCGCGCTGCACGTGGCCGCGCTGCTCCGGCAGTTCGAGCCCATGCACCGCCCGCCCAACGTCGACCTCCCCGCCCTCGACGAGCACGCGCGCGCGATGACCCGGGTCTTTCCCCGCGCGCGTCACGCCGAGCTCTCCCCCGTCGCGTTTCAGGTCATCGAGCGCGGCCCCATCGACGCGAGCGCGCTGCTCGCGGGCACCTGGGAGCTCGGCAACCGCCTCGCGCTCCTCGCCACCGACGACATGTCCGCCGCGGTCTCGCTCCTCGCCCCCGACGACGGCGCAGCGCCCGCGAGGCTCACCTCCACCAGCGCCCTCGGACGGCTGCTCCGGGTCTCCACCTCAGACCGCTTCGCCGAGGCTCGCCGGGTCGCCGAGCGCGGCGAGGCGGGCTGAGCCCTGGCGCCTCTCCCTCGCATGAACCGCCGCAGCGCCGCCCTGGGGCTCGCCTTCATCGCGTCGATCTCGTTGCGAGACAGGGGCTTGCGCGTTCCTACGGCGAGCGCGCAGCCCGCGCCCGCGCCCCGCGCGCCGGCGCCGCCCCGCCGGGCGATGTTCGGCGGCGACGCGAGGCACACCGGGCGCAGCGCGCTGCGGGGCCCCCGCGAGGCGCCGTCGATCCTCTGGCGGGCGCGCACGACGCGGAGGATCTTCGCCTCCCCCGTGGTCGACGCGCGGGGGCGCGCGGCGGTGGGCTCCCTCGACGGCGCGATGCTGATGGTCGACGCCGACGGGGTCACCCGCGCGGCGGTGCGCCTGCCCACGCGGATCTTCTCCTCCCCCGCGGCGGTGGGCCCGCTCGTGGTCTTCGGCCACGACGCGCGGGCCTTCATCGCCCTCGATGAGCGCGGCGCGACGACGTGGACGATCCCCACCGCGCAGGACGCCGACGCGCCGCCCGCGGTGGGCGACGACGGCACGCTGTACCTCGCGAGCGACGCCCTGGTCGCCGCGAGCGCGTCGGGCGAGGTGCGCTGGCGGCGCGAGCTCGGGGGCCACGCCTTCGGCGCGCCCGCGGTCGCGGGAGACGCGGTGGTGTGCACCGACCTCAACGGCGGGATCACCTGGGTCGCGCGGCGCGACGGCGCCCCTCGTGCGGCGTCGAGGCCGGGCGCCGATCTACGGCGGCGCGCTGGTGCCGGACGACGGCGCCGTGGTGGTCGCGACCGGCGCGGGGCACCTCCGCGCCTTCGCCCCCGACGGCACCCCCCGCTGGGACCACGCCACCGACGGCGCCGAGCGCGGCGCCGGCGCCCGGAGCACGCCCGCGCTGCGACGCGACGGGGTGATCGTGTCTTCGGCGCCGAAGAGGCGGATCTACGGCGTGCGCCGACGACGGGACGCGGGTCTTCAAGCTCGCCACGGTACCCGTGCGCGGCAGCGCGTGTCGACCGCGACGACGTGGCCTACGTCGGCGGCGAAGACGACGCGGTGCACGCGGTGGGCGTCGACGGCGCCGAGCGCTGGCGCGTGTCGCTGGGCGCCGACGTCGACAGCTCGCCCACGCTCCTCGCCGACGGCGTGCTCGTGGTCGGGTGCGACGACGGCGCGCTCTACGCGCTGGGGGCGCGCCCCGCGCGGTGATTGACGGCGGGGGTGAGGCGGGCGACCCTGCGCGCCGACTCTCCCCCCCGCCCACTCGATCGCCCCCGCTGAGACCCTCTCCCATGAAACGCTCCAACCTCGAAGACGCGACCCTGCTCGCCGTCTTCTCGAAGGGCGCCTCGCGCCCGATGCACGTCGCCGAGGTCGCGCAGGCGCTCTCCATGCCCATGACCGAGCGGCACCGGCTCACCGAGGCCCTCGAGCTGCTCGCCGAGCGCGGGCTCCTGGCGCAGCTCCCCGGCGCGCGCTTCCGCCGCAAGCGCGAGGACAGCGTGCGCATCGAGGGGCGGCTCTCGCAGCACCCCAAGGGCTTCGCCTTCGTCACGGCCTCCGACGGCGGCGCCGACGCGTACATCGGCCACACGTCGATCTCCGGCGCGATGCACGGCGACCTCGTGGCGGTGATGGCCTCGGAGGGGCCGCGCGGCCGCGACGGCGTGGTGCTCGAGATCCTCGCCCGGCGCTCGCCGAGGATCCCGTGCACGCTCCGGGTGAAGGGGTCGAGCCGCTGGGCCGAGCCTGACGACGCGCGCATCCGCGGGCCCATCGTGGTCGACGGCGAGACCGAGGGGCGCGACGGCGACGCGGTGCGATCGTCGACATCACCGTGGCCCGCGCACGGCGACGAGACCCCGCGGGGCAAGGTCACCGGAGGTGCTCGGGGTGGTGGGCGCGATCGACGTCGAGATCCGCAAGGTGCTCATTCGCGAGGCGGTCGAAGAGGCCTTCCCCGAGGAGGTGCTGATCTACGCCCGGAGCTTCCCCGACGAGATCTCCGCGGAGGAGCGCGCGCGGCGCACCGACCTCCGCGCGCTCCCGCTGCTCACCATCGACCCCGACGACGCGCGCGACCACGACGACGCGATCCACGTCACCCAGCGCGACGACGGCACCTGGGTCGCGACCATCGCCATCGCCGACGTCTCTCACTTCGTGCGCGAGGGCTCCGTGCTCGACGAGGCCGCCCTCGCGCGGTGCACGAGCATCTACCTCCCCGAGCGGGCGATCCCGATGCTCCCCTACGAGCTCTCGAGCGACCTCGCGTCGCTGCGCGAGGGCGTCGACCGCATGGTGATGGTCTGCGAGGTCACCCTCGGACCAGGCGGCAACGTGCTCTCGTCGCGGCTCTTCGAGGGCGTGATGCGCTCCCTCGCGAAGGTCACCTACACCCAGGCCGCGCGGCTCATGGGGTGGACCGAGGGGGACGTCCCGGCGCTCCCCGAGACCACCCGCGCCTGCGTGCGGCGCGCGGCTGAGCTCGCGGCGCTGCTGCGCACGAAGCGCATGAAGCGCGGCGCCCTCGACTTCGACCTCCCCGAGGGGCGCGTGCGCTTCGCCGACGACGGGGTGACCCCCGTGTCGATCTACCAGTCCCGGCAGGACCCGGGGGTGCGAAGGGCCTACGGCGTGGTCGAGGAGATGATGCTCCTCGCGAACGAGGTGGTGGCGCGCACGCTGGTCGACTCGGGCATCCCCGCGATCTACCGCGTGCACGGCGCCCCCGACGACGAGCACCTCACGCGCTTCGTGACCGTCGCGCGGGCCTACGGCCACGTGCTCGAAGACGAAGACGCGCGCAGCCCCAAGAAGCTCTCGGAGTTTCTGCGCAGGCTCGTGGGCAAGCCCGAGGCGCGGGTGCTCCACATGATCCTCCTGCGGGCGATGCAGCAGGCGCGGTACTCGGCCGAGAACGCGGGTCACTTCGGCCTCGCGTCCGAGGCGTACCTGCACTTCACCTCGCCCATCCGCCGCTACCCCGACATCGTCGTGCACCGCGCGGTGAAGGCCCTGATCCGCCGCGACCCCGACGCGAAGGACGACCGCGCCGTCGCCCGCAACGCCCGCGCCGCGGCCGAGTCGTCGCGGCTCGAGCGCCGGGCCATGGACATCGAGCGCGAGGCCATGGACCTCTACCGCTGCGTGATCGCGAAGCGTCACCTCGGCGAGGTGCACGAGTCCGTGGTGACGGGCGTGACCGCCGCCGGACCCTACTGCGAGATCGAGGCGCCCTTCCTCACCGGCCTCCTGCGGCACGACGAGCTGGGCGTCGACCCCTGGACCCTCGACGAGCTGGGCGTGCGTATCACCCTGGGCCGCAGCGGCTTCGGCTACGCGCTGGGCGACGCGGTGACCGTCGAGATCGCCGACGTGTCGATCCCGCGGCGCACGGTGTACCTCGCGCTGCCGCCCGAGGTGCGTGAGCGCGACGCGCTGGCCCGAGGCCGCGCCCGGCCCTCCCGCTTCGTGAAGCCCGAGCGGCCCGCGAAGTCTGCGAAGTCTGCGAAGCCCGCGAAGTCCGCGAAGCCCGCGAAGCCCGCGAAGCCCGCGAAGCCCGCGAAGCGCGGGCGCAAGAAGTAGCCGTCAGCCGGCGCGTCTCAGGGCGCGGGCCATGGCGACGTTGAGCGCCAGGCCCGCGGCGGGGAGCGCGAGGTCGACGAGCAGCGCGCGCAGCAGCGGTCCGCGCGCGTCGCCGGTGAGCGCGAGCGCGCCGAGGGCGAGGAGCGGCGCGAAGAGCAGCGCGCCGACGACGCACGACAACACCCCCATCACCCGCCCCGCGGAGCTGCCTCGCCGCGCGAGGCCCCCGGCCACGAGGTCGAAGAGGCCGTAGAGCGCGACGGGCGCAGACATCACCACCGCGCCCACCACGCCGAATCCGCGAAACATGCTCTCGGGCGCGCGAATCGCCGAGATCACGTAGCCCATCGCCGCGAGCACCTTGAGCGCGCCGCAGGCCATGAGGAGCGTCGCGACGCCGCGGATCGGAGAGGGGGGATCGGACGAGGGGGAGGACGTCATGGTGGCGCGAGCATCGCACCGCCGGACGACGGTCCGCACGGCAATCGAGGAGGGCGCGGGGAACGCTGGCGATCAGGCCGGAGGCGTGAGGCGCGCGAGCACCTCGGCCTCGATCGCGAGGGCGCGCACGAGGGCGGGGCGGGCGGAGATCCGCGCGACGTAGTCGGCGGTGGGGCCCTCCTTGGGCAGCACGCCGAAGAGCTGGCCGAAGCGGGCGGTGGCGCCCACGAGCACGTCTGCCGCGGAGAAGGTCTCGCCCAGGAGGTACGGACCGCGGGCGACGCCCTCGGTGAGGGTCGCGAGCATCGCGTCGAACGACCCCCACGCGACGCTGCTCGCGGGCACGGTCCACTTGAAGAACTTCTCGCCGTAAGCCGGCTCCATGACCCCGCTCGAGAAGAAGCACCAGCGAAGAAAGGCCGCGCGGTCGGGGTGGTCGAGGGCGGGCGAGAGCGGCGTCGCGCGGTACTTGTCCGCGAGGTAGACCGCGATGGCGCCGACCTCCGACACGGCGACGCCGTCGTCGACCACCAGGGGGACCTTGCCCATGGGGTTGAGGGCGAGAAAATCGGGCTGCTTGTGGCGCCCTGTCGAGAGCGAGAAGTCCTCGCGGGTGTAGGGCACGCCGAGCTCTTCGAGGAGCCAGAGCGCGGTGAGTGCGCGGCTGCGCGGGGCGAAATACAGCAGGGTCGAGCTCATGGTGGCGCGGACGTTAGCACCGAGGCCCGACCGCGACAGCGCCGCGTCGCGCGGCCGCGAACCTCGCGATAGCCTCCGCCCGATGGTCCATCCGAAGCGCGCCCTGCGAGACGAGGCCGAGGGGATCCTGCTGGACTGCTACGCCGCGCCCGACCTCGACGCGTGCCGCGAGGTGTATCGACGCGCCCTCGCGCTCTCGGCCCGCGCCCCGACGTACCGCCGCGCCGAGCGCGTGCTCCGCGTGTGCTCGGTCACGACGGTCTACGGCCTCTTGCACCGCCGCGACGCCGGCGGTCTCCTCGCGCACCTGCGGGGGATGTCGCAGGCGCTCGCGCGCGACCCCTCGCGCCGCGACCTCGCGCGGGCGCTCGCGTGGAGCCTCGCCGCCGCCGCGCGCGAGCCCCGCGCCCTCGACGACCGGACAAGGGCCGGGACGCTCGCGCGCGCCGAGACCCTGCTGGCCGAGCGCGCGCGCGACGCCTCGGTGAGGTTCCCGTGCGGCGAGGTCGTGGCCGAGCTCACCCTCGGAGACCCCGACGCGATGATCGCGCTCTGCGCGGAGCTGCGCCGCGGAGTCGAGCAAAGCCCCTGCGACGCCTCATCATTGATCACGGAACTCGCTCCACGTTGGGCCGCGAGCTGAGTAGCCTTGCGCGGGGCGAGATCTGGAGCTCTGACTCTGTGCATGGAGTCTCTGGTTCTCTGCGATCCCCCCTCAGTCTTTTCGTCTGCGTCCTACGCCCTGCGCGTGCGGGACCGTCTGGTGGTCTCGGTCCAGGCGCTCGCTCGGGCGCCCGACAAGTCCTTTCCTCAGGCCTTCACCCCCTCGCAGTATACGGGCTTCGTGCGAGTCGTTCACAATCCCCGGGTGATTGAACGCCCTCCGCTCAACGAGGTGGTCGCCGACACGATCCGGCGCATCGGCCGGGCGGCGCGCGTGATCGCCGTGCATGACACCACCGAGATGTCCTTCGGCGGTGAGGTGTTGCGCGAGGGCCTGGGACGCCTGAACAAACACAACCAGGGCTTCCTCGCTCACACCTGTCTGGCTGTCTTTCCGGACCGCCCGCGGACTCCGATCGGGGTCCTGCACATCGAGCCCCTGGTGCGCGCCATGGGCACGTTCACGGGCGCCTCGTTCCTGGAGCGCTACGCCGACCCGGAGCGCGAGTCGCAGCGATGGCACCGTGGGGTTCGTGCAGCGGAGCAGGCCTTGGGGCGCCCCGGCGCGCTGGTGCACGTCATGGACCGCGAAGCCGACGACTACACGCTACTGCTCCAGATGCACGACGAAGACAACGCGTTCGTGGTGCGCGAGCGCGTCGATCGGGTGCTCGGGCCTGGACACCCGCAGCTCGGTCAGGTCCGAACGGTCCAGCGGCTGATGCAAGCGTTCGCGGTCCCTATGCTGGGCCGACGGGTCGAGATCTCTCGGCGTGGCAAGGCACGGCCGCCCGACAAGCGCAAGACCCATCCGGACCGCGACGCGCGCGTGGCCCGGCTGGAGATTGAGGCCATGACGGTGACGGTGCAGCGCCCCGCGCCGGCCTCCCGGCAGCTCGCGCCGTCGCTCGAACTGAACCTGGTGCATGTCCGCGAAGTGGACGTGCCCGAGGGTCAGGAGCCCGTCGACTGGTGGCTGTTTACCAACCTGCCCATCGACACCCCCGAGGTGATCGTGGAGGTGGTGGACACCTACCTGGCGCGCTGGGTCATCGAAGAATTTTTCAAAGCCATCAAGACCGGATGCCGCTACGAGGCCCGACAGTTGGAGAGCCTGGACGCCCTCTGGATCGCCCTGTTGCTAATGCTGCCCATCGCGACACGCTTGATCCAACTTCGACAGGTCGCCAGGGAAGAACCCACGCGCGACGCCCTCGACGTGGTGTCAGAGGAGGCGATCGAGGTTCTGCGAGCGAGCGGACGGACTCGCCTGCCGGCCTCGCCGACAGCCCACGACATCCTGTACGCCATCGCCGCGCTTGGCGGACACCTCAAGCACAACGGACCTCCCGGATGGTTGGTCCTCTGGAGGGGGATGCGCGACCTGCACGAGCGACTTGAGGGGTGGCGCGCCGCGAAAGCTGCGCTTGGAAAATCGGCAAGCAGAATCCGTGATCAATGATGAGTGACGCAGGGCTTCGCGCGCAGTGGGGGCGCGCCGTCGCGCGGTGCACCGACCGGCTACGATCCAGCGCTGGGCCGAGATCGCCCCCTGGCGGACGCGCTGGCCGCCGAGCCCGAGCGCGACGACGATCTCGCGAGTTCCCCGCGCGGCGACGCGCAACGTGACGCGCACGCCCTCGAAGACGCGGGTGACGTCGAGGGGGTCGCGCGCGAGCTCGACGCGCTCCGCGCCCTGCGCGACGGCGCGCGCACGAGGCGGGGCAAGATCACCCTGGAGATCCTCGCGGCGTCGCGCTTGATGGTGCTCGCGTGCACTGCCGCGAGCTGGCGCTGGGAGGGCTCGACCGTCGCCTTTCTCCCCGACGCGCCCGCGCGCCTCGAGCTCGCGGAGCGCACGCTGCGGGAGATGGCTCGGGAGCGCGCGCGGCGGCCCACGGCGCCGGCCGCCGACCTCGTGGCCGACGCGATGCAGGACTTCACCTGGTGCGTTCGCGTGGCGGGGGACGACGCGCGCGAGCGCCGGTGGCACGCGCGGCTCTCGAAGCTCGCGGCCCGCCACCCCCGCTCGGCGGCGGAGCGCTCCTGGGCGCTCTCCGCGTCGAGCCGCGCGCTCACGCAAGCCGACCGCGGCGACCCACGAGGCGCCCTCGACACCGCCGAGACGATCGCCCGCTTCGCGCCGCTGCCGCGATGATCCCGCGCTGCGCGAGGCCCACGCGAAGGCCCTCGCGGCGAGCGAGCGGGCGCACCGCGCCCTCGGCGCGTTCGACGACGCGTCGCGCTGCCACGACGCGCTCGAAGACCTTGCCACGCGGCACCCCGGCGAGGCGATGCTCACGCGGCTCTTTGTGCTCACCGCGAAGGCGCGGGTCGAGGCGGCGCTGTCGGCGCGCGCGCACGACGCGGTCGACGCCGAGCTCCCGCGCGTCGACGCGCTGGTCTCCCGCGCGCAGGGCGAGGGGCTGGGGCGGCGGGTTCGCGCAGACGCTCCTCGCCGTCGCGCGCGACGCGCCGTCTCTCGCGAAGGCCGCGAGGGCGCGGCTGCGCCGGCTCGCGGCGGAGAACCCCCGCGAGGGCGCCATCGCCGAGGCGCTCCGCGCGGCGAAGAAGGGCGAGCGCTGAGCGGTGCGACGTGCCCGGCCGGGGCGTCGCTTGTGACCCCTACCCGCCGCGTGTACGGTCGAAGACGATGCTGACTCGCCTTGTCGTCAGGGGGTTCAAGAACCTCGACCTCGACGTACGATTGGGCCCCTTCGCGTGTATCGTGGGTCCGAACGGCGTGGGCAAGTCGAACGTGTTCGACGCCATCGCGTTCCTGTCCGCGTTGGCAGGGAGCTCGCTGCTGGAGGCCGCCCACTCGGTGCGAGGCGGGGCGGGGCGCGGAGGAGATCTTCGGGGGCTGTTTCGGCGCAGCGGCGAGGGGTGCGCGAGCGAGATGAGCCTCGCCGCAGAGATGATCATTCCGCCAACGGGCGAGGATCAACTCGGGCAGATCGCGGAGGCGTCCATCACCTACCTGAGATACGAGCTCCAGCTCCAGTACGACGGGGCTCAGGCGCTGCGCCTGCAGGGCGGGCTGCGTGTACGGCAAGAGTCCCTCACCCACCTGAACCTCTCCGAGGCGCGAAAGCTGCTCGGCTTCAAGTCGCAGGAGGAGTTCCGCAAGTCGTGTCTCAGGGGTCGGCGAACCACGCCGTACATCAGCACGACCCCTGACGGTCAGGTGCTCCTGCACGCCGACGCCAAGGGCGGCAAGGGCGGTGGAATGCCGCGAAAGCTGCTCGCGCGAGACCTCCCCCGCACGGTGCTCTCCAGCGCCGAGAACGCCGCCGAGCACCGCACCGCGACCCTCGCGCGTCGAGAAATGCTCGGCTGGACCCAGCTTCACCTCGAACCCTCCGCGATGCGCGCGCCGGACGATCTCTCGGCGCCACCCTTCGTCGCGCACAACGGCGCGCACCTCCCGGCGACGTTGTACCGGCTCGCACGCGCGCCCGAGGTGCAGGGCGGCGAGGCCGCGCTCTACGCGAGGGTCGCCAACCGTCTGTCTGAGCTGGTCGACCCGATTCGTTCGGTCTCGGTGGATGTCGACGAGCGTCGGCAGCTCCTCAGCATCATGGCGACAGACCGACGCGGGACCGGGCACCTGGCGAGCTCGCTCTCCGACGGGACGCTGAGGTTTCTCGCGCTCTCGATTCTGGCCGAAGAGACGCGTCCCCAGCCTCTCCTGTGCATGGAGGAGCCCGAGAACGGGATGCATCCCTCGCGCGTCCCAGCCATGCTGCAGCTCCTCGAGGACCTCGCGGTGAATCCAGGCTACGCCGTCTCTCCTGGGGACAATCCCCTCCGCCAGGTGATCGTCAACAGCCACGCTCCCTCGGTGGTTCGCCTGGTCGACGACGACACGCTCCTGGTGGCGCGGACGGAGCTCGACGACGCGGGGGCAGAGGTCATGCGTCTTCACCCGCTGCCGGGCACATGGCGCACCCTTGGAGGCAGCGCTGCAGAGTGCGTCACCAAGGGCGAGCTGCTCAGCTACCTCAGCCTCACCCCGCCCGACGCAGATGCGCCGCAGTCATCACCTCGGCGTCGCGTGAGAGACCGCCGCGACCTTCAACCTTCGCTGCCGTACTTCGACGCCGCGGAGTGAGCCGATCGTGCGCCTCACGCTCTTGACCGACGGCGCGAGCGACAGGGTGTTGATCCCCGTGATGCGGTGGATCGCCGCGCAGCAGGCAGGGCCTGCACCCGCGATGAATTGGGCGGACCTTCGTACGCTCTCGCGTCCGCCCAAACGGCTCGCGGACCGCGTCGTGTGCGCGCTTCAACTTCATCCGTGCGAGCTGCTGGTGGTGCATCGCGACGCCGAGAAGGAGGCGCCCGAGGTGCGGCTTCGCGAGATCGAAGAGGCCACCGCGGGGCAGTCCGTCGCGATCGTCGCGGCGGTCCCGGTGCGCATGATCGAGGCGTGGCTGCTATTCGACGAGCCCGCGATTCGCCTCGCCGCGGGGAACCCGAACGGCACGACCCCGCTCGCCCTCCCCGGACTGCCACGCGCAGAGTCCCTGCCCGACCCGAAGCAGCTCTTGCGCGACGCCATGCTCCAGGCGAGCGGACTGAGCGGACGGCGCAGGAGCGGCTTTCGTCCCGACCTCCACCGCCTCGCGGACCTGATCGATGATTTCGGGCCCCTCCGCGCGCTCCCGTCGTTCTCGATCTTTGAGCGACAGCTGGGAGAAGCCCTCGACGTGTTGCGAGGCTCCTACGGCCCCCGCTGACACGCCTCGTTCACCGCCCGCGCCTGCGCCTGCACGCGCGGGTCGGAGAAGTACGGCAGCAGCATCCGCGCGAGGCGGCCCACGTCCGCCGGGGGCAGCGCGCAGTACGAGTTGTCGCGCGCCGTGTAGCAGGCCGTGTGCGACGCGTAGGCCTCGTCGGCGAGCGCGTCGCAGCTCAGCGAGGGCCGCGCGGCGAGGGCGGTCAGCGCGCGCTGCAGGCAGGTGCGCACGCCCCGCAGCCAGCGCTGGCCCTCGGGGGAGAACTCCTCGCGGCGGTCGATGAAGAGGTAGCAGAGCGGCTCGCCGAAGCCCAAGGCGTAACCCATTGCGCCGCAAGGAGTTACGGCTTCGAGACACCCGCGGTAGAACGCGCAGTTGTCCTCGACGGGCGCCGCGCAGCGGTCGGTGCGGGTAGCTCGCGCCTGTGACACACGCGCCTACGCTCGTCGGGAGGTAGGGCGCGACGCAGCCGCGGGAGGCGTCGCACAGGGCGCTCGTCGTCGCTCAGCCGCGCACGCCCTCGCGGCGCTCAGGGCCGCGGCGGGGGTCGCAGTACGCGCGCCGAGCCCGGCGCGCAGCGCGACGCGACGACCGGCGCCGTGGGATCAGGTCGATCGCGACGCCCGCGGGGAGCGCGGTGAAGGGCGCGTCCTCGGCGCTCGGGAGCGGCGGAGGGTCGGCCCCGCACGCGAGGGACGAGAGGGCGAGGGAGAGGGCGAGCGCGCGCATCGCGGACCGAGGCGCGCTCAGTCGCCGGTCACGACGCGCACGCGGAGGTCGGCGAGCTGCTCGGGGGCGACGAAGTTGGGCGCGTCGGTCATCAGGTCGGTGCCCTTCTGGGTCTTGGGCCAGGCCACCACGTCGCGGATGCTCTCGGCGCCCGAGAGGAGCATCGCGAGGCGGTCCATGCCCAGGGCGATGCCGCCGTGGGGCGGCGCCCCGAAGCGCAGCGCCTCGAGGAGAAAGCCGAACTTGGCCTTCGCCTCGTCGTCGGAGATGCCGAGCGCGCGAAAGACCTTCGCCTGCACCTCGGGGTCGTGGAGGCGCACCGAGCCGCCGCCCACCTCGAAGCCGTTGAGCACGAGGTCGTAGCGGTAGCAGAGCACCTTCGCGGGGTCGGTCTCGAGGAACTCCACGCACTCGTCGTGCGGGCGGGTGAAGGCGTGGTGCGCGGCGACCCAGCGGTCGTCCTTCTCGTCGTACTCGAAGAGGGGCGGGTCGACGACCCACAGAAAGCGCCAGTCGCCCGCGGTGCCGAACTCGGGGATGAGCTTGAGCTTGCGCCCGAGGTGCAGCCGGAGGTTGGCCATGACGGTGTGCACCATCGACGCCCCGCCGAACTGAAAGATCAGCATGTCGCCGGGCTTCGCGCCCGTCGCGGCGTTGACCGCCTCGCGAAACGCCGGGGTCACCGTGCGGGCGAGGGGAGACTGGGTCCACGCGCCGTCTTCGGCGACCTTGGCGCGCGCCAGGCCCTTGGCGCCCATGCCCTTGACGTAGTCCTCGAGCTTGTCGGCCTCGGCCCGCGAGAGCTGCGCCGTCGCGGGGATCACCAGGGCCTTCACGATGCGCCGCGGGTGGTCCCGGCGGTCGGTGCCGTTGGCGAAGCCGTCGGCGATGTCTTTGAGCATCGGGAGCCCGCCGCCGTCGTGCTCGATGACGAGCTCGGTGAGGTCGGTGTGCTCGAGGCCGAAGCGCAGGTCGGGCTTGTCGTTGCCGAAGCGCCGCATCGACTCGGCGAAGGTCATGCGCGGAAAGACCCCGCCGGGGTAGCGCTCGGTGAGGTCGGTGCCCAGGCACTCCTTCCAGAGCGCGAAGACGAGCTTCTCCATCATCGCGAAGATGTCGTCCTGGTTCACGAACGACATCTCGACGTCGATCTGCGTGAACTCGGGCTGGCGGTCGATGCGCAGGTCCTCGTCGCGAAAGCACCGCGTGATCTGAAAGTACCGCTCGAAGCCGGCGACCATGTACAGCTGCTTGAAGAGCTGGGGAGACTCCGCGAGGGCGTAGAACTTCCCGTGGTGCAGCCGCGAGGGCACGAGGAAGTTCCTCGCGCCGCCGGGGGTGTACTTCACGAGCACCGGGGTCTCGAGCTCGAGAAAGCCGTTCGACGACAGCACGCGCCGGGTGATCTGGCTCATCTGCGAGCGGGTCTTGAAGATCTTGAACATCTTCGGCCGCCGCAGGTCGAGGTAGCGGTACTGCAGCCGCTTCTCCTCGTTGGTCTCGGTCTCGTCCTCGATCTCGAAGGGCGGCGTCTCGGCGCGGTTGAACACCACGCACTCGCGCACCAGCACCTCGATCTCGCCCGTGGCGAGGTTGGCGTTGTGCGCCGACACCATCTGCCCGGACTTCTTCGAGTGCTGCATCCCCCGGTCGCGCACCGTGCCGCGCACGCCGACCACCCACTCGGTGCGCATCTGGTTCGCGAGCTCGTGCGCCTCCGGGGCGACCTCGGGCGAGAAGACCACCTGGGTGATCCCGTCGCGGTCACGGAGGTCGATAAAGCGCAAGCCACCGAAGTCACGGTAGTATTGCACCCATCCAAAGAGCACCACCTCTTCGCCGATGTGGGCGGCCCTCAGCGCGCCGCAGCTGTGCGTGCGCTTGAGCTCGTCGATGAACCTTGCCACGGGGGGACCTTCTCCTGGTTGCTTCGCCCGCCTCGCGGGCGAAAAGGGACGCGAACGCTAGCACGGTCCTACAGCGGGCCGTCGACCTCGCCGTGCACGAACTGACGCACCGCGGGGTGCGTCGACGCCCGCGCCTCCTCGGGGGTGCCGTCGAAGATCATCCGGCCCCGCAGGAGCATCCCCACGCGGTCGCACACCGGGAGCATCCGGTCGATGTCGGACGACACCATGAGCACGGTCGCGCCGCTCTGCCGCTGCTCCTTGCGGAGCAGGTCGAAGATCTTCTGCGAGGTCACCGGGTCGAGGCCCGCCGCGGGCTCGTCGTAGAGCACCACGGGCGCGCGGGTCACCGTGGCGCGGGCGACGCCCACGCGCTTCTTCTGCCCCCCCGAGAGCCCCGCGACGGCGCGGTCTTCGAAGCCCGCGAGGGACACCGCCGCGAGGCGGTCGCGCACGCGCTCGGAGAGCTCGTCCTCGTCGGTGACCCCCGCGCGGCGGAGGGGGAACGCGATGTTCTCCTTCACCGTGAGCCAGTCGAAGAGGGCGTAGTTCTGAAAGAGCATCCCCACGCCCGCGCGCACGCGCTGGAGGGCGATCTCGTCGAGGGCCGTGACCTCGTCGCCCGCGAGACGAACGGTCCCGGCGTCGGCGCGCACCAGGCCCACGACGCACTTGA
>JAWKRB010000019.1:0-167166 GCA_041389885.1 Polyangiales bacterium | reverse complement strand
TGGCTCCTTAGCGGCAGCCGGGGGCCGAGAGCTGGCAGGTGTGCCGCCCGCGGAGCACGCACTCGCCGCCGCAGCAGACGTTGTTTCCGAGGCAGGCCGTGCCCTGTCCCGCGCCGACGTTGCTGCACCCCCCGCAGTGCTGCACGTCGCAGGTGGTGTTCACCTCGCAGCCGTTCTGCCAGCTGCCGTCGCAGTTGCCCCAGCCCGCCTGGCAGTTCAGCACGCAGCGGGAGTTCACGCAGACCCCGGTGAAGCTCGCGTGCAGGGCGGGTCTGGCGCCGCTGGGGCACACCTGCCCGCAGGCGCCGCAGTTCATCGGGTCGTTGGAGAGGTCGATGCGGCAGCGCAGGCCGCCGATCGTGCTCCAGTCGCAGTCGACGGTGGTGGCGTCGCTGGAGAGGCACAAGGAGCACACGCCCCCGCGGCACTGGCCCGAGAGGCAGGTGGTGCCGCAGCTCCCGCAGCTGGTGGAGGTGTTCACGAGGTCGGTCTCGCACCCGTTGACGGGGCTCTCGTCGCAGTCGCCGCGCCCCGCGTTGCAGCTGAAGGTGCAGTGCCCCTCGCGGCACACCGGCTGCGCGTTCGCGGGGCGGGGGCAGCGCGTGAGGCAGCGGCCGCAATTGTTCGGGTCGGCGAGGACGTCGACCTCGCAGCCGTTGCTCGCGTCGCCGTCGCAGTCCGCGTGCCGGCTGTCGCAGGCGTAGCTGCAGGTGCCCCCGTTGCAGAAGGCCTGCGCGTTCGGGGGGTTCGAGCAGCGGGCGCCGCAGCCGCCGCAGTTCTCGCGGGAGTCGAGGCGCGCCTCGCACCCGTTGCTCGCGTCGCCGTCGCAGTCGCCGAAGCCCGCGGTGCAGGCGTAGCCGCAGGCGCCCGCGGCGCAGGTGGCGGCGGCGTTGGCCCGCGCCGGGCACACGGTCGTGCAGGACCCGCAGTGCTGCGGGTCGGACTGCGTCGCGACGCACGCGCCGGCGCAGAAGGTCAGCCCCGGGGCGCAGGCCGACGCGCAGGCCCCGGCGGAGCACACGCTGTTCGTGGGGCACACCGCGCCGCAGCGCCCGCAGTTCTGCGCGGTCGTCGTGCTGGTCTCGCACCCGTTCTCGGGGTCGTTGTCGCAGTCGGCGTATCCCGCGGCGCAGCTGGCGATGCGGCAGCTGCCGCCGTCGCAGGCGCCGGTGCCGTTGGCGACGACGCAGGGGCGGTTGCAGGCGCCGCAGTGCTGCGACGAGGTGCGCAGGTCGACCTCGCAGCCGTTGGCCGCGTCGCCGTCGCAGTTCTGAAAGCCTGAGGCGCACCCGTCGACCTGGCACGCGCCGCCGGCGCAGCGCGGCGTCGCGTTGGGGAGCACGCAGGCGTTTCGGCACGCGCCGCAGTTCGCCGCGTCGGCGCTGGTGCGGGTCTCGCACCCGTTGGCGAGGTTGCCGTCGCAGTCGGCGAAGCCTGCGGCGCAGGCGCTCAGCACGCACTGCCCGCCGACGCAGGCCGCGGCGCCGTTGGCGGCCTGGCACCGCGCGCCGCAGGCGCCGCAGCTCGTGCTGCTGGTGCGCAGGTCGACCTCGCAGCCGTTGGTCGGGTTCTGGTCGCAGTCGGCGAAGCCCTGCGCGCACGAGAGCACCGCGCAGGCGCCCGCGTCGCAGCGGGCGTTCGCGTTGGGCAGGGCGCACGCGCGTCGGCAGCCGCCGCAGTTCGCGGCGGAGGTGCGCACGTCGACCTCGCAGCCGTTGGCCGCGTCACCGTCGCAATTCTCGAAGCCCGCCGCGCACGAGGACAGGTGGCACCTGCCGTTCTCGCAGGTGTTCGTCGCGTTGGGGATGGCGCACGCGTTGCCGCAGCGCCCGCAGTCGCGCACCGTCGTGATGTCGGTCTCGCAGTCGCTCGACGAGGCGCCGCCGCACTCGGCCCGTCCCGTGGCGCAGTTGGCGGTGACGGTGGTGCACGCGCGGTCGATGCAGACCGCGACCCTGCCCGGAGGGGCCGTGGGGCACACCGTGCCGCATCCGCCGCAGTTTCGCACGTCGCGGCTGAGGTCGACCTCGCAGCCGTTGGCGGCGCTCCCGTCGCAGTCGCCGAACCCGGGCGTGCAGCCCGCCACGGCGCAGACCCCCGCGGAGCAGGACGGCGTCGCGTTGCTCGGCTCGCACACGGCGCCGCAGCGCCCGCAGTTCGTCGGGGAGCGAAGGTCGGTCTCGCAGCCGTTGGCGGCGCTCCCGTCGCAATCGCCGAAGCCGTCCGCGCACGAGGCGATGGCGCAGACGCCCCCCTGGCACCGGGGCGCGGCGTTCGGGGGGGCGCAGCGCGCGCCGCAGGCTCCGCAGTGTGACGCGCTGGTCGCGGTGTCGACGCAGGCGCCGGCGCACACGCTCTCGCCAGGCGCGCACGACACGACGCAGCTGCCTCCCTGGCAGAGCGCGCCGAGGGCGCAGCTCGTGGCGCAGGCGCCGCAGTGCGAGCCGCTGCGGGCGAGGTCGACGCAGCGTCCGTCGCAGGCGTTGAGCCCGGCGGGGCACACCAGGGTGCAGGAGCCGCCGACGCAGCTCTCGCCGCTGGCGCACGCGTTGCCGCAGCGTCCGCAGTGACCGAGGCTCGTCTGGGGGTCGACGCAGCCGCCGGCGCAGGCGACGGTGGCGCCGGGACAGGCGACGCAGAGGCCCTCGTTGCAGATGGAGCCCGCCTCGCAGCGCACGGCGGCGGCGTCGCAGCAGGGCGCGCCCGCGGCGCCGCAGCTCGTCGCGTCGGGCAGGTCCGCGGGCGTTGGCGCGTCGCGGACGTCAGGGCCGGGGAGGTCGTTCGCGAGGTCGGCGCCCGCGTCTCGTGTGGGGAGCGACGCGGGCTCGAAGGACGTGGTGCATCCGAGCGCGGTGAGGGCGACGAGCAGGGCGACGGGGCGCATCGCCGAGAGTCTACGCCGTCTCCGGACCCGCGCGATCGCGCGGCGGGAGCCTGGGTCCTGGTCGCTCTGAGGGGGGAGGGCCCCGCGCCGAGGTCTCGACGCGGGGATCGTGGGGGGAGCCCTGAGGGGCTACGGGTTCGAGTACGACGCCGAGCAGTAGCCGAGGGTCTCGTCCTGGCTCTCCGCCGCCGCGGGCGTGCGGAACTGGTTCGAGGTCTCGACGTGGAAGTACCAGCGGTTGCGGCCCGGCGTGAAGTTCACGTCGCACATGTCGCCGAGGCTGGTGAAGGTCGCGAGGGTCGCGACGGCGCCCGAGGGCACGGTGGTCCGCGTGATGCGGTTGTTGTTCGAGGTCGCGGTGCGGTTCACGAGGTAGTGAACGCCGCCGAAGTACTCGATGATGCCGAAGAAGTAGCCGCTGACGCAGCCGTACCCCGACACGCTCACCGCGCCGAGGTCGCGCACGGTGCCCGTGGGGATCGCGATCTCGTAGGCGCGACCGCCGGTCCAGACGCCGACCATCTCCCAGCCCGAGAAGATGCCCGCGCCCGCGGTGAGGGTGAGGCTCTGCGAGAGGGGGGATCGTGCGGCCCGTGGGCGCGCCGGTGTTGCCGTCGAGCTCGACGAGGCTGTTCACGACGTTGGTGCCGCCGTTGGTGATCGGCGTGGTGCCGCTGCCGAACGAGAAGACGCGCGCGAAGCGCATCTCCGACACCAGGCCGGCGATGCGGCGCGCGGGGGTGAGCGCCGCGGCGTTGCCGAGGTCGCCCGCCGAGGCGCGCATCGCGCCGGGGGTCGATCCGTAGAACACCCCGGTGTTCGAGAGCGCGAGGCCGCCGTAGTCTTCACCCGCGACGGGGCCGACCTCGGCGACGCGGCAGCCGGTGCTCGCGAGGGTGCCCAGGCGGAAGCTCGCGTTGGGCCGCGACATCGTCGCGTTGCAGACCACGAGGGTCTCCGTCGTCGAGGCCCTGAACTGGGTGACCGCGTCGCTGGACAGGTACCAGCGGTTGAGGATCGGCGAGACCGTGAACGAGCACGCGTCGCCGAGGTTGGTGAAGGCCTGGGTGCCCACGATCGTGCCCGAGGTGCTGCCCGTCGGCACGCGATAGATGCGGTTGTTGGTGGTGAGGTAGTCCAGGTAGAGCCTGCCGCTGATGTTCTCGACGACGCCCCAGTTGGCCCAGGTGCCGCCGCAGGCGCGGCGGAGGTTGGGGATGCCCTGGGTGCCCAGGTTGCGCGTCACCCCGGAGGGGATCGTGATGTCGTAGGCGTTGCTGCCGTTGGTCACCACCGCGCGGTCGTAGCCGGAGTACACGCCGCCGATGTTCGACGAGGTGTTGACCACGATGGGCGCCGACAGCGTGATGACCGTGGTGGTCGCCGCGCCGGTCGTGGGGTCGAGGCGAATCAGCCGGGTGATGGTCTGGCTCCCGGTGTTGCGCCGGAGCGCGCCCGAGGCCGTGGCGAGGGTGTAGACCTCGCCGGTGCGGAGGTTCGAGAGGAGCCCGTCGTAGGTGGTTCCGACCGAGGCGCCGCCGCTGAGGTTGGTCGCCGAGAAGCGGCCGGTCACGCTGCCGCCGTCGAAGACGCGGCTGCTCGAGACGGCGATGCCGCCGGTGGTGTCAGAGATGACCGAGACCGCCTCGATGGCCGTGCACGAGGTGGTGGTCAGGCTGTCGATCCTGAACGACGGCCCGGTGACCGCGTCGACGCAGCGGCTGCCGGAGCACACCTGGCCGAAGCCGCAGCGGGTGCCGCAGGCGCCGCAGTTGCTCACGTCCGACGTGGTCGCGATGCAGGTGCCGCCGCAGTAGGACTGGCCCGTGGGGCAGACGCAGCGTCCCGCGGTGCACGCCGAGCCGCCGGAGCAGACGGTGCCGCAGGTGCCGCAGTTGTTCACGTCGGTCTGGGTGTTGACGCAGCGCCGCCCGCAGAGCGCGGTGCCGGTGTTGCAGTTGCCCAGGGTGTAACGGAGCGTGTAGCCGCCCTGACCCGTGGGCAGGGTGGTGTTGAACGAGTCGACGATCACCGTGTGGAGCCCCGCGCCCGCGGGCACGGTGCTGGTGATGCCCGACTGGCGTTCGCAGGTGTTGTCGTTGCACACCGAGACGGTGGTGCGTGCCGCGCTGCGCTGGTCGATCACCGTGTCGGTGCGCTGGTCGCCGCAGGTGGTGGCGTTGATCGCGCCGCCCGCGAAGTTCGGGCAGGTCACGACGTAGTACGTGCGCTCGGGCCCGCGGCCGTTGCAGGCGCTCGTGACCTGGTTCGCGCCCGTGAGCGTGCCGGCGTAGGTGAAGGTCACGCCCGTGGTGCGCGAGAGCTGCGAGATCGTGGTGCTCGACGGGAGGTGCTGGAAGTGCACCGTCGCCGCGCCCTGGTTGCAGCCCGAGAGCACGAGGTAGTACGTGCCCGCGGGGAGGTAGGCGAGCACCTGGCTCTGCTGCCCCGTGCTGCAGCCGAGGCCGTTGTCGTCGTTGCAGACGGCGCCGCCGGTGGCGTTGGGCGAGGTGAGGTTCGCCCCGGTGCTGCTCTGAAAGAACAGCGAGGTGTTGAAGGCCGAGCCGATCGTGTCGGCGTAGACCAGCTCGCCCGCGGTGAGCGTGAAGCGGTAGAACACGTCGCGGCCGTTGGTGCAGCTGCAGCCGGCGGGGCCCGCGGTGTCGTTGGTCGCCATGGTGGTGTTGACCGTGAAGGTCGACGAGGTGGCGGCCATGTTGATCACCGTCGCGGAGGCGCGGCGGTCGTTCGCCGGGGGCGCGAAGGTGCACACGCCGGCGTTGCACGACGAGCCGCCGGTGCAGGCGCCGCCGCAGCGTCCGCAGTTCGCGTTGTCACGCTGCGGGTCGACGCAGCGGCCGCTGCAGAGCAGCTGCCCGGCCGGGCAGGCGCAGGCGCCGTTGGTGCACGACTGGCCGGCGCCGCAGGCGGTGCCGCAGGTGCCGCAGTTGGTCGCGTCGGTGCGGGTGTTCACGCACGCGCCGCCGCAGGCGGTCTGCCCCGCGGGGCAGGCGCACACGCCGTTCATGCAGGTCTCGCCGCCCGAGCAGGCGGTGCCGCAGGCGCCGCAGTTGGCGTTGTCGGTGCGGGTGTTCACGCACGCGCCGCCGCAGGAGGTCTGCCCCGCGGGGCAGGCGCACGCGCCCGACACGCAGGACTGGCCGGCGCCGCAGGCGTTGCCGCAGGTGCCGCAGTTGGCCCCGCTGGTCTGCACGTCGACGCAGGTGCCGCCGCAGTTGGCCTGCCCGGTGGGGCAGCCGCAGCTCCCCGCGATGCAGGTGAGCCCCATGGAGCAGGCGTTGCCGCAGGCGCCGCAGTTGGCGTTGTCGGTCTGCGCGTTGACGCAGGCGCCGCCGCAGGCGGTCTGCCCCATCGGGCAGGTGCACGCGCCGGCGACGCAGGTCTGCCCGGCGCCGCAGGCGGTGCCGCAGGAGCCGCAGTTCGCGCCGTCGTTCTGGAGGTTCACGCAGGTCGAGCCGCAGGCCGACTGGCCGCCGGGGCAGGCGCAGGAGCCGGCCTGGCAGGTCTGCCCCGACGGGCAGGCGATGTCACAGTCGCCGCAGTGGGTGTTGCTGGTCTGCACGTCGACGCAGGCGCCGCCGCAGATGCGACCGCCGCCCGCGCACCCGCAGGAGCCGGCCTGGCAGGTCTGCCCCGCGGGGCACGCGGTGCCGCAGGAGCCGCAGTTGGCGTTGTCGGTCTGCGCGTCGACGCAGGCGTTGCCGCACAGGATGTTCGGCGAGGCGCAGGTCGCGGCGCACGCGCCGGCGACGCAGGACTGATCCATGGCGCACGCCCGGCCGCAGACGCCGCAGTTCGCGCTGCTGGTCTGGAGGTCGGCGCAGACGCCCGAGCAGAGGCTCTGGCCCATGCCGCAGTCGCACACGCCGGCGACGCAGGTCTGCCCGGTGCCGCAGGCGTTGCCGCAGGCGCCGCAGTTCGCGCCGTCGGTCTGCAGGTCGACGCAGCTGTCACCGCACGCGGTCTGCCCCATGAGGCACATGGGACCGGTGTCTTCGGGGGTGCCGGTGTCTTCGGGGGTGCCGGTGTCTTCCGGGGTGCCGGTGTCTTCCGGGGTGCCGGCGTCTTCGGGGGTGCCGGTGTCACCGGGCGTCGCCGTGTCTTCTGGAGTCGGCGTGTCGGTCGGCTGGGTGCCGCCGTCGTCCACCGCGCCGGTGTCTTCCGGGGGCGTCCCCGTGTCCTTGTCCGCGCTCCCGTCCACCGACGGCACATCCACCGGCGGCGTCGTCGCCGGAGGCGGATCGCTGCACGCCTGCATGGCGCCGATCGCCAACGCGAGCGAGCTCCACTTTGCCCAAGAATTTCTCATGAGTTCCTCCAAACGAGCGCTGTCGAAGCGGGGCGCCCCGGCGCTGATTACGCCGTCGATCCCACGCCTCCACGAGACCGAATCCCTATCACACGACCCTCGCTGCGGTACAGACGCCACAGGGGTGCGCGTCAGGCTGCCGCGCGCCTCCCGGCAGCGCGGGTCAGCCTCGTGGCGACCCTGCACGGCCCCCGCGTCGCGCGATCTCCGTCACGGCGCGCGCGGCGGGTGTACCCTCGGCCCACCATGCGCGACGAGGACGTCTACTCTTTCTGGATCGGCGGCGCGGACGGCGACGCGACGATGCGCGACCTGCTCGGGGGCAAAGGGGCGAACCTGGCGGAGATGTGCAACGCCGGGCTCCCGGTCCCCGCGGGCTTCACCCTCAGCACGCGGGTCTGCGCCGAGACCCAGACGAACGGGGGGGTGCTCCCAGAGCGGGTGCGCGAGGCGGTGCGCGAGGCCCTGGCGCTCCTCGAAGCGCGCATGGATCAGAGGCTCGGCGACCCCGAGCGTCCGCTGCTGTGCTCGGTGCGCTCGGGCGCCGCCGTGTCGATGCCGGGCATGATGGACACCGTGCTCAACCTCGGGATGAGCGAGGCCGTCGCCGAAGGGATCGCGAAGAAGACCGGCAACCCCCGCTTCGCCTGGGACTCGTACCGGCGCTTCATCGACATGTTCGGCTCGGTGGTCATGGGCGTCGACCACGGCGCCTTCGAGCACGCGATGGACGGACTGAAGTCCGAGCGCGGCGCGCGGAGCGACCGGGACCTCGACGCCGACGCGATGCGCGAGCTCTGCGGGCGCTTCAAGGCCGTGTACCAACAGAAGACCGGGAACGCGTTCCCCGACGACCCGAGGGAGCAGCTGGAGCGGGCGATCCTCGCGGTGTTCAGGTCGTGGGGGGGCGAGCGCGCGGTGAAGTACCGCGCGGTGCAGAAGATCCGCGGGCTGCTGGGCACGGCGGTGAACGTGCAGGCCATGGTCTTCGGCAACATGGGAGACACCTCGGGCACGGGGGTGTGCTTCACCCGCAACCCCGCCACCGGCGTGAAGGAGCTCTACGGCGAGTACCTGGTCGACGCCCAGGGCGAAGACGTCGTCGCGGGCATTCGCACCCCTCTGCCCATCTCGCACCTCGCCGAGCAGATGCCGACGATTCACGCCGAGCTGGTCGCGCTCACCGACCGCCTCGAGCGCCACTTCAAGAACATGCAGGACATCGAGTTCACGGTGCAGGAGGGGCGGCTCTTTCTCTTGCAGACACGGCACGGCAAGCGCACCGGCGCCGCGGCGCTCCGCATCGCCGTCGACCTCGTGGCCGAGGGGCTGGTGTCGCGCGAGGAGGCCGTGCAGAACCTCATCGAGCCCACGCACATCGACCAGATGCTCCACCCCCACTTCGCCGACGAGGCGGGGTACCGAGCGGGCCGACGGGTGCTGGGCAAGGGGCTCCCCGCGTCGCCGGGCGCGGCGGTGGGGCGCGTGGTGTTCAACGCCGACGACGCCGAGGCGTGGCGCGCGCGCGGGGAGCGCGTGCTGCTCGCGCGCGTCGAGACCTCCCCCGAGGACGTCGGCGGGATGCACGCCGCCGAGGGCGTGCTCACCTCTCGGGGCGGGATGACCTCGCACGCCGCCGTGGTCGCCCGCGGCTGGGGAAAGCCCTGCGTCGCGGGGTGCGGCGAGATCGTCATCGACTACCGCGCGCGCACCCTCACCAACGGCTCGGTCACCGTGCGCGAGGGCGACTGGCTCTCGCTCAACGGCACCACGGGCGAGGTGATCGTCGGCCAGGAGCCGCTCACCGGCGCCGAGGTCTCGAGCGAGTTCAAGACCGTGATGTCGTGGGCCGACGCGTGCCGCGCGCTGGGCGTCTACGCCAACGCCGACACCCCGCGCGACGCCCGCGCCGCCAGGGAGTTCGGCGCCGAGGGCATCGGGCTCTGCCGCACCGAGCACATGTTCTTCGACGACGCCCGCATCCTGATCATGCGCGAGATGATCCTCGCCGAGGGCGAGGCCGAGCGACGCGCGGCCCTCGCGCAGCTCCTGCCCTTTCAGCGCGAGGACTTCATCGGCATCTTCACCGCCATGGCCGGACTCCCGGTCACCGTGCGGCTCCTCGACCCGCCGCTCCACGAGTTTCTCCCGCAGCAGCTCGGCCAGCAGGAGGAGCTCGCCCGCGCCCTGGGCGTCTCGCCCGAGCGCGTGCAGCAGCGGGTGCGGGCGCTGCACGAGTCGAACCCGATGCTCGGCCACCGCGGCTGTCGCCTCGGCGTGACCCACCCCGAGATCACCGAGATGCAGGCCCGCGCGATCTTCGAGGCGGCCTGCGCCGTGACCCGGGCGGGGCACGAGGTGCACCCCGAGGTGATGGTCCCGCTGGTGGGCACGGTCGCCGAGCTCGCGCACCAGCGCGCCATCGTCGAGCGGGTGGCCGCGGAGGTCATGGCCGAGCAGGGCGTGACCGTGCGGTACCTGGTCGGCACGATGATCGAGGTCCCCCGCGCGGCGCTCGTGGCGGGGGGCATCGCCGAGCACGCGCAGTTCTTCTCCTTCGGCACCAACGACCTCACGCAGATGACCTTCGGATACTCCCGAGACGACGCGGCGCTGTTCCTGCCGCGCTACCTCTCCGAGGGGATCCTCGCCGACGACCTGTTTCAGACCCTCGACGTCGAGGGCGTCGGCGAGCTCGTGCGCGTCGCCGTCACCCGCGGCCGCGCCGCGCGCCCCGACCTTCGCCTGGGCATCTGCGGCGAGCACGGCGGGGACCCCAGGTCGATCCAGTTCTTCGCCGAGGTGGGCCTCGACTACGTGAGCTGCTCGCCCTTCAGGGTGCCCATCGCCCGGCTCGCGGCGGCGCAGGCCACCCTGCGCGCGCGCGGCGCGACCCGCGGGCAGCAGGGAGAGGGCTGAGCGCGGGGCGCTGTTGGGGGGGACATGGAAGTAGAACGCCTCGCACAGAACCCGATCCTGGCGCGCTTCGACGAGGTCGACCGGGGGCGCCTCGCGGCGTGGCTCGACGAGGTCGCCTTCGAGCCCGGGGCGCCGATCATTCGCGAGGGCGACGTCGCGAGGGACCTCTACGTGATCCTGGAGGGGGTCGCGGGGGTCGAGCGCTCGGGGGTGAACGTGGGCGCGGTGGGCCCTGGCGCGCACGTGGGCGAGCTCGGGCTGCTCACGTCGCAGCCTCGGGCGGCGGGCGTGCTCGCGCTGAGCGCCGTGCGCGCGGCGAGGCTCAGCGGCGAGCGCTTCGACGCGCTCTGCGAGGAGGCGCCCGACCTCGGCATCCGCTTCGTGCGCGCGCTGGTCGACGGGGTGAGCGCGCAGCTGCAGCGCATGACCGACTCGGTGGGGTCGCTGCTCCGGGAGCGCTCGCTGCCGCGCAGGGTCGACCTCACGGTGCGGGTCGGCGGGGAGACCCGCGCGGTGCGCACGGGGACCTCGGTCGGCGAGCTCCTGCCCGAGGTGCTCGACGGCCAGCGCGTGGTCGCCGGCCTCGTCTCGCGACGTCCGGTGTCGCTCTCAGCCGCCCTCGTCGCCGACTGCGAGGTCGAGCCGCTCACCGAGGACCACTGGGAGGGGCAGCGCGTGCTCCGCGCCAGCGCCGCGCTGCTGCTCCTCGAGGCCGCCAACGAGGTGCTCCCTGGCGCGTCGGTGCGCATGGGTCCCTCCTTCGGCGCGTCGCAGCGCGTGCTGCTCCCCGGCCTGGTCGCGCCGCCTGGGGCCGACCTGGTCGAGGCGCTGCGGGCGACGATGGCCGAGCTCATCGCCCGCGACGTGCCGATCCGCGAGGAGTGGTGGGCCGTCGACGAGGCCGCCGCGCACTTCGCCGCGGCGGGGTGGGACGACGCCGCGGCGCTGTTGGCGTCCATCCGCGACGCGACGGTGCCGCTGGTGTCGTGCGGCCGCCTCCACGCGCTGCGCACGGGCCCGCTGCTGCCGAGCGCGGGGCGGGTGGGCGCGTTCTCCCTCGACCTCGACGACGGCGAGCTCACGCTGCGCGTCGGCGCGGCGGGGCCCCGCGAGCCCGCGGTGGCCGTCGACGGCGCGTTTCGCGACGGCGTGCGCGACGCCATGAGCCGCGAGCACGAGCGCTGGCTCGGCTCCCTCGGGGTGTCGAGCGTGGGCGCGTACAACCGCGCCTGCGTCGACGGCGCCGTGGCGACGATCATCCGCGTCTCCGAGGGCTTTCACGAGAAGCGCCTGGGGCGCATCGCCGACGAGGTGGCCGCGAGGCCGGGGCTCCGCATCGTGTGCGTCGCGGGGCCCTCGTCGTCGGGCAAGACCACCTTCCTCAAGCGCCTCTCGGTGCAGCTCCGCGTCGCGGGGATCAACCCCGTCGGCGTCTCCCTCGACGACTACTACGTCGACCGCGCGCGCACGCCGCGCGACGCGAGGGGCGAGTACGACTACGAGGCCCTCGAGGCCCTCGACCTGCCGCTGCTCGGCGATCACCTCCGGCGCATCTGCCGCGGCGAGGCCGTGAAGACCGCGCGCTACGACTTCGTCACGGGGCTGAGCGCGCCCGCGGGCGGGAGAGAGATCTCCCTGGGGCCCAAGGACATCTTGCTCCTCGAGGGCATCCACGGGCTCAACCCGCGGCTCCTCGAGGGCACCGGCGCGGAGCGCCTCGCGCTGCGGGTGTTCATCCAGCCGATGACCTCCCTCGCGTTCGACCGCCTGACGCGCTTCAACCCCTCTGACCTGCGCCTCTTGCGCCGCATCGTGCGCGACCGCCACGGCCGCGACCAGGACGCCGCGGAGACCATCCGGCGCTGGCCCTCGGTGCGCGCGGGCGAGCGCCGCCACATCTTTCCGCACCTGGAGTGCGCCGACGTGGTCTTCGACACGTCGTTGATCTACGAGCCGTCGGTGCTGAAGGTGTACGCCGAGCGGTACCTGCTCGAGGTGCCCTCGAGCTCGCCGTCGTACGCGACGGCGTACCGGCTGCGTCAGCTCATCGACCGCTTCGTCGCGATCTACCCGGAGCACGTTCCGCCCACCTCGATCTTGAGGGAGTTCGTCGGGGGGTCGGGCTTCGAGTACTGAGGCGCCGTCCGCCGCGGACTGGCGAATTCCTGCGGCGGTCGCACAATGGGGCCATGCGCTCGGCCCTCGCCCTCACCCTCGTCGCGCTCTCTTCGCCCGCCTTCGCGCAGCCCCGCGCCGAGGGCGCCGCGCCGTCGGGCACGGGGTACAGCTACGTCGCCTCGACCCCGCGCGCCGCCGTGCCCTCGCCTGCGCCCGCGGCGGCCCCCACCTCGCAGGCGGCGCCGCTCGCGCCCACGGCGACGGTGACCCTGATCTCGTCGCGTCCCGCGGCGCCCGCGCCCGCGCCGTCGGCCGTCGCGACGGGCGGTCCCCGGGGCCCGGCGGCAGACCCGACGGGCGCGAGGCCGGGGGAGGGGGTCGTGCGGCTGACCGAGGGCGGCGGCTCGACGACCTTCACCCTCGACCGTCGAGGGCAGATCACCGCGCCCGCCCCGGCGCAGCCGGCGAGCAGCGACCCCGACGCGGGCGTAGGAGACCCCTCGATGCCCACGGCGGGCGCGCTCTTCGGGGGGCCCCTGCCCGGGCCCGCGATCGCGTACATGGGGCAGCCGGTGAACGCGCGCAACCCGCCCCCCGCGCCTCCGCTGGCCCCGGGCGCGGCGGCGCCCGCGCACGCCCTCCCCGGCTCGACGCCGGCGCCTCCGGGCGGCGCGGCGCCGTGGATCCCGTTCACCACGAGCGGCTTTCAGCTCGGGACTCGGGGCGAGCCGACGGGCATCGGGGGGTACGGCTTTCAGATGCCCACGGGCTCGGGCGCGAACCCCGGCACGATCCGCAATTCACCCTGAGCGAACGCGAAAGGCGCGCACGATCGAGCTGCGGCGGTGGCCGTGCAGCGCGTCGTCCATGACCTGCGCGTGGCGCACCAGCCGGTAGCCCAGCGCGAGCGCGGTGAGCAGCGTCGCGGGCAGCACCAGAAAGACCACCGGGCGCGCGCCGAGGGCGTACACCACCCAGTCGAAGGTGCCGTGCACCAGCACGGCGGCGAGGAGCCCGAGGAGGATCCAGCGCGCCCGGAGCGGGATGCGCTCGGGCAGGAGGTCGGAGAGGTCGGAGAGCGACGACTCGAGGAGCGAGAGCTCGGGGAAGCGCGCGCGGCCGATGAAGTACCCCATGCACGCGGCGGCGAGGGCGTGCATGGGCACCGTGGTCATCGCCCGCACGAGCCCGAGGATCACCACGTCGCCGCGGTTCGCCTGCGGGTGCGGCGCGCAGAGGTCGTCGCTGCCGGGGAGCACGCAGAAGGCCATCGCGAAGGCGTCGCTGAGGTAGATGAGGTTCTCGACGAGGCAGAAGCCCAGCGAGGCCGCGCCCGCGTAGAGCACGCCGTCGGTGAACTCGTCGAAGGCCTCGCGGCGAAACGAGTAGCCCAGCACCACGAGCAGCTTCGCGCCCTCCTCGGTGAGCGCGGCGACGAGAAAGGCGTCGAGAAAGCGCCCGCCCGCCGCGGCGTGGGGGCCCAGCGCGCGCTTGAGCAGCGCCTCGATCACGAAGACCGGCACGCACGCGGCGACGCCGAGGAGCATCGTGCGGGCGATCTCTCCGTGGGGCTCTGGGCGCACGGCGTCGATGCGCCGAAACGCGGCGAGGGCGAGCACGATGGGCGCCACGGCGAGGCACACGGCGAGCGCCTGGAGGGGGATTAAATCGCGCAAAGGGGCGCCGAGGCTAAACCGCATCCCGAGCCGGACGCGACCTCGGGATCCAGATTGAGGGGCAGGGGAGCGGGCGCGAGGCCCGCGCGAGGAGCCTGGAGCGCGCAGGCCGACGTCGGGCAACCTCACGGGGCCTTGCACCCGAGTATCCCCCTGCCGCCCGCGACGAGCGCCTATACGCTCACGCGCGGTCTTGTCGACGTCAGCGAGGGGACACAAGAGACTGAACAAAAACCGATGCAATGAGGGGCGAGGGGCGGGCGAATCTCCATGATTCGCCCGTCGTTGTAGCGACATCCACCCGCGCGGTCCGACCGAGGCCGCCGCGGCGTCAGGGCACCCGGCGGGGGTGCCGCATCGACGAAACAAACCCAATGCCGCGCGGGCGGGTGCTGCGCGCCGACCCGACGCACATCGAGGCGACGACCCGCGCGGGGCTCGAGACAAGGAACATGGGAGGCCGAGCATGAAAATGGAATTTCCGGTCACGCTGGAGAACGACGTCTGTATGGGGTTGAACCGGCATTTCGCGCTGGGCCCCCCGCTGCCGCCGGGGCCGCCTGTGCCGGTGGTCTCGATCGAGGCGCCGACCCCCATGAAGCAGTTCCCTGGGTATCAGCTCGGCAAGAACAAGCTCGCGGAGAACGTGACGCTCAACGACCTGACCATCGTCCTCGACGGTCACGACGTCGGCATGAACCGAGCTGACTTCACGGTCCTGGTGCCGGCCAATCCCCTGCACGCGGTCATCTGGCTGAACGCGAGCCGCAAGACCCTCTTCAGCGCCGCGAAGGTGACGATGACCGGAGAAGACGTGCCGGTGGCGGGGGTGTACGTGATGGCCGGCATGACGATGCTGACGTGCGGCGACCCCTTCGCGCTGCCGTCCATGCTGGGAATCTCGAACTTTTCGCACCGATGCGTCGTGGGGTTCGAGCGGTCAGACCTCGTGGCCGGATGGATGACGGCGGCCAGCGCCTTCGTGATCGACGCCATCACGCTGGCGATCAGCGGACGGCCCAGCGCGACTCCGACGACCCTGTGGCAGGCCGTCGGGGGCGACGTCACGAAGTTTGGCCTCGGGGCATCGGACGCGGGATCGCTCGTCAAGCTCGTGCTGGGCCCCGTCCTCGATGGCGGCGTGTCGTACGTGCGCGGGCGCATGAACGGGACCAACGACTGGAGCATTCGATGGGCCGTCGGCGGGCCGCTCGTCGGCGTCGAATACAGCGTGGGGTCCTCGGGGGGCGGCGCCGTCGTGCACCGGGTGCAGGTGACGACCCTGCACCATCAGCACTCGCGCTCGTCGGCCACGGGGCGGTGGACGTCGTCGCGTCAGCCGCTCCCCTGGGACTTTCTGACCACACGGGCCGCGACGCCCGCCCTCAACGCGCGCCGCGGCGTAGGGGGCGCGCGGTGATGAGCTGAGGCCCGGCGAGCGCGCCTCACGCGACCCGCGCCGTCGCCACGCCCGCGAGCGACCCCTCTGCGCGCCCTGCGCGGGGTGCTATAAGCGCGGTCCTCCGTGGACGAGCAGCTTCTGCGAGCGCGCGTCGGGCGCGAATTGGCGGGGAGCTACCGGCTGCTGCGGCTCATCGGCAGCGGCGGCATGGGCGCCGTGTACGAGGCGCGCCACGCGTGGACCGACCGCCTCGTCGCGGTGAAGCTGCTGCACCCCGACCACGTGAAGAAGCGGGAGATGGTCTCGCGGTTCCTCACCGAGGCGCGGGCCGCGAGCGCGATTCGCCACCCGAACATCGTCGACGTGCTCGACATGGGCTACGACCCCGGCGAGCGCACGCTCTTCATCACCCAGGAGCTCTTGCGCGGCGAGGACCTCGCGGCGCGGCTGGAGCGGGAGCACAAGCTCGCCGTGCGCGAGGCCCTCGACGCGGTCGTGCCCGTGATGGGCGCGCTGATCTCCGCGCACCGCAAGGGGATCCTGCACCGCGACGTGAAGCCCGAGAACGTCTTTCTCGCGCGGGGAGAGGGCGGCGGGGTGACGCCGAAGCTCATCGATTTCGGCATCGCGCGCGTGCTCTCGGCCGACACCGAGCAGCGCACGACCCGCGCGGGGACCACCGTGGGCACGCCGCAGTACATGTCCCCCGAGCAGGCCCGGGGCGAGGACGACCTCGACGCCCGCACCGACGTCTGGGCCCTCGGCGTGCTGCTCTACGAGTGCCTCTCGGGCGTGCGGCCCTTCGAGGCGGCGAACTACAACCTCGTGGTCGTGAAGATCGTGTCGGAGCGCCCGGCGCCGCTCCTCGCGGTGGCGCCCGAGGTGCCGCCGTCGGTGGCCGCGGTGGTCGACCGGGCCCTGGCCCTCGAGCGCGATGACCGCTGGGCCGACGCCGCGGCCATGCTCGACGCGCTGCTCGCGTGCCGGCTCCCGCACGAGACCACGGCCCTCGCCACGCGCCACGCACGCTCGATTCGCACGCCCGAAGAGGACGCGCGGCTGGCCGAAGGGATCGCCGCGATCCCCGAGCTCCCTGATGACCTGGGCGCGCCCCCGGCGACGCCCTCCGCGTCGGCGTGGGTGGGCCCCTACCTCGCGCTGCTCGCCGTGGTCGCCGCGCTCTCGGTGGGGCTGATCCTCGGCCGGCGCAGCGCGCCTGAGCCGCCCCCCGGCGCCCTCGACGGGGACCTCGCGCCGACCCCGATCTTCGCGCCCCTGGACGCGGGCGCCTCCGACGACGTCCCCGCCGACGTCCTCGCGGCGCGCGACCGACCCGCGGCCCGCGAGGACGTCGTGGACGCTCCGGCGCCAGCAGTCCGCCGGCCGCCGAGGGGAGCCCGCGCCGTCCCGCCTCGGGCTCCTCGCCCCTCGCGCCCTGCGCCGATTCTCCCGCCCTGACGTGTACTCTCCGCGGCGTGAGCCCCGCGCCCGAGCCGCCTCCGGCGGCCGAATTCGTCGCCCGCGACCCCGCGCTGGTGGCGCTCCGCGATCGCGCGATCGCCGACGCCGACTCGACGCCGAAGGTCCTGTACTGCAACGAGCTGGAGCGCAGAGCCCTCGCCGCGGGAGACGCCGCGGGGCCGCTCCACGACGAGCGCGTGGCGTTCTCGCGCTGGATGCTCGACGCGTGCGGGGGCGACCTTACCTCGCACCTCCACCACGCCCTCGCCCTCGACGCGTCGGCGAGCTTTCTGACGTCTCGCGCCCTCGACCAGGCGGCGTGGGACCGCCTCATGGAGGCCCTCGAGGCCAGCTCCGCCCTGAGCGCGTTGGAGCCCTCGAGCCTTCACCTTGGGGCCGAGCGAGGGCTCCTCGGGCGCGCCGCGGAGTTCGCCCAGGCGATCGGCGACGAAGAGGCCGTGGCGGGGCTGCTGAACGCCGCGGTGGGGGTCGGGGAGCGCTGGCTCGACGTGGCGACCCTGCCCTACGAGGCGGCGCGCTCGCTCGTGGGCGCGGCGGAGCCTCTGGGCGAGCTCGCGGCGTCGAGGGGCGCCAACGCGCTCGCCGAGCGGGCGTGGCGGGCGGCGTTTCGGGGCTACGAGGCGCTCGTGGCGGGGGACGAGCGGGACGAGTCGACGTACCTCCGCGCGGCGCGCGCGGGCGTGTCGTGGGCGTCGCTCGCGAGGGGCGAGGCGCTGCGCGAGGCCTGCGTGAAGGTGGCGAAGCTGGCGAGGCGGGCCCTCGACGCGGGGTGCGAAGACCCGCTGTTCTCGGAGCTCGAGGCGCGACTCGGCGGGGGAGGAGCGCCGGGCTGACGAAAGGCGCGCTCGCCCCGCGAGCGGAGGCGGCGAAGGTGATAGCGTTCGCGCTGAGGCGCATGGACTACCTAACCCCCGATGCGCTCCCAGCCGGGACCACCGTCGGAGGGAGATACGCGATCTCTGCGCCCCTGGGCGTCGGCGGGATGAGCCTGGTGTACGACGCCGTCGACGGGTGGACCGGGCGGCGCGTGGCGCTCAAGGTGCTGAACGCGGCGCTGGCGACGAACGCCGAGGTGGTGGGGCGCTTCACGCAGGAGGCGCAGGCGGCGGCGAGCCTCTCGCACCCGAACATCGTCGAGGTGCTCGACCTGGGGCACGACCCCGCGCTCGGCACGTATTTCATCGCGCAGGAGTTCCTCGATGGCATGGACCTCGCGCGGTGGACGGAGCGCTGCGGCGCGATCCCTCCCGGCGAGGCGGTGGGCATCGCGACGCCGATCATGTCGGCGCTGGTGGCGGTGCACGCGCGCGGCATCGTGCACCGCGACATCAAGCCCGAGAACGTCTTTCTCGCGGTGGGCAGCGACGGCGCGATGGTGCCGAAGCTCATCGATTTCGGCGTGTCGAAGGTCTACGACGGCGCGATGGGGCCCAACGGGCGCACCCGCGCGGGCATCGCCATCGGCACGCCCGAGTACATGTCCCCCGAGCAGGCCCGCGGTGACGCCGACCTCGACGCGCGCAGCGACGTCTGGTCGATGGGCGTGATGCTCTACCAGCTCCTCACAGGGCGCACGCCCTTCGAGGCCGAGTCGCAGACGATGCTCCTCGTCGCGATCATCACCGAGGTGCCCACGCCCATCGAGAAGGTGATGCCGGGGCTCCCGCCGGCCCTCTGCGAGGTGGTGCACCGCGCGCTGCAGCGCGATCGGGCTCAGCGGTACCAGACGATGCAGGCGCTGCTCGACGCGGTGCTCGCCTGCCCCCTCGACGTCGACTCGCCCTTCCCCTCCGAGCGACCCGAGGGCTCAGAGACCTCCCTGTCGCTCCCCACGGCGGGGTCGCTGGGGATCCAGCTCCCGTCAGACACCGAGCCGCCCCGCGAGTCTCCGAGCGCCGCGACGCCGATGCACTGGACCCCCGCCGCCGAGGTCGCGCCGACCGCGCCTCCACGCAGCCGGAGGGGACCGGCGGTCGCCGTCCTCGCGGCCGTCGCGGTCCTCGCCGCGCTGGGCGGCGTCTATGCGATTCGCCAGCGGGGGAGCGCGGCGCAGGGGGGCGCAGACACGGCCTCCCCCGCGCTCACGGCGGCGCCGGTCGTGCCCGCGCCCGAGGCCCCGCCCGCGCCCGAGGCCCCGCCCGCGCCCGAGGCCCCGCCCGCGCCGGAGGCCCCGCCCGCCCCCGACGCCCCGCCCGCGCCCGAGGCCCCGCCCGCGCCCCCGCCCGCGCCCGAGGCCCTGCCCGCGCCCGAGGCGCTGCCCGAGGTGGCCGTGATCGCGGACGCGGGCCGCTCGTCGCGCGACGGCGCGACCGCGCGCGCGAGGCGCCGCCCTCGCGTCGTGCATCGTCCGAGGAACAACGCGCCGATCCTCGCGCCGTAGTACACCTCGCGCGATGAAGCCCTCCCTGGGAGACGCGCGCGCCGCCGATGTGCTGCTCCGTGTGTCGCGCGACGGCGCCTTCGCCGCGCCCGTGCTCGACGCCGCGCTGGACCGCGTTCGCCCTCGCGCCCCGCGACCGCGCGCTGTGCACGGAGCTCGTGGGCCGGGTGCTGCGGCACGGCAGCGCGCGCTCGACGAGGCCCTGGCGCGCCACGCGCGACGGCGCCGCGTCGATCGAGAAGCCTCGACGCTGCGCGCTCGGCGATGCGGGTGGCGGCGCGTATCAGATCCTGCGCTCGAGCGCGTGCCCGTTTGGCCGCGGTCGACGCCGCCGTGGGATCGGTCAGCGCGCCTGCTCCCCGGCCTCGCGGGCTTCGTCAACGCGGTGCTCCGCAAGCTCGCCAAGGAGCGCCCCGAGGCCCTCTCCCCGACGCGCGGACCGACTGCGGCAGGCGCGCGATCCTGCCGCAGGTGCGCGCGCGCGTCGCGCGGCTGCTGGGCGACGAGGGCGCTGACGCGCCTGCGCGCGATGCTGGCCTGAACGCCTGCGGTGACCCTGCGGCGGCGAACCTCGCGGGTCTTCGCGAGGCCCCGGTGACCCGGCTGCGAGACGAGCTGCCCGGCGCGGTGGTCACGCCGGGCGAGCGCGCCGGCGGCGGTGCGCGTGGTGGGGAGGACCCGACCCGCGCCGCGGCGTGGTCCGAGGGGCTCTTCGCGATTCAGGAGGAGGGCGCGCAGGGTCGTGCGGCGAGGCCGAGGCGTCGCCCGGGATGCGGGTGCCTGACGCCTGCGCGGGCGTCGGCAACAAGACCGCGACCCTCGCGATGTCGTTGCAGGGCAGCGGGATTGTGCACAGCGTCGACCTCCACCCCGAGAAGCTCACGCGCCTGGGAGAGACCCTCGCGCGCGAGGCCTTCGACGGGCGGGACTTCCCACCGCGCCTTCGCGTCGGACCTCTCGAAGGGGCTGGGCGAGCCGCCGGCGATGCCCGGAGGGGCTACGACGTCGCGATGGTCGACGCGCCCTGCTCGGGCTGGGCACGTTTCGCACCGCCCCGACCCGCCGCCGGCGATCACGAGAGCGACGAGGAGGGGTTGCTGCCGCTGCGCTGTGATCCTCGAGCGGGTGGCGGTGCGGTGCGCCGGGCGGCGCGTTGGTCTTTACGCGGTGTGCACGCTCACGCGCGAGGAGTCAGACGACGTGGTCGACGCGTTCCTCGCGGCGCACCCCGAGTGGACGCTCGCGCGACGCCGGGTGCTCCGCGGAGACCTCGACGGGACCGACGGCTTCGTTTCGCATCGGCTGGTGCGCGCGAGCGCGCCGGCGGGCTAGGGCTGGGCCTGCTCGGAGCCCGAGCAGTTGCGCAGGGAGAGGGGGTTGTAGGCGCAGCCCGCGTTGCACGCGCCGGGGCAGGTCGAGCAGGCGTACTGCGAGGCGCGGGGGCAGTACGTGCCGAAGACAGGATCGGTGAAGCCGCCGGACATCGGGCAGTACCAGTTCGAGGTCCCGCTGTACGCGGTGGGCTCGGTGGTGCAGATCGTGGCGGCGAGCTTCCACGCGCGGCAGGCCAGGCTGTCGCCGGTGTTGTAGGGGTAGCGGCCGCCGAGGTTCGTGGTCGCCGTGGCGTTGTAGCTGCTGGTGTCGCAGCCGGCCAGAGGCGAGGTCCACCCGTGGTAGAGGGGCTGCGTGGTGCAGACGCCGCTGACGCACACGCGCCCTGGGTCGCAGGCGTTTCCGCACGCGCCGCAGTTCATGCGGTCGGTCTGGAGGGCGGCCTCGCAGCCGTTCATCGCGGCGCCGTCGCAGTCGGCGTAGTCGGCGTTGCACGCGCCGATCGTGCAGGCCCCCGCGGCGCACATCGCGCTCGCGTTGGGCAGGGCCGTGCACGCGCGCCCGCAGCCGCCGCAGTTGTTCGGGTCGCTGCCGGTGCTGACCTCGCAGCCGTCGACGGTCATCCCGTTGCAGTCGGCGTAGCCCGCGACGCACACGCCCGGCACGCACGCGCCGCCGCCGCAGGCGCGGGTGAGGTTGGGAAAGGGCGTGCACGCGCGTCCGCACGCGCCGCAGTGGTCCGGGTCGTAGCGGGTGTCGACGCACTCGCCGCCGCAGAGGGTGAGGTTCGAGGGGCATCCCGCGGCGGAGCAGACGCCCGCGACGCAGCGCTGCCCTTCGGCGCAGGCGGTGTCGCAGGCGCCGCAGCTACGCGCGTCGGTCTGCAGGTCGACGCAGCGCGTGCCGCAGCGGGTGGTGCCGCCCCCGCACGCGAGCTCGCAGACGCCAGCTTGACACAATTCCCCTGCGCCGCAGGCGGTTCCGCACGCGCCGCAATGGGCGCGGTCGCTCGTGAGGTCGCGGCACACGCCGGAGCAGCTCGTCGACCCCGTCGGGCACGTCACGCCCGCGGCGCCGCAGCGCCCCAGCGCGCAGACCTCACCCTCGGCGCACGTCGTCCCGCAGGCGCCGCAATTGGCGCGGTCGCCTTGGAGGTCGACGCAGCGTCCGCCGCAGGCCGAGGACCCCGTCGGGCACTGGAGCACGCAGCGACCGGATTCGCAGATTTCTCCTGCGGCGCAGGCGTTTCCGCACGCGCCGCAATTGGCGCGGTCGACGCGGGTGTCGGCGCAGAAGGGCGCGCCCGCCCCGCCGTCGCCTCCGCCGCAGCGCGCGAGCGAGGGACCGCACTCGAGCCCGCAGCGCCCCTCGGCGCACACCTCGCCCTGGCCGCACGCGTTGCCGCAGGCGCCGCAGCTCGCGCGGTCGCTCATGAGGTCGACGCAGCGCTCCCCGCAGGCGGTCTGCGTCGCGGGGCACCCGAGCGCGCAGCGCCCCTCGGCGCACACCTGCGCGCCGGGACACGCGTTTCCGCATGCGCCGCAGTGGTTTCGGTCAGCCTCCAGGCTCACGCAGCGCCCCTCGCAGGCGGTCTCGCCCGCCGCGCAGCTCACGTCGATGGACGCGTCGATTCCGCCGCCGCTGGGGGTGGGGCTCGAGCACGCCGCCGCGGCGATCACGGCCACGGCCAGGCACCTCTTGAACGCAGACCTCATAGAAAGCATCGAGACTTCCTCCGCCGGGGCGCGTGGGCCTCGGCGGGGCGATGCTAGGTCCGGTTGGCGGGGGGATAGAAGGGGGCCGCGTGGGATCGTTCGGAGCGCCGTTCGAGGATCCGTGGATCCTCCGCCCGGCGCTTGAATCCAGCGGCGCTACGCGGGGTGACGCGGGGGCATCGACCGTGCGAACTCGTACGAATCACGGTCGTGGTGTGATCCGCGTGGAGGGTCTCGCCGGCCAACCCCGTTGATGTTCACCGCTTTCCAACCCCTTGGAATCTTGCGGTGATTCAGTAGCGCGCCCGAGAGGACTCGAACCTCTAACCTCCAGATCCGTAGTCTGATGCTCTATCCAATTGAGCTACGGGCGCGTCGGAGGAGAGGGCTTCTATCAGAGCTGCTCAGGGTGTCAACAAGAATTCTTCGCCCCTCGCGCGCGCCTTTCGAATCTCTCGCTTGCGCGGGAGATGGTGGGTCATGGCAGTCTCGCGGGGGTGAAGATCTGCCCTGTGTGCCGCGCGAGCTACCCCGGAAGGCCGCCGCGATGTCCCCTCGACGGCGCCACGCTCGATGACGCCGGCCCCGACCTCCTCGGCGGTCGCGTGGTCGCCGGGAGGTACCGCCTCGTCGAGCGCGTCGGGATCGGTCCCTCCGCCGAGGTCTACAAGACCCACGACATTCGCAGCGGCGCCGTCGTCGCCGCGAGGGTGCCGCACAAGGAGGTCAGCGGCGCGGCGCGCGCGCGCCTCCACGAGCAGGTGCGCGCGTTTCGCCTCGCCGCGCCGCACGACGCGCTGGTGCCCGTGCTCGACGTGCTCGACGGCGCCGTCGCGGGGCGCGTCGTCGCGATCACCGAGTACGTCTCCGCGCCGCCGCTGCCGCACCTCCTCGCGTCGGGCCCGGTGCCCTTCGCCGCGGCCCTCGACGCCGGCGTCTCCCTCGCGTCGCTGCTGCAGCACCTCCACGGGCGCGACGTGCTCGCGCGCGACCTCCGCGCGGGCGCGGTGTTCCTCAGCGTGAGCACCGGCGCCGCGGTGGTGCGGGTGTCGATCGACGCGCTGGTGCCGGGGCCCGTGTGCCCGCCCGAGACCCTCCCGGCCGCGGTCGGGGTGGGGCCGCACCACGCCATCGGCTACGTCGCGCCCGAGCGCATCCGCGCCGAGCCCGTCTCCCCCGCCACGGACGTCTACGCCCTCGGCGCGCTGCTCTTCGAGATGGTCACCGGGCGCCCCGCGTTCTCCGGCGACGCCGCCGAGATCACCCGCGCGCACCTCGACGCGCCCGCGCCCGTGCTCCGCGCCGTCGACGCCTCGCTGCCCCGCGCCCTCGAGGGCCTCATCGCTCGCATGATGGCCAAGCGCGCGCAGTTTCGCCCCAGCGCCGACGACGTGCGCCGCGAGCTCGAGGCGCTGCGACCGACACCCTGACGCGGCGCGCCGTCGTGTACTAGAGTCCCGCGCCATGTCCGCCAAGCTGGCCGCGCGCCTCGACATCATCAAGCCCTCCGCGACCCTCGCCATCAACGCCAAGGCCATGGAGCTCCGGGCCCGCGGCGTGGACGTGATCTCCTTCGGCGCGGGCGAGCCCGACTTCAACACCCCCGAGAACATCCGCGCCGCGGGGCTGCGCGCCATCGAGGAGTCGAAAACCCGCTACACCCCCGTCCCCGGCATCGCGCCGCTGCGCGCGGCCATCGCCGAGCTCAGCACCGCCGCGCGCGGCGTGGTCGCGAAGCCCGAGCACGTCGTGGTCACCGTGGGCGCCAAGGGCGCGCTGTTCAACCTCGCCCTGGCGCTCTTCGAGGAGGGCGACGAGGTGGTGATCCCCACGCCGTGCTGGGTGAGCTACCCCGAGCAGGTGCGCCTCTGCGGCGCCGAGCCGGTCTTCGTCGAGAGCACCTCGAAGGAGGGTGGAAGCTCACCCCGACGCCCTCCGCGCCGCCCTCTCGCCGCGCACCAAGGCCGTGATCCTCTGCTCGCCGTCGAACCCCACGGGGGCGGCCTACACCGCCGACGAGCTCGCCGCCCTCGCCGTGGTGCTCCGCGAGAGCGACTGCTGGGTCATCCTCGACGAGATCTACGGGCAGCTCGTGTACGACGGCTTCGACCAGCGCTCGATGCTCTCGGTGGCGCCCGACCTCGAGCCCCGCGCGGTGATCATCGACGGGGTGAGCAAGACCTACGCGATGACGGGCTGGCGCGTGGGGTGGTCCATCGCGCCGGTGGCGCTGTCGAAGGCGATGTCGATGATCCAGTCGCAGGGCGCGACGAGCACGGCGACGCCGTCGCAGTGGGCCGCCCTCGAGGCGCTGCGCTCCCCCGCCCTCGAGCTCGCCGAGATGCGCGCGCTCTTCGCCCTGCGCCGCGAGCGCCTGGTGAAGGGGCTGCGGGAGATCCCCGGCGTGCGCTGCGCGATGCCCGAGGGGGCCTTCTACGCCTTCTGCGACGTGCGGGGATGGATCGGCAAGACCGCCGCCTCCGGCGCCCTCCTCGACGACGACGTGGCCGTCGCGGCCTGGCTCCTCGACGAGGCGCACGTCGCGGTGGTCCCTGGGAGCGCGTTCATGGCGCCGGGGCACCTGCGCCTCTCGTACGCCGTCTCGGTCGACGACATCGACAAGGCCCTCTCGCGCATCGCGCAGGCCGTCTCGACGCTGCGATGAGGCGCGCGCTCCTCGTCGCCCTCGCGGCCCTCGCCTGCCGGCGCGCCCCGCCCACCCCGCGCGGGGGTGACGCGAGATCCCCTGCGCCGCAAGCGCCTACGTCCACCACGGGCGCGCCGCTCGCGCCCTACCGGGTGATCCAGGTGCGGGGCGGGGGTGATTCGCGGCGTCGTGCGCTTCGAGGGCCCGAGGCCCGAGACCGCAGACTTCGCCGTGGGCGCCATCGGCAACCCGATGATCTGCGGCCAGGCGCAGCCCGCCGAGGCGCTCGTCGTGGGCGAAGGGAGGCGTCGCCAACGCCGTGCTCTCGCTCGCAGACATCACCGCGGGGCGCGCGCCCTCGGCGACGCAGGTGAGCGTCGACCAGACGAGCTGTCGGTATGTCCCGCACGTGACCGCGGTGTCGACGGGCGTCGAGCTGCGCTTCACCAACAGCGACACCGGCACCATTCACAACGTGCACGCGTTCTACGGCTACGACGAGGACGACAACTGGTTCAACGCCACCACGCCCTACGGCATCGCGACCTCGCGGGTGGTGCAGCGCACCGGCGTCGCGCGGCTGACCTGCGACGCGGGGCACTTCTGGATGCTGGGCTACGTCGTCGCCTTCGCGCACCCGTACTTCGCGGTGACCGACGAGGCCGGCCGCTTCGAGATCCGCGACGTGCCGCCGGGCACCTACACCCTGCACGCCTGGCACGAGGGCATGACCATCGCCCGCACCGAGGGGACCGGGCGCAGGCACTTCACGCCGCCGGTGGAGTCGAGCCGGCGGGTGACCGTGCCCTCAGGCGGGTCCGTCGACGTCGCGATCACCCTGCGCCGCGGCGGCTTCGACCCCTAGCTCGGGGTCGACGATGGCGACGGCGTCGACGCTCGGGCGCAGGGTGCGCCCCGTCGACTTCGCCCGCGCCGCCATGAAGGCCGCGCCGAGGAAGAAGATCTGCGCGGAGTAGTAGGTCCACAGCAGCAGCAGGACCACCGAGCCCGCCGCCCCGTAGGCCGACCCGAGGGCCTTGCGCTCGAGGTACGCCGACACCGCGAAGCGCCCGAGCGCGAAGAGCGACGTGGTCACCGCCGAGCCCACCAGCGCCTCGCGCCAGGTGATGCGCACGTGGGGCAGCGCGCGAAAGATCACCGTGAAGAGCGAGGCCACCGAGCCGAGCGTCAGGGCGTGGTCGATGAAGCGCCAGCCCCGGTAGGCGTGCACGCCGACGAGGCGCTCGGCGGCCACGATCACCGTGCGAAACGCGAGCGACGAGACGACGATCGCGCCGCACAGCAGCACCATCGCGAAGGCCAGCAGCCTGCGCCGAACGACGTGCAACGCCTTGTCTCGCAACGCGCTGCGCTCACGAACGCGAACGCCCCAGAGGTGGTCGAGGGCGTACTGCAGGTGGCTGAAGAGCCGCGACGAGGCCCAGGCCATGACCAGCACCGAGGCCGCGGTGACCTCGGCGCCCGCGGAGTTCCCTCGGATGCTCGCGAGCATCGCGCGGAGCGCCGCGGCGCCGTCTCGCCCGACCCACAGCGAGAGCCCGTGAAAGACCTCGCGCTGGGCGTGCTGCGCGTCGACGAGGGCGCTCGCCACCACCAGGGCGATGAGCAGCAGCGGCGCCACCGACACCAGCGCGAAGAACGCCGTGGCCGCGGCGAGCATCGTGGCGTTCTGGCGCGAGAAGATCCGGAGGGTCTCCCTCGCGACGGCGCGCCAGCCCTTCACGCCCGCGGGACCACGAGGCGCAGCGCCCGGCGCAGCACCTCGATCTCCGCGCGGGGCGTGGCGGGGAACTCCTCTCCGTCGATCTGCGCGTGCAGCGGCAGCGCGCCGGCCTCGGCGCGGAACGTGAACGCCATGCGCGCGCCCCGCGCCTCGGCGCTGTGCGAGACCCCGAGGCTCTTGAGCGCGTCCTCGAGCCCGCCCGAGCCGTCGAGGCGCACCATGGCCTTCGACAGCCAGTCGCGGCGGCCCGTCATGGGCACGACCTCGAACAGCCCGTCGTCGTGGGCCGCGCTGGGGTCGAGCACCCAGAAGCCGCCGTAGACCCGCGTGCCCTTCACGATGAGGTCGGTGACGCCGCGCCACGCCAGCGCGCGCCCGTCGAGCACGAGCTCGGCGTCGAAGCGGTCGTCTTCGACGTAGCCCTCGAGGAAGGTGCGCATCATCGCGCCCGCGTACACGAGCTGGTCGCGCCAGAGCTCGCGCAGCACCGGGATCTCCTCGATCACCTTGCGGTCGACGTTGCGCGCCGCGAGCGCGCGAGGCGAGAAGCCCCAGCCCGCGGAGTCGAAGAAGAGCGACTCGCGCACGAGGGCGCCCGACGCGTCGAGGGCCCGCAGCCGCCCCGCGTCGAGGCGCGTCTCGAAGCCCTCGGCGAGCACCGCGACGTTGCGCGCGAGGGCGGCCTCGTCGGCCGAGAGCCCGAAGGACCTCCCCTGGTCGTTCGCCGTCCCCGTGGGCAGCATCGCGAGGGGGATCGCCTCGGCGCGCCCCGAGGCGTGCAGGCCCCGCGCGACCTCGGAGAAGGTCCCGTCGCCGCCCATGGCGATGACGCAGCGCCAGGGCGCCGCCCCGCAGGCCTCGGCCACCGCCCCCACCGTCGCGCCGTCGGGGAGCGTGGGGAGCAGCGAGTGCGCGACCCCCGCGCGGTCGAGGAGCGCGCGCGCCGAGGCGATGCGCGCCGCGTTGCGCCCGCTCTGGGCCGTGGGGTTCGCGACGAGGAGGGCGAGTGCGGACGAGGGGCTCACCGCGACAGGGTGCCGACCCGAGGGGCGGCGCGTCAAAGCCTCGTCGCCTCGGCGGGGGTCACACGGGCTCGACGGTGACGTCGACCTGGAGACCCTCGCGCACGCTCTGGGTCACGACGCAGAAGTCTTCGAAGGTCTCGAGGCAGGGCGCGAGCGCCTCCGCGCCGCCCTCGACCTGCGGGCGCAGCACCACCGCGACCCGGCCGATGCGCAGGCGCTTCGCCTCGTTGCGCACGAGCTCGACCTTGACGTCGGCGGTCACCGAGTCGAGGGGCCGGCGCGCGCGGTTCATGCAGAAGAGCAGGCTCGCGGCGAGGCAGTTGCCCACCGCCGCGGCGAGCATGCGCGCGGGGTTCGGCGCCGAGTCGCGACCCAGGGGCGGCGGCTCGTCCATGCTGAGCTCGGCGTAGTGTTCCTTGTCGAAGCGAACACGAAACTCGTAGCCGTCGACGCGCTCGATGCGCAGCGAGAACTCGCTCACAGGGTCGCTCATGGAGCCTCCAGGGGGTGGTGCGGGGACGCGGCGCCCAGGGGAGCGCCGCCGGGGGGTCAGGGGGTCGGCGCGGCAGGGGCCGCGGGGGGCGCGGCGGCGGCGCCGGGGGGCACCGGGTCGCCCGCCATGCCGTGGAACTCCGCCACGCGGAACTCCACGCGGCGGTTCTGCGCGCGCGCCGTGCGGGTGGTGCCAGTCACCAGGGGGCGGGTCTCGCCGAAGCCCTCGGAGACCAGGCGGGCGGCGTCGATGCCGCGGCGGGTGAGGGCGGTGACCACGCTCTGCGCGCGGCGGCGAGAGAGATCGAGGTTGGCGGCGTCGTCGCCCACGTCGTCGGTGTGGCCCTCGACCGAGAGCCGACGAATACCCGGCACCGCGCGGAGCACCTCGGCCACCGCGTCGAGCACCGCGTTGCTCGCGGGGAGAATCACGTCGCGGTTGTTCGCGAAGAACACCGGGCGCGCGATGCGAATCTGGTCCCCGGTGAGCGTCACGAGGCCGGGGCAGCCGTTGCGCGCGCGCACCGTCGACGGCGCGCCAGGGCGCGTGGGACAGGCGTCTTCGGCGTCGGGGACGTTGTCGTGGTCCTGGTCGGGCGCGGGGCAGCCCGGGCGCGCCGGGTCGGCGTGAAAGCCCGCGGGCTCGGTCGGGCACTGGTCGGCGTGGTCGGTGACCTCGTCGTGGTCCTGATCGCCGTCGGGGCAGCCCGCGCGCTCGGGGTTCGGGTGCTCGCCCGCGGCCTCGGTGCGGCACTGGTCCGCGTGGTTGAGCACGCCGTCGCTGTCGTCATCGCCGTCGGGGCAGCCCGCGCGCTCGGGGTCGGGGTGCTCGCCCGCGGCCGTCTCCCGGCACTGATCGTCGGGGTCGAGCACGCCGTCACCGTCGGTGTCGGGCGTCGGGCAGCCGCGGCGGTTCGCGTCGGGGTGCTCGCCCTGGGGCTCGCTCACGCACTGGTCGTCGGGGTCGTTCACCCCGTCGTGGTCGGTGTCGACCACCGGCGGCGGCGGGGGCGGCGGGGGCGGCGCGTCCATCACCCGGTAGGTGAGCGAGATGCCCGCGACCCAGTAGTCGATGTCGGCGCTGCCCACCTGCCGTGACTGCTGCCCCGCGGCGATCTGCGCCGCGGTCAGGCTCTCGTAGAGCCGCAGGCCGTCGAAGGCGCGGGTGTACCGCGCGAACGGCCCGAGCTGCACCTCGTCGCTCAGACGAAACTCGAAGCCCAGGCCGCCGTCGAGGCCCGGCACGTCTTCCCGGCCAGGGCCGTAGACGCCGCCGTTCACGTCGAGCCAGAGCCGGCCCGCCCGGCCGATCCACGGCTCGAGGCGAAGACCCAGCGTGGCCGAGAAGTTCCCGACGTGGTCGGCGCCGCTCGGAAAGAAGCGCCCGACCATGCCCGAGAGCTGAATCGAGAGCGCCTCCACCGGGTTCCACGCGAAGCGCACGGCGGCGGTGCCGGCGACGGCGCCGCGGTCATCGCTGGGCGTGAAATCGTTGATCATCCCGCCGACGCCGAGCTCAGCGCGAAACGCGAAGGGCGACGGGGTTTGCGCCGACGCCGCGGCCGGCATCAAGAGGGCGCCTAGGGCGAAGCACAATCGTCGCGCGGAGCGTTGCATGGGGCCGATGACCTCCCGAGAAATGGATCCGCGCATTACCCAACATCCAGGCTCGTGCGCAACCCGAAACGCCCCAATGCTCTCGCCCGCCATCCCTCGACTCGCCCGCCCCCGCGGTGTCGGGGAGACGCTCGGGGGTGGCGCCTGGACGCGAGGCGATGTACGCCGACTCCTGCGCGCCGGGAGGGTGTGGATCCCCTGGCGAAAGGAGTTCCGTTCATGATGCTTCGACGAGTCGCGTGGGTGTGGGTCTCGGTCGCCTTCGCGGGGGGCGCGTGCCGCACCGCGGTCACCCAGGGCACCGGCGGCTTCGACGCGGGAGAGGTCGACGGGGCCGCGCGCCCCGATGTCCCCGCCACCGACACGCCCGCCGCGACCGACGTCGTCGCGACCGACGCGCAGGCGCCCGTCGACGTGGCGGTCACCGACGTCGTGACCGAGGACGCGGCCACACCCCCGATGGACGGCGGCGCGCCCTCCCTCGCGGCCGTGCGCGCGGCCATCACCGGCGCCAACCCCGTCACCCTCAACGTCGCCCTCAGCGAGCTCGTGGTCACCCGCGTCGTCGCCGCGACCCCCGGCGCCGACGGCGGCGTGTCGGCCAACGACCCCGCGGGCTTCTTCGTGCAGTCGGGGATGACCGGTCCCGCGGTCTTCGTCGCGGTGGATCCCGCGAGCCTCACGCCCGCGCCCCAGGCGGGCGACCGGGTGAGCTTCACCGCGACCCAGGGCCGCGTCGCGGCGGGCGCGAAGTGGATCACCGCCGTCGGCAGCTTCATGCGCGCGGGCAGCGGCGCCGACCTCGGCGCCCTCACGCAGAACCTCTCCGCCGCGGGCGACCTCGTGACCAACCTCGAGGGCTACGAGTCCGAGCTCGTGCGCGTCGACGGCGCCGTGAGTGGCGGCTTCGCCAGCGCCGGGACGGGCTTCGAGTCTGCGCAGATCACCACCGCGGGCATCTCCATGGCCGTCGCCGGGCTGCGGCTCCGGGTGCCCTCCGCGCTGCGCATGGCGCGCGACCTGCGGCAGGGCTGCACCTTTCGCGTCACCGCGCCGCTGTGGCGCTTCAACGCGCAGGCCCAGGTGCACGCCTGGGAGGCCGGCGACCTCACCGACGTGAATTGTCCTCCCGTGGTCGACGCGGGCGCCCCCGACGCGGGCGCGCTCGACGCGGGCGTCCCCGACGCGGGCGCCCCCGACGCGGGGCCCGTCGACAGCGGCCCCGCGCCCGGCACCGACGTGCCCCGGGTCGACGCCGGCGCCGAGCCTACGCCCACAGAGCTCTGGGCGCTTCGCCTGGGTACGGGCACGGGCAGCCTGAGCAGCGCGCCCACCGCGGGCTTCATCGAGCGCATTCGCATCAGCGACGGGATGAACGCCGCCGACCCGATCGCGCTCCCCGTGGCGATGTCGGGGAGCAACCAGCCCATCACCCTCTCGGGCAGCTCCGACAGCGAGGGGCAGCTCACCCGCAGCGCCGACCGCCGCTTCGTGCTCCTCGCGGGCTACGCGGTGGCGCCGGGGAGCATCACCACCTCGGTGACCGCCACCACCGAGCCGCGGGTCATCGCCCGCGTCTCGGCCAACGGCACCGTCGACACGAGCACCACCCTGGGCGCGGCCTTCAGCGGCACGGCCGTGCGCGGCGCCGCGAGCGCCGACGGGCAGACGCTCTGGGCGTTCGGGCAGTCGACCGGCGCGGGCGGGATCTTCACCGCCGCCTTCGGCGCCTCGACCGCGACGGCGACGATCACGACGCCCACCAACGTGCGCCACGTCGATGTCTTCGACTCCGCGCTGTACGGCACCGTCTCGGTCAGCGGGCTCTACGGCGCGTTTCGCGTCGAGGGCACCGCGGGCGTGCTGCTGCCGGGCTTTCCGACGAGCTCTGGACCCTCGCGCTACGGCCTCCTCGCCCTGGACCGCGACATGACCCCGGGCATCGACACGATCTACCAGTGCGACGACGGCTCGGTGTCGTCTACCGGCCTCGGCGGGGTCTACAAGCACACCCTCGTCGCGGGCACCTGGACCTCCGCGGGTCCGTATCGCATGGGGCTCAGCACGGGGTGTCGCGCGATCACCGGCTTCGCGAGCGGCGCCGACGTGACGCTGCTGATCACCTCCGGCGGCAGCGCGAACCGGATCTTTCGCGCGGTCGACACCGGCGGCGCGCCCGACGCGACCCCGTGGACCGAGATCCGCCGCGCGGGCTCGAACACCGGCTACCGCGGCCTCGCCCTCGCGCCGCGCTGAGCGCGCTCCCGCCCTACAGCCCGGGGCAGTCTTGAAACGCCGTGGTCTGCCCCGACCGCACCGTGATGTACGACTGCGACTGACCGCGGGTCGAGAGGATCATCACCCGCACATAGCCCGCCGGCCACGGGATCAGCTGCGCGGTGGGGAGGCCGACCTCGCGCGAGTGGTCGTCGTCGCCGATGATCGCGCGCCCGGTGCCGCAGAGGATCTGGATCGACCCGTTGCGCGGCCGCGACGGCGCGCTGGGGCGAGACGGGGCCGCGACGCGCACGTCGGGGGCGTCGGCCGCAGAGACCTCGGGCGCGTCGTGCGCGTCGTGCGCGTCGGGGGCCGCCGTCGCGTCCACCGCCGCGGCGGGGGAGGGCAGGGGCGGCGTGGAGGCGTCGAGGGGCGCGGTCGGGTCGGAGGGGAGCTCCGAGGGGGGCGTCACCGCGCCAGGGGGCTGGCTGATGTTTCGCCCGGCGAAGAAGGCGAAGCCCGCGATGGCGGCGACGCCGACGTAGCGCAGCAGCGTCTCGCTCGCGCTGCGGGGCGGCGCGCTGACGATCACCGTGCGGTCGGAGCCGCGGCCGTTGCCGGTCGCCATGGGGTTTCGCCCGGCGCCGGTGCTGTAGGGGCTGCGCCCGGCCCCGGAGGGGAACCCGCTGCGCCTGCGCCCCGCCCCTGGCTTCTCCAGGGGAAGGGGCGGCGCCGAGATCGCCGGCTGGTTCGCCATGAGCGTCGGCAGCGCGCCCTCGGGGTCGGGGATGCGCCCTGGGACCGCGGCGCGCGCGTCGCCGGGCTCGCGCACGGCGGTCTCGTCCAGGGCCGACCGGCCTCGGGCGCGCGCGCCGCTGAAGCGCGGGCGCCACCACGCGCGCACCTGCTCGCTCGCGAAGGGGAGCAGCGCCTCGCCGAGCGCGAGCATCGAGGAGAAGCGCGCCGAGGGGTCGCGGGAGAGCGCGCGCATGACCACGTCGGAGAGCTCAGACGGGACCGACGGTCGCTTCGCGTTCGGCGACGGGGGCGTGTCGGCGGTGATCGCCTTCATCAGGTCGAGGAGCACGTCGGCCTCGAAGGGCCGCTCGCCCACCAGGCACTCGTAGAGCACCACCCCGAAGGACCACTGGTCCGAGCGGGCGGTGACGTCCTTCGACTGACGGATCTGCTCGGGCGACATGTACGTCGGCGTGCCGAGCCACGACTGCGACTGCGTGAGGTCGGACGCCGCGTCGTCGAGCTCCTTGGCGACGCCGAAATCGAGCAGCACGGGGCTGTCTCCCCCGTTCGCCGCCCGCGCGAGGAACACGTTCGCCGGCTTGATGTCACGGTGCACGATCCCCGCGAGGTGCACCGCGTGGAGCGCCGCGGTGATGGGCAGCAGCGCGTCGACGGCCTCCTCGACGGGGAGCGCGCCCCGCGCCTTCAGCCGCTCCGAGAGCGCCTCGCCCTCGAGGAAGTTCATCGCCATGTACCCGCGCCCGTCGAGCACGCCGCCGTCGAGCACGGCGATCACGTTCGGGTGCTCCACCGCCGCCGCCGCCGCCAGCTCGCGCTCGAAGCGCCGCCGGGCCTCGGGCTTGGCCAGCACGTGGGGATGCAGCACCTTCAGCGCCACGCGACGGTGGAGCGGCCTGCGCCGGGCCTCGTACACCACGCCGAAGGCGCCCCGGCCCACCTCGCGCACGATCTCGAAGGGGCCGAAGTCGGCTCCCTCCTGCAGCGCGTCCATGGGGGTCTCTTCGGGCTTCGCTTCGTCGTCGGTGCTCATCGGTCGTAGGCGCGCGATGATGGCACAGGTCCCATCCGTTACGGCCGGCCGTGATAGCGTCGTGGGTCGATGAAGCTCCGTCGCCGCGCTGGCATGCTCGCAACCCTCGCGCTCACGGCGTGCGCGAACGACGGCGGGGTCATCGAGCCGGGCCTCGACGCGCACGACGCGGGCGCGTCGATCCCCGCCGCCGACGCGGGCGCGGACCTCGACCGACCGACCGGGCGAGACGCGCCGACGGTCGACGCGAGCGCGCGCGACGCCGCCGAGGGAGACGCGCGGGGCGGGGTCAGGGAGCTCTGCAACAACGGCCTCGACGACGACGACAACGGCCTGGTCGACGACGGATGTCCTTGTGTCCCAGGCACTTCGCAGCAGTGTTACCCTCGCGAGCGCGCCGAGGCGGGCCGCGCGCCCTGCGCCTGGGGCGTGCAGGGGTGCGAGGGCGACGGCGAGTTCGGCACCTGGACCGAGTGCGTCGGCGCCGTCACCCCCGTCGAAGAGATCTGCGGCGACGGCGTCGACCAGGACTGCACCGGCGTCGCCGACGACGGCCCGCGGTGCGCGTGCGTGCCGGGGCAGACCCGCCCCTGCTACGAGGGCCCGCGGGGCACCCTCGGCGTGGGCATCTGCCGCCTCGGGGAGCAGACCTGCGCCCCCGACGGGCACTCCTGGGGCACCTGCCTCGACCAGGTCCTCCCCCGCGACGAGATCTGCTCGAACCGCGTCGACGACGACTGCGACGGCGTCGTCGACAACGGGCCCAACTGCGCCTGCGCGCCGAACGCGACGCGCATGTGCTACCCCGGCCCCGCCGCCGAGATCGGCCGCGGCCCGTGCCGCTCGGGGATCCAGCGCTGCAACGTCGGCGGCACCGCCTGGGGCGCGTGCGAGGGCGCCGTGGGCCCCACGGGCGAGGTCTGCGGCAACGGCCTCGACGACGACTGCGACGGCAGCGCCGACGAGGAGTGCCCGATGACCCGCATCTGCATGGTCAGCGTGAACCTCAACGGCGACTGCGTGACCACCCGCTGCCCCGCCGACTGCCCGTACCCCGTCGGCTGCGACATCACCATGGCCGGGGGCGACCCGCGCGGGTGCGTCGCGAGCACGCCGCGCAGCCCCGTGGTGTATTTTCAGGAGGGCGACGTGTGCGGCGCGGGCAGGGTGACGGGCACGCTGCGCTGCAGCAACGTCCCCGGGGGCGGGCTCAACGCCAGCAATTGCCCGATCAACAAGCCGCAGCGGATCTATCCGGCGAGCCGCTCGGGGTGCCCCGCGACCTGAGCGCGAGGGCGAGGCCCAGCAGCCCGAGCGCGCTCCCGAGCAGCCCCCCGCGCAGCCCAGGGGGCGAGTAGCGCAGCGAGATCGTGTGCGCCCCCGCGGGCGCCCGCACCGCCATGACCAGCAGGTTCGCGCGGTAGAGCGGCGCCTCGCGGCCGTCGACGAGGGCGCGCCACCCCGGCGCGTGCTGCTCGACGAAGACCACCGCCGACGCCGCGTCGAGCTCGCAGCGCGCGTCGAGGGCGCCGTTGCGCGCGAGGGTCAGCGCGCACCGTCCGCTGCGCCGCGCGGGCGCGTCGAGGGTCGGGCCTTCGATCACCGCCTCGCGCCCGGCGACCACGTCGTCTTCGAGCACGCGGCGGTGCGCCTCGCCCGAGCCCATCGCCGCCGCGCGCGCCACGGGGTACACCCGCGGGAGGCTCTCCTCGATCGCGAGCAGCTCGACGCCGGTGCCCACCTGCGCGACCCGAGCGAGCCCCGCGGGTCGTGACGCGCGCGCGGGCTGCACCGTCGCGTCGACCGAGAGCAGCCGCGCGACGTCGACCCTGCGCACCGCGAGCAGCGACTCCAGCGCGGGGGAGACCGCGACGTCGTAGGGCGGCATCACGCCCACGCCGTGGGTCGCGCTGAGGTTCGGCGGGAGGGTGGCGTAGTAGCGCCAGTCGCCGGGGGATACTCGCGCATCCTCGGCGTGCCGGGAGATCGTGCGGGCGCGGAGCAGCCGCGGGAGCGACGGCGCGCGCGCGGCGTCGAAGCGCGCGCGCATCGCGTCGGCGAGGGGCGGACGCCAGCGCACCATCCGCGCGTCGTGCCAGGGGTGCAGCCACGCGCCGTTGAGCGCGAGGTCGGCGAAGACCGCGAGGGCCATCGCCCACGCGCCGAGGGCGGGCCTGCGGCGGAGCGCCAGCGCCGCGAGGGCCGCCGCCGCGAGGGGGAGGGCCGCGCCTCGCGCGCCTCGGGCGATCGCCGCCGCGACGGGCGCGGGCGCGAGGGCGGGCAGCGCCAGGAGCGTCGCCCCGAGGGCCGCGAGGAGCGCGAGGGCGCGTCTCGCGCGGTCGGGCTCTCGGGCGAGGCGGTCGAGGCCCAGCGCGGCGAGGAGCGCGACGGCGGGGGTGACGGCGTTCACGAACTTCTCGGGCGAGCGCATGAGCCGCAGCGGAGGCACCAGCGCGCGCACGGCGGCGTAGACGGGCGTGTGCCGGCCCATCGCGCAGAGCAGGGCGAGGGCGACGACGGCGGCGAGGGTGAAGGAGCGGCGGTCGCGCCGGAGCCCGATGAGGGCGAGGCCGAGGGTGGTCGCGCCGAGGTAGTGCGAGAAGTACAGCGGGTCGACATCGCAGCGCGCGAGGGCGAAGGGGTGCTGGGTGAGCGCGCTCGCGCGGCGAAAGCCTCCGGGCACGATCAGGTCGAGGAGCCGCGCGGGGTGCACCGACCAGTGGAGCGCCTGCACCATGTCGATGGGTCCAGCGCGCTCGGTGCCTGAGACCGCCGCGAGGGCCGGGGCGAGGGAGACGCTCGCGAGGGCGGCGCCGAGGGCGACGGCGAGGGCGATCCACCCCGCGAGGGCGGCGGCGCGGCGGCGGGTCACGGCGTCGATGCCTGGCGCGGCGGGGAGCGTGAGGGTCGCGAAGCCCAGGGCGGTGAGGGTCATGAAGCCCTCGCCGAGCAGCAGCGAGAGCGCGACGGGGAGCGCCGCGATCGCCGCTCGCCGCGCCGAGGGGCGGGCGGCGAGGGACCACACGCCCAGGGTGATCCAGGGCATCCAGGCCTGCGCGGGGAGGAGCAGCCCCGAGGTCCACGCGCTGAGGTTGGGTCCCGCGAGGGCCCAGGCGAGGGCGGCGAGGACGCGCGCCGCGGGGGAGCACCCGAGGCGCGCGGCGAGGGCCGCGACGCCGAGGGCGCCGAGGAGCGTGTGGAGCCAGAGGTACGCCGTGGTCCACCACGCGATGGGGTCGAGGAGCGAGATCAGGGTCAGCGGGTAGAACAGCCCGTGCAGCGGGTTCGCGAGGACGGGCGCGCCGAGGCCCTGCGCGTGGTCCCAGCGGGGGAGCTCGCCCCGGGCGAGGGCGCCTCGCAGCAGCCACCGCGAGGGGACCACCCAGAAGCTGATGTCTCTCCCCCACACGGCCTCGCCGAGCAGCATCGCTCGGTCGAACGCGACCAGCGCGACCGTGATGACCGCGGCGACGCGCGCGGTCACAGACGAAAGGGCTCTCACGAGGAAGGGCGGCAAGGGATCCGGGCGGAGTCTCCGACACGAATCGCCGCGGTGTCGAGGCGCACGGTGGTCGCGCGCCGCGATCGCTGTCACCCTCGTGGCCCAGGAGGCACGAAGGCACGTACGACGATCGCTGCGACGGGCGCCGCCCCGACCCCAGGCGGGGCGAAGACTTCGACGAAGGCTTCTCCGAGCGCCGCATCATCGACCGGATCGTGCGCGGCGTGGTGGAGCGCCTCGACCGCGTGGTGGAGCGCGCGGTGGAGCGCGCGGTGGAGCGCGCCCTCGAGCGCCGACTCGAACGGTCGCCCGAGCCCCACCGCGATGACCTCTCTCGTGGTCGTGAGCCCCACGGTCGGCCCCGCCGCGACGACTCACCCTGCCGCGACGACTCACCCCGCCGCGGTGAGTCTCGCCGCGAGGAGTCACGCCGCGGTGATCCTCCCCGTCGCGAGGAGCCTCGCCGCGAGGGGTCGCCCGGCGCTCACGAGGACTGACCGAAGCCCTTGCTGCGCAAGAAGTTGCGCGCGATCGTGGCGCCGCCGCGGGTGAGCACCGACTCGGGGTGAAACTGCACGCCGACGGCGGGGCGGTCGTCGGCGCGCAGGGCCATGACGACGCCTTCGCGGGAGCGCGCGGTGACGCGCAGGGGGGGGCGCACGGTGGCGGCGTCGACGGCGAGGGAGTGGTAGCGCGCGGCGATGAAGCCCTGCGGCAGCCCGTCGAAGAGGGGGTCGTCGTGGAGGACCTCGGCGGTCTTTCCGTGCGCGGGCTCGGGGGCGCGCACCACGTCGGCCCCGTAGTGCGCGGCGAGGCACTGGTGCCCGAGGCACACGCCGAGCAGCGGCGCGAAGGGCGCGGCGACGAGCGCGTTGCTCACGCCGGCGGAGGCGGGCGCGCCGGGGCCCGGCGAGATCACGAGGTGCGAGGGCGACAGGGCGCGGAGGGACTCGTACGAGCGCGCGTCGTTGTAGACCACCCGCACGTCGGTCCCCTCGCCGCCCGCGTCGCGCAGGAGCAGCACGAGGTTCCAGGTGAAGGAGTCGTAGTTGTCGACGACGAGGATCAACGGGGCGCGGGCATCGGGATGATCCGGATGCGCCGCTCTTCGCCGTCGCCCTCGCTCTGCGTGGTGACGCCGGGAAAGCGGGCGAGGGCCATGTGCACCACCCGGCGCTCCCGCGGCGGCAGCGGCTCCATCACGATCACCTTCGCGAGCTTGACGCACTCGGCGCCGAGCTCGACGGCCTGCTTCGTGAGCGAGCGCTCCCGGCGCTCTCGCCAGCGGTCGGCGTCGACCACCAGCGCGGCGCGCTCGCCGCCCATGGACTTCGACGCCACCCTGCAAGCGAGGAGCTGCAGCGCGTCGAGGGCCGCGCCCTTGCGGGACGCGACGCGCGCGGCGTCGGGACCGACGAGCTCGAGCACGGTCTCGGCCTCGCGGGCGTGCACGGTCACGGAGAGGTCCATCCCCATGCGCGCGACGGTCTCTTCGAGGAAGGCGCGGGCGCGCTCGACGGCTTCGGGGTCGGCGAGCACGGGGCGCTTCGGGTCGTGGGCCATGCGAGCGACCTCTACGCCGGGCGGATCTGGATGTCTCCCGGCCCGCCGCCGGCGGCCCGCGCCTTGTCCATGATCTTCTTGGTGTACGCCTGCTGCGCGATGCCCAGCACGGAGTTCACGAGCATGTACAGCGCGAGGCCCGCGGGCAGGAACAGCGAGATGCCCGTCAGGAAGATCGGGAGGAACCAGGTCATCATCTTGGCCTGCGTCGGGTCCATCCCCTGCGGGGGGAAGAGCCGCGACTGCAGCACCATGAACCCGCCGAGCATGAGCGGGAGCAGGTAGTACGGGTCCGGCGCCGAGAGGTCGTGCACCCAGCCCACGAAGGGCGCGTGGAACAGCTCCACCGAGGACTGCAGCGTCGCGTACAGCGCCCACCAGATCGGGAGCTGCGCGAACTGCGGGAGGCATCCCGTCCAGGGGCTCACGCCGTGGCGGCGGTACAGCTCCATGGTGGCCATCATCTTGGCCTCGGGGTTCGACTCGAACTTCTTGTTGATCTCGTCGAGCTCGGGCTTGAGCAGCTGCATCCCGACCATCGACTTCATGCTCTTGTGCAGCAGCGGCAGGAGCAGGATGCGGATGCACAGCGTCAGCAGGATGATCGCGACGCCCCAGTTCCCCACGAGGCGGTGGAGGAACGCGAGGAAGGCCATGAGCTTGCGCGCGATGAACGCGAAGAACCCGAGGTTCTGCACGTCGCGAAAGCGCCCGCCGGGCGCCGCCTGCGCGAGGATCTGCGCGTCCTTCGGGCCGAAGAACACGGTGGCCTCGAAGCTCCGCGTCTCGCCCGTCGCGAGGGGCTGCGCCGACCAGCCGATGGACGCGTGGTACACCGACCCGACGGCCTCTTCGGCGTTGGGGAGGTCGAGGGCCCAGAGCCGGCACTGCACCTCGGCGTTGCCCCGCGGCGCGAGCGCCATGCCGAAGTACAGGTTGCCCACCGACGCGAAGCTCGCGTTGCCTGGGAAGGCCTCCTCGGCGGGGCGCGCCTGGAGCTTGGAGCGGTCTTCGCGCCACAGCTCCTCGCCGTGGCGGCAGATCCCCTCGGAGAGCTGCCAGGGGCGCTGAAAGAACTTGCCGGTCTCCTGCTCGCGGGTGACCCAGTGGTACACCGGAACGCGGTGCTCGACGGTGCCGGGCGCGCCGCGGTTGGTCACCCGCGTGGTGACCTCGAGGGTGAACGGGCGCACCGCGCGAACGCTGCGCACGACCTCGACGTCGTTGCCCTGCCAGCGCATCTCGACCTCGCGGTCGCTCACGCTCCGGGCCTCTTGAAAGTCGACGAACGCGGGCACCGCGCTCTCGCCCACGGCGCTGCGGCGCAGGCGCACGTCGAGGCGCAGCGGCCGGTACTCCTCGCGCTCGGTCGTCGCGAGGTTCAGCCGCGCGTCGCCGGACTGCCCCGGCATGCGCCACTGCGAGCCGTTGACCCGCGCCGAGGTCACGCCCCCCGAGCGGGTGCTGAGCTCGAGCTCGAGGGAGCTCCGTCCGCTCGCCGCGGGGGTGGTGAGCCGGAGCCGACGCTCCTCGGCGCGGTTCTGCGAGGGCGCCTCGATCACCTGCGGCGTCGCCGTCGGGGGGTGGTCGGGCTTGCGCAGGAACATCATGTAGACAAAGCCCATCACCGCGGCGACGAGCAGGAATGTCCGAAGGGAGTCCTTCATGGGGCGGGCACCTCGCGCGGGGGCGTGGGGAGCGCCGGGGGCGGGTCGTAGCCGCCGGCGCAGAAGGGGTGGCATCGGGCGAGTCGGCGGAGCGTGAGCCACGAGCCCCGGGCCGCGCCGAAGCGCTCCACGCAGGCGGTGGCGTACCGCGAGCACGAGGGCTCGAAGCGGCACTGACCGCCCATCCAGGGGGACAACACGGCGCGGTACGCGCGAAGGAGCCAGAGCAGCAGGGAGCGGATCACGTCGGGGCGCCTCCGGTCGGGCGACGAGGCGACAGACCTTGAGCGGTGCGGCGCTTCGCGAGGGCGGCGTGGATCTCGTCACGGATCGCCGCGGAGTCAAGCGCCGCCGCGCCGGGGCGGGCCATGATCACCACGTCGTGACCCAGGGGGTATCGGCCGGGGTCGCGGCGGAAGAGCTCCCGCAGCACGCGACGGATGCGGTTGCGCTGCACGGCGTTGCCCACCTTGCGGCTGGTCACGAGGCCGAGCCGCGGGGCATCGTCGGCGCCCCGATCAAAGAGGATCACGGAGAAATGCGCGGAGTGGTGGCGGCGGCCGCCCTTCTGCGCGCGGAGGAACTCCACGCGGCGGCGAACCCGATGGGCGCGTGGGAGCCCCTCGGAGCGCGTCGCCGCGTCGGGGCTCACTTCTCGTAGGCCGTCACCGCAAGGCGCGCGCGGCCCTTCGCCCGACGGCGACGGAGAACGGCCTGGCCGTTCTTGGTCTTCATACGGGCGCGGAACCCGTGGGTGCGGAGGCGGTGCGTGCGGCTGGGCTGGTAGGTGCGCTTCATGAGACGGTATTAGCTCCGGTGAGGGGCGCGGAAGGAATCACGCAGTGACCCGCGTGTCAAGCGAGGCCGTGGGCGATCCCCCGCGGGTTTCTGCGGGGTCGACGCGCTAGCGCCCCATGCGGGCGGCGCTGGCGGCGACGACGTCGTCAACGGGGGTGATGGTGCAGCGCGACGCGGAGTCCATCCGCACGTCGGCGACGCGCCAGAAGTCGTTGGCCGCGCCGCCGCGGGAGGTGATCGTGCGGGTGAAGGTGCGCGAGGGCACCGAGGTGCCGCCGCAGTAGATCCGCACGGTGGCGACGGATCCCATGTCGACGCGGCTGAAGGCGTGCACGCCGACGCGGTACACCGACCCCCCGGCCGGGGCGTCGATGCGCACGTTCTCGGGCCCGTTCGCCGAGACGTTGTCGACGTCGAGGCGGGGGGAGAGGTCGGCCGCGCCGTCCCAGGTGGGGCGGGTGTTGGCGTAGTAGCAGTCGAGGGGCGACGAGAACCACGCCGTCGCGGCGCTGTGCAGCACGTGGAGGTCGACGTCGCCCGTGGTCGACCAGGTGAGCTCCACGCGCATCCCGCGGCCCGTCAGGGTGACCATCGTCATGCACGTCGCCGTGCGCCCGTTGGCGTCGGTGACGGTGACCCGCACGGTGTAGACGCCGACGATCACCGACGAGAAGGTCGTGTCGCAGGCGCTGGGGTTGGCGAAGGCGCCCTCGGAGCCCGCCCCCGCGGGGCGGCTCACGACCTCCCACCGACAGGCCGCGCCGGGCTGCGACGCGCTGGCGCGCAGGGGCAACGGGGTGCCCGCGGCGCCGGTCGCGGGGGGCGGGCAGGTCGCGCTCAGGGGCGCGCACGAGGGGAGCTCGTCGACCTGCCCGTTGCAGTCGTCGTCGAGGCGGTTGCAGGTCTCGGGCTGCGGCAGGCGCTCGCCGGTGCAGGGGCCCCAGGCCGTGCCGCCCGCGTTGCACCGCTGGGTGCCCGCCGCGCACACGCCCCGCCCCGCGGTGCCCGAGGGGCCGCTGTAGCAGCTGCGCGTGGCGTTCGCCGCGCAGGCGCAGCCGATGCCGTCGTCGACGCGCCCGTTGCAGTCGTCGTCGGCGCCGTTGCACACCTCGCGCTGGGGGAGGGAGGCGCCGCCGCACGGCCCCCAGCTCGAGCCCTGGCCCCCGGCGCCGGCGACGCAGGTCTGCGTGCCCGCGCGGCAGCGGGCGACGCCGTTGGTCCCCGCGGGGCCGGGGTAGCAGTTGCGGGTCGCGCCGGGGCGGCACTCGCAGCCGTCGTCAACGCGGCCGTCGCAGTTGTTGTCGAGGCCGTCACAGAGCTCCGGCGAGGGGAGCACGGCGCCGACGCAGGCGCCCCAGCGCCCGAACTCCTCCGACGCCGCCTCGCAGCGCGCCCGGCCGGGGCGGCACACGCCCTGGTTCATCTGCGACGGCGACCCGGGGTAGCAGGGGGTCTCGGTGCGGGGCGTGCACACGCACTCGGCGCGCGCGGCGCCGTCGCAGCGGCCGTAGAGCACCGCGGAAGGGGGCGCCGCCACGGCGTCGGGGGTCGACCGCGGCACGTCGGGGCGAGGCGCGAAGCCCCCGGCGTCGTCGCCCGCGGGCGGGCGCTCCGCGGGCCACGGAGCGTCGCCCCCGTCGACGGCGTCGGTGTAGCCCTCGGGCGCGCAGCCCAGGTACCAGAGAGGGGCGAGCAGGACCGCGAGGCGAACAGCGAGGTGACCACCGACTCGGCGCATGCCCCCCTCTTCGCAACATCCGATCCATCGCGCGCGGCCCTGCAATTCAAGGCGCTCGACGCGGCTCGGCACCGGGGGCGCAGTGACCGCCCCCACGCGACTGACCACGCGCGCGCAGGGGTGTGGTAGTGCCTTCGGCGTCGTGCGCCGCGCCGCCCTGCTCACCGCGATGATCGTCACGACGCCCGGCGTCGCGCGCGCCCAGCGTCAAGACGGGATGTACGGCCGCCTCGAGCGTGACCTGGTGCTGAGCGCCGAGGTGCTCGGCGGCGCCGCGCAGGGGCGAGGCGGCTGGGCGCCCGCGGGCGAGGTCACGCTCCGCGCGAGGTACCTCGACATGGCGGGGGTCGCCCTGGGCTACCGCCGCGGCTTCGGCGACGGTCGAGACGACGCGCTGCTCCTCGCCGTCGAGCTGCGGCCGGCGTTCTTCGCGCGGATCAATTTCAATTTCGAGCGCGGGCCGCGGTGGCTCGACCTCATGCTCGACTCCATCGGCGTGGAGCTGGGCGCGGCGTGGATCCGGCCCGGCGAGGCGCACGGTCGGGGCGGCGGCGTCGGGGGCGTGCTCGGCCTGGGCGTCGAGCTGCCGCTGCACTGGCGCGACGCCGCCGAGGCCGTCATGCTGCGCTTCGGCGCGCGCTGGACCTTCGCGAGCGCCTGGGACGCGCAGGGGCCCGGCGGCGCCGAAGACGGCGTGCAGCTCGGCCTGGGCCTCGTGGTCCGCGCGGCGGTGCGCGGCGGCGTCGTGCCGAGCCGGTGAGAGAGAGGATGACCCGAGACCGAAACACCCTCCGGCGCCTCGCGGCCGCGTCGCTCGTCGTGGCGGCGTGCGGGTGCGGCCTGGGGCGCGAGGCGTCCCCGGAGTCTGCGCTGGTGGCCTTCGTGGGTGACCTGGACCGGGCCCGCCTGGACCCCGCGGCGCGCAGGGCGGCCTACGAGCACCTCTCGGCGCGCGCGCGAGGAGACCTTCAGGCCCGGGCGAGCCGCGCCTCGCAGGTGTCGGGCTGGGCGCTGCACCCGTGGGACATGATCGCCCCAGGGCGCATCCGGTGGCGCATCCGCTTCGACCGCAACCTGCTCCGCGCGCGGGTCTCGGGCGACCGCGCGGTGGTCACGGCCCAGGGGCTCTCTGGAGGCGTCGCCGACGTGCCGATGGTGCGCGAGGGGGGGCGCTGGCTCGTGGACCTCGACCTGCCGCCGATGCAGGCGTCTGACGACCCGCGCGCCCCGGCGCCGCCGCGGTAGCATGCGAGGGAGAGACCGCCCCGGCGCAGGAGTGTTAGTACACTCGCCCGCACTGCCATGGTGATCGACGTTAGCCCCGAGCGCGTTCGCGCGACCGCAGACCTCGCGCGCCTCGACCTGCGCGACGACGAGGTCGCGCCCATCGCGGCGCAGCTGCAGAAGATCCTCGCGCACATCGCGGAGCTCGACGCCCTCGACGCGCCGCCCCTGGCCGACTGCGCCCCGGAGGGCGGGGCCACGGCGCTCCGAGACGACGCGCCGCGGCCGCCGCTGCCTCGGGACGAGGCGCTGTCGCAGGCGCCGCGGGTCGAGGCCGGCGCCTTCGTCGTGCCGCAGTTCGTGGAGGAGTGACGTGCGCCACCCGATGGACATGCCCCTGGCCACCTCCGCGGCGCCCTCGCGTCGCGCGCTCAGCGCGACCGAGGTGTGCCGCGCGGCCCTCGACCGCGCCGCCCGCCTCGACCCCGGGCTGGGCGCGTTTCTTCGGGTCGACGCCGAGGGCGCCCTCGCCGCGGCCCGCGGCCTCGACGCGCGCCTCGAGGCGGGCGACGACCTCGCGAGGCTCCCCCTCGCGGGCGCCGTGGTCGCGGTGAAAGACTCCCTCTGCACGCGCGGGCTGCGCACCACCTGCGGCTCGCGCATGCTCGAGGGCTGGGTGCCGCCCTACGACGCCGCGGCGGTCGAGCGCCTGCGCCGCGCGGGCGCGATCGTGCTCGGCAAGACCAACATGGACGAGTTCGCCATGGGCTCGTCGACGGAGAACTCGGCGTTCTTTCCCGCGCGCAACCCGTGGGACCGCGCGCGCACCCCCGGCGGCTCCAGCGGCGGCAGCGCGGTGGCGGTGGCGGCTCGCATGGCGCACGTCGCCCTGGGCAGCGACACGGGCGGCTCGGTGCGGCAGCCCGCGGCGCTCTGCGGCGTGGTCGGGCTCAAGCCCACGTACGGCCGGGTGTCCCGGTACGGCCTGGTGGCCTTCGCGTCGAGCCTCGACGTGGTGGCCCCCTTCGGCGCGACGGTGGACGACGTCGCGGCGCTCTACGCCGCCGTCGCGGGGCACGACCCGCGCGACGCCACCAGCGATCGGAGCCCCGTCGCCGAGCTCGACCTCTCGCGCGGCGCCGAGGCGCTGCGAGGCCTGCGCGTGGGCGTGGCCGAGGAGTACTTCGCCGAGGGCCTCGACGCCGACGTCGCCGCGGCGGTGCGCCGCGCGGTCGACGCGATGGCCGACGCGGGGGCCGAGGTGGTGTCGGTCTCGCTGCCGCACACGCGCTACGCGGTGTCGGCGTACTACGTGATCGCCCCCGCCGAGGCGAGCTCGAACCTCGCGCGCTACGACGGCGTGCGCTACGGGCTGCGCGCCGAGGCGAGCACCCTGCGCGGGATGTACGGCGCGACGCGGGACGCGGGGTTCGGCGACGAGGTGAAGCGGCGGGTGTTGCTGGGCACCTTCGCGCTGAGCGCCGGGCACCACGACGCGTTCTACGGCAAGGCCCAGCGGGTGCGCGCGCTGATCCGAGAGGACTTTCGCGCGGCCTTCGCCTCGGTCGACCTGCTCGTGGCGCCGACCTCGCCCACGGTAGCCTTTCCCCTCGGGGCGCGCGTGGCAGACCCGCTGGCGATGTACCTCGCGGACGTCTGCACGCTGCCCGCGTCGCTCGCCGGGGTGCCCGCGATCTCGGTCCCCTGCGGGCGCGGCGAGGCGGGGCTGCCGGTGGGCCTGCAGCTCATCGCGCCTCACTTCGAAGAGCCCCGGCTCCTCGCGGCCTCGCGGGGCGTCGAGGAGCTCCTCGGCGCCTGTCCCGCGCCTCCCCTCTGACCTTCTCCCTATCGGAAGACACCCATGCTCGACGACCTGAAGCTCCGCGGGCTGATTCACCAGATGACCGACGAGGAGGGCCTGCGCCGCGCCCTCTCGACCTCGCGGGTCACCGGATACATCGGCTTCGACCCCACGGCCTCGTCGCTGCACGTGGGCTCGCTGCTGCAGATCACGATGCTGGTGCGGCTGGCCCGCGCGGGCCACCGCCCCATCGCGGTGATCGGCGGCGCCACCGGGCTCATCGGCGACCCCAGCGGAAAGACCGCCGAGCGCACGCTGCTCACCCGCGAGCGCCTCGACGAGAACCTCGCGGGCATTCGCGCGCAGCTCTCGCGCTACCTCGATTTCGACGGCGGCCAGGCGCTGCTGGTCGACAACGCGGAGTGGTTCGCGGGCATGAACGTGCTCGATTTTCTCCGCGACGTCGGCAAGCACTTCTCGGTGAACGCGATGATCGCGCGGGACACCGTGCGCGACCGCCTCGAGAAGCGCGAGCAGGGGATCTCGTACACCGAGTTCAGCTACATGCTCCTGCAGGCGTACGACTTCCTCGCGCTGCACGACCGCCACGGCTGCGCCCTGCAGATCGGCGGCTCGGACCAGTGGGGGAACGTCGTCTCGGGCGTCGAGCTGATCCGGCGGATGCGCGGCGTCGAGGCCTTCGGGCTCACCACGCCGCTGGTCACCCGCGCCGACGGCGTGAAGTTCGGCAAGACCGAGACGGGCACCGTCTGGCTCGACCCCGCGCGCACCTCGCCCTACGAGCTCTATCAGTTCTTCGTGAACGCGGCCGACGCCGACGTCGAGAGCCTGCTCAAGCTCCTGACCTTCGAGCCCCTCGAGGCCATCGCCGCGGCGCTCGAGGCGCACGCGCGCGAGCCGGGGCGGCGCGTGCCCCAGCGGCTCCTGGCCGAGAGCGTCACGCGCTTCGTGCACGGCGACGAGGGGCTCGCGCGGGCGATGAAGACCACCGAGGTGCTCTTCGGCGGCGGCGACTGGTCCGAGCTCTCGACCGAGGAGCTCGACGCGGGGCTGCGCTCGGCGCCCACGCACACCGTCGCGCGCGGGGCGCTGGGCACGCGGGAGGCGTCGCTCGTCGAGCTCTGCGCGGGCGAGGGGCGGCTCTTCAAGTCGAAGACCGAGGCGCGCACCTTCATCCAGAAGGGGGGGCTCTCGCTCAACAACTCGGTGTGCACCGACCCCACGCGCGCGCTGGCGCTCGACGACCTCGTCGGCGGCGTGTTCGCCGTGCTGCGCAAGGGCAAGCGGAGCTACTACGTCGTGCGCGTGGAGTGACCGCGAGGCTCGGGGCGGGGGCTCAGTGCAGGCCCTCGTCGCTCGCGTGGCGGTCGAAGAAGACGCTGTAGCGGTCGTCGAAGATCACCCGGGTGATCTCGTCGAGGGGGACCTCCAGCGCCTCGCGCTCGAGCGCGCCCTCGACGGTCACGCACCGCAGCCACACCGCGTCGCGAGAGACCCTCACGATGCGCCCCACGTACAGGATCAGCCCGCCCCCCGCGACGCACTCCAGCAGGACCGCGCCGTACAGCCGCCGGAGGTCGCGCAGGCAGTCGGACCACGCGTCGAGGTCGAGCGGGAGCGGCGCGCGCAGCTCCTCGGTGAGGCCCTCGGCGGCAATCATCCGCGCGAAGAGCCGCTCGACCTCAGACTCGATCACCGCGGCGATCTCCGAGCGCCGGAGCAGCACGAAGCCCGAGCGGTGAAACTCCTTGAGCTCCTGCACGAGCACCAGCGCGTCGCCGACGTCCTCGATCACCCCGCCGAGGCGCCGCGGCCCGAAGGCGCCCCCCGTCTCCAGCGAGACGTAGCGCCCCGTGCCCCTCAGCGCGTCGAGCCGCGCATCGATGTCGTCGTCACCCATGAATCACCCGCCCAGTGTGCCACGGACCCACCGCCGTCCCGCCCCCCACCAACGCCGCTCCCGCGCGCCGCGAGAATGCCCCTCCGAGCCGCTTGACACGACCCGCGCACCCCGCGCATATACGCCTTTGTAATCTTGAAACGCGTTCTCATGATTCATATGTCCCGCCCCTGGGAGGCTCCGCGATGATCGGGGCTCTCGCGGAGATGCTGCGGGTCTTGAGCGAGCCGGTGACCAGCCTGCTCGACCCCTCGAAGCGCGTGTTCCTCCCCTTTCTGCTGGTCTCGGGCGCGCTCGCGGTGGCGCTGCGGGTGGCCCGCGGCGCGTCGCTCGTCGGGGCGCTGCGCGGGGCGGTCTCTCCCCGCGTGTGGGCGCACCCCTCGGCCCTCGCCGACTACCGGCTCATCGTCGCCCGCGCGGCCCTCCGCGCGGCGCTCTTCGGCGCCTGGGGCGTGTCGTCGCTGGCGGTGGGGGCGCTCTCGCACGGCTGGCTCCGCGCGCGCTTCGGCAGCCCCGGCCTGCACGCCTCGCCGCTGGCGCTCGGCGCCGCGTTCACCCTGACGGCCTTCGTGCTCGAAGACCTCGCGCGCTTCCTCGTGCATCGGGCGATGCACCGCTTCGCCTGGCTGTGGGCCTTTCACCGGGTGCACCACGGCGCCGAGGTGCTCACGCCCTTCACCCTCTACCGCACGCACCCCGTCGAGGCCGCGATCAACCGCTCCGCGAGCGCGGTCGCGGTGGGGCTGGTCCTCGGGGTGATGGCCTGGTGCTTCGGCCCGGCGCTGCGGGCCTGGCAGCTCCTGGGCGTCGACGCCCTCGGCTTCGTCTGGACCCTCGCCGGCGCCAACCTCCGCCACTCCCACGTGTGGGTGTCGTACGGCCCCAGGGTCGAGGCCTTTCTGCTCAGCCCGGCGCAGCACCAGGTGCACCACAGCCGCGCGCCGCAGCACTCCGACAAGAACTTCGGCACGGCGCTCTCGCTCTGGGATCGCCTCGCCGGCTCGCTCTACGTCACCCACCACCGCGAAGACCTCCGCTTCGGGCTCCCCGAGGGCGAGGCGCCGCTCCCCCACACGGTGCGATCCATGCTTTGGTCCCCCTTCTCGATCCTCGCGTCGCGCGCTCGGGCCGCCTCGCCCGCGCCCCGGTTCCTGGTGGCGGGCGCCCTGCTGCTGACCGCGACCTGCTCCAACGAGAGCTTCGACCGCGGCTCGCTGCTCCAGTCGATGGCTCGCTGCACGATGCAGGTGAACGATGACTTTCAGACCGCCTCGGCCGCCCTCGCGCGCGCCACCGAGGCGTACGCGGGCGCGGTCACCGACGCCAACCGCGCCTCGGCTCGCGCCGCGTGGGAGGGGGCGATCGACGCGTGGCAGCGCGCCGAGATGCACCGCTACGGCCCCGCGGGGGGCTTCACGGTCGTCGGCGGCCAGGGGCTCCGCGACCAGATCTACGCGTGGCCCGACGTGAACCGCTGCCTCATCGAGCAGCGCCTGGTGTCGCGCGGGTACGAGGGCGAGGGCTTCGCGCAGCTCCCCACGAGCGCGCGGGGGCTCGCGGCGATCGAGTACCTGCTGTTCTACACGGGCGCCGACAACGCCTGCGCGCCGACCGAGGCGCTCAACGCCACGGGAGCCTGGGCGGCGCTCGGCGCGGACGAGCTCGCGCGACGCCGCGCCGCCTACGCGCGGGCCGCGGCGGCCGACGTGCTCGCGCGGGCCAACGCCTTGCGCGCGGCCTGGGCGCCCTCGGGCTTCGAGTCGCAGTTCGTGACCGCGGGCGTCGGGAGCGCGCTCTTTCCCACCCAGCAAGAGGCCTTCAACGCCGTGGCGATCTCGGTGCTCCACCTCGACACGGGCACCAAGGACCTTCGGCTCGCTCGCCCCCTCGGGCTCGTCAACTGCACCACGGGCACCTGCCCCGAGGCCCTCGAGTCGCCCTGGGCGCGCCGCGGCCTCGCGCACATTCGCGAGAACATGGCGGGCGCCCGCATGCTCCTCGAGGGGTGCGCCGCGGGCAACCAGCAGGGCTTCGACGACCGCCTCGAGGCCGCGGGCGCGGGCGCGCTGGCGACGCGGATGCGCGCGCTCCTCGCGGCGGTCGACGCCGCCGCGCAGGGCGTCGCCGGGGGTGACCTGAGCGCGGCGCTCGCCAGCGATCCCGCGTCGGTGCGCCGGCTCCACGACGCGGTGAAGGCGCTCACCGACTTTCTGAAGGGGGAGTTCGCCACGGCGCTGCAGATCTCCACGAGCCGCGTCGGGGGCGACAATGATTGAGGCGCTGCCGCGCTCGTTCACCATCTCCACGGCGGTGCACGCCTGCGTCGTCGCGCTGGGTCTCGTCGTCGCGTCGAAGGCCTCGCCCGGCGCCGCGGTGCGCACCGTCACCACGCCCTCGAGCGTGATGGAGATCGCCATGGAGGTGGAGCAACCCCCCGCCCCGCCTCCGCCTGCGCCCCCGCCTCCGCCCCCGCCTCCGAGCGTGGTCGCGCCGCCGCCTCCCCCCGCCGCGCGCCCGTCCCGCGCGCGCGCCGCGCGTCGCCAGCGCGCCCGCGCCTTCCGCGCCCGCGCCCACGCCGTCCGCGCCTGCGGCCGGCCCCGGCGCCCGCGCCCGCCGCGCCGGCGCCGGTGCTCACGAGCGAGGGGGAGCCCTCCATGGCCACGGCCCCCGCGGGTCGAGCTCCGCGGCCCCGCGGCGATCGCGCCCGGCGCGCTCGGGGCAGGGCACCGCCGCGGTCGCGACGGCGCTGCCGCCGGGTCCGTCGTTCGACGCGGGGAGCTACCTCGCGGGGTCACGGCGCGCGTGCGTCGCCACCGCAACTACCCCGCCATTGCGCAGGAGATGGGGCTCGAGGGCACCGTCGAGGTGCGCGTGGTGATCGCGCCCGACGGCAGCTTCGCGGCGCCGCCGACCATCGACGAGAGCTGCGGCCACGAGATCCTCGACGACGAGGCGCTGCGCATCGTGCGGCGCGCCGCGCCCTTTCCCCCCCTCGTCGGGCGCAGCGACCGCGTGACGCTGCGAGTGCCTGTTCACTTTCACCTCGACGTTTGAGCGATGAACCTCCGACGCAGCCTCCTCCTCGCGGCGACCGGCGCCCTGGCGACCTCTGCGGCCCTCGCCGATCCCCCCGACGCCTCGCAGCCGGACGACGCCTCCGTCTCCGACCCTGCACCCGCGCAGCCTGACCCTGCACCCGCGCCGCCTGTCGCGGCGCCCGCGCCCGCGCCCGCGCCGCCTGAGCCCGAGGTCGCTCGCGCTCCTCGACGCCGCCCGGCGCGCGGCGACGACGCGGTGCTCGTGGCGCCCACGGTGGACGTCGCGGGGGTGCCGCCCCGGCCCATGGAGCGCGTCCCCGGCAGCACGACCCAGGTGCGCCGCGAGGACCTCGAGCAGCTCGCGCCGCAGAACGCGGGCGACGTGCTGCGCACCGTGCCCGGCGTCAACGTGGTGTCTGAAGACGGCATGGGGCTGCGGCTGAACATCGGGATCCGCGGCCTCGACCCCAACCGCTCGCGCCAGGTGCTCGTCCTCGAAGACGGCGTGCCGATCACGCTCAACCCCTACGGCGCCCCCGAGCTCTACTACTCGCCGCCCATCGAGCGCATGGAGCGCGTCGAGGTCGTGCGCGGCAGCGGCGGGATCATGTGGGGGCCGCAGACCGTCGGCGGCGTGATCAACTACATCACCCGCGACCCTCCGCGAACGCCTTCGACGGGCGTGGAGCTCCGCTACGGCAACTTCGGGTACTTCCTCGCGCGGGCCTTCGCGGGCGCGACGCACGGCGCCATCGGGTGGCGCATCGACGCGATGCACCGCCGCTTCGACGGCCCCCGGAGCCTCGACCTCGGGCTCACCGACGTCGCGATGCGCCTGCGATTGCAGCTCTCTTCGCGCTCGCTCCTGAACGTCAAAGTGAACTTCTATCAAGAAGACTCCGCCGCGACGTACCTCGGACTCACCACCCCGCAGTTCAACCTCAACCCCGCGTTCAACCCCGCGAACCACGACCGCTTCGTGGTGCAGCGCTACGCCGTCGCGCTGATGCACCAGCACGCCTTCAGCGGCTCGCTGATGCTGCGCACGAACCTCTACGCCTACCAGACCGACCGCGTGTGGCGACGGCAGGAGTTCGACCGGGACGGCATGGGCGCCGACTACGAGCGCGCCTGCGACCCGACGCAGTTCTGCGCGGCGGTGGGGACGGCGGGGCTCAACGCGACCCGCGACGGCGGCAGCCTGTACTTCCTGCGCACGGCGGCGATTCGCGACCGCACCTTTGGGGTCATGGGCCTCGAGCCGCGGCTGACGTGGACCTGGCGCTCGGGCGAGAAGTTCACCGGCGAGCTCAACGCGGCGGTGCGCTTTCACACCGAGAACGCGCAGGACCAGCTCCGCATCTCGAACCTCCTCGACGTGAACGCGGGGGTGCCCGTCGACGCCGAGTTTCGCAGCGGCTACGCGCTCTCCGCCGCGGTGCAGCACCGCTTCGGGTTCTGGGACCGCCTCTTCGTCACGCCGGGCCTGCGCATCGAGAGCTTCTGGACCCACCGCGACGTCACCCGCGCGAGCGTGACCGACGCGATGGGGCAGACCACCGTCGCCGACGTCGACATCCGGGGGAGCGCGCACACGCTGGCGATCATTCCTGCGCTCGGCGTGTCGGTGAACGCGACCCGCTCGCTGTCGTTCTTCGCCGGGGTGCACCGCGGCTACGCGCCGCCGCGCACCAAGGATGCCGTGTCGCCCAGCGGCGTGAACCTCCAGCTCGACCCCGAGCTCTCGTGGAACACCGAGCTCGGCGCGCGCCTCCGCGTCGGCCGCTGGCTCAACGCCGAGGTCGCAGGCTTCTGGATGGAGTTCGAGAACCAGATCATCCCCCCGAACGAGATCTCGGGCGGCGCGCCGGCGACGGGCTTCAACAGCGGGCTCAGTCGGCACCTCGGCCTCGAGAGCTCGGTGACCTTCGACCTCGCGCCCCTCGTGCAGCGCGCGCGGCAGACCTTCACCCTGCCGCTCACGGTGAACTACACCTGGCTCCCCAACGCGTCGTTCGTCGCGGGGCTCTACAACGGCAACCGGCTCCCCTACGCGCCGGAGCACACGGTCTACGCCCGGCTGAGGTTCCTGCACCGCAGCGGGTTCTCGGCGCAGGTGGGCGCGACCTACGTCAGCTCGCAGTTCTCCGACCGCGACAACACCCGCTTCGCCAGCACCGACGGCGTCGTCGGCGTGCTGCCCGAGTACCTCACCGTCGACGCCCGCGTGGGCTACGCGATGCTAAGCACCGGGCTCACGTTCTTCGTCGCCGGGCGCAACCTCACCGACCAAGTCTACATCGCCAACCGCGCGCCCCAGGGCATTCAGCCCGCGGGCTTTCGACAGGTCTTTCTGGGCCTCGAGTGGAACTTCCCGCGGCCCCCGCAGCCCCGCGCGTCGCGTTAGTAAGAGACTGAAATCACACAAGATATCTCGCTGTTGTTAGTGAGATCGGGAATCATCCTCCATCGCAAAAGGTAGCTCCCTCATGAAGTACGCCTCGCTCCTTCGTCACTCCCTGCTCCTCGCCTCGGTCACGGCCTTCGGGCTGGGCTGCGGCGACTCGAACACCACCGCCGACGCGGGCGCCACGGCGGACGCGGGCGGCCCCGCGCCGACGGTGATCGCCTCTTCGCCCACCGGGCACGACCGGCTCTTCGGCGTCGCCTGGGGCGCGAGCGGGCGCTTCTACGGCGTCGGGGTCCTCGCCGACAGCACCGAGTCGACGGCGGACGTTCGCACCCTCGTGCGCCGCTTCAACGCCGACGGCACCCCCGACATGACCTGGGGGACCAACGGCGTCGCCACGCACAACCTCGCGGTGGGCGCCGGGGGCGAGGTCGCGCGCGGGGTCGTGGTGCAGTCGACGGGCAAGGTGGTGGTCCTCGCCACCGTCGAGCACGCGGGCGCCACCGACGCGCGCGACCGCGACGTCGCCCTCGCGCGCTTCAACGCCGACGGCACCCTCGACACGGCCTTCGGCACCGGCGGGGTGGTGACCCTCGACCTCAGCGACGGCGTGCTCGACGGCGAGACCTACGTCGCCGACAGCGCCTGGGCCCTCGAGGCCTACCCCGACGATCGCCTGGTGATCTCGGGCTCGCGCAAGCGAGACGGCGGCATGGACAGCGATTTCGCCATCGTCCGCCTCAGCGCCGACGGCGCGCGGGACATGACCTTCGGCACCGCGGGCGTGGCCTCGGTCGACGTGAACAACCGCAGCGCGAGCGCGCGCACAGCGACGATCCTCGCCGACGGGAGCATCGTCGGCGCGGGGTACATGACCGACGGCGGCGTGGTGAAGCCCGTGCTCTTCAAGCTCACCCCCGCGGGTCAGCTCGACACCACCTTCGGCACCGGCGGGATCTACACCGAGACCGTGCTCCCGGTCGCCACCGAGGCCTACGCCGCGCGGCTGCAGGGCACGTCGTTCGTCACCGCGGGCTACGGCCGCGCCGCGAGCACCGAGAACCTCGACTGGCTCTCGCTCCGCATCTCCGCCACCGGTGTTCGCGACACGAGCTACGGGACCATGGGCGTCGCTCGCCTCGACCGCATGGCCTTCAACGACAACGCGCGTGACCTCGCGATCCTCCCCGACAACCGCGTGCTCATGGTGGGCGGCGGGCGCAGCAGCGAGACCAACTCCGACGGGATGATCGCGATGCTCACCGCCGACGGGCAGCGCGACGCCACCTTCGGCGCCAACGGCGTGCGCGTCTTCGACTTCGGCGGCGCGAGCGACTTCTTCTGGGCCGTGTCGATCTCCCCCGACCAGAGCCGCGCCGCGCTCGTGGGCACCCGCGCCGTCGCCGCGGGCATGGGCAACGACGACGGCGTGGTCTTCGTGCTCCCCCTGCGCTGAGCCGAGCCTCCCCGTCTCGGGGTACGCTCCGGCGTATGGAGACCTCCTCCGAACCGGGCGTCCTCGTCGTCGTGCTCATCGCCGCCGGGTTTCCGATCCTCTTCGTGGGGATCTGGTCCCTGGTGTGCCTGACGCTCTCGGCGGCCTCGGGCTGGCGCTCGATGCGGGCCGCCTACCCCGCGCCCGAGGGCCTCCGCGGCGCCCCCCTCCCGAGCGGCTTCGCGTGCGCCATCGGCGGGGTGTCCTACCGCGGGACCACGTCCTTCGAGGCCACCCCGCAGGGGCTCCTCGCGAGGGTCATGGTGATCTTCCCCTTTCACCCGCCGCTGCTCATCCCGTGGAGCGCCCTGCGCCTCACCCCGACGGGGAGCGCCTTCTTCGCGGGCGAGATGCAGGTCGCCCACGGCGCGACCTTTCGCCTCAACGCCGACGCCCTGGCCTCCATCGGCGCCGCGCAGGCGCAGGCCCTCAACCCCGCGCCCGCGTGGGGCGGGCCGCGCTGAGCGCGACCACACCACCGCGAGCGAAATTCAGCCGCATGAGACGCGCACACCTCGCCCTCACCCTCCTCGCCCTCGCCTCGTGCGAGCGCGCGCCCCGGCGGCGAGAGGCGCCCCCGGTCGCGTTCGATGTCCCTGCGGCGCAGGCGATTCGCGACGTGGTCGCGCCCGACGTCGCGCCCGACGTCGCGCCCGAGGTCGGCGCGGAGCCCGCGGCGCCGCGCGCGACGACGCCCGCGGTGGTCGACCTCAACGCGACCCCCGTCGATCGCCTCGTGGGCGTCGGCGACGGCGCCGTGCTCGTGCGGGCGATGAACCGCGAGGGGCGGCGCTCGACCGACCTCATCGCGACGCGGCTCGACGCCGACGGCGCCCCCGTGGGCGTGCCCAGGCTGCTGCGGCGGACCACGGGGCCGGTGGTCGCCCTCGACGTGAGCGCGCGCGGCGACGACGTCTGGATCGCCTGGGGCTCCGCGCGCCCCGCGGGCCAGGGCAGGGCCGACTACCTCGTGGCCGCGATGCGCGCGACGCGCGACCTCGCGACGGTCGAGCGCCCCATCACCGTGCACGACTTTCGCGCGATGGAGGGCGACGCGGCGGAGATGGCGCCGCAGGCGATCGCGCGGCTCGAGGTCGGCGTGATCGCCGCGCCGAACCGCGGCGCCGTGGTGACCTCGTCGGCCCCCTTCACGCGCTGCGAGCACGGCGACCCCGAGCGCCCCGAGCGCACGCCCTGCCGGGGGTGGACCGTCGCGCGCATCGACGCCGAGGGTCACCTCGAGCGACACACCGAGGGCGTGCTCGCGCACACCGCTGGCCCCTCGGAGCTCACCCCCGTGGGCGAGGGCTTCGCCGTCGCCGTGAGCAGCGATCACGTCGGGAGCCACACCGAGCTCTACGTCGAGGCGCTCGCGCGGGGCGGCGCGTCGCCCTTCGAGGGGCAGACCCTCGCGCACTACCGAGACCTGCGGCTCGCGGTGTCGGGCGGCAGCCTCTACGTCGTCGCGCAGCCCACCGAAGACGACATGCAGGGCTCGGCCCTCGGGCACCTGAGGGCCTTCGGCGCCGCGGCGTCGTCGACGCGGGTGCGACCCGATCGCTACGGCGGCGAGGTCTGGCCCGCGCTCCGGAGCCGCGCGCTGCGGTGCAGGGCGGGGCGCCCGGTGATCGCGCTGCGCTGGGCGGGGGGCTCGGCCACCCTCGACCCGACGGCGGCGGGAGGATTCATCCGGTGGTCGTCGTGGGTCTCGCGCCGCGAGCTGCCCGGCCTCGAGGGCGACGGGCCGACGCCGCCCCTCGCGTTCACCGGCCGCGTGCTCGTCGCCTGGGACGCGGGCGGGTGGAACCGATGGCGCTGCGGCGCAGGCGCATCGATCGTCCCGGCGAGCTGACTCAGCGCGCGCCGAGGAGCGCGACGGCGATGACCAGCGCGTTGTTCGTGACGTGCCACGCGAGGCAGCTCGCGACGCGCCCGCTGCGCGCGAGCAGCCAGCTCGCGAGGAGCGCGCCCGCGAAGGCGACGGGCCACGTCGCGACGCCGTGCACCGTCGCGAAGAGCGCGGCGGCGGGCACGGCGCTGTAGCGCGCCCAGCGCGGCGAGAGGTCGGTCGCGAGCGCGTTCGGGAGCCACGCGCGAAAGTACAGCTCCTCGGCGAGGGGCACGACGAGCACCGCGAGGAGCGCGAAGCCCGCGCGCTGCACGCCGTCGCCCTGCCGCACCGCCGCCGCGAGGGGGTTCGCCTCGGCGCTCGCGCCCACGACCCAGCGCGCGTACTGCGACGACCACGCGAAGTGCAGCGCCCCCGCGAGCACGCCCGCGCCCACGCTGCGCGCCGCGCTCCACCGGGGCGCGACGGCGTAGCGCCGCCACGCGCGCCACGACGCCGCGACGAGCACCAGCACGAAGGCGCAGAGCCCGGCGATGACCTGCCGGGTGGTGCCGGCCTCGAAGAGGGTCTCGGCGCTCTGCATCGCCGCGAGCTGCGCGAGGAGCGCGAAGCCGAAGGCCCTCAGCGCGGGCCAGGTGCGGCGCGCGGCGTCGGGGTCGCCGTCGGGGTCGCGAACGCTCCGAAGCCTCTGCACCGCAGCGCGTTCGATGGACCACGCCATCATCGCCACGACCAGCAGCAGCGGCCCCCAGGACGTGAGGGGAAACGCCGAGAGGGTGACCGTGAGCGCCGCCGCGGGGAGCACCGACGCGAGCACGATGAACAGCGCGCCCACCGAGAGCCCCGTGAGCCGGTCGGGCGCGGGGTCGATGTGGTGAAAGACCGTCGCGGCCTGCATCCACTGCCCGACGGCGATGGCGAGGGCGAGGCCCACGAGCTGCCGCGCGAAGAAGACCGCGGGCGGCTGCGCGGGCTGCAGCAGCACGACGAAGGTCGCGAGGGCGATGGGGAGCGTGAGCGCGACGTGCACCAGGGTCACCGCGCGAATCGCGGCGACGTGGTCGACGCCGTGCGCGGGGAGGATCCACAGCGCGCGGCGCCAGCGCCGAGAGGCCGCGCCCGAGAGGGCCGTGCCCATCACCAGCAGGGACCACCCCACGAGCCCGAAGAGCACCACCGACGGCAGCGGCGATCCTGTGGCTGAGCGCGCGCCCTTGCCCAGCGCGAAGAAGAACGCGAGGAACGCGAGGGGCGCGAAGGGGAGGTAGGGCGCCTGTCGGGTGAGCATCCGCCACTCGGCGCGCACGGGGGTGAGGCGCTCGGGCCAGCGCCCGTCGCCGACGGGGGCGGGGGGCGCGTCGAGGGAGAGGTCCGCGGGGTGGCGCGCGCGGTGGCGCAGCGCGAGGAGCGCGAGGGCGCACGGGACGACGATCCACGCGACGGAGGTCAGCGCCGCCGTGACGTCGACGTCGCCCCGCGCGGCGCGCACGAGGCCGTGGAGCGGGAGCCGGTGGGTCCAGCTCGGGATGCCCGTGCCGGGGCGGTAGTTGCGCGAGACCCCCGCGCCGATGGGGCCGAGGGCGGCGAAGAGCCCGATGACCGACGCGCCGACGGAGGCAGACAGCACCCGCACGACGTCCAGGCCCCTGCCGCGCAAGCGGTTCGACGCGCCCTCGTGGAGCGCGACGGCGACCAGGCTCGCCGCGCCGTTCACCACCAGCGCCGAGAGGGCGGTGAGCGCGAGGGCGGCGGCGGGGCCGTGGTGCATCCGGATCAGCCCCCACGACGCGGGCACCCAGACCAGCAGCACGAAGCCCGCGGCGTGCGTGTTCGCGAGGGCGAGCTCGACGAGCACGCGCGTCCCGGGCGACACGGGGAGCGCGCGAAAGACCGCCGTGTCGAGGAGCCTCCGGGAGCCGCGCCCCGGCACCACGCGGGCGTACTTCAGCGCGGCGATGCCAAGGGCGAGGAGCGAGAGCCAGAGGGCGGCGTAGTGCGTGCCGCGGGCGGGCGACGAGAGCGAGAGCGAGAGGCGCATGCCGTCGGTGGCGCGGGAGCCGAAGCGCGCGAGCTCGACGAGCAGAAACACCACGAGCACGGGAAAGACCACCATGGCCCCGGCGCCCTGACGCCGTCGCAGGGAGTTCACCGCGCCGCGGAGCGACATCGCCGCCACCGCGCGGAGCTGCGCGCCCACCTCGCTCATGGCGCGGCGGTGAGGGCGAGGAACGCGTCTTCGAGGGACGCCGCGCCCGCCCGCGCGAGCACCTCATCGGGGGTGCCCACGGCGCGGAGCTGCCCGCGCACGATCAGCCCGAGGCGGTTGCACACCCTCTGCGCGACGTCGAGCAGGTGCGTCGAGAGCACCACGGTGACCCCGCGCGCGGCGCGCTCTCGCAGGATCTCTCGCACCTCCCGCGCGACCACCGGGTCGAGGCCGTTGGTGGGCTCGTCGAGGAGCAGCACCCGCGGGTCGTGGGCGAGCGCGAGCACCAGCGCGAGCTTCTTGCGCATGCCCATCGAGTAGCCCGCGACGAGCTGGTCCATCTCCGCGGAGAAGCCCAGGCGCTCGGCGAGGAGGTCGACGTCGCGGCGCCGGGGGGGGTGGTCCTCGCCGCGCATGGTGAGGGCGAAGGCGGCGGTCTCGCGGCCGGTGAGGTTCTCGAAGAGGGAGGGCTCTTCGGGCATGTGCCCCACCAGCCGCATCGCGTCGCGGGTGTCTCGCGAGCAGTCGATGCCGCACACCCGCGCCCAACCCCGCGTGGGCTGGAGAAAGCCCATGAAGAGGTTGATCGTGGTGCTCTTGCCCGCGCCGTTGGGGCCGAGCAGCCCGAAGATCTCCCCCGCGGGGAGCGCGAGGCTCATCTCCGCGAGCGCGACCTTCGCGCCGAAGTGCTTCGCGAGCCCCTGCGCTTCGAGGACCGGGTCCATGCCCCAGCGATCATCCCACGGCGGCGGCGCGGGCTCAGCCCACGAAGCCCCGAAACACCCGCAGGTACTCCACGAATTGCGGAGACGCGCCCTCGGCGACCAGGGTCTCCGGGGCCACCGGCGCGCGGTGCAGCGTCGTGGGGTCGACCTTCGCGGGCCAGTCGTGGTTGGCGATGGCCGAGCGCCCCAGCGCCACCGCGTCGGCGCCGTGCGCGAGCTGGGCCTCGGCCTCCTCGTGGGTCCAGATCGAGCCCGCGACGACGAGCTTCACGTCAGACCCGACGACCTCGCGAAAGAGGGTCGTGGGGTGTGACTCGGGGCGCTTCTTCGTGGGGAGCGCCGCGCGCCAGAGCGAGAGGTGGAGCACCTCGGCGCCGTCCTCGACGAGCCACCGCGCCAGCTGGAGGTTCTCGTCGAGGTCGACCCCGCGGGTCTGCCCGAAGTCCTCGGGCGAGAGCCGCACCGCGAGCACCAGGGAGGGCGCCGCGGCCCGCACCGCGCGGGTCACCTCGCGCATCAGCCGCGCGCGGTTCTCGAGGGATCCCCCCCAGCGGTCCTCGCGGCGGTTGTCGAGCGTGCTCAGGAATTGCCCCAGCAGGTACCCGTGGGCGCCGTGGATCTCGACGCTGTCAAAGCCCGCCTGCGCGCAGCGCGCGGCGGCGCGGGCGAAGTCTTCGATGACCCGCGCGATGTCGTCCTCGGTGGCCTCGCGGCTGCTGTGCCCCTGCTCGTCGGTGTGCGCAGACGGGCTCCAGGGCTGGAGCCCGCTCACCTCCTGCGAGGCGCGCAGGCCGCCGTGAAAGAGCTGCACGCTCGCGAGGGCGCCGCCCTCGTGAATGCGCGCGGCGAGGCGCGTGAGCCCCTCGATCATCGCGTCGTCGTGCACGCCGAGCTCGCCCTCCCAGGCCTTGCCGTCTTGAGAGACGTAGGCCGCGCAGGTCTCGACGAGGCCGAAGCCCCCGTCGGCGCGCAGGGCGAGAAAGCGAAGCTCCGCGTCGGCGAGGGTGCCGTCGGCGTGGCTCTGCTTGTTCGTGAGCGGCGCGAGCCAGACGCGGTTGCGCGAGACCACACCGGGGCGGAGCGTGAGGGGGGCGAAGAGCGGGCTGGTCATGGGTGACCCTCGCGGTAGCACACGGCGCGGCGCGAGAAGAAGGGTCGTCCGGCGCCGGTCGGGCAGGGAGCAGGGTGATCGCATCCGTTCCTCAGCATTTTCAGTGGATACGGTGCTCGCGGAGAGGCTGCCCCCTTCGCTCGCCGGTCGCTCCCTGCGAGCGAAGGGGTCAGCCTCTCCGCGTGTGTCGAATGCATTGAAAATAATGAGGAATTGATGCGAGTGCCCTCGGGGTCGGTGCCTGCGCGTCCCCGAGCCGCGGCGGTAGTCGCCGCCGCGCTCAGCCCACCGCGAAGGCGCCGCCATGCACCGCGCGCCCGAAGGCGCGCATCCACGTCGCCTCGTCGTCGCTCAGCGGGCCCTTCTCGAGCGCGTCGAGGTTCTCGTCGAGCTGGGCGGTGTTGGCCGGGCCGCAGAGGGTGACGTCGACGTGGGGAGACGAGAGGCAGAAGCGGTAGCAGTCGCCGGGCGACATCACCTTGCCGTCCCATCCCCTGGGGGCCTTGAGCAGCCTTCGCCACGCCGTCGCGGTGTACGCGACGATCGTGGGCTTGCGCGCCTCGAGGTGCGGAAAGATGTCTCGCTCCGCGCCAGGGTGCGCGGCGTTGTAGCGGATCATCAGCATGTCGAGGGGAGAGTCTTTCGCGAGGCGACCCGCGCGCTGGCGGTCGTGAATCGACACGCCGATCGCGCGGACCTTGCCCTCGTCGCGGAGCTTGACCAGCGCGTCGAGGGTGCCGTCGGTCCACGCCGAGGCGACGCCCAGCCAGCCGAGCTGGAGCACGTCGAGGTAGTCGGTCCCCAGCGCGCGCAGGGCGCTCTCGGCGCCGCGGCGCACCCCCGCGCCGACGAAGCCCACGAGGGGCACCGTGCTCACGATGTAGCGCTCCCGGTCGCGCTTGAGCGCGTCGCGCAGCACCGGCGTGGTCGTCTTCGTGCCGCGGCCCGTCCAGAAGAAATAGTTCACCCCGCGCTCGAGGCCGCGCTCGAGGCCCGGCGCGTCGAGGCCGTAGTTGAGCGCGAGCCCCAGACGGTGCGCCCGCTTGCCCGTGGCGCGGAGCGTTCGGTGCGTGAAGTCGTTCATCGTCGCCTCCTCAAATGCCCACGCAGCGACCGAGGACGCACAGCAGCGAGCCGCAGCAGCCGTACTGCTCGCTGCACGCGCCGCCGAAGCCACGGCAGCAGTAGTTGCCCGACCCGATGCTCCCGCACGAGCGACCGTCGGTGCAGCACCCCGGCGCCGAGGCCCCCGGCGTGCACCGCGCCGCCTCGCCGAGGCTGCACGACGCCTGCGCCTGGCAGCGGCCGCTCACGCAGAGCAGCGTGCCGCAGCACCCGAGCGAGCCCGCGCAGGCGCCGCCGACGCCGCGGCAGCAGCGGTTCGTCCCCACGACGTCCTGGCAGGTGCGGCTGTCGGCGCAGCAGTTGGGCGCCGAGGCGCCTACGGTGCACGTCGCCGCCTCCGCGAGCCCGCAGGTCGCGGGCGCCTGGCAGCGACCGCTCACGCAGAGCAGCGTGCCGCAGCACCCGAGCGAGCCCGCGCAGGCGCCGCCGGCGTTGTTGCAGCAGCGGTTGGTGCCCACGACGTCTGCGCACGACCTCCCGCCGGCGCAGCAGTCGGGCGCCGCGCGCCCCGGGGTGCAGGTCGCGGCCTCGGCGATGCCGCAGGTCGAGGTCATGGCCCGGCACACGCCGCCGGTGCAGGTCGAGCCCGCGCAGCACTCGGTGCCGTTGGCGCAGGTCGCCCCCGAGGGCTGGCAGCAGCGCCCGCCCTGGCAGAGCCCGTCGCCGCAGCACCCGAGGGAGCCGGTGCAGGTCCCGCCCGCGGGGTTGCAGCAGCGGTTGGTCCCCACCACGTCGGCGCAGCGGCGCGAGCTTCCGCAGCAGTTGGGCGCGACGCCCGTGGCGCTGCACGCCACCGCCTCGCCCAGGGTGCACGGCGCCGCGCGGCAGGTGCCCGACTGGCAGGTGAAGCCCGAGCAGCAGTCGCCGTTGGAGCCGCAGCTCACGCCGTTCGATCCGCAGCACCGCCCGGCCTGACAGCTGCGCCCGTCGCAGCACCCCGAGTCGCCGCCGCAGGCGCCGCCCGCGCCGTTGCAGCAGCGCGAGGCGCCCCCGACCGTGCCGCACGAGCGCCCGCTGGCGCAGCACGCGGTGGTCGAGCCCGAGGTGCACGCGGCGCCCTCGCCGAGCGCGCAGCCCGTCGGCGGGCGGCAGGTGCCCGACTGGCAGGTCAGCCCCGAGCAGCAGTCGGCGTTGCTCGCGCAGGTCTGCGCCGAGCTCCGGCACGCGCACCGGCCCGAGACGCAGAGCATCGAGCCGCAGCACTCGGTGCTCGACGCGCAGGCGCCCGCGGCCTCGCGGCAGCACAGCGAGGTCGACGGCGAGGGGCGGCACGACAGCCCCTCGCAGCAGGCGCTCGCCGAGGTGCAGGCCCGGCTCGCGGCGGTGCACGAGGCGGTCGCGCGCACGCACATGCCGGCCTGGCAGTTGAGCCCGGCGCTGCAGCTCGTGCCCGTCGCGCAGCAGGCCTGGCCCTCCGAGCCGCAGGACGTGGTCGCGCAGGTCCCCGCGTCGCAGCGGGCCCCTGCGGCGCAGGCGTTTCCGCACCGTCCGCAGTTGCGCGAGTCGCCCGCGGTGTCGACGCAGGCGCCGCCGCAGCACGCGAGGCCGGCGCCGTTGCACACGTCGCCGGCGCAGCACGCCTCGCTGAGGGTGCCGCACGACATCGCCGCCCGGGCGCACACGCCGCTCTGGCAGCTCAGCCCGCCGGAGCACATCGACCCGGCGCAGCACATCCGCCGTCGCCGCCGCAGGCGACGCGGGCTGCAGACGCCGCCGGCGCAGGCGAATCCGTCGTCGCAGCGGTCGCTCGCGCAGCAGGCCTGGCCCTCGGCGCCGCAGGGGGGCACGGCCTCGCAGGTGCCCGAGGCGCAGCGAAAGCCGCTCGCGCAGGCGTCGCCCGAGCAGCACATCTCGCCCGCGCCGCCGCAGGAGACGGTGGGGCCGCAGCGCCCGTCCTGGCACACGAGGCCTGCGGCGCAGGAGTTCCCCTCGCAGCAGGGCTGGGTGTCGGCGCCGCACATGGGGGATGAGACGCAGGCGCCGCCCATGCAGGTCAGCCCCTGCTCGCAGGCCTCGCCCGAGCAGCACGACTGCCCCTGGGTGCCGCAGAGGGCCTGCTGCGGCGCGTCGCTCTCGCCGCTGTCGAGGCCTCCGGCGCCGGCGTCGGGGAGCTGGCCGAGGGCGCCCTCGTCGGGCACGCCCTGCGCGCAGCCGAAGCACAGGGCGAGGATCGTGAGGTATCGAACGAGCGCGTGGGTGCGAGGCATAGGGGAATCTCCGCGGCGCGACGCGGGCATAGGGAGGGAACGCCCCGCAGCCGTGCGGTTCCCTAGCACGACCGCAGGGGAAAACGGAGCGCGGGGGCCCGACGACTCGACGGCGGGCCCGGGCGCCGTCACGCGTCTTCGATCACCAGCGAGGTCTGCGGGTAGCGCGTGTCGCCGCTGCCGATCCAGACCACCCTGCACGCGCGCACCTTGCCCCGGTGCCGGGCGTACTCGCGAAGGTCGCGGCGCACCTCCATCGGGAGGTCGTCGCGCACCTCGCCCGAGCGGTACGAGCTGATCTCGGCGAAGTGCTCGTCCTCGCCGTAGAGCACGCCCGTCGTGAGGTCGCGGATCAGCGGCTTGTCAGGCTGCGGGACCCAGCTCTTGCTGAACATCCCCTCCTCCACCTCGAAGAGCGTGACCTCGACCAGGCTCCCCACCGCGATCGGTGCGACCCCGCACAGATGAACCACCCGCGACGACACCCGAGCGAAGGTACCACCCGGCGCCCCACGAACGCGCCGCCTTGCGCCTCGGAAAACTCCCGTGATAGGAATATGAATAATGATACGCGGTATCGTTATCCTGGCGTTGGTCTTCGGGCTGCTCCCTGGCTGTGGTGGGGAGGGCGCCGAGGGGCCTGCGCTCACGATCCGCGGGGATGACCCGTCGAACCTCCCCCTCGCGTCGCTCACCGAGGACGAGCGCGCGCGCTTCGACCGTGGAGACCCGGTCTTCGCCCGGGTCTTTCGTGAGTCTCAGGGCCTCGGGCCGCTGTACATCCGCGCGTCCTGCGCGTCGTGTCACGCGTCCGACGGGCGGGGGCCGGGCGCCGTCGAACGGGTCATCGCCGTCGAGGCCGACGGGTTCACCCCCAGGGACGACCAGTCGGCGATGCCCTGGGGCCCCGTGCTGCGACCGTTCTACGTCTCCCCCGCGACCCGAGGGGTGGAGGCGCCCGAGGCCCTCGAGGGCGCGCTGCGCTCACGGCGGGTGGGGCCGGCGGTCTTCGGCAGGGGATGGATGGAGGCCGTCGACCCCGCCGAGCTGACCCGCCTCGCCTTCGAGCAGGCGAGGGGCGGTGAGCTCCGGGGGAGGGTGCCCTGGCTCGCCGACGGGAGCCTCGGGCGCTTCGGGCTGAAGTCCCGCGTCGCGACCCTCGAGGGCTTCGCCGCCGACGCGCTCCGCGGCGACATGGGGATCACCTCGCCCGCGCTCCCCGACGAGGTGCCCAACCCCGACGGCCTCCGCGACGACGCGCGCCCCGGCGTCGACGTCGGCGCCGAGCTGGTGCGCGACCTCGGGGGGTACCTCCAGGGCCTCGCGATCCCCGCGCGTCGCGCGCTCAACCCTCTGGGGCGCAGCGTGTTCGAGCGCATCGGCTGCGCGGGCTGCCACGCGCCCTCGCTCGCCACCCGCGCCGACGCGCCGGTGCGCGCGATGCGCGGCGCGCGGGCCGAGGTCTACTCCGACTTGCTGCTCCACGACATGGGCGCGGCCCTCGCAGACGGCGCCGTCGAAGGCGCCGCGGGCCCTCGCGACTGGCGCACCGCGCCGCTCATCGGGCTGCGCTTCTTTCGCGCGTACCTCCACGACGGCCGCGCGCGCACGCTCGACGACGCGACGCGGATGCACCGCGGCGAGGGCTCCGAGGCCAACGCCAGCGTCGACCGCTACGCCGCGCTGACCGCGCCCGAGCGCGAGGCGCTCGTCGAGTTTCTCCGCGCCCTCTGAACCCACCAGACCCAGAAAAGAGCCACCGATGTCCAACGCCTCTCGACTGCTCTCGGCGCCCCTCGCCCTCGCGCTCCTCGGCTCCGCGTGCGCCGCCGACGCGCCGATGACCGACGCGCAGCACCGCAACCAGGCGCTGCTGACGGTGAAGGGCGGCATCGCCGCCGACCTCGGCGAGCTCGTGACCGCGTGCCAGGCGCTCCGCGACGCCGCGCCGACGCCCGACGCCGACGGCTGGAGCGCCAGCGCCGACGCCCCCGCGGTGACGGCCATGCGCGGCCACTGGCTGCGCGCGCGGCAGGCCTACGAGCGCGTCGAGGGGGCCATCGCCGTGCTCTTTCCCGACCTCGACGTGAGCACCGACCAACGGTACGACGGCTTTCTGTCCGACGAGATCCCGACGCACCGCGACGACGACCTCTTCGACGGCGAGGGGGTCACCGGCGTGCACGCGGTCGAGAGGATCCTCTGGGCCGACGCGCACCCCGCGCGGGTGGTGGCCTTCGAGATGGGGGTGCCGGGGTACGTGCCCGCGGCCTTCCCCGCGAGCGCCGCGGAGGCGACGCGCTTTCGAGACGGGCTCCTCGAGCGCCTCGTGCGCGACGTGACGCAGATGCAGCGAGACTTCGCGCCCCTCGCCCTCGACACCCCCGCGGCCTTTCGCGGCGTCATCGGCTCGGTGCAGGAGCAGGTCGAGAAGATCGAGGCCGCCGCGAGCGCCGAAGAGGAGTCGCGCTACGCGCAGGCCACCCTCGCCGACATGCGCGCCAACCTCGCGGGCGCGAGGCGCACCTGGGAGGCCTTCGTGCCGTGGGTGCGCGCGCGGGGCGGCGAGGCCCTCGCGACGCGGGTCGACGCGCGCTTCGCCGCGCTCCAAGCGGCGTACGCGGAGATTCAGGGCGACGCGCTCCCGCCGCCGCCTGAGGGGTGGGACCCCGACGCGCCCAGCGCCGCGCACCTCGCGACGCCCTACGGACGCCTCCGCGCGACCCTCCTGGGCGAGAGCGACCCCGCCCGCGCCGGGAGCCTCGCGGCCGAAATGAACGCCGCGGCGGACCTCCTGAGCATCGCGAGGCTCCCCGAGTGAGGCGCGCGATCGCCCTCGCGTACCTCGCCGCAGGCTGCGGCGCGGAGCCGCCCGCAGAGGCCGGGACGACGGGCGCCTTCGTCGCGCTCACCCGAGACTTCGAGCCGTTTCGAACCTGGCGCCGCACCGCCGTGGGGAGCGGGCACCTCGCGGGTCACGGCGACGGGCCGCGCTTCGTCTACGCCAACCGCGCGCCGCCCGCGGGCGCCGCCTACCCCGTGGGCACGGTGCTCGTGAAGACCGTCGAGCCCTCGAGCGACGCGCGCACCTGGGAGCTCTTCGCGATGGTGAAGCGGGGCGGGGGCTTCAACGCCCGCGGCGCCGAGGGCTGGGAGTTCTTTCGCCTCGCGTTCAACGACGGCGGCGACCTGGTCATGCTCGCGAGGGGGGCGGAGCCCGGAGACGGCGACGACTACTCCGGCGGGGGCGGCGACGCCGGCGCGGGCTGCAACGGCTGCCACGCAGGGGCGCGGGGGTCTGACTCGATCCTCGCCGAGGCGCTGCGCCCCGGGGCGCCGTGAGCGTAGGCGACGCACGGATGTAGAACCGCGCCGCACGGTGTTATCGTCCCGGGCCCGCGGCCGGTCGTAACGGTGGCGCCGCGGCGAAGCGAAGGGCACCCCCGATGTCACTGCGTCGTCTTTATGGTCCGACTCTCTCCCTCGTGATGCTGCTCCCGGCCTGCGGCGCCGCGCCTCCGCGGGCGCCGCGCCCGCTCCCCACGGAGGTGCTCAACGCCGCCGCGCAGGGGCCGCTCGAAGACGACTCCTTCGGCGCGCCCCGCCGGGCCGCCGAGCCCGTCGCGCCCCCCGTCGAGGCGCCGCCCCCGGCGACGGCCTCGGTGCGCGTGATCCACGCCTCCCCCGACCGCGCCGCGGCGAGCGTCGACGTGTACGTCGGCGGCAACGGCACCCCCGGCGCGAGCGCGCTGGCGTTTCGCCACGCCGCCGGGCCGCTCTCGGTGCCCACCGGCGCGCAGCCCCTCGCCGTGCGCGCCGCGGGCGCCGCGGCAGCCGCGCCGCTGCTGAGCGGCGACTCCCCGAGCTCGGGCCTCGCGCACCTACACCGTCGTCGCCTACGGGCTCGCGGGCAACGCCCAGACGCCCCTCGCGCTCGGCGCCGCGGTGACGACGAGACCGCGCCCGAGGCGTCCTCGGCCCGCGTGCGGCTCTTTCACGCCGTCGCGGGGCTCTCCGCGGTGGACGTGTGCACCCCCGCGGCGCCCGCCCGCGCGGGTTCGCCCGCCCGCCCCGCCGCGGCGATCTTCGCCAACGCGGCCTACGGCGCCTTCACCGACTACGTCGCGGTCCCCGCGGGCGCGGCGGTGACCCTGCAGCTCCGCGCGCGCAACGCCCGCCCCTGCGCGGGCCTGCTCCGCGGGACCGTGTCGCTGACGCCCGCCGAGGGCGTCGCGACGCTCGTGGCGACAGGCCGCGTCGCGCCGGGCGCGAACAACGTCCCGCGCGTGCTCCTCGTGTGCCCCCAGGGCGGTGAGGGCGCGAGCTGCACTGAGGCGCCGGTGCGCTGAAGCCTCTGACGCGATGACCGACGCGCCCGCCGAGGATCGGCCCCCCCAGGTCGACCCGCTCTCCGACGAGACCCCGCCGCAGGCCGAGCCGCCGACGCGCGCCCCGGCCCGCGAGGGGCAGTCTCCCTGGTGGATCGTCGGCGCTTCGTTCACGGGCCTCGCCATGGGCGTGATGCTCGCCGGGGGGCTCATCGGCGTGCTCGAGGCGAGCGAGGCGCGGGCCCTCGCGCCGAGGCTGGTGGCGAGCGCCGGGGCGTCGCTGGCGGCGCCGGTCGAGGCGTCGACGCCCGACCTCGAGGCCGACCCCGAGGCGCACGGCGACGAGGTCCTCGACGAGGCCGTCGACGTCGACGCCTCCGCCGCGGACCCGACCGCGGCGCTGCCCCCCGACACGCACCCCGACCCGCACCCCGACCCGCACCCCCGCCATGACCCCGCGCGCCCGTCGCACCTGCCGCCGGTGCCCCCGGCGCCGCGCGGCGCGCGGGTGACCTCCGACGACGTGCCTGAGGGGCCCGTGCAGGGCTACATCCGCGGTCGAGCGATTCGCATCGTGGTCACCCGCATCGACGGCAAGCCCGTCGAGCTGCAGACCGCCCACGCGTACCGGCGCATGCGCGACGCCGCCGCCCGCGCGGGGGTCCAGCTGCGCATCGTCTCGGGCTTTCGCACGATGGAGCACCAGCAGGCGCTCTACCGCGCGTACCGCCGGGGACGGGGCAACCTCGCGGCGGTGCCGGGCACCTCGAACCACCAGAGCGGCCACGCCCTCGACCTCAACACGTCCTCGCCCGGAGTCCTGCGCTGGCTCGACCGCCACGCGCGGAGCTTCGGCTTTCGCAGAACCGTGCCCACCGAGTCGTGGCACTGGGAGCACTGGTGACCGACGCCGCCCACGACCCCGGCCACTACGCCGGGCAGGACCTCGAGGCCCTCGGCGACCTCGTGAACTACCAGTCCTGGATCCTCCGCTGGATTCGCCCGTGCTTGCGCGGCAGGGTGCTCGAGCTCGGCGCGGGCACCGGCGCGATCTCCGCGCACTACGTCGACCTCGTGGGCGAGGCGCTCCTCGTCGAGCCCGCGGCGAACCTCGCGGCGACGCTGCGCGCGCGCTTCGGCGGCCGACCGCACGTGACGGTGCACCAGGGCACCTGCGACGCCGTCGACGTCGCGCCCGCGAGCCTCGACGCCGTGGTGATGGTCAACGTGCTCGAGCACATCCCCGACGACGTCGGCGCGCTGCGCAGGGCGCGGGAGCTCCTGCGCCCCGGCGGGTCGGTCGCGGTCTTCGTGCCCGCGCTGCGGTCGCTGTACGGCAGCCTCGACGCGCTGGTGGGGCACGAGCGCCGCTACGAGCGGGCCGCCCTCGCCGACGCCATGGCCGCCGCGGGGCTCCGCGTCGAGACCCTGCGCTGGATCGACGTCGGCGGCGTGCTCCCGTGGGTCGTCGCGGGCCGCGTGCTCAAGCGCCCCCGCTTCGACCCGTTGATCGCGAGGATCTACGACCGCGTCGCGGTGCCCCTGCTCCGCGTCGTCGAGGAGGCGGTCGAGCCTCCCGTCGGCAAGAACCTGCTGTGCATTGCCCGCCGAGAGGCGTGAGAGGACCCCACGGCCATGAAGGTCACGATCGTGATGCCTTGCTTCAACGAGCGCGCGACGGTGCGCGAGATCGTTCGCCGCGTGCTCGTGCAGCCCTACGAGTTCGAGCTGCTCATCGTCGACGACGGGAGCACCGACGGCACCCGCGAGATCCTGGCCGTGCTCGCGGTCGAGCACCCGCAGGTGAGGGTGCTCCTGCAGCCTCGCAACCTGGGCAAGGGCGCCGCGCTCCACCGGGGCTTTCGCGAGGCCACGGGCGACGTGGTCATCGTGCAGGACGCCGACCTCGAGTACGACCCCAACGACTACCCGACGCTGCTCAAGCCCATCGTCGACGGCAACGCCGACGTGGTCTTCGGCTCGCGCTTCCTCCACGGCCCCCGCCGCGTTCTGTACTACTGGCACTCGGTGGCGAACCAGGCGCTCACCACCCTGAGCAACATGATCTCGAACCTGAACCTCACCGACATGGAGACCTGCTACAAGGTCTTTCGCCGCGAGGTGATCCAGTCGCTCACCCTCGAGGAGACGCGCTTCGGCTTCGAGCCCGAGGTCACCGTGAAGCTCGCGCGCATCCCGGGGCTGCGCATCTACGAGGTGCCCATCTCGTACAACGGCCGCACCTACGAAGAGGGCAAGAAGATCGGGCTCAAAGACGCGTTTCGCGCCCTCTACGTGCTCGGCCTCCACGGGCTGGTGCGGCGTTGACCGCGCGGCGCGTGCTCGTCACCGGGGGCTGCGGCTTCATCGGCTCGCACCTCTGCGACCGCCTCGTCGACGCGGGCCACGACGTCGTCGCGATGGACAACCTCTTCACCGGCGACCGGGCCAACGTCGCGCACCTGCGCGGGCGCGAGAACTTCGAGTTCCTGCGCCACGACGTGACCTATCCGTTCCACGTCGAGGCGCAGCAGATCTACAACCTCGCCTGCCCCGCGTCGCCGGTGCACTACCAGTTCAACCCCATCAAGACGGTGCGCACCAACGTCATGGGGATCCTCCACTGCCTCGAGCTCGCGCGCGAGACCAAGGCCAGGGTGCTGCAGGCGAGCACCAGCGAGGTCTACGGCGACCCCACGGTGCACCCGCAGCCGGAGTCGTACTGGGGCAACGTGAACACCATCGGCCCGCGCAGCTGCTACGACGAGGGCAAGCGCTGCGCCGAGACCCTCATGGTCGACTACCACCGACAGGAGCGCGTCGACGTGCGCATCGCGCGCATCTTCAACACCTACGGCCCGAGGATGTCCTTCGGCGACGGGCGCGTCGTGAGCAACTTCATCCTCCAGGCCCTGCGCGGCGAGGACCTCACGATCTACGGCGACGGCCGTCAGACGCGCTCGTTCTGCTACGTCGACGACCTCGTCGACGGGCTCGTCGCCCTCATGGACCGCCCCGGCTTCGACGGGCCGGTGAACCTCGGCAACCCCGGCGAGTTCACCATGCTCGAGCTCGCCGAGGAGGTGATCCGGCAGGTGGGCGGCGCCAGCAAGGTGGCCTTTCGCCCTCTGCCGCAAGACGATCCGCGACAGCGGCAGCCTGACATCGCGCGCGCGCGCTCGCTGCTGTCCTTCGACCCCAAGGTGCCCCTGCGCGAGGGCCTCGGGCGCACGATCGAAGAATTTCGCCGGCGCTTCGCCTCCCTCGGTTGAATCCTATCCCGATTTCGGCTGGTATGCCCCGGTGCGCGGGGCGGCGGAGCCCACGCGCACCCGGGAGAACCTATGAGCGCTCACGCTTCGACGGCAAGGCTTCACGGGGTCGCACGCACCCTCGTGCTCTGCGCGCTCGGCTCGGTCGCGCGCTGCGCAGACACCGACGCCGCGAGCGTCCCGTCGCTCTCGGTGGTGCCCTGGCAGCGCGCGACGGAGGCCACGGGCGAGCTCGCGCCTGAGGCGCCGGCGCGGGTTCGCGCGGGCTGCGGCCCGTGCTCGCGCGACTGCTCGGCGGGGGACGTGTGCGCCGGCGACCGCTGCGTGCCGCAGTGGGCGAGCGCGCCGCGGCTGCTCCTCCCCGCGTCTCTGGGCCGGGTGACCTCGCGCCGGCCCACGCTCCGCTGGGTGCTCCCGCAGGGCGCCGACGGCGCGCGGGTCGAGCTCTGCCGCGAGCGCGCGTGCGACGTGGTGACGGCGAGCTTCGAGGACCGCGTCGACTCGGCGCGCCCGCCCGCGCCGCTCGCGCCGGGCGTGCACTTCTGGCGGGTGTTCCCGCGCTTCAACGGGGAGTACTCGCGCAAGGCGTCGGCGACGTGGTCCTTCGTGGTGCGCCCCGTCGACGCCGAGGTCGACACGAGCTTCGGCAGGCTCAACGACGTGAACGGCGACGGCTACGCCGACGTGCTGGTGAGCACCTCGCGCGAGCGCCCCGTGGGGATCTATTTCGGCAGCCCGCGCGGCGTGTCGACCCGCGCCGACCTCGCGGTGCCGCCGAGCTGGGAAGGGCTCCCCGCGCGCGTCGGCGCCGTGGGCGACGTGAACGGAGACGGCTTCGGCGACCTGCTGGTTCGCGCGTCGCGGCCAGACGGCGGGGCCCGGCTGCTGCTCATCCCCGGCGGCGCGCGACCCTCCCTCGACCGCGCGGTGGAGCTGACCAGCGACGCGCCCTGGGCCCTCTCGGTGACCGGCGCGGGCGACCTCGACGGCGACGGCTTCGGCGACCTCCTCGGCGTCGACCCCGAGACGCCGGGCGCGCCCGCGCAGCTCCGGGTCTGGTACGGCACTCCGAGCGGGGTGTACCCGATCCCGCGGCGCTTGATCGAGTCGTCACCCGGGAGCGGGCTCAGCGCGACCCTCGCCGCCCTCGGCGACCTCAACGGCGACACGCTCCCCGACCTCGTGCTCGGCGCGGCGTCGCGAGGGGAGGGAGCCGGGGGCGTGACGGCGTGGATCAACGGCGGCTGCCACGGGGGAGAGCTCGTCGAGCTGGGCGCTCCGCCCGAGCAGGGCGGTCGCCTCGGCGACGCGGTCGCGCTGGCGTCCGACGCCGACGGAGACGGGCTGGTCGAGGCCCTCGCGGCGCAGCCCTTCTCCGACCGCGACGTCGATCGCAGCAGGATCCATGTGTTCCCTGGCGACGCGCGGGAGATGGACCCGGCGCCGGGCGCCTCGGTGGCGCTCCCCGGCGCGCAGCAGGAGGGGATCCGGCTGGTCCCGAGCGGAGACCTGAACGGCGACGGGTACAGCGACGTCGTGGTCTGGGCGCATAGCGAGCAGCGCGGCCCTTCCTTCTCGCTGTTCTACGGCAGCGCGCGGGGCGTCCCGACGACCCCCGCCAGGGTGGTCTACCCGCAGGAGTTCGGCGCCACCGAGACCGCCCTCTCGGTGGGCCTCGCGGGCGACACCGACCGCGACGGCTACGACGACCTGCTGGTCTTTCTCGCGCCCGGGCAGGCGCTCATCGCGCGCGGCGGCCCCGACGGCCCGCGCGTCGCGCCGACGCCCTTTCTCACGCTCCCCTGAGCCTCAAGGCGCCCGTCGCGCGGCGTCGCGCAGGCGCTCGGCGACCGATCGCGCCCGCGCCGCGCCGGGGGCGTCGCCCGCCATCGCCCGGGCCGCGGCGAGGCCGAACCACGTCGCGGGCTGCATGGGCACCACCCGGGCGCTGCGCTCGAACGCGTCGACCGCGCCGCGGCCGTCACCCCGCGCGAGGCGCAGCGCGCCGAGGCGCCCCGCGGCGTCGTAGCAGCGCGGATCGAGGGCGATCGCGCGGGCGAGGGACTCCTCGGCGCACTGGAGGTTGCCCTTGCCCACGCACACCCTGCTCATCATGTCGAGGTGATCGGCCATGTCGGCGGGGCCTCGCCCCTGCGCGAGGGCGCCGTGGAGCACCGACTGCGCGAACACGAACTGCCCCGCGTTCATGTGCGCCTCGGCGCGGAGCAGCAGGTCGGCGCGCGAGAGGTCCGGGCCGGTGAAGCGCGGCGTGAGGTTCGCGAACAGACCGGCCGCGAGGGCGAGGGCGACGGGCAGGGCCCGCGGCGGATCGGCCGTGCGGAGCATCTCCCGCAGCTCGCGCCCGCCCGCGACCGCGAGGGGGACCAGCGCGAGCGCGAGGCCGAGGCGGTACCTCCCCGCGGGGAGAAAGAGCGCGATGCCGAGCCCGTTGAGGGCCGCGAAGGCGATCACCTCGCGGGTCACGCGGCGCGCGCGCGAATCGCGCAGCAGCGCCAGGCCCCCGAGCACCGCCAGGGGCAGCACCACGCCGAAGGGCATTCGCAGCCCGTCGGCGCCGAGCATGGCGGCGTTGAAGGGCGTGCGCGCGAGGTCGCCGTAGGGGTCGAGGTTGCGCGGCACCTCGAGGCCGTTGAACGTGTCGGAGAGCTTCTTCAGCGTGCCCCCGAGGGCGCTCAGCGGGTGCTCCAGGGCCCAGCGCAGCGCCTCCTGGGTGAACCACCGCGAGCGGCCCTGCGAGGAGTAGACGCCGTGTCGCACCGGCTCGAGGGTGATCCAGTCCCATCCGCAGCCGGGCCGCGCGGCGGTGGTGCGGGCGATGTCGGGGTTGTTGCCCAGCCAGAGGTTCACCCCGGCGTTCGTGGTGAGCGTGGTGAACGACCCCGCGCGCCGGAGGTTGCCGAGCGCCACGGGCAGCGACGCGACGAAGGCCCCGGCGACGTAGGCCCCTGCGCGAGAGAGGGATCCCTTCGCGCCGAGCTCCCCCCGCGCGCGCCAGAGGGCCGCGAGCGACCAGAGCGCGAAGGGCCACACCGTGCCCCGCTGCGCCGCCGCGAAGCCCAGCGCGAGGCCGCTCAGGGCGTGCCACCGCGGGGCGCGCTCCGGGGGCGCGGCGATGGCGGCCAGCAGCGCGAGCAGGGCCGCCGCGGCGTCGAGGGGCGCCGCGATGAGCTGCGACGCGAAGAACAGCAGCGGCCCGTACACCGCCGCGACGGCGCCCGCGACGAGGGCCTCGCGCCTCGAGAGCTCCAGCCGCCGCGCGAGCGCGTGCACCAGCGCCGCGCAGGCGATCGCCAGGGCCGACTGGAGCAGCAGCCCGCGCGCGGGCGAGGGCCCGACGAGGCGGTAGGTCCCGGCGAGGGCCCAGACGAACCAGGGCGACTGCCAGTACAGCCCCGCCGCGGGCGCGTCGCCGCGGAGCAGGTGCACGGCGTCGGTGTGAAAGGTCCGGCCGTCGATGATGGGGCCGAGCACCGCGGGGTCGCTGGCCAGCGCCGCCTGCTGCGCGAGCTGCACGGCGAGGGCGAAGAGCACGACCAGGAGCGCGTCGACCCGACGCGGGGGGCTCGGCGTGGCGCTCACAGCGGCGAGAGCGCGACCCAGGTGACGGTGTCGCTGAACACCGGCGCCGCGTAGTCGATGCTCCGACCGTTTCGGGTGAGGCGCACCTGCGCGACGGAGTACCCCGGCGAGACGGGCGTCGCGAGGTTGGGCACCACCGCGAAGCCGTAGGCCCCGGTGCCCGTGGCGCTGACCACGAGCTGACCGACCGAGGGGCCGTCGTAGTAGGTCTGCGCGAAGGGGTCGTTGACCACGGAGACCAGCGTGTCGCGCGCCGGGCCCCGCGGCGCGGACTCGTTCTGCACCTGGATCACGAGGTGCCCGCGGCCGTTGAGCACCGTGGCCATCGCCGGGGAGAGCGCCGTCTGAAACGTGTCGATGTCGATGGCGGTGAGCTCGACCGAGGTCAGCGGCGGGAGCAGCACGAAGGACCCGAGGGCGCCGGTGCGCGGCGGGATCATGCGCACGCCGAGGAGTGGGCCGGTGCCGTTCACCGTGATGTAGCTCGCGTTGGTGAACGCGAAGCGCCCCGCGGGGTCGGTGGTGGTCGTCTCGCCGAGGTCGTTGCCGAAGACCTCCATGCGCCAGCCGCTGGCGGCGACGTAGGAGGTGGTCTCGGTGATGGGCAGCGCCTGGGTGACCCGGAGGTTGCCCGTGAGCGCCACGCCGCCGTCGCCGGGGCGGACCTCGAAGCGCAGCGCGGCGTCACCCCCCGCCGCGGCGTCGGAGCCGACCGACGCGTCGAAGCCTCCCCCGCCGCCTCCGCCACCTCCGCCGCCGCTGCCGCCCATCGACATGCGCACCGAGGCCTCGCAGGTGTCACACGGGGGCAGCGCCGGGGGGCGGGTCGGCGAGGAGTTGTTGCACCCCATCGCGGCGGCGAGCGTCAGAGCGGCGAAGGACGAGCGCATCTCAGGGAGGATAGCGCAGCCTGGGCGCGAGCGGCGCGGTCGCGTGCGACGAACGACCCGAGGGGCGCTCGCGGAGGCCGGGCGCGGGCCCCGGCGCGGCGACGGCGTGCTCGCCGCTCGCCAGGAGGCGCTCAGGGGCGGCCGCCCTGCAGCGAGCTCATGACCTGGCCGACGATGCCGAGCACGCTGCGGGGCACCTCGGCGCGCACCGAGAAGCGCGCGCCGTCGCCGCGGGCGCTCTCGGCGAGGCGCAGGGTGATCGGCGTGGCGCCGTGGTCGGGGGAGCGCTGCAAGAGCCCCCCGAGGTTGCGTCGAAACTGCGCGTCGCCTGGAAAGATCATCGAGGCCGAGAGGGGCGGCAGCGCGACGACGGCGACGGTGCCGTCCCCCGCGACGGTGGGGACGCTCGCCGCGGGGGGGTGCTCCGCCGTGGCCGCGCGGTAGCGCGCGAGGGCGTCGGGCGCGACGACGTACCAGACGCGGGGGCCGTCGGGGACGAGGAGCACCTCCATCGCGTGGCGAGACATGTCCCCCGCCATCTCGCGCACGAGCCCGCTCCAGAGGAACTGCCCCGGCGGGACGCGCACGTAGAGCGACCCGCGGGGCAGGCGCGGGGCGGCGGCGACGGTCCATCGCATCGGGTCGACCTGGTGGTCGGCGCGGATCGCCCGGGCCACCAGGGGGCGGCGGCAGGCCGCGAGGAGCTGCCGCGCGTTGGCCACGAACTGCAACCCCGGGGTGGAGAGCTCGAGGAGCGAGACGTTCCAGTAGCGGCCCTGCTCGTCGATGCCCGCGGAGGTGGCGCCCGCGACGCGGTCCTGCGCGAAGAGCGCGCTGACCGCCGTGCGGAGCACCGTCGACTCCGTCGCCGTCATGCGCGTCGACGGGACCAGCGCGCGCGCGGCGCCCATCGCCGCGAGGTTCATCGTCGCGCGCAGCGGGTCGAGGGCCGCGCTGCCGCTCGCGTAGAACATCGCGCCCGGCGGCAGCCGCGCGAGGAGGTCGCCGCGGGCCGCGGGCTGCGCGAGCGCGTCGAGCCAGCGGCGCACCACGGGAGAGCTCACCCGCGCGAGGTCGGCGTCGGCGGAGAGGCGGAGCCCCTCGTCGGGGAGCGTGAGCGTCGCGCGCGCCGCCCCGAGGTCCTCGAGGAGCTGCGGGAGCATCCCCACGGCCTCTTGCAGCCAGGCTCGCGCGGCGCCCTCGAAGGCGGGGTTGTTGGGGTCGGGCCTGGGCACCGCCTCGAGCGAGGCGGTCGGTGGCGCGGCGCACGTCGTCGCGCAGGGCGGCGCGCAGGGGCTCCACCGCGGCCTCGACCACGACCTCGGCCTCGTCTCGCGAGATCGGCGCGGCGGGGAGGGTGCGCGAGAGGTAGTCGATCACGCGGGGGATGTGCTCCCACCGCTCGGCGCACACCAGCCGCGCCGTGCCCGCGCCCCCGGCGCTCCGCGCGACCGCGCAGGGGAGCGAGGTGCCCCGCCGGCGCTGCACCCTGCGCACGCCCTGCGAGGGAACGCCCACGGCCTCGAGCTCGTGCGCGTCGGAGAGCCTCCCCACGAGCTCGCTGTACGAACCCGCGCCGAAGGAGATCACCACCTCGGGGTTGCCCCGCGCCCCGCGGACCACCGTGAGGTCGACGGGCTCGTCGAGGTTCACCGCCCGCGCCATCTCCTGATCGCGGTTGAACACGTCGGGCAGGGAGCCCTCGAGGAGCTCGACGAGCTGGTCGCCGATGCCGAAATGCTGCGAGAGCCTGCGCACGAAGGCCCGCGGCGCGGCGATGCGAACCGTCGCGAGCAGGCCCTCGGGCGCCGGCGCGGGCGAGAGGTCGGGGGCCGCCTCCGGCGCGGCGGCGGGAGGCGCCTGGCGGGCGACCTCGACCGGCGCGGCGCGCGTCTCTGCGCGAGGCGAGGTCGCGCACTGGACCGTGAGCAGCGAGGCGGCGAGGGCGAGGCGGCTTCGTCGAGGGAACATGAGGGTCGCGGAGAATAGCCCACAGCGGCGCCGGTATTCCACGCGCGCCCCCGGAGGCTCACGCCGGGCGACGACCGACCACGAGGGCCCAGGCCTCGAGCGCGAGCAGCGCCCCGAGGGTGCGCGGGGGAGGGTGGCCGGGGCGAATCCCCGTCACCGCCTCGGCGCGGTCTGGCGGCGCGGGAGACGCGCGCCAGGGCGCCTCGGCGCGGGCCGATCGCGCGGCGTGCCGACCCCGGCGCTGCACCTCGAAATCCACGGCGTCGACCGCCTCTTCGACCGTCGAGAAGCGCGCCACGGAGCGCCCGTCGAGGCGCACCTCCCACCGCTTGCCCCGCGTCGCCACCGGGCGCACCAGCGCCTCGGAGACCCGCCCCGCGCTCGCCTCGAAGTGCAGCACGAGGCCGTGGCGACCCAGGGAGCTCCAGGCGTTGGCCGAGATCGCCCGCACGTCCTCGTGCACGGCCTGGGTGAGCGGATCGAAGGCCGCCGCCCGCCGCTGAATCTCGCCCAGGGTGATCGCCCCGGCCTCGACCTCGAAGGTCGGGTGGTCGAAGGCCAGCTGGTCGAAGACGCGCAGCGCCTCGCGCGCGTCGCCGCCCTCGAGGTCGAGGTCGCGGGGCATGCCGAAGAGCGAGGGCAGCGAGCAGAGCGAGAGCTCCGAGAGGTCGGCGAAGTCGAGCACGAGGCAGTCGCGCTTGCCCTCGAGCAGCCGGGTGCCGCGGCCGACGCACTGCGCGTACATCCCCGCCGAGCGCGTGGGCCGCGCCATGGCGACGCACGAGACGCCGGGGTCGTCGAAGCCCTCGGTGAGCACCGCGACGTTGGTCACCACCTGCACCCGCCCCTCGGCGAAATCGCGCAGCGCGGCCGCCCTGCGGTCGGCGGGCATCTCGCCGTGCACCGTCGCCGCGCGCACGCCCAGGGCTTGGAGCGCGCGCCGGAGGTTCTGCGCGTGGCGCACGTTCACGCAGAACGCGATGGTGCGGCGGTCGCGGGCGAGCTCCTGGATCGAGCGCGCCACGAGGGCGTTGCGCTCCTCGAGGTCGACGGCCTCGGCGAGCTCCTCGACGTCGAGGTCGCCCCCGGCGAGGGAGACCCGGGCGAGGTCGGCGCGGGTCTGCACGCGAAACCCCCGGAGCGGGACGAGGTACCCGTCGACGATCATCTCCGGGAGCGTGCGGGCGTACACGATGCGCTCGAAGACCTGGTCGAGGCCCTTGCCGTCGCCGCGCGCGGTGGTCGCGGTGAAGCCCACGAGGGTGCCGCTCCAGTCGGGCTCGAAGCAGCCGAGCTCGCGGAGCACCCGGAGGTTGTCCTCGGCCGCGGCGTGGTGGCACTCGTCGTAGATCACCAGCCCCAGGTCACGCTCGCGCAGCAGCCTCGCGATGCGATCGGAGCGCAGCGAGCGGATGGAGCACACCACCACCCGGGCCGCCGGGTCGGCGCGGCGCTCGCCCTGCTCCACCGACACCGCCGCGGCGTCGCCGAGGGCGCGCTGGAGCTTCTCCTGGGCCTGCGCGAGGAGCTCCTCGCGGTGGGCGATGACCATCACCGCGCGCCGCGCCATGCGCGCGAGCTGCGCGAAGACCACGGTCTTGCCCGCGCCGGTGGGGAGGCAGACCGCCATCCGGCGCGTCCCCGCGCGGCGCGCGGCGAGCACGGCGTCGACCGCGTCTTGCTGGTAGGGGCGCAGCGTCGGCGCCTGCGGCGAGTTGATTGCACCCATGGCGAGGGAGTCACAGTACAATCCCGCGCCGTGATTCGACTCGCGCAACCCTTCACCGACGACGACGAGGCCCTCGCGGTCCGCGAGGTCCTTGAGTCGCGCATGCTCGTGCAGGGCGCGCGGGTCGCGCGCTTCGAGGCCGAGGTCGCCGCGCGGCTGGGCGACCCAGCGCCCGAGGCCCTCGCGGTGACCAACGGCACGGTCGCGCTCGAGCTCGCCCTGGCGGTCGCGGGCGTGGGGCCCGGCGACGAGGTGATCGTGCCGGCGGTGTCGTGGCCCTCGCCCGGTCACGCGGTGATCCTCCGGGGCGCGACGCCGGTGCTGGTCGACATCGACCCCGACACCTGGAACCTCGACCCCGCCCTCGCCGCCGAGGCTCGCACGCCCCGCACCCGCGCGGTCATCGCCATCGACCAGTTCGGCGTCGCCGCCGACGTGCCTCGGGTCCGCGAGGCGCTCCCCGGCCTCGCGGTGGTCGAAGACGCCGCCTGCGCGCTGGGGTCCTCCCTGCGCGGCGTCGCCTGCGGCGCGCTGGGTGACGTCGCGACCTTCTCGTTTCACCCCCGCAAGGTGATCACCACGGGCGAGGGGGGCATGGTGACCACCCGCGACCGCGCGTGGGCGGCGAGGCTCCGGGCGCTGCGCAACCACGGTCAGGCGACGCCCGGCGACTTCATCGAGGCCGGCTCGAACGCGCGCATGAGCGAGGTTCAAGCCGCCATCGGCAGCGCGCAGATGGCGAAGCTCGATCGCATCCTCGCGCGGCGCCGGGAGCTCGCGGCGCGCATGCGTCGGGCCCTGTCGCTGCGCTGGCAGGCCGCGCCCGAGGGCGCCGTGGTGAACCACCAGACCCTGGGCTTCGCGCTCCCGCCGCGGGGCGAGCTCCGGGGCGCGCGCGACGCCCTCCTCGCCGCGCTGCGGGCCGACGGCGTCGAGGCGGGGATCTTGTCGTACGCGCTGCACCGTCTGCCGGCCTTCGCGCGCTTCGAGGCGAACGCGGCGAGGCGCTTCCCCGTGGCCGAGGCGGTGGTCGACGGCGGGGTCGCCGTGCCGCTGCACCCGCGAATGAGCGACGACGACGCCGACGCGGTGATCCGCAGCCTGAGCCGCCGCGTCGGAGGTGCGCTGTGAGCGACGTGGTCGTCGAGGTGAAGGACCTCGTGAAGGTCTTCTCCACGGGGCTGATTCGCACGCGCGCGCGGGCGCTCGGGGCGGCGCCGTCGTGGCTCGAGCGGGCGGTGGCGGGCGCCTCCTGGGGCGAGAAGATCCACAAGATGGTCGAGGCCGTGCGCGGCATCTCCTTCGAGGTGCGCCAGGGGGAGATCTTCGGGTTTCTGGGCCCCAACGGCGCGGGCAAGACCACGACCATCAAGACGCTCCTCGGGCTGATCTTTCCGTCGGCGGGCTCGGTGAGGCTCTTCGGCCGCGAGGTCACCGACCCCGCGGCGCGGCGGCGCGTGGGCTTTCTCCCCGAGAACCCGTACCTCTACCAGTACCTCACCGCGCGAGAGATCATGGACCTCGCCGGTCGACTCTCGGGCATGCGCGAACCCGAGCGCGGGCGCCGCGCCGCGGAGCTCCTCGCGCGGGTGGGCCTGGGCACGGTGATGGACCGCCCGGTGCGAAAGTTCTCGAAGGGCATGCTCCAGCGCGCCGGCCTCGCGCAGGCGCTCATGGGCGACCCCGACCTGCTGATCCTCGACGAGCCCATGACGGGCCTCGACCCCATCGGCCGCAAGGAGGTGCGAGACCTCATCCTCGAGGAGCGCGCGCTCGGGCGAACGGTGATGTTCAGCTCGCACATCCTGTCGGACGTCGAGATGCTCTGCGACCGCCTCGCCATCGTGAACCGCGGCGAGCTCGCGGCTTATGGAACGCTCGACTCGCTGCTGCGCAAGGAGATCCGCGCGGTCGAGGTCGAGCTCGGCGAGGTCTCCGACGCCCTCCGCGACGCGCTGGTCGCGACGGCGGGACTGCGCGTCGGGGCGCTCAACGGCAAGGTCCTGGTGACGGTCGAGGGCGAAGACGGCCTGCAGTCGGCCCTCCGCGCCGCCCTCGAGGCCGGCGCCTCGGTGCGCTCGGTCACCCCTCGCCGCGAGACCCTCGAGGACCTCTTCGTGCGCAAGGCCATCGGCGCGAGCGCGCGGGAGCGCTGAGCTCGACCCGATCGGGGGCGCGCGAAGGGATATTCCCCAGGCGAGGGCCTTCGGATATCGTTCGTTGTGAAGCGTCGCTCGCGTCGCGCGTACGCTCTCCCGACGCTGCGCTCGCGGCGTCTGCGTTCATCTCACAAGGAGCCTCGCGCATATGTCGACAGAGAACCCGAAGGGCGGCGCCGTCCAGCGCACGCTCACCGACCAGCAGATTCAGACTCGAGACGACGACACGAGCCGCCGCACGGCCCTCGGGGTCATCGGCGTCACCGCCCTCGGCGCGGCGTCGAGGGTGCTCACCGGGTGCACCGTCACCACCCAGCAGCCGCAGGTGGTCGCGCAGACGCAGCCCGTGATGGTGCAGTCGCAGCCCGTGGTCGTGTCGGGCGGGATGCAGACCGGCGTCACCGACAGCGACTCCGGCCAGTGGGCCGACCCCGTGAGCAACGGGCGCGGCGGCCTCCGCGGCGTGCAGACCGGGCTCACCGACAGCGACTCGGGCACGATCTCCGACCCCGTGGGTCAGGGGCGCGGGCACTTCGGCCGGGGGCCGGCGTCGGGGCTCACCGACGGCGACGCGGGCAACTGGTCTGACCCTGTCGGCAACGGTCGCGGCACGGGGCGCCTGATGAACACCGGGCTCACCGACGGCGACGCGGGCAACTGGGCCGACCCCGTCGGCGGCGGCCGGGGCCACCGCTGACCCCCTCGCGCTGAGCCCCCGCAGCGCCCCCTCCCCTACGCCATGACACCCCCCTGGACCCTGGCGCGGCTCCTCGAGCCCGCCTCTCCGAGCGAATTTCTCCGCGACCACTGGGAGCGCAAGCCCCTGGTGATTCGCCGCGCCGACCGCGCGCGCTACCGCGACCTGCTCACCCTCGCGGACCTCGACGGCTACCTCTACGGCCGCCACGTGATGCACCCCGCGATGAGCCTCACCAACGCGGAGCGCAAGCTCTCGCCCGACGAGTACACCTACGCCTCGGGGCTCATCGACACGGCGCGGGCGTCGCAGCTCTACGCCGAGGGCGCCACGATGGTGTTCGCGAGCTTCGAGGCGGCGATGGGCCCCCTCGCGGGGCTCTGCCGCGCGATGGAGGCCGAGCTCAGCGTGCGCTTTCAGACCAACGTGTACCGAACGCCCGGCAACGCGCAGGGCTTTCGCACGCACTACGACTCCCACGACGTGTTCGTGCTGCAGGTCCACGGCCGCAAGTCCTGGACCCTCTACGACACGCCCGTCGAGCTGCCCTTTCGACGCCAGGAGTTTCACCCCGACAAGGTCCCCGTGGGCGAGGTCACCGAGACCTTCGAGCTCGAGGCCGGCGACCTCGCGTACCTCCCTCGCGGGGTGATGCACGACGCGCGCAACGTCGACGGCGAGGAGTCGGTGCACATCACCCTCGGCGTGCTGCACACCTCGTGGGTCGACCTCATGGCCGAGAGCCTCGCGCGCCTCGGGCTCCGCGAGCCCGCGTTTCGACGCGGGTTGCCGCCGGGCTTCGCCCGCGACGGCTTCGCCCGCGCCGAGGCCCGCGCGCACTTCGCGACGCTGCTGCGGCGCTTCGCCGAGGAGGCCGACTTCGACGACGTCTTCGACCACTTCGCCGAGGACTTCATCGGCACGCGCCACCCGATCCTCCCGGGGCAGGTGGCGGAGCTTCGTCGCCTCGACGGGCTCACCGCCGACTCCGTCGCCCAGGCCCGCCCCTCGCTGCTCTTCCGGCGGCGCGACGCCGACGACACCGTCTCGATCGCGCTGTACGGCAGCGAGATCACCTTCCCCGCCGTGGCGCGCGAGGCCCTCCGGCTGGCGCTCTCGGGCGAGGCCTTTCGCGTCGGAGACCTCCCGGGTGACCTCGACGACGAGGGCCGCCTCGTGCTCGTGCGCCGCCTGGTGCGCGAGGGGATTCTCACCACCCGCTGACCGAGCTCGCGCGACCGCGCGGGCGCGCGTGGCGCAGCGCCGCCGAGGCGAGCGCGACGCCCAGGGTCTCCGCCGCGCCGGCCTCGCGCAGCGCGTCCATCGCGGCGCGCATCGTGGCGCCGGTGGTCACCACGTCGTCGACCACCACCACGAGGCGACCGCGCACCCGAGCGGGGCGCTCGACGGTGAAGGCGCCGTCGAGGTTCGCGCGTCGGTGATCGCGGTCGAGGGAGGTCTGCGAGGGCGTGTCGCGCAGGCGCGCGAGGAGGTCGACGCCCACCCGCGAGCGACCCGCGCCGGCGGCGAGGACCGCCGACTGGTTGAACCCACGCGAACACAAGCGGTTGCGGTGCAGGGGGATCGGCGCGATCACGACGTCTCCCTCGGGGATGAGGTCGCGCAGCAGCGCGCCGAGCCCGCGGGCCACCGAGGGGTCGCCGCCGTACTTCGCGCGGTGAATCGCCGCGGCGATGGGCCCCCCGTGGAGGAACGCCGCGCGCACGCCCACCGGGGTCTCTTCGGCGGGGAGCAGCGCCTCGCGGCAGCTCGCGCAGAGCGGAGGCTCTCGGGGAAGTGCGCTCCGCACGCGGCGCAGGCGGTGGGGGCGAGGAGGTCGACGAGGGCGGCGAGGGCGGCGCGCATGGGCGAGGCTCTCGTGCGCGCGGGGGTCTGAGGTTGCGTCGGGTCAGGGCGCGGGGTCGGGCGCGGGCCTCAGCGCGGCGCGCAGCGCGACGGTGGGGCTCACGAGGCGCCCGCGCACCACGAAGCGGCCGTCGGCGTCGCGGCGAGAGCCCGCGACCTTCACGGTGATCGGGAGCTCGGGCTCGACGCAGAGCGTGCCCCGCGCGGGCGCGCCCGGCGGAAACACGCGGGACGAGCGGAGCGTGACCCGGTCGTCGTCGACGGCGATCACCTCGGCCTCGCCGCCCAGCTCCCAGCGCAGCGAGGCGCTCACGCCGCGCCCCCGAAGGCGTCGCGCACGCTGCGCTCGAGCGCGGCGCGGCTGCGGAGCGCGGCCTCGTAGAGCGCCCACTGACCGCGCGCGCGGGTGAGGTTGTGGGCGCCGCGGCTGTCGAAGCGCGCGGGGTTCCACCCGAAGTAGCTCTCGTTCAGGGCGTCGGCGAGGAAGCGCGCGGTGAGCTCGAGGGCGATCTGCGCGAAGCCGGTCACCAGCGCGTCGCGCTCTTCAGGGATCACCTCGTCTCGCCCGGTCGACGCGTAGCCCGACACGAGCGCCGCGAAGACCGCGAGGTCGACCTCGGTGCGCGTGGCGTCTTCGCCCGCGGGGTTGCACCACGAGCGCATGGCGTCGCCGAGCTCGAGGGGGAGGGGCATCTGCGACACCGAGTCGAGGTCGACCAGGCACACGCAGCGGTCGTCGTCGTCGAAGAGCAGGTTGCTGATCTTGAGGTCGCCGTGGGAGTTGCGGGCGCGCATCGGCGGCACGAATTCCGTCGCGTCGGCCGCGGCGAAGAGCGCGTCGGCCGCCGGGGCGACCTCGTCGAAGAGCCGGTGCGAGGGGTGCGCCGCGAGGGCCGCGCGGAGGTTCTTGAGGTGCCGGGGCGTGTCGTGAACCCCTTGCCGCGCAGCGCGATAGCTCCCGCCGAAGTCGCTCATGGCGCGGTGAAACGAGCCCACCATCGCCGCGCCCGAGCGCGCGACCGCGGGGGCGCGGACCTTGTCGTAGACCCGGGTGTGCTCGACCCACGAGAGGGCGCGCCAGGGGCGCGGGCCGCCGCCGTCGTCGTGGGTGAGCCAGCGGGTGCCCAGCGCGGTGGGGAGCACCCTCGGCGTGGTGACGCCGCGGGCGGCGAGGTGCGCGGTGACGGCGTCGATGTCGTCGTTGATCTCGGGGGAGAACATCGGGTGCATGCGCTGCACGACGACGCGCCCGCGGGGGCCCTCGGCGAGGAAGGTCTCGTTGATCAGCCCGGTGCCGTAGCGCCGCGAGCGCGCCCCCTCAAGCGCGGGCCACGCGGCCATCACCTCGTCAGGGACCTCGTTCATCGCCGCTTCGCCCCCCGGGTCATCGCCGCCCTGGCCTCGAGGTCGAGCTCGCGCTGCTTGATCTCCTGCCGGCGGTCGGCGTTCTCCTTGCCGCGGCCGAGGCCCAGCTCGATCTTGATCTTTCCGTTCGAGAGGTACGCGCGGAGGGCGACGAGGGTGAAGCCGCGCTGGGTGATCTTTCCCTCGAGCCGGTCGATCTCGGCGCGGTGCGCGAGGAGCCTGCGCGCGCGCCGCTCCTCGTGCTTCACCATCGTCGCGAACTTCCACGGCGCGATGTACGCGTTGAGCAGCGTGAGCTGCGAGCCCTGCACCACGGCGTAGGCGTCGCCGAGCTCGATCTTGTTCGCGCGGGCGCTCTTCACCTCCGACCCGACGAGCACGACGCCGACCTCGATGCGCTCTTCGATCTCGTATTTGTGAAGCGCGCGGCGGTTCTCCGTGAGGAGCTTGAACCCCGGCGGGGCGGGCTTTTGCGGGGCCATGGGAGGTGCGAGGGTCTACCACGACCCGCCGGCTCACGCGCGCCGTCGTTGTGGCATCTTGGCCCGATGTCACCCCGTCTCGAGCCCGGCCGCCGCGTCGTCGTCCCCGCCTTCGGCGAGACCCCGCTCGACGCCGTCGCGTCGATGTTCCTTGAAGAGATGCCCGCGCCCGACCCGGCGACCCTCGCGCCCGGCGACGTCCTCGTGCGCGTGCGCGCCGCCGCGGTGGGGTGGGTCGACCTGCTGATGTCCAGCGGGCAGTACCAGCACATGGCCTCGCCGCCCTACACCCCTGGCCTGGAGTGCGCGGGCGAGGTGGCCTGGGTCGGCCCCGAGGCGAAGGGCGGGCTGTCGGTGGGCGACAGGGTGATCGTCGACGGGCTGCGCTCGGGGCCCCGCTCGCTGGGCCCCTACCAGCGCTGGGGCGGCTTCGCGACCTGGGTGGTCGCGCCGAGCGAGGCGGCGCTGCCGGTCCCGTCGCCGCTCACCCTGGACCAGTCCGCCGCGCTGCTCGGGAGCTACGAGACGGCGTACCACTGCCTCGTCACGCGCGGGCGCCTGGCCGCGGGGGAGACCGCGCTGATTCACGGCGCCACGGGGGCCACCGGGAGCGCCGCGGTGCAGGTCGCGAAGCTCGTGGGCGCGCGGGTGATCGCCACCGGGAGGAGCGCCAAGAAGCTCGAGCCGCTGCGCGCGCTCGGCGCCGACGAGCTCGTGGTCACCGCGGGCGACGACGGCGCGCCGCGCTCATTTCGCGACGACGTGAAGGACCTCACGGGCGGCCGCGGCGTCGACGTGGTCTACGACGCCGTCGGGGGAGAGACCTCGCTCGAGAGCCTGCGCTGCGTGCGCTTCGGCGCGCGCTTCTTGATCGTGGGGTGGGCCTCGACGCCCTTCGTCGCGAAGGGCAAGGGGGGCCGCGGGGCGCCCAACGCGAACGTGCTCCCCACCAACCTGATCATGATGAAGAGCCTCGACGTGCTCGGCTGCCCCACGGCGATCTCCACCGCCATGGACCCGTCGACCCGCGCGCCCCGCCTCGCGCAGGTGCTCGCCTGGGCCGAGTCGGGCGCCCTCACGCCCATCGTCTCGCACACCTACGCCCTCGACGCCTTCAAAGAGGCGCTCGAGGCCAAGTGGCGCGGAGAGGTCACCGGGGGCTGCGTGCTGCACCCCTGAGCGCCGTCGCGCTCAGCGCGCGAAGGGGTCGCCCTCGCTCCGGGTGGTCTCGGGCTGCGTCGACTCGGGCGGGGCGTCGCTCGACGGCGCGCTTGACGATCCGGTCCAGGCGTCGCGCGCGGGCTCGCTGCGCCGCGGGGCACGGTCGGCGCCGAAGGTGTAGGTCACGGCGAGCTGGTAGCGCGTGTAGTCGTCGACCGAGTCGCTCCCGGTGCCGATGCGGCCGGGGCCCGCGAAGGGCGTGCGGTAGCGCAGCCACTCGGCGGTGAGGCGGAGGCCGAGGCCCGGCGCGGCGCGGTCGAGGCGGGCGCCGAGGCCGAGGAGCACGCCGAGGCCAGTGGTGGTGTCAGGGTTTTGACCGAAGGCCTCGCGCATCTCGGCCCCCGCGGCGACGACCCGGAGCTCGCCGCCCACGAGCACGCCGAACTCGAGGTCGGGCCGCGCGACGAAGGGCAGCAGCGCCTCGCCCGCGAGGCGCAGCCCGAGGTACGTGACGGGCGCGAGGCGCATCTCCGGCGCGAGGCGTGAGGTGTCGAGGTCGAACTGGTGATAGACGAAGCCCGCGGCGAAGCGCACGAGCCCGCCGCCCGCGGGGCGGAACATCAGCGTCGGCCCGACGAAGACCTCGAACGACGTGGTGGAGAGCGCCACCACGCGACCGTCGGCGTCGCGGCCCTGCGACGAGAGCCCCACCGGGAGCCTCAGGCCGAGCTCGAAGCCGAAGCCCATGTGGTTCTGGTTGAAGCGAGTGACCAGCGCCGTGGCCGTGAGGCCGAGCTCGCCGTACAGCCCGTTCTGGTAGCCGCGCGCGGTGCGCTCTCCCAGCACCGGCACGCGCCACGAGCGCCCGGCGATGCCGCCCTGCGCCGCGATGTGGAGCCAGCCCAGGCCGTACCCCGGCGGACCGCCCGGAGAGGCCCGCTCGGGCTCGTCGGTGGACGCGCCCGAGGCGGGTGGGGTGGTCGGCGCGCGGGCGCCGTCGTCGATTCGCGTGCCCTGGGAAGAGGTCGCGGGGCGAGCTCCGCCGCGCGCACGGAGCGAGGGAGAGAGCTGCGACCAGATCTCGCCGCGGAGGGCCTCGATCTCCTCAAGGCGCTCGAACTCCCACGAGGCGCTGCCCGCGCTGCCGCCGTCGCTGCCGCGGAGCACCCGGGCGCGGAGGTAGTACCCCGAGCCGCGGCGCTCGACGGTGCCGACGACGACGAACTCGAGGCGCAGCGCGCGTCCGAGCGCCCTCGCGGCGGCCTCGTCGGCGCTCGAGGCGACGCCCTCGCGGTTGGCCGCGGCGAGGACCTCCGTGGCGGGTAGCAGCTCGATCTCACCCTGGTGCTCGGTGAAGACGCTCTGCACCATCGCCCGGGTCAGCGCCGCGCGCTCGCCCTCGAAGGGGCCGATGCCGACGCGCGCCGCGCTGCCCCGGGTCTGCGCCGAGGCGCGGGACTCCCAGGTCGACGTGGCGGCGGCCGCGCAGAGCGCGAGGATCACCCGCAGGGCCAGCGGCGCGGCGGGCGCTGGCCTGAGGGGGAGGCGCCGGAGGACCGAAGGGGGCGCGGCCCGAGAGGGAGTCTGGTGCGGGGGCGGGATCGAGTCTCGAAAGCGCATGAGGAGGGTCGGTCGCGCCCGAGCCGGCAGCGGCGGAGGGCGCGGAACCGTAACAGAGCAACGCGTCCCACGGGAAGCGGCGGCTCGGAGGCGGCGGCGAGGGGGGCGCCGCGGGTTCCCTGAGGCTTCTGCGCGGAGCACCGCGCGAGTCGCAGGGAGGACGGATGGCGCGACGCGCGCGGCGCGAGAGGTGACCAACAACCCCCGCGCTCACCAGGGACGGAGCCCCCGCTCGCCGCCGCTCCGCGCCGCCGCTTCCGATGGGACGCGCCGCCCTACGCCGCCCACGGGTCGAAGCGGTCGAAGTCGGTGATGATCCGCCACAGGGCCGCCGCGCCGCTGCTGCGCGCGTGCAGGCCCAGCTTGCGGAGCTGCCGGGCGTGAAAGGCCCGGAGGTCGTCACCCTCGAGCCCCACGACCTCGTCCTTCGAAATCGCCGTCGCCAGCTCGAAGGTCGCCTCCCCCCCGACGCCCTCGTCGCCGTCGTCGAAGGCCTCGACGTCGTTCGCCACCTCGCCTACGCGGTCGATCATCCACAAGCCGTCAAGACGTTGAAACACCATCAGGTCACCCTCCATTCGTCGGGTCACGGTATGGGTCTGCACGAAACCGCCGTCTGCCATGGGCGCACTCCAGGTGTTGAGAGAGAGTGGGGTGCTGAACCCCACCGGGTCGGTCACTGAACACTCGCACAGTGTCACCGAGCCCGCAAGTCCCGCCTGCGCCAGTCTGGACATATCCTGACCTCGTTGACCGCGATGGGGTTCCCGCGTACTCCGCGGCTCACCGACCGATGGACCTCCATCCCCCGCGATCGCAGGCGCGCACCGTTCGCCTGGTGACACCCACGTCTCCGCTCCGGCTGCTGCTGCCCTGGGCGGTGCTGCTGCTCGTGCTGCTGCTCGCCTGGTACTTCCGCGACCTCGTCACGCTGCTGCTGATGGCGGCGGCGATGGCGTACGTGGTCGTCCCGGTGGTCGACCGCCTCGAGCGCGCGCGGGTGCCGCGGTCGCTCGCGATCGTGATCGTGCTCCTGGGCATCGCGGGCGCGACGACCCTCGCGCTCATGCTCGTGGTGCCCGGCATGGTCGACCAGATGACGGGCCTCGCGGCGAAGATCCCCGCGCAGGTGCAGCACACGCTGATCCCGTGGGCCAACGGCGTCCTCGCGCAGCTGCGGCGACGCTTTCACGTGCGCGTGCCCACGACGGTCGACGCGTGGCTCGCGCAGATCGGCGTGCGCTCCTCCGAGATCGCCCAGCGCGCCACGGGGCTCGCGCTGAGCGCCGCGGGCGTGAGCATCTCGGTGCTGCAGTGGATCGCCGAGTCGGTGATCGTGATGGCGCTCGCGTTCTACCTCCTGGCCGACTGGCACAAGATGATCGACGGCGCGCGCTCGCTGGTGCCGCGGCGGGCGCTCGCGCACACCACCCGCATCGCGCTCCGCGTCGACAAGACCCTCGGTCGCTACGTGCGCGGTCAGCTCCTGGTGATGTCCGTGCTGGGATCCCTGTTCTCCGCGGGCCTCGCCGCGCTCGAGGTCCCCGGCGGCGTGGGCCTCGGCGTGCTCGCGGGGCTCCTGAGCTTCGTGCCCTACGCGGGCTTCTTCGTCGCCCTCGCGCTCGCGACGGGGCTCGCGGCGCTCAACGCCGGCAACTCGCACGTGCTCGCGGTCTTCGCGTTCATGTGGTGCGTGCACTTCATCGACATCACCTTCGTCACGCCGAGGATCCTCGGCGGGCGCATCGGGATCCCCCCCGCCGGGGTCATCCTCGCGCTGCTCGCGGGGGGCAAGGTCGGGGGCTTTCTCGGACTGCTCGTCGCGCTCCCCGTCGCGTCGGTGCTCGGCGTGCTGCTCAGCGAGCTCGCCGAGTGGTTCCGCGGCACGCGATACTTCACCGCCATGCCCCTCGCGCCGATGGAGGTCTCCGACGCGGTGGTCTCGGTGACCGAGGTCCCCCGCGCCGAGCCCGCCGCGCCCGACGAGCCCCGCGCCGTCGCGACGCGCACGGTGAACGACGGCACCCCCCTCATCGCGCCGAAGCCCGGCGCTCCGGAGCACGAATGAACGGAATTCGTATCGAAGACCGCGGCGCCGCCCGCTGGCTGATCCTCGACCGCCCCGAGTCGCGCAACGCCCTCGACCCCGGCTCGCTCCCCGGGCTCACCGAGGCGATCCGCGGCGCGGGCGACGCGCGCGTCCTCGTGATCACCGGGCGCAACGGGGCGTTCTCGTCGGGCGCCGACCTGCGCTACGCGACCGCCGCGGGCCCCGAGCTCTTCGAGCAGCTCGAGGGCTACCTCAAGAACTTTCAAGACCTGCTCCGCGCCCTCATCGACGCGCCGCAGCCCACCGTCGCCGTCGTCGACGGGCCCGCCTACGGCTTCGGCTGCGACCTCGCCCTCGCGTGCGACCTCCGCGTAGGCTCCACCCGCGCGTATTTTCAAGAGGGCTTCGTGCGCATCGGGTTGATCCCCGACGGCGGCGGCACCTGGATGCTCCCGCGCCTCGTCGGGCTCTCCAAGGCCCTCGAGCTCATGCTCCTCGGCGACAAGCTCGTCGCGGAGGAGGCGCAGCGCCTCGGGCTCCTCGCGCGCCTCACCGCGCCCGAGGACCTCGACGCCGCCGCCGACGAGGTCGTGCGGAGGCTGTGCAGCGGTCCCCCGATCGCGCAGCGGCACATCCGTCGCCTCGCCCGCGAGGGCCTCTCCAAGGACTTCGCCACCGCCTACGACGACGAGGGGCGCGCGCAGCTCGAGTGCCTGCGCTCCGCCGACTGCGCCGAGGGCGTGGCGGCGTTCTTTCAGAAGCGCGCGCCCGAGTTCAAGGGCGTCTGATCGGGCGATGCGCGCCCGTCTCCACCGCCTCGCCGCCGCCCTCGCGGCCGGTCCCCTCGCGGCCTTCGTCGTCGGCGCGCTCTGGGCGCTACGCGCCCCCACGGGTCAACGCGCCGCCCTCGCGTGGCGCCTCGGCGCGCTGCTCTCGGTGCCCGGCGCCCTCGTCGGCGCGGCGCTCCTCGCCCTGGTCTTCGCCGCGAGCACGCGCGCTGTCGAGTCATTGGTCGCGCGTATGTCTCTGCGCCGCAGGGAGATCGCCGCGCTGCTGGCGGTGCTCCCGCCCGCGGCGGCGGCGTGGGTGGGCGTCGCGTCGCGCATGGGGCGACACTTTCTCACCGCGTATCACCACGTGGGCCTCGCGAGCTTCGCGCAGGCCGTGGCGCTCCTCGCGCTCACGCTGATCACCGCGGCGGCGTGCGCGGTCGCGACCTCGCTCCTCGCGCGGCGACTCCCCGATCGCGAGGGCGTCGTGGCGCGCGCGGGCCTCGCGGGCGCGGCTCTCGGCGCGGCGGTGATCGGCCACGGGCTGTACTGGGGCGACGCGCACGGGCAGGGCGGCGCCGCGGCGCTGCTCCTGGGCGGCTACGGGGTGCTCAAGAAGCCCGAGCTCGACCTCGCGCCGGTGTGGATGCTCCTCGCGCTCCTCGGCGCGGCCCTGGGGCTCGCTCGCGCGCTGCGGCGCGTGGGCCTCGTCGCGCTGCCCGCGGCGGCGCTGCTCAGCGGCGCGGCGCTCGCGTCGGCGGCGACGTCCTTCGGCGACTCGCCCGCGGCGGCGGAGATCGACGCGCGGCCCGGATTGCCGAGGGTGGTGCTCCGCGCGCTCCGGCGCCGGGCCGACGCCGACCGCGACGGGTACGCGCGCGCCTTCGGCGGCGGAGACTGCGACGACCGCAACCCCGACGTGAACCCCGGCGCGGCCGACCTTCCCGGCAACGGCGTCGACGAGGACTGCTCGGGTCGCGACGCGCCGCGCCGGGTGGTGACTCCGCCGCCGCCAGCGCCCGCGCGGGCCGAGGGCCTCCGAGACCGCACCCCCGACGGGATGAACCTCGTGCTGATCACCGTCGACACGCTCCGGTGGGACACGCACTACGCCGGCAACCCCCACCCCATCACGCCCAACCTCGACCGCCTCGCGGCGCAGAGCGTGGTGTGGCGCAACGCCTACGCGATCAGCTCGTACACCGGCAGGGCCATCGGTCCGCTGCTGGCAGGGCGCTACCCGACGGAGTGCGCCCGCGACGGCGCGCACTTCACCCGCTACCTCCCGAGCAACGTGCTGCTCGCGGAGCGCCTGCGAGACAGGGGCTTTCACGCGTTCGGGGCCGCGAGCCATTTCTACTTTCAGCCCCGCTTCGGCCTCGCGCAGGGCATGGACCCCTGGGACCTCTCGTCAGAGCCGACAGGAGGCGCGCAGGAGACCCAGGCCGCCGACCACCGCGTCGCCGACCGGCTCATCGCGATGCTCGGCGACCCCGCGAACACCTCGGGCAGGTTCTTTCTCTGGGGGCACTTCTTCGACCCGCACAAGCTCTACGTCGACCACCCCGAGCTGCCGCTCTTCGGCCGCGGCGAGCGCGCGCGCTACGAGCGCGAGGTGATGTTCAGCGACCGGCAGCTCGGCCGCGTGCTCGACGCCCTCGACGCGATGCCCGGCGGCGTGCGCGACCGCACCGTGGTGGTGGTCACCGCCGACCACGGCGAGGCCTTCGGCGAGCACGGCATGGCCTGGCACGGCGTCGAGCTCTGGGACGAGCTCGTGCGCGTGCCCCTGCTCATGCGCGTGCCGGGCGTCTCCCCGCGCGCGATCGACACCCGGCGGAGCCAGATCGACCTCGCGCCGACGCTCCTGGAGCTCCTGCGGATCGCTCCCCCCGCGACCGACGCCGCCGACGCGCTCTCGGGGGTCTCCCTCGCCGGCGACCTGCTGGGGCGCCCCGACCCCGCGCGGCCGATCTACCTCGAGCTCCCCGAGGGTCCGTACAACTCGCTGCGGCGCAGCGTGATCGACGGCGACCTGAAGCTCACCGAGCGGGGCGCGGGGCGCTTCGAGCTCTACGACCTGCGGCGCGACCCCGGCGAGCGCACCAACCTCGCGTCGACCGACCCGGCGGGGCTACGGCGAATGCGCGACGTGATGGAGACCGTGCGCGGCGGGCTCAGGGTGGTTCGGGCGACGGAGCGATAGACTCGCCTCGACGCGCGCGCCGGTGCGCCGCGCGCTACCCTGCCGCGATCATGAGCGAGCTCACGCTGCGCGACGCGACGCACGACGACGCCGAGGCCCTCGCGAAGATGGCGCACCGCGCGTTTCGCATCGGCGACGGCACCGGCTGGGGACCCTACTTTCGCGACAACCCCCACGTGCGCGACGGCCACACGGTGCTCGCGCACGTCGACGAGGACCACGCCGGCAACGCCACCGCGCTCGACCTGCGCATGTCGATTCGCGGCCGCGACCTCACAATCGCCGGCGTCGCCGCGGTGGCCACGGCGCCTGAGTTTCGTCGGCGCGGCGTGGCGCAGGCGATGCTGCGCGCGCTGCTCCATCGCGCCCGCGAGGTCGGCACGCCCTGGGCGATGCTCTACGGCATCAGCCTGGCGTTCTATCGAAAGCTGGGCTTCGGCCTCGCGGAGCACGACGCGCTCCTCGTCGCCCGGGGCGCGCAGTTTCCCGCGTCGCCCACGTACCGCGCGGTGCGCCCTTGGGACCGCGCGCGCGATGAGGCCGGCGTGCGCGCGGTCTACGAGTCGCAGCGCGAGGGCACCACGGGACAGCTCGTGCGCGGAGACTACTGGTGGACCCAGCGGGTGATCCGCGAGGGCGTCGAGGGCGTCGTCGTGCGCGAGGGCGGCGAGGTCACGGGCTACGCGCTCTTCGAGGTCCCTCAGGAGCCCGAGTATCCCCAGCAGCGGGTGATGATCACCGAGCTCCGCGCCGCGACGCCCTTCGCGTGGCGCGCGCTCCTGGGCTGGGCCGACACCCTGAGGAATCAGTACGTCGAGATACGTCTCCTCACCGCGCCTGGCACGGCCCTGGCGCTTCTTCGGGAGCACGGCGTGCGCGACCTGGACATCGACTGCGCGGCCACCGCAGACCCCTTCGGCCTGGCCTGCGCGGGCGTCATGGCGCGGGTCGCAGACCTCGACGCGGCCGTTCGCGCGCACGCGTACGAGGGAGCCTCGCGCGCCGTGCCGCTGCGGGTGCACGATCCGCTCGACGGGGTGCCGCAAGACCTCGACCTGATCGCCGAGGGCGAGGGGCTCCGCGTGGAGACCTCACGCGCAGGCGGGGAGCGCCTGTCGGTGCCGGTGGACGCGCTCTCGACGGTGATCCTGGGCGCCACGCGCGCGGAGACGCTGCGCGCGATGGGGCTGCTCGAGGGCGCCGCGCAGCACGCGCGGGCGCTCGACGCGCTGTTTCCACCGACCGAGGTGCACCTCGGGCAGCGCAATCATTTCTAAACCGCGTCCAGTTCGAGAACTGTAGCTTTCTCAACGAGACGCGGGCCAGGCAAGGGCGACGACGATGGGCTGACTGCCCTTCACGGAGCCCTGACGCCGCATGGCGATGCGGATCGGCGGAGAAAGCTGCGGTTCTCGAACTGGACGGGGTTTAAACCCCGAGCGCCCCGTCTGGGGGGTCGCGGGCGACGTGATCGCAAGACGCGCTACAGCGGCACCACCACGGCGGGGTCGTCGGTGGGGAGGCGCGCGCGCAGCCAGACCGCGCCGCGCCCGTCGCCGCGGTCGTTGACGGTCATCGGCGTGACCCAGACGTCGCGTGCGCACTGCCCGGTCGTACGGCATCGGTCGGCCTGCAGCCGGTGGTGCACATAGAACCAATGCTCGCCGTCAGGGCCGAGCACCGGCCTGCCGTGACCGAAGGACTGTCCCCTCCCCGGCACCAGTAGGCGACCCGCGATGCGCGCGGGGTTGTCAGACGCGAGGCCCTCGGGCGTCGGCGCGGCCACCCAGTAGACCGAGTAGTACGCCGCGTCCCAGGTGCTGCCTGACATCCGCGCGTAGACGAGCGAGCCGCGGCGAAAGAGCGAGCCGCCCTCGTTCACGCCTCAGAGCGTGCCCTCGCGCACGAAGGTCTGACCCTGGCGCTCGCGGGTGAGCGACAACAGCTCGCCGCAGTGCGGGCACGACGCGCGCAGGCGAGTCGGGCGCCCAGAGGGGGTACTAGCGCCCGCCGTTGAGCACGACGCTCCCGCCGGACCGCGCCGAAAGAGCCCCTCGGAGAGCCGCGTCCACCGCACGAGGACGCGCGAGGACCACGCCACGAAATCGCCCGACCCCGCCGTGGGATAGAGGTAGTAGGTCACCCGCCCGCCCGCGTCGGTGGCGCGCACGACGTGGGGGGCGGGGTGGTCCTCGCCGAGCACGGGGCTGGCGCGTCGAGGGGCAGAGTCCCTCTGCCCGCGCGAGCCCATGCGGCGTCAGGTTACCGCTGCAGCGGGCTTGTCCGTCGGCGACGTGGCCAGGTAGGTCCGCACTCAGTACCGCAGCGAGGGAGGGCCCGCGTTGGGGCTTCGTTCCGGGCGCGCGGGCCGCTCTCCCACCCGAGCGATGAGGACCAGCGTGAGGGCGACGAGCTGTCCAAAGACGAGCAGCACGAGCCACGGCGTCGCCCCCGAGAGGCTCGCGACGGTCACGCGACCGAGGGCGCCCACCCGAGCGAGCGAGGGCATGATCACCGGCTGCATCAACCCGAACGCGATCGCGCCGACGACCAGCCCTGACAGGCCCGCGACCCAGGCGTCGAGACGTCCCTCTCCGGCCTCGGCGACGATGGTGCCTGGGCAGAGCCCGGCGGTGGCCATGCCCACGCCGAAGACCGCGCCGCCCACGACGTTCGCCAGCATCGAGGTCGGCGGGACGGGCGCGCCGCTGGCGAAGCCGAGGTCGACGCCCGCCTGAATCGCGAAGGCGCCGACGACCAGGGCCGTGAGCATGAAGCGCATCACGGTCATGTCGCGGAGCCGGTAGACGTTCACGATGCGCGCGTAGTGGGTGAGCCCGGCCTTGTTCAGCGACCAGCCGAACAAGAAGCCGAGCGCCAGCGCCTTGGCGGTCTCCATCATGCGTCGCCCCTCCCGCGGTACCAGAGCCACGCGGTGGGGATCCCCCCGGCGAACATCCCCGCCATGAACAGAAAGGCCCCCGGCGCGAGGGCGGCGCCGCCAGAGATCGCGAGGCCGCTCGTGCATCCGCCGGCGATGCCCGCGCCCACCTGCACGAGCACCCCGCCGAGGAACGCGAGGGCGAGCCGTGCCCGTCGGCCGTCGCCGAAGCGTGAGCGCCACTGCGTGTCGGGCAGCCATCGCCATCGGGCCTCTCCCGAGAGCCTGCTCGACGCGAAGGAGCCCGCGAGCACGCCGACGACGAGCCACACCTGCCAGGTGATCCCCGGCTGCATGACGTGCCCGTAGTATTGGCTCGACGGAAAGAGCCACCGCCCAGGGTACGCCGCGAGCTTGTCGAAGGCGCCCGACGCCGCGAGGGGGCGGCCGCAGACCACCTCCGAGAACGCGACGACGAGGCCGAGGAGCGCCCCCGCGGCGTAGGGGCTCCAGGCCCTGGCGCGCAGTCGACTCGTCCACGAGCGAGCTTCGCCAGGCAGCTCGCGCCGAATGACGACGTACAGCGCGAGGGTGAGCAGCGCGGCGAGCGCGGCGAGCGCGCGGTCTGCGCCCGGTGACGCCGCGGCCTGCGGGGGGCGAGGCGGCGGCGCCGGGGGCGCGGGCGGAGGCGTCGCGCTCGCCAACGCCGCGCGGTAGCGCTGCGCCCGCGCCGTCGCGTCGTCGGTGTGACAGCCCACGCACGAGACCGAAGGATCCACGAGCGGGTGTCGCAGCCCGCGGTGCGCGAGCTCCTTCGTCGCGCTCGCGGGGTCGCCCGCGTGACAGGACGCACACAGGTCGCCGAACCCATGGTCGACGTGCCAGGGGAGCACGCTTTGCAGCACCGGGCGCAGCCCCTGCGTCTCGTGGCAGGTCACGCACGACGACGCGTTCGACGTGCACTGGGCGTAGGCGGGCCGCGACGTCGCGCCCAAGACCACCGCCGCGATCAGAAACAGCCGGGGACGCACGGGGAGGGAGCCCAGCACGTCTCGTTCCACCCGTCGGGGACGGCGGGGAGAGGCGCGGGGCTCACGGGGCTTCGGGAGGCACCCCACGCAGCGCGCCGAGCACCTGACGCGCGCCGGCGAGGGGGAGCCCGAGCCACGTTGCCGCCTCGCGGACGTCGAGGGGTGACGGAGCCGAGGCGATTCGCTCGACGAGGTCGGCGCGCACGACGAAGCCCGCCACGCGCAAGAAGCCCATGGCGCGCAAGGTGTTCGCGTCGGCGCGGGGAGGAGCGCGCAGCGCCACGCGGCCGGGAGGGAGCTCGACGACGCCGCCGTGAAACACCCCCGCGAGGGCGGCGCGCGCGCGGAGGGCCTCGGGGCGCAGCGACGAGGGGAGAAACACCGCCCGCGCGCCGAGCACTACACCGATCGATGTAAGCGCCTCTCGCGCAGCGGGATCGAGCGCGTCGACGAGCTCGGCGACCTCCTCGCGGGGGGCGCTGCCGAGGCGCTGCGCGAGGCGCCAGGCGAGGCCGCGGGCGTCGCTGGGGAGCTCGCGTTGAAGCGGTCCCACGACGGAGCCTGCGAGGTCGCGGGCGTAGGCCACGAGGCGCCGTAGCGCGCGCGTGCGGGCCCCCGCGGGGAGCTCGTCGAGGTCGAGCAGCCGCGCGTCGGGGCGGGTGATGTCGGCGCCGGGGATGATCCTCGCGACGACACGCTCTCGAAAGCGCACGCGGCCGCTCGCGTCGACGCTCAGCGCGCGGTGCTCGGCGTCGATGAGCGACTCGATCCAGCCGTCGTCGCGGGGAGAGGGCTCGCGGGCCGCGGGCGAGAGCCTCGCGCGCATGGCTGCGAGGGCCGCGAAGGGGTGGCCCCGCGGGGCCTCGGCGGGCTCCTGCGCGGGCGCGCGGCGGGGCGTAGGCGCGGCGACGGGGCGGCGCGCGCCCACCTCGTCGACGAAGCGCAGCACGAGGCGCTGGTGCAGCGCGTCGGAGAGGGAGTCTTCGATGGCGCGGGTGCGCTCCTGCCAGTGCGTCGGGTCGCGCACCCAGCCCGCGCGGTTGGCGATGAAGGTCCAGGTGCGCACGCTCGCGATGCGGGCGACCAGGGTCTCGACGTCGCCCTGGTCCGAGTCGAGGGGCGAGACGCGCTCGTCGAGCCAGTCGTCGGAGAGCGGCGACGCGCCGTCGCCGAGGGCGAGAAAGACCGCCGCCAGCATGTCGGCGTGGGCCTCGAAGAGCAGCTTGCGAAAGTCGGGCACCGAGCACACGTCCCAGAGGCGCCGCACGTCGTCGGGGCCGCGCAGCAGGGCGCGCACCTCGGGGCGCTGCCCGAGGTGGGCCAGCGCCTTGGCGTCGTCGGCGTCGGTGACCCGCGCGAATCCCCGTTGCCGCGGGGGCTCGAGGAGCGAGGCGTTGAGCGCGTCGAGGTCGCTGAAGTCGAGCTCGTGCCGGCGCCAGTACACCCGCCGCACGGGGTCGGTGAGGTGCGCCTCGATGGCGTCGGAGAGCTCGAGCGGGAGGCTGAGGGGAGAGAGGGTGCCGAAGGTCCCGTCTTGCACGTAGCGCCCGGCGCGGCCGGCGATCTGCGCGAGCTCGGCGAGGCCCACGGCGCGGGTGTCCCGGCCGTCGAACTTGCGCAGCGCGGCGAAGGCCACGTGGCGCACGTCGAGGTTGAGCCCCATGCCGATGGCGTCGGTGGCGACGAGGTAGTCGACCTCGCCCGACTGGTACATCGCGACCTGCGCGTTGCGCGTGCGCGGCGAGAGCGCGCCGAGGACCACGGCGCAGCCCCCGCGGATCGCGCGCAGGCGCTCGGCGATCTCGTACACCTGCGACATCGAGAACGCGACGATGGCGCTGCGCGGAGGCACCCGCGCGAGGGTGCTCGGCCCCGCGTACCGCAGGCGAGAGAGCCGCGGGTGCGTGGTCACCCGCGCGACGGGCACGTGCTCGCTGAAGAAGCCGCGCATCGAGTCGCTGCCGAGGAACCAGGTCTCGCGACGTCCCCGCGCGTGGAGGACGCGGTCGGTGAAGACGTGGCCGCGCTGGTCGTGGGCGGCGAGCTGCACCTCGTCCACCGCGACGAAGTCCACCTCGCGGGAGACGGGCATGGCCTCGACGGTGCACACCCAGTAGTCGGGGCGCTTGGGCGCGCGGCGCTCCTCGCCGGTGATCAGCGCCACGCGGGCCTCGCCGACCTTCGCCGTGAGCCGGTCGTAGACCTCGCGGGCGAGGAGTCGCAGCGGCAGCCCGATCATCCCCGTGGGGTGCTCGAGCATGCGCTCCATCGCGCGGTGGGTCTTGCCGGTGTTGGTGGGTCCGAGGAGCGCCTGGACGCTCGACGCTTCGAGCATGGGAGGCACCTGTGCGACGCGCGCGCCGCGTTGTGAAGGCGGGTCAGCGCTGGCCGAGGCCGGGGATCTGAATCGGGATCGGGATGGGCACGGTGGTGCCGGGCATGCCGGGGATGACCTGGGTGGGCCGACCGCCGTTGCGCCAGTTGCCCGCCATCGCCTGGATGATGGGCTTGCGGAGGTTGGGGTGCGGGTGCGTGCGGAGAAAGGCCGTCGCGGGGTTGAAGCGCGAGAGGTGCGCGAAGAAATCGAGGGAGAGCATCGCGCCCTCCTCGTTCCAGTCGCCGCCCTGGCGGTTGCGGCCGGCGTCGAGGGTGTTGGTGATCCCCCACTGGTCGGCCTCGGTCTCCATGGGCTGGTTGAAGGGCGGCACCACGGTGGACGCGACGCGGGTGAGCTCCTCGGCGGTGACGTCGGAGGGAGACGCGGGGCCGCCGCTGGCGCAGGGCGTGTGCCCCCGGTAGTGGTGCGCGAGCTCGTGGCCGAGCACGAAGGCCACCTGCTCGTCGAAGAGGTGGCGCTGCCGCGCGAGCTTGCGCGGGTCGAGGGCCATGGGGCCGCTGAGCCAGCCGGGGGTGATCCCGATCACGGGCTGGTGCTGGCGGATCACGTTGGCGACCGCGGTGTAGTACCCCTCGACGCGGCGCTCGTTGGTGAGCTCGTCCCAGGCCTTGGCCTCGGAGCTCGCGGCGATGATCGTGAGCAGCGCCGAGGTGATCATCATGTACGAGCGTCCGCGCGTGCAGCCCGCGGCGGCGTTGGGCTCGTTGCCCTGCTCGCGCACGCTCAGCGGGATCCCCACGATGCGCCGCCGCTCGCTCTCGGGGAGCGCCGCGACGAGCTCGTTGAAGACCGAGGTCACCTCGCTGCGCTGAAAGGCCGGCGTGAGCGCGCCGCTGGCGTCGTACGAGCCGGGAGGCGCCGCGGCGAGGGTGTTGTACGCGGGAGGGCCGTTGCGCGCCGGGGTGGTGGTGCCGCCGCCGTTGTTGGTGTTGCCGGGGATCTGCACGCCAGGGATCTGGATCGGCAGGTTGCCCAGCCCCGGGATCTGAATGCCCGTGGGGTTGTTGGGCATCGCGGGCTGCGTGGGCTGCGCGGGCGGCGGCGTGGTGTTCACCGTCGTGGGCTGGGGCTGCTCGGCGGGCGGCGGGTCGACCTGGTCGCGGATGCGGTCGATCAGGTCGGTGCACGACGCGAGGGCGCCGCAGGCGAGAACGGCCACGAGGGCGGAGCGGTGCGCAGGATTCACGGTGCCGCGAACGATATCACCGCGGCGGCTCGACGCCGTGGGGGAACCAGATCCCGTCGAAGTCCTCTGCGCGAAAGGGGAGGTCGAGGCGGGGCGAGCGGGGGGAGGGCTCGGCGTAGAGGCACGGTCGCTCGGTGAAGCGCGTGGGGTAGTAGAGCGTGTGAAAGAGCGCGTTCATCGCCCGCTCCTCGGGGGAGCCCGCGGCGTCGATGTCGGCGCGGGAGCCCTCGTGGCGGCAGGCGCGCGCCGTGCGCTCGACGGCGTCGTGGTCCCAGGCCGTGGGGGGCGCGTCGTCGTCGGTGGACCCGTCGTGGGCGACGGGCCAGTTCCCCTTGCGCCACAAGGGGTTGGATCCGTCGAGGGCGAAGGGGTCGACGTACTCCCCGTCGAGCCACACGTTGTAGTGCACGTGCGGCGCGCCGATGGGAAAGGTCGACAGCCCGTCGAGCCCCGAGTACGCCGACAGCGCCACGGGCTCGCCGCGGCGCACGCGCTGGCCGGGCTTCACGAACGCGCGCCCGAGGTGGTTCGAGGTGGTGACCAGCCCCGCGCCGTGGTCGATGAAGACCTTGAGCCCGCCGCGGTTGAACTCGCTGCTCACCCGCAGCACGGTGCCCGGCGCGGCGGCGACCACCACGGTGCCCACGGGCACGGCGAAGTCGGTGCCGTTGTGCGAGTCGTAGGTGAGCTGCGTGCCGAGAAAGTCTCGGGCCATGGTGACCCGCACGCTCCAGCCCTCTTCGACGGGCGGGCGCACGTGGCTGAAGAGGTTGTAGATCGGCACGAGACGCCCGTGCGCGGGCCGGCCGCCCCACAGCGGCAGCGCCATGCGCGGGCGGAACATCTTCAGCGACGTGTGATCGAAGCGCGACGGCGGCGTGCTGGGGTCGCCGCGGAGGGTGAGCAGGGCCTCTCGCGCGCGCAGCGAGAGCGGAGAGAGCCCGAACACTTCGGTGAGCGAGAGGCGCCGCGTGTCAATCACGCGCGCGAGGGTAGCGCCCTCGCGGGTAGATTGCTTGTAGGCAGGCGAGCGCATAGTGTCCGCGCGGTGCAGGTACGGGTCACCGGGCTCACGCGGCAATACGAGGGGGTCACCGCGCTCGACGACGTCACGCTGGAGATCCCGCCGGGGCGCACGGCGCTGCTGGGTCCCAACGGCGCGGGCAAGAGCACGCTGCTCAAGATCCTGCTCGGGCTCACGACGCCGACGCGCGGGCGCGTCGAGGTGCTGGGCGAAGACCCGCAGCGCAACCCCACGGGCGTGCGGGCGCGGGTGGGGTACATGCCCGAAGACGACGCGCACCTCCCCGACATGACCGCGGTGGAGCTCTGCGCGTACGGCGCCGAGCTCGCGGGGCTGCCCCCGCGCGAGGCCATCGAGCGGGCGCACGGCGCGCTGTTTCACGTCGGCATCGACGACAAGCGCTACCTCCCGGTGCAGGGGTACTCCACGGGGCTGCGGCAGAAGGCCAAGCTCGCGGCGGCGATCGTGCACGACCCCGACCTGCTCTTTCTCGACGAGCCCACCAACGGCCTCGACCCGCAGGCGCGGGAGGAGATGCTCGCGCTCGTGGCCGACCTGAAGACCCGCCGCGGGTGCGACGTGGTGCTCTCGACGCACATCCTCGCCGACGTCGAGCGGGTCTGCGACCACGTCGTGGTGCTCGCGGGGGGCAAGCTGCTCTCGTCGTCGCCGCTGCGAGAGCTCCTGGGTGGAGACGAGGGCGCGTGGCGGGTGCGCGCGAAGGGCGACATGGCGGGCTTCGTCGCCGCGCTCGGCGCCGAGGGCTGCGCGGTGGTCTCGTCCGAAGGCTTCAACCTCGTCGCGCGCACGCCGACGGCGGGCGACCCTGACCCCATCTGGCGCGCCGCGGTGGCCAGCGGCACGCAGGTGCGCCACCTCGCCGCGCACCGGACCACCCTCGACGACGCGTTTCTACGGCTGCTCCAGTGACGACGAACGACGCCAGCGCACCGCCCTCCGGGGTGATTCACAACCTCGCGTACCAGCGATATCAGGGCGGCCGACGCGCGCCCTGGTGGCGTGTGCTGGTCATCGCCCGCTACGCGCTGATCACCCAGTGGCGCCAGCGGGGGGTGCGGCTCTCGCTCCTCGCGGCCCTGCTCTTCGCCGTCGTGGCAGGCGCGGCGGGGGGGGGGCAGGGGGGCTTCACCTCGATGATGGAGCGCGAGGCGATGGGCGCGGGCGGCGCCCTGCGCGCGCTCTTCGAGGGAGACGCCGAGGCCGCGGTGTGGGCGCTGCGGATGCAGTTCATTCCGGGGCTGCTGCTGGTGCTCCAGTGCGGCGCGCCGGCGATCAGCGCCGACCTCAACGCGGGGGCGTTTCAGTTTCATTTCTCACGGCCGGTGACGGTGCCGCAGTACCTCCTCGGGAGGATGCTCTCGGCGACGGCCTGGGCCTCCCTCGCGATGGTGAGCACGCTCGCGCTGCTCTGCGCGGTGCGCGCGGGGGTGAGCGGGCGCGCGCTGGAGATGGCCGCGGTGTTCGCGAAGGCCCTCGGGCCCACGCTCGGACGCGCGGCGGCGCTGGGGGCGCTGAGCCTCGGGGTCTCGTCGCTCACCCGGCGCCGGGGCATCGCGCAGGCGATGTTCGTGGCGATGGTGATCGGGCCGATGCTGGTCGCGTCGATCCTCGCGGGGACGATGGAGAAGCGCTGGCTCGCGGCGCTCGACCTCGGGGGCGCGTCGGCGATGCTCATGGGGCAGCTCCTGGGGGACGGGCGGCTGCAGGGCGCGGCGGCGCTGGTGCCGGGGCTCTCGCTGCTCGCGTGGATCGCGCTGCCCCTCGCGCTCGCGTCGTGGCGGCTCTCGACCGCGGAGGTCGTGCGGGGATGAGCGGCGCGGTGATCGAGTACGTCGGGGTGTCAAAGTGGTACGGGCCCGTGCTCGGGCTGCGGGAGGTGAACCTCCGCATCGGGCCTGGAATCACGGGGCTTCTGGGCCCGAACGGCGCGGGCAAGAGCACGCTGCTGAAGGTGATGACCGGCGAGATCGCGCCGAGCCGCGGCGAGGTGCGGGTGCACGGCCGCGCGGTGCCCGACGAGGAGACCTTTCGACAGGTGGGCTACGCGCCCGAGATCGAGGTCTTCTTCGAGGAGCTCACGGGCTACGAGTTCGTGCGCGCCCTCGCCGAGGCGCACGGGTTTCCCGCCGCGCAGGCCGCGGAGCGCGCGCGCGCGGTGCTGGTGAAGGTGGGCCTCGAGGCGGCGATGGACCGCAGGGTGTCGACCTACTCCAAGGGGATGCGTCAGCGCACCAAGCTCGCGCAGGCGTTGTTGCACGACCCTTCGGTGGTGCTCCTCGACGAGCCCATGACGGGCCTCGACCCGCTGGCGCGCGCGCAGATGGTGCAGCTCATTCAGGAGCTCGGCGCGCAGGGGCGCACGGTGGTGGTGTCGAGCCACATCCTCGACGAGGTCGAGGCGATGACCCGCGAGATCGTGGTGCTGTGGCAGGGGCAGCTCCTCGCGCAGGGCGACCTACACGCGATTCGCGCGCTCATCGACCGGCACCCGCACCACGTGTCGATCGCCTGCGACGCGCCGCGCAGGCTCGCCTCGGCGCTCATCGCGGAGCCCTCGGTGCACGCGGTGAGGGTGCGCGAGCCCGACGCCCTCGAGGTCGAGACCCACGCGCCCGACGCGTGCTACGCGGCGATCCCGCGAATCGCGCTGGGCCTCGGCGTGTCGCTCCGGGGGATCACCTCGCCCGACGACAACCTGGCCGCGGTGTTTCGCTACCTCACCGCGGGTCCCCGCGGCGTGCACGTCGGGGGCGCCTCGTGAGCGCGGTCGCGGTCATCGCGAAGACCTCGCTGCTGCGCGCCTCGCGCCGCCCGAGCACCTGGGGGCTCGCGGCGGTGGCCTTTCTCCCCGCCGTCGTCGGCGCGGCGCTCGGCGCGTCGGGGTATGGCGCCCTGAGCGCGGCGGCGCCCCTCGCGGCGTGGGTGGCCGCGCCCCTCCTCGCGGTGTCGCTGGTGGCCGGGGTGGTGGGCGAGTCGTTCGAGCGCCGCACCATGGTCTACTGGTTCACCCGCCCCATCCCGCGGTGGACCGTCATCGTCGGAGAGCTCCTGGCGAACGCGACGCTGTGCGCGGTGATCCTGGGCCTCGCGGGGATGCTCCTCGCCGTCGCCTACGCGCTCACGGGCGACGCCACGGTGAGCGCCCTGCTGCGGCTCCCGCTGGCCTTCGCCCTCGAGGGGGTGGGCCTCGCGGGCCTCGCCCTCGGCGTGGGCGTGCTCGCGCCGAAGCACCCGGTGGTGGTGGCCGCGGCGATCCTCCTCGTGGTCGAGGGCGCGCTGCCCAACCTCGTCGCGGGCTTCAAGTACGTCTCGCTCTTCGCGCACGTGGGCTGGCTCGCCGGCGTCGAGGGGATGGTCACCGAGGCCGCGACGGGCACCGCCGCCGCGCCGCCGTGGCCTGTGTCCCTCGCGGTGATCGCGCTCTACACCGCCGCGCCCACGCTGCTCGCCGCGCGCGTCGCCTCGAGCCGAGACCTCGCCTGATCGCAGACGCGCGCTGTTGACTTGCGTTCAATAGATCCTACGTTGCCTCGCCATGAGCGCATCGAAGGAGGCGGACCCGTCGCGCCACGTGCTGATCGTGGGCGCGGGCTTCGCGGGCATCGGCATGGCGATCCGGCTGCTGGAGGAGGGCGTCGAGACCTTCACGATCGTCGAGGCGAGCGACGACGTGGGGGGCGTGTGGCGCGACAACACCTACCCCGGCGCGGCCTGCGATGTGATGTCGCACCTCTACTCGTTCTCCTTCGAGCCCTGGTCGGGGTGGACGCGGCAGTTCGCGCGGCAGGGTGAGATCCGGCGGTACCTCCGGCGCTGCTTTGAGAAGCACGGGCTCGGGCGCTTCACGCGCTTTGAGACGCGGGTGACGCGGGGCGAGTACGACGCCGAGCGCGGGATCTGGACCGCGCACACCGAGGGCGGCGAGGCGATCGAGGCGCGGGTGGTGGTGAGCGGCGTCGGGACCTTCGGGCGGCCGCAGATCCCCGAGATTCCAGGGCTCGCGGGCTTCGACGGGCCGGTGATGCACTCGGCGAAGTGGGACCACGCCGCGAGGCTCGAGGGCAAGCGCGTGGCGGTGGTGGGCACCGGGGCGAGCGCGGTGCAGGTGGTGCCCGAGCTGGCGAAGGTGGCGTCGAGGCTCACGGTGTTTCAGCGCACGCCCGCGTGGGTGCCGATGAAGCCCGACCGCGACATCGGCCCCCTCGAGCGGGCGCTCTACGAGCTCGTCCCCGCGGCGCAGCGCGCGCAGCGGTCGAGGATCTACTGGACCAACGAGCTCCTCGACGCGACGGCCTTCATTCACGCGCCGCGCCTGCGCCGCCTGGGCGAGCGCCTCGCGCTGCGCAACCTGCGCAAGCACATCGCCGACCCTGCCCTGCGCGAGAAGCTCACGCCGCGCTACGAGATGGGCTGCAAGCGCGTGCTGCCCTCGAACCAGTTCTACCCCGCCCTCGCGCTGCCCCACGTCGAGCTCGTCGCCGAAGGACTCGCCGAGGTGCGGGGCAACACCCTCGTGGGCGAGCAGGGCGCGGCGCGCGAGGTCGACGCGGTGGTGTTCTGCACGGGCTTTCAGGTCGTCGACCAGCCCGCCCCCTTCGCGCTCCTCGGCCGAGACGGCGTCGACCTGCGCGCGCGCTGGGCGCGCGAGGCCAGGGCCTACCTCGGGACCACCGTGCCCGGCTTTCCCAACCTCTTCATCCTCACCGGACCCAACACCGGCCTCGGGCACAGCTCCATGGTGTTCATGATGGAGGCGCAGTTCGAGTATGTGCTCGGCGCGCTCAGGTGCTTGCGCGACAGGGGGTTGCGCGCGGTCGAGGTGCGCGAAGACGCCCTCGCGGGCTTCGTCGATGAGATGGAGCGACGCGCGGGCGGCACCACCTGGCGGAGCGGCTGCAAGAGCTGGTACCTGAACCGCGACGGCAAGAGCGTGGGTCTCTGGCCGGGGTACACCTTCGAGTACCGACGCCGCACCGCGCGCTTCGATGTCGAGCACTACCGCACCGATCCCGACGCGATGGCCGCGCGCTGAGACCCGCGGGCGGCCTCGCGCGTCTGTGCCCTCCATGCGCGCGCGAAGCTTCGCCCTGGTGATCGCCCTCCCCGCCGCCGCGCTCGCGCAGGTCGAGCCCGATGGCAACGACCTGCGACCGAGCGCTTCGTCGGGGGTGCTCCCTGCCCGAGGGCGCTTCGAGCGGGTCGGACGTCCCCGCGGCGCGCTCCGTCGCACGTGCGACCTCACGCCCTTCGGCGGCGCGCTCTACCTCGCGCAGGCGAACACTCCGCTGGGCTCTGACGGCGCGCGGGTCCTTCGCTACGCGCCCGGTCGCGCCCCCTTCTCGATGGCCTTCGACTGGAACCGCCCCGGCGAGCCCACCCGCGGCGGCGGCGGGGGACAGGGCTTTCTGCGGGTGCGCGCCCTCGAGGGACGCCTCGCCGTGCCCGACGCCGATCCCCCGTACGGAGGTCTCAACGCGGTCGATCCTGGCACCGAGGGCTACGTCTTTCTCTCCGACCGCCAGGGTCGTTTCGAGCCCCCGCGCATGCCAGGCCACAGGCTCCCGCGCGTCGCCGACCTCGCGCGCGACCGCGCGGGCGTGGCGGTGTTGCCGAGGGCCTACCATGTGATCGACGTGATCCGCTGGCGCGGGCGATGGATCGCGAGCACCGGCAGCGTGCCCCCCGGAGAGCGCGCGTGGCGGGGGAGCGCACCCGGCGCCCTCCACGTCGGCGACGTCCGCGCCGCGCGGTGGACCTTCGCCCGCGCCTACCCCGAGCGCGCTCACGGCGACGCCTGGCGGCTCACCTACCTCACGCGCTTTCGCGGACGCCTCTACGCGGGCCTGCAAGACTACGAGGGCCGCGAGCCCCACGACCTCGTGGTCTTCGACGCGGCGCCCGACGCGGCGCCCGACGCGTGGACCCAGCGCGCGCTGCGCGTCACCCCGCAGGGCGGCGCGCACACCCTACGGTGGTTCGTCGACCAGGGGCGGCTCTGGTGGATCACCCTCGAGCGCGACGGCCGCGGGCACGTTCGGTACACCGACGACGGAGACGCCTGGCGCGAGCTCGCGCTGGGCATCGGGGTGGGCGCGCCGACCGACCTCCTGCGATGGCGCGGCGCCCTGGTGCTCCTCACCGAACAGGGGCTCTTTCGCGTCGAGGGTGAGCACGTGCGGCGCGTCGCGCCCCCGCCCACGATGTCGGTGCTCGCGCGCGGGCGGAGGCGGGAGGTCAGCCACTTCGTGCGCGACGACCTCTTCTGCGCGTCGCCCCTCGCGGTCTTTCGCGACGAGCTCTACGCGGCCTCGCAGCGCGACGGATCGCTCTGGCGCCTCGTCGCCGAGTGAGCGCTCACACGCGAACCCTCGACCACCGCCCGCGGCGCCAGCGCCAGGCGCCCAGGAGCATCCGCGCGGTCCAGTCGGTGCCCGAGCCCATCCAGACGCCCACGAAGCCCAGTCCCAGGCCGTAGGTGAATCCCCAGGTCGCGCTGATGCGCACCGCGAGGGTGCCGAGCATCGCGATAAGCAGCGCGTCTCGCGTCGCGCCCGCGCCGCGGAGCGACTGCGCCATCACGATGGCGACGCCCATGGGCACCTGCGCGAGGGCGAGGGCCCAGATCGCCGAGCGCCCCGCCGCGACGATGGCGGGGTCTCGCTGAAAGATCGCCACGAGGGGCCCCCCCGCGAGCACGAACACCAACGCGAACACCGCGAGCGCCGCGGCGCACATCGCGGCCGCAGACTGCGCCGAGCGCCTCGCCGCGAGCACGTCTCCCGCGCCGAGGTTCTGCGCGACCCGCGCGCTGCTCGCGACCGCGAAGCCGTCGGCGCTCATGAACGAGACGCTCTCCAGCGAGAGCAGCGCCTGGTGCGCCGCCATCGCGACGGGGCCCAGGCCGTTGGTCATGCGCACGAAGCTCAAATAGCCCGCGTGGTAGATCACCCGCTCGCCGAAGGACCCGACGCTCACCGCGAGCACGCGCCGCGCCCCCGTCCACGCAGAAACCCCTGGGCTGCTGAGGGATAGACGCACGGGTGAGCCCGCGCGGGAGAGCGCCCAGAGGCCCAGCGCGGCCTCGAGGGAGAGCGCGAAGGCGTTCGAGAGCGCCGCGCCGGTGGCGCCGAGGCGGGGGAGGCCGAAGGCGCCGAAGATCAGCACCGCGTTGCCGATGACGTTCACCACGTTGGTGAGCGCGGCGATGGCGAAGGGCGTGCGGGTGTCGCCCGCGGCCTGCAGCGCGTTGGTGGTGACGATGCCGAGAAAGAGCGCGGGCATCGCGGGGAGCATCACCCGGAGGTATCCCCGCGCGGCCTCGCGCACGGCGGGGTCGAGGTCGCCCCCGAGGAGCGCGACGAGCCCGTCGACGGAGAGCCAGGCGCTCAGTCCGATGGCGGCGCCGACCGCGGCGGCGATGATCACGCTGCCGCGCAGCGCGCTGGTCGCGCCCTCGGCGTCGCGGGCGCCGACGCAGCGACCCACGACGGCGACGGTGCCCACGCTGAACGAGGCGAAGATCGACTGGAGCGACCACACGAGGGTGCCCACCACCTGCATCGACGCGAGGGCCGAGGCGCTGTGGCGCCCGAGCATCACCCGGTCGACGACGAAGACCATCGTCTGGAGCAGCGACTGCGCCACCGCGGGCAGCGCCAGGCGGAGCACCGCGCGGGCCTCTGCGCGCCAGGGTGACGGGATCACCCGCGGCCTACTACCCGAGCGGGACGTCAGGCCGCAAGATCCCTCGCGATGTGTACGATCGCCGCGCTCCGCGGGGTGCACCCTGAGTTCTCGCTGATCATCGCCGCGAACCGCGACGAGTTCTACGCCCGCGCCGCGACGCCGCCCGCGGTTGCGTCGGTGCGCCCGCGACGGCAGCGAGGTGTGGGCCAGCGCGACGTGCGCGCGGGCGGGAGCTGGATGGGAGTGACCGCGAGGGCTTCTTCGTGGGCGTGACCAACCAGCGCTCCCTCGCGCCGCGCAAGGACGCGAGGCGCTCGCGGGGCGAGGTGGTCCTGGACGCGTTGCACGCGGGCGAGGCGGGGCGGTCGAGGCGCTGCTGCGACGCGCCTCGACCCGAGCGATTTCAACCCCTTCAACCTGCTCTTCGGCGACGCGTCGGGGCTGCGCGTGGCCTACGCGCGCGACGCGCCCGCGAGCCTCGAGGTGCACGCCCTCGCGCCCGGCGCGCAGGTTCTCGCGAACGACCGCCTGGGCTCCGCGGCCTTTCCCAAGACCGCGCGCATGACCGCGCTCCTCGACCCGCCCTCGATCGCCTCGCTCTCGAGCCTGAAACGCGCTGACCGAGCGCCTCGCGGCTGCGCTGCGCGACCCGGCGTTTCCCGACGAGCGGAGGGATCCTCGACGCGGCGCTGCCCGATGAGCTCGCGCGACGGCTCCAGGCGCTGTGCGTGCAGACGCCGGTTCCCGACGAGCGAGCCAAGGGGATCCCCTCGAGGCCGCCCGATGGCTCGCGCGCGAGCTCCAGGCGCTGTGCGTGCAGACGCCGGTGTACGGCACGGTGTCGTCGACGGTGATGCTCCTGGGCGAGGGGAGGGAGGGTGCACCGCTACCTCTACGCGCCGGGGAGCCCGCGGGAGGTGGCGTACGGCGAAGTGCTCCGCGGGTGATACGCTGCGCCCGCGATGCAGAAGTGTATGGCGTGCGGCTCGGCGATCCCTCCAGGCGAGACCCTGTGCCCGCACTGCGGCCGCGCGCACTACGGCGCGGTGTGCGGCTCGTGCGGGCAGCCCGCGCCGACGATGATCCGCGGCGGCGAGGTCGTGTGCTCGGGCTGCGGCGCGTCGCGCGGTCCCCTCGCGGGGGTGCCGCTCAACATGGTCGGCAGCGCGCACCGCGCGGGGAGTGCGATCACGGCGGTGCTCTCGATCGCGGTGATCCTCGGGGGCATCGCCGTGGGCGGCGTGGTGGGGGGGCTGATCGCCCTCGTCGCGGGGATCTTCGGGCAGAGCATGGCCCTCGGCGCGGGCATCGGCGTGGGGCTCAGCGCCGTCGGCGGCGTCGCGGGATACCTAGGGCTCCGCGGCTCACGGGCGCTGCGCGCGCGCGGCGAAGAGGCGCGGGAGCGGGCGTACGAGCAGTCGATCCTCGCGATGGCCGCGAACCGCAACGGCGCGGTGACCACCATGGAGGTCGCGCAGAACCTCGGCATCGCGCTCAAGGACGCCGACCGCCTGCTCACCGAGATGAGCCGCCGCGGTCGCGCGATGGTCGAGGTCAACGGCGAGGGCGTGCTGCAATACAGCTTTCGCGACGTGCGAGGCGCGCTGCTGGGGCGCGCGTCGCAGCCCTCCACGGGGGTGCGCTTCGCTCCCGACGGCGCCGAGCGCACGCCCGCCGAGGTCGCCAAAGAGACCGTAGGGCGCGAGTTCGAAGAGATGGCCGCGCGGCGGCGCGACGGGCGCTTCTAAGCGCGCGTGACCGCACCGGGCCGCAGCGTGACGCGCATCGGCAGCGTGCCGTGGGGACGCAGCGTGGCCGAGGGGTCGGGCGCCGGGTGCTCCAGCGCCTCGAAGTTCGCGCGCTGGAGCATCTGCGCGAGCACGAGCTGCGCCTCCATCATCGAGAAGTGGTTGCCGATGCACACCCGCGGACCCGCGCTGAAGGGCACCCACGCGCTGCGGTGACGCGCGGCCTCGCGCTCGGGGAGAAAGCGGTCGGGGTCGAAGCGCTCGGGGTCGTCCCACACCCGCGGGTTGTGGTGCAGCACCCACGGGCTCAGCAGCACGTTCGCGAAGCGGGGGAGGGCGTAGCCGCCGAGCTCCGTCGCGCTCCACGCCGTGCGGCCAAAGAGGTACGCCGGGGGATAGAGCCGCAGGGCCTCTTTGAAGACCCTGAGGATCGTCTGGAGCCGCGGGAGGTCTTCGACCGTGGGCTCGTGGCCCAGCGCGTCGGCCTCGCGCTGCGCGCGGGCGTACCACTCGGGGTGACGACACAAGAGGTCCATGCTCCAGGCCAGGCCCGTCGCGGTGGTCTCGTGCCCGGCGATGAACAGCGTGAGGATCTCGTCTCGCACCTGCTGGTCGCTCATCGCCGTGCCGTCGTCGTCACGCGCCGCGAGGAGCCGCGAGAGCAGGTCGGGTCGCTCGAAGCCCTGCGCGCGGCGCTGCGAGATCATGTCGCGCACCCGCGTCTCGAGCACCTCGACGGCCTCCTTGAGCCGCTTGCCCTGCGCGCCCGGAAAGAACAGCGGCTTCTCGAGCTTCGACGAGAGCGAGCGGGCCGATTCGGCCATCGGCTCGGGGAGCCGGTCGGCGGCGCGGGCCAGCGCGAACGCCGGGATGATGTGCGCGAGCGAGTACGCGCCCCCCGCGGCGTGGCTCCCCCAGTCGAGGGCGACGGTGATCGCGTCGCTGAGCCGCTCGGTGTCTTCGTCGGTGTCGGAGTCGAAGAAGGTGCGCCCGGCGACCGCCATCGCGACGCGCGTGGTCTCCCTCGCGAACTCGATGCGGCCGCCGTCGGCCCATCCGTCGATCGCGCGGCGCGTGCAGCGCGACATGTCGTCGGCGTAGCCCTTGAGCACCGAGGGGTGAAACATCGGCGCCATGAGCTTGCGCTGGCGCTTCCACAGCTCGCCCGACGCGGTGAACAGGCCCTCGTTGGCGATGGGCGCGAGGGTGAAGCGCATCATCGCGCTCTTGCGGTAGTCCGAGTTTCGCTCGACGAGGACCTCGTGAAAGAGCGCCGGGGTCGTGGGCATCACCACGCTCCCCAGCACCGCCTCGATTCGCGCCAGGGCATGGGGGCTCTCGGCGCCGAGGCGCAGCAGCGCCATGCGGTCGTTGCGGATCAGCGGCATGTGACCCCCCAGCGCGCGGCTCCCCGCCAGCGCAGGGATCGACGCGAAGGGCCGCAGGGGACTCGACTCGGTGGCCGTCTGCATGGCCGAGGTACTTGCGCCCCCCCATCGCCCCGCGCAACGGAGCGCGGCGAAATTCTATCGCACCACGCCCCAGCGGTACCCGTTGAAGGAGACGCGGGCCTTCGGGTGCGCCTCGACCCAGCGTCGGTCGTCGTCGGGGAGGTACGCCGAGACCCAGCGCAGCGCCTCGCGACGCGCGCCGAAATCTCGGGAGTACAGCCAGCACAGCGCGGGGAGCCGAACCCGCTCGCGCGGGCGGTCGAGGGTGGTCTCCTGCTCGACGTACCCCCGCGTCGCGAGGTCGAGCTCGCGGTCGACGCCGTCGGCGCTGTACGCGCGAATCGGCGGGCACGACGCCGCCGCGCAGTTGAGCGCGAAGTGAACCCTCGGGTCGAAGGTTGCGGGCATCGCGCCGAGGCGCGGGTCGTCGTCGCGCAGCGGGCGCCGCAGCGCGAAGGGCGCGGGGCGGTTTCGCCGGAGCACGCCGTGCTCGATCGTGTTGAGCGAGAAGCGCTGCCCCCCAAGGAGATAGCTCGCGCGTGAGAACACCCCGAGGGGCACGCGGGAGCCGGCCGGGAGGTCGAGGGCGACCACCGCGTGGCGCATCAGCGCGTTGTAGACGTTGACCCAGAACGCCACCCGCGCGCCGCCCTCGGGGGGGATCGCTCCAGGGCGAACGCCCCCGAGGGCGCGGGCGAGGGCGGCGGCCTCGGGGGTGACCGTGACGTCGAGGGCGCGCATCGCGGCGAGGAGCGAGGCGCTCAGCGCGACGGCGTCGTCGGGGGGCGCGGCGTCGGGCGGGTCGTTGAGGGCGGCGGGGTTCACGCGGATCCATCTTACCCCCCTGGGGCCTCGCTCAACCCGGCATGAAGAGCGCGACGTCGGCGAGGGGGGCGAGCGCGCGCACCCGCGCCTCGAGCGCCGCGGGAGGCTCGGCGAGGAGGGCCTCGAGGGGCGGGCCCCATCCCGTCACCGCGCGGCGCAGGAGGACGGTCGCGCTGAGGTCGGCGAGGCCGCCGAGCAGCGCCCCCGCGAGCTTCGCGTCGTTCTTCGCGAGGGGCAGGCCGCTCGGGTCGTGGAGGGTGAAGCCCGCGCCGCCGGGGCCCTCCCACACGCGCACGCGCACGCGCTTCGGCGCGCCCGAGCCCGCGCTCACCCAGCCCACGCCCACCACGGCCAGCAGCGCGATGCCGACCACGTTCGACGCCACGGTGCCGGCCACGCTGCCGCTCCTCCCGAGGTCGTAGTCGAGGACCACGCCGTTGGCCTCGTAGCCCTGGTGAACAGGCGCGCCGAGGAGCTGGGAGAACGCGACGCAGAGGTCCGCCGCGGCGAGGGGCGAGCGCTGCATGACGCCGCTGCGCCCGTGCCCCCCGCGGAGGCAACGCTGGAGCCGCACCGCGCGCTGCGTGAGGTCGAAGCCGTCGTCCGCGCTCACGGCGCCCTGGGCCACGGAGGCGTGCACCACCTCGAGGATCGTCGCCGCGCGGGGATCGGGCTGCGGCAGCGCGCGCATCGCGTCGGCGACGGCGCTCGGGTCGTCGGCCGTGCGGGTGAGGGCGTAGCCCGCGTGCCGCTGCTCGGGGGCGATGGACCCGAGCCCGTGAAGAAACGCGTGGATCGGCTGGGTGATCGCGTCTTCGGCGAGGCACTCGAAGCTCGCGGCGCCCGAGGTCGTGCTGAGTTGAAAGGTGTTGGTGAGCATCCCCTTGCGAATCGACACGCCGGTGATCGCGCCGTAGGGGAGGTCGAGGGGCTGCGCCCCGAAGGCGATGAGGCGACGGTCGGTGAAGGCCACGCCGCGCGTCCCGTCGAGGGAGGCCGTGTCGTCGAGGAGGCAGACCAGCTCCTCGCCGCGGTCGTGATCGAGCCAGGCGTGGGCGAGGTTCGACGCGGCGTGGGCGGCGCCTCGCACGATGGCGGGGGCGGCCTGCACGCTGGGTCCTCGCAGGGTGGTCGCGGCGAGCTCGCCGATGATCCCAGGCACCGGCGCGTGCCCCTGCCCGAAGCGCGAGGCGCCGCGGTTGGCGAAGGCCACCGCGCGCAGCAGCGCGAGCATCGCCGCGAGGCTCTCGTCGGGCACCGAGGTCGGCAGGGTGATCGCGCCCATCGCCGTGGGCAGGTGCGCGACGTGCTGCGCCGACGCGCCCACCGGCGGGTGCGTGATGGCCTCGAGGGGCACCCGCGCCCGCGGCGAGTCGAGGTACACGGCGCGGTCGGTGAACAGCATCCCGCTCTTGCCCGACTGCATCACCGAGGTGTCGACCAGCGCGACGGGCTGCTCGCCGGGCGTCACCGCGGCGAAGGTCTGCGCGCCCTGGAGCTTCTTCGCGGGGATGTCGGGCGCGAGGGACAGCCCCGCCATGGGCCGCGCGCCTCCCACGAAGGCGCGGAGAAAGGCCGTCGAGAGGCCGCTGGGCTGCGTGGCGGGGTGCCGGTACATCGCCGGGATGATTCGAGCAGGACGCCCCGCGTGTCCATCGCCGCCGTGACGGGGGGGCGGGGGATGGGGTACACCGCGGCGATGCTCGGACTGGTCTCGTCTACCGATCCCCGCTGGGTCGAGGTCGCCCTCGATGACCTCGGCGCGGTGCTCGTCGATCACCTGCACTGCGAGCTCAAGGCCGCGTCGAACGCGACGGCGCTGGTGGCGCGCTACCCGATGCACGCGAGGATGGTCCGCGAGCTCACGGCCCTCGCGCAGGAGGAGCTGTCGCACGTGCAGCAGGTCTTCGACCGCCTCGAGGCGCGGGGCCTGCGCGCGACGCCCCCCGAAGAGGACGTCTACGCCCGCACGCTGCGCCGCGCGCTGAACGACGGCCGCGCCGAGCCGTTGCTCGACCGCCTCGCCGTGGCGGCGCTCATCGAGGCCCGCAGCTGCGAGCGCTTCTCGCTCCTCGCCGAGCACGCGCCCACCCCCGAGCTGCGGGGCTGGTACCGCGAGTTGTTCACCTCCGAGGCGCGGCACCACGTGCTCTTCGCGTCGATCGCCGAGGAGCTCTTCGGCGAGGAGCGCGCGAGGTCGCGGGTGCGTCACCTGGCCGAGCGCGAGGCCGAGATCCTCTCGTCGCAGCCCCTTCGGCCCAGGGTGCACTGACGCCCCCCTTCCCAGCGCGCGTCGATCGTCGCATCCTCGCGCCGCCCCGAGGAGAGACCATGCACCACCATTCCGACCCCACCCACGCCGCCCTCGACGAGCTGATCTTCTCGGTCGAGGCGCTCTCAGCGCGCGCCGACGACGCGGCGCTCAACGCCATCGCGTCCCGGCTCACGAGCCTCATCGAGGACCACGCGGCCATCGAGCTCGACGGCCGCGCGCGCCGCCGCGCGATCCTCGCCGCCACGGCGCGGGCGAAGGTCGCCGACGCCGCCCTCGACGCGGGCATCGCCGCCTTCGCGCGCGACCTGCTCGCCGCCGCGGGCGGCTCCGACGACCCTCGCTACGCCGGCTATTTCGTCGACGGCCACGAGGAGGTCATCGCCATGGGCCTCGACAGCGAGCTGCCCCAGGTCGCGGTGATCGTCGGCCGGCTCGACGCCGACGCCGAGGCGCCCGCGGCGCTCCGCGCGCACCTCGAGCCGCTCCGCGCGGCCCTGCGAATGGGCACCGCGGCGCTCGCCGACCGCAGCGACGCCTACGCCGACCTGGGCCGGCACGAGGCGCGGTGCGTGGCCTGGCGCGAGACCGCGGCCTGCGCGCTGCGCGGGGCCCGCAGGGCGCTGGTGACCCTGGCGACCGACCGCGGCCTGGCGGCGACCTGGGCCGACACCTACTTCGTCTGAACGGCCGCATGACGCTCCGCTCCGCGGTCCTTCGCAGCGCGCGAACGCTCACGCCTGAGGTCCGCGAGCTCACCTTCGCGCCCGACCGCCCCGCGCCGCACTCGCCGGGGCAGTGGGTGTCGCTGAAGATCCCGCAGGGGGCTGAGACCCTGGCGCGCTCGTACTCCATCGCCTCCGACGCTCGCGCCGACGGCGCCTTCGACGTCGCCGTGACCCTCGTGCAGGGCGGGCCCGGGAGCACCTTTCTCCACGCGATGTCGCCCGGCGAGGCGATCGAGGTCGGTGACCCGATGGGCTTCTTCACCCTCCCCGATCCCCTCGATCACCCGATGCTGATGGTGGCCACCGGCACCGGCGTCGCGCCCATGCGCGCGATGCTCCAGCGCCTCGCCCGCGAGGGATCGCCCCGCGAGGTCACCCTCCTCCTGGGCGTGCGCACGCCCGCCGACGCGCTCTACGACGACGAGCTCCGCGCGCTCGCGCGGGCGGCCCCGTGGTTTCGCTACGAGCTCACGCTCTCTCGACCCCCAGAGGGGTGGGTCGGTCGGTCGGGGTATGTGCAGACGCACCTCGCCGAGCTCGCGCTCCCCGGTTGCCACGCGTATGTGTGCGGCCTCAACGCGATGCTCAAGGCGGTGCGCGTCGAGCTCAAGGGGTCGTTGGGCTTCACGCGCGAGCGGATCCACACCGAGCGCTATGACTGAGCGCGCCGCCCTGGCGCTGCTCCTGGCGCTGGGCGCGGGGTGCAAGCGTCGGCCGCCCGCGCCGCCCGTCGAGGTCGTCGCGACGGATGTCCCGGCGTCGATCGATGTGCCTGCGCCGCAAGACGATCCACTCGACGCCAGCGAGCACGACGACGCGACCGACGCGGTCGACGCGCCCGAGACAGCGCCGCCGCCGCGCGCGCGCTCGGGGCCCTGGCGCTCGCTGCCCCGCGTCGACCTCACGGGCGTGTCGCTCCTGGGACGCTGGGAGGACGCGCCCGACCGCGACGGCGACGAGCAGTCCGACCCCACCGTCGCGGTGCACTGGAACACCGTCGCCGCGCGCTGCGTCCCCGTGAGCGCCACGCGCCCCTGCCCGCGCCCCGACCCCAGGGATCTCGGCCCCGACGCCCGCGACGGCGCGTACACCGTGGCCTACCTCACGATGTACTCCGGCGACGCGCAGGGCGTCGACGGAGGCATGGCCCTCGCGCGGGTGCTGGGCACGCGGCAGCTCCGTCGCTCGAGCGCGATGCCGCGGGCGACGCTGCGGGGCGTGGAGTTCACCGAGTTCGGCGGCGCGGTGCTCGCGCGGGCGGAGGTCGAGGTGGTCGACGGCGCGGGCGCGACCGACCTCATCGACGTCGCCGACCTCTTCGTGGGCGCGGCGGGCGAGCGGCACGCGGGCGCGATGATTCACCACTGCCTCAGCCGCGCGCCCGGCGAGGCGACGCGGGGTGGCAGCGTGGCCGTGAGCGACGCCGAGCTGGTCCCGCTGGTGCATCGCGCGGCGATGGCCCACCCCTTCGCGGGCTGCGCCGCCGACCTGGGTCCCTGGGAGCGCGAGGTCGCCGACACCTTCTCGCAGGGACTCACCGTCACGGTCACCCACGACGAGCCCGCGCGCCCGCACACGCCCCGCGTCGGCCTCGCGCGCGAGCCCCTGAGGGCGGTGCCCTGGGGGTCTGGTGACGATCAGATCCCCTTGCGCGCCAACGGCTTCGAGCTCGACCGGGTCGACCGGGTGTGCCGGGGCGACCGCGTGCGGTGGCGTGTCGACGGCAGGCGCTGCAGCGCGGTGGTGCGTCGCGATGACGCTCCGCTGCAGGGCTGCGCGGCGCCGATCTCGCCCCTCGACCCGACCCGCGCCGAGGCCGTCGCGCTCACCGCGGAGGCGGGCGGCGACGCGACGCTGCTGCTCACCCGCGGGGGAGAGGTGCTGCGCGTGACCCTGCCGCGCGACTGCGCCCACACGCATCGTCTGCCCGAGGCTGTGCCCCACCGCGGCGCGGTGCCCGCGGGCGCGACGGCCTCGCCGCGCGGCGACCTCGCGCTCTTCACCCGGGGGATGGACCTCTGGCTCTGGGCGCGGGGGCGCGAGTGGCCGATGCTGGTGAACGGGCCCTCGTCGGGGCTGCCGCGGGGCACGCTGCGCGCGATGGCCTTCCTCGACGCGCGCACGGTGGCCGCGGTGATCTCGACGCACCTGGTGACCTTCTCCCTCGCGCTCTCCGACGCCGCGTTGGAGCCCCCCGACGAGGTCGACCTCACCGCCGCCGAGCTCCGCGGCCCTCGCTGAGGGTCTACGCGATCTCGACCCGCGCGCCTTCGCCCTCGAGCACCTCGCCCACCACCGCGGCGGCGATCCCCTCGGCGCGCAGGGCGTCGCGCAGCGCGAGCGCCTCGGGCATGGGGCACGCGATGAGCAGCCCGCCGGAGGTCTGCGCGTCGCAGGCGAGCCACGCCCGCGCCTCGTCGACGCCGTCGCGCACCGTGAGCCACGCGGCGGCGGTGCTTCGGTTGGCGCGGGTGCCTCCAGGGAGCACGCCCTCCGCGGCCAGCTCGAGCGCGCCCTCGAGGACCGGGAGCGCCGCGGCGTCGAGCCTCGCGCCCACACCGACGCTCGCGCGGAGCATCTCGCCCAGGTGCCCCACGAGGCCGTAGCCCGTCACGTCGGTGGCGGCGTGCACCGCGACGTGGTGCGCGCGGGCGAGCTCCGCGGCGCGGGCGTTGAGGGTGGACATCGAGCGCACCGCGGCGACCATCGCGGCGTCGCCCTCGGCGATGCGCTCGCGCTTGAGGGCGGTGGCGAGCACGCCGGTGCCGAGGGCCTTGGTGAGCACGAGCCCGTCCCCCGCGCGCGCGCCGCCCTTGCGCCACAGGGCGTCAGGGCGCGCGGTGCCGATGACCGCGAGGCCGTACTTGGGCTCGGCGTCTTCGACGGAGTGTCCGCCGGCGATGGCGATGCCCGCGAGGGCGGCGACCTCGGCGCCTCCCCGGAGCACCTCGCCGAGGATCTCGACGCCCAGGCTCCGGGTGGGGAACGCGACGATGTTCAGCGCCACCAGGGGCTTCGCGCCCATGGCGTAGATGTCGGAGATGGCGTTGGCCGCGGCGATGCGGCCGAAGGCCACGGGGTCGTCGACCACCGGGGTGAAGAAGTCGGTGGTGAACACCAGCGCGAGCTCGTCGCTCAGGCGCACCACGGCGGCGTCGTCGGCCGGGGCGAGGCCGACGATCACGCTGGGGTCGACGAAGGTGGGCAGCGCGCGCAGGACCTGCGCGAGATCCGCAGCGCGGATCTTGCTCGCTCACCCCGCGCCGTGGGCCAGCTTCGTCAGCCGCACCTGTTGCTCACCGGACATCTCCCGAGGCGCCTACCACGTCCCCGCGCGGCTGACACGCGGGCCCCTCTGCCCCTCGGGAATTCATCACCCGACGGCGCGTCGGCGTTGACCTCGCGGCGCGGCTCCGTGTCTATCGCGCCATGATCGAGGTGATTCAGCGTCGGGGGCGGTGCGTCGAGGCGGCGAGCGGCGCGTCGGTCGCGGTGGTGCACCGGGGCGAGCTCGTCGCCCTGCGCGGCGCCGACGTCGAGACCACCTTTCGCTCGGCGGCGAAGCCCTTTCAGCTCGCGGTCTCGCTCGAGGCCCTGGGCGACCCCGAGCTCAGCGCCGAGGACCTCGCCGTGGGGGCGGCCTCGCACAGCGCCGAGCCCTTTCACGTCGCCCGCGTCGAGGCGCTGCTGCGGCGCTTCGACCTCGACGTCGAGGGCCTGCGCTGCGGCTCCCACGCGCCCACGCACACGCCCAGCGCCGAGGCGATCTTGCGCGCGGGGCAGAGCTTCACCGCGCTGCACAACAACTGCTCGGGCAAGCACACCCTCATGCTCGCCGCCTGCGCGCGCAACGGTTGGGACTCGAACTATCTCCCGCCGGAGCACCCCCTCCAGCGCAGGATTCACGAGTCGCTCGCTCGTTGGATGGCGCACGACCCGTACAGCGTGACCGACGGATGCGGGGTTCCTACCTTCTGCCAGCCCTTGAGCGCCGCGGCGCGGGCCTGGGGGGTGGTCGCCTCGGCCATGGCCGCCGGGGGCGCGGACGACCCGTGGAGCGACCGGCTCGGGCGCATCGGACGGGCGATGGCGCTGCGCCCCGACCTCACCTCGGGCACCGGCCGCCTCGACCTCGAGGTGGTGCGCGCGTCGCGGGAGGAGATGGCCGTGAAGGTGGGCGCCGGGGGGCTCTTCTGCGTCGCGCTGCCCGAGCGCGAGCTGGGCGTCGCGATGAAGGTCCACGCGGGGACGATGGAGGCGCTCCCCGCGCTGGTGGCGTGGGCGCTGGAGACCTTCGCGCCGGGCGCGTGGGAGGAGCCCGAGGCCTGGTCGCTTCGACGGGTGACGAACGTCGCGGGGCTCGAGGTGGGGGAGTGGGCGGTGCGGGCTACGCCGCGAGGTCGAGCTCGGTGATCATCTCCTCGCCGGTGATCTCGTCGGCCGAGCGCCCGCGGGCGTACTTCATCATCCCCGCGCGCTCGTAGAGGGGGATCATCCTCGGCGCGAGCAGCCCGATCTCGCGGAGGTTGGGCATGAGCCGCGAGAACATCACCTCGCGAAACTCCCTCATGCCGGGGACCGAGGTGATGTACCGCCGCCACTGCGCGCGGGTGATTCGGTGCGCGAAGTGCTCGTCGTAGATCTCGTAGGCCATGAAGCGGTTGCGCATGAGCAGGGCGACCTCGAAGGTCCAGTCTTCGCGCTCGCGGCGCTCGCGCTCGGTGAGCTCCCGGGTGATGTGCTCGCGCAGGGCGAGCACGCCGTAGTGCACGTGCCGCGCCTCGTCTTGGATGACCCGCTTGAGCAGCTCGCGCAGGAGCGGCTCGCGGGTGGTGCGGTAGATCGTGCCGAAGGCGCCCAGCGCGAGGCCCTCAATCATGATCTGCATCCCGAGGAACTTCATGTCCCAGCGGGGGTCGGTCATCAGCGCGTCGATGATCACGAAGAGGTTGTCGTTGATCTGATAGAGCTTTCCGAGCTTGGTCTCGAGGTAGCGGTGAAAGACCTCGACGTGACGTCCCTCGTCCATGACCTGCGTGGCGCCGTAGAGCTTTCCGTCGAAGAACTGCACGGCCTCGGTCACCTGCGCCGAGGCGAAGAGCGCGCCCTGCTCTCCGTGGAGAAACTGCGAGAGCAGCCACGCGATGACGTTGTGGTTCATCATCGCGCGCTCCCGCCGGTCGAGGCGCACGCCGAGCTCACCCAGGGCCTCGAAGTCGAGAAAGCGCTCGGGGAGCAGCGGCACCTCGGTGTTGAGCGGGTCGACGTCGGTGCGCCAGGGGAGCTCCTCGGAGACCCACTGCCCGCGCTTGGCGCGCTCGTAGAGGTCGCGCATGCCGGCGTGGTCGTCGGGGTAGGTCCAGTCGAAGTGCGTGGCGTGGCGCGAGGCGGTGGTGGTGGGCGCGCCCTGCTTGCCCCGGTGGAGCAGCAGCCCGCGCACGCCCGAGGGCCCGAGCGAGGCGAGCACCCGCGGGTCGCGCACCTCGGTGAACACCTCGAGGGCCTCGAGCAGGGGGTCGATGCGCTCGCGCATACGCAGGGGGAGCAGGTTCGTGAGTCGCTGGGGGTCGAACATCTCGGGGCCTCCTGGGACGGCGGTCACTCGGTGGCGGTGGCGATGAAGGTGCGGATCTTGTTCTCGTGGAGGCGCAGCAGAAACTCGCCGACCAGGGGCAGGGCGCGGGCGAGCATGGGCGCGAGCTGGTCGGCGGGGAGGGCGCCGAGGCGCGAGTTGAGGATCTCGACCTCCTTCTGAAAGATCGACGCGATGGCCTCTTCAAAGAAGGCCATGAGCCGCGGGGAGAAGCCCAGCTCGCGAGAGAACCCCGCGCTGCGCAGCCGGCCCCAGAGCTCGACGATCCACGCGTCGTCCTTCGAGACCAGCATGCGCCCCTTGGGGCCCTTGGTGGTGGCGATGATCCCGATCTCGACCATCTCTTCGAAGTCGCGTCGGTCGACGCGGGTGGCCTCGAGGAGCGCGCTCACCGGCACCGTCTCTTTGCGGTCGGTGGGCGAGCCGAAGGTGCTGCGCAGCCGGTCTTTGACCTCGGCGAAGAGCTGCTTCTGCGCGGGCGAGAAGGTGTCGTCGCGCTCCTCGAGGATCGCGCGAATGGCCTTCAGCGGCAGGAACTGCTCGTCTTGCAGCTTCTTGATCAGCCGGATGCGCTCGACGTGGCGCTCTCCGTAGTAGGCCATGTTGCGCCCGGTCTTGTGGCCCTCGGGCACGAGGCCCTCTTGAATGTAGAAGTGCACGGCCTGGCGCGGCAGCCCCGTGAGCTCGCAGAGGTCCTTCATCTTGTAGGGAAAGGCCTCGTCGTCACGGCGCTTCGCGGCCATCACGGCACCTCGATCACGACGCCGGGGCCCACGGGGCGCCCGACGCAGGTGAGCACCGCCCCCGCCGCGCGCTCGGCCTCGCTGAGGCAATTGGGCGTGTCCATCTCCACCTCGCCGGAGACGCGCTCGCAGCGGCAGGCGCCGCAGCCGCCCATGGCGCAGGAGTAGGGCAGCTCGACGCCCTCGCGCATCGCAGCGTCGAGGATCGTCTCCCCCGCCTGCACCAGCACCTCGCGGTCGTCGCCCAGGACGCGCAGGGTCACCCGGTGATCCTGCGCGTTGGGGGCGCGGGGGCGGTGGGGAGAGGCGTAGACCTCCTCTTGAAGGAGCGAGGGCTCCACCGACCGCGCCTCGAGCGCGCGCCGCGCGGCCTCGCGCATGGGGGTCGGGCCGCACATGAAGTAGCGACGCGCGAGCCCGTCGTCGGGGAGCGCGTCGAGGGCCGCGCCGACGTTCGCTTCATCGAGCAGGCCCGCGAGCCCCTCGAAGCCCTCGTACGGCGCGTCGAGGGCGAGGCGCAGGGTGAAGCGCTCGGGGTGGGCCAGGCGCAGCGCCTCGAGCTCGGCGGCGAAGATCACGTCGCCCTGCGCGCGGTTGCCGTAGAGCAGGGTGACCCGGCACGCGGGGTTGGTCTCGAGCATCGAGGCCGCGATGGCGTAGAGCGGGGTGACCCCGCTGCCGCCACCGATGAGCACGAGGTGCTGCGCCGCAGAGGGATCGGCGACGACGAAGCTCCCGCTCGGCCCCAGGAGCTCGACGCGGTCGCCGGGCTGGAGCCGGGTGGTGACCCACGTCGACACCACGCCGTCGGGCACGCGCTTGACGGTGATGCGCAGGGCGCCGTCGGGGGAGGGGGGGCGAGAGGCGGAGTACGCGCGGCGCACCGTCGCGCCGTCGACGGTGGCGCAGAGCGTGTAGAACTGACCGGGGAGGTAGTCGAAGCCCACGCCCTCGGGGTCTTCGAGGATCACGCTCACCGCGTCGGCGGTCTCGCGCACGACCTCGCGGACCGTCGCCCGCCGCGCGCCCAGCGAGGCCGTCGCCCCGCGACGCAGGTCGCGGGTGCGGATCACCGGAGGCGGCGCGCGACCCGCGAGGCCGTCGAGCACCATCGCGAGGTCGCGGCGGGCGAGGGCCAGGCGCTCGGCCAGCGAGCGGGGGAGCGAGCGACCGACGCGCTCGAGCAGCGTGAGAGACGCGGGCAACATCAGCGAGAACCCTGCGGCGACGAGTGCATGGTGTCAAGTATCACTCTACACTAGGTGTAGGCGCGCCGCGCCGCGGGAGTTGCTGACATCTGCCCCGGGTTCTGGCAGGGGAATTCTCCGATGTCACACGAGATTTCGGAGAGCTACCGGGCGCAGCCGCTGACCCCCCCCGACGACCCCGAGCACCGCTGGCTCCGGGAGGTCTACCAGGGCGAGGAGGTGCCGCAGCTCACGCCGCGGGCGGTGATCGCGGGGATGATCCTCGGCGCGTTTCTCGTGGGGTCGAACCTCATCACCGCGCTGCGCACGGGGTGGAGCTTCGGGGTGACCATCACCGCGGGGATCATGGCCTACGTGATCTTCGGGCTGCTGGAGCGCGTCGGGCTCGTCAAGCGTCACTTCGGGATGCTCGAGAACAACGCGATGCAGTCGGTGTCGAGCGCCGCGGGCTACATGACCGGCGGCGGGACCGCGGCGGCGATCCCCGCGCTGATGATGGCCACCCACGCGCCCATCCCCGGGCACGTGATGTTCCTGTGGATCACCACCATCGCGGTGATGGGCGTGTTCATGGCGATCCCCATGAAGCGCCAGATGATCAACCAGGAGGGCCTGCGCTTCCCCTCGGGCATCGCCGCGGCCGAGACCCTGCGGCAGCTCCACCCCGAAGACGCCGCCGCCCTCGACGCGCGCAAGACCGAGCGCGAGGGCGACGCGCCCGTGGCCGAGGCGCAGGGCGAGGTCGCCGACCCCCGCGCCGCGGGCCGTGCGCTCTTTCGCGCGGGCGCCGTCACCGCCGTCTACACCTACCTCCGCGAGCACCAGCTCTCGTGGCTGTTCAACATCCCCGCGTCGTTCAAGCTCCCGGCGCAGTTTCACGGGCACCCCCTCGCCCGGTGGAGCGTCTCCTTCGACACCTCCGTGCTGCTCTTCGCGGCGGGCGGGATCATGGGCTGGCGCAGCGCCTGGAGCATGATGGTGGGCGCCTGCATCAACTACTTCGCCCTCGCGCCCCACGGCTTCGCCATCGGCGGCATCGCCGAGGTGAAATACAGCGCCATCGCGAAATGGACCGTGTGGTTCGGCTCCTCGCTGCTGCTCACCGCGGGCCTGCTCTCCTTCGCGTTCACCTGGCGGCAGGTGGCGCGGGCCTTCGGCGACGTGGGCAAGATCTTCTCGCGCAAGAAGGGCGAGGTCGAAGACCCGCTGGCGAAGGTCGAGGTGCCCATGAGCTGGTTCGTCGCGGGCATCGTGACCCTCACGCCCGTCGTGGCCTTTCTCGCGTGGGTCTTCTTCGGCATCGCGTGGTGGATGAGCCTGATCTGCGTGGTGATGAGCTTCTTCATCGCCATCGTCGCGAGCCGCGCCACGGGCGAGACCGACACCACCCCCACGGGCGCCCTCGGCAAGATCACCCAGCTCACCTTCGGCGTGCTCGCGCCGGGCAGCGTGAGCACGAACCTCATGAGCGCGTCCATGAGCGCGGGCGTGGCGATTCACGCCGCCGACCTGCTCACCGACCTGAAGTCGGGCTACCTCCTCGGCGCGCGCCCGCGGCAGCAGTTCTTCGCGCAGTTCTTCGGGGTGCTCGCGGGCGGCAGCGTGGTGGTCATCGCGTTTCAGAAGCTCGTGCCCGACTACACGGTGATCGGCACCGAGCGCCTCCCCGCGCCCGGCGCGATCTCGTGGCTCGCGGTGGCGCAGGGGCTCACCACGGGCCTCTCGGGGCTCCCCAGGGGGGCCACCACGCTCATCGCCGCGGGCGCCGCCGTGGGCGTGGCGCTGGTCCTCGCCGACCGCTACCTGCCGAGGTATCGGCGGTACATCCCGAGCGCGACGGGCTTCGGCATGGCGTTCACCATGCCCTTCGCCAACACCCTGTCGATGTTCCTCGGCGCGCTGCTCGCGCTGGCGTGGGAGAAGCGCGACAAGCGCAGCGCCGACACCTTCATCGTGCCGATCTCCAGCGGGGTCATCGCCGCCGAGGGCCTAGTGGCCATCGGCATGGCGCTCTACCGCGCCGTGTAGCGACCCGCGGGGATTGACCCCCCCGCGCTCCCCGTGCGAGCGATACCGGGGATGACCCTCCCCGGCGCCCGCGACGGGCTCTATCCCGAGATCGAAGCCCGCAAGACCTTTCGCCTCAAGGTGTCTGAGCTCCACGAGCTCTACGTCGAAGAGAGCGGCAACCCCGAGGGCAAGCCCGTGGTGTTCCTCCACGGCGGGCCCGGGGGAGGCAGCGACCCGAAGTACCGGCGCTTCTTCGACCCGAAGAAGTACCGCATCGTGATCTTTGACCAGCGCGGCTGCGGCCGCTCGACGCCCCACGCCTGCCTCGACGAGAACACCACCTGGGACCTCGTGGCCGACATGGAGCGCATCCGCGAGCACCTGGGCATCGACCGCTGGATGATCTTCGGCGGCTCGTGGGGCAGCACCCTCGCGCTGGCCTACGCCGAGACGCACCCCGAGCGCGTGAGCGAGCTGGTGCTCCGCGGGATCTTTCTGCTGCGCCAGCGGGAGATCGACTGGTTCTATCAAGAGGGCGCGAGCCGGATCTTTCCCGACGCCTGGGAGCCCTACCGCGACGCCATCCCCGAGGCCGAGCGCGGAGACTTTCTCAACGCGTACCACCGCCGTCTCACGGGCGACGACGAGCGCGCGAAGCTCGAGTGCGCCCGCGCGTGGAGCGTGTGGGAGGGGAGCACCTCGCGACTGATCGTCGACGGCGAGGCCGTGCGGCGCTGCGGGCACGAGACCTTCGCCCTCGCCTTCGCGCGCATCGAGTGCCACTACTTCGTGAACAAGGGGTTCATGGAGGTCGACGGGCAGCTGCTGCGCGACGTCGGTCGCATCCGGCACATCCCCGCGGTGATCGTGCAGGGGCGCTACGACGTGGTCTGCCCCATGGACAGCGCCTGGGCCCTGCACCGCGCGTGGCCCGAGTCGACGCTGGTGGTGGTCCCCGACGCGGGGCACTCGGCGCACGAGCTGGGGATCACCCGCGCGCTGGTGGCCGCCACCGACCGCTTCGCCTCGTGAAGTGATAGCGTAGCGCCGCCATGGACCTGAAGAAGACCCTGCTCACGCAGGCGATGAAGCTCGCCCAGAACCCCAAGGTCATGGAGGTCGCCATGAGCCCCAAGGTCATGGGCGCGGCGATGAAGGTGATGTCGCTCCGGGGGCAGGTCGAGAGCGCCTCCGCGGCGGCGTCGCACTCCCTCGCGAAGGCGCTGAACCTGGCGACGCGCGAGGAGGTGCGCGAGCTCCGCCGCACCATCCGTCGGCTGGAGGACGAGCTCCACGAGCGCGACCCTCGAGCCGACGCCGGTTGATCCGCCCGCCGAGGACGACGAGCGGGGCTGACGGCGTTGCTCGCCCGCCGCGGCGCGCGGCGTCCCTCGGGCTCTGGGCGCTGGCGCTCGCCGCCATCGCGGTGCTCGCGCCGCGCTCGCCGGTCTACTGGGACTCCTTCGGGTACATCCATCAGTCCGTCACCGGGCTCGTGGGCGGCCTCGCGTTGGGGCGTCCGCTGTTCATCTACCTCTCCCACGCGATCACGCGCGCGCTGCGGGCGCTGGGGGTGTCGGTGTGGTCCGTGGGGCCGTGGCTGACGGTGATAGCGGCGTGCTCGGCCTGCGCCGCGCCGCTCACGCGCTCGGTCGCCTCGCCGCGGGGTCGAGCCGCGCGGCGCTCCTCGCGGGCGTGCTGGTCGCGCTGTCGCCCGCGATGGCCCACACTGGGCGCCGTGCTCACCGACGGACCTCCTCGCGGTGACCCTCCTCGCGTTCGCCGTCCTGCTGCGCGGCGCCGAGTCGGAGCGGCCCGCGCGGGCGGCGCCGCTCGCGGGCGCCTCATCGGCGTGGCCGCGGGTATGCGCGAGCAGGCGGGCGCGCAGGGCCTGGTGACCCTCCTCGCGTTTCGACGCGTCGCGCCCCGACACCGGCTGCGCTGCGCCGCCGCGATGGCGCTGGCCTTCGCCGCGGCCTTCGGTCCTCCGGTGCTCTGGGCCGCGACGCACCAGCGCGGATACGGCGCGATGATCGACACCTGGCTCCGCGGCATGCGCCAGGAGCGCGTCGCGCACCCCTACACCGCCTCTGACGCCCTCGCGTTCCTCCGCTGGCTCGTCGCCCTCGGACCGCTCGCGGCGGTGGCGGGCGTCGCGCAGTGGGTCCGCGCGCCCCGCGCCCTCGCGTCGTGGTCGGCGCCGCTCCTCGCGGTGTGCGCGCCGTCGCTGCTGCAGCCTGCGCTCCTCGCGGGTACCGTGGACATCTCGTACAGCCCGCGGTACCTCCTCCCGGCCTTTCCGGGCGCGCTGGCGATCCCCGCGGCGATCGCCCTCGCGGGATGGGCGACGAGCCGTCGCCGCGAGGCGCTCGTCGCTGCCCTGACCCTCGCCCCCGCGCTCCTCGCCGCGCCGTGGCTCCGCGCGCGCGAAGCGCCCTCTCGTGCAGGCGGTCTCAACGCCCCCGCGCGGCTCCGAGGTATCCCGCCGACGCGCTCGTCGTCGCCGGGCAGACCTGCCCCGCGGTGGAGCTCACCCGGCGACTCGCCCTCGCCGACCCGTCGTGGCCCGGCGCGCCGCCCCGGTGGCAGCGTGTGTGCCCCGGCTGGGGATGGCCCGCCGACCTGGAGCGACGGCTCGACGACGCCCTGGCCTCGGGGCGCGTCGTGGTGGTCGACGACCGCCCCGGAGCGTGGCTCGGCCCGCGGCAGGAGCGCGTGCACGCGCAGGTCGAGCGCTGGCTCGCCGGCCGGGCTCACCCCCGGCTCGTGGTCTGGCGCTGAGTCACGCCCGCGAGGCCCTCGATGCGGCCCCGGAGCTGGGCCTCGCCCCGCGCCCAGTCGTCGCGCGCCGGGTCCCTCGCGCGGAGCCCCTCGACGATGCGCAGCGCCTCGCGCCAGGCGCGCAGGGCGGCGTCGGGCTCGCGGCCGCGCGACGCCAGGTCGCCGAGGCGCAGCAGGGCGTGGGCGAGGAGCCGCTCGGGGGCGTTGCGTCGGGTGCGCCGGTGCGCGACGCGGAGCTCTTCGACGAGGGCCTCGGCGAGGGCGCGCGCCTCTGAGGGCGACGTGGCGGAGAGCAGGTCGACGCGGCGGGTGACGATCTCGAAATCGAAGCTCGCGCGGGTCACCTCGTCGGCGTCGGGGGCGACGCCGTGGGCGGCGTCGTCGAGCGCGCGCAGCGCCGAGGCGGGCGACGCGGTCTTGAGCGCGTCGGCCGCGCGGAGGCGGAGCGCCGTGACGATCGCCCAGTGGGCCTCGCGCTGGAGGGCGTCGGCCGCGTCGCTCCAGGCGCGGGCGCGGAGCGGGGCGGGGCCGGCGTCGAGGTCGCCGCGGAGCATCGCCCGCCAGCCCAGGAGGTCGGGGTGCGCGGCCGCGGGGTCGCGCTCGAGGCGCGAGAGCCGCTCGCGGGCCAGGTCACTGCGCTGCAACGCGATCGAACACAGCGCCGCCCGCACGGCCCAGCGCGCGCGGCGCTCCCCCGAGGGCTCCGCGGCGAGGCACTCGTCGATGCGGGCGAGGTCGGAGCGGGTGAAGCCTGGCTCGTGAGGCGCCTCGAGGTCGGCGTCGGGGTCGGTCTCGCCGAGGCGCAGCACCGGGCCGCGAATGGACCAGAGGTCCGGCGCGTTGCGCGCGAGCACGCCCTCCATGCGCGCGTGGACGGCGAGGAGCAGGGCGCCGCGGTGGCGCTCGCGGAGGGCGTTTCGCCGCTCGTTGAGGCGCTCGAACAGCTCGATCCACGCGTCGTCTTCGGGGCCGGTGGCGCGGGTGCCGTCGAGCACCACGAGGCTCCAGGGCTCGTCGCGCCCCACCGCGTCGAGGAGGCCGTCGAGGAGGTCACCCGGCTCGGCGCCGACGCAGGGGTCTCGGGCGAGGCGCTCGCCGCGGAGGTGGCGGGCCGGGACCTCGGCGCCGCGCGCGCGGGCGAGCTCGCCGGGGAGCTGCTGCGCGAGAGCGTCCCACCGGGCCCGCTGGTCCTCGGCGACGTAGACGAAGCCCAGCACGAAGCCGTCGGCCAGCGACAGGTGGCGGAGCATCGCGGGGATCATCCCACGGTCGGGATCGGGTTCAGGGCGGCGCTCTTCGGGCCTCGGGCGATCAGCTCTCGGAGCCCGGGGATCTCGCGCACGGCGGGGTGCAGGTCGAACCAGTCCCGGTCGTTGAGGTACCGGAGGATCACGTTGTTGGAGAGCATGAGGTCGGCGGCCTGCTGCTGCGCGTGGTCGTCGAGGGTGAGGTAGTGCTCCCGCGCCACGCGGGCGAGCCACGGGAACAGCCCGGTGGGGACCACCTTGCGGTACTCATCGGCGAGCTCGTTGAAGATCCGGTTGAACTCGGGCTCCGAGATCGCGCCGTCGCCCGCGATGAGCGCGGCCTGCAGGAGCCTCACGATCTCCCGGGGGTAGCCCCCAGACCAGCCGATGAGCCGTCGCAGCCGCGACTCCATCGAGGTCGGCCCCAAGAGCTCTGAGAGGTGCGCGCCGGGGATGCGGCGCTCGATGATCGCCCGCGCCGCGGCCTCGCCCGGCGCGAAGGGCGCGCCGCCGCGCTCTCGGAGCTTGATCATCGGCATGAACTCCACGTGGTCGACGCGGCGAGAGAGCATGGCCGGGGGCACGGTCCACACGACGTGGATGGGGAGCGAGAGGTAGGGCGCGCCGCCGACGAAGACCCGCTCGGCGCTCTCGACCACCTGCGCCCAGTTCGAGCTCGTGCCCCGGAGCTTCTCCAGGGAGTCGACGATGACCACGAGTCCCCGCCACCCCGCCCCCTCGGCGCGCTCGCGGAGGCTGCCGAACTCGCGCTGCGCGTCGCGGAGAAAGGTCGAGAGGTGCGCGGTCACCGTCTGCCGCACCCGCGCGCGCAGGGCGGGGCGGGTCTTCATCTCCATCACCAGGTTGGCCGCGCCGAGGGACTTGTCTCCCACCGTGAGCCCCATCGAGCGGAGCTCCAGGTCGGTTCGGCTGAGCCAGGCGCTGAAGCGGGTGACCCAGCCGTCCTGCAGCGCGCGGTCGGGGTTGGCGCCCTCGGCGGAGAGCACCGCGCGCTCGGTCTCGACCAGCACCGCCGCGACGAGGTCGGGCACGTCGATGGGGTTGTGCAGGTCGAGCACCGACTCGGCGTTGATGGTCACCGTGAGCATCGCCGCGCGGTCTCGGTCGCGGAGCCGCGCGGCCAGGCGCTTGAGCTCGGTGCTCTTGCCCGACCCTCGGAGCCCGGTGAAGAGCAGGGTCACGGGACCGTTCGCCAGCTCGACCCGCCGCGCGAGGCGCGAGACCCAATTCACCCCCCGCACGAGCTGCCCCGGCGCGCTGAGCGCGTCGAGGTCGACGTTGCGCGCGTCGTCGGGCTCGAGGGCCTCGGCGGGGTCACAGCGGTTGAACAGCACGCGCACATCGAGCCTCGACATCGGCCTCCTCTTTCAGGGCGTCGCCGCCCGAAGGAGAATGTGACCCGAAAGCCCGACGCAGGCTCGATGCGATAGACATATCCTGTCAGCGCTCTCGGGCCGCGGGTCGCGAACATTTTTCGGGCGCCGGTGGCGTCGGGGGTGCACACGGGAGGAGATCCGGTCCATGCTGCCCAGTCCGAGCGATGTTGGTCGCGGTTGTCGGTGATGTGCATGGACGTTTCTTTCGCGTCGAGGACTGGGTCGACCAGCTTGAGCAGGCGCGAGGAGAGGGGGTGTCCTATGTCCTCGCGGTGGGGGACGTTGAGACCTTCTCGACCCCCGACGATCACCGTCGAAAGGCCACCAAGCGCGCGATGCCGGCCGAGTTCGCCGCCTACGCCTCGGGCGAGCGCGCGATGCGCCGGCCCTTCATCTTCGTGGGCGGCAACAACGAGTCCTTCGAGGACCTCGAGGCCATGCCCGAGGGCGGCGAGCTCGCCCCGAACGTGAGCTACCTCGGCCGCGCGGGGGTCAAAGAGGTCGGCGGACTGCAGGTCGCCTACCTCTCGGGGATCTTCGCGCCGACGCGTTACAGCCGCCCGAGGCTCCCGGTCGACCGCCCCGAGAACGCGCGGCAGGCGGGGTATTTTCGCCAGCCCGAGGTCGACGCGGTGAAGGGCGTCGAGCGCGCCGACCTGCTCCTGATGCACGAGTGGCCGCGGGGCATCGCCGACCGGGGCAGCGCGGTGGCGAAGGTCGGCGCGCGGGGGATCCGGCCCACGCACTGGCCCCAGGTCGGCAACCCCCACGCCTCGGCGCTCGTGACGCACCTGCGGCCCCCGTGGGTGCTGTGTGGGCACCTGCACGTGCCCCACGCCGTGTCGCTGCACTGGGACGACGACCGGGTCACCCGGGTGGTCTGCCTCGATCAGGCCGCCAAGCCCGAGGGTTCGGTGCTCTGGTTCGACTACGACGGCGCCGACGTGCGCGCGGTGGGCTGGGGCACGAGCGGCGAGGTGTCATGGGAGCCCGGCGACCCCTGGGACGAGCGGCAGAGCGCTCCGAGAATTCGCATCGGCTCGTGGCGGGAGTGAGGCGTCGGCGCCCCAGAGCCGCCCCTTGACCGCGGACGCGTCGCGAGGATATCAGTACCCCGTACCGCGGCGTTGCGACGCCGCGGCCGGTCGATGCGAGATGGTCCTTGTCGTCCTTGCTGTGCGTGACAGTCACAACCCAGCGACACAACACCTTCGACCCGATCCGCCAGCGCGCCCTGAAGGGGCCACGGGCTGGCGATGATCGAGCCTCGACCCGCACGCCGCGAGGGCGGCATCCCGTGAGGCGATCACACCCATGACGACCACCAGCTCCTCGCGACTCTCCTGGAGCGAGATCTGCGCCCATCAACAGTATCGTGGGCGCTGGGTCGCCCTCGACGCGCCCAGCTACGAGGGCACCTCACGCACGCCGCAGGAGGGCACCGTGGTCGACGTCGACGACGACCTCGCCGAGCTCTGCAGCCGTATGAAGAAGGCCAACCACAAGTCTTGCGCCGTGGTGTTCTGCGACGCCCGGCGCTGGCTCAAGAGCCTGCTGCGTAGCTGAGGCCCCGCGCTCACCCCTCCGCGGCCACGGCCTCGATGATCTGCGTGTCCGACTCGGGGCTCATCGCCAGCCCGTCGAAGTCTCCCATGCGACGCGCCAGCCTGAGGCCGCCCAGCCGCAGCAGCCCCCGGAGCTCGTTGGGGAAGATCTGCCGCTGCGCGAGGAGGGTCTCGCGCGCCTCCCCGTCGGGCGGGTAGAACCGCAGCGTCACGAACTGCACCTGCTTCAAGGCGTCGTAGCGAAACTGCTCGGTGTACCGCACCTTCACCCCGAGGGTGGGGTGCACGAAGCGCCCGACGGAGTATTCCCGCTCAGGGTCGCGGGCCAGCTCCTTGACCGAGGGCATGCGCACGTCGAAGACGAAGCGTCCGCCCGGCGCGAGGTGTCGTCGCACGCAGTCGAAGCACGCCGCGAGCTCCTCGGCCTCGTAGAGGTGGAGCAGCGCGTTGAAGGGCGAGATGACCAGCGGGAACCTGCGGTCGAGGGAGAACGAGCGGGCGTCGCCCTCCAGCAGCGTGAGCCGCCCCGGCGGGAGCTCGCTCTCTTCGGCGCGGGCGCGGGCGCGGGCGAGCATCGCGGGGTTGAGGTCGAGGCCCGTCACCTCGTGGCCGTCGAGGGCCATGGGGATCGCGACGCGCCCGGAGCCGACCCCGAGCTCGAGCACCGGGCTGCCGTGCTGCCGGGCCGCGCGGCGGTAGAAGGCCACGTCCTCGCGGCGGCGGCGGTAGGTGTAGTCGTAGTAGGTCGGGTCGTCGTAGTGCTCCCTCGCGCCGCGCTCGAGCGCCGACAGGGGGGCCTTGGCTCGGGGGCTCACGGCCGCGCCCCGAGGGAGATCCCCGCGTCGCTGCGCAGGGGGGTCCAGGCCGAGACCTTCCAGGCGCCGTCGACGAGGTCGAGCTCCAGCCGCTGCGGGCGGCGGCTCTCGACGCGGCGCCCGTCTGGGGCGGAGCCGTGCGCGTGGACCTCGCCGCGCACCTCGCGCCGCGCCACGCCGCCGTCGCCCGCGGGGAGCTCCGTGGTCACCGCGCGCTCGAGGTCGAAGGCCGCGGCCTCGGCGATCACCTGCACCTGCCGCATCTGCTCGCGCAGGTCGGGGGGGAGCGAGAGGGTCTTCGCGAGGTTCTCGCGGCAGCGTCGGCGCATCTCTCCCGTGGCGTTCTGCTCCGCCGCGTCGTAGTGCCCGCGCCACCACGCGCGGAGAAACGACTCTGACACCGCCGCGGGGGAGCCCGGCGCGTAGTGCGCGCCCTCGTCACGGAGCGGGGGGAGCTCGCCCGGCAGGCGCTCGACGGCGGTGGGGTTCGTCGCGCGCGGCGCCGAGGCGTCGGGGCGCGTGAGGCTCAGCACCGCCGCCGCCGCCGCCACCAGCGTGGCCCCGCCGAGCGCCGCCATGCGCGCGTTCATCGCCGGGCCTCCCGCAGCGCGCCGACGAGCTCGACGAAGCCGTCGGGGCCTTCGCCCTCGGTGACGTAGCGCGGCCAGGAGGGCATCGCGTCGGCGAAGCGGAGCACGTTGCGCACGCCCACGGAGCGCGACACCGCGGCGAAGGCCGGCGCGTCGTTGGGGCTGTCGCCGAGGTAGATCCAGCGAGGGCCGAGCGCGTCGCCGTCGAGGCCGAGGTCGTCGAGGGCTCGGCGCAGCCCGAGGGTCTTGTCGGGGGCGCGGTGCGAGACGTGGAGGTGCACGGTGCTGGCGACGCCGTGGAGCCCGCGCGCGCGCACGAGGCTCAGCGCGTCCCGCACGACGGCGGCGGGCGCGGCGACGCGTTCGCCGATGTCGACGACGACGTCGGTGCCTCGGGAGGCCCACTCGGTGACGGGGGAGAGCACGGGAAAGACCTTCATCAGCTCGTCGGCGACCTCGCGGGCGCGGGCGAGGCCCTCGCGCCGCGTCGGCTCGTCGTCGAGGAACGCCACGCGCACCGTGGTCCCTTCCCGCAGCGCCCAGGCGCCGCCGTTCTCGGCGACGACCGCGCGCACGGGCAGCAGCGAGGCGAGCACCTGCGCCCAGCCCACCGGGCGTCCCGTCGCGATGACGCAGGGGACGCCCATCTCGCCGAGCTCGTAGAGCGCCTCGAGGGTCCTGGCGCTGAGCCCGGCGCCGTGGGCCGTGAGGGTGTCGTCGAGGTCGGTGGCGAGCCCTGGCGCGTCGTCGAGGTGCTCCCTGGGCATGTCGCGCAGCGGGATCATCACGCGACGCGGCCCGTGACGCACTTGAGGTAGCGCCCGTCGGGGAAGGCCACGGGCACCGGGTGATCCCCGCCCGCGCCCTGCACGTCGAGCACCGAGAGCTCCCGGTTGGCGTCGCGGACGCCCATCGCGATCGCGCGGAGCAGGTCGTCGATCGAGACCGCGCCCGAGCACGAGCAGCTCACCAGCACGCCGCCGGGGGCCACCAGCGCCGCGGCCAGCCCGTTGAGCCTGCGGTAGTGCGCGAGGGCGTCCCGGAGCTCCCGCGCGTGGTGCGCGAGCTTCGGGGGATCGATGATCACCAGGTCGAAGCGCTCGCCCTGCGCGTGGAGGTCGCCGAAGACCTTCTTCACGTCGCCGCGCCGCCAGCGCACGACGTCGCCGAGGCCGTTCTCCGCGGTGATCGCCTCGCCGCTCTGAATCGCCGCGAGGCCGCTCTCCACCGCGAGGACCTCCTTCGCGCCGGCCCTCGCCGCGGCGTGGGCGAAGCCGCCGACGAAGGCGAAGCCGTCGAGCACCCGGCGCCCCCGAGCGAGGCGGGCGACGCGCGCGCGGTTGTCGCGCTGGTCGAAATAGTAGCCGGTCTTCTGCGTGTCGGACGCGCCCGGCGGGGGCACCGAGAGCGCGACGCCGTTCTCGAGAAAGCGCATCGCGTCGACGGGGTCGCCGCGGAGGATCCCGTCGCGGCTGGCGATGCCTTCGAGCTTCTGGTGCTGCGGAGACGAGGTCTCCCACGCGCGCTTCGCGCCGGTGGCCTCGAGCAGCGCGTCGAGGATCACCCCCTCGCGGCGCTTCACCCCCGCGGTGAGCAGCTGCACCACGAGGTCGTCGCCGAAGCGGTCGGCGATGAGGCCCGGGAGCCCGTCGCCCTCGCTGTTCACGAGGCGAAATCCGGTGGTCTCGCCGCTCGGCAGGCCCAGGAGCGACGCCCGCCACGCGACGGCGTCGCGCACCCGGGCGGCGATGAAGTCGTCGTCGAGGGGCCGGGCGGCGTCGCGGGAGAAGATCCGCACGGGGATCGCCGAGCCGGGGGACCAGAAGCCGCGGCCCAGGAGGTTGCCGCGAGGGTCGCACACGCGCACCTCGTCGCCGGGCTCGGCGCGGCCTTCGAGGCGGTCGATGGCCTGAGCGTAGACCCAGGGGTGACCCGCCCAGATCGGTTGAACGTTTCCTGCGCGCAGGTGCACCGTGGGGACCATCGCGCGCAACTACCACGTCGCCGACGCGCGGAGGAATTGTGCAGCCGCCGCCGTCGTGGCATTCCGCAGGATCAACCCCCCCGTGAGCGACCCCGCCGCCGCGTCTGATCCCCGCCGCCCTCCCATGAACGCCTGGAGGCGGCGCTTCATCGCCCGCGTCCTCGTCGCGTCGCTCGGCGTGCAGCTCCCGTCGATGCTCACCGTCGCGTGGTGGCTCGAACCGTCGCTGGGCCGCGGGCCGTCGCTCGCCGCCGGGGTCGCGCTGCACCTCGCGCTGAGCCTCGTCGCCGTGCGCCGCCTGGTCTTCTTTCGCGACGCGGTGCGCACGCCGTGGTGGCTCGCGTGGCTCGTCGAGACGCCCTACGCGTCCTTCGCCGCGGGGTCGTTCTTCGCCTTCGGGCCGAGCGTGATCGTGCTCGCCTGGGCCTTCGCGCGGGGCGTCTCGGCGATGCCCCTGGTCGCGCAGATTCACCTCGCGTGCTGGGCCCTCGGCGCCCTCGGCGGCACCGTCGGGAGGCTCGTGCCCGTGGTGCGGCGCCGCGAGGTGCGCCTCGTGGGCCTGCCCCCCGCCTTCGACGGGTTTCGCGTCGCGCAGCTGTCAGACGTGCACTGCGGGCCCTACCTCCCCAGGTGGGTGTATCGCCGTTGGACCGCGCGGGCCTCGTCCCTGGGGGCTGACCTCGTGGCGCTCACCGGCGACCTCATCACCTCGGGCGAGGGCTACCTCGACGACGTGCGAGACATGGCCGCGGGGCTCCGCGCGCCCGAGGGGGTCGCGGCGTGCATGGGCAACCACGATTACTTCGGCACCGAGACCGGGGTCGTCGACGCCCTCCGCGCCGCGGGCGTGCGGCTGCTGCGCAACGAGGGCTTCGCGCTCACGCGCGACGGCGCGACGCTCTGGGTCGCGGGCATCGACGACCGATGGACCCGCCGCGATGACCTCGCCGCCGCCCTGGCGGGCCGACCCGAGGGGGGCTGCGTGGTGCTGCTCGCGCACGATCCGGCGTCGTTCCCCGAGGCCGCGGCGGCGGGGGTGGCGCTGACGCTGTCGGGTCACACCCACGGCGGTCAGTTCGGCGTGCCCGGCCCCATCGAGGGGCTGAACCTCGCGCGCGCCCTGACGCGGTACTCCGCGGGGATGTTCCGCGAGGGCCAGAGCGCGCTCTACGTCAACCGCGGCATCGGCACGACCGGCGCGCCGGTGCGCGTGGGCATGTGGCCCGAGATCACCCTGCTCACCCTGCGCGCGGCTTGACCTGCCCGCCGCGGCGGGCACCATCGCGCGCGGCATGAACCCCGCTCCCGGCGAGACCCGACCGCTCGAGCCCCGCGCGATCGCGCTGCGCTTCGTCGCGGGCGCGGCGCTGCTCCTCGCGATCGTGTTCGTCGCGTCGCGGCAGCTTGGCCCGCGCCTCGAGCCCTACGCCGCGAGCTTCGTCGCGCGATACGGCTACCTCGGCATGGCCGTCGGGGCCTTCGTGTCGGACCTCACGACCTTCCCGATTCCGCCGCAGTTCTACATGGTGACGGCGGTGAGCGCGGGGGCGCCCTGGCCTCGGGCCTTCGCCGCCATCGCGGCCGGCTCCATCGCCGGGGGGCTGCTCGGGAGCCGCTTCGGCGCGCGCCTGGTGGCCGTGCCGTGGCTTCGCGCGCGGGTCGAGGCGACGCGCCCGTGGGTCGACCGTCTCCTGAAGCGATACGGGATGTGGGGGCTGGTCGCGGCGTCGCTGTCGCCGATCCCCTTCTCGCTGCTCTGCTACCTCACCGGGATCTATCGCCTCGGGGGGCGGGGCGCGGCCATCGTGCTGGGGATGCGCGTGCCCCGGCTCGCGATCTTCTACGGGCTCATCGCGCTCGGGTGGCGCCGCTGACCGGCGCTCACTCGCTCGCGAGGAGGGAGGACACGTAGCGGCCCAGGCTCGCGGGCTCCGCGCCCCTCGCGGCGCGGCTCACGACGCGGCTCAGCTCGCGGGACGACAGCACAGGGCGCGCCTCGTCGCCCTCGGCCGCGTCGTCGCCGTCGGCGCGGAGGAAGGCGTCGGTCACCGAGCGGAGCTGCGCGAGGCTGCCGCGCCCCCGCGCGATCCTCCCGAGCTGCCGGAGCTGGGCGGGGCTCAGTCGGCCCGCGCGCTCGGGCTCCGCGCGCACGAGCGAGCCCAGCGCGCCGGGGAGCCGCGTTGGGTCGAGGCCCGCTTCGCGCAGGAGCTCGTCGGTGCGGCGGGGATCCGGGCGGTCGCGCTCCCTCTGGGGGGCGGGCTCCGGGCGGTCACCCTGGAGCGCGCGGTTCAACACCTGCGTCGCGGACTGAAGGAGGTCGCCAGACTCCTCGCGGGGCGTCGAGCGCGAGGGCGCGGCGCGGCGGCGGGGCGCGCGCGGTCGGCGCGGGCGTCGGGGCGCGCGTCGGCGAGGGCGCGCGACGGCTCGCGGTCGGCGCGGGCGTCGGGGCGCGCGGCGCGTCGGCGCGAGCCGCGCCGCCGCGCTCGAGGCGAGGAGGGCGAGGGAGAACGAGAGCGAGAGGGACAGGGCGCGCATGGGGCCTCATCGTACGCTCGGGCGTCGCCGGGTCCTGCGGGGAGGCGCGGCGTCTACCGAATGCGTCGACGATCTTCTCCGAGGAGGCCCCCGGGCGAATCGACCCGCGCGGGCATTCCGTATACTGCGGTCGCCGCCATGAGCTCCCGACATGACGCTCAGATCCGAAGCCGGGCGCGGCGGTTCCTAGGGGCGCTCATCGACGGCAAGTACCGGCTGCTCGAGCTCCTGGGGTACGGCTCGGCGGGCGCGGTGTACCGAGCCGAGAACGAGTGGGCGGGGCGGAGCTGCGCGCTGAAGCTCTTTCACTACCAGGGGCCCGATGAAGACGCGCTGCTGCGTCGCTTCATGCGGGAGGCGAGGGCGGCCAACCGCGTGCGGCGCGACGGTCGCCCCCACCCGAACGTCGCGGACGCGCTCGACGTGGGCCGCGACCTCGAGAGCGGTCGGCTCTTCATCGTGCAAGAGCTCTTGCAGGGCGTGACCCTCGCGCAGCGCATCGCCCAGGCGCCGGGGCGACGGCTCGGGCTCGACGAGGCGGTGGGGGTGATCCTCCCGATCCTCGACGCGATCGGCGCGGCGCACGCGGCGGGGATCGTGCATCGCGACCTCAAGCCAGAGAACATCTTTCTCGCCGAGGAGGGGGGAGAGACGGTGCCCAAGCTGCTGGACTTCGGCATCGCCAAGCTCATCGACGAGCGGATGACGCCCATCGCCGAGGTCATGGGCACGCCGCAGTACATGGCGCCCGAGTCGTTTCGCGGCGCGGGCGAGGCCGACGCTACCGGGCGGACCTCTGGGCCTCGGGGCGATCCCTCTGCGAGGCGCTCGGGGCGCGCGCCCTTCGCGTCGCCCACGGACACCCGGTCGACGCGCTGCGGCGGATCTTGAGCCTGGAGCCCGAGAGCCTGGCCGCGGCGGGGCTGTGCAGTCCTCAGGTCTGGGCCGTGATTCGCCGGGCGATCACCATGAAGCCTGCGGCGCGCATCGCCACCGCGAGGGAGATGCACGACGCGCTGGTGGACGCGCCGAGCCCGTGCGCGAGCTGCGCGCCCGCGGGCGTCGCGGCTCGGGGTGATTCGCGAGGCGCTCTACCGCAACGACGACGAGCTGCTCAAGGGCGCGGTGCGCGCGTCGATCCCCCCGGGGGACGACGTCGAGGTCGACGACGAAGCCCCTGAGATCAGCCTCGGCGACGACCCGCGCCGCACCTGCTGGAGCCTTCGGTTCCACGGTCCGGGCTTCACCCCGGAGTCGGTGCTCGAGGTCCTGGCGCTGCCCGAGCTCAAGAGCCGCATCGAGCTCCATTTTCGGCGTGCCGCTGGGTGACCAGGGCCTGCGCAGGCTCTTCCGCGGGGCTCCTCGCGGGCGTCGCGGCCCTCTCGCTGCGCGGCGCTGAGCTCTCCGCGACGGGGCTCGACGCGCTGCTCTCGCAGCATCCCTGCGACGACCTGCTGCGCCTCGACCTCGACGACAACCCCCTGGGCGCCGCGGGCCTCGAGGCGCTCGCGCGCGCGAAGCGCCTCGGCGGCCTGCGCGCCCTCGGCCTCGCGCGCACCGGCCTCGCCTCGGGCGCGCTCGAGCCGCTGCTCCGCGGGCCGCTCCTGGCGCGGCTCCGTCGCCTCGACCTCACGCAGAACGCGCTCACCGACGACGACCTGCTGCGGCTCCTCGGCCACCCGACGCTCTCCGACGGGCTCTGGCTCGGGCTGGCGGGCAACCGCGTCTCGCCCCAATTCGGGGCGTGGGCGCAGCGGGAGCTCGGCTCACGGCTCCGCGCGCTGGTGCTCTGACCCCGCGCTCGCGGCCCGCGGCGCCCCGGTCCGGCGGCTCGTTCGCGGCTCGAACGCGGGGCGGCGGTGGTACGCTTCGAGCCCGCATGCCGCCGCCGCCACCGATCGGGCCTGTGAGACTCGGGCGCTACACCGTCGTCCGCCGCCTCGGCGCGGGCGGCATGGCCGAGGTCTTTCTCGCGCGGTCGCGGGGCGCCGAGGGGGTCGACAAGTTCCTCGTCGTCAAGCGCATCCTGCCGGAGTACTCCGAGAACCCGCACTTTCGCTCGATGTTCATCGACGAGGCGCGCATCGCGCTGCGGCTGAACCACCCGAACATCGTGCAGGTGTACGGCTTCGAGTCAGACGGCTCGACGCTGCTGCTGATCATGGAGCACGTCGACGGGCCCGACCTCGCGCTCCTGGCCGCGACGGCGCGGTGGCAGGGCGAGCGGGTGCCCCCGCCGGTGGCGGCCTACGTCGTGCGTGAGGTGGCGCGGGGCCTGCACTACGCCCACGACCGCGCCGATGAGCAGGGGCGGCCGCTCGAGATCGTGCACCGCGATGTCTCGCCGACGAACGTGCTGCTCTCGAACGACGGCGCGGTGAAGCTCGGCGATTTCGGCATCGCGCGCGTGCGCTCGGCCTCGCAGGAGATCGGCGTCGTGCAGGGGAAGTACTCGTTCATGGCGCCCGAGCAGGCGCGCGGCGAGGCCGTCGACCGACGCGCGGACGTGTACTCGCTCGGGGTGCTCCTGGGCGAGCTGCTGCTCGGGCGGAGCGTGTTTCATGACGTGTCGAGCGGGGAGGCGCTGCTCGACCTGGTGCGCCGCGGCGACCTCCCTGACGTCGAGCGCGCCCTCGACGGCGCGCCTGGGGGGCTGCGCTCCATCGTGACCCGCGCCATGCGCGCCAACCGGGAGGAGCGCTTCGGCAGCGCGAGGGAGGTGGGCCTCGCGCTCACGCAGTACCTCCACGCCCTCGACGCCCCCGCCGACTCGACGGCGCTGGAGCAGTTCCTCGCGAAGGTGCTGCCGCAGCAGGCTTCGATCCCGCCGGGCCCCGCGGCGCCCTCGAAGACCACCGCGCCGCCGCGTGGCGGCGGGTCCTCGGGGGGGGCCACGCAGGGGGCGGCGACGGTGCCCGCGGTGGTGATCCCGGGCGCGCCCGCGCCCCGCGCGCCGAGGGTCGAGGCGGCCGCCGCGCTGCGCGAGCGGGTGCACGTCGCGGTCCTCGCGGGTCGCTTCAGCGCCTCGGCCGCGGCGCCTGAGACGCGACCGCTCCTCGCGCTCATCGACGCCCTGGCGTTCAAGGCCGACGCGACCCTCGAGTGGCGCCGCGACGACTCGTTCACCCTCGTGGTCGGCGCCGTGCGACCGCACGTCGACGACGCGCTGCGGGCGGCGCGGCTCGCGCTCGACATCCTCGACTCGGCGCGGAGCGTCGCGGCCGACGCGGAGCTCCACGGCGTGGCGGCGCCGGCGGTCTCCCTGGGGCTCGCCCGGGGCGTGGCGGGCTGCGCGCGCGACCCCGACGGCAACCTGATCTCGTACGAGCTCGTCGACGACGCGGCGCCGATGGCCGTGTCGCTCGCGGCGGTCGCGCGCCCCTCGGAGGCGCTCGTCGCGGGCGGGCTGTACCGCATCGTGCGCCGCGCCTTCGTGCTGCGCGAGACCTCCCCCCGCGGCGCGAGCAACGCGCGGCCCTACGTGCTCGAGCGCATGAAGTCTCGGGCCGAGCGAGACCGGAGCACCGACTCGCAGGGGTGGTCGCTGCTCGGGCGAGAGGCGCTGCTGCGCTCGCTCCGAGAGGCGCTCGAGGAGGTCCGCGCTCGGGGGTCTGGGCAGGGCCTGCTGCTGACCGGCGAGCTCGGCGTCGGAAAGAGCACCGTGGTCGGCGCCCTCGCCTCGGGGGTCACCGCGCAGCTCGGCGTCGAAGAGAGCGCTCGGTGCGTGCGCGTCGACGCGACGCTGGCGAGCCAGGGCACGAAGTATGGGCTCATCGCGCAGCTCGTGCGGCAGGTCGTGGCCATGCGCGGCGACGGCGCGCCGCGCGTGCCCGCCGAGGTCTCGACCTACCTCTTCGACCGCACCCCGCCTCCCGACCCGGGCAGTGAGGAGCCCTCGTCTGACCGCGTCGAGGAGGCGGTGCGCCAGTGGGTGAGCGGAGGCGCCGCGCAGGCCGCCGCGCTGCGCGCGCTGTCGGTGTGCTTCGGCGCGCTGGAGGAGCCCTTGGGGGAGGAGGCCGCGACGAACCGCGAGCTCGCCCTGCTCCTTCGCCCGATGCTGGCTGAGGTCGCCCGCGACCGTCCGCTGCTGGTGCTCGCCGACGCCCTGGACATGGCCGACGCGCAGAGCCGCGCGCTCCTCGCCGACCTGATGCGCCGCCCACCCGCGGCGGCGGTGCTGGTGGTCGTCTCGACGCGGAGCGACGACCCGATGGTGGCCGAGCTGCGGAGCGTCGCGCAGCTGCTAGTGGCGCCCCTTGAGGTCGACGCCCGCAGGCGCCTCATCGCCAGCGCGCTCGGCGCCGACGACGCCACCGAGGAGCTCGTGCGCGAGGTCTCGGCCGTGGCGGGGGGCAACCCCCAGACGCTGCTCGAGGTCGTCGAGGCGCTGGGTGACCGCGTGCGCCTCCGGGAGGTCTCGGCCTCGGGGGTCAGCGGCGCCGACCGGGAGCGCGTCGTCGACCTCGCGCCCACCCGCGAAGACGAGCTGCTGCTGGCCTCGACCCTCGAAGACGTGCTGTCGGCGAGGATCGAGTCCCTCGCGGGGGAGGCCCGCACGCTGCTCCGGTGGTGCGCGCTCTGCGAGGCCGAGCTGAACACCGAGCTCGTCGACAGCCTCGGGGGCAACGAGGGCCCGAGGGTGCGCGAGGGGCTCTGCGCCGACGGCATCCTGGTGGCGACGCCAGCCGAGTCGGGCCCGGCCCGCATGCGATTCGCGCACCCCGCGCTGGCGCGGGTCGCCCGCGCGAGCATCGACCCGACCGCGCAGCCGGCGATGCACGCGCGCATCGCGGAGCTCCTGGAGCGTCACGAGGTGCCGGCGGCGGCGCGGGGCGACTACGCCGCGGCGATCGGGAGGCACCGCGAGGCCGCGGGGGTGCCCCGCCCCGCCGCGCGCGCGTGGATGGAGGCCGCCTCGTGCTACGCCGCCGAGCTGTCGCGCGGTCCCGAGGAGGTGCTCGGCACCTTCCTGCGGGTGCTCGCGCTCTGCGAGGGCGCGACCGACGGAGAGGGGTACGTGCTCCGCGCGGCGGCGCACCTGGGCCGCGAGGAGGTCGCGCGCGACGCGGGGAGGGTGCGCCTGCGTCGCAGGGAGCTCCTGGCGCTGCGTCGGGTCGCCGCGGAGTCGCGGGAGGTGTCGCTCGTCGCCGAGGCCCTGGCGCGGCAGGCGCGCTACAAGCTCGAGACCGTGCCGGGGAGCGACGTCGAGCGAGACGCCATCGCGGCGATTCGCGCGGCGCGGAGGGCGCGCTCGGCCTTCGTCGAGTCGGTGTCGCGGCTGGTGCTCGCGCAGCACATGGCGCAGCGCGGGCGCTTCGCCGAGGCCCTCATCGAGGTCGACACCGCGCGGCGCGCGCTGTCGGTGAAGGGCGCCGACGACCCGCCCGTGGGGGGCTCCGTCGAGGGCGGGCGACGCCGGGCCTCGAGCCTTCGCTCGGAGATCGCCCTGGCGCGGGCGTCGATGCTGCGTCAGGTGGGAGATTTCTCCGGCGCGCTGCGGTGCGCCGGGGAGGCGCTGGCGCAGGTGCGCGATCACGGGCACCGGAGGCTGCTGGGCAGGGCCTACGACGAGGTGGGCATGGCGTGCCTCGCGCAGGGGGCGGTGGTCGAGGGGCTGCGGTTCTTTCGCGCGAGCGTCGTCGCCGAGCGCGAGCTCGGCGCTCGGGTGCGCATGAGCGCGGGCCTCGCGCACGCGGGGGCGGCCTTCGCGGCGATCGGCCGCGGCGATCGGGCGGTGGAGCACCTGCAGCGCGCCCTCGCGCTGAGCGCCGCGTCGGGGGGCAGCCCGGGCTTCGCCGCGGCGGACGTGCACGTGTCCCTCGCGGAGATCTACCTCCGGCGCCACGAGATCGACGCCGCGGCGGTGGAGCTGGAGCGCGCGCGGGCCATGGCGTCGCGGACCGGCTCGCTCTTCGAGCACTTCCGCGTGCACATGGGCGACGCGTCGCTCTACCTGGCGCGCAAGCAGTTTCGCCTCGCGCGGGTCACCGCGGAGGTGGCGGAGCGCACCGCGCGCGAGGCGGGGATCCTCTCGGAGACCCTCCACGCCCGCGCCATCGCGGCCGAGGCCGCGGCGCTCCAGGGCGACCGCATGGCCGCGTGGAGCTACCTCGACGTCGTGCTCGGCGAGTCTCGCATGGCCGACCCGGCGCGGGTGTTTCGCGGCGACGAGGTCTCGAGCGCCTGCGCCCGCGCGCTGCAGGCCCTGGGCGACGAGCGGCACAGCGCGCTGCTCCTCGGGCAGGCCGAGCAGGTGAGGGCGTCGCTGCGCGGGGTCTACGAGGCGACGGTGTCGTCGTCGTCGGCCACGCTCGGTGTCTGATCCGCGACCGACTGTGCTAGGCGTAGTTCCGATGCGAAGCGACAAGGCTCCGGTCCCGCGCTCGGTCGCGCTGGTGCTCTCTGGCGGCGGCGCGCGGGGCGCGTACGAGGTCGGGGTGATGTCGTACCTGTACGACGAGATGGTGCGGCGCCGGGGCGGCCGGCTCCCGCCCTTCGACATCGTGTGCGGCACCAGCGTCGGCGCGATCAACGGCTGCCACCTCGCCGCGCACATGGCCGACCCGGCTTCGGGCGTGCGACGCCTCGTGGACCTCTGGTCGTCGATCCGCTTCGAGCAGGTCATGCGCTTCGACGTGCGGCAGTTCGCGAAGCTCCCGCGGGTGCTCCTCGGCGGGGGCGAGGCGTCGGGGATCTTCGACGTGCGCCCGATGGTCGACCTGATCACCCGAGAGATCTCGTGGAAGATGGTGGCGCGCGCGCTGCGCCGGGGCTTTCTCCGCGCGCTCTGCGTGAGCGCGACGGAGGTGTCGACCGGGCGCACGACGCTCTTTCTCGACGCGCCGCCCGAGGTCCCCGAGCCGACGGGCCTGGGCGCTCGCATCGTGGTTCGCCGCGAGATCGTGGGCCCGCAGCACGCGCTGGCGAGCGCGGCGATCCCGCTGATCTTTCCTCCGGTGCGCGTGGGGCGTGGGCTCTACTGCGACGGCGGGCTGCGGCAGAACACGCCCATCGCGCCGGCGATTCGCCTCGGGGCCGAGAAGGTGCTGGTGGTCGGGCTGACCCGCGAGATCCGCGGCAGCGGCGCCGACGGCGCCGACGGCAAGAAGCTGGCGGCGCCGAGCGCGGCCTTCTTGCTCGGCAAGGTGCTCAACGCCTTCCTGCTCGACCACGTCGCGTCGGACGTCGAGCTGCTCGTGCGCATCAACCAGATCCTCGCCGACGTCGAGGCCGTGGGCGGCCCGGGGATCATCGACCGGCTCAGCCAGCACGCCGCGGCGCGGGGCGCCGAGGTCTACCGCAAGGTCGACGTCGAGGTGGTGCAGCCCAGCCAGGACCTCGGGCGCATGGCCGGGCAGTACGTGCGCAGCGGGCGCTTCGCGGGCTCGATGGTGGCGCGGCAGCTCATGCGCGTGCTCGACAGCGGCGGCGGAGACGAGAGCGACCTCGCGAGCTACCTGCTCTTCGACGGAGGCTTCGCGAAGCGGCTCATCGAGCTGGGCCGCGCCGACGCCGAGGCCATGCGAGACCGGCTGATGAACTTCTTCGAGGCGTGACAGGGAGACCGAACATGGTGAGCGCATTCAGGCCGGACCTCCTCGCGGGGAAGACGGCGTTCGTGACGGGCGGCGGATCGGGGATCTGCAAGGGCATCGCGCGGGCCTTCATGGCCCACGGCGCGAACGCGGTGATCGTGGGCCGCAAGGCCGACCGGCTCCGCGAGGCCGCCGAGGAGCTCGCGCGGGACACGGGCTCGCAGTGCCTCGCCGCCGCCGCCGACGTGCGCGACGGCGCGCAGGTCGACGCGGCCCTGGGCATCGCCGTGGAGCGCTTCGGCGGCGTCGACATCGTGGTCAACGGCGCCGCGGGGAACTTTCTCGCGCCCGCCGCGCAGCTCTCGAACAACGGCTTCAAGACCGTGCTCGACATCGACGCCTGCGGCACCTTCAACGTCTCCCGCGCGGCCTTCGACCGCTGCCTGCGCGAGCGCGGCGGGGTGATCCTGAACATCTCCGCGACGCTGCACTACGCGGCGACGGTGATGCAGATCCACGCCTCGGCGGCCAAGGCCGCGGTCGACGCCGTGACCCGCACCCTCGCGGTGGAGTGGGGCCCCCTCGGCGTGCGCGTCGTCGGCATCGCGCCGGGGCCCATCGACGGGACCGAGGGGATGTCGCGCCTCGCGCCCGCGGGGATGAAGGACGCCCTCACCGAGGCGATCCCGCTGCGGCGCTTCGGCACCATCGAGGAGATGGGCGACCTCGCGGTCTTTCTCGTGAGCGACGCCGCGCGGTACATCCACGGCGAGACGGTGGTCGCCGACGGCGGCGCGTGGCTCGGCGCCTCGGCCCGCTACCTGGGCTGAGCGCGCGCGGGCCTCACCCGCTCAAGAGCAGGTGCGCCACCATCCCGACGCTCACCGCCGCCAGGGCGAGGACCAGCGCGATGGGGCCGCCGGTCTCGGTCGGCGGGGGGCGTCCCTCGACCAGCGCCTGGTGCGCGCGTCGGTACCGGTGCGCGCCGATCAGCAGGGTCACCGGCGCGAGGGCGGTGATCAGCACGCCCAGCCGCCTCGACCCCGCCGCGATCGCCTCGGGGCCGTGGAGCAGGGCGCCCGCGCGCGCGATCGCGAAGCCCAGCCCCAGCAACCCGAGGGACGTGCGCAGCCAGGCGAGGAGCGTTCGCTCCGTCGCCGCGAGAAAGCGGTGGTCCGGGGGAGGGGGCGTCTCGTGCACGGCGCTTCTGGGCCGCAGGGTGGCACCCCGCGACCCGAATGACGCGAACAATGCGCTTGAAAGCTCGGACAAATCGCCTAGGGTCGCGCCGCCATGACTGAAGGCCACCCTATGGACGGGCTCGATACGGAGGCATTTCTTCGCGATCTTCGCGCGCTCCGGGCCGAGGTCGACGCCTCACTCACCGAGGCCGACGCGTCGCACCTGCGCAAGATCGAGCGCTGGGGCCGCGCGGCCACGGCGGTGGGCCTCGCGACGGCGTGGATGGGGCCCAACCCCGTGAGCGCCGTGGGGCTCGCGCTGGGGAGGAGCACGCGCTGGGCGCTGATGCACCACTGCGGGCACCGCGGGTACGACAAGGTCCCTGGGGCGCCGGAGCGCTATCGCAGCAAGGTCTTCGCGCGAGGCTGGCGGCGCATGGTCGACTGGCCCGACTGGATGATCCCCGCCGCGTGGATCTACGAGCACAACATCCTGCACCACCAGTACACGGGCGAGCTCCGCGACCCTGACCTCATCGAGCGAAACGCCGACTACATCCGTGACTCGCGCATGCCGATGTGGCTGCGGCGCCTCGCGGTGGCCGGGCTCTCGATGACGTGGAAGCCCGTGTACTACGCGCCGAACACGCTCCGCGTGTGGCTCGGCCGCCACGACCCGAAGGACGGCGCCGAGCCCGACGCGCCCTGGAGCACCTTCCTCGGCCGCTGCGCGGCGCCCTACGTCGCGATGCAGTTCATCGGTCTGCCGGCGCTCTACGCGCCGCTCGGCCCCCTGGCGGTGGCGAGCGCGTTCTGCAACTCGGTGCTGGCCGAGGCCCTGACCAACCTGCACACCTTCATCGTGGTGGGGCCCAACCACGCGGGCGACGACCTCTACCGCTTCGACGACCGGCCCGGCTCCAAGGCCGAGCTCTACTGGCGGCAGATCGTGGGCTCGGTGAACTACCGCACGGGGGGCGACCTGAACGACTGGCTCCACATGTGGCTGAACTACCAGATCGAGCACCACCTGTTCCCTGACGCGCCCGCGTCGGCGTTGCAGCGCATTCAGCCCAAGGTGAAGGCCATGTGCGAGCGACATGGCATCCCCTACGTGCAGGAGCCGGTGCTCCGTCGCTTTCGCAAGATGGTGCGGATCTTCACGGGCGAAGAGACCATGCGCCGCGCGGCGCCTCGGCCGAGGGCGCAGCGCGCGCCGGTCGCGCTCGTGGTCGAAGAGGCCGCGTCGTAGCGCTCAGAAGGTGAGCGAGAAGGTCGCGCCGGGGCCCGCCCCCGTGCCGGGCGCGACGGCCCAGCGCAGGCGAGGCCGCGCCACCCGCGCCTGAGGCCCGGTCGGCACGAGGTACTGGGCCGGGTGGGTGATCCCGTAGAGGAACATCGCGAGCCCTCCCGACTGGAGCAGCGCGTCGAGCATGAGCACCGTCCACCCGGTGGTCGACGCTCCGTTGACGGCGCCGGCGATGATGGGGCCGATCGCGGGGACGGCGAGCCAGCCCAGGCCGTTGGAGTCGCTGTCTCGGTTGGACGCCGTCGCGACGATGAGCGAGGTGATCCAGGGCACGCCGAAGATCGCGGAGCCGGCGCTGATGAGCCCGGTGCGCGCGCGGGATCGAACCGTCATGCCGGGGGGGACGGGGCCTCCCTCGTAGGGCTGCAGCGGCGGCGCGTACACCACCTGCGGGCCGTACATCACGGGCTGGGCGTAGACGTATCCCTGGGGAGGGGCCTGCAGCACGACCTGCTGCTGCGGAGGACCCTGAACCGGCCAGGGCGCCGCGCCCGGCGCGCCGGGAGGCGGCGGCGGGACCTGCGCGAGGGCGCCGGGCTGGGAGCCGTTCTGGCTCGCCTCGAGCCTCGGCGCGACGCGCACGCCCAGGCCGCCCGGCGCGGGGGCCGCCTCGTCGCTCGCGGGCACCTCGGGCGCGGGCGCGGGCGCGGGCGCGGCCGCGGGCGCCTGCGCAGAGGCGAGGGAGGGCGCCGTCAACGCGGCGCAGGAGAGGAGGATCGAAGAGAGTCGCATCGGGGCACCACCTGCGGAGCTGCGTGGACGGGGAGCCGCCCACGATCGCGCAATGTGCCACAACCCGCGGCGGCGGTGGCGCTCAGCCCTTGAGGAGCCAGCCGAAGAGGGCGCGCTTGAAGGTCTCGCGGCCCATGACCGAGATCGACGAGGTCAGCGGGATCTCCTTGGGGCAGACCTGCACGCAGTTCTGCGCCTTGCCGCAGTCGGCGATGCCGCCCTCGCCCATGATGGCGTCGAGGCGGGCGCCCGACTGCATCTTGCCCGAGGGGTGCATGTTGTAGAGCCGGGTGAGCGAGATCACCTGCGGGCCCATGAAGGGCGAGCGCTCGTTGTAGTTCGGGCAGGCCTCGACGCAGCAGCCGCAGGTCATGCAGCGCGACAGGAGGTACATGGTCTCCTGGTCGCTCTGCGCGATCTTGGGTCCGGCGCCGAGCTGGTGCGAGCCGTCGATGTGGATCCACGCCTTGACCTTCTTCAGGGCGTCGAACATCGGCTTGCGGTCGACCACCAGGTCGCGCACCCGCGGGAACTTGGTCATCGGCTCGATCACGATGGTCTCGCCGTTGGGCGAGATCTCGTGCACGAGGGCCGAGCACGCCTGCCGCGCGCGGCCGTTGATCACCATGGTGCACGAGCCGCAGACCTCCTCGAGGCACGCGGCGTCCCAGTTCACGGGCGAGGTGCTCTTGCCGTCGCTGGTGACCGGGTTCTTCTGGATCTCCATCAGGCAGGAGATCACGTTCATCATCGGCTTGCGGGGGACCTTGAACTCCTCCCAGGCCGACGCGCCGGCACCATCGCCGCGCTTGATCTTCAGCGTGATCGTCTGACTCGCCATGGTCACTTCGCCTCCGCCGCGGGCGCAGGGGCCGCGGCCGTGGGGATCTTGCCGTAGTCGCGCATCGCGAGCTTCTCGAGCGACACGTCGACCTCCTCGTAGCTCAGCTTCGGCCCGTCGTCGGTGTAGACCGCGATGGTCGACTTCAGCCAGTCGGCGTCGTCGCGGCCCTTGGCCTTGGGGTTCTCCGGGTGGAGCTCCGGGTCGAGGTCGGGCTTGTAGTGCGCCCCGCGACACTCCTCGCGGTCGCGCGCGCCCTGGGCGATCACCTGCGCGATGTCGAGCATGCCCTTGAGGTGCCTCAGGAACACCACGGGTTGGTTCATGGTCCCGCGCTGGCCGTCGAGGGCCTTGCAGCGCTTCCACTGGGACTGCATGTCCGCGAGCGTGCCGAGCACCTCGTCGAGCCTGCCGTTGTGCCGCTCGACGGTGACGTCGGTGAGCATCATGTCGCCCAGCTTCTCGTGGAGCTGGTAGGGGTTCACGTCGAAGTCGCCGCCGGTGCGCTTCGCGAGCGACTCGTACTCGTCGGAGCGGCGCTTCTGCTCGCCGTCGAAGAGCGCGCTCGACAGGTCGAAGGCGCTGCGGCTCTGCTCGTCGCGCCAGGTCGACATGGCCGGGCCCGTCACCATGCCGCCGTAGATGCACGAGAGCAGCGAGTTGGCGCCGAGGCGGTTGGCGCCGTGGTACTGGTAGTCGCACTCGCCGGTGGCGAAGAGGCCGGGGATCGAGGTCGCCTGGTTGCGCGACGCGGCGGGCTTGAGCGAGCCGTCGGCGCCCTTCTCGAAATCGACCCAGAGCCCGCCCATCGAGTAGTGCACGGCGGGAAAGATCTTCATCGGGTTGTCGTAGGGGTCTTCGCCCGCGAACTTCTCGTAGATCTCCAGCACGCCGCCGAGCTTCTTGCGCACCGCGGCCTTGCCGCTGGGCGTCGAGGTGAGGTGCGTGACGTCGAGGTACGCGGCCTCCTGGCCCTCGGCCGAGTAGCCCTCGTGGCGCACCTTGCGAAAGATCTCGCGCGACGCGATGTCGCGGGGCACGAGGTTGCGGTACTTGGGATAGCGCTCCTCGAGGAAGTAGTAGCGCTCGCCCTCGGGGATGTCTTTGCCGCGACGACGGTCCTTGCGGTCCTTGGGGACCCACACGCGGCCGCCCTCGCCGCGCACGCTCTCGGAGATGAGCCGGAGCTTGTCGGTGCCGGGGATCGCCGTGGGGTGCACCTGAATGAACTCGCCGTTGCCGTACTTCGCGCCCTGCTGGTACGCGATCGCCGCGGCGATGCCGGTGTTGATCACCGAGTTCGTGCTGCGCCCGAAGACCATGCCCGGACCGCCCGTGGCGAGGCACACCGAGTCCCCGCGGAACGACTTGACCTCGCCGTTCTTGAGGTCCTGCGCGACGATGCCGCGGCAGACGCCCTCGTCGTCGAGCACAAGGCCGCAGAGGTCCCAGTACTCCCACTTGCGGACCATCGCCTCGCCGGGGACGGTCACGCCCTTGTCGTCCTCGACGGTGGTGGTCTCGTAGCGCCGCACCTGCTCGTCGAGGGCGTACAAGAGCTGCTGCCCCGTGGTCGCGCCCGCGAAGGCCGTGCGGTGAAACAGCGTGCCGCCGAAGCGCCGAAAGTCGAGGTTGCCCTCGGGCGTGCGGTTGAAGGGCACGCCCATGCGGTCGAGCATGAACACGATCCCCGGCGCGGCGTCGGCCATGCCCTTGATCGGCGGCTGCTGCGCGAGAAAGTCCCCGCCCTTCACCGTCTCGTAGAAGTGCACATAGGGGGAGTCGCCCTCGCCCTTGATGTTCACCGACGCGTTGATCCCGCCCTGCGCGCACACGGAGTGCGAGCGCTTCACGGGCACGAGGGAGAACAGGTCCACCGGGATGCCGGCCTCGCAGAGCTTGATGACGGTCATCAAGCCGCCGAGACCGCCGCCCACGACGATGGCGCGGCGCACCTGGCCGGACTTCGTGAGGATCGAGGACTTCGCTGCCATGACGGTTCCTTGTCTTCGTTGCGTTCAGCGCGCCGCCGGTGCGGGCGCGCGATCAGTCGTATAGGGGAAGTGACCCGCGCGGGTGAAGCCGCTGCTGGGAGAATTCTCGCGCCGAGCCATGTCGCCGTCGCGGCAGGCGCGCTCGCGCTGCGCGGGCGGGAGCGGCGCGAGGCCCCCGCAGCGCCAGAAGAAATGCAGCAGCGTGTTCACCCCCAGCGCCCAGAGGATCAGCCCCACCGCGAGCGCCGCGCGGCCCACCAGGCGCGAGGCTCTCGGCGACGACGCCACGCCCCAGGTCTGCGACGCGCTCCAGAGCCCGTTGGCGAAATGCACCACGCAGGCGGTCACGCCGACGAGGTAGACCGCGAACATGCCGGCCTCGCCGAGCATCGCCTGGAGCGTCGGGTAGAACGCGCTCGCGGGCAGCGCGCCGAAGGCCTTGGGCACCCGCAGCTGCGCCACGTGCAGCGCGATGAACGCGAAGGCGACGAAGCCCGTGAGCCGCTGGAGGGCGAACATCCAGTTGCGGGGGTACGGGTAGCGCAGCACGTTGCCCTGGGCGCGGAGCGCGAGCCAGACGCCGTAGAGCGCGTGGAAGGTGATCGGCAGACCGATGCCCAGGAGCTCGACCAGGGGGAGCAGGGGCGTCGACTGGATCTCCCCCACCGCGCGGTCGAACGGCGCGCGACCGCCGGCGGCGGAGGCGTTGGTCCAGAGGTGGACGACGAGGAACACACCGACGGGGAAGACCCCAGAGAGGGAGTGCAGCCGCCGCAGGGGGTAGTGGGCTGTCATCGCGGGGCGCCTGCGATCTTTGATCTTCGCCGCGGCGATTGTTAGAGCGTCGCCACGGATGACGTCAAGCACGCCGCGCGCCCTGCTGCCCTTCGCGCTCGCCTTCGCGGCCTGCGCGGGCGCCCCGACGCCCGGACGCGACGCGCGCCTCGTCACCGACGCCGTGCGCCTCGACCGGGGCATCGCCGCGGCGCGGCAGCTCAGCCTGGGCGACGGGCGATACGATCAAGCCGCCGCGCTCCTCGAAGACCTGCGCGCGCGCTACGCCGGCGAGCCGCTGGGGCAGCTCGCCACGCTGCGCCTCGCCCGCGTCGAGCTGGCCCGCGCGACCGCGGCGTCGGGGGCCGAGGCCGCCGCGCTGGCCACCCGCGCCGCGCAGCTCGCCGTGTCGGTGCCCGCGGGCGTCGACCCCGCGCTGGACCTGGAGCGAGACCTCCTCCTCGGCCTGCTCGCGGCCCGCTCGGGCGCGAGCGCCGAGGGCCTGCGGCGGCTGCGCCCCCTCGACGGGCGGCTCATCGAGGCCGCGCAGAACGCGTCGGTGGCGTGCGGGCTCCTCGCGCTCGAGACGCTCGACCGGGGCGACCCGGTGCGCGCGCTGCGCTCCCTCGCGCACGTCGAGTCGGCCCTCGAGCGCGCGGTGCGCTGGCTCCCCACGGGCCTGGCGTGCGAGGACGCCGAGGCGCGCCGCGCGGTCCTCGAGGCGGTGCTGCCGAGGGTGACCCAGCCGCAGCCCCTGGCCGACACCCTCGACGTGCTCCCGGCGGGGTACGCGGGGCGCGTGGTCATCGCGCGAAGGCTCCGCGAGATCGCCATCGCCGGGGGCGACCTGAACCGCTGGCTCCGCTGGCTCGCCGACCTGGGCGATCAAGAGGCCACGATCACCATGGGCGCGACGGGCGAGCAGGAGCCCGCGGTGGGCGTCGGCCTGCTCGTGCCCCTCGCGGGGCCGAGGACGCCCCTCGGGGTCGACATCGTGCGCGCCGTGCAGATCGCCCTCGCGCGGCAGCGCAACGTGCAGATCCTCGTCGAGGACGAGGGGCGTGACCTCGAGGCGACGCAGCGGTCGTATGAGCGGCTGGTCTCTCGCGGCGCGCGGTGGATCATCGGCCCCACGCGGGAGGAGCTCGGCCGCGCCGTCGCCAGTTGGTCCCAGGGGGACGCGCGCGGGGTCGAGATCTTTCTGCTCGCGCCCTGGGAGGACGCGCTGCCCTTCGGGGCGGTGCACCTCGCCGCGCCGGGGCTCCGCGACCGCCTCGCCGCGGTGCGCGCGGCCGTCTCGCGCGCCGGTCGCAGGGTCGCCGTGGTCGCCCCCGCGGTCGGCGCCGAGGATGGGCCCGCCGACGCGGCCCTCGCCGCGCAGACCTTCGGCGGTCGAGCGCGCGTCGATTTGAGCACGCACGGCTCGACCCTCACGGCGGAGTCTGCGTCCGACGTGCGGCTGCTCGCCGCGAGCTTTCTGGCGCGGGACCGAGAGCACATCGTCGCCCGCGCGGCCTCGTCCCCCGCGCGCTGGGTGGTCGACGCGCGGGTGGGCTGGCAGGGCATGGCGGGCCACTGGGTCGGCGTGAGGGCGGGCGCGGGCTTCGCGCGCTTTCAGCTGCGGTTCTGCCGCCTCGCCGGCTACTCCCCGGGCGAGCTGGCGATCCTCGCCTACGACGCCGCGGGCGCCGTGCTGCAGATCACCCGCGGGGTGGCGCACGCGCACGCGGCCTCGTGGGTCTTCGAGGGAGGGGACGGGGTGGCCGCGCAGGCGGTGTGCGACGACCTCGTGCTGCCCCGCGCGCAAGACCTGGAGGCGCTCTGACCGTGCCCACCCGCGCGGAGCCAGAACACCGCGGGATCGACGTGCTCGGCGTCGGCGCGGTGAGCGCCGCGGGGCGGGGTCTCGAGACCCTCTGGCGCGCGACGCTCGCCGCGCGGCCCCTCGCCGAGCCCGTGCGACGGTACGCGCCCTCCGGGTGCCGCACGCGCCGCGCCGCGTTGGTGCCCGACGAAATCGTCGAGGCGCTGCGCGCGACGTGGCCCGACGAGGACCTCGCCGTCGCGCTCTGCCTCGAGGCCGCGCGCGAGGCGCTGGGCGGCCGCGCCCTCCACCCCGACGCCGCCGTGCTCGTGGGGACCAGCCTCGGCGGCGTCGCCGCGTGGGAGCCCTGGCACCGCGCCCGGCTCGTCGGCGCGGCCCCGCCGCCTCCGCGCTGCGCGACGCACGACGACGTGGCGCCCCAGGTCGCGTCGCGGATGGGAGCCCGGGGGCCCGCGCTCACGCTGAGCTCGGCGTGCACCAGCGGCGCGGCCGCGCTGATCGTCGCGGGAGACATGGTCCGCGCGGGCGAGGTGCCCGAGGCGCTGGTGCTCGGCGTCGACGTCCTCGGCGCCTTCGTGCACGTGGGCTTCGACCGCCTGGGCGCCCTCGCGCCCGACGACCTCGCGCCGGCGCCCTTCGCGGCCGACCGCGCCGGGCTCTGGCTCGGCGAGGGCTGCGCGGCCCTGCTCCTCGGTCGTGGACCGGGAGTCGCGCGCTACCTCGGCGGCGCGAGCGCGTCCGACGGCGTGCACATGACCGCCCCTGACCGCGACGGCGACGGGATGCGCAGGGCCATCTCCGCGGCCCTCGCCGACGCCCGGCGCGCGCCGAGCGACATCGCGTGGGTGAGCGCCCACGCGACCGCGACGCGCTACAACGACGCGATGGAGGCGGCCGCGCTCCGGACGATCTTCGGCGACGCCGCGCCGCCCGTGCACGCGCTCAAGCCCGTCACCGGGCACACCCTGGGCGCCTCGGGGCTCCTCGAGGCCGCGCTGGCCACCCGGGCGCTGCGCGAGCGCGTCCGGCCGCCCACCGCCAGCCGCGCGCGCGACCCCGAGCTGCCGTGGATTCACCTCGACCCGCGCGCCGAGCCGATGGGCGCGGGGCTCGCGCTCTCGATCAACGCCGCGATGGCGGGGCACAACACCGCGATCGTGCTCGGAGCCGCCGCGTGAGCGCGGCCATTTGCGCGTGGGCCGCGATGGTCGGCGGCGTCGACGGCGCGCTCGACCCCGGCGCGCGCGCGTGGCTCGCCGGCGCGCAGGTCGCCCGCGCGGAGCTCAGCCCGCGCGAGCGCTGGCCCGAGGCGCCGCCGCGCGTTCGTCGCCTCGACCGCGCCGCGCTGCACGCGCTGCTCGTCGCGAGGCGGGTGGTCGCGGCGACCTCGGCGTGGCCCGGCGACGAGGTCGGCGTGGTGCTGGGCACGGCGCTGGGCTGCGCGGAGGTCAATTCGCGCTACCACCGAGGGCTCGTCGAGGGGGGCTACGACGCGGCCTCGCCGATGCTCTTCGCGCAGACGATCCCCTCGACGCCCGTGGGCGAGGTGTCGATCGCCTTCGGTCTCCGGGGGCACTCCGCGACGGTCATGGCCGGCGGCTGCTCGGGGGTCGCCGCGGTGGCCGAGGCCGTGCGGGCGATCGACTCCGGGCGGGTTCGCGCCGCGCTGGTGCTCGCGGGCGACACCTTCGGTGAGGACGAGGTCGCGCTGCGCCTCGCGCGCGGGCTCGCGCCCCCGGGCGAGGCGACGGTCGCGCTGGTGCTCTGCGACCCGCGCGACGCCGACGCCCGCGCGCCCCGTGTCTCGGCGTCGCTCGCCCATGACGAAGGCGCGCCGTACAGGGGGGAGATCGACTGGCTCGGCGCGACCGGGCTCCTCGAGCTGCTCGCGTGGCTCGACGGCGAGGGGGCGCGCTTCGAGCGCACCGTGCGGTGCGCCAGCGGCCGTCGAGGGGAGCTGCGCGCGAGCCGGGGCCGGGGATCGTGAGCCGCGGCGCGCGCGTGATCAAGGCCGGCGCGATGTTCGCGTACTTCGCGGCGGGGGGCGCGCTGATGTCGTGGGTGGCGCTGCCGCTGGCGACCCGCGGTCTGGCGCGCGACGACGCCCAGCGACGCGCGCGGGCCTTGTGCGCAAGGGGCTTCGCGCGCTTTCACGACCACCTTCGGGCGATGGACCTCGTCGACTTCGACCCGACGCGGGCCGACCTCGGGGGCGAGCGGGCGCCCTGCGTGTACGTCGCGAACCACCCGACGCTGATCGACACGCCGGCGCTCGGCGCGTCGCTGCCCCAGGTGTGCTTCGTCGCGCGGCGGGACTTCTACCGCTCGCCGCTCTTCGGCCCGCTGCTGCGCGCGTGCGGGCACATCGACGCGGGGGAGGGCGCCACCCTCGCGGGGGCGGCGGTGGTGCGCGACGCCCTCGAACAGCTGCGGTCGGGGACCTCCCTGCTGATCTTCCCCGAGGGCTCGCGCTCGCCCCCCGGCGGGATGCGCAGGATGCGCCGCGGCGCCTTCGAGATCGCCTGCCGCGCGGGGGTGCCGGTGGTGCCGCTGTTCATCGCCTGCGACCCCCCGATCCTGCACCACGCGGCGCCCTGGCACGAGCTCCCGCCGACGGCCGCGCGCTACACGGTCGACGCGATGCCGCAGGTCGATCCGAGCGAGTTCGGCGGCGACGCCCGCGCCCTCGCGCGCCGCGTCGAGGCGATGTACCGTGATCGACTCGCCGCCTTGAACGAGAAGCGTCACCGCCATGCAAGAGCTTGAAGCTGAAATGAAGTCCCTGATCGTCGAGGCGCTGATGCTCGACGACGTCCGCCCAGACGAGATCGACAGCGAGGCGCCGCTCTTCGGAGCCGGGCTCGGCCTCGACTCCATCGACGCGCTCGAGCTCGCGATGGCGATCGAGCGCCGGTTCGGGGTGAAGCTCCGCGCCGACGACCCGGCCACGCGAACGCTCTTCGCGTCGGTGCGCTCCCTCGCGGAGCACGTCCGCGCGCACCGCGCGCCCGCGACGTGAGCGCCCGCGACGTGGTGATCCTCGGCGCGGGGCCTACGGGCTGCGCGCTCGGCGCCTACCTCGCGCGGGGCGGCGCGAGGGTCACCCTCGTCGAGCGCGACGCCGAGGCGCAGCCCGCCGTGGGCGAGTCGCTGATCCCCGAGACGGCGCTCGTGCTCGAGGAGCTGGGCTTCGACGTCTCGGGCTTCGCGGTCAAGCGCGGCGCGGTGTTCTGCGAGGCGGGGGCCGCCGCGCGCTTCGACTTCTCCGAGGCCGAGTCGCCGCGCTACACCCACGCCTGGCAGGTGCCCCGAGAGGTCTTCGACGCGCGCTGGCGCGAGCTCGCGCGGCGCGAGGGCTGCGAGCTCGTGCACGCCGAGGCGCGCGACGTCGACCTCGGCGCCCGCACGCTGCGCACCTCGGCGGGCGACCTCGCCGCGGGCCTCCTCGTCGACGCCGGCGGCCGCTCGATGTGGCTCTCGCGCAAGCTCGGTCTGCGCGAGGGCGACGCGCGACTGCGCAACCTCGCCGTGGGCACGCGCATGCGCGGCGTGCGCGCCGTGGCCCCCGACGAGCCGGGCGATGTCACCCTCTGCAGCGTGCCTCAGGGGTGGATCTGGATCGTGCCCTTCGGCGGGGGCGTCGCGTCGGTGGGCGCGGTCATGCGGCCCCACGCCGCGCCTGCCGGCGACGCCGCGACGCGGCTCGCGGCGATGATCGCGTCGTCGCCCGACGCGCGGGCGCGCCTCGACGGCGCCGAGCGCATCGCGCCGCTGCGGGGGCTGCAAGACTTCACCGCCTCGTCGACGAGGTTCTACGGCGACGGGTTCGCGCTGTGCGGCGACGCGGCCTGCTTCATCGACCCGATCTTCTCCTCGGGGCTGCTCCTGGGCCTGCGAGGCGCGCGGGGCCTCGCGGCGGCGCTGCTGAGCGGCGACCTGGCGGGCTGGGAGGCGGAGTACCGCGCCGCCTCGGCGGTGTTTCGAAGGGCCATCGACGCCTGGTACGACGGCGATTTCATGACCCTCGCGCTGCTCCCGCGAGCGCGCCAGAAGGGCTACGTGCGGCGGAGCGTCGTGAGCCTGCTCGCGGGAGACATCTACGACCCCTCCCGACGCTCGGCGCGCGACATGGCCGATCGCATGGGCGACCTCGCCGCGGCGGTCCGTGAGCGCGTCGCGCGGGCGTAGCGCGGCGATCGCGATGGCCCTGGCGCTGCGCGTCGGGGGCGCGTCTGCGCAGCCCGCGGACCCGCGCTTCGTGCGCGTCGAGGGGCGGCACTTCATGGTGGGCGCGGAGCGCTTTCGCTTCCTCGGCGCGAACGCCTCGGTGATGCACGGGAGGGCGCACCGCGAGGCGCTGGAGCCGATCTTCGACGCGGCGGTCGCGGACGGGCTGCGCGTGGTGCGGGTGTGGGCCCTCGGAGAGCGCCCCGACGACGCCCCGGCGTGGACGCGCGATTTCGCGTTCCGGGTCGGCGCGGAGGGCTGGGTCGAGGAGAGCTTCTCGCACCTCGACCGCGTCCTCGAGGCGGCGCGGCGCAGAGGGCTGAGGGTGATCGTGGTCCTCGCGAACCGCTGGGGAGACTACGGCGGCGTGCCGCAGTACCTGGAGTGGACGGGGCTCAGCGCCCTCGCGCAGCGCGCCCTCGGGCAGGACCAGGCCCTCGCGCGCTTCTTCGACGACGCCGAGGCGCGCGCGCAGTACCTCGCCCACGCCGCGAGGGTGGTCACGCGGGTCAACGCGCTCACGGGCCGCCCGTATCGAAGCGACCCCACGATCATGGCGTGGGAGCTCATCAACGAGTCTGACGTCGCGCCCCGCGGCCGCGAGGCGCTGCTGAGCTGGACCCGGGAGTCGGCGCGGGCGATCCGCGCCCTCGACGGCGCCCACCTCGTCGCCGCCGGGCACATCGGCTACGGCCGCCGGGCGCAGCGCGAGACGTGGCTCGCGGTGCAGTCGCTCCCCGAGGTCAGCTACGCCGACGCCCACGCGTACCCGACGCGGCTCCCGACGGCGCGCACCCCGTCGGCCCTCGACGACTTCATCGACGACCACGCGTCGCTCGCGCGCAACGTGATCGAGAAGCCCATGGTGTGGGGCGAGTTCGGGTTCTCGACCGCGTCGGAGACGCACCTGGGCGACCCCCGCGCGCGGTGGTACGAGCGGTTCCTCGACCGCGCGGGCGTCGACGACGCCGACGGCGCGCTGGTGTGGCTGTACACCACCTCGCGCGACCCCCCCGGCGACCACGGGATCTTCGCCGACGCCGGCGCGACCGGCGCCGACGACCTGCGGGCCGCCATTCGACGACAGGCCGCGCGCTGGCGCGAGGGATTTTCTGAGACGAACCCCCGGCTGCTCGCCCGCGCCGCCGCGCCGCTCTGGAACACCGACCAGGTGCTCCGCCCCCAGCGCCCGCGCGTGGCGGCCGCGCGGAGGGTGCGCGGAGGCGTCCGCTGGGTCATCGCCCCCGAGCGCTTCTCCGAGGCCCGCGCCGAGGCCCTCGGGCGATGGGACGGCTACGCCGTGATGCACCTCTGGGGCAGCGGCGTGGCCTCGGTGCGCTACGACGTGCGCACGCCCCCCGGCGTGGCGGCCTCTCGGCTGACCCTGCGCGCGCGGCTGAGCTCCGAGCTCCCCGGCAGGGGCGAGGGGAGCACCGACGAAGACGTGTCCCGGGTGCGCGTGCTCGTCGACGACGCGGTGGCGGGCGAGCTCGTCGCGCCCCGAGACGACGGCGCGGGCCGCTGGGTGGACTTCTCCAGCGACGCGCCCGCGGCGGTGGAGGCGCTGCGCCAGCCAGGGGTACACGCGCTGCGCCTCGAGGTGGTCGAGGGCCCCTTCGCCCACGGCCTCTGCGTCTACGGGCACGCCACCGGCCGCGAGCCCCCGCCCCCAGGCGGGGGACCCCTCCCCGGGCGGGTCGTGCTCACGCTTCTGCACTAGACTGCGCGCGTGGCGCCCTCCCTCTTTCGCTCTCGGCGGCTCATCGAACGCCTCGCCGACCTCGCGATCGGCTTCGCCCTCGCCGCGATCACCGCGGCGATCTTCACCGCGCTCTTCAACGCGCGCCGCGACGCCACCGCGGTCTTCACCGGCGCCCCGACGCTGGTGTTCGGCAGCCTCTGGGCCCTCCTGCTCCGCTGGCGCCGAACGGTCGGCGGCGGCAAGGTGCGCGTGGGCTGGCTCGCCTCGATCCCCCTCGCGATGATGAACTCCGCCGTCGCCGCGGGGCTCATGCTCGCGACCCTCGACCACGGCTCGCGCCCGATCATGAACTTCGCGATGGGGATGCTCGCCGGCGCCACCATGGGGGTGATCTTCTGGGGGCCGGCGCTGGTCGCGACGCTGGTGTGCTTCGGCATCCCCATCGCGTGGGGGCAGCTCCAGGCCTCCAAGGGCCTCGCCGGCCAGGAGCGAGGAGACGGGATCGTCGGTCTCACCAGCGCGACCATCGCGGGCTTCGCGGGGCTGCTGAGCGTCGCGCGGCACCTCGGGCACGCCCAGGTGGGCTTCACCCTCACGCTCGCGGCGTGCGGCGCGACCCTCGGCACCCTCGCCGCGCTGCTGGCCTGGCGCCGCGCCCGCCAGCGCCGCGACTTCGTCGCCGCCGTCGAAGAGGGCCGCGTGCCGAGCTTTCGCGTCGAGCCCAGCGACGAGGGCAAGGTGCTCGTGCGCATCGTGAGCCACGGCGAGGGCTACCGCGTCGCCGACTTCGCCGAGGAGGTCGCGCGCCTCGACGCCGAGGGCGAGGTCACGCGCGGCTCCGGGCGCTGACCGCTCACCCCCGCCCCGCGACCGCTCACCCCCGCGGGGCTTGGCGCCGCCGCGCGGCAGGGCCTACGCTCGGGGCGTGGAAGTCGTGCTCGGCCTCGCGTTGCTGGCGGTGATGGTCCCCCTGGGCATCTGGTTCGGCGATGAGTCCGCCGGGCGCGCCGGGTGGCGGCGGGAGCTGCACGTCCAAGAGCGCTTCGACCTCGGCGAGGGCGCCTTTCGCGTCGCGCGCGTCGAGCAGGAGCGCGTCGAGGTGCTGCGCGAGCGCGCGCCGTGGTGGGTGCGGCTCCTCGCGCTCACCTGCTACCTCCCGCTGGGCGCGGCCATCCTCGCGGCGCTGCCGTGGATCCTCGGCGTGCTGATGCTCACCGAGGGGCGCACGGGCAACGGCCTCGAGCGGCAGGCGAACGCGATGCTGGTGATCGCGTTCCCCTTCGGGTGCTGGGCCGCGAAGCGCATGGCCTCCCTCGGCCGCGCGCTGCTCAGCGGCGACGGCGAGACCTTTCGCGCGCAGCTGCGGCGCACGGCGGCCCTCGAGGTCGCGCTGAACGCCTCGCTGCTCTTCGGCGCCGCGGCGATCTTCGTGCGCTTTCACCACCACCGCGACGCGCTGGCGCTCTTCGTCACGCCGACCCTGACGCTGCTGCACCTCGCGCTCGTGGCCGTCGTGGGCGAGTGGCAGACCCGCGGCGCGCAGGCGCCGTCGCCCCGGCCCGAGGCGCGCGACGACGCGCCGCTGCCGCACGGTTGAGCATGCGCTCTGGCCGCGACGCGCTAGCCTCCTGAGCCCCGATGCAAGCCCCCTCGCACCTGCACTTCGCCCTCGCCAGCGTCGCCGCGTGGCTCGCGGTCATCGCCCTCGCGCGCCGCGCCCGCGGCCCCCTGTACGGTCGCTTCGTCGCGGTGATCCTGGGGATTCACACCGCGGCGTCGCACGGCGTGCTCGCGTCGGCGGGCGCGCTCTGGCCCCTCGCCGTCTACCTCCAGGCCGCGGTCTACGTGCACATCGCGATGCTGGTGCGACCCACGCTGCGGGGGCCGCTCTATCGAGCGCTCGTGAGCGTGCCGGGGTCGTGGTTCATCGCGGCGGTGTTCCTGTCGGTGCCGTGGTCCATCGCGCGGGGGCTGGGCTTTGACCCGTGGCTGCCGTGGCTGCCCTACGCGGTGGCGCTGGGCGGCCTCATCGACTCGCTCCGCGCGACGGAGAACGAGCGTGACCTCTGGCTCGACGGCGCGAACATCCCCACGCTCCGCCGCCACCACGTCCCCGGCGCGAAGGACGAGCGGCCCCTGCGCGTGGTGCAGATCACCGATCCCCACATCGGGCCGTTCATGTCGGTGGCCACGCTCCACGCCATCTGCGCGCGCGCCGTGGCCCGCGACCCTGACCTCGTGCTGCTCACCGGCGACCTGCTGACCATGGAGTCGCAGCGCGACCCCGCGTGGCTCACCGCCGCGCTGGCGCCGCTGAAGGCCCTGCCCGGTCGGGTCTACGCGTGCCTCGGCAACCACGACCACGAGGCCCTCGAGACCGTGGTCACCGCGCTGGCGGCCAACGACATCACGCTCCTCGTCGACGACCTCGCGACGGTGCCCACGGCGCTCGGCGACGTCGAGGTGATGGGCTTCGACTTCGTGTGGCGCGACCGCGAGGCGCACCTCCGGGGCGTGTGCGAGCGCTTCCCCCGCCGGGCGGGCGTCGCGCGGGTCGCGATGCTGCACGACCCCGGCGCCTTTCATCACCTCCCCGACGGCGCGGCCGACCTCGTGCTCTCCGGGCACACCCACGGCGGGCAGGTCGGCCTGCTGCGCCTCGGGCTGCAGGGCACGGTGGTGTCGGCGCTCTCGAAGATCCCCGACCACGGGCCGTGGGCCCTGGGCACCGGGCGTCTGTACGTGCACCGAGGCACGGGGCACTACGGCTTTCCGCTGCGCATCGGGGTGCCCGCGGAGCGCGGGTTGCTGAACATCCACGGGCTGTTCGGCCCGACCCGCGCGGCTACCGCCCGGTGAGCGAGAAGGGCACCGAGAGGCCGAGCTCGATGAGCCCGCCGGACTGCGTCTCGGCCCGGTTCGAGTAGACCGCGACGCCGCCCGAGAGGTGCGTGCGCAGCGGCCCGGTGGCCAGCTCCAGGCCGAGCACCCCGCTGCCCCAGGCGGTCACCGGGGTGTTCGTCGCCGCGCTGACCTGCGCGCGTCCTCGCGCGAAGAAGCCCAGCGCGCGCCACGGGCGAACGCCCACGCCCGCGCCGGCGTAGGCGCCGTAGGCGAAGCGGTCGCTCGCGTGGAGGCCGTCGGCGGCGCCGGCCTCGCAGGTGTGTCCGCTCTCGTCGTCGTTGCCGCAGCGCTCGCCGCCGACGCCCGCGCCGACGCCGCCCTCGAAATCGAGGCTCCAGCGTGGGTCGAGCGGCACCGTGCCGCGAAGCCCCGCGGAGCCGAGGTGCCACGTGTCGGAGAGGTCGTAGGTGCTCTCGACGCGCACGCGATCCGACACGGGGATCGACAGCGACGCGCTCCCGTGGGGGTGGGGGATCGCCGCGGCGACGCTGAGCTCGCCCTGACCCGACGAGAGCCGCCCCGGCAGTCCGTAGTGCGTCGAGCGAAGGGGCGGCGCGTAGCTGGCGTTGCAGCCGCCGAGCACGAAGGCGAGGGGGAGAACTTCACGGAGTCGCATGGGCGCCGTCCTGGTTGAGGGTTGTGCCCGGCGCGGCTGCACGGGCTGTGCCTCGCGCGGCGACCGCGGAGCGCGGGCGATTCAGGGGTGGCGCGGGGCGTTGCCGGTCGGGGCAGGGGTGGCGCCTGCGCTGGCCTCTGCGCGGCGTCCCCCGACCGCGTACACTGCCGCGCAACGATGCACTCCGCCCCCGCGCCCTTCGTCGACCTGCCGCCGCGCGTGAAGCGCGCGATCCTCGGACTCGGCGCGGCGGTGACGATCGCGGGGACGGTGGGCACCGCGCTGCTCCCGTCGCTCAGCGTGCGGCACCCGATGGTGCTCCTGGCGCTCGCGCCGAACTACCTCGGCCTCGTCGCGCCCCGCGTCGATTTCACGCCCGCGTACCTCCTCGTCGCCGCGCGGCGGCTGTTGGGCATGTGGGCGATCTACGGCTTCGGCGGGCTCTACGGGGAGGGCGCGCTCAAGCTCATCGAGGGGCGAAGCCCGCGGGCGCACGCCGCGGTGGCCTGGGTGTCGTCGCGATTTCAGCGCTACGGCGAGCTCTTCATCGCGCTCATGCCGGGCGTCGCCGTGTCGCTCATCGCGGGCGTGTCGGGGCTCTCGCCGCGCCGCTTCGCGCTCTCCGCCGCGCTGGGTCAGCTCATCTGGACGGCGGTGTACTTTCGCTTCTCGATCGCGATCGGCGCCTTCAGCACCCGCGTGCTTGAGTTTCTCGAGGCGCACATCGTCCCGGCGAGCGCGGTCTTTCTCGCGCTGGTCTTCGCGCAGTGGCTGCTCTCGCGGCGAAGCGCGAAGGGTGGAGACGCGGAGCCTCGCGCGCCCTGAGTCAGCCCGCGACCAGCTCGCCGCCGTCGACGGCGATGACGTTGCCGGTCATCCAGTCGGTGCCTGCGCGCACGAGCTCGGCGACCGCCGCGGCGACGTCGTCGGGGGTGCCGAGACGACCGTGGGGGTTGCGCGCCGTCGCGCGGGCCACGATGCCGTCGGCGCCCGGGATCTTGTCCAGCGCGGGCGTGCGGGTCACCCCCGCGCAGATGGCGTTGGCGGTGAATCCCCGGCCCGCGCCCTCGACGGCGAGCTGACGGATGTACGCCTCGAGGGAGGCCTTGGCCGCGCCCACGGCGCCGTAGCCCGGCCACATGTGCGTGCTCCCGCTGCTGGTCATCGCGAGGACGCGGCCGTGGCGCGCGAGGTGCCCGCGGGCCACGAGGTCCTGGGTCCAGTAGACGAGGGAGGTGGCCATGACGTCGAGGGTCATCTCGATCTGCGCGCGGGTGAGGCGCTCGTCGGGGCGGTCGGCGGGGGCGATGATGGGGCGGAGCGACCCGAACGCGAGGGAGTGCACGAGCACCCGCACGCGCTCGCCCTGGCCGCGCTCGGCGAGGCGGGCGTCGAGCTCGTCGAGGGTGGCCTTGCGCTTCTCGTCGCTGGCGGCGTTCACGTTGAAGAACCACGCCGCGCGGCCCATGGCCTCGATGCGCCGGGCGAG
>JAWKRB010000018.1:0-175220 GCA_041389885.1 Polyangiales bacterium | reverse complement strand
CCTCTCGGCAAGCGGTACACCGCGGGGCTCGGCCGCGCAACGCCCGACGATTTCGCTACGAATCGCTCGCGGTGGCGCCGAGCGCGCCCGAGTCGACGAGCCACGAGAGGTAGTAGTCAGGCTCGCGCTGCGCGTCGAGCTCGCCGCCCTCCACGGCGTCCTTCAGCCGCCTCATGAGCTCGCCCATGCGCGGCGAGGGCGGCACCCCGAAGCGCTCGAAGATCTCGGTGCCCAGCCCCTTGGGCAGCGGCGGGACCTTCGCGTCGAGGGCCTGAATCGCGCGCACGCGCACCGCGAGCTCGGAGATGGCCTCGAGACCACGGCGCTTGCGCTCGGGTCGCTTCGTGGTGATGTCGGCGCGGGAGAGGTCGAGCAGGTCGTTCATGCACCCGCCCATCTCCTTGGCGAATCGGCGCACGGCGCTGTCGGTCCACGACGCGTCGTACTGGCTCGCGCGGAGGTGGTGCAGGATGAGAAAGCGCACGGAGCGCGAGAGCGCCTCCTCGCCGCGAAAGAGCGGGATGCGCCGGTGCATCCGGTCGAACATCGACGCGCCCACCTCGGCGTGGCCGAAGAAGTGGACCTCGCCGTTGGGCTCGATGCGCCGCGTGCGCACCTTGCCGATGTCGTGCAGCAGCGCGGCCCAGCGCACCTCCGTGCGGGGCACGGCCTGGCGCACGACCTGGCGGGTGTGCTTCCAGACGTCCTTGTGCCGCCACTCGCCGTCGCCGAAGCCCACGAGCGCGTGCACCTCGGGGAGCAGCGCGTGCAGCGCGCCGACGTCGAGGAGCATGTCGAGGCCGAGGTCGGGGTGCGCGCCCATGAGCACGCGCTCGACGCACGCGCGCACCTTCGGGACCTCGACCTTCGAGAATTCCGCCGCGTCGAGCCGAACGACACCCTCAGGGCGCGCGCCTCGCTCGGCGGTCACCGCGCAGGCGTCGAGGGCGGCGACCCAGAGGTCCACCATTCGGTCGGGAGAGGTCGTCGACGCAGAGGAATTCATGGCGCTCACCGAGGGCGCTCCCCGTCGCGGCGCCGAGCCGCGTTCGCAGGGGGAGCGCAAAAGGGCGCGGACTATACGGGTAAGCCCGCGCCTCGCGCCAGCGGCGGGGATATCCTGCGCGGATGCTTCGCGCCCTGGCCACCCTCGCCGCCTTCGCCGCCCTCGCCGCGTGCTCGACCTCCCCCGCCCCGCACGACGCCGCCGCGGGCGACCTCGGCGCCGACGGGGCGACCGTCGCTCCCGACCTCCCCGAGGCGAGCGTCGTCGTCGACGTCACCGCGGCCGACGTCGCCCCGACCGTGCGCGAGACGCCGCCCTACACCTGCATGCCGTGCCTCTACGACGACGAGTGCGGCCCCGGCGGCATCTGCTCGCTCATCGACGCCGTGAACCAGCCCGGCGCGCGCTTCTGCCAGCTCGCGTGCGACGCCCCCGGCGCGCCCTGCGCGAGCGGCATCGACGCGACGTGCCGCGGGGCGCCGGGCTCGGCGCTGTGCTTCCCCGCCGCGGGGGCCTGCGTGCCCATGACGTCGCGTCGCAACCTCGCCTGCCCGGCCGAGGGCTGCGTGGGACGCTACGCGCTCTGCGTCGACCTCGCCCGCACCGAGTCGGTGCGCGGCCGCACCGGCGCCGTGTGCCTCAGCGCGTGCGCGCGCGACTCGGACTGCGAAGACGGCGCGCGGCGCTGCCGCGTGGTCGAGACCCGCGAGGGCGTGGCCGTGCGCGCCTGCGTGCCCGACGACCGCGTAGGCCCCGAGGCCTGCGGCGTGCGCGCGGTGAACGCCCGCGGCGTGGGCGCGCCGTGCGAGGGCGGCGCGGGCTGCCCGAGCGGGCTGAGCTGCGCGACGGGGCTGCCCGCGAGCCTGCGCGGGTTCTGCACGGCGGCGTGCGCGAGCGACGACGAGTGCGGGGGCGGCGAGGTCCGTTGCCTCGCGCTGCCGGGCGTGGGGAACCGCTGCGTGCCGAGGGACTGCGCGTGCGCCGCGGGCGACCGCGGAGGGCTCCTCGACCGCGCGCTCGCCGCCGACGCCGCCGCGCCGTGGACGCGCTGCGACCTGTACTTCACCCACGCCAACCTCGACGCGTTCCCGCTCTGGCTCACCCGCGACCGCTTTCGCCTGCCGGGCTTCGACCGGGTGCACCGCGACTGGCTCGCGGGCGTCGACTTCGCGCGGCGCACCGGGGCGGAGCTCGACGAGGGCGCCCGCACCCTGAGCGGCGCCCTCGCGGCGATACACGCCCTGGCGACCACGGGCTCAGCGCGCCCGGCGGCGCTCCCCGACCCGCTCCCCTACCGCGGACGAGGGCGCCTTCGTCGACGCCGCGCGCGAGATCCTCGAGTGCCTACGGCGCCCCCGCGGACCTCCCCGCGATGCGCGCCGACGCGAGCGATGTGCCTGCGGCGCTGCGGGTCGCGCTCGCCCCCGTGCTCCGCGCGGCCCTCGACGCGGCGCGCGCGCGGGACCGCGGGATTCGCTTCGGCGCGGTCGCCGAGTACCGCGAGCTGCTCTTCAACACCGCGCCCTTCATCAACCTCCCGACGAACCTCGCGTCGGAGCGCCCCGACCTCACCGACGCCGTGCAGCTCGGCGCGTTTCTCGGCGACGTGCAGCTCCCCGCGCGCGAGGCGATCGCGCTGGCGCGCACCCTCGAGGCCGCCGACCTCGGGCGCTTTCGCGGCGTGATGGGCGCGAGCTTCGACGTCGACACCCCGCTGGGGCGCATCGTGATCCGCGACGCCGCGGCGCACCGGTACACGGCCGACGAGTTCCCCGCGACGCTGCTCGTGGTGGACCTCGGCGGAGACGACACCTACGAGTGTCAGGTCGCCGCCAACGCGAGCGCCGAGAACCCCGTGAGCGTGCTCGTCGACCTCGACGGCGCCGACGCGTACGGCTACGTCGCGCGCCCCTCGTCCCTCGACACGACCGAGACCCTCCCGAGCGACGACGCCGGGCGGGCGCGCAGCGGCGCCGGCGCGCCGTCGATGTCGCGCACCGGCCGCCAGGGCTCGGCGAGACTCGGCGTCGCGTTGCTCTATGACCTTGGGCCGCAGGGAGATCGCTACCGCTCGCTGCGCATGTCGCAGGGCTTCGGCGCGCTCGGCGTGGGCGGCCTCTACGACGCCGGCGGCGACGACGAGTACACCCTCGAGGCGGGGGGACAGGGCGGCGGGATCCTGGGCTACGGCGCGCTGGTCGACGCGGGCGGCGCCGACCGCTACACGGCCTGGGCCTTCGCCCAGGGCTTCGGCTACGTGCGCGGCGTCGGCGCGCTCTACGACGCCGACGGCGACGACGTGTACGACAGCAAGGTCACGCCGATCCTCTACCCCTCGCCGCAGTCGCGAGGGTCGAACTCGAGCTTCACCCAGGGCGCGGGCTTCGGCCGCCGCGCAGACCAGGCGCCCGATCGCCTCTCGATGAGCGGCGGCGTCGGCGTGCTCCGCGACCGCCGCGGCGCCGACCGCTACAGCTCTGGGGTGTTCGCCCAGGGCACCGGGTACTGGGGCGCGGTGGGGATGCTCCTCGACGGCGAGGGCGACGACCGCTACGACGCCCGGTGGTACGTGCAGGGCGCGGCGGCGCACTACGCGTACGGCGCGCTGGTCGACGGCGGCGGGCGCGACGTGTTCAACATGACCTCCACGCGCGAGAACATGGCCTCGGGCGCGGGGCACGATTTCTCCCTCGGCATCCTGCTCAACCTCGGCGCCGACGCCGACGTGTACGGCGTGCCCAACCTCTCCCTCGGCGCGGGCAACGCGAACGGCGCCGGGATCTTCGCCGACGAGGGCGGCGACGACACCTACTCCGCCCGCAGCGCGCTCACCGTGGGCAACGCCGCGCTCGAGACCCTCACCGACCCTGGGAGGCTCATGCGCCCCACCGTGGGGATCTTTCTCGACGGCGCGGGCGACGACACCTACGACCGAATGCCCGCGGGGCCCGTGGGCAACGACCGGACCTGGTCCCAACGGATTCACCCCGAGGCGCCGCTGGAGCGCGGGATGGGCGTCGACGGCGCGGGCGCCCTGGGGCTGTGGTGATGGCCCGGGTGATCTTCGACGACGTCGGCGTAACCCTCGACGCGCCCTCGGGCGCGCGGCTCATGGACCTCGCCGACGAGCACCCGGCGACGGCGGTCCCCTTCTCGTGCCGCTTCGCCAACTGCGGCACCTGCCGCGTGGAGGTCAGCGAGGGCCTCGAGCTCTGCGACGCGCCCAACGAGCGGGAGCTCCGCGTGCGCCGCATCTTCAGCGACCCGCCGAGCGTGCGCCTCGCGTGTCAGCTCCAGGTGCGGGGCGGCGACGGCCTGGTGCGCGTGCACGTGATGCTGCGCCGGGGGCTCACTCGTCGCGAGTGAGCTTGCGGTCGCGCTTCTTGGCGCTGTCGTGCGCCTTGTCTCGGAGCCGACGCTCGCGCACGCCCTTCGAGGGCTTCGTCGGCCTCCGCGCCTTCGGCACCCGCAGCGCGCGGGCGATGAGGGCCGCGAGCTTGGCGCGGGCGTCGTCGAGGTTCTTGGGCTGATCGCGGGTGCGCTGGCTGGTCACCAGGACCCAGCCGTCGGCGTCGAGGCGCGAGGCCGCGAGGGCGCGCAGCCGGTCCTTGACGGCGTCTTCGAGGGCGCGGGTGCCTGGGAGGTCGAAGCGCAGCTCGACCTTCGACGACACCTTGTTGACGTTCTGACCGCCGGGGCCGCCCGAGCGGGCCGCGGCCCAGGCGAGGTCGCCCGCGGGGATCACGACCTGATCGTCGACGCGCAGAGGGTCCATGGCGGTGGGTGCGTGGGGCGGAGCGGGAGGTGGGCGGTCAGGAGGCGACGCTCATGGCGACGCCGAGGCGCTGGCGGAGGCGCATGTACTCCTCGGAGACGGCGTAGGCCCTGAGCTCGCGCACGCGCTCGGCGTGGGTGACCGACGACTGCTCCTCGGGGGTGGCCTTGATGACCGCGATGGCCATGGCGAGGTCGTTGGCGAGCACGAAGCCCGCGCGGTCGGCGGTGAGGTCGACGCCGGCGAGCCAGCGGCGCAGGTCGAGGGCGTTGCCCGCGGCGAGGAGCTTGCTGACCAGGGAGGTGAGCACCTCCATCGCCTGCCCCGAGAGGTGGGCCTTCACCGCCGCGAGGTTCTCGTTCACGGGCGCGATGAGGTCGGCGCTCACCGGGAAGGTGGGCTGCACCGCGCGGATCGCCGCGAAGAGCCACGCGCGCAGGCCGGTGCCCGTGGGGATCACCTGCCGCGCGAAGTGCCCGGGGCGGAAGTACGACAGCCGCGCGCCGGCGAGGAAGGCCATGGCCTTGTCGGGGCCGCCCGCGAGCGCCGTGGCGCCGAGGAGGAGCGCCGGGGGGTCGGACAGGGCGATGGTGATCCCCGAGTCTTCGCCGGGGTTGGCGTAGGTGGGCGGGGTCTTCATGCCGAAGGTGCCCGCGGCGTAGTGGATCGTCTGCGCCGCCTGCCCGTCGTCGGTCGCCGGGTCGATGCGCGCCGACTCGCTGAGGCCGTACATCGACAGCGGCTGCGCCCGCGACTTGAGCACCGCCGGGAGGATCGTCGAGAAGATCGACGTGATCACCCCCTCTTGCATCGGGTGCACGAGGTCCTTGGCCCAGCGCTCGTCGTTGAGCTTCTCCTGCGCCGCCGCCGGCCCCTCGGGGCGGAACTTCTTGAAGAAGCTCTCCTCCTCGGGCTCCGCCGCGCGCACCGAGACCAGCGCCTGGCACATGCACCACGCCTCGTCGGGCCTCCGCGCCGAGGTGAACACCGCGCGCAGCGCGTGCAGCGACTCGACCCGCAGGGGGTTTCGCGCGAGCAGCTCGCGGTGCACGGTGATCGCGCGGTCCTGGTAGCGCTTGGGGTCGCCGAGGTACAGCGACGCGAGCTTCTCGCGGTAGTCGTGCTCCGCGGGGCAGAGCTCCATCGCCCGCTCGTAGCCGACGATCGCCTCGTCGAGCTGCCCGAGGTGGTCCTCCGCGATGGCGCCGATGCGCGCGTGCAGGCTCGCCCTCGCGCTCGCCGACGCGCCCTCGGGGAGCTTCGCGAGCACCCGGCGCAGCCCCTGCTCGAGCCCGGCCCACTCGCCGCGGTCACCCTGCAGCGTCGTGAGGCCGTCGAGGGCGAGGGTCAGCGACGGGTCCCGCTCGAGCGCCTGCTCGTAGTAGTCCACCGCCTCTTCGGGGCGGTCGAGGTGCTTGTCGCAGAGCTGCGCCGCCGTGAGGTAGTACTTCGCCAGCCGGGCGTCGTCCTCGACGAGGTCGGTGAACTTCAGGATGATCTCGACGAGGCGACCCCAGTCCTTCTCGTCGGAGTAGAGCTGCATCAGCCGCATCAGCACCTTGCGGTCGTCGGGCCGATGCTCCAGCGCCTGGAGGTACACCCTCGCCGCCTTGGACTTCTCGCCGAGCTTCGACGCCGTGAGCTCGGCGATCTCGGGCAGCAGCTCCGCGCGCTGCGCGTCGGTGGTCGCGAGCTCGAGGCGCGCGCGCTTCAGGCGCACCACCTCGTCCCAGCGCCCCTCGTCGCTGTAGAGCGAGACCGCGAGGTCCATCGAGCGAAGGTCGCCGGGGTTGAGCTCGAGGGCCTCCCCCAGGAGCTTGAGCGCCTTCTCGACCTCGCCCGTGCGCCGCGCCGCGTCGGCGTACTCGTACAGCGCGCCGCCGCGAACGCCCTTGTCGAGCGCGTCTCCGTGCGCCGCGAAGAGGGTCTCGTAGCGCTCGCGCGCCTCGGTCCACGCCTCGACGTTGTACGTCGCCCGCGCGACCGCGAGCTGCACGTCGCGGTCGTCGGGCGCGATCTCTCCGGCGGCGCGGAGCGCGTCGAGCGCCCGCGCGTTCTCGCCGTTGCGCGCGAGGGCCTCGCCGTAGCGCAGCGCCACGCGGAGCCCCTCCTCGCGGGGCAGCTCGGCGGCGCGGCTGGCGCGCGGGCCCAGGAGCTTCGCGGCCTCTTCCCACTTGCCCTCGTCGAAGCGGAGCTCGCCCAGCATCGCCGCGGCGTCTTCGCTGGTGCCGTCGAGGAGGTACGCCTTCTCCGCGGCGTCGCGGGCCTTCTCGGGGTCCTTGAGGCTGTCGCGGTAGATCCTCGCGACCTGCGCCCAGAGCGACGCCCGCGCGTTCGTGCCCTCGGCGGCCTCGATCTCGCGCTGGAGCAGCTCGATGGCCCCCTGCGCGTCGCCGCGCGAGGCGTACAGCTCGCGGAGCCGCGAGGTCGCCGCGCCGCTGTCGGGGTTCACGTCGAGGGCCTGCTTGTAGCGGTCGATGGCGCCGTCGCGGTCGCCCTTCTCCTCGAGGACGCGCGCCGCCGTGAGCAGGATCTCGACCTTCGCGTCGTCGTCCTTGGCGCCCGCGGCGAGGCGGTCGTAGGCCTCGGTCGCGCCGCGCACGTCGCCCTTCTGCGCGGCGACGCGGGCGAGGCCCTCGAGCGCGCCGGCGTGGTCCTTGTCGACCTCGAGCACGCGCTCGAAGCAGCGCTGCGCCCGGTCGAGGGACCCGATGGGGTCGAGCAGCACCCGCGCCGCCGAGAGCAGCACCTCGGTGCGCTTCGCCGCGTCGTCGATCAGCGTGGCGTGGCGCTCGAGCAGGCTCGCGAGGTCCTCCCACCGACCGAGCACCCGGTAGACCCGGCCGAGCCCTCGCAGCGCCTCGTCGTTGCCGGGGTCGAGCTCGAGCGCCGCCTCGAAGGCCGTCGAGGCCCGCGCGTGGTCGACGAACTCCTCCTCGACCATCGCGCCGACGCGGAGGTGCAGCTCGACCTTCTGCCGCGGCGTCGCCGCCACCGCGACCTGCGCCTCGATCACCTCGAGGTGCTTCGCGTGGTCGCCCTGGCGCGCGTACAAACGCTCCAGGCCCTTGAGCGCCAGGAGGTTCGACGCGTCGGCCCCCCTGGCCTTCTCGTACCAGGCCGCGGCCTTCGCGGTGTCGGAGATGTGGTCCTCGTAGACCTCGGCGATCTCGCAGAGCGCCTCGGCCTTCGCGCTGCCCTCGAGGGCGTCGGCCTTGCGCTCGAGCAGCTCGACGAGGACGGGCCAGTCCTCGAGGCGCAGCAGGATGCGCTCGAGCACCTCGACGGCCTTGGGCTCGGCGGCGTCGACGGCGAGCACCGCCTCGGCGAGCTCGCGCGCCTTCGCCGCGTCGTTCACGCGAGCGTCGACGAGGTCGGCCGCCTCGGCGCGGTACCGCAGCCCCTGCGCGGGCGCGGCCTGCGCGTCGGCGCGCTTGAGCAGCACGCCGATGAGCTCGGGCCACTGCTGCGCCTTGCGGTAGATCCCCTCGGCGCACTCCAGCGCGTCGTCGTTGCCCGGCGAGAGCGCGATGGCCTGGGTGAAGCACGCGAGGGCGAAATCGGAGCGGCTGACCTTCGTGAGGTACCACTTGCCCGCGCGCAGGTAGAGCGGCACGGCGTCGGCCGGCTCGCGGCCCTTGATCGCCTCGGAGAGGGTCGCGAGGGCCTCGCCCCACCGCGCGGTGTCGTCTCCGTTCAGCCGCTCGATCTCCGCCGCGAGCTCGTCGTCGGCGGGCGACTCGAGCACCGCCTGGGTGAAGGCCACCCCCGCGTTCTCGGCGTCGTGGAGCTCCTTCTCGTAGAGGCGACCGAGGTCGCGGTAGAGCCGCGCGCGCTCCGTCGCCGAGGGCTCCTCGTCGACCTCTTCGAGGATCATCTCCGCGCGCTCTTCGGCGGTGGCGGTCGCCCGGCGGATCTCCTTCGCCCGCGCCTTCGCGAGCTCGTCTCCGCCCTCCATCTCCGCGATGGCCAGGTACGCGGCGCGCGCCTGGGGGAGGTCCTTCACCTCCGCCTCGAGGATGCGCGCCACGCGGAAGCGCAGGGCGCGCTTCGCCGAGAGGTCGTCGGTCGACTCTGCGACCTCGCGGAGCGCGTCGCACACGTCGCTCCAGGCCACGCCGTGGCCGCCGGCGGCCTCGACCGCGAGGGCCTTGTCGTCGTCGCCCACGGCCTCCTTGAGCGCCGCGACGCGGGCGTCGAACTCTTCGCGGGTGATGTCCCCCGCGCGGCGGCCCTTGACCGCCTCGAGGAGCGCGTCGAAGAACCCGCCCGCGCTCGCGGGCCGCGCCTCGGGCTCCTTCGCGAGGGAGGCCATCACGACCCCGTCGAGGTCCTTGCTGACCCAGCCGCGGGGCGCGATCTTCGAGGGCGCCTCGGGCTCGTGGGTGAGCTGGGCGATGATCAGGTCGGCGCCGCTCGCCGCCGCGAACGCGGGCTTGCCCGTGAGCACCTCGTAGACCATCGTGCCGAGGGCGTAGACGTCCGACCCCACGTCGGCGGGGGTGCCCTTTCGAATGCGCTCGGGCGCGATGGCGCGGGCGCCCGAGGCCTGAAGAAAGGCCACGGCGTCGTGCCCGCCCGGGCGCGCGCCGGCCAGGCGGTCGACCGCGAAATCGACGAGCACGCCCGACAGCTGGCCTTCTTTGCGCACGAGGACCACGTGCTCGGTGCGGATGTCGCCGTGCGCGAGCCCCGCGGCGTGCACCTTGTCGAGGGCCTCGCAGATCGACTGCAGCACGCCCTTGGCCTCGTTGATGTGCATCGCGCCCGCGCGGGCGAGGCGCGACGAGAGCAGCTGCCCGTCGACGTGCTCGGTGGCGACGTACGGTCGCCCGTCGGGGAGCAGCCCGGCTCCGAGGATCTTCTGCACCGCCGGGTCGTCGATGGCGCGGAGCGCGCGCTGCGCGACGAGGAAGCGATGGAGGGCGCGGCGGTCTCGCGCGTGGCTCTCGCGGAGCACCTTGAGGTTCACCTGTCGGCCGCCGGCCTCGGTGGCGAGGAACACCGTCGAGAGCCCCTCGTCGGCCTGCTTCTTCAGCACCTTGAAGCCGTCGATGACGGTGCCCGGCGCGAGGTCGTCGGCGGCGCGGCCCTCATACACCGGGCGCAAGCGGAGCTCCGCGGCGCGGTCGGTGAGCAGGATCGCGTCGGCGAGGGCCTCGTGGAGCTCGTCGCGCACGCACCGCTCCGCCAGCGCGCGGGCGTAGGACTGCTTGCTGCTCTCGCCCTCGAAGCTCTCGGGCGAGAACCCGAGGAGATCGCCGGAGATGCGCTGCAGCGCGTCGAGGTCGTAGAGGCGCTCGAGCTCGTTGCGGAGGATGTCGGTGGTAGCAGAGGAGACGGCGGCCATCATGTGCTCTCGGAGTGGCAGGGATGCGCAGGCGCGACGCGGCGTTACGGCGCAATCGCGGGGCGGCATGGTACACGACCAGGACGGACCCGAAGCGCACTTCGATAGCCGAAGCTGCGCCGGGCGCATAGTGCCCGAACGCCACCGAATCGCGAAGGTATCCAAGATTGCGACCGCTCGTTCCCCTCGCGCTGACGCTCTGCCTCGCCGCGGCCGCGCCCGCGGCGTTGGGAAACGGCCGCTTCCCGTCGGCGCAGCACCTGGTCGGCGGCCCCCCCGGCGTCGCCGACCGCCTGGCCGTGCGAACGACCTTCGGCCTCCTGCTGAGCCTCGACCGGGGCCAGCGCTGGACCTTCTACTGCGAAGACCTGCTGGGCCTCTCGAACACCAGCCTCTGGGACGCGCCCATTCAATTCGCCTCGGACGGCAGCCTCTTCGCGGGGCTCCCCGACGGCATGGTCCGCCTGCGCGACGGCTGCACGACCGACCGCGTGCCCGAGATCGGCGGGAGCTTCACCGCCGACCTCACCGCCTCGCCCGACGGCGCCACCGTCTTCTGGATCGGCTCCACGGGCCCCGCCGCCAACCGGGTGCTCGTCTCCACCGACGGCGGCGCGACCTTCTCGCCTCGGGGCACCGCCCGCGACGGGGTGCTCCTCGAGACCGTCGAGGTGAGCGGGGTCGACCCGCAGCGGGTGTACGTCAGCGCGGTGCAGCTTGAGCCCCGCGCGTACCTCCTGCTCCGCAGCACCGACGGCGGGCGCTCGTTTCGCGAGCTGCCCATCGCGCGCGGCGACCTCGCGGGGGCGTACCTCGCGGGCCTCGACCCCCGCTCCGCGGACGGCGTGTGGATCCGGGCGCCGCTCCGCACCGACGGAGGCGGCGTCGCGGGCACCGCGCTGCTCTACAGCGCCGACGGGGGTGAGCGCTTCGACGAGGTCGCGACCACCACCGGCCCGATGCTCGGCTTCGCCGTGCGCTCCGACGGCGTGGTGTTCTACGGCGGCCCCGACGACGGGCTCTGGCGCGGCGCGCCGAGCGACTTTCGACGGCTCTCGACGCTCCCGCTGACCTGCCTGCGGCACCACGGCGGCGCGCTCTACGCGTGCGCGAATCACCTCCGCACGGGCTGGGCGGTGGGGCGATCCGCCGACGACGGCGCGACCTTCGAGCCGCTGCTCCGCTTCGAGGAGATCGAGGGTCCCCCCGCGTGCCCCGCCGGCACCGTCGGCGCGTCGATCTGCCCCGGCCGCTGGTCGGTCCTCCGGCGTACGCTCGTCCCCGACGCGGGCGTCTCGCGGGACGCGGCGGTCGCGGACGCAGGCGCCGCCGAGCCCCCTCGCGCCGCGAGCTGCGGCTGCCGCGCGGGTGGCTCCGGGGCGACGGGCGCGGCGCTCTGGGCGTGGCTCCTCGCGGGGCTCGCCCTGCGGCGCCGCAGGAGGGCTATGCTCCGCGCCCCATGCGCCGCCCCGTCCTCGCGCTGATCGCGCTGTGCCTGCTCCTCCCGCCCCTCGCCTTCTTCGCGGGCGGGGCCGCGCTGTGGTGGATCCACCTCGGCGGCTACGCCACCGCGGCCGCGCTCGCCCTCTGGCTGCTGCGCGACGACGACGAGCTCCGCGCGGCGGTGACGCCCCGACCCGGCGACGCGTCCTACGCCTTCGTCGTGAGCCTGGCGCTCTTTCTCGGCGCGTATTTCTTCGTCGTGCAGGGGATGGCCCCCTCGCCGCTGCTGCGCGTGTGCACGCCCCGCGGCGCCTGGGTGGGCCCGCCGAACCCCACGGGAGTTCGCGCCGCGCTCGAGTGGCTCCGAGACGACACCTGCGTGGCGTGGGGGCGCGCGGCCTCTGCGCGGGGACCCATGCGCGCGGTGCTCGTGCTGCTCATCGCGTCGCTCGAAGAGGTCGCGTGGCGCGGCGGCGTGCAGCACCGGCTCTCTGACCGCCTCGGCGCGACGCGGGGCTGGCTCCTCGCCTCCGCCCTCTACGCGGCCGCGCACCTCGCGACGGGGCGCGCGTCGCTGGCGCTGCTCGCGCTCCCCGCGGGGCTCGCCTGGGGCGCGCTCTTTCGCGCGCGCGGGAGCCTGGTCGCGCCGGTGCTCTCGCACGCGATCTTCTCGTACTTCTTCATGGTCCAGCGGGCGCCCTTCGTCGTGCGAGGTTGATGGGGCTATGATGGGCGGGTGCGAACGCTCGCCCTGCTCGCGACGGTCTCGCTGGCGCTGGGCTGCGCCGGGCGCGATCGCCCTCCCCCCCTCGCCAACTCTGAGGGCAATTTCATCGACGCGGGCAACGTCGGGTTTCAGGGCGTCGACGCCATCCCGGTGAACGTGCCCGACTGCGGCGGGAGCGAGGCCACGCTGCGCCGCCGCCGCGCCGCCGCGATTCTCGTGATCGACCGCTCCGGCTCGATGCGAGACCGCACCCGCGACGACACGCCCATCAGCAAGTGGGACGCGCTCGTGAACGCCCTCAACGTGGTGCTCCCCCAGGTCGACCAGGCCGTCGAGCTGGGGCTCCTGCTCTTCCCCTCGCCCCGGGCCGTGGGCGGCACGACGGATCAGGTGTGCCGCGTCGACCCCGCCCTCGAGATCGCGCCCATGTACGGCAACGCGGCGACGATCCTTCGGGCGCTGCGCTTCGCGCCGCCGGGCGGCGGCACGCCGACGTCGGCGGCGCTGCAGACGGCGGCGGGGTGGTACCTCCGGGCCACCGACCGGGACGGCGAGCGCTACATGATCCTCGCGACCGACGGCGGGCCGAACTGCGTGCCCGACTCCGACCCGACGACGTGCCGGTGCACGGGCCCCCGCGAGACCCTCTGCAACCTCGCCACGAATTCCGCGGCGCCGATCAACTGCCTCGACGAGACCCGCCCCGTCTCGATCATTCGCGAGGCCGCCACCGCGGGCGTGCCCACCTACGTGCTCGGCCTGCCTGGCACCGAAGACTTCGCCGACGTGCTCGAGTCGATGGCCGTCGCCGGGATGCGACCGCGCGCGACCTCTCCCAGCTACTACCCGGTCGGCTCGGCGGCGGAGCTCGTGACGGAGTTTCGGCAGATCACCACGACCATCGCCGAGTGCCGCTTCGCGCTCGCGGCGCCGCCGCCCGACCCGGACCTGGTCGACGTGCGCCTCGATGGCGCGTCGATCTACCGGGACGTCACGCACACCGACGGCTGGGACTGGTCGAGCGACAACCCCAACGAGCTGCAGTTCTACGGGCGAAGCTGCGGGCTGCTCCAGGCCGCGTCGGGCGGCTCACGGCTCAGGGCGGTCTTCGGCTGCCCCGCGCCGACCCCGCCCTGAGGGCGTCAGAGCGCGACCGCGAACTCCTTGGTCTCGAAGGCGCACTGCGCCTCGGTGCACACCGCGAAGCGCATGCGGCCGCGCACCGCGGGGTGCTCGCCCGAGGGTCGCACCGCGACGTCGAAGCGCGCGAGCGCCTGGGACATCTCCGCGGCGTCGCCCCGGCGCAGCGCGGTCTTCTCCGCCGCGGCGTTCTCCGCCGTGAGGTCGACGGCGATGGGGTACTGGTCGTTGACGTGGTAGCCGCCCTGGCCGCGGAGCTCGATGGTGAAGCGCGCGGGGTCGCTCGCCGCGGCGCCCGGCGCCATCGCGAAGACCAGCGACTATTGCCAGGGTCGGTGATCTCCGCGCGCGGGCCGACGGCGCCGCGGCGACGGGGAGCGGCGAGCGCCTGCGGCGCCGTCGGCGCGGCGGGGGAGCGGCGCGAAGCGGGGGCGCGGGGGGTTCTCCTTGCAGCCGGAAGAGGCCACCAGGGCGGACGCGAGAATCACGCTGCAGGCTCATGACCCGACGGTGCTAGCACAGCCGCGCTCTTCGCGCAGCCGCGCTCGGCGCTTGACCGCCGCGGCGTCGCGCGCGGCATGGCCCCCGTGCGCCGCTTCGCCCCGCTCGCCTCCTCAGCATCGCCGCGTGCGCGCACGGCCCGCCCTGCGCCGCCGGGCGCAGCTGCGCGACCGCGCGTCGTGGCGGGCGCGGTGATCGCGAACCCGCTCCGGGCGCTGACGCTCACGGCGGCAGACGGCGGCGGGGGACGACCTCCGCGTCTCCCCGCGGGCTGCGGGTGCGCTTCGACCTCCCGTCGCTCCCGAGCAGGCGGTGATCACGCGGGCGGTGCTCTCGCTCCACCTCGACGCGACGGGCGTCGACGGCGCCCGGTCACGCTCCGCGCGCGCGCGCTGCTCGCGCCTGGCGGCCAGGTCCCCGACGACACGCCGCGGGCAGGGCAGCGCCGAGGTCTCGCTCCCCGCGGGCCTGCGCGGCCCGGTGCGCGTCGATGTCACCGCGCTGCTGGCCGAGGCCGCGCGCTGGGGGCGGCGCGACGGCGACCTCGCGCTCGAGTGCGACCGGGGCGAGCTCCTCGTCGCCGACGTGTGGGCCCCGGTTGGCGCGCCGCGCCTCGAGGTCACCGCGCGATGATCCGCCGCGCGTCGAGGATCGGTCGCTACCACGTGCTCGACCGCGTGAGCAGCGGAGGCATGGCCGAGGTGCACCGCGCGAAGCTGCTCGACCCGAGCGGGGTCGAGCACCTGGTCGCGATGAAGCGCGTGCTCGAGGCCTACGCCAACGACCCCGCCTTCGCGCGCATGCTCGTCGCGGAGTACCGGCTCACGAGCCTGCTGCGTCACCCCAACATCGCGCGGGTCTTCGAGCTGCTGCGCACCGACGAGGGCCTCTTCATCGTCATGGAGTACGTCGACGGAAAGGACCTCCGCTCGACGATGCACAAGGCCCGCGAGCTCGACATGCCCATCGACGTCGCCGACGCGGTGTACCTCATGGCCCGCGCCGTCGACGGCCTCGAGCACGCGCACATCGCGACCTCCGAGGAGGGCACGCCGCTGCGGCTGGTGCACCGCGACCTCTCTCCCTCGAACGTGCTCGTCGGGTACGACGGCTCGGTGAAGGTCATCGATTTCGGCATCGCCAAGGCCGACGTCGACCGCGAGCGCACGGCCATCGGGATCATCAAGGGCAAGGTTCGCTACATGTCGCCCGAGCAGGCGCAGGGGGAGCAGGCGCTCACCGGGCAGAGCGACGTCTTCAGCGCGGGGAGCGTGCTGTACGAGCTCCTGGCCGGGGCGCCGGCCTTCACCGCGCAGAGCGAGGTCGAGCTGATCTACGCCGTGCGCCGCGCGAAGCCGCCGCCGCTCGAGGAGGTCGCGCCGCACGTGCCCGAGCCCCTGGTGGCGATCGTGCGCCGCGCGATGGCGCGCACGCGCGCCGAGCGCTTCGAGTCGGCGTCTGAATTTCGCGACGCCCTGGTGACCTTCTTGCGCACCTGGTCGCCGGGGTACCGACGCACGCGCCTCGCGAACACGATGAAGGCGCTCTGGAGCCGCGAGATCGAGCGGGAGCTTCAGACGCTCCTCGAGTACGCGATGTCTGACTCCCCCGAGACCCAGAGCGAGGACCTCCTCGCGTCGGTGAGCGTCGAGGAGTCGCTGCTGGAGCTCTCGACCTCGCTGAACCTCGACGAGGCCGCCGCGCGCGCCGCCGCCGCCGCCCTCGCGCCGGTGCCGGAGCCTCCGCTCTTCTCGGACGACGCGGGGGGCCCCAGGGCTTCGTGCCGCCCCCGACGACCTGTTCGCCGCGGAGTACGCGCAGTATTTCAGCAAGGGCACGGTGCCCGCGCCGCCGCGCCGCCGAGCGCGGCTCGATCGTCCCCGACACCGTGCCGCCGGACGATCAGGGCGCTCGTGAGGGCGCTCGCGCTCGCGGCGGCGACCCTCGCGGCGCTGGCCTGCTTCACGCGCGCGCCGCGACGACCGCGCCTGGAGCGCCGCCGCGGGTGGTCGCCAGGCCGCCCCCCGAAGAGCCCGAGGACGAGGCCGTGCAGGCCACGCCCTGCGGCTCGCTCCGCAGCGAGCGTCGCTGCCTCGTCGAGGGCCTCACGGCGCTCGGCGTCGACCGCGGAGAGGACACTTCGAGGAGCGCCCCGCGCACGCCGTCCGCGTAGGGCGCCTGGTGATCGACCGACGCGAGGTCAGCGCGCGGGCGTGGCAGCAGTGCGTGCGTGCGGGTCGATGCGCCGAGCCCGCGTGCCCCACGACCAGCGACCGAATGCCGGTGCGCTGCGTGAGCTGGGAGGAGGCGCGGGCGTACTGCGCCTTTCGCCGCGGTCGGCTCCCCACCGAGGCCGAGTGGGCGAGGGCGGCGCGGGGCGTGCTGCCCTCGCGGAGGCTCTACCCCTGGGGAGATTCGCTCCCCGAGGCCGGCGTCGCCGTCGACCGCACCGACGAGGGGGTGCAAGACCTCGCCGGCGGCGTCGCCGAGTGGACCGACGACGGGGGCGATTTCTACCCCGCGGTCCCCGAGCCCTCAGACGGCGGCGTCGACGACGCGGGGGACGCGGCGGTGTACGCCGACGGGCTCTACGTGCGGGAGGACGCGCAGGCGCCGGCGAGCTCTCCGTGGCGGGTGGTCCGCGGCGGCGACGACCGCCTGAGCCTGAGCGAGCGAACGGGCACGCTCCGACGCTTTCGCCTGCCCGGCGACCGGCTCCCCTGGGTGGGGCTGCGCTGCGTCTACGCGCCGGCGCGGTAGGGGCTACTCCGCAGGCATCCCCCGCAGCGCGCGGTCGTGAAAGAGCAGCATCTCGATGCCGCCCGCGCCGCGGTTGAAGGGGTAGTCGTGCGGGCCCGAGACGTCGACGAAGTCGTGGGCGATGCGCCGCGAGGTCATCGCCCGATGCAGCGCGAACACGTCAGGGCGCAAGAAGTCTCGCGAGGTCGTGAGCAGCCGGATGCGCTGCGACGGCGCCCCCGCCCGCCGCCGCGCGAGCACGCGCTCGACCCGGCCTCGCACGGCGGGCTGCAGCGCGCCCACGACGCCGAACTCGCCGGGCTGCGAGAAGCCGACCTCGAGGGCGAGGAGCCCCCCGAGGGAGACGCCGTCGACGCCCGTGTGCTCGCGCCCGGAGAGCACCGGGAGCTCGGCGCGCGCCCGAGGGAGCAGCGTTGAGGCCAGCCAACGCGAGAACGCGTCGGCGCGGGCGGGGTCGTCCATCACGTTCGGGGTGTACGGCGCGACCACCACCAGCCCGGCGTAGGGGCGCGCGGCGAGGTCGGCGCGGAGACGACGAAAGCGAGGCTCGGTGACGTAGCCGAGGAACGCCTCCCGCGAGAGCGGCGACGCGCGCAGCGCGCGCTCCGACGCCCCGAGCTCGTAGTCGCGCGCCCAGCCCCAGGCGCCCGCGGCGACGCCGCGCAGGCTCTCGCCCAGGCCGTGCAGCGCGATGAGGAGCGGGAGGCGCACGCCGCTCGGGAGCCCTCGCGGCGTCATCACCACCGCCCGCATGGGACCGAGCTCGCCGTCGGCGAAGCGCCACTCGCGCGCCACGAGGCTCGAAGGGCGCGCGGGCGACGTCGGACGGGGCTGCCCGAGCGAGACCACCGACGCGGAGAGGATCAGGGCGAGGGCTGGAGCCGCCGGCCACCCGAGGCGGCGGCTCCAAGGGGGGATCAGAAGCCTCGGCACGTGCCGAACACGCACACCGCGCGACCGCCGCAGCGGTTGCCGCAGCGCCCGCAGTTCGCGGGGTCGAAGTTGGTGTTCACGCAGCGGCCGCCGCAGAGCGAGTTGCCGCCGGGGCAGCCGCAGCTGCCGCCGATGCACACCTGCGTCGCCGGGCAGGTGGTGCCGCAGGTGCCGCAGTTGTTGTTGTCGTTGTTCGAGTTGACGCAGCGGCCGCCGCAGAGGAGCTGCCCCCCGCCGCAGCCGCAGCGGCCGCCGATGCACACCTGGTTCGCGCCGCAGGTGTTCCCGCAGGTGCCGCAGTTCGCCGGGTCGTTGTTGGTGTTGATGCACCGCCCGTTGCACGAGCTCAGCGGCGCCGAGCACGCGCACCGCCCGCCCACGCAGGCCTGCGTCGCGGGGCACGCGTTGCCGCACGCGCCGCAGTCGAGGGGCGACGAATTGATGTTCACGCAGAAGCCGTTGCAGAGCACCGTCCCCGCGGGGCACGAGCAGCGGCCGTTCATGCAGGGCGTGCCCGCCGCGCAGGCCGTGCCGCAGCCGCCGCAGTTGCGCGGGTCGGTCTGCAGGTCGACGCAGCTGCCGCCGCAGCTCGTGCGCGGCGCCGAGCACACCGGGGTCATCACGCAAGCGCCCGCCGTGCACGTAGCCCCTGGGGCGCAAGCGTTCCCGCAGCGGCCGCAGTTCGCGGGGTCGCTCTGCACGTCGACGCAGCGGTCGCCGCAGGTCGCGCGGGGCGGCGGGCACGGCGTGCCGCAGACCCCGTTGGAGCAGACCGCCGAGCCCGGGCAGCTGTTGCCGCAGCCCCCGCAGTTGTTCGGGTCGACCCGCGTGTCGGTGCACCCCGTGGAGCACTCGACCTGCGGCGCCGTGCAGCGCGAGGTGCAGGCGCCGTTGACGCAGGTGGTGCCCGCGGCGCAGGCGATGCCGCAGCCGCCGCAGTTGTTCACGTCGTTGGTGGCGTTGACGCAGCGGCCGCCGCAGCTGATCTGCGGCCTCGGACACGTCGTGCCGATGCACTGCCCGCCGCTGCACATGGCCCCTGCCTCGCAGGCGCGGCCGCAGGCGCCGCAGTTGCGCGCGTCGTTGCGCAGGTCGGTGCACCCGGTCGGACAGATCGACCGCGGCGCCATGCACCCCGGCGGCGCGCCGCAGCGGCCCAGGAGGCACAGCTCGCCCGCGCCGCAGCGGTTACCGCAGCGCCCGCAGTTGCTCGGGTCGATGCGGAAGTCGGTGCAGCCTCCGTTGCACTCCACCAGCGGCGTGTTGCAGCGCCGCTGGCAGCTCCCGAAGGAGCAGAGCTCGCCCGCCTCGCAGCGGTTGCCGCAGCCGCCGCAGTTGTTCGGGTCGTTGAGGGTGATCACGCAGGTCCCGCCGCAGCGCGCGAGGGGCGTGGGGCAGGTGAGCGTGCAGATGCCGAGGCCGCAGGCCGCGCCCGCCGGGCAGACGTTCCCGCAGGCGCCGCAGTTGTTCGGGTCGTTCTGCACGTTGGTGCAGCTCGCGCCGCAGGTCACGTTGGGCGCGGTGCAGGTGCTCCGGCAGGTGCCGGCGTCGCAGACCTGCCCGTCGGCGCACGCTCGGCCGCAGGCGCCGCAGTTGCGCGCGTCGGTGCGCGGGTTCACGCACGCGCCGCCGCAGGTGAGCAGCCCCTCGTCGCACACGCTGAGGCAGACGCCGGCGTTGCACACGCTGCCCGCGCGGCACGCCACGCCGCACCCGCCGCAGTTGCGCGCGTCGGCGCGAATGTCGACGCACTCCATCCCGCAGAGCGTCTGCCCGGCCGAGCAGATCGAGCGGCAGGTGCCCGACTGGCAGTTCTCGCCCGTGCCGCACGCCACGCCGCACCCGCCGCAGTTGAAGCGGTCGGTGGCGAGGTCGACGCAGGCCCCGGCGCAGTCGGTGGTGCCCGGCTGGCACACCGACACGCAGGTGCCCATGCCGCAGCGCCCCGACGGGCAGGTCGCCCCGCAGCGGCCGCAGTTCGACGGGTCAGAGAGCACGTCGACGCAGCTATCCCCGCAGCGCAGGAGCCCCGTGGGACACTGGATCGGCACGTCGATCGGAGGCACGTCCGGCTGCGGCACGTCGATCACGGGCACGTCGGGCTGCGGCACGTCGATCACGGGCACGTCGATGCCCGGCACGTCCACGCCCGGCACGTCGGGGAGCACCGCGCCGGCGGGGAGCACCACCGCGCCGTCGGGGATCACCACCGCGCCGTCGGGGATCACCACCGCGCCGTCGGGGAGCACCGCGCCGTCGGGGAGCACCGCGCCGTCGGGGAGCACCACCGCGCCGTCGGGGAGCTCTCCCTCAAGCTCCGTTCGGCCACAGGCCGCGAGGTACACCGAGAGAATGGCCGCCAGGCCCGCAAACCGAAGCAATCGCATGGACTAGGTCTCCGTCCGAGGATCAGGGAATTCGCAGCGCCGCGTCGCCACGACGTAGGGCATCATGCGACAGGGTACCACCCTCGTAAAGCGCTCACCCCGCGCGGGGTGAGCGTCACAGAGCCACCATGCGCCTCCCGACCCTCAGCCTCGCCGCCTCCCTCGCCGCCGCCGCCCCCGCAGCGCAGTCTCAGTGCGTGGTCACGCCGGGCGAAGACGGCGAGGTCTCGACCTGGCTGCTCCGAGCCGGGGCGGCGGGCACGATCCCGAGTCGACCGAGCCTCCGGGCGTCGCTGACTCGACGCATGGACGCGCCCACGAACCCCGAGCCCGCCCGGCAAGACCTGCTCTCCGACGCCTCGGGGTGGCGCCCGGGAGCGAGCGCCGGGTCGAGCCTGGACGTCGCCCAACTCCTCCGCCGGCGGGGCCCCGGCGTGGTCTATGCCGGCCTCGCGCTCCGCGCGGCCCGCGAGGGTCGCCGCTGGCTCTCCCTGGGCACCGACGACGCCGTGACCGTCTGGCTCGACGGCGAGCCCGTCTTTCGGCGAATCGCCGCGCGGTCCTCGCGGGCCGACGACGACCTCATCGCCCTCGACCTCACCGCCGGCGCGCATCGCCTGGTGCTCAAGGTGGTGTCCCGAGGCGACTTCGATGTCCTCGCGCGCATCGTGGGCGGCGACCACCGCCCCGACCCTTCGCTTCGCCTCGAGCTCCCCGGCGTCGACGACGCCGCGTGCAGCACCCTCGGAGACCAGGCGCTCCGGGTCTCGCCCCGCGTCGACGTGGTCGCCGAGGGGCTCCGGGCCACGCTCGCGCTCCGCTGGCCTGGCGGCGTCGCGCACCCCCTCGCGCAGGAGTCCCTCGCCTTCGAGGTCTCAGGGGCGGCGAGCCTGACGAGCTCGATCCCGCTGCGCGGCGCCTCGGTCGCCGACCTCGACGCGACGGTCGCGATCCCCGACGAGGGCGGCGCGCTGCGGGTGCGCGTGGGGGGCGCGACCCAGCGCGTCGAGGTCTCCCCCCGCCCGGCGGCGGTGCGCGTGCTCCGCCGGGCGCAGGCTGAGCTCTCGGCGATCGACCCGGCCTTCGGCGTCGAGCCTCCCCCCTTCCCTCGCCCGGCGCCCAGACCGCCCGCCACGCTCCCGCTCGGATCGCTCTGGTCGATCGAGCGCGCGGCCGAGCGCCTCGGAGAGCTCGTCTCGACCCGCGACCGCGACGCGGCCTTCGTCGACGCCGAGGCGCGGGACCTCACCGAGCTCCTCGACGCCCTCCGCGAGGGCCGCGACCCGTACCGCGGTCGACAGGGCGCGCTCCGTCGCGCCTACCGCTCGCCCCTCGACGGCAGCCTGCAGGAGTACTCGGTCTATGTGCCCCCGTCGTACCGGGGCGACCGGCCCTTCCCGGTGGTGGTCGGCCTGCACGGCCTCCACGGCAGCGCGCACCGAATGCTCCCGATCCTCCTCGGGCTCTACGACGAGTCTGAGAGCCGCTCGCACGCCGACCGCCACCTCCCGCCGCTGCCGGACACGGCGGCGATCCTCGTCGCGCCGTTCGGGTTCGGCGACGCGGGGTACCGCCAGCAGGGCGAGCACGACGTCGTGCGGGTGGTCGAGGAGGTCGCGACGCACTACCAGACCGATCCCCGTCGCACCTACATGACCGGGCTCTCCATGGGCGGCATCGGCGCGGCGGGCGTGCCCTTTCACCACCCCGACCTCTTCGCGGCCTCCGCCGCCCTCTGCGGGTACCACAGCTATTTCGTGCGCGGCGACACCCGCGGGACGCGGCGGCCCTGGGAGACCTACCTCATGGAGCTCCGGTCCAATGACCGCGTCGCGGTCAACGGGCTGCACCTGCCGATGTACATCGTGCAGGGCACCCTCGACCGGCCGCTCTCGCACTCGCAGGTGCTCGCGGATCGCTACCAGGCGCTGGGCTACTCGCTCCAGAGCGAGTGGCCGACGCTCGGGCACAACGTGTGGAGCACGACCTACGCCGACGGACGCATCGTCCCGTGGTTCCTCACGCACCGCCGCGACGAGGCGCCCGCCTCGGTGCGGTTTCGCACCTACGAGCTCCGCTGGAACCGCAGCGCCTGGGTCACCCTCGACGCGCTGTCGTGGACCGACGGCGCCGGCGCAGAGGTCCCCGTGCGGGCGGGGCGCGGGGGCGAGGTGCGCATCGCGGTCGACCGTCGCGGCGTCGCCACCGGCACGACCGAAGGGGTCTACGCCCTCACCCTCTCGCCCCCCGCCTCCCTCGTCGCCGAGGGCCAACGCGAGCTCCCCGCGACCCTCGACGGCGACCGGCTCACGCTCACCGTGGGGCGAGACAACCACCTGGTACGCCGCAGCGGACGCTGGACCGCCTCGGAGCGGCGCGTCTCGCTCCCCGCCGGAGGGCCCGTGCGCGAGGTGTTCGACACCCCGATGGTCTTCGTCACCGGCACCCTCGACCCCGCGATGACCCGCGTGCACGAGCGCGTCGCGCAGAGCTGGGCGCGCCGTCACGGCGTCCCGCTGCGGTACCCCGTCGTCACCGACGCCGCGCTCACCGACGCGATGACCGCGGGGCGCACGCTCGTGCTCGTCGGGACCCCGCGGACCAACGCCGCCCTCGCCCGCCTCGCCGACCGACTGCCGATTCGCTTCGAGGGCGACGACATCCTGGTGGGCGGCCAGCGCCACCGCGGCGACGACCTCGGGGTGGTCTTCGCGACCGCGCACCCCGATCACCCCGAGCGCGCGCTGCTGGTGATCGCGGGCAATTCGGCGCGGGCGCTCTACCGCAGCGCGTCGTTGCCCGACCTCGTGCCCGCGTGGGTGGTCTTCGACGAGGCGCTGGCGCCCGCGCGGGGGCGGATCCTCCTGGGCGCGGAGGCCGAGGTGCGCGCCGCGGGCTTCTTCGACGCCGCGGGGAGGCCCCTGGCCGCCGGGCCCGCACCCGCGCGCGCCGCGCCGCCCGCCGAAGACTGAGGTTGCGCCGCGCGGGACGATCCGTGCAGAGTGAGGGCAATGCGAAGCGCCTTGCTTGTCGCGCTCTTCCTGTTGGGGTGCAGCGGCCGTGAGATCCCGCGTGGCGTCGTCGCCTCCGACATCCCCCCCGCGTTCAGCGACATCGTGCTGCCGCCCATCGACCGGGTGATCCCGTCGTTCGACGGCGCGACCGTCGACGACGCGGCGGCCTCCGACGACGCGTCCCCCGGCGACGTGGTGGTCGCGCGAGACGCGCCCGCGGACGCGGGGCGCGTCGATGTCCCCCCGCCGATCAACCGCATGTGCGGCTTCGAGGAGGCGCAGATCAACGCCGTGGCGGTGAAGCTCGCCACCTGCTTTCGGGTCCCGCCGCAGACGATGATGGAGCGGCTCTGGCGCCCCGAGACCTGGGAGGGCGGGGACGTCTACACGGGCCGCGTGTGCGACGTGTTCCGCCTGTGCGTCGCGCTCGCCGCGACCCGCGGCTGCCCGGCGGTGCTCGCGACGTGCATGAAGATGGGCGTGTCGAGCGCGCCGAACGACCGCTGCGACGGCATCGTCCCCACGTGCAGCGGCGTGCGCCTGCGCACCTGCGCCGGCGGCGTGCTCTTCGAAGACTCCTGCCAGGCCGGGATGCGCGAGTGCGTCGCCTCTTCGGGCGAGGGCGCCTGCGTGCAGCCCGTGACCGCGCCCTGCGCGCCGGGCTCGCCGCCCCGCTGCGACGGCGACACGCTGCAGCGGTGCACCACCGGGCGATGGGTGTCGGTGCTCGACTGCGGGCGCACCGGCGCGCGCTGCGACGCGCAGGCGAACCGCTGCGTCGGCGCCGACGGCGCGTGCACCGGCGAGGGCGCGACCTGCGACGGCACCGTGCTCGTGCGCTGCCGCGGCGGCCGACTGCACCGCCAGGACTGCGGGCTGCACGTGCGGGGGTCGGTGTGCCGCACCATGGGCGCCGAGGCCTTCTGCGGCACCGCGACAGACTGCGACCCCGCGCGCTCGCCGAGCACGGGCACCTGCGAGGGGCAGAACCTCACCCTCTGCGGCGGCGGGAGGACCTACCGCTTCGACTGCGCGGGGCTGGGCTTCGGCAGCTGCGGCTCGACCGGCTGCGGCCCGTAGCCGTCAGCGGCAGACGGGCTCCGGCGGCGCGGACCAGAGCGCGATCGCGCGCGGCGGGGCGCACACGCGGGCCGACCCGCGCCCCGGATCGGGTGGGCCGTGCAGCGCGCCGAAGGGGAGGGGCTCCATGAGGTCGAGCAGCGCCTCGTCGTCGTTCGAGACCGCGTCGCCCTTCTCCCAGTCCTTGATCATCCACGACCACACCGGCGTGCCGTCGACGCAGCCGAGGCTGCGCTCCGACGCCGTGCACGCGACGCGCACGTGAAAATGGTCGTCGTGGGGGAGGCTGTCGCCCGGCTGCAGCAGCACGCGCGAGGCGCGCTCGACGACCCAGGCGGCCTTGCCGTGAGCGCGGGCGTGCTCGAGGAGCGCGCGGCGGAGCCAGTCGGCCACGAAGATCCGCGCCACGCCGGCCTGCGTGTCGCGCAGCAGCGCCTCGACGAGGTTCCAGTTGCGCTCGACATCGAAGCGCAGGGGGCTCGGGCGCCGCAGCGAGCGGAGCGCGCGGTCGTAGCGCACGAAATCAGGCGCGGGAACGGCCTCGCCGGTGGCCTCGTCGCGGGCGTAGAAGAGCAGGTCGACGTCGCGCCCGCTGCGGTGCGAGCGGTGCCGGGGGATCTGCCCCCCGCGTCGCGCGCTCAGGTCACCCACGCGCAGGGGGGTGCCGCCGTGGCGGGGGGCGAGCGCGCGGGCGACCCTCCGCACCGCGGCCACGAGGCGAGGAACCCCCCAGAGCTGCCCCCCCTGCGCGTCGCTGCGGAGCGCCTCGAAGCCCGCGCCCCGGGGCCCGAGGTGCGCGCCGCGGGTGAGCCATCCGCCGCTGGGCTTGCCTCGAGACCCCGCGAGCTCTTCGACCTCGCCGACGCGCAGGTGGGCGCAGCCGAAGGAGAGCGCCGCGAAGATCAGCGCGCCGAACAGCGCCGCTCGTGGTGGGTGGGGGCCGCGCACGAGGGAGAGAATGACACGCCGACGGCGAGGGGGCACCGCGGGCCGTGCTTGACCGCGGGCGAGCGGATCCGCATCCTCTCGCGCCCCTCCGCGGCGCCATCGGGCCGCGCGACCGAGAAAGCAGGCTCTCTGTGGGAATGGACAAGCTCTCCGCGCATCTCGACCGGGGTTGGGACCTCCTCGACCGCAACGACCTCCGGGGCGCCCGCTCCTCCGCGCGGCGCGCCCTCGAGATCGACCGCGAGTCGGCCGACGCCTACTGCCTCCTCGGCCAGGTGGCCGCGCGTGAGGGCGAGGCCGACGAGGCGCTCGAGAACTTTCGCTCGGCGATCTCGCTCGACGAGGGATACGTCGACGCGCTGCTCGGCGCGGCCGAGGTGCTGATCCACCCCCTCAACGACCTCGACGAGGCCGTGCGGCTCTGCGACGAGGTGCTCGACCTCGCCGAGACGCCGGAGGAGGTCGTCGACGCGACGCTGTTGAAATTCGACGCGCTCCTCGCGGGCGGCCACGACGCCGCCGCGCGCGCGCTGCTCGACGGGCTGCCGGAGGGACCCTTCGAGGGCGCCCTGTACCCCTTCCTCATCGGCCGCGCCTGGTACGACGCCTCTGAGCCTGCGCGAGCCGAGGGGCCCCTCCGCGAGGCGATCAAGCTCGAGCCCCAGCACCCCGACGCGCACTATTTCCTGGGCCTCGTGCAAGAGGAGCTGGGCGACCTCGCGGGCTCCGCGCGCTCCTTCCTCGAAGCGCGCGCGAGGGACCTCGAGGCCCCCGCCCTGCCCTGGGCGCTCCCCCCCGAGCAGTTTCAGCGCGCCGTCGAGCGGGCGGGCGCGGCCCTCGAGGCCGACGTGGCGCACGCCCTCGAGGACGCGCTGGTGGTCGTCTCCGACGTGCCCGGCGTCGAGGCCGTGCTCGACGGCATCGAGCCCCGCATCCCCGTGCTCGTCGACGACCTCCGCGAGCACCCCGCGGCGCGCGTCCCCCTGCGGGTGTTCATCTACAAGCGCAACATCGAGCGCATCTGCGGCGGCGTCGAGGCGATCGAGGAGGAGCTGGTCTATCAGCTCACCGAGGAGGTCCGCTTCGTGCTGCTCGATGGGGCGTCTGGGGGCGAGGGCGATCCGCCGAGCGCGCCCGCGAAGCAGCCGCGAAAGAAGGCGACGCCGCGATGAGCCGCGACGAGGCCGAGATCGACGACGCCGCGGATCGCATCCGCCGCAACCGGCTCCTCGACGGCATCTACCGCGATGTCTACAGCCGGATCCTCGCCGAGGTGCCGGCCGAGCGGTTCCCGCGCCTGCTCGAGCTCGGCAGCGGCGGCGGCTTCTTCAAAGACTTCGCGCCCCACGCGCTCACCAGCGAGTGCGTGCCGACGCCGCGCGTCGACCTCGTGGTCGACGCCTGCACTCTCGACACGCACTTCGAGCCCGACTCGCTCGACGCGATCACGGCGTTCAACGTGTTCCACCACCTCCCCGACGCGACGGGCTTCCTCGCCGGCGCGTCGAAGGTGCTGCGCGTGGGCGGCCGCGTCGCCATGATCGAGCCCTGGTTCACGCCGCTCGGACAGTGGTTCTACCGCGCGCTGCACCACGAGCCCTGGGTCGCCGACCCCGACGACTGGACCCTCCGGGGACACGGTCGCCTCGGGGGCGCGAACTCCCGGCTCCCCACCAGCGTGTTTCGCGACAGCGACGCGCGCTTCGAGCGCGAGTTCCCGGCCCTGCGCATCGTGAAGCGCGAGCCGTTCCACAAGTGGCTCTACCTCGCGTCGGGGGGCCTGCGCCTCAACACCCGCATCCCCGCGGGCGTCGCGCGTCGCCTCATCGCCCTCGACCGCGCCGTGCGCCTCGGCGACGGCCTCGCCGGGATCTTCGCCACCGTCGTCGTCGAGCGCGCGCGCTGACCCTCGGCGGCCCGCGCGATCTCGTGCTACACGCTCAGGCCCGGAACGCCCCGTGAGCCCAGAAATCACCCTCGACCTCGTCCGTCGCTTCCCGTCCAACGGCCCGACCGACCCCATTCGCTACTACCACCGCCCCCTCACCGGATGGCTCTTTCGCGAGCGGGTGAACATGGGCCTCCGCATGCTCTCGGGCAGGCGCTTCGCCCGCGGCCTCGAGGTGGGCTTCGGCAGCGGCGCGGTGCTCGCGGCGCTGAGCGCCGTCGTCGACGAGCTCCACGGCATCGACCTCGACGCCGACCCCGAGCTGGCGTCGAGCACCCTGCGCGCCCTCGGCGTGCGGGCCTCGCTGCGCGCGGGGAGCGTCTACGAGCTGCCGTACGGCGACGGAGAGTTCGACCTGGCCGTGAGCTTCTCGGTCTTCGAGCACCTCCATCGATACGAGCTCGCCCTCGACGAGGTGCGGCGCACCCTCAAGCCGGGGGGGACCTTTCTGCTCGGCATGCCCGCAGTGAACCTCGCGATGGAGGCCGGCTTCGCCCTCATCGGCTTTCGCGGGATCAACCACCACCACGTGACGACGCCGCAGCAGGTGGAGAAGCGCTTCGCGGCCCACGGGTTCGCCGTGCGCGACTCGGCGACGCTGCGGCTGCCGCTCCCGAGCTCGCCCGACTTCCCCCTCCCCCTCCCGCGCTCCACGCCGGGGCTGCCGGTGTATTTCGTGTGGAGCCTCGAGCGAGCATGAGCGCCCCGAGGAGGGTGCTGTTCATCAACGACACCGCGCGCAACGGAGGGCCGGGTCGCAGCCTGCACACGATCCTCACGCACCTGCCCGCGGGGGCGGTGCACCGCGCCGTGCTCCTGCCTCGAGAGGACGAGATCGCCCGGCTCTACCGCCGCGCCCGCTGCGCCGAGGAGCTGATCGTCGACCCCGACCTGCTCGAGAACGTCTTTCAGCCCTGGCTGCGCGCGGTGGAGCGCGACGACCTCAGCGCCCCCTGGCGCGTGCGCGGCCCCCGCCTCGCGGCCAACCTGCTGCGCGCCTCGCGCCTCGCGCGCACGCTCCCGGCGCTCGTGCGCGAGCGCGGCGTCGAGCTGATCTACTGCAACGGCACCACCGCCGACTTCGTGGGCGGGCTCTGCGCCGCCGCCACCGGCGTGCCCGCGCTCTGGCACGTGCGCTACACCAGCGTCGCCCCCGCGCTTCGCCCGCTGCACACGCGCCTCGCGCGCTCCCGCGCCGTCGCCCGCATCGTGTGCGTCTCCCGCGCCGCCGCGGCGCTCTTCCCCGACGGGGACCCGAAGGTGTCGGTGGTGCACAACGCGGTCGACGTCGAGCGCTTTCGCCGCGGCGCGACGCCCGGGTGCCTCCGCGGCGCGGCGGTGCCCGACGACGCGATCGTCTTCGGCAGCAGCGGCCGGGTGCTGCCCCGCAAGGGGTTTCCGGGGATGATCCGCGCGGCGCGGCGGCTGCTCGACCGCGCGCCCGCCGAGCTCCGCGCGCGAATTCGCTTCGTCGTGGTGGGCGACTCGCCCGCCGACATCCCCGGCGATCACCTCCGCGAGTGCCGCGAGCTCGTGGCGCAGCTCGGCCTCGAGGGCGTGTTCCTCCTCCCCGGCTTCGCCGCCGACGTGCGTCCCTACCTCGAGGACACCGACGTCGTCGTGGTGCCTTCGGTGTATCCAGACCCCTTGCCGCGCACGGTGATCGAGGGCATGGCCTACGGCTGTCCGGTCATCGCGACCGCGGTCGGGGGCGTCGCGGAGATGATCCGCCCCGGCGTCGACGGCTCCCTGCTGCCCGCCGACGCCAGCGACGAGCAGCTCGCGTCGGAGATGGAGCGCTACCTCCTCGACCCCGCCCTGGTCGCGCGCGAGGGGGCGGCCGCGCGCGAGTCGGTGCGCGCGCGCTTCTCGGCGACCGCGCACGGCGAGGCGATCTGGGCCGAGATCAGCGCCGCCCTGGCGCGTCGCTGAACAGCGCCCCGACGGTGTCGACGGTGCGCCCGCGGGCCCAGCGCAGCAGCGAGCGGGTCTCGCGCACGAGCCTCGGGTGCGCGAGGTCTGCGGGGTGAATCGCGACCCGCAGCGGGAGGCCGAGCGACTCGTAGCCCCTGCCCAGGCGCGCGTAGGTCATGCTGCTCCAGCGGCGACCGCGCGTGCGGGAGGCGTAGTTGAGCGCGGGCGCGAGGCGGCGGAGCCCTCGCACCGGGGCGTAGGCGAAGAGCTGGTCCTCGACGTAGTCGACGCCGCGCGCGCGGAGCGCGGGGATCAGCCAGCGCCGCCGCGCCCACGCCGGCGGGATGAAGCCCGCCACGGGGAGCCCGAGGTCGCCGAGCAGCGCGAGCCCTCGATCGAGGACCTCGGCGCCCTCGCGCTCGTCGTACGCGGCGAACTCGGCCTCGCCCGCGCTCACCACCCGCTGCGCGAAGGCGTGCGAGAGGCCGGTGCCCGCCTTCGCGAGGTGCAGCCACCCGTGGAGCATCACCTCGTGCCCCTCGTCGGACAGCGACCGGAGCCGGGCGACGTACTCGGGGTCTTCGTCGACGCGCCACGCGCCGTGCATCTCGGGCACCACCAGCAGCGCCGGCTTGACGCCGACCTCGCGGCACCACCCCAGCGCGGTCTCGACCTCGGCGCGCCACCGCGGGGAGACGTCATGAATCGCGACGTGGATCATCGTGGCTCCAGGGCGCGCTCGACGCCCTCGCGCAGGCAGCGCTCATAGAGGTTGAAGAGGGCGTCGAAGTGCGACGCCGCCGTCGGCACCCTCGCCCCGGCGAGCACCGCAGCCGCCCGAAGGTGCTCCGCTGGCCGTTGCAGTAGCCGCCGGGTGGCTACCGCAGCCGCCACCGGACCGCCGTCCCGGTCATACCGCTCGGCGCAGCCTTCGTCGACGAAGTCCGCGGCGCCCCCGGCGTCGGGGACCACGACCGGCACGCCCGACGCGAGGGCCTCGGCGACCACGAAGCCGAAGGTCTCCACCGCGCAGCCGTGGATCAGCGCGTCCGCCGAGGCCAGCGTCCGGCTGTAGCGCTCCCGGTCGGTGAGAAACCCCGTAAATCGCGCGCAGAGCCCGAGCGAGCGGGCCAGGGCCTCGAGCCGCGCGCGCTCGGGCCCGTCGCCCATCACCACCACCGCCAGCGGAACCTCCCGGTCGACCCGCGCGCAGGCCTTGAGCGCGAGCGCCGCGCGCTTCTCGACCGACAGCCGCCCCGCGAGCACCAGCAGCTTCGCGCCGGGCGCGTCGGCGCGAGCGCCCATCAATTCCCGGCGAATCGCGTCGTCGCGGAGGGCGGGCGAGAAGCGCGCGTGGTCGATGCCGAAGGGCACGCAGACGACCCGGGGCACCCCGTGGCGCCGGAGCTTGGCGGCGAGCCACGGGCCCGAGACCAGCGTCAGGTCGAAGCGCGCGGCGCCTCGGGCGAAGGCGCGCCAGGGGAGCGCGAGGGCCCGCTCGGCGAAGCCCTGCCCGCCCAGGGACCGGAGCACGGGGTGTGCATAGGTGTCGATGAAGTCAGAATGAACCACGAGCACTCGAAGGGGCCCACGCTCCATGGCCACCACCGGCGCGGCGACGTAGGGGGCCGAGGCCTGCAAGACGTCGGGGCGCTCGGCGCGGAGGCGGGCGCGCGCGTCTCCCACGCGGGTGAGGGCGTGGTAGCTCGGGTCGTAGGGCATGGCCGGGCCGCGGAGGCGCACGACGCGCCCCCCCTCGACAGCGAGCTCTTCGTCCCTCGGCCCCGGCGCGATCACGACCATGTCATGACCGCGAGCTCCGCCCTCTCGGAGCAGTTGTGTTAGGTACGCGCGCACTCCGCCGCCGCGTTCAGAGAAGAACTCAGCGAGATCGAGGATCTTCACGGTGCAGACGCTTCTACCAGACCTCCGGCCCTCGGACGCCATCCCGATGACACCCGCACACCTTCACGTCGCGCCCAGGGCGAGCTGGCCCCGACGCATCGCGATCTTGAGCGACTACATCCGGCTGCCCTACGCGAACGGCGCGACCTTCGCGACGCAGTTCCTCTACCGCGAGCTCACCCGCCGCGGTCACGAGGTCACGATCATCGGGCCGCACGACCCCGAGGCGAAGCCCGAAGACCTCCCCGAGCGCCACATCGCGGTTCCGAGCCTGCCGCTGCGAAACCACCCCGGCGTGCGCATCCCCCTCCCGATCGAGAACATCATGCGCGAGGCCCGGAGCTGGGACTTCGACCTGATCGTCGGGCAGACCGCCACCGAGCTCATGGCCCTCGGGATGTGGCTCCGCGACGCCAAGGGCATCCCCATGCTCGCGGTCAACACCGTGCACCTCCCCAGCGTGTACCCCGTGGTGATGCCGGTCTCGCTGCACCACAACCGCACGGCGCACTGGGCCTTTCAGAAGACCTTCCTCTCCCTCGCGGAGAACGCGTCGGTGCGGGCCTACAACGACGTCGACGGCCTCGTGGTGCTCTCGTCGGGGCTGGAGCGCTACTGGCGCGACCGGGGGTGACCTCGCCGATCCACGTGATCCCGCGCAACGTCGAGCCCAAGATCTTCGACCTCCCCGCCCAGCGCGACCCCTTCCCCGCGCACTTTCGCCGGGGCGCGCGGCTGCTCGTGGTGTGTCGGCACACCCGTGAAAAAAACGTCGAGCGCCTGATTCACATCTTCGCCCGCTACGTCACCGCGGCGGTGCCCGACGCCTCGCTCACCCTCGTCGGCGACGGGCCCGACCACGACGTGTTCCGCCGCCTCGCCGCCGAGCTCGGGGTCGAAGACCGCACGTGGTTCCCCGGCGAGTACCCCGTCACCTCGCTGCCCGACTTCTACCGAAACGCCGACCTCTTCACCTACACCTCCCTCTCCGAGACCTACGGGCAGGTGGTGAGCGAGGCCCTCTGGTCGGGCCTCCCCGCGGTGGCCTTCGCCGACGAGATGGGCGTCTCGCAGCAGGTGGAGCACGAGGTCAGCGGGCTCCTGGTCGACCCCGGCCCCGACGAGGAGATGGCCGACTGGCGCTTCGCCCGCGCCGTGGTGGCCCTCCTGCGCAACCCCCGGAGGCGTCACGGCCTCGCGGCCGCGGCGGCCCTGCGCGCCCGCGACCGCTCGGCCCCCGAGCGCATGATCGAGCGCTTTCTCTCGGCCTTCGAGTCGGCGGGGGAGCACCGGCGGCGCTCGACCCCCGCGCGCGGCGTCGACGACCTGCGGCTGACCGCGCGTCACGTCAGCCACTGGATGGGCATCCACGCGCTGCTCCTCGGCCTCGGACTGCTGCGCCCGCCCGCGGTGGTGAACCGCCACGGTCGACGGCAGCCGGCGTGGGGCGACGCGCTCCCGCGCGACGCGCACGAGGCGAACTCTCTCGACCTCAGCTCACGCGGAGCTTGACAGAGCCGGTTCACTTTGAGGACCCTCTCCGCTTCGTGCCCATGAAGGCGGTGATGCGATGTCCTTGAGCAAGAGCGATTTGGAGCGCTTCCGTGGAATTCTTCTGGAGAAGCGCGCGCAGCTGGTCGCGAACGCGCAGAGCACCCTCCACGAGGAGATGGCCCTCGACGCGAACGACCTCCCCGACGAGATGGACCTCGCGGCGAGCGAGTACCTGCAGTCGTTCACCTTTCGCCTCCGCGGGCGTGAGAAGCACTTCCTCGACAAGATCGACCGGGCGCTGACGAAGATCGACAGCGGCGAGTTCGGCACCTGCGATGAGTGCGGCGAAGAGATCTCGGTCAAGCGCATCGAGGCCCGCCCCGAGACCACCCTGTGCATTCGGTGCAAGGAAGATCAAGAGCGCGCCGAGCGCTCCCTGGGCTGACGCGCCCAGCACGCCACCTGATGAAGCTCTGCGCCCTCAGCGTCGACCTTGACGAGATCCCCTGCTACCACGCCATCCACGGCCTGCCGATGCCGGAGGGCGCGTCGGCTCACGCGGTCTACCGCGTGGCGGTGCCGAGGTACCTCGACGCGCTCCGCGCCCTCGGCGTCCCCTGCACCTTCTTCGTCGTAGGGCAAGACCTCGACGACGCCCCCTCCGCCGACGCCGCGCGCGCGCTCGCCGCGGCGGGGCACGAGCTCGCCAACCACTCGCAGCACCACCGATACGACCTCTCCCGCCTCGGCCGCGAGCGCATCCGCCGCGAGGTGCGCGAGGGCCGCGACGCCATCGCGCGGGTGCAGGGCTTCGCCCCCGCGGGCTTCAGGGCGCCGGGCTACACGATCAACGACGAGGTCTTCGACGTGCTCGCCGAAGAGGGCGTGTTCTATGACAGCTCGGTGTTCCCCTGCCCCGCGTACTGGGGGGCGAAGGCGACGAAGATCGGGATGATCCGGGCCCAGGGCCGCGAGAGCCGCTCCATGGTCGACGCCCCCACCGTGCTCCTCGCCCCGGCGGACCCGTACATCCCCGCGCGCCCGTACTGGCGGCGCGCGCCGCACAAGGGCTCGGTCATCGAGCTGCCCATCGGGGTGACCCGCGGCGCCCGCCTGCCCTACATCGGCACGTCGATCATGGCCGCGGGGCCCTCACGCGCGAGCCTCCTCACGATGCAGATCGACGGGCGGCCGCTGGTGAACCTCGAGCTCCACGGCATCGACCTGCTCGACGCGAACGACGGCCTCGACGACCTCCGCCCGCACCAGCTCGACGTGCGCGTGAGCGCGGCGCGCAAGGTCGAGACCCTCCGCGCCGTGGTCGAAGACCTCGGGCGGAGGGGCTACACCTTCGTGACGCTGAGAGACGCCGCGCGGGCCTTCGCGGACCGCGCGTAGGACGGGGAGTGACCGGAGCGCTCGCTCAGACGGAGAACGAGCTGCCGCAGCCGCAGGTGCCCTTCACCTGCGGGTTCTCGAACTTGAAGCCCGCGCCGTGAAGGCTCTCGACGTAGTCGATCTGCGTGCCCTCCAGGTACTGGAGCGACAGCGGGTCGACGAAGAGCTGAATGCCGTGCGAGTCGACCACCTGATCCATGTCGGTGGCCTGCTCCTCGAAGTAGAGGTCGTACTGAAAGCCCGAGCAGCCGCCGCCCTTGACCTGCAGCCGGAGCCCCTGCCCGAGCAAACCCTCCGCCTCAGCGATCTCCTTGACCTTCTCCGCGGCCTTGTCGGTAAGGCTGACCATGGCGCAATCCTCCAGAGGCCCCGCAGCGCAGGACCCCGTTGATGAAATGAGTAGCGAGTTCGTACCTAACGCGCTCTCCGCGGCGGGTCCAGTGGGGGCGCGCGGGAGAAATGATCGCCCCCGCTTCGCCGTCGTCGCGCCGTACCTCCCCTGCCCCGCGGACTCGGGCGGGCGCATTCGCATCGCCGCCCTGGGCCGCGGCCTCGCGCGGCGGGGCGAGGTCGAGCTCTTCGCGCGGGCGTGGCCGGTCGAGTTCCTCGGGAGCTCCTCGCGGCGCGACGAGGCGCTGGCGCACTGCGCCCGGTGGCAGACCTTCTCGCGCGACCTCCCCAGCGGACTCCCCGGCTGGGACCCCTGGCGCGCGCGAGACGCCACGCCCCGCGTCCTCCTCCGCGCCCTGCGCGCCCGCCACGACGCCCGCCCCTTCGACGCCGTGGTGGCCTGCCACGCCTACGCCGCCGCGGCCCTGCGCTGCGCCCCAGGGGCGCTGCTGGTGCTCGACGAGCACAACGTCGAGAGCCGCTACGCCCGCGACGTGCTGCGCGCGCCCCTGCGCGAGTGGGGCGCGATGCGGCGCTTCGAGCGCGCGGCGTGGCGCGGCGCCGACCTCGTGACCTGCGTGCGGGGCGACGACGTCGCGCTCGTTCGGAGGCACACCCGCGCCGCCGTGGCGCTGGTGCCCAACGGCGTCGAGCTCGACGCCCTCGCCTGGCGGCCGCCGTCGCGGCGCGAGGGGCGCGAGGTGATCTTCGTGGGGGCGATGTCGCACGGCCCCAACGTCGAGGCCGCGGTGTTCCTGGCGCGGGAGGTGCTGCCGAGGCTGCGGGTGGAGCACCCCGACGCGCGGCTGCTGCTCTGCGGTCGGGCGCCCGACGCGGCGGTGCGCGCCCTCGCGGGCGAAGGGGTCACGGTCACGGGCACCGTCGACCGCACCGCCCCCTTCCTCGATCGCGCGTCGGTCTTCGCGAACGCGCTGCGTGCGGGCGAGGGCACGAGCCTCAAGGTGCTCGAGGCCGCCGCCGCGGGCCTCCCCCTGGTGAGCACCCCCGAGGGCGCGCGGGGCTTCGAGCTCCGCGACGGCGACTCGCTGCTCGTCGCCCGGAGCGCCGACGAATTCGTCCGCGCGATCGCCTCGGTGTGGCGCGACCCCGAGGCCGCCGACGCCCGCGCGCAGCGGGCTCGCGAGGTGGCGAGCGCTCACCGCTGGTCGCACATCGCCGACGACTTCGCCGGGCGCGTGTGCGCGCTGCTGGGGGCGGCGTGAGCGCGCCCTGTCCGCTCTGCGAGGGCTTGTGCCGCAGGCGGTTCGAGATCGCCGGGCACACGGTCTGGCGCTGCGACCGGTGCGACCTCGAGCGGGTGTACCCGCTGCCCGACGCCGCCGAGGTGGAGGCGGTCTACCGCGACGGATATTTCTCGGGACCCGGCGCGGGCTACGACGACTACTTCGAGCGCGAGCGCGCCGTCGCCGCGCGCAAGTCGGCCGCGCGCCTCGACCGCGCCGCCGAGCTCGGCGTGCGCCGCGGGAGGGCGCTCGATGTCGGATGCGCGTCGGGGTACTTTCTCGAGGCCGCGCTGGCGCGAGGGTTCGCGGTGCGCGGCGTCGAGCCGAGCGAAGAGGCGCGCGCGCACGCCGACGACCGCGTGCGGGGATCGATCGTCGCGTCCCTCGGCGACGACGAGGGGCCCTTCGACCTCATCACCTTCTGGGACGTGCTGGAGCACCTCGCAGACCCCGTCGCGACCCTCGCCGAGACCGCGCCGAGGCTCGCGCCCGGCGGGGTGCTGGGCGTGGTCGTCCCCGTGCTCGGCAGCGTGAACACGCGCCTCGCGCCGCGCACCTGGGACCAGTACAAGCCCCCCGAGCACCTGTGGTTCTTCTCTCCCCGCGCGATGCGCGCCGCGCTCTCGCGCGCGGGCCTCGAGGTCGTTCTCGAGGAGCCCGCGTGGACCCGGCACGCGCGCTTCATCGACCCCGAGCACCGGCGCCGCGACCCCCTCACCCGCGCGCTCCGCGGCCTCGACGCGGCGCTCCACCGCGGGCTCGCGGCGATCGCCGGGCGCGCGCTGCTGGTCGACTCCGTGGCCTTCTACGCGCGCAGGAGGCCCGCGTGATGCGGGTGACCCACCTCCTCCCCTCGGTGGGCACGGGCGGCGCCGAGGCCGTGGCCGCGACGCTGCACGAGCTCGGCGTCGCGCGAGGCGTCGACTCGGCGCTCCACCCCCGCCTCGCGCACGAGGGGCGCGCGCCCTGGTCGGCGTGGCTCCGCTGGTCCCTCGACGTGCGCGCCGAGGGCCGGGTGGTGCACGCCCACCTGCCCTGGCCCGACCGGCTGGGCGCCGCGCTCCTGGCGGCCCGAGGCAGGCCCCTCGTGGTGACCTTTCACCTGCTCCCCCGAGGAGACTGGCCCCGCGATCGCCTCCTCGGACTCGACGCGCGCCGGGTGCTCCGCCTCGCCGCATCGCGCCCCGGCACGCGATGGATCGCCTTGTCTCGCAACGACGTAGCCGCGCTCGCGGAGCACGGCGTGCGCGCGGAGGTCGTGCGCAACGCGCCGCCCGCGCCGACGCCGTCGGACGACCCGGTGGTCTTTCCCGAGGGGGCGCTGCGCGTGGCGAGCGTGGGGCGGCTCGACCCGCAGAAGGGCTTCGACCAGATGCTCGACAGCGCTGTCGACCCTGCGAAAGCTCCCCTGGCACTGGGTCATCGCGGGGGACGGCCCCGAGCGGGGCGCGCTCGCGGCGCGGCGCGACCGGCTGGGGCTGAGTGACCGGGTGACGCTCCTCGGGCGCAGGCCCGCGCGCGACGTCTTCGCGCGGGCCGAGCTGCTGCTCGCGCCGAGCCGGAGCGAGGGCATGCCGCTGGTGCCCCTCGAGGCGATGGAGGCGGGCGTGCCGGTGCTCGCGTCGCCCATCGCGCCGCACCAGGAGCTGCTGGGCGAGGCGCCGGGGTCGCTCCTGCACCGCTCGCAGGACCGCTGGCCCGAAGACCTCGCGCGCTGGTTTCGCGACGCCGACGCGCGAGACGCGCTACGCCTCGCGCAGCGCGCGCTGCTCGGGGATGATCCCCGCGCGCGGCTGTGGCGCGACTACGCGGCGCTCTACGCCCGCGTCGCCGAGGAACGATGAAGCCCCGCTGGTACGTCCCTACCCCTCACCCCTACCGTCCGCACCCTGCCACCTGGCAGCAGCCGCTCCACCTGCACCTCGACCCCATGTGGCGCGCGCTGGTGCCCGCGCTCGGCGCCCTCCGAGGGCGGGTGCTCGACGTGGGCTGCGGGCACAAGCCCTACCGCGCGATGCTGGGGCCGGGCGTGACCGAGTACGTCGGCGTCGACCGCGAGGGGGGCGACGCCGACGCCGACCTCCGCGCCGAGGCCGACGCGCTGCCCTTCGACGACGGGTCGTTCGACGCGGCGGTGTCGTTTCAGGTGCTGGAGCACGTGCGCGACCCCGCCGGGTGCGCGCGGGAGATGGCGCGGGTGCTGCGCCCCGGAGGCGTCGCGGTGGTCACGGCGCCGGGCGTGTGGGCGGCGCACGAGGAGCCCCACGACTACTGGCGCTTCACCGAGCACGGGATGCGCGCGCTGCTCTCCGACGCGGGGATGGTGGACGTGCGGGTGACCGCGCTGGGCGGGTTCTGGTCGACCCTCGGGCAGATGGCGAACCTTGAGCTGAACCGCTCGGCGCTGGGCCGCGCGGCGATTCCGCTCGTGAACCTCGCCGCGCGCGCCCTCGACCCGCGCGCCCGCGAGGTGCTCGTGATGAACTGGATCGCCGAGGCGACGAAGCCCCGATGAGCGACGCGCAGCGTCGGCGAATCCTCTCGGAGACCGCGCGCTTCGCGGCGCTCCAGACCGCCGCGTCGGTCTACGTCTGGGCCACGTCCCTGCTGCTCACGCGCTGGCTGGCGCCGCGCGACTTCGGCATCTACGGCATCGGCACCTTCTTTCTGGGCCTCGGCGCGCTCCTCGGCGACGGCGGTCTGGGCGCGGCGATCCTCCGGCAGAAGGAGGCGCCCACCGCCGTCGAGTACCGCACCGCGGTGACCTTTCTGCTGCTCGTGGGCGCGTCGCTCTCGGTGGTCTTCTACGTCACCGCGCCGTGGCTCGCGCCTCGCTACGGCCTGGCGCCGCGCGAGGTCGAGGTGCTGCGCGCCATGGCGCCGCTCTACCTCGTGAGCGCGATCCGCGCGGTGCCGTACCTCCGGCTGCAGCGCGAGCTCGCGTTCTCGCGCATCGGCCGCGTCGAGCTCATCACGCAGCTCGTGAAGCAGTCGATCGCGCTGGGCCTCGCCGCGAAGGTCGGCGGCGTGTGGACCCTCGTGGGCGCGCAGATCGCCGGCGCCTCGACGCAGCTCACGCTGGCGTGGATGGCCGCGCCGGGCTTTCCGGGCCTCGGTCTCGACGGCGCGGCCCTGCGACGCTTGTTGGGCTACGGGGTGAAGGTCCAGGCGATGAGCGTGCTGGGGTTCTTGAAAGACAACCTGTCGCCCGTGGTGCTGGGTCGGGTGCTGGGCCCGGCCTCGGTGGGGCTCTTCGACTTCGGGGTGAAGTACGCGCAGGTGCCCGTGGTGGCGGTGAACGCCCTCGCGCGGGTGCAGCTGCCGATCTACGCGCGCTTCGACCGCGATGACCCCGTGCTCTTCGACGCCGTGCGCGGCGCCACCCGCACCGCGCTGCTCGTCGGGCTGCCGATCCTCGTCGCGATGACCGTCGGCGCGCCCACGGTCATCGAGCGGGTCTACGGCGCGCGCTGGCTCCCGGCCACGGCGGTGGTCCTCGGCATCGCCGGGAACATGGCCTGCGGGCTCATCGCCGGGCCGCTGTTCACCCTGCTCCAGGCGCAGGGCCGCGCGGGCCTCGCCCTCAAGGTCTTCGCCTTCTGGACCGCCGCCACCTGGGCCCTCGTGCTCGCGACCTACTCCCAGGGCATCGGCGTCGTGGCGTGGGCGTACAGCCTCTCCACGGCGGCGGTGACGGTGATCCTCGTGCGGTGGTCGTCGGCGCACCTGGGGCGCGCGCTCTGGCCCTCCCTCGCGCCCCCCCTCGTCGCCGCCACCGCGGCGATCGCGCTCACCGGCGACTTCGCCTGGCTCCCCAACCTCGCGCGCGGGGTCGGCTCACCCCTCATCCGCGCGCTCATCGCCCTCGCGGCGCACCTCGCGACGCTCACGCTCCTCGAGGGCGCGCGGCCGTGGCGGGAGCTGCGCGCGGCCTCGCAGGCCCTGCGCGGTCAGTCGTAGTACTCGACGCCGAGGTGCGTGATGAGCTGCTCGCCGCGCATCCACCGCAGGGTGTTCTTCAGCTTCATCAGCTGAATGAACAGGTCGTGCTCGGGGTAGAGCTCCGGCGCGGTCATCGGGCTCTTGAAGTAGAACGAGAGCCACTCCTGCACCCCCGACATGCCCGCGCGCTGCGCGAGGTCGAGAAACAGCGCGAGGTCGAGCACGATCGGCGCCGCCAGGATCGAGTCGCGGCACAGGAAATCGATCTTGATCTGCATCGGATAGCCGAGCCATCCAAAGATGTCGATATTGTCCCAACCCTCTTTATTGTCGCCGCGCGGGGGGTAGTAGTTGATGCGCACGACGTGGCTGTAGTGGCCGTAGAGGTCGGGGTAGAGGTGCGGCTGGAGGATGTGCTCGAGCACGCCCAGCTTCGAGACCTCCTTCGACTTGAAGCTCTCGGGGTCGTCGAGCACCTCGCCGTCGCGGTTGCCCAGGATGTTGGTGCTGTACCAGCCGTCGAGCCCCCGCAGCCGCGCCTTGAAGCCCGGCGCGAGGATGGTCTTCATCAGGGTCTGCCCCGTCTTGAAGTCCTTGCCCGCGATGGGCACCCCCTCGCGCCTCGCGAGCTCGTGCATCGCGGGAAAGTCCACCGAGAGGTTGGGCGCGCCGTTGGCGAAGGCAACGCCCCTGCGCAGGCACGCGTAGGCGTAGATCGCGCTGGGCGCGATGTCATCGCTGCTCTCGCGCAGCCCGCGCTCGAAGGCCTCGAGGGTCTCGTGCACGGCGGTCTGCGGGCGCCAGGTCTCGGTCGAGCCGCACCAGACCGCGACGCAGCGGGTGACGCCGCGCTCGGCCTTGAAGGCGTCGATGTCGGCCATGAGCTGCTCGGCCAGGTGCATCTTGCTCTCGCCGCGCTTCACGTGCGGGCCTTCGAGCTTCTTGACGTACCCCGGGTCGAACACCGCGGGCATGGGTCGCACGGTCTCCAGAAAGTCTCGCACCGAGGCGAGGTGATCCTTGGAGAGCACGCCGGCCTTGGTGGCGGCGGTGAAGGCGTCGTCGGGAAAGATGTCCCACGCGCCGAACTCGACGCTCTCGAGGGGCGCGATGGGCACGAAGTCGGCGATGCGCGGCGAGCTGCCGTCGGTGCGCTTGCCCAGACGGATCGTGCCGAGCTGCGTGAGCGAGCCGAAGGGCTGCCCGAGGCCCCGGCGCGCGAGCTCGACGCCCGCGATGAACGTCGTCGCGACGGCGCCCAGGCCAGGGAGCAGCACGCCGAGGCGGCCGTTGACGGGTTCGAGCTTCTCCGGGGATCTCATCGGGCGCGCACGCTTACCGCACACGCCAGGCGTTGGGAAGGCGCGCTCACTCCACCGGGCAGACCGGGCAGCGCTCCGTGCGCTGCCGGGAGGCGTCTTCGCACGCCGCGCGGGCGCGCGCGCAGCGCGGGTCGAGGGGCGTCACCGCCTCGTGGTCGCCGGTGAGCCGACAGATCTCCGCCGACGCCGCGCACACCCCCGTCGCCGCCCGGCACGCGCTGCGGCAGTCGGCGGACTCGGCGGCGAAGGCCGCCATCCCCTGCGCCACCTCCCCCTCGAGCGCCGCGATGCGCCCGCTCGGCGACACGCACGGCGGCTCGTCCTCTTCGCTGCGGTCGATGGACTGAAGCGTCCTGCTCTCTGAGGTCACCGTCACCCGCTGGGGCTCGTCGCGCTCGACGGCCGCGGTCACCTCGCCGCCGGGGGCCGCGCGCCTCGGCTCCACGCAGTACCGCGGACCGCGGGGGGCGCTCCTCGCGGCGCATCCCACGGCGACCAGCGCCAGCAGCGAGGCGGTGCGGCGGTTCATCCCCGCGATGCTGCATCAGCCGCGGGAGCCGCGCCAGCGTGGCGATGGGGCGCGTCGGGCACGCGCACGAGCAGCGCGACGGCCGCGACGAAGGCCGGCGCGAGGGCCCAGGCGGTGAGCATCCCGCGGTCGATCAGCGCGCCGCCGATGAGGGGCGCGCTCACCGACGCGATCGACGCGAGGGACTGCGTGAAGCCCAGCGCGAGGCCCTGCTCGACCGGCTCGACCCGCTGAGAGACCAGGCTCGTGAGCGCGGGGCGGGGCGCGCCGCCGCCGTAGCTCGACACCGTGGTCGCGACCAACACCTCGGGCAGCGTGCGCGCGAAGGCGAGCAGGGAGTACCCCGCGGCGAAGGCCGCGAAGCCTGAGTTCGCGACCCGCCGCTCCCCGAAGCGCGCGACGAGGCGCCCGAGCACGCCGCCCTGGAGGATGATCCCGAGGAAGCCCGCATAGGCGAAGAGGCGCCCGACCTCGCGGGGGCCCCAGGGCGCGCCCTCGGCGGTGATCAGCCGCCGCTCGGCGAAGAGCGCGAAGCCCTGCGCGAAGATCGCGAAGGCGAGCTGAAACAAGAAGAACTGCGCGAACACGGCGCGCAGCGCGGGGCGCGTCGCGAGGTCGCGGTAGCGGCCGAAGGAGAGCAGCCCGAGGCGGCGCCCCTGCGCGCCCGCCCCGTCGGTCGCGGGGGGGCGGCGCGGGAGCAGCGCCGCGGTCGCCACGACGCTCAGCGCGGAGAAGCACGCCGCGGCGAGGATGGGGAGCCGCACGTCGCGGTGCGCGAGGGTGCCCGAGAGCCAGGGGCCGAGAAAGAAGCCCACGCCGAAGGCCACGCCGATGAGGCCGAAGGCCCGGGCGCGTCGGTCGGGGGGCGTCACGTCGGCGATGTAGGCCTGCGCTACCGAGAGGTTGCCCGCCGTGGCGCCGTCGATCATGCGCGAGGCGAAGACCATCCAGAGCGAGGTGGCCTGGCCCAGGAGGATGAAGCCCGCGAGCGTGCCGAGCTGCGAGACGATGAGCACGGGACGACGTCCCACGCGGTCAGAGAGCGCGCCCAGCATGGGCCCGGCGACGAGCTGGCACAGCGCGAAGACGCTCGACAGCGCGCCCACCTGCATCGGCGTCGCGCCGAAGCGCTCGGCGTAGAAGGGCAGCAGCGGGATGAGCAGCGTGAGCGCGAACACGTCGACGACGACGATCAGCGCGATGGGGATCAGCGGGTGCCGGTGCAGCGGGTTCGCCAAGGTGCGCGCGTTGTACCTGCATGCGCGCGGCGACGCGACGACCCGCCGCGTGGCGGGGTCAGCTGGACCGTGGTAACGCTCCGCGCCCATGGCGACCTCGCGACAGGGAGGTGGTGACGACCCCGCGGCGGCGATCCCAAGCTACCGCGCGACGCTCAAGCCCCTCGCCGTCGAAGAGCCCATCGACCTCGCGGTGCATCGCCCCCTGGGATACCTGATCGCGCGCGCCTCGTACCCCACCTCGATCACCCCCGACCAGCTCACCTGGCTCTCGATGTTCGTGGGCGTCGGCTCGGCGGCCTGGATCTTCTACGCCGGCCGCGCGGGGCACTCCCTGGCGCCGGCCAGCGTGCTCCTGACGCTCTCCGCGGTGATCGACTGCTCCGACGGCCAGCTCGCGAGGATGCGACGCACCAGCTCGGTGTTCGGCCGCATGCTCGACGGCGCGGTCGACGCCATCGTGCAGGCCGCGGTGCTCGCCGCGGTGCTGGCGCTGCTGATCTCCCGCCACCGCGCCGAGGGCCCCGCGGCCCTCGCCGGGTGGGTCGCGCTGTGGGCCTTCGCGCTGTGGTCCGGCTCGCAGCACACGAGCTTGTATGACCGGTACAAGAACCTCTACCTCCGCCACACCCTCGCGAGCTTCAACGAGGCCGAAGACGACGACGACGTCGAAGCCGCCTGGGCCGCCGCCCAGGCCGGGGGCCCCACGCTCGCCGACCGCCTGCGCTTCTTCGTGTACCGAAGCTACCTCCCCGCGCAGCGCAGGCTCTTCGCCTGGGTCGACCCCGCGGTGCCGGGACGATTTCGCGACATGCCGGCGTACAGCCCCGAGGTCGCCGGGCGATATCGCGCCCGGTGCGAAGGGCTCATGCGCGCCTGGTGCTGGTACGGCATCGGGACGCACATCGCCGCGCTCTCCCTCGCACTCGCCCTGGGCGGGGTGGAGGTCTACGTCGTCGCCCGCGCGCTTCTCTGGAACGGGTCCCTTCTCGTGCTGATCCCCTTGCAGCGCAAGGCGTCTCGCGCGTTCTTCGGGGGCGGGGCGTGACCGTCGGGGTGATCCTCGCGGCGGGGCTGGGCAGCCGGCTCCGGCCGCTCACCGACGACCGGCCGAAGTGCCTGATGTCGCTGGGCGACGAGACGATCCTCGGGCGCGCGGTGCGGCAGCTCGCCGCGTTGGGGGTTCGGCAGCTGGTGGTGGCCACGGGCTACGAGGCCGCGCGGGTGCGCGAGGCGCTGCGCGACGCGCCGATGGCGGTGAGCTTCGCGCACTGCGCCGACTACGCCTCGACGCAGAACTCCGTGTCGCTGCTGCGGGCGCTCGAGGCCGCGCCCCCTGGAGATTTCATCAAGCTGGACGGCGACCTGGTGCTCCCCTCGGCGCTGCTGGCGATGGCGCTGGAGGGCGAGCGCTCGACGGTGCTCCTCGACGACCGCGCGCCGCCACGGGAGGAGGCGATGAAGGCCCTCTGCGAGGGCGATCGGGCGCTCCGCTTCGGCAAGGGCCTCGACCCCGCGCGGTGCCGCGGGGAGAGCCTCGGCGTCGAGCGCTTCGTGGCCGCGGACCGCGACGGGGTGCTCGCGGCGCTGCGCGAGGCCGAGGCCGCGGGAGAGACCGGGCTCTACTACGAAGAGGTGTACGACCGGGCCATCGCCGGGGGCGTGGCGCTGTACGCGCGGTCGATCGGCGACGCGCGGTGGACCGAGGTCGACGACCACGACGACCTCGGCCGGGCGCGGGCGCTCGTGGCCGGAGGGCTGTAGTACCTTTTCACAGGGGATTGGAAGGCTTCAACGCGACGGACGCGCCCACATCCCGCGCCGCCGCGCACCCCTTGTCCCGCTGAGCGCTGCGTTCGACACACAAGTCAGGAACCCGCCTGGAAGCAAGCGTGAGGTGGGCCCGCAGCATGGGTCCGCTTCAACCCTTCAAGGTCACCTTGGAGTCTGGCGCGACGCGAGCCCTCCGCGGGGCCCGAGGCGTGCTCGCGCTGAACCCCTCCCGTCCCCTGTGGAAGGGTTCTCGAGCGACTCCTGGTGGACGAGGGTCGAGCTGCGCGCCGTGCAAGCGCTCCTGGCGCGCCCGGCGCGCATCTCACCCGGCGATGCCCGAGCTCGCCGAGGTCGAACTCTCGCGCCGCCGATGGGACGTGGCCCTGCACCTCCCCGTGCGCGACGTGCGATGCGCTCGCGCCGACGCGCGGGTGCTGCGCGAGGTCAACCACGACGCGCTGCGCGAGGCCCTCGTGGGCGCGGCCCTCTCCCGCTCCGAGGCGCGGGGCAAGCAGCTGGCGTTTCGCTTCGGCGACCGCGGCGACCGCTGGCTGGGTCTGCACCTCGGGATGACCGGCGAGCTGCTGGTCTTGCCGGCCGACCACGCGCCCGAGCGCCACGACCACCTCGTGATCGAGACCCCGACGGCGGCGCTGGTCTTTCGCGATCCCCGAGGCTTCGGGCGCGTTCGCTTCGAGCGGCGCGAGGACGAGCCGGCGTGGTGGTCGTCGCTCGCGCCCTCGGTGCTCGACGCCAGCTTCACGCTGCCGGCGCTGCAGGGCTTTCTCACCCGGCACGGGCGCGCGCCCCTCAAGGCCGTGCTGCTCCGTCAGGAGCGCTTTCCCGGCGTGGGCAATTGGATGGCCGACGAGATCCTCTGGCGCGCAGGGCTCCACCCGGCCCGCCGGGCGGGCGCGCTCGACGGCGCCGAGGTCGCCCGGCTGCGCCGCGCCGTGCGCCGCGTCGCGCGCGATGCGCTCACGGCCATCGCCGAAGACTGGAGCTACCCCGCGTCGTGGCTCTTCGCCCACCGTTGGACCGACGGTGGCGACTGCCCTCGTTGCGCTCAGGCGCTGCGCCGCCAGCCCATCGGCGGCCGGACGACGTGCTGGTGCCCAGGGTGCCAGCGCCCGCCGTCACGCCCAACGCGCGCGGAGGGGTGACGCGCCCCGACCGGCGCCACTCCGAACGGTCGCTGCCGGTTCGCAGCCTCATGGGGCCGCCGGGGGCCGCCGCACGGAGCCACCCCCACGACCCGTGGCCGGGCGCCGCACCGCGCGCGGCGCGTTGAATTGCGACGCTCGCGCTTCCCGTGATAGACGCGCGCCTTGCCCGACGGAGCGATGCTCGAGCTGTCGGGCGCCGCGGCGGTGTGAAAGGAAGCGTTGATGTCGAGTCGTCGGGTTGAACGGGCCATCATCCTCGCCGCGGGGCGAGGGTCGCGCCTCTCCCGCGGTGACCTGCTCCCGAAGCCGCTGCGCCCCGTCTCGGGCGTGCCGCTCATCGTGCGAATTCTTCGCACCCTCGCGTCGGTCGGCATTCGCGACGTGGTCACGGTGGTGGGCTTCGAGGGCGCGCAGATTCGTGAGGCGCTCACGTCCAACCCCCTGCTCTCGGACATGACCCTCGAGTTCGTCGAGAACGCCTCCTGGGAGCGCTCCAACGGGCTCTCGGTGGTCGCCGCCGAGGGGTACATCGACCGCGAGTGCCTGCTCACCATGGCCGACCACCTCATCGCGCCGGAGCTGGTGCAGCGGCTGCTCCGCGCCGAGCTCCCGCCGAACGCCTGCGCGCTGGGGGTCGACTTCGACATCGAGCGGTGCTTCGACCTCGACGACGCGACCAAGGTGCGGGTCGAGGGCGAGCGCATCGCCGCCATCGGCAAGGAGCTCGACGCCTACAACGCCATCGACACGGGGATCTTTCGTGTGGGCCCCGCCCTGCCGAGGGTGCTCCGGGTGCTCGCCGACGAGCGCGGCGACGCGTCGCTCTCAGACGGCGTGCGGGCCCTCGCGGCGGAGGGTCTCTTCGTCGCCGCCGACGTGGGCGACGCCCGCTGGATCGACGTCGACACCCCCGAGGCGCACGCCCGCGCCGAGTCGCTGCTCCGGGTCTTCGGCGAGAACCTCGAAGACGAGCTCGACGCCGACGCGCCCTCGCACCCGCCCGACCCCGAGTCGATGGAGCTCTTCGCGCCCACCTGGGTCCGCGCCGCCGCGCCCTACCGCGAGGACCACTTTCAGCTCGCCGACCGCGAGGCCCACTCGCGCCGGGGCGAGCTCGCGCGGCTGATGTCGAACGAGAGCCCCTTCGCGCCCTCGGAGCGCGTGGTGAAGGCCGTGACCGCCGCCCTCACCCGCGGGCACCTCTACCCCGACGCCGCGATGACCCGCGACCTGCGCCGCCGCCTCGCGGAGCTGTCGGGCCTCGAGCCCGATCAGTGCGTGCTGGGCGCGGGCTCGTCAGAGATCATCGACCTGCTCATTCGCACCTTCGTCGGCCCCGGCGAAGAGGTGGTGATCGCGGTGCCGACCTTCTCGATGTACGAGGCGCGCACGCGGGTGGCCGGGGGCGTCCCCGTGCTCGTGCCGATGCGCGACGACCTCGACCTCGACGTGCCGGCCCTGCTCAACGCGATCACCGAGCGCACCAAGCTGGTGTTCCTCTGCTCGCCGAACAACCCCACGGGCCGACCCATCGCCCCCGCGGCGCTCCGTCGGGTGCTGCGCCTGGGCATCCCCGTGGCGGTCGACGAGGCCTACGTCGAGTTCGGCGACGAGAGCACCGTGGCGCCCTCCGTGCGCGACGCGCCCAACCTCATCGTCGTGCGCACCTTCTCCAAGGCCTACGGCCTCGCGGGCGTGCGCATCGGCTACGCGCTGGCCTGCTCCTCGGTCGCGCGGCTGCTGTGCCGCGTCAAGCTCCCCTGGAACGTCTCGACCCTCGCCCTCGCGGCCGCCCACGCGCTCCTCGACGACGAAGAGACGATGTCCGCGCGTCGCGCGCAGGTGCGCGCGCAGCGGGCGATGCTCCACGCCTCGCTCTCCAAGCTCCCCGGCGTGCACGTCTACCCCAGCGCCGGGAACTTTCTGCTCCTCGACATCCACGAGACCGGCCAGAGCGCCGACGCGCTCGTGCAGTCGATGCTCCAGGAGGGCGTGTTCATTCGCGCCCTCGCGAGCCACCACCTGCGCCGCGGGTGGGTCCGCGTCTCGGTGGGCACGCCCGAAGACAACCTCCGCTGCGTGCGCGCGCTGACCCTCGCCCTCGCCCCGCGCCGCGGCCGGGCCGCGCACGCGACCCTGCCCTGACCCCCGCTCAGCTCGAAGGCCGACCCTGGCGAATCGCCGTCCACGCGGCGCGAGGCGCGTAGGCCACGCCGCGCGCGAACTGCGAGAGCAGGTTGGCGCGGGTGTGCTCTGCGAGCTCGGCGGCGTGCACGCCCGCGTCGAAGAGAAAGTACGGGATGAAGGCCGGCAGCGCGCCCCACACCCGCAGCGGGTGCTCGCGGGCGACGATCCAGAAGTAGTACTGCGCCAGGGTGTCGACGCGGTGCCGCACGTCGACCTCGGTGCGGTGGTCGAGCCCCCCCGCGACGTCTCGCCGGATGATCATCCGCGCCTCGGGGTCGTACGCGAGGTACTCGCCGGGGCGCATGCCCTTGTTCAGCCGGAGGAACAGCGAGTGCTCGTTGTGGTGGCTGATCCACTCGTCCCAGGGGCCGAAGCGCTCCCAGACGACCTTGCGCATCGACGCGTTGCCCCCCGCGAGCCAGCCGATGCCGCGCTTGGCGTTGGGCGAGCCGTGAAAGGCCCTGGGCTTCTTGAAGGGTCCGTAGGAGAGCATCCAGCGGTCGCGCAGCCACGCCGACCTCGCCCGCGGCACGCGCCGCGGCCCCTCGCCGGTGTACTCGAGGCGGCCGTTCACCCCGAGGCAGCGCGGGTCGTCGTAGTGCCGCAGGAGGGTCGAGAGCCACGCGTCGCCCACGGGGATGTCGTCGTCGTCGACGAAGGCCACCACCTCGCCCCGCGCGGCGCGCACGCCCTCGTTGGCCGCGGCGGCGCAGCCCTTCGGCGGCGTGCGAATCACCCTCACCCGCGGGTCGTCGCAGGCGAGGGCCGCGGAGAATTCCTCGTCGCGCAGGTCGCGGGTCGAGTCGACGATGAGCACCTCGAAGTCGGCGTCGCGCTGCGCGAGCACCACCTCGAGGAGCGCGCGCAGCTCGGGCAGGCGGTTGAAGGAGCGGATCACCACCGTGCAGCGCGGCGAAGTCATCGGGTCACCTCATCGAAGATCGCGGCGAGACGCGCGGTCGCCTCGGGCGAGGAGAAATACGAGATCGCGTCGGAGTCTCTGGGGCGCAAGGAGATCGGCTCGCCGTCGCGGGCTCGAAGCACCGCGCTGGCCATCGCGTCGACGTCGCCCGGCGCGACCACCGCGCCCGCGCCGGTGCGGTTCACCAGGTCGGCCACCTCGGGGTTCGCGGTCTCGGCGACGAAGGGCGCGCCCGAGAGGAGGTAGTCGTAGAGCTTCCCTGAATGAAGAGCGACGCGTCGGGGTGGCTCCAGGCCGCGAGGGCGAGGAGGTCGGCGGCGCGGAGGGCGCGCAGCCCGTCGGCGTAGTCCATCGGCGCGACGGCGCGCACGACGTCGGCGAGCCCCAGCGACGCGGCGGAGGCCCGGTCGGTGTCAGACAGCTTGCCGAGGTTGAGCAGCTCGACGCCGTGGGGCAGCGCGCCCTCGCGCCGCAGCCGCGCGAGCGCCTCGAAGAGCGTGCGCAGGGACCACGGGCCGTAGACGTTCCCGAAGTGCATGACCCGCAGCGGGGCGCCGGGGGCGCGGGGCGGGCGAGGTCCGAGATCGAGGGGCTCGAAGCAATTGTGCACCGCGAAGATCCGCGAGGCGCGCGAGGGGTAGAGCGCCCGGTAGCGCTCCGCGAGGGTCTCGGTGGTCACCACCACCGCGTCGGCGCCGAGGATCACCGCGCGCTCCGCCGCCCGCTCGACCCACCGCGTCGGCGCGAGCTTTCTACGGTGCACCCAGTTCAGGCTCCAGGGGTCGCGCAGGTCGGCGACGAAGGGGCGGCCGAACCGACGCGCGGCGCGCAGCGCGATCAGGTGCGAGTGGTAGGGATAGCTGGTGGACCACAGCAGGTCGTGCCGCGGCGCGAGCTCGGCCACCCTCCGCGCGGCGTGGGGCGCGTGGAGGCTCACGGTGTCCATCGGCACCGCCGCGTCGACCGCGCGGTGCCAGAGCTCGCCCAGCCGCGCGCCGGGGCCGCGTTGGAGCGAGGGCGCCGAGGGCGCGGCGGAGGGGGGGCCGCTCAGCGCGCGCTGCACCGCAGGAAAGACCCAGTGGTCGTAGCTCCGGTCGACGGTCACCTCGGCGGGCAGCGGCTCGTCGGTACTATCTCGCTGCGCCGCAGGCACATCGCGACGACATAGCACCGTCGGCGCCCACCCCGAGGTCGGCAGGTGCCGGGCGAAGCGCACCGCCCGCTTCGAGCCGATGCTCGCCTGCGGAGGAAAGAGCCACGACAGCATCAGCACGCGACGCGCGCTCACGGCTCGGCTCCCGGCGCGAGGCCGCGGCGCGCCCACTCCGAGCGCAGCACGGCGACCAGGGTGACCGCGGCGCCGACCGCGAAGGCGCAGAGCATCACGAAGGTCGCGGTCATGCCCGCGAAGGCGCAGAGCATCGCGGCGAAGACGAAGAAGTCTCGCTTGAACATCGGCCGCAGCGCGCCCGCGAGGCCGCGCAGCCCGCGCTGCGCCGAGAGCGCCTCGTCGGTGACCCCCGCGTCCTTGCCGAAGCCCAGCGGGTATTTCAGCAGGTCGCCCGAGCCGATGCGCGCGAGGTAGACGTACTCGATGCCCGACGCGAGGAGGCCCGCGCCGAGGCCCACGCCCCCCACCACCAGCGGCGCGACGCCCAGCCCCGCGGCGTGCAGCCCGAGCGCGGCGCCGGCGAAATAGCCGTAGTTGGTGAGGTCGTCGCCCACGGTGTCGATCCACTCGCCGAGCCGCGAGCCCCGAAAGCTGAGCCGCGCGAGCTCGCCGTCGCAGCCGTCGAGCACCGACTGCGTCTGAAAGAGCAGGCCCGCCAGCGCGAGGGTCGCGTGCGTGCCCTGGGCCGCGAGCGCCGCCGCCGCCGCGCCGAACGCGAGGATCCCCACGGAGAGTTGGTTGGGCCGCAGCGAGGTCTCGCAGAGCCGCGCCGTCACCGCGAGGGAGAGCGCGCGGTTGAGCCGCCGCGAGACCACGCCGTCCTGAGGCTTGCGGAGCCGTTGCAAGAGCGCGCGCGTCGCCGCCCGTCGCTCGGGCTCGTCTCGCGCGGGCGCGCAGAGCCAGTCGCCCGCCCCGAGGAGCGGCTCGCCGCGGCGCCGCAGGGCGTCGCCCTCCCCCGCGGTCGCGTGGACGGCGACGAGCTCACCGTCGTGCTCCAGCGCCGCGGGCGCCGCGAGGAGCGCGCGGACCGCGGCGAGGTCGAGCGCGAAGCGATCGCTCAGCGCGAGGCGTGGGCCCTCCTCCGCGCCGCCGACCGTCACGGGCACGCGCACCCGGTCGTCGGCGACGAGCGCCGCGCGCCACGCCTCGCCGCCGGGGCCCCACAGCTCCACGCGCTCGCACCCCGCGGCCTGGAGCAGCAGCGCGGCCCGCAGCGCGACGGGCATCCCCGCGACGCGCCCCGCCGTCGACGGGTCCGCCGAGAGCGCGACCGCGCCGATCACGCCACCCCCTCGAACATCGCGCGGTCGAGGGTCGCGGCCATGCGCGCCCAGTCGGCCTCGCGCGCGAAGGCGCGGGCGCGGGCTCGCGCGCCGGGCCCCATCTCGCGCACCCGATCGAGGGCCCGCGGCATCGCCTCCGGCGAGGCGAGGTCGAGGGGCACGAAGAAGGGCTCTCGCCGCCAGGACGCGAGGTGGTTCCTCGCGGGCGCGATCACCGGCGCCCCCAGCGTCGCGCCGAGCACGGCGGCGCCGCTGGTGTAGAACTCCTTGTGCCCCAGCAGGATCGCGTCGCTCGCGGCGATGAGCCCCGCGAGGCGCGCGCGGGGCTGAAAGCCGAGCTCGAGGCGCAGCAGCTGGTCGACCCGCGCGTCCTCGCGCATGCGCCCCAGGGTCTCGCCCTGCGCCCGGCCCGCGACGACCCACCGCACCCGCGCCTCGGGCGTCGCGCGCAGCGCCTCGGCGAGGGCCGGGAGGTTCTTGTAGGGCGCCATCGCGCCGGGGCTCACCAGCAGCAGCGCGTCGGGGGCGACGCCGAGCTGCTCGCGGGCCCGCGCCCTGGCGGCCTCGTCGGCGAAGGGCGCGGGGTGCTCGTCGGCGAAGGGCGGGTGCGCGGCGCAGACGAAGCGCCCCTGAAACCCGCGCGCGCGCAGGTCGCCCTCGGCCTCGGCGAAGTGCCCGAGCACGAGGTCGCAGCGCGCGAGGAGCGCCCTCCTCGCGGCCTCGCCGAGGTCGGGGTGCGGGTCGTCGTGGCCCAGGAGGTTGTGCGCGGTCCACGCGACGCGCAGGCCCTGGCGCCGCGCGTGGTCGAGGAGCGAGCGGAGCCACAGGTCCCTCGCGCGGTAGCGCCAGCGGGCGGGGTCATGGAGCATCCACTCGGGCCAGTGCACGTGGAGCCAGCTCGCGCCGCCCGGCCGCGCGCAGAGCGACGCGAGGCGGCGACCCGAGGTGACCACGACGCCGCGCTGCGCGAGCGCGTCGGCGAGCTTGCGCACGTAGGGGTTGGCCTCTTCGGGCGCGGGCCAGAGGAGCATGCTTCGACGTCGCGACGACACGGGGGCGCCGACCGATACACCCGACGCCGACGAAACGCACGCCGGGGCGCCCGCGCGCCGGGGTAGGATCGCGCCCGTCGTAGGAGGCACTCGAATGAGCGCTGTGATCGTGGTCGGCGCCCAGTGGGGCGACGAGGGCAAAGGGAAGATCGTCGACCTCATCGCGGGTCAGGCCGACCTCGTCGTGCGCTACGCCGGCGGGGCCAACGCCGGGCACACGCTGCGGGTGGGCGACGTGCGGGTCGTGACCCACCTGCTCCCCTCGGGCGTGATGTACCCGCGGGTGCGGTGCGCGCTGGGGTCGGGGATGGTCCTCGCGCTGGACCTGCTGGTGAAGGAGATTCGCGAGATCGAGGCGCGGTCGATGGAGGTGCGAGGTCGCCTCACGCTGAGCCCCTCGGCGCACGTGACCTTCCCCTTTCAGACGGCCATCGACCGCGCGTCGAACGCCGGCCCCCGCGCCATCGGGACCACCGGCCGCGGCATCGGCCCGACCTACAGCGACAAGGCCGCGAGGGTGGGCGTGCGCCTCGGCGACCTGTGCCATCCCACGCGGGGACGCCACGCCGTCGAGGGCCTCGTCGAGGTGTGGGCCGACCGGGCGCGGCACGTGGGGGCAGAGCCTCCGACCCTCGACGACGCCCTGGCCTGGGCCGAGCCCCTCGTGCACGAGCTGCGACCGCTGCTGGGCGACGTCTCTCGCCTCGTCAACGATGCCCTCGACGCCGGGCAGAAGGTCGTGCTCGAGGGCGCCCAGGGCACCCTGCTCGACCTCGACCACGGGACCTATCCCTTCGTGACCAGCTCGAACACCATCGCTGGCGGCGCCTGCACCGGCGTGGGCCTGGGCCCTACGCGCATCGACGGCGTCGTGGGCATCACCAAGGCGTACAGCACCCGCGTCGGCCACGGGGCCTTTCCCACAGAGCTTCACGGCCCCGAGGGGGAGCGCCTGCGCGAGGTCGGCGAGGAGTTCGGCGCGACCACCGGCCGACCGCGGCGCTGCGGCTGGCTCGACCTCCCCGCGCTGCGCTTCGCGGCGCGGGTCAACGGGCTGACCTCGCTGGTCGTGACCAAGGTCGACGTGCTCGGCGGGCTCGCCGAGGTGCCGCTGTGCGTCGGGTACAAGGTCGACGGCGCGGTCACCGACGAGCTCCCGATCGACGACCTCGACCGGGCCGAGCCGGTGTTCGCGCGCTTTGATCCGTGGTCGACGGAGGTCTCGAAGGCGCGCACCGAGGGCGAGCTGCCCGACCCGGTGCGGAGGTACATCGACGCGATCGAGGCGCGGGTGAAGGTGCCCGTGGCGATGGTCTCCGTGGGCGCCGACCGCGACGCCACCATCGTGCGCCAGGAGATCTTCGCGCGATGATCGACCGCGGCGCGCTGATCCTCCTCCGCGTGGCGAGCGGGTACCGCGGCGCGTGGCGCCCGACCCTCGACGCGCACCCTCGCCACCATGACGCCGCGATGCGCGGCCTCGTGCGCGAGTACCGCGAGGCCGTCGTCGACGGCGACGGCGTGCTCGAGGACCTCGACCTCGCGCTCTCGATCCTGGCCCGCGCGAGGGCGGCGGGCGTCGACGACGTCGAGCTCGCGGTCTTCGAGGTCCCGCAGCCGGCCGCGCCCGGCGCGCTGCCCCTCGCGAGCGAGGCCCCCGCCGAGGGGCTCACCCTCGCGGGGTGGGACGTGATCGAGCTCATCGAGCCCTACTGCTCCGCCCTGCGCGACGCGAGAGAACCCCTGCGCCGCAACGAGTTCGGGCTGCTCACCGACCGCGCCAGCGCCGACGCGCTGGCCCGCGCACGCAACGCCGAGGGTCCCGAAGACGAGCTCCACGCCGCCCGCATCTGGCTCGCGACCTGACCGCGGCTACGACTTCGCCGCCTGCCGGTGCGCGAGGAGGTACTTGTAGAACAGCCCGAACACGAAGGGATGTCGCGCGGCCTCCGCCGCGCCTCGCTCGGGTCTTCGAGGGCGTCGGCGACGGCGATCGCCGTCTTCGCCAGGGTCACCCGCTTCGTCGCGCCGAGCACCACCGCGACGTCGCGGAGGGCGAGGGCGAGGCGTCGTCGCTCGGCGTCGTCGTAGAACGCGTCGACGGCGGCGGCGAAGCGCTCGCGGGTCTCCTCGTCGCGGTCGTCGACGGTCTCTCCCTCGGCGGGGCGCTCGCCGAGCTCCTCGGCGACGCGGGCGACGGCGCGGCCCGAGGGGAGCCAGCGCGAGAGCTCGGCCTCGGCGTGGAGCCGCAGCGAGTCTTCGACCAGCGCGGCGGCGTCTTCGAGCGCGGGCCACGCCCGCGTGGGGTGCGAGGGGGGCGCGGCCAGCGGGGGCATCGACGCGAGGATCAGCTCGTCTCGCTCCGAGAGCGCCGCGCCGCGGCCGCGGTGCTCGGCGACCACCTCGGCGATGCGCGCGGCGACGTAGTCCGCGGGCATCTGAATGGGCCGGGCGTGGAGCTTCTTCGAGAGGGCCTCGAACTCGGCGCGGAGGCGCTTTCGCGTGGTCTCTCCGCGGGCGATGTCCTCGATGCCCTGGTCGCCCGCGAACACCCGCACGACGTCGAGGGCGCCGCTGCGGGTGACGCGCACGTGCACGAAGAACGAGCCCACGCCGTAGGCCGGCGAGGTGATGTACGACGGCTCGCCGGGCACCTCGACGCGCAGCGGCGCGTCGCTCACGGCAGCACCGCGACGGCGTCGATCTCGACCCGCACGTCGCGGGGCAGGCGCGACACCTCGACGGTCGCGCGAGAGGGCGCGACGCCGGGGAAGCGCGCGCCGTAGACCTCGTTGACCGCGGCGAAATCGCCCATGTCCTTCAAGAAGATCGTGCAGCGCACGACGCGGTCCATCCCGCAGCCCGCGGCGGCGAGCACGGCCTCGAGGTTCGCCATGACCCGCTCGGTCTGCGCGCGGATGTCGCCCTCGACGACGGTCATCGTCGCCGGGTCGAGGGGGATCTGCCCCGAGCAGAACACGAGGCCGTTGGCGACGATGGCCTGGGAGTACGGTCCGATCGCCTTCGGCGCGGCGTCGGTCGAGACGGGGTGGAGCGCGGCGGGAGAGGTCATGGCGCCGGGGTCTCGCACACGCGCCGCCGCTCGCGCAAGAGACGCCGCGGTCAGCGCCGGGGTCGCGCGGCCAGCGGGAGCGCCACCACCAGCTCGGTGCGGGGCGAGAGGCTGTTGGGAACCACCGTTCGGGTCTCCATGCGACCGGGCATCCGCAGCACCAGCGAGCGCGGGCGCGCCGCGAGGTCCATGCGAATCACCGGGAGCTCCAGGGGGGTTCGGCCGATCTCGACGCCGTTCTCGAAGACCGTCGCGCCGCTGGGGTCGCTCACCAGCCGCAGGATGAACACCCCGGAGCGGGAGGGGTCGCGCTCGCCCTGGGCCTCCCTCACGGCCCGCTCGATCCACTCGCGCTGGCTGTACGCCAGGGCCCCGATGCCGCCGATCAGGGCCGCGAGGATGAGCCACCCCACGGCGTTCTCGGCCCGCCTGCGCCGGGCGACGCGGGCGCGCTCGGCCCGCTGCGCCTCGACGATCTGCGGCGGCAGCGAGTCGAAGCCAGGCCCTTGCGGCGCAGGCAGATACTGCGGCTCGACGCGCGGCGCCTCGAAGGCGGGGGCCGGCGGCGCGGGCTCGTACGGCGTCGGCTGGGGCGGGGGCATCGGCGCGGCGCCCTCGACGAAGGAGGGCATCGAGACCCGCGGCGCGGGCGCGAGGGCGACGGGGACCTGCATCGCGAAGCCCATCGCCACGAGCTCGTCGCGCGAGGTCTGCACGGTGTCGTTGTCGTCGACGAGGTCGGAGTCGGTGGCGGCGTCCCAGTCCTGCACGGCGTCGCCGCCGCCGATGGCGATGGGCGCGTCGCGGAGGGTCTTGATCTCGGCCGAGGCGCTGGGCTCGGCGGTGAACGCGCCGACGTCGTGGATCGAGAGCGACGGCGCCAGGGTCATCGCCGCGCCGGGTCGAAAGGTGCCCTGCGTCGAGAGGTGCATGGGCGCGTGCGCCGCGAGGTCTTCGCCCACGACGAAGCGCCGCACGGCCACGCGGTTCTCTTCGACGATGGCGCCGAAGTTCTCCTTCATGACCGCGGCGACGTCGGCCCGGGACGGCGCGTCGAACTCGTCGCGCAGCACGGCGTGGAGCGCCCGGCGCATGGCGTCGGCGTCGGGGTAGCGCCGCTCGCGGTCTCGCTCGAGCGCGCCGGCGATCACGGCGTCGAGGGAGGCGGGCGCGTCCTCCCGGTACCGCGACAGCGGCGGGACCTCGGCCGAGACGATGTTGCGGTAGGTGGCCGCGTCGTTGGCGCCCTTGAAGAGCCTGCGCCCGGTGCACATCTCCCAGAGCACCACCCCCAGCGCCCAGAGGTCGGCGCGGCGGTCGATGGGCTCGGGGTAGAACTGCTCCGGGGCCATGTACGACAGCTTGCCCTTGAGGGTGCCGGTGCGCGTGGCCTCGTCTTGCATCGCGGCCTTGGCGATGCCGAAGTCGAGCACCTTCGCGACGCCGTCGACGGTCACGAAGATGTTCGACGGGGTCACGTCGCGGTGCACCACCAGCAGGGGGGTGCCGTCGTAGTCGCGGAGCTCGTGGGCGTGGTGGAGCCCCTCGAGGATGTCGCACATCACCCGGAGCAGGAAGCCCAGCGGGATCGACTGGTGATCCGAGAAGAAATGCCGCGCCACGCGGTCGAAGGAGAGCCCTTCGAGGTACTCCATCGCGAGGAAGTACACGCCCTCGACCTCGCCCACCTCGCTGGTCCCCACGACGTTCGGGTGGTTCAGCCGCGCCGCCAGCCGGGCCTCGTCGAGGAACATCCGCACGAAGTGCTCGTCTGACGCGAGCTGGGCGTGCATGCGCTTCAACACCACCAGCTTCTGAAAGCCGTGGTCGCCTCGGAACATGGCGAGGAGGACCTCAGCCATTCCGCCGCTTCCGAGCCTCGCGAGCACGGTGTAGCGACCGAACTGAATGGGGCCTTCAAGCTCCTGCGACGGCGCGCTCAGCGTCGACACTTCGCCTCACTCCACGTCATCGCCCCGCGTGCGTCAAGCGTCAGCGGTCCTGCAACGCGCCGAGGGGGGCGTCGTAGAAGTCCTTTCGGGACGGGTCCCACACCCGCGCCGAGGCCGAGCGCAGACGCCCGCGCTCGTCGAGGTCGTAGACGTTGTAGGCCGCGGCGCGGTCGCCGTCCTCGTGCTCGAGCGACGCGCTGGTGGCGCCGAGCACGTGCAGCGACGCGCCCTCCCGCTCGACCGTGCGCCGCCCGCTACGGTGCAGGTGCCCGTGCAGCGAGAGCGCGTCGGGGCGCCCCAGCAGCGCGTCGCGCAGCGCGTCGGCGTCGACCAGCCCGCGCATCGCCCGCCGCAGCGCCGACTCGGGGTTGATCGCCGGGTGATGCGCGAGCACCACGGGCGTCAGGTCGCGCAGCGCGGGGTCACGCAGCGCCGACGCGAGCGCGTCGAGCTGCGCCTCTCCCACCCAGCCCGAGGCCACCAGGGGCAGCCGAGAGACCGCCGAGGAGAGCCCCACGATGAGCGCGACCCCGCGCACGCGCAGAAAGGGAAAGCGCCCCGAGGGGTGCTGCACCGAGCGGTCGAGGCCCGGGTCCGAGCTGGCGTACTCCCCGAAGTACTTCATGAAGCGCGAGGCCCGCTGGGCGCCCGCGGTGTACACGTCGTGGTTGCCGGGGACCACGGACACGTCGTGCGGCGAGCGCCCCAGGGCCCGCACGGCGCGGAGGGCGCGCTCGAATTCGGGCTCGAGGGCGAGGTTGGTGAGGTCGCCGGTGATCGCGACGTGGTCGGGGTGCACGCCCCGCACCTCGTCGAGGATGGCGTCGACGAAGGCGGGCCGGTGCGCGTGCCCGCGCTTCAAGCGAAGGTTCGCGTAGCCCGTCAGCCGCTTGTTGAAGATCAGCCGCCAGGGAGGCACCCCGCCGAGGTCGAGGAGGTGCGGATCAGACAGGTGGGCGATGCGCATCGCCTCGAAGTCGTAGCACTCCCCGCGGCGCGCTGTGCGTTGACAGTGGCCGCGGTACCGTGGATGGAATCTCGCGCGACCGCGACGCCCGCCGTCGCAGGGAGGAACGAGCGACTCCATGGACAAGGTCTTTCCCGACGCCGACACCGCCTGCGCCGACATCCCCGACGGCGCGAAGGTCCTCGCCGGAGGATTCGGTCTCTGCGGAATTCCCGAGAACTGCATCGCGGCGCTGCGCCGCAAGGGCACCCGCGACCTGTGGGTCGTGAGCAACAACTGCGGCGTCGACGACTGGGGCCTCGGGCTCCTGCTCGGCAACCGGCAGATTCGCAAGATGACCTCGAGCTACGTCGGCGAGAACAAGGAGTTCGAGCGGCAGTTTCTCACCGGCGAGCTCGAGGTCGAGCTCGTGCCCCAGGGCACCCTGGCCGAGCGGCTCCGCGCGGGCGGCTCGGGCATCCCCGCGTTCTTCACCCCCGCCGGGGTGGGCACGCAGATCGCCGACGGCGGGCTGCCCATGGTCTACAACCCCGACGGGACCGTGAAGAAGGCCAGCGAGGCCCGCGAGGTGCGCGAGTTCGACGGGCGCGAGTACGTCATGGAGCGCGCGATCACGGGCGACTTCGCGATCATCAAGGCCTGGCGGGGCGACCGCCACGGCAACCTGCTCTTTCGCGCGAGCTCGCGAAACTTCAACCCCCTCTGCGGCATGGCGGGGAAGATCACCATCGCCGAGGTCGAAGAGATCGTGGAGCCCGGCGAGATCGACCCCGACCACGTGCACCTCCCCGGGGTGTTCGTGCAGCGGGTGATTCAGGGCCATGGCTACGTCAAGCGCATCGAGCGCCGCACCGTGCAGAAGTGATGGGGAGACCGACATGCTGACCCGAGACGAGATCGCACGCCGCGCCGCGAGGGAGCTCCGCGACGGCTTCTACGTGAACCTGGGGATCGGGATGCCCACCCTCGTCCCGAACTTCGTCGCCCCCGGCGTCGAGGTCGTGCTGCAGAGCGAGAACGGCGTGCTGGGCGTGGGCCCGTACCCGGTCGCCGGCGCCGAGGACGCCGACCTGATCAACGCCGGCAAGGAGACCATCACCGTGCGGCCCGGCGCGAGCTACTTCGACAGCGCGCAGAGCTTCTCGATGATCCGCGGGGGGCACATCGACCTCGCGATCCTCGGCGCGATGCAGGTGAGCGAGAAGGGCGACCTCGCGAACTGGATGATCCCCGGCAAGATGGTCAAGGGCATGGGCGGCGCCATGGACCTCGTGCACGGCGCCCGCCGCGTCGTGGTGATGATGGAGCACAACGCCCGCGACGGCTCCGCCAAGATCGTGCGCGCCTGCGACCTCCCGCTCACCGGCCGCGGCGTGGTGCACCGGGTGATCACCGACCTGGCCGTGATCGACGTGACCCCCGAGGGACTCGTGCTCCGCGAGGTCGCCAGGGGCGTGAGCGCGCGCGAGGTGCAGGAGAAGACCGCGGCGCCCCTGCGCGTCGCGTCGGACCTCTGCGAGATCGAGCTCGGGTGAGCCCTCGCCTCGCCGCCGCGCTGCTGCTCACCCTCAGCGGCTGCCCCGCCTCGCGCCCCACGACCTACACCCTCCCGCCGAGGCTCGCCCCCGCGGTGGCCCGCTTCGTCGTGCCCGTGGGCCGGGCGACGCGCGACGGCGCGGCCTCGCCGGTGGTCTTCGCCGCCGACGGGCGCGTCACCCGCGAGGGCGTCGCGCTCCTCCGCGTCTCGGCCCGCTCGATCGTGGCCCCCGAGGGCCCCGCGCTCGCCACCCTCGGCGAGGGCGGCGAGCTGGCCGTGCCCGGCGCGTCGCAGCGGGTGAGGCTCACCGCCGCCGGCGTGCAGCGGAGCGACGGCGTGCAGGTGACCCGCCGCGACGACGGCCGCCTCGTGCTGCGCAACCCGGAGGGCGAAGAGGCGACCTCGCCTTGGACCCTCGAGTGCCCCGCCGAAGCCGCGCCCACCGCGGCGCTGGTGCTGCTCCTCGTCGATGGCCTCGATCGTGCAGCGTCGCCCGCCCAAACCCCGAGGGAGCCGCCGTGAGCCGAGAGAGAGTCCTGGAGTTGAGCCGAATCGTGCCGCCTTCGCACACCCTGGGCGTCGCGCTCTACGCGTCGCTGTTGCTGCTGTTCACGGTCGCGCTCTCTGCGTGCGGCGCGCGCTCGGCGCTCAAGGGCGACGAATTCGTGAGCGACGCCGGCGCCGTCGACCGCCCGTCCCTGCCCGACGTGCCCGGTCGAGACCAGGTGACCGCGGTGTGCCCGCCCTCGACGCGCGCGGTGCAGAGCCAGGCGGTCACGCTGCAGGGCGCCGCGAGGAGCGCGCAGGGGCGACCGCTGACCTACCAGTGGAGCGTCGAGTCTGCCCCCCAGCCCGGGGCGCCTTCGCCGGCGAACCGCGCGTCCACCACGCTGCCGCTGCCCGCCGCCGGGGAGTACCGCCTGCGCCTCACCGCGACCAACGACCAGGGCGTCTCAGACGCGTGCGTCACGGTGGTCGTCGCAGACCCCGCGATCGACCTCCGCTGCCCGAACGACCGCTCGGTGTTCGTCTCTGAGACCGCGAACCTGACCGCCGTCGCGAGCTCAAGGCTGAGCCGCGGGGTGACGGTTCAGTGGGCCGTGCGCGCGCGGCCGCGTGGGTCGAGCGCGAGCCCCACGCCCGCGACCTCGCTCGCGGTCGCGCTGCGCACCGACGCCGTGGGCGACTACGACCTCGAGCTCACGGCGCGAGACTCGGGCGGGCTCACCGCGAGCTGCACGACCAGGGTCCACGCCGACCCCGACGTGGTCGTCACCTGCCCCGACGACGTGGTGTCCCGCCCCTTCACCACCGTCTCGCTCGAGGGACGCGGGGTCTCTCGGCTGGGCCGCCCCCTCACCTATCGATGGACCATCGAGCGCGCGCCCACCACCTCGACCGCGCAGCTCGACCCCACCAACCAGCCCTCCACGCGCTTCACCTTCGACGTCGCGGGAGACTGGACCTACCGACTGAGCGCCTCGAACGACCGGGGAAACTCCGCGAGCTGCACGGTGCAGGCGCGGAGCGCGTCGGAAGAGGCGATCCGCGTCGAGCTCGTGTGGAACCTCGGGCGAACCTGCCGGAGCTGCAACGACCAGGGCGGCGGCATCGACATCGACCTGCACCTCGCCGACGACACCCGCGCCAACGGTCGATGGGGGCCCAACGCGCCCGCCGACGCGATCTGCTACTACGCGAATTGCGTCTGCCGCGAGGGCCAGGGCGCGCTCTGCCCGAGCGGCGCGCAGGAGTGGGCGCCCCCCGGCGCCGCGAACAACCCCCAGCTCGACATCGACCACATCCGCGACCTGCCGGGCCCGGAGAACATCAACGTGCTCCAGGCGGCGCCGGGCGCGCGCTTCGCGGTGGGCGTGCACTACTTCTCCGGCAGCGAGCCCACGCAGACCCTCGTGCGGGTCTACTGCGGCGGCGCGCTGGTCTTTCAGAGCGAGCCCGTCACCCTGTCGGGGAACAACGGCGCCAGCGAGAACCCGCTATGGCGCGTCGGGGTGATCAACGTCGGGGGCGACGGGCGCTCGTGCTCCTTCGCCCGCTGCGGCGCGGCGGGAAACCTCTCGGCCTGCATCCGTCCGCAGTCAGACTGGTAGGGCGGGCGCGCGGCGCTGCGCTACACTGCGCCCCCGCGCGGAGCGGCGACCCTCGCGGGCGCGCCTGCCCCTCCGCCACGCGAACACCATGACCGTCACAGACGACTCCAGCTCCTCCGCTCCCCAGGTGCGCCCCTCCGCCGCGCTCGTCGCGCTGCGGCTCGCGTGCGTCGCCGGCCTCGCGGTCTCGGCGATGCTCCTGGTCGACTACATCCGCCCGCCGGTCTACTGCGCCGACCACGGCAGCGGGTGCAGCGTCGTGCGCGCCAGCGCCTTCGCGCGCCCCCTGGGGATCCCGCTGCCGCTGCCCGGCCTCGCGTACTTCGCCGCGATGCTGGCGATCTCGCTCGCCCCCGCGATGCGCCGCGCGCGAGACCTCCTGCGTCACGGCGGCGCCCTGGGCCTCGCCGCGGGGCTGACGTTCCTGGTGATCCAGCACTTCGTCCTTCACGCGTGGTGCCGCTTCTGCGTCGTGGTCGACCTCTCCGCGATCGTCGCGGGGCTCTGCGCGATGAGCCTCTCGCGCGAGGGCGTTCGCGCGGCGCCCGCGCCGCGTCGCTGGGCGCTCGTCGCCGCCGCGGCGGCGCTCGCCCCCCTCGCCTTCGGCCTCACCCGACCGATGGCGCCCATGGGCCAGCCCCTCCCCCTCGCGAACAACCGCGTGCCCGACGCGATCTTGCAGGAGCAGCGCGAGGGCGTCGCGACCATCGTCGAGTTCGTCGACTTCGAGTGCCCCTTCTGCCGCCGCCAGCAGGAGGCCGTCGCGTCGGTGGTGGCGACCTACGGCGCGCGCGTGCGCGTGGTGCGCAAGAACGTCCCGCTCTCGTTTCACACGCACGCCCGCGGCGCCGCCGAGGCGGCGTGCTGCGCCGAGGAGCAGGGCAAGGGCGACGCGATGTCCGAGGCGCTCTTTCGCGCCGAAGACCTCACCCCCGAGGGCTGCGAGCGCGTCGCGCGCGAGGTCGGCCTCGACCTGCAGGCGTACCGCGCGTGCCTCGCGTCGCCCCGGCCCGCGGTGGCCCTCGAGCGAGACGAGCGCGCGGCGCGCGAGGTCGGCGTGTCGGGGCTGCCGACGCTCTGGGTGGGGCGCGAGCAGTTCGTGGGCCTCCAGTCGGTCGAGACGCTCCGCGCGAGCATCGACCGGGCGCTGCGCGCCGGCGCGCGACGCGGCACCTGAGTGAGGCGGCTGGCCCTCATCGGGCTCGTCGCCCTGTCCTGCCGCGCGCGGCCGCGCCAGGCGCACGCCGTCGACGCCGGCGCAGACGACGCCTCGCGGCGGCTCAGACTGGGGCCGCTGGTGGGCTTCGCGCCGACGCGCCCCGCGGAGTCGTCGCAGCCGAGGTGGCGGTACCTCGCCCGCGGCGCGCGGCCTCGAGGCGTCGAGCGCTGGCGCTACGACCTCACCCCGAGGGAGCCCTCGGGCGAGCCCGCGACCGACGGTCGCACCGTCTTCGTCGCCGCCGCGCGCGCGCTCCCCGCGGGGCTCGAAGAGGGGGAGGTCTTCGCCTTCGACCTCCTCGACGGGTCGCTGCGGTGGCACACCCCCGTCGGCGGGCTGCACGGCGAGCCCCTCGAGTACGCCGAGGGCCTGGTGCTGATCGACACGACGGCGCACTGCGCCTCCCGCGAAGACGACGCGCCGGGGCTGGGCGCGCGGGCGTGCCGAGACGCGAGGCCCGGCGGCGTGGTCGCCCTCGACGCGGCGACGGGGCGCGAGCGCTTTCACACCCGCGCGTCCAGCGGGATCCTGAACGCGCGCTGGACGATGCTGCGCACCGCCGACGCCCACTGGATCCACGACGGCGCCACGGCGCTGCGGGGGCTGCGCCTCCCGAGCGGCGATGTCGGCGCGCGCATGCACTCGGCCGGGATCTTTCTGCAGGGCGTGGGCGTGGGCGTCGACCTCGTCGCGGTGACCGACGCCCGGGGGCGCACCGCGGTGTCGCGCTTCATGCCGGGGGTCGCGCGCCCGCGCTGGGAGCGCGCGGTGCCCTGGCGGGGGAGCTGCGCGCCGGTGATCGCGGGGCCGCTGGTGGTGCTCCCAGGCTTCTCCGCGCGGGGCCTCGCGGGGGCGCCCAGGGCCCTCTCGACCGCCGACGGCGGCGAGCGGTGGACCGCCGGGGCGCCTCCGACCTCGGTCGAGACCTGCGCCGCCTCGGAGGAGGGCGTGCTCTGGCAGGTGCGCGACAACGCCTTGCAGGGCAACGCGTTGTTCGACGGTCGCGCCCGCGCTCCGAGGCCCCTGGCCGTCGCGCCCACGAGCGACGTGAGCGCCCTGGTCGACGGCGTGTTCTACGTCTCGCAGCCGCGGGAGCTCCTCGGGCTTGACGTGAGCTCGGGCCGCCCCTCGGTTCGCGTGCGCACCGACGCGCGGGCGGTCGCGGGGCTGATCGTGTGGGCCGGCCGCGGCGTGGCGCTCACGCGGGAGCCCGGCCTGGTCCTCGGCTTTGATTGACGCTCACGCCCTCGAACCGCGACCATCCCCACGATGAGCGAACTCCCCTTGCGACGCGGCGCGCGCGACCTCGGCGGCGGCGTCGAATTCGTGCTCTGGGCACCCTCCTACGGCGACATCGAGATCGAGCGCGTGGTCGTTCGAAGCGGCGAGATCGAGCGGGTGTCGATGTGCGACGCGGCGCTGTCGGCCGACGGCGAGCACTGGGTCGCGCGCACCGAGGTCTCAGGCCCGCACGTGCTGTACGACTTTCAGGTCGAGGCGCGGCAGCGGTCCACCGGGAGGCGGTACACGCGGGTGATGTCCGACCCCTACGCGCGCGAGGTGCACCGTGACTTTCACTCGGTGCTCCGCACGGGCGCGCCGCGTCGCCCGACGCCCTTCACCCGCCCCGCGCTGCGCGACCTGCTGCTCTACGAGCTGCACGTGTACAACTTCACCGCGGAGGACCCGAAGGTCCGCGGCACCGTGCGCGGCACCTACGCGGGGGTGATCGAGAAGCTCGCGTACCTTCAGGACCTCGGGGTGAACGCCATCGAGCTGATGCCGGTGTTCGACTACTCCGACCCGTGGCAGGTGGGGGTGCGCTGGAACTACATCACGGCGTGCCACCTCTGCGCGCCGCACCGCGGGTACGCCTCGGGGAGCGGCGACGTGCGAGAGGAGTTCCTCGACCTGGTCGACGCGTGCCACGAGCGAGGCATCGCGGTGCTGATCGACGCGGTGTTCAACCAGGTCTCGCGGCGCTTCTCGTACGCGCGGCTCTACGACCCCGACCACGACCCGCGACGGCCCGTCGACTGCGCGAACAACCCCATCCTCGGGAACTTCGGCGGCACCGACCCCAACCCCGGCTCGGAGCCCTACCGCGACAAGGACTGGGGCGGCGCCGACCTCGACTACACCCGCCCCGGCGCGCAGCGCTTCGTCGAAGACGTGATGGACGTGTGGTTCAACGAGCTCGGCGTCGACGGCATGCGCTTCGATCACACCCTGGGCTTCTACCGCTGGAAGGACCAGTCCCTCGGCGCGGGCGCCGTGGCCGAGGCCGCGCGGCGCATCGGCGGCGACGGGTGCTACCGGGTCGCGGAGCACTTCAGCAACGACCAGAACGAGCTCGAGATGCTCAAGGACTCGGCGTTCAACTCGCAGTGGTCCAAGGGCTTCTACTACGCCTGCGACGACGCGCTGCACGGCCGCGGCCTCGCGCACCTCGAGTACCGCATGGACCCGCGCCGCCAGGGATTCCCCGACGACAAGCCTCCGACGGTCTTTCTCGACAACCACGACGACGAGCGCCTGGTCAACCGCGGGGGCAGGCCCTGGTGGCGCATGCAGCCCCTGATCCTCGCCCTCTTCACGCACCCCGGCGTGCCGATGCTCTACATGGGCTCGGAGTACGCCGAGGACGACCACACGCGCTTCGAGACCGGGCTCCCGCGAGAGCTCAACCCCCTCGACTGGGACAACCCCGAGGGCGCCGCGGCGCTCCAGCGGCTGCACCGCGCCCTGGGCTTTCTGCGCAGGCGCGTGCCGGCGCTCCGCAGCCCCGCGCTCACGCCGATCTGGCGCTACGAAGAGGAGCGCGTGCTGATCTACGGCCGCGGCGAGCCCGAGCCGTCGTGCATCGTCGCGCTGAACTTTCACGACGACGGCAAGGCGGTGCGGGTGCCCGTGCCGGCGGCCGACGGACCCTGGCACGAGTTCTTGTTCAACCTCCCCTTCGAGGCCCGCGACGGGGTGATGCGCTACCGCGACGGGAACGGCAACGAGTGGGACCGGGCGCTCATCCCCGGCTCCTACGCGCACATCTACGTGCGGGAGAAGCTCTGGACCGACGCCGAGTGGACGCGGCTCCTCGCCCGCGACCGCACATCGATCATCCCCTGAGCCGTCGCGACCTTTCGCCCCCCGGGCATCCGGTGCTACGCACCGCGGACCATGGCACACGTCACCGTCCTCGGCGCCGGGCTCGTCACCGGCCCAGTTGTTCGACACATCCTCGAGTCCTCTGAGCACACCGTCACCGTCGCGGCCCGCAACCTCGAGCGCGCGAAGGCCCTGGTGAACGGCCACCCCCGAGGGCGCGCCCTCGCGGTGGACGTCGCCGACGTCGCCGCCCTCGACCGCCTCATCGGCGAGAGCGACCTCGTCGTCTCGATGCTCCCGTGGACCCACCACGTCCCCGTGGCCGACCGCTGCATCGCCCTCAAGCGCCACCTGGTCACCACGAGCTACGTCTCCGACGACATGCGCAAGCGCCACGACGCCGCGCGCGACGCGGGCATCGTGATCCTCATGGAGCTCGGGCTCGACCCGGGCATCGACCACATGTCGGCGATGAAGGTGATCCACGGGGTGCGCGCGAAGGGCGGAAAGGTCACGGGCTTTCGCTCGTACTGCGGCGGCCTCCCGGCCCCCGAGGCGAACGACAACCCCTTCGGGTACAAGTTCTCGTGGTCGCCCCGGGGCGTCGTCCTCGCCGCCCGCAACGCGGCGAAATTCCTCCGCGACGGCGCGGTGGTCGAGGTCCCCGGGCCGGAGCTCTTCGCGAACCCCGAGATCGTCACCGTCGAGGGCGCCGGGCAGTTCGAGGGCTACCCCAACCGCGACTCCCTCGCGTACATCGCCACCTACGGCCTCGAGGGCGTGCGCTCGATGTTCCGCGGCACCCTTCGCAACCTCACGCACTGCGAGACCTGGAAGGCCATGGCCGACCTCGGGCTCTACAACGACGCGCCCCTCGCGACGCCCGCGAGCACCTTTCGCGACGTGATGGCCGCCCTCGTCGGCGTGAGCTCCGACGACGACGTCGAGGCCGCGGTCGCCGCCCGCGCGAAGATCGCCCGCGACTCGCTCCCGATCGAGAAGCTCACCTGGCTCGGCATGTTCGAGCGCGCGCCCCTGCCGGCGTCTGCCACCTCGGCCCTCGACGCCCTCGTCGCGCGCATGGTCGAGAAGCTCCAGTACAAGCCCGGCGAGCGCGACATGATCGTGCTGCAGCACGAGTTCGTCGCCGAGTACCCCGACCGCACCGAGCGCATCCGCTCGACGCTGGTCGACTTCGGCACCCCCGGAGGAGAGACCTCGATGTCGCGCACCGTCGGGCTCCCCGCGGCCATCGGCGTGCTCCGCGTGCTCGACGGGACCATCGCCACCCCGGGCGTCGTCGTGCCTGTCACGCCCGCCGTGTACGAGCCGGTGCTCGCCGAGCTCGACGCCCTCGGGATTCGCTTTCACGAGACCGTGACCCCGGCCTGATCGCCCCCCTCCCCTATCGACGATAGGGCGAGGCGGCCTCTCCCCGCATCAGGCGCAGCGCGAGCTCCGCGAGGGCCTCCGCCTGGGGGAGCGCGGCCGCGGGGTCTCGCAGGGCGTCGACCTCGACCCGCGCGACGCCCTGCGACACCGAGGCCCGCGCCCCGAGCCCCTCCACCACCGCCTCCCTCCACCGCGCCTCGTCGGCCCCCTCGGGGAGCGGCACCTCGATCGCGCTGGCGCTGAGCTCGCGGCCTGCCCAGCGGTGCGCCGTGTTCAGCGCCAGGCCCCGCACCGACCAGTCGTGGAGCGTGAGGTCTCCGACTCGCAGCGTCGCGCCGCGCGCGAGCGCGAAGGCGCGGTAGGCGTCGAGGGAGGGCGCGAGCGCGGCCGGCGGCGGCACCCTCGCGCACGCCGCCGCGAGGCTCGCCGCGAGCACCTGCACGGCGTGCAGAAAGCGCTCCAGCCCTGAGACTTGAAACACGCCGCCGGTCTTGGAGACCACGGCGCCGCGGTCGTCCATCGCGGCCTCGTCGAAGGTCGCGAGCGCCGCGCGCAGGGCGCCGTCGAGCACGGCCGCGGCCTGCTCCTGCTCGCGAGCCCGCACGGTGAAGCGCCGCTGAAACTCGGGGTCGACGGCGTCGAGCTTCGCGCCGAGGTCGGTCCACCGCCTCTCGGCGACTCGGAGCTCCGCGCCCAGCGGGGGGTAGCTCACCTCGGCGACGAGGCAGGGCCCGTCGTCTCGCGCCTCTTCGCGCGCGACGACGCGCAGTCCGAGCACCGAGAACACCACCTGCGCGGACTCAGGCTCGAAGCGCACCAGGCTCGCGCCGGGGATCGACACCTGGCTGACCGCCTGCTGCCACACCGCGAGGTTGCGCGCCCTGCCCACCGCCGGCACCTGCCCGCTCGACTGCCCCGCCCCCGGCGCCACCCGCAGCGGGACGTGCACCGACACGTCCCTCCCCCAGGCGACCACCGCCGTGGCCTCGAGGTGGTGCGTCACCTCGATGAACGGGCTCGCGAAGGCCGACGCGAGCTCGGGGGGAACGCTCAGCGAGAACGCCATCGCCTCTCCCTCGGCGGGGGTGCCCTCCCGCAGGGTCCACACGCGCCGGTCGACCGCGGTGGGCCCCGCGGCGGAGTACACCCTCGCGCTCTCGACGGCGACGCAGGCCAGCTCCAGGCGCCGCAGGGTCTTGCCGGTGAGCCCCGTCAGCGCGAGCGCGCCGCGCACCGTGCCGCCGGGCTCGGTCACGTCCTCGGCGAGGGAGAGCTCCATGGCGATCCCTTCGCCGCGGCGCTCGCCCTGCACGTTGGTCACGGCGCGGGGGTGCCCGCGCAGGCCGGCCTGGGAGGGCGGGGCGACCTCGACGGCGTAGACCTCGTGCGCGTCGGGCCACCACGGGATGTCGACGCGCACGTCGAGCTTGTACTCGATGAGCGAGAGCGAGCTGCGGTAGCTCGGAGGCGCGTCGGCGGGGAGGTCGAAGCGAAATTCCTGCTCGATCACTCCAGGGCGCAGCGTGCCGGGCTTGAACATCAGCCCCTGCGAGACGACCTCGCGCCGGTGGTAGTGGGTGACCGTGGACTTTCCCGAGCTGGAGGTGTTTCGATAGCGTCGCTCGTTGCCGAGGAGCCGGACGATCACGCCGTCGCAGGGCGTCTCCGAGCGCACGCTCAAGCGCACCCGCGCCACGAGCTGCTGCCCGGGCACGGGTCGAGTGGGGGAGAGAAAGAGGGCGATGTCAGGGCGGCTGCGCATACGGGGAGAGACTATCCCCGCGAGGCGGCTCAGGCGCGCTGCTTGAGGGTCATCGCCATCGGGACGCGGTGCAGGCACCACACGCCCGCGGGGAGCCCGATCACCGAGAGGCAGAGCAGGTAGCCGACCTTGAAGCACAAGAGCCCGAGCCACCAGCCCACCAGCACGAACCACACGGCCCGGAGCAGGAACGAGAGCTCCGTCGCGGGGCGTCCCGTCCAGGGGTCGTGCTCGACGGGCTTGAGGGTGAGCACCTGGGGGAGGCGGTTGAACATCACGGTCCCCAGGGGGAGCAGCACGACCGAGACGCAGAGCACGTACGCCGCGAGGCCCCAGAGCAGCGCCAGCCACCAACCCACCAGCACGAAGTAGATCGATCGGCCCAGAAAGCTCAGCATCGCACGACCCTCCTACGCGCCGCCCGCGCGACGCGAGGGTGTACTACGCGCGCGGCCTGCCCGCTGGTTTCTCCCTCGGCCTCGGTCGACGCTCAGGGGAGCGGCGCGCCCTCCTGCACGCAGCGAAACCGCCCCCGGCTCGGGACGCACCGCGTGATCACTCCCGGGCGCATGGGGCAGCGACGCGAGACGTCGCGGGGAGCGCACTCGTCGGACTCGTACGCGCAGGCCCAGCCGCCCGGCTCGCAGTGCGCGGCGGCGACGTAGGGGAGGCACTGGCCTCGGGCGTGGAGCCGGCAGTCCATCGCGCTGCGACAGCTCGCGGGCACGCACGCGCGCTGCGGAAAGGGGACCATCGACGGCTCGCCGCAGCGCATGCCCGCGGGGCACTCGGCGTCGCTCGTGCAGCCCGCGAAGATGCAGGTGAACAGCGCGTGCGAGGCGCGCCACGCCTGCCCGTTCACGCAGTCTCGAAAGACGCGCGAGTACTGGGCGTCGAGGGCCGGGGTGAAGCACACGCCGTGGCGGCAATCGGCGTCCGACTGGCACGACGTGGTGCTCGCCGCGGGGATCGGGATGGTCGGGCGCGGCGCCTCCGGCGCGGGCGGCCCCGCCGGTCGAACCACCTCGACGCGCGCGCGCTCGCGCCCCCCGTCGTGGCGCGGGGCCCGGGTGGGGAGGCAACTGAGCAGCGAGACCGCGGCGACTGCGGGGCGACCCTTCACGGCGACCGCCGTTGTACACCCCCTCGGCGGGAGCTCAGCCCCGTTTCAGCGGCGGGGTGGGCGGCGGCGCGCTGGCCATCTCGACGGCGAGGCCGCGCATCGCCTTGGCCTCCTTGAGCTCGCCGCGAAAGGCCAGGAGCTCGGCCTGCGCGGCGACGATGCTCGAGAGCATGGTCTCGTCGACGTCGGGGTGGAGCGCGTGGCGGTAGTCCACCCGGCGCTTGTCGTCTCTCAGGGCAGACCACGCGAGCTCCGCGCGGGCGCGAATCTGCGCCGTGACCCCGCGGTCGATCGAGGCCCAGCGGCCGCCGTCGGCGCAGAGCTCTTGCATCTTCGCCCAGGCTTCGATCACGTCGTCGTGGGTCGCGGTCCAGTGCAGCCCCAGCGCGGTGAAGTGATCCTCGTGCTGCATGTGCGCCAGGCGGCGCTTGAGGCGATCGGCGGGCGCCTCGGAGTGGTCGACCGCCGGCGGGACCCAGCGGAGCGCGCCGAAGGCCTCGAGCAGCAGGAGCACGCGCATGAACGAGAGGCGACCGATGTACCCCTCGCCGAGCAGCCCCTCGACGTCCTTCGTCCCGTCGAGCATGTGGTCCACCGCGCGCTGCTCGGCGGAGCCGAAGCCCATCGCCACCACCCGCCGCTTTCGCTCCGGGATCACCACCGGCGAGAGCGAGAGCCGGGGCCCGAACGCGGCCATCACCGCGGCGTCGCTCATCCCGCGCAGCGCGGTGCGCAAGCCCGACGCGACGAAGCCGAAGGTCGGCTCGCGGTGCTTCGCGAGCGCCGGGGGCACGACGCCGTCTCGCCACGAGAAGGTCCCCGTCGTCCACTCGAGCACCCGCTGCATCCGCGCGCGCTCCATCGTCGGCGCGCACACCCCTCCGCGGCTGATCACCAGCCGCGCGCTGTCGCCACCCTGGGTCAGCGAGAGCGTGCCCGTGAGCTGGGCCGTCGCGATCTGCAGCAGCAGCACCGGGAGGTACGGCGTCGCGAGCTCGTGCTCTTGAGGCGCGCGCATGAGAGGCATCCCGAGGAGCTCGACCGGCGTGCGCGCGCCGCGAAACGCCCCGTCGCGCGGGAGCGTGTGCGCCGCCGCGGGGGGGCCCGTGTGCCGCATGGAGCCCGCGGCCGGAGGCGGGTCGCTGCCCAGCAGCGTCGAGCGAGGCGGGGGCTGCGTGGCCGCGCGACCGCTGCCCCGGTCGACCTCGATCACGTTCTCCAGACCGCGCGTGGAGTCGGCGCGGCCGGGCCGCACGAAGGGCAGCGGCGTTGGGGTCGAGGCGCCGAGGAGCTCGACGCCGAAGCGCGCCGCGCCGCAGGCGATGAGGTCACCCGGAATCGGCCGGAGCTCACAGTGGATTCGAGACTCCAGCGCCGCCCTGAAGCTCGCGCTCTCCCACGCGCCGCCGGTGAACCACGCGCGGTCGAGCGTGTCGAGGCGCACCCTCGCCCGGTCGAGCGCGCGCTGGACGTGCGCGGCGACGCTCTCGACGAGCTCATCGAGGAGCCACTGCAGCGCGATCTCGGGCACGACGAGCTCCCAGGGCTCCGCGCCCCCCGGCACCGCCGAGCGGACCTTGAGGGCCCCCCCCTGATGCGCCCACAGCGCCGCGCGGAGCTCGTCGAGGAGCGTCGCGGCGCCGCCCCCGGCGAGGGGCGCGCCCGTCGCCCGCTCGATGCGCGCCTGCAGCTCGTCGCGGAGCACCACGGCCACGCCGTCGAGGGAGTGCTCCTCGGTGCCCTCTTGAGCGAGGCAGACGGCGTGGGTGTCGCTCAGCGAGACCACCGCCGCCGCCGTGTGCGAGGCGCCGACATCGACGACGAGCGCTGGGGCGCGGAGCCACGAGCGCCCCGCGCCCAGGGCGAGCGCGGCCCCCTCGTCCATGACGCGAATCGACGGGAAGCCCGCGCCCGCGAAGGCGTGGACGAGGGCGCTCGCGCGGGCGTCTCCGTACCCGGACGAGAGGGCCAGGACCGTCATCTCTGCGTTGCCGCCGCCCTGCTCGATCAGCGCGGCGTAGAGTTCGGCGACGCGCTCCTGGGCCGCCGCCCGCGCCCAGTCCTGCTCGATCGACCACTTCCAGCGCGCGCCGCCCGCCTTCTTCGCGGGGAAGGAGCCCGCGTAGCCCAGCACCAGCCTCGGAGGTTCGTTGGGCTCGGCCACCGCCGCCGCGATGCGAGACGCTCCCACCTCGATGCCGATGACGCGCTTCAAAGACCCCTCCCGCTCGAACGTCCGGCCACGCCAGGAATGCCACGAGGAGCGCGGCTCAGGGGACAGTGTAACGCCGAGCTGGAAGGCGGCTCAAGGCGATACGCGGAGGCGCACCCTCAGGCCGTAGTGATCGGAGAGGTGCACCGGCTGCGCGGAGCCGGGCACGGTGACGGTCGCGGTGGTGAAGGTGCGCTCGGTGCTCTGCACGGTCGACGCCTCGAGGCCGTGGAGAAAGATGTGGTCGAGCCAGGTGGGGGCGGTGTTGCCGGTGAGGGCGTTGTCGGGGCAGAAGGTGCACCGAGGCACGTAGCCCGGCGCGAGCGCCTCTCGAAACGCCCCAGTGAGGATCGCGTAGGTCTCGGGCGCCTCGTCGACGATCTCGGGCTGGCCCGCGGCAGACGCCCGCGACGTGTTGAAATCACCCAGGATCAGGGCGCGCCCCGCGCCGTCACGCCGACGCACGTACGACACCAGGGCCCTCGCCTGCGCCGTCTGCTCGCTCGACCACCCCTCACGGTCGGTCCTCCCGCAACCGTAGCGGCCGGTGTAGGGGAACGCCGAGCCCTCAAAGACCGGCGTGAGGTGGTTGCAGTACACCCCGACGCGGGCGCCGTTGGGCAGCGTGGCGGTGGCGCGGGTGATCACCCGTCGGTTCCAGGTCCCCGGCATGACCATCGTCTCCGTGTCAGACAGCGGGTAGCGCGAGAGGATCATCGTTCCGCTCTGCCCCCCGAAGGCCAGGCCCGCCCGCGGGTTGCTGGTGCACGCGCCGCGAATCGACGCGAAGGTCTCGGTGGGGAGCTGGGGCGCGAGGCACCCGTAGCACCGCAGGCCCGCCGCCCCGGCGGTGAGGAGGCCCACGACCTTGCCGATGCAGCTCGTCGTCGCGCACTGCGTCGACGTCGTCGAGCCCATCTCGCTCCCCGGCATCGTCGAGCAGCTCCGGGCGAGGCAGGCGATGCCCGCGTCGAAGGCCGTCGCCAGGGACGGGTCCGCGCAGGGCGCGGTGGTGGGCTCCGGCGGCGGGGTCACGCCGGCGCCGCACATCGGGTCGACGTCAAGGTTGACCGCCGTGTTCAGGTCGTGGCGCGCCGTGTAGGTGTGCGGAAAGCGCGCCCGGGCCGCCGCGAGGATCGAGTCCTTGTCCTCCTGGCGCCACGCCTCCTGCAGGCACACGATGTCCGAGGGCATCGCCGCCACCGCCGCGGGCACCGCGCGAATCCGCTCGGCCTCGTTGGGAATGAACGCGCCCGCGAGGCCCACGTTGAAGGTCTCGACGGTGAGGTCGACGGGCGCGGCGGCCTCGGGCTCAGAGCCGCACGCCGCGGCCAGGGACGAGAGCAAGACGACAGAGAGAGAAGGGAGTGTTCGCATCGAGGAGGACCCGTGGGCGATCGGGAGGATCAGAGGGGCGAACCTCAAGGGTACGCCACCCAGAGGCGCGCGGGGATCTGCGGCTCGTGACAATCCGACCGGGGTCGCACTCGCCCGCGCTATTGACATCGATGGGCCCCCGCGCTCCAACGCGGGCGAGTGACCCCCCGCGACCTCGGCGAACCGATGATCGAGCACGCGCGATGCGCGACCTGCGTCGCGCCGGTCGACGCGCTGCGCGCGGCCGCCGTGCGGCTGGTAGACGGGCGCTTTCGCTTCTATTGCAGCCGCGAGTGCCGCGACCGAGACGCCCCGGCCACGCGGCGTTCGAAGCGCACCGCGCCGCGACTGCCGGTCGAGGCCCCCTCGACGCTCGAGGTCATGGACATGCTGGGCGTGCCCCGCGCCTCGCTCCCCGCCGCGGCGTTCCATCACGACGGCGGCCCCCCCGGCGACGGCGACGCGCGGGTCACCCGCCTCGGCGCAGAGCCCGCGAACCCGCTGCCCCCCGCCCTCGCCCTCGCCGCGGGAGCCGCGGCCGCGCTCCTCGCGCCGCTCAGCTCGGTGCCGCTCACGGCGAGGCTCGCCCTCATCGCCGCGGCGGTGGCGCTGCCCCTCGGCGCCGGCGTGCGAGAGCTCTGGCTCGCGCGGGGCGACGTGGGCGTGCTGGGCTGGGCGGTGGGCGTCGTCGGGTCGCTCGTGCCGACCTTCGTCGCGCTCAACGGCCCCCTGCCCGAGCTCGCGCTGGGCCTGCGAGACACCGCGCTGCTGGCCTCGCTGGGCCCCGTGGTCACCTGGGCCGCGCGCACGCACCGGGTCGCCGCGCAGAGCCGCCTGGAGGCCTTTCGACGCGCCCTCCCCGACGAGGCGCTCGTGCCGAGCGAGCTCACCTCGACCGGAGACGACCCGGGCGTCGAGACCGTCGACGCGCGTAGGGTGCACGCGGGCACCGAGGTCGAGGTTCGCCCGGGAGGGGTCGTGCCGGTCGACGGGGTGATCCGCTGGGGCGAGGCCGAGATTCGCCCGTGGCCTTCGGCGGAGACCTCGACGCGCAGGCGGTCTCCGCCCCGGTGCTCGCGGGCGCGCGGGTGCTCGAGGGCACCATCCGCGTGCTGGCCACGCGCGCCGGCGACGAGGTCGCGTGGGCGCGCCTCGCCAGGATGATGAACGACTCGTCCGAGGGCCCGCGCACGGTGCGCCTCGCGCGGCGCTCGCGGAGCTGGTCCCCCTGGGGGTCGTCGCAGCCGCCACCGCCACGGCGGTGCTGCGCGCGTTCTTCGCGGCGGGCGACATCCCCCGCGCCGTGGGGTGCGTGCTCGCGCTCGCCCCCTGCGCGCTGGCCGCGAGCGTCGTCGAGATCCCCTTCATCGACGCGCTCGTCGCCGCGGCGCGTCGGGGGATCGTGTTCCGCGACGCGGCCAGCGTCGAGTCGGTGGGCGCCGCGGGGACCGTCGCGCTCTGCATGGGCGGCACGGTGACCCGCGGCGAGCTTGAGCTCACCGACGTGGTCGCCCTCGGCGGGCGCAGCGAGCAGGCGGTGCTCGCGCTCGTCGCCGGGTGCGAAGAGTCGATGATCGGCGACCCCATCGCGGCCTCGGTGGCGCGCGCGATGGAGGCGCGCGGCCTCCGGCCCGAGAGCGTTCGGCGCCCGGTGCCCCTCGCGGGCAACGGCGTGGTCGCGATGAGCGCCGCGGGCGAGCCGATCGTGCTGGGCAACACGCGCGCGCTCCTCGACGAAGGGATCTCCGCCGCGCAGGGCGAATCGGTCGCCGCCGCCATCGAGGGCGCCGGGCGCTCGGTGGTGTACGTCGCCGCCGACGGACGGCTCGAGGGCGTCATCGGCTTCGAAGACCCGGTTCGAGACGAGGCCCGCGCGTCGGTGCAGAGCATGATCGACGTGGGCTTCGACGTGGCGCTCCTGGGCGGCGGCAGCCGCGCGACGATGGAGGCGATCGCCGCGCAGCTCGACGTGTCGAACCTCCGCCCCGAGGTGTCGCGAGACGACCGGGCCTCGGTGGTGCGCGGCATGTCCGAGATCGGCAATGGCGTGGTGGTGATCGGGCGCCCGGCGAGAGACGGCGCGGCCCTCGCGGCGGCCGACGCGGCGATCTCGCTCGAGGCCGCGGGCGGCGGCGGGGGCGAGACCGCGGTGGCCCTCGCCTCCGACGACCTCCGCGACGCCGCGGCGGCGCTGTCGCTCGCGAGGCGCGCGCGGGAGCGGGCGCTGCGGGTCATCGCGCTCGGCATCGGCGGCGCGGGCGCGGGGGCCTTCGCGGCGGCGGCGATCCCATCCGCGGGGATGATCGGGGTGCTGGGGGCGGCGGCGGCGATCCTCCTCGGTCAAGCCGTCGTGCTCCGCGCGCGAGAGAGGGACGAGGCGTGAGCGCACAGCCGGTGATCGTGGTGGCGGGGGTGATCTTCGACGGGGCGACGGTGCTCGTGACCCAGCGCATGCGCGGCGCGCACCTCGAGGGCGCGTGGGAGTTTCCGGGCGGAAAGCTCGAGGAGGACGAGTCGCCCGAGGAGGCCCTCGCACGCGAGCTCCGCGAGGAGATCGGCGTCGAGTGCGAGGTCGGCGAGGTGCTCGACGTGACGCACTGGCGCTACGAGCAGAAGCGCGTGCTGCTGATCTTCTACGCGGCGCGCATCCGGTCGGGCGAGGTGACCGACCTCGGCGTCGCGGCCCACCGCTGGGCGACCCTGCGCGAGCTCGACGGGCTGAGCTTTCCGCCCGCCGACGAGAAGGTCCTGCGGCGCGTTCGCGAGGTGCTGGCCGCGCGCGGTCTTGGCTGAGCGCGCTACCTGCGCCGCCGCGCCGCGTCGCTCACGCTCCAGCGGATCAGAAAGTACTCCTCGCTGGTCGCGAAGCGCGCGAGGTCACGCAGCGGCTCCCACGTCGCGATGAGCTGCGGCGCGCGCGCGCCGGGGTTCGCCGAGGCCGCGATGAGCTGCGCCGAGGCGACATCGAAGGCGCCCGAGACCAGCATCGCGGCGTTGAACCGGGCGTGCTGCACGGCCTCGCGCCAGGCCTCGTAGGTGAGCCGCTCGCCCAGCGACGCCACGGCGTCGGCCATGGCCCGCTGCGCGCGCGCCGGCAGCCCGTCGAGGAGCTGCATGGCGAGCGCGCTCACGGCGGCGTCGCGGTGCGACTCGCGATCCTCGCCGAAGGCCGCGGAGACGGCGCTCACCCAGCGCGCGGCCTCGGCCGGCGCGAAGGCCGTGACGGGGAGGTGGCCCACCCGCGTCGCCTCCAGCGCGCTCCCCAGGATCCATCGCAGCGCGCCCGAGTCCTCCGTGGCCACGTCCGAGAGGACCACCGTGGGCGGAGCCGTCGAGGGGTCGAGGTCCCACAGCGGGTCGATGACCTCGCGGAGCGCGAAGGGCGTCGCCCGCGGCAGCTGGAGCACGCGCACCGCCGCACCGACCGCGCGCCCCAGCACCGATCCGGCCTCGACGCGCCGCGCGCCACGAAACCTCGCTCGGTCCGACGATCGCCGCACGACCCCCGCGATGACCTCCCAGAGCATCGCGCCCAGCTCAGGATACGGTCCAAAGCGCGGAGGAAGGAGCACCCTCGCCACCCCCTCCGGGGGGTCCTCGAGGTCGCCCAGCTCGGGCGGCAGCACGGTCTCACGGCGCCCCTCCAGCGCGACGAGCACCTGCGTCAGGGCCGCGGCCTCGCTGGCGCGTCGCATCCCCTCGCAGAGCGAGATCATCGACTGCAGCGCGTCGAGGCGCGAGGGGTCCTCGTGAAAGCGACGTCGCTGGAGCGACAGCGCCTCGTCGCGGAGGTCGTTCGTCGACGAGAGCCGCGCGGCGAGCACGCTCGCGGCGGCGTCGTTCCCGTGCGACGCCGCCGCCCGCAGCGCGACGAGGGTCGCGTCTTCGAACTGCGCGCCGCTCGTGCGCGGGGGCGGGGTCGAGTTCCACGACGCCTCGGGCGCCTCGGCGGGCTCGTCGACGACCTCGTCAGGCGCCGGCGCCGAGTCCGGCGCGGTCGTCGTCGGTCCCACGGGCGGCTCGGGCTCGGCGGGTGGCCCCGGGGGCGCCGAGGAGGTCGCTGCGGGCGGCGGCGCCGAGGACGCCGCGCGGGCGGCCACCGCGCGCATCGCGGGCGCGTCGAGGGCGAAGCCGCGCATCGCGTCGTCGCGAGCGACGCGCTCGACGAGCGCGCGCACGGACCTCACGCCCTCCTCGGGGACGGGGTGCTGCCGCAGAAAGAGCCCCACCGCCGCGGCGACGCGAAAGGGGTCGTCGCCGTCGGCCGTGGCGATCTCGATGGCGCGCAGCGCGTGGCCCCGACGCGCGTCGTCGTCCCAGCACTGGTTGCCCTGGGCGAGCTGCTCGTCGATGAGGCTCTCGATGACCGAGGTCGCCGTCGCCGTCGCGCGGCCTCGGTGCGTCCGGGTCAGCTCGCGAAGCGCGTCCGCGGACGGCTCGCTGGGAGCGGCCTGGTACGCCCGCAGGTCGAGCTGCAGCGCGAGCGAGGCGTCGCCGACCTCGTCGCGGGCGATCGTCGCGGCGCGGCGCAGCAGCGCGGCGCGCTCGACGCCACCCTCCGTGCCCTCCGCGATGGACTGCAGCGCCCCCAGCATCACCTCGGGTCGCGACATCCGCCGGCAGAGGCGATCCATGGCCGAGAGCGTCGCGCTGATCCGCGGGTCCTCCTCGACGAGGACCGAGAACGCTCGGAGCGCGGCGTCGTCGTCGCCCGCGCGCTCGAGGAACACCGCGCGGCGATAGCGCGTCGCGAAGCGCCCGTGCGGCCCCGCGGCGCGGTCGAGGAGCTCGGCGTAGATCCCGAGCATCACCTCGCTCAGCCCGGCGCGCACCGCGATCGACTCCGCGAGCTCGAGGGCGTCCTGGTTCGCCGGGTCGTTGCGCAGCAGGCCGCGCAGCAACGCCATGGCGCGCGCGGGGTCTCGCAGCCCGTCGTCGGCGAGGCGCGCCGCGCGCAGCAGGTGCGCAGACACGGTGCTCGGCTCTCCCTGCTCCACGGCCCATCGCGAGAGCCGTCCGATCGCCGCGTCGGTCTGCGCGAGCGCGAGCATCGCGCCCACCACGACCTCACGAACCTCGGGCTCGCGCTGCTCAGCCGCGATCCGATCGAGCGCGCCCATCGCGTCGACGACGCGCGGGGGGATCGCCGCGGCGTACTCCGCCGCGATGGAGAGCAGCAGCCGACGGCGGGTCATCGGGTCGAGGGTGGCGTCGAGCCGAAGCGTCAGGAGCTGCGCGTTCCACGGTCGATCGCCGACCCTGGGCGCGAGGCGCAGCAGCTGCGGCAGGGCCTCGTGCGGCATGATCGCCGCGAGCCGCTGCCACGCGGAGAGCTCGGCGCCGTCGAGGCCGAGCCCCGCGTACCGGGCGGCGAGGAGGCGCAGCAGCGTGAGGCGCTCCGCGGGGTTGTCCGCCGACGCCTCGGCGCACTCGAGCAGACGCGCGCCCGCGGCCGGCTCGAGGCGCAGCGCGAGGTCGCTCACGGCGGCGCGGAGCCCCCGGTCGCAGAGCGCGCCGCAGCGCGCCGCGGCGAGGGCCACCTCCCCCGCGCGCCTGGCCGCGTCGAGCTCGACGAGGCGAGAGACGGCGGTCCTCGCGACGGCGGCGATGTCCCGCTGCGTCGAGAGCGCGAGGGTGACCGCGAAGGCCGCGTCCGCGATCTGCGAGACGTCCCCCGCGACGTTGGCGGCGCCGAACCAGGCGATGGATGCCTCGGGCGAGAGCGGATCGAAGGCCGCGAAGCGCGCCGCCACCGCGAGCGCCTCGGCCGCGCCGCCCTGCTGCGCGAGGTGCGCGCGGGTCCGCAGCGCCAGGAGCACGGCGCTGTCTCCCACGAGCTCGTGGAGGCGCGCGAGGTGGGCGAGGCGCTCCTGGGACGAGCCCGGCTCCGCGAGGCACGAGGCGAAGACCGCGAACTCACCCGAGGGCACGCGGGCGAAGCGAGAGAACACGTCGCGCTCCCAGGGGTCGCTCGCGGAGCGCCCGAGGGAGACCAGCGCGTCACGAAAGAGCACCGGGTCTTCGCCCTGCTCGGCGAGCGCCGCCAGCATCGCCGCGAGCTCGGCGTCCTCGGGGCGTTCATCGAGGAGCAGCGAGACGAACTCGGTCGCCTCGGCGTCGGCCCTGCCGACGAACATGTCCAGGCAGGCCTGCACCGCGCGGATCCGGAGCGAGCGGTCCTCGGCGTCGGACGCGACGCGGCGGGCGACGGCGACGAACCGCGCGCGATCGCCTTGCCGCGCAGCGACCTGGAACCAGAGCCGCGCGATCCGCGGGTCGCGAGAGGCGCTGGGACCGAGCGTTCGCGTCAGCGCGCGCAGGTCGACGAAGGCGCCTGGCGTCGCGGCGAATTGTTGCAGCAGGGCCTCGAGCTTCGCGTCGGCGTCCTCGGCCCCGACGAGGGCGTGGAGCGCCTCCGAGGCGCGCTCGGTGAGCGCCTGAGCCTCGGCGTGGACCCTGGCCACCGCCTCGAACACGTCGGGCCGCGCCTCGTCGATCGCTCCCCACGCGAGGAGCGCCGAGGCGGGGTCTCCGGCCTGCTCCTCGAGCTCGCCCAGCCACCGCAGCGCCATCGAGCGGAGCGAACGCGGCCCGTCCCAGTGCACCAGCGTCCAGAGCCCGTCGCGCAGCGCCTCGTTCGCCTCGCCCTCGCTCGCGATCGCCCGGAGAAGCTCCTGGGTCTCGGCGTCTTCGGGCTGCTGCCAGAGGGCCCGGAGCAGCGCCTGCACCGCCAGGGCGGGCGACGCGGGGAGCTCCACGGCCGCCACGCCCTTCCACGCCGCCGCCGCGGCGCTCCCGGTGGAGCGGCGCGCGTCGGCGCGGAGGCGGGCCGAGAGGTCCATCACCCGGCCGCGCTCGGCGAGCAGGTCGCGCAGCGCCTCTCGAGCCTCGCGCCGGCGCTCGTCGGGGAGCATCGCGGCGACGGACCAGGCCGCCGTCGCCTCTCCCAGCATCGCGGCAGACTCCGCGAGCCGCGCGGCGCGCACCAGCAGGGTCATCGCCGAGTCGACGTCTCCCGACGCGCGGAGCGAGGCCCGAGCCGCGGACTCCATCGCGGTGTACACGGCGGCGCGCGGGCGCCCTGACGCCACCAGCGCCTCGACCAGCAGCTCACCGCCGGCCTCGCCATGCGACTCGATCCACGCGTCGACGCTGAGGGCGCGCCAGGCGTCGCGCTCCTCCCGCTGCCTCGCCTGATGGGCGCGCTCGAGCAACGCCGACGCGGGCGCGTCGCTCCGCCTCGCCCCGGACCGGAGCCGAGCCGTCGCCGACTGGAGCGCCGCGGCCTTGGGATCCGTCGGCGCCACGCGCAGCAGGGCTTCGGCGCAGGCGAGGGCCTCGGACAGCTCGTCGGCCCGCACCCAGGCGCGCACGGTCTGCTCCCAGTGCGCCGCGCCGCCCGACCGGCGCGCGATGGTGACGCGCTGCTGCGCCCACTCGCGCACGGGCCCCGACCGAAGCAGCAGCGCCGCACGACGATCTTGCGCGTCGGCCCGCCGCGGCGCGATCGACTCGACGGTCTTCAGCACGTCCCACGCCGGGGACGCCGCGTCGAGCGCGAGGAGGGCGTCGATGAGCACGATCCTCGCCTCGGCCCGCGAGTCGGCGTCGCCGCTGGCGTCGGCGAGCACCACCCCACGCCACGCGGACATCACCTCGTCGACCGCGCCGGAGCCGAGGGGGAGCGGCTCTGGCAGCGGCGCCGCGCCGTGGCCCGGCTCGCCCACGCTCGATTCAGAAGCCTCTGACATGATCAGCCGTCCGACTCGCCCGCGGGCGGGGTCGCGGCGGGCTCGTCGGCCGGTCGCCGTACTCGGTCCTGCAGCGACTCGATCTGCCTACGGGCCATCGCGGCCCTCGATCCGCTGGGGTTCACGGAGAGGTATCGCTGGTACGCCTCGAGCGCCTGTTGGTATCGGCTCTGTGACGCGTAGGCCTCTCCGAGCCCGATGTACGCGTCGGAGTAGCTGCCGTTGCTCGCGAGCGCCTGCCGAAAGCGAGAGATCGCGCTGCTGTAGTTGCGACGGTCGAGCTCGACGTACCCGATGCCAGTCAGCGCCTCGGCGCCTCCCGGTCGCACCGCGAGGGCGGCGCGGAATCGCTCGTCGGCCGCGGCGGTTCTGCCATCGGTCTGGAGCCGGTCGCCCTCGGCGACGAGCCGATCGTAGTCACGCGCGGCGGGTCTCTCGACCGGCCCCGCGACCCTGGCCGTCGTCGCTGGGGCCGCCGTCGCTGGCGCCGCCGTCGCTGGCGCCGCCGTCGCTGGCGCCGCGGTCGCTGGAGCCGCCGTCGCTGGAGCCGCCGTCGCCGGAGCCGCCGTCGCCGCAGTGGAGGCCGCGGCCTCGACCTGCGCGCGGAGCGGGGCGAGGTCGTCTTCGCCCCTGGAGGGCGGACCGACCTGCGCGAGCAGCTCGCGCGCCTCGGACCACGCCCCCTTCGCGGCGAGCAAGCGCACCGCCGCGACCCTCGCGCGCGCCGAATCGCCGTGCGCGAGGGACGCGCGGAGCGTCGCCAGCGCGCCTTCAGCGTCGCCGCGGTCTCGGGCGAGCATCGCGAGCACGAAATCTCCCCTCGGCGTACGAGGCGCCTGCGCCGCGACGAGGGGCGTGAGGCGGTCGACCTCGGCTCGCTCACCGAGGATCCGCGCGGCGTCGAGGGCCGAGACCTCGGCGCCCGCCTTCGCCCCCTCGGAGAGCGACGCTGCGCCCGACCGATACAGAAGCAGGTCTGCCCGCGCCCGCTCGAGCGCCCGCGCGGCCTCGGCCCGGAGCACGGCGGCGACGGCGCGTCGCTCGGCCTCCGCGCGGTCTGAGGGGACGCGGCCTTCGAGGTCCAGCGCCTTCTCCGTCGCGACCTCGGCCCACCGCGCGTTGACCTCGGCCCTGGCCGCGCACACTGACGCGTCGTTCGGGTTCGCGCCGAGCATTCGGGTGAGGCTCTCACGCGCGTCCTCAAGCGCAGACCGGGTGTTCACCTCGGCGGCGCTCAGCACCGACTGCACGCTCTCGGTCGAAGCGGGCTGAGGCGCAGACGCGACGGGCCGGGGCGCGTCGAACAGCCCCGACTTCCAGGCGACCAGTCCGAGCAGGCTCGCCGTTGCGACCCCAGCGATCATCCCGACCAGCAGACCGCCGCGCCGGCGCGGCAGGGGTGACACGACCGAGTCGTCGACCTGCAGCGAGCGGGTCGGCAGCTCGTCTTCGGCGCCCGCGTCGGGGCTCGCGGGCGGGAGCTCAGGCTCGGGCGCTCGGGCGCTCCCGCGGCCGATGCCGACCGGGGGGGTCGGGCTGCGATCGGGGACATCGGGGAGGCGCGTGGGGGGCGAAGAGGTGATCGCCGAAGGGAGCGGCGTGCGCTCGACGCCTCCCGCCCGCGCCGCCGCGCCGTTGAGCTCACCCGGAGGGAGCGAGGCGGGCGCCACGCCGGGCGTCGTGCCGCCGAAGCTGCGGCTCATGGGCGCGGTGCCCTTGAGGATCGCCTGCGCGGACGGCGTCGGCGGAGGCGGGACCGGGGGCCGCAGGGTCGATCCGGTCGGCGCCGGCGGAGGCGGAACACGCTGGGAATTCGCCCGCGCCACGCCGCTGCCCCGCTGCAGCGGCGGGAGCGTGCGGACCGGGGGCTTCGACACGACCGGTCGCGGGTTCATCGGCGTCCCCCGACCCTCGGCGCTCGCGAAGAACGACTCGAGCTCGGCGATGGCGCCGAGGGGTTTGCACTCGTCGCCTCCCCGCGCGATCTCGTCCATCTTCGAGACCCTGCCCTCGAGGATCCACTTCTGGAGCACCGCGAGGGAGTCGAAGGGGATCACCGTGCCGTCGGGGCGGCGCAGCGTCCACGCTCGACCCGAGTCGACCTCGCTGGGGGTCCGGTAGATTTTAAACTGATGACCGCAGGTGGTGCACTTCACCGTCGTGCCGCGCTCGGAGACCAGCGCGTCATCGAACTCGTACTCGGTCTTACAGCGATCGCAGACTACGTCCATGGCGCTCAAGCCCACGTCGCGGGGCGGCGAGACGATAACAGACCCCCGACGTCGCCGTCGATGCGCAGCGTGCTCCGCAGCGGCGTTCACGACCGACCTATGAACCGCGATTCACGGTCGGCGTGACCCGCAGGGTGCACTGCCCGCTGGGTCTCGCCGCCGATTAGTGCCACACTTGCCTCGGCACGATCCCTGCTCCAGTGCCCTTCAGCACCTGCGGTCGAATGTCGCGAAGAACCCCCCTCGCGACCCAATTCCCAGATGCGATCGGAGTCGTCGGTATGCGCAATCTTGGCACCACACTGCAGAGTCTCGGCATCGTCGGCGCGCTCGGCGTGATCTTGACGGGCTGTCCCGTCTGGAGCTCGCAAGACCTCGACGACACCCCCTCAACCCGCGCCGACGCCGGCGTCGGAAGCCCTCGATGCACCTCGGACAGCCAGTGCGCCGGAGGTTACTGCGAGCGGAACTCCGGCCTGTGCGCGACCTCGACCCGCTGCTCGGCGACGAGCGCGTGCGCGGCGTCCTCGTACTGCGACGGCCGCGGCGTCTGCGTTCCCGGCTGCGCCACCAACCAGGACTGCAGCGCGCTCGGGAGCGGCTTCGTCTGCAACACCGCGACGCGGATGTGCGCGCCGCCCTCGCTGTGCACCGCCGACGCGCAGTGCGCCTCGACCCCGTCTCGGCCGGTCTGCCTGGGCGGTGTCTGCCAGCCCAGGGAGAACCTCTGTCAGTTCGACTACCAGTGCACGGGCAACGGGCAGTCGTGCGTCGACGGGCAGTGCGTCGTCCAGTGCACGCCCAACAACGTCGCCACGGCGTGCGGCGCGGGCCAGGTCTGCAACAACGGCCGCTGCGCGTACCCCACCTCGGGCGACTGCGGCGGCCGCTGCACCACGGCGCAGCTCTGCGTCAGCGGCGCGTGCCTCGCGACCTGCACCACCGACACCATGTGCGGCACGGGCAACGTCTGTCAGGACGGCGTGTGCCGCGTCGACACGAGCCCGCGCCCGTTCTGCACCATGGACTCGGAGTGCACCTCGGGCTCGGTCTGTCACAACGGCGCGTGCCGCCTCGCGTGCCCCGACATGAGCAACATGACCTGCAGCCGCGTCGACGTAAACTTCAACACCTGCGCGAACGTCAACGGCCGCTACTTCTGCGTGAACAGCAACGAGCAGCAGCCCCAGTGCGCGCGCACCGCAGACTGCGCCGCCATGGGCCTCACGGGCCGCGAGTGCGTCAACGCCCGCTGCCTGTGACCGCGCGCCTAGCGAGCGCGCCGGACGCGAAAGCGTAGCGCGCTCGCCCCGCCCCCCTCGTCCCGCAGCACCACCCACATCGGGATCTCCCCCTCGCCCGCGACCACCCACCGGGACGTGAGCGGCGAGGGCGACACGGCCCTCGGCGGGCTGAAGCTCCCCGCCCCGCACAAGAACGACGCGGTCAGCGCTCGGGCGCCCTCCTCGGCGAACGTGGTCACCGACACGTCGCCCCCCGCGACCTCGTAGACGCCGCCCTCGACCACCGTGAGCTCGCGCGCGCCCACGCGCAGCGCCGTTCGACCGAGGGCGGGCGGCGTGCTCAGGGGACCCTCTGCGCGCAGCCGAAGCCGTCGAAACGAGGTGACGGTCTCGGCGCCCACGGCGGCCTCGCAGACGACGATCACCCTGGCGTCTGCCGCCGGCGGCGCGCGCAGGAATTCGCCGGGGAGCGTGGCGCGTGCGCCCTGGTCGGGGAGCTCGCGGTTCGCGCTCGCCGCGTCGCAGCGGAGCGGGTCGATCGCGGCGCTCTCCCAGCACCACCACCAGCGAAAGGACGCGACGCGCCCGGCGGGGTCGTGAAAGAGGGCCTCGAACGACGCGCCCTGCCCGGGGCGCACCTCGGGCGTGGGGGTGAGGATCGCGATGAAGCGCGGGGTGAGCACGCTCGACGGCGAGGGCAGCTCCCCGCCGCAGGCGGTCAGCAACAACGCCGTCGCGACCCTGACGCGCATGGCGACCGGTCTACCGCAAGCCGGGGCGCTGGTGTAGGACCGTCGCCGATGTTGCCCCCCCTCTTCATCGGCGAGCGCCTTGAGCTCGAAGACATCGTTCAAGTCGCCCGCGCGCGGCGGCCCGTCGCCCTCGACACCCCCGCGCTCGAGCGGATGAGGCGCGCGCGCGAGGCGGTGAACGCGATCGTCGCGGGGCGCGATGGCGCGCCGAGGGTCTACGGGGTCAACACCGGCTTCGGCGCCCTCGCGGAGAAGCGCATCGCGCCCGACAAGATCAGGCAGCTGCAGCACAACCTCCTGCGGAGCCACGCGTGCGGGGTGGGCGACGCCCTCCCGACCGACGTCGTCCGCGCGATGATGCTGCTTCGAGCGCAGGTGCTCGCGCTCGGGGCCTCAGGCGTTCGCCCCGTGCTCGTCGAGACCCTCGCAGCGATGCTGAACGCGGGGGTTCACCCGGTGATCCCGTCGCAGGGTTCGGTGGGGGCCTCGGGCGACCTGGCGCCCCTGGCGCACCTCGCGCTGGTGCTGGTGGGCGAGGGCCGGGCGGAGCTCGGCGGGGAGCTCCTGGACGGCGCCGAGGCCCTCGCGCGGGCCTCGATCACCCCCGTGTCCCTCGAGGCCAAGGAGGGCCTCTCGCTGATCAACGGGACGCAGCTCATGCTCGCCGCCGGCACCCTCGCGCTGCACGACGCGCGCGCGCTCGCGACGCACGCCGACATCGCCGGCGCCATGTCGCTCGAGGCCCTCAAGGGCAGCGGGGCGCCGTTCACGGAGGATGTCGTCGGTCTCCGTCCGCACCCCGGCGCGCTCGCGGTCGCCGCGAACCTCCGAGCGCTCATCGCCGAGAGCGAGATCGCCGAGAGCCATCGCCACTGCGGCAAGGTGCAAGACCCCTACTCCCTCCGCTGCATGCCGCAGGTGCACGGGGCTTCGCGCGACGCGATGGCGTGGATCGACGAGGTGCTCACCCGCGAGGCGAATTCGGTGACCGACAACCCGCTGGTGTTCGTCGACGAGCTCGGCACGCGGGTGATCTCAGGCGGCAACTTTCACGGCCAGCCCCTCGCGATCGCCCTCGACCTGCTCGCGATCGCGACCGCGGAGCTCGCGAACATCTCCGAGCGGCGGGTCGAGCAGCTGGTGAACCCCGCGCTCTCGACCGACCTCCCGCCGTTTCTCGCCGCGGACACCGGCCTCGACTCGGGCTTCATGATCGCGCAGGTCAGCGCGGCGGCGCTCGTGAGCGAGAACAAGGTGCTCTGCCACCCCGCGAGCGTCGACTCGATCCCCTCCTCGGCGGGTCGAGAGGACCACGTCTCCATGGGCGCGACCTCGGCCCTCAAGGCGGCGCGGGTGGTGCGCAACGCGCGGTACGTCGTCGCCATCGAGGCGCTGGTCGCCGCGCAGGGGCTCGACCTCCGCGCGCCGCTGCGCGCGGGCCGGGGCGTCGAGCGGGCGCACGCCGCCCTTCGCGCGATCGTTCCGACGACCGAGGGTGACCGGGTCCTCTCTCCCGACATCCTCGCGGTGGACGCGCTCCTCGGCGGCGGCGGCCTCGCGGCGGCCGTGCGCGCGGCCTGCCCTGAGCTTCGCTGAGCCCGAGCCTTGGACGCGATCCAGCTCGGTGCGCTCTGCGCGGTGGCGCTCCTCGCGGGCACCGTCGACGCCATCGCGGGCGGGGGCGGCCTGGTCACCGTGCCCGCGCTGCTCTGGGCGCTGCCCGACCCGACGGTGGTGCTCGGGACCAACAAGGGGCAGTCGGCCTGGGGCTCGCTCTCTGCGCTGATTCAGTTCGCGCGCAAGGGATACGTCGACGTTCGCCGCGCGCCCTTCGCCTTCGCGTCGGGCTTCGCGGGCTCCCTCGTCGGCTCGCACGCGGTGCTCGCGATCCCGAAGAGCCTGCTGCGCGCGCGCGTCCTCGCGCTCCTGGTGGCGGTCGCCGCGGCGCTCGCGCTCCGTCGGGAGCTCTCGACGCCCGCGGTCGCCCTCGACCCCGCGACGCGCTCGCTGCGCGCCGCCGCCATCGCGCTGGCCATCGGCGCCTACGACGGCTTCTTCGGTCCAGGAACCGGGACCTTTCTGATCATGGCCTCGGTGACGCTCCTCGGCGACGCGCTCTCGCGCGCGAGCGCCAACGCGAAGGTCGTGAACCTCGCCTCGAACCTCGCGGCGCTGCTGGTGTTCGCGATGAACGGCAAGGTCCTCTGGTCGGTGGCGCTGCCGATGGCGGGCGCGCAGATGGTCGGCGGCGCCATCGGCGCGCGGCTCACCATTCGCGGCGGCGACCGCTTCGTGCGCGGCGTGGTGCTCGCGGTCGTCGTGGCCCTCGTGGCACGCCTCGCGTGGGACCTGCAACATACCCGCTGAGGCTCCCTCGAACTGGTGCGCCCGCGGCTCGCGTTGCTACGCCTCGACGCGTGCAGCTGACCCCTCCGCGACTTCGCGACACCACCCTCGGCGACGTCCTCGGCGCGTGTCACCGCGCGCGCCTCGACGCCTCCCTCGAGCTCGACGACGGGCGACGTCGCCGGGTGCTCCACCTCCGGCGCGGTCAGGTGTGCGCGGTCGAGGGCGAGCCCCCCTGCTTCGGGGAGCTCGCCTCCGCGCGGGGCCTGATCGAGCCCGAGACCATCGAGCGCACCCTCCGCGCGAAGCCGTCGCCGCAGCGCATCGGCCAGCGCCTCGTCGCGGCCCGGCTGCTCTCTTCGCGCGCGAGGGACGCGCTGGTGCACGAGCAGCGCGCGCTGCGCCTCGACGCGCTCTTCGGCCTCGAGGACGCGGCCATCACCCTGAGCCCGATGCGCCCGCTCCCCGCGGGGGCCGCGGAGCTCTCGCCGATGCTCCCGTCGAGGGTTCTCTCGGGGCGGCCGCGTCGGCGCGCCCGCGTCGAGGTGAGCGTCGACCCCTCGCGGCGAGAGGCGCTGGCGGTGCTCGGCCTGGGCCCCGACGCGACCACCGCGGCCCTGCGCGAGCGCTACCGCAGCCTCGTGCTCGCGCTGCACCCCGACCGCGACGCCAGGCGATCGCCCGAGCGGGACCAGCGGCTGCGCGAGGTCCTCAACGCGTGGCGGAGCCTCTCGAGCTCTCCTCGGTGAGCGCGCGAGCGGGTATAGTCCGCCCATGCGCACGCTCGTCCTCGCCCTGTTGCTCACGGCGCCCGCGGGGGCGCTCGCGCAGACCGCGCCAGCGCCCGCGGCGCGCGCGCCTTCACCTCGAGACCAGTCGGTGCTCCGCGGCGTCGAGGCGTATCGCCGCCAGGCCTGGGACGAGGCGACCGCGGCGTTTCGCGAGGCCGCGCGCCTCGACGGGGCGAGCGCGCTCCCGCAGCTCTATCTGGGCTACGTCGCCGCCGCGCGGGGCGACGCGGGTTCGGCGCAGGGCTTCTTTCGAGAGGCCCTGAGGCTCGCCACGGTGGCCGCAGACGAGCCGCACCAGACCCGCGCGCGCATCGCGATGGCGCAGCTCCACGAGGCCGGCGGGAGCTGGGATCAGGCGCGCGCGGAGTGGGAGACCTACGTTCGCTTCGCCGACGGCCACGCGGCCACGGCGCCGGCGGGCATCGGGCGCGCGCGCCTCGAGGCCCTGACTCGACGCGCGTCCGCGGAGCAGGAGGGCGCGGCCGTGCGGCAGCGCATCGAGGAGCGGCTCCGCGCGAACGCCACGGGCGCGAACCAGACCGCGCCGCCGGGCATGGTGGCCGTACCTCCGGCGGCGCCGCGCTGACGCCTGGAGCGAGAGCGTCGTACAGTGCGGGGGTGCGCCTCGCTCCACGACACGCGGTCTGCTTCGCGGTGCTCGGCATCGCGGGGTGCGCGATCGCCGTGCCCGCAGACGGCGGAGACGCCGTGATCTCAGGCACCACAGACCTCGCGCCCCCCGAGGACATCGTCGGCGTCAACTGGGACGACTACCCCGACAAGAGCGGGCTCCTCGACGCCTCGGCCCAGCCCTTCGACGTCGTCAACGCGCCCGCGGACCTCGGCGCGCTCGTCGACGCGGGCGCGCCTCAGACGGGATGCGGCGTGCCGGGCGCGATCTGCTGCAGCCCCGCGCGCTGCAACCGCGGGAGCGAGTGCCGCGGAGGCGTGTGCGCCGAGGTCGCGAGCTGCGGCGCCGTGGGACAGCCCTGCTGCGGCGTGGCCGCGTGCGGGCCAGGTAACTCGTGCCTGAGCGGACGCTGCGAGGCGACGGTCACCTGCGGCGCGAGCGGCGGCCCCTGCTGCGCGAGCGCGACGCCGTGCCTCCCGAGCCTGCTCTGCGTCTCGGGCGCGTGCGTCCCCTGCGGGGGCCCGGGGCAGTCGTGCTGCGCGGGGTCGACGGTGTGCTTCAGGGGGCTGTCGTGTGGAGGAGGGCTCTGCCGCGCGGCGATGTGAGCGCCGCGCGGAGCGGGAGCGCGCGGGCTCAGTAGTTGAAGCTGATCGTCTGCGAGCAGCCGTTGCCCAGGGAGCTCGTCGAGGTCCCCGTCTCGGTGCGAACCAGCGTGTTGCCGTTGTAGATCCGCAGGGTCCAGTTGGTCGGCCCCGAGATGCTGTGCGGCGAGACGCAGACGCTGTAGGTCCCGCGCGCGGCGCTGCTGGTGAAGAAGATGTTCTCCGGCCCGGTCGAGTTCGTCGCGTCGGCGTCGAGCGTGCCGTTGCACGCCGAGGTGCGCTGGTACGAGACCTCGGTGCCGCAGGGCGGCGTCACGCGGAGGTCCATGTCGCCGACCCGGTCCCAGGTGAGCGTGAAGCGCGGGGTGCCGGTGCGCACGCAGGTGCCGTTGGCGCACGCGCGCCCCGAGCCGCAGCGCGCGCCGCAGGCCCCGCAGTTGTTGTTGTCGTTGAGCAGCGAGGCCTCGCAGCCGTCGTTGTTGTTGTTGTTGCAGTTGCCGAAGTTGGCGTTGCACGTGCTGATCTTGCAGACGCTGCTGCCGCAGCGCGGCGTCGCGTTGGGCAGCGAGCAGACGCGCCCGCAGCCGCCGCAGTGGTTCACGTTGTTGCGGGTGTTCGTCTCGCAGCCGTTGCCGACCTCGCCGTCGCAGTTCGAGTAGCCCGAGCTGCAGGTGGAGATCCCGCAGGTGCCCGCGGTGCACACGGCCCCGCCGTGCGGGTTGGAGCAGACGTTGCCGCAGGCGCCGCAGTTGCTCGTGGACGTGTTGAGGTTGACCTCGCAGCCGTTGGTGGGGTTGCCGTCGCAGTCGGCCCAGCCGGGGTTGCAGGTGAACCCGCAGCCGCCCGCGGTGCAGGTCGTGGCCGCGTTGCTCCGTGCAGGGCAGCGGTTGCCGCAGAGTCCGCAGTTGTTCACGTCGCTGCCGGTGTCGCGCTCGCAGCCGTTGACCAGGTTGCCGTCGCAGTTCCTGAAGGAGCCCACGCAGGCGCCGAGGGTGCAGGCGCCGTTGGTGCAGGTCGACTGCGCGTTCGGCGCGCTGCAGGTGATGCCGCAGCCGCCGCAGTTCGTCGGGTCGTTGGAGCTGCGCGCCTCGCAGCCGTTGGACGCGTCGCCGTCGCAGTCGGAGTAGCCCGTCTCGCAGAGCAGGCGACACGCGCCGCTCACGCACTGCGCGGCGCCGCGGCTACCGCTCTGACACACGTTGCCGCAGGTGCCGCAGCTGCCCGTGTCGCTCGCGAGGTTGGCCTCGCAGCCGTTGGACGCGTCGCCGTCGCAGTCGGCCCAGCCCGCGGCGCAGGTGAAGCCGCAGGCCCCGGCCGTGCAGGTCGCGACCGCGTTGGCGGCCGACGGGCAGGCCCGCCCGCACGCGCCGCAGGCGCCGAGGGACGAGGCGATGTTCACCTCGCAGCCGTTGGTGGGGTTGCGGTCGCAGTCCGCCGTGCCGGGGGCGCAGCGGTCGGGGAGCGGGGCGCAGGCCATCGTGAGCCTGAAGTACACGCCGCCCTGGTTGTCGCGGCAGTCGGCGTCCTGAAAGCGGCAGGTCATCGTGCCGCCGGCCCAGTTCGCCGAGGTGGTGGTCTGGGGGAGCGCGGAGTAGGCCGCCTCGCGGGTCGCGAAGCTCGGCGTCTGCCCGAGGGCGGGCACCGAGAGGCCCGCGCAGTCGCCGTCGAGGCGCCACGACCAGCCCGAGCTGGGAGGGTTCACCGCGCCGTTCGCGCCGGCGCTGGGGAGCGCCTCGATGCGGTACTCGCCGGCCGGCATGTCGCGCACCACGAGCTGCTCGGTGCCGCCGATGCCCGAGCACTGCGAGCGCCAGTCGAGGTAGCGCTCGGCGACGAAGCCGCACTGCCCGTCGAGGCACATGCCCGAGGCGCAGTCGCTGTTGCGCGCGCAGGCCAGGCAGGAGTTGCAGGGGCCGCAGGAGCCGCCGCAGTCCACGTCGGACTCGTTGCCGTCGCGCACGTTGTTGTTGCACGAGCTCGCGCGGCAGGTGCCGTTGTCGCACCACCCGCTGCCGCAGGAGACGCCGCAGGCGCCGCACGCGAAGGTCGAGTTCGCGAGGTTCTCCTCGCAGCCGTTCATCGCGTTGCCGTCGCAGTCGGCCCAGCCGGGCAGGCACTGCGTGGGGTTCGTGATGTCGGTGCAGGCCACCAGGGGCTCGTCGTTGAGGACGATGCTCACGCCGCGGATGATCCGCTCGCGGCAGCAGTCGTCGACGTGGGTGAGCACGATGCGGTTCGGCCCGGGCGCGAGGTACGCCGCGAGGTCCGTCGAGCCGCCCGCGGGGAAGTACGCGTAGCTGCCCGGGTCGACGATGCCGTTGGGGTAGCGGTTGTTGAAGACCGTCATGCGCACGCCGTCGTCGACGCTGCCGACCTGGATGCGCAGGCTCGAGGCGTTGTACCCGGGGGGCAGCACGAACGAGGTCTGAAAGTGCGTGAAGTCGCCGCCGTAGCGGCAGTTGCAGACCCCGCAGAGCGTCGAGGGGTCGGCGAAGTAGATGTTGTTGCCGTGCGGGGCCCAGCCGGGGTCGGTGGTGGGGGGGATCGAGGTGTAGCTGTACTCGATCGCGTCGCCGTGTCGCGCGGTCTGAAAGCCCCAGCAGATCGGGCCGGTGCCGCGGTTGATCTCCCACACGGTCTGGGTCGCGCGGGTGGTGGTCCCGCCGACGGCCTGCACGCAGGGGCGGCAGTCCTCGTCGACGATGCCGTCGCAGTCGTCGTCGACGCCGTTGCAGGCCTCGGGCGTCGCCGCGCGGCGGCCGGTGGGGATGCACATCGCGATGCCCGCGGTGCAGGTCTGCGTGCCGAGCGCGCAGATGCCGTTCGCGTTGCACGCCACGCCCGGCGAGCAGGGGACGCACACGCCGCGGGGGTCGCAGACGCCCGTGACGTTCGTGGTCCAGCGGATCGTCGTCCCGGTGCCCACGGCGCCCGCGGTGTTGTGCGAGACCTGGTCGAAGAAGGCGCCGTCCGCGCGCTGGATGCCGATGGTGGCCGACGAGCCCGAGGGGCGATCGCCGGTGCCGGTCATGCTGTGATAGATCACGTCGACGGCGTTGGTGGACTCAGAGAGCACCACCTCGAAGTTGAGCGCGCTGCCCGCCACGCCGTTGATCTGCGCGTTGTTGTACTGCACCACGAAGCGTCGGTGCGGCTCGGCGCCGACGACCGCGGTGCAGACGCCGGTGGGGGTGAGCAGCGAGTCCCAGAAGGGGAGGATCGCGTCGCCGAGCACCGTGTTCGGCAGCGCGGCGTTCAAGTCGGACGGCGACGCGGTGGGGAAGCCCAGCACGCCGTTCTGCGAGATCGTGAGGTCGCGGCGAGCCGAGCCGAAGAGCGTGAGGTCGAAGGGGAGGGTGACCTCCTGCGTGCGGTTGCTGCCGCCGATGAGCCAGAGCTCCCGGCCCGGCGCGTTGCAGGCGTCGATCCAGTCGAAGGTGGAGTTGCTGCGCTGGTAGGTGGCGATGTTGCCGCCGCACACCGTCCCCGGCGGGAGCTGGCCCACCGCGATGCAGCGGGGCTCGCCGGTCGAGCAGCTCACGCGCCCCTGCGTGCAGGCCTCACCCGGGATGGTGCACGCCGCGCCCTCGCTGCAGGCCACGCAGTCGCCGTCGTTGTTGCACACGCGGCCGTTGCCGCACGAGGTGCCAGGGTCCTCGCGGCCCGCCTCCACGCAGACCTCGTAGGGGCGGCCGCCCGCGCTGTTCTCGCAGTTCGTGACGCCGCGGCGGCAGGTGCTCCCGCCGACGCTGCAGGGCTGCCCCGAGGTGCAGCTCGTGAGCTGCTCGTTGGGCACGCAGATGTACTGGAACTCAAGCGCCCCAAGCACCGAGGGCTGACGGCGGTCCGCCGACGGGTGGAGCATCGCGGTGAGCTGCATCACCGGGCGACGGTCGAGGGCGAGGCGGGGGTCCGCCGCGCGGAGCTGACCCGTGAGCGGGATGTGCGTCGGCACGTTGCCGCCGACCGCGTCGAGCTGCGGGAGGAGCACCGCGGGCGCCGCGCTGAGCTCCGCGGGGCTGTCGGCGGTCTTCACCGAGAGCAGCACCGCGCCGCCGGGGGCGACGGAGCCCGAGAGGTTCATCATGTCCCACACGGGGATCTCGTTGGGGTTCTCGCAGGTCGCGACGACGGTCTGCACGAAGCGACCGGTCACGCAGCGGCCGCCGGGGCCGCTCGGGGTCCAGCGCAGGCGGCGGCCGGCGGCGACCGACCCAGCGAGGCGGTACGCGTACTGGTCGGTCTGGCTGTTGTCGGCGCCGATGAGGCCGATGGCCGCCTGGCTGCCGGTGACCCGCGCCGCCGCGGTGCTGCTGTCGGTGGTGTGGTACGCGAAGTCGATGGTGTTCGACCCCTCGCTGAAGATCGCCTCGAAGGTCAGGCGCGAGGTGTCGCCCGTGGCGTTGAAGCGGGCGTTGAGCCACTCGACCACGTACTGGCGGTTGGGCGCGATGCCGTACGTCGCGACGCACACGCCGCCGGTGGCGACGAGGTCGTCCCAGAAGGGCATGACGGCGAAGCGGCGCGAGGTCAGCGCGAGGGGCTCAGAGACGCCGGCGCCGCTCGTCGAGGGGAAGCCGATCGTGCCGTTGGAGCCGATCTGCAGCGAGGTCCGCACGTCGCCGTAGAACTCGAAGGGGAAGGGGATGGTGTCGGTCGCCACGGCGTTGTTCGCGCCGGTGAGCAGCCGCAGCGCGCCCGGGGCGCCGCAGGCGTCGATGAAGGGGAAGTTCACCGCGGTGCGAACGTAGCCCGCGCCGGTGCCGTCGCAGGTCGCCTGCACGCCGCCCGGGGCGGTCGACGGGGGGCAGAAGACCGACGGCGCGAAGGAGCCGTGCTCCACGTCTTCGCACTCGGCGTCGAAGGGCTCGCCAGCCTCGGGGCAGATCACCTGATGGTGGCAGCCCGCGAGGCAGGAGCCTCCGCAGGCCGACACCGCGCCGACGTAGCGCTGCGCCCCGCGGTAGGGCTCGCAGCGGCTCCAGCGGCCGCCCACGCAGGTGCGCTGGCCGGGGTGGCAGGCGCCGGTGAGCGAGCGCGACGTGTCGCTCTCGAGGTCGCAGCCGATGGGCGCCGCGCCGTCGTCGCAGGCGCAGTCGGTGGCCGGCAGCGCGCAGCGGTAGCAGCCGTCGGTCATGCTGGGGTCGGCGTCGTCGCAGTCGGCGCCTCGGGCGCAGCCGACGCCGAAGCCGTCGCCGTCGTCGTCGACGCACACGCTCCGCGGCGCGGCGCCGGAGCCGGCGTCGAGGGGCGCGCTCGCGTCGAGGTCGACGACCACCGGCTGAGTCCCGCCTGCGGGGCGGGGCTGATCCGAGGCGCATGCGACCAACAGCGAGGTGAGCGCCACCGCCCACATCCCGAGGCGCGTCGAGTCTCCGCGCGCTACCGTCTTGTCGTTGCGTTCCATCGTCCCGCCCTTCTCTGCGTGGTGACCACTCATTGGCTTGAGTCGATCATCAGGAACGCGGGGCATGCCCACAACGACGCCCAACACGCTTATATCGGTGGTCCCAGGTGCCAAAACACGCACCCTCGGTGACCACCGCAGGACCCCACCTCCGATGCGCGTACAGCGGTGACGCGGTGACGAAATGGCGGTGCGCGGTCACCGGATGTAGGCAAGCGATGACGGCTGAGTGAGGGGAAGCGTGGGCGCGTGGTCTCCCGACGCCGCACGGCGCCCGACCGCGCGGCACCTCCGCGCACCTGACACCCGATGTGCGCAGAGGTGCGCGGGCGCCGCGCTACCCTCGAATCGAGCCGACGTCGCGTCGCCAGTGAGCGCCCTCGACCCGCACCCGGCCCATCGCGTCTTTCGCGCGGCGCGACGCCTCGGCGACGTCAGCGCCCGTCGCGACGAGGCTGAGCACGCGGCCTCCCGCGGTCACCAGACGCGCTCCGTCGAGGCGCGTGCCGGCGTGGAGCGCGCGCACCGTGGGGTGCGAGGCGCGCGCGTCCTCGAGGCCCTCGATCACGTCCCCCGCACGGACCTTGCCGGGGTATCCCGACGCCGCGAGGACCACGCAGCACGACGCCTCGTCGCGCCATCTCACCGCGCGCTCGTCGAGGTCCCCGCGCGCGGCGCCGTCGAGCAACGCGAGCAGGTCTCCGTCGAAGCGAGCGAGCAGCGCCTGACACTCGGGGTCACCGAATCTCACGTTGTACTCAAGCAGCATGGGGCCCTCGGGCGTGAGCATCACCCCGAGGTACAGCACGCCGCGAAAGGGCGCGCCCATCGCGCGCATCTCGGCGAGCGTGGGCTCGATGAAGCGCTCCATGAGGTCGCGCTCCAGCGCCTCGCTCGCGAGCGGGTGCGGCGAGATCGCGCCCATGCCGCCGGTGTTGGGGCCGACGTCGCCGTCGCCCACGCGCTTGTAGTCCATCGCCGTGCCGAAGAGCGTCGCCCGCGCGCCGTCGCAGATCGCGAAGAGCGAGAGCTCCGGGCCCGTCATCACGTCTTCGAGCACCACCGCCGCGCCGGGCTCCGCGAAGGCCGCGCGCACCGCGCGCTCGGCCTCGTCGAGCTCGCCGGCCACGACCACGCCCTTGCCAGCGGCGAGCCCGTCGACCTTCACCACGATCGGCGCGCCGCGCGCGCGGAGGTGCTCCATCGCGTCGGCCTCGTCGTCGAAGCGCGCGTAGGCCGCCGTGGGGATGCCCGCGCGCGCGCAGAGGTCCTTGGTGAAGCCCTTGGAGCCCTCCAGGCGAGCCGCCGCGGCGCTCGGTCCGAACGCCGCGATGTCCAGCGCGACGAGGCGGTCGACGAGCCCCAGCACCAGCGGAACCTCGGGCCCCACGACCACCAGGTCCGCGCCGAGCGACCGCGCGAGCTCGACGAGGCCCTCGACGTTCGACGCCTCCACCGGCACGCACCGCGCCACCGACGCGATGCCCGGGTTGCCCGGCGCGCAGTACAGCGCGTCGCAGCGAGGCGAGGCCGCGAGGGCCTCCGCGAGCGCGTGCTCCCGCGCGCCTGATCCGATCAGCAGCACCTTCATCGCGACGCCGCGATAGCACGAGCGCCCGGTTCGACCTAAGCCCGCGACGCCCCTCAGCCCGCAGGACCCTTGCGCGGTCAACGCCGACTGGATCATCCTTGTCGCATGTCGCTTCGTCGTAGCTTCTGGCCAGTCGTGGGTGCTCTGTCGATGCTGGGATGCGGCGATGGCGGTCGTCCAGATGTTTACGCGAACTCGCTGGACATTCAGTTCGAGCGCGTCGACGGCGGCTATCGCCTGCCCGACGGGCGGATCGTCTACGACGACAAGCCCGTGCCCACCGGCGACCTGGTGCGCGCCGACGCGACGGTGAACGACCTCGGCTCCCCCGACGGCGCGAGCGGCGACGGCGGCGCCGGCGACTCGGGGGCCGCCGACCCCGATGCGCGCCCGAACGACCTCGGCGGCGACCTCGACGCCGGCATGCCCTTGGAAGACGTCTTCATGGCGCCCGAAGACCACGTCGACGCCGACATGGAAGACGTCGAGCGCTGCACCCCCGGGATGACCCGCTTCTGCGCGCCCAGCCCAGGCATCCCCGAGATGGTCTACGGCCGCGGCATCTGCCGGCGCGGCAACCAGAGCTGCTCCGACGCGGGCCGGTGGAACGACTGCGAGGGGCAGATCGACCCGCGCCCCGGCGGCGAGGAGTGCAACAACCTCGACGACAACTGCGACGGCATCGTCGACAACCTCTTTCGCGAGTGCGGCAACGGCCCCTGCCGCGTGCGCCGCCTGGTGTGCGTGCTCGGCCGCGAGGTCACCTGCGAGCCCAACACCGCCGCGCGACGCACCGAGCTCTGCAACGGCGCCGACGACGACTGCGACGGCTTCGTCGACGAGAACGACATGAACACCAGCAACCTCCAGGAGTCGTGCTTCACGTACCCCCCGGAGTACAACGGCCGCGGCATCTGCCGCAGCGGCACGCGCACCTGCGTCGACGCGGGGTGGACGCCCTGCGACGACACGATCCCCCAGCCCGAGCTCTGCAACGGCCTCGACGACGACTGCGACGGCGTCACCGACAACGCCTGCACCGACCAGTAGCGCGCGGCGTGGGGAGGGCGCCTCGCCCCTCCCCGGTCACACCGCGACGCGGTTTCTCCCCTCGCGCTTCGCCTGATACAGCTTCAAATCCGCGGCCTGCACGAAGTCTTCGACGGTGCGCAGCGTCGGGTTCCACTGCGCGACGCCGAGAGACACGGTCACCGGGATGCGCACGCCGTCGAAGACGAAGGGGTGCGCCTCGACGAGCGCGCGGAGCTCGAGCGCGAGGGTGTGGGCGCCCTGCAGGTGAGTCTCGGGGAGCAGCATCGAGAACTCTTCGCCGCCGTAGCGCCCGAACACCTCGTTGCGGCGGATGCGCGTGCGGACCAGCGCGGCGATCTCTTTGAGCACGAAGTCACCCGCGACGTGGCCGTAGGTGTCGTTCACGCGCTTGAAGTAGTCGATGTCGAACATCAGCAGGCAGAGCGGCCGGCCGTGACGCATCGAGCGGTTGAGCTCGCTGCCGATCTGCTCCAGGAGGTGACGCTTGTTCGACGCCTGCGTGAGCTGGTCGGTGACCATCATCTGCGAGATGGTCGACATGAACTCCGCCTCGAGGTCGCCCGCCGAGAGGTACTTCAAGATCACGTCGCCGATCTTGATCCGGTCGCCGTTGCGCAGGAGCGCCTCGCGCGCGGGGAGGTCGTTCACGTAGGTGCCGTTGGTGCTGTTGTTGTCAACGACCCACCACGCGCCGTCGCGCCGCACCAGCCGGGCGTGGCGCCGAGAGATGGACTCGTAGTCGAGCACCACGGCGTTCTGAACGTCGCGGCCGATGCCGAGCTCAGACACCACGCCGTCGAGGGGGACCCGCTTACCGATCGGTCCGCTGCCCTCGCGGGTGTAGATCACCACGAGGCAGTCTGACCCCCCGCTCGTGGGGCGGTCGACCGTGCGGATCACCTGCGTTCGAACCTGCCAATTGGGCTCGGCCTCAGGCGCCGGCGCCGGCGGCGGACTCTTCGGGGGATCGGGATCAGACGGTGACATCAGCGCGGGTCGTTCGGATCGACGGTATCGGCGCGCGCGTGATCCGGTCAAGGATCCACGCGGGTAGGGCGATGTAGGCAACGGAGCGCGCGTCGCTTTCTGGCCACCGCCGCGCCCCCGAGTCTAGCCTCGTCGCCATGCAGACCGACGCCGAGACGCTGCGCGCGCGGCTCCGCCGGGGAGCCGTGATCGTGCGGATCAGGCTCCCGAGCGGGCCGTGCTGGTGCAGCCTCGTCGCGGTGCGAGGCGGGCGCGCGGGCGCGCGGCTCACGGTGTCGGTCACCGGGGTGCCGACCCGCGTCTCGCTCGAGTCGCTGCTCGAGGTCGCCGAGCCGTCGCGCTGACCGTTCGGTCAACGCAAGGGACAGGTGGTGGGCACGTCGGGGCACTCCGCGTCGACCGCGCGCCCGGCGGGGTCGGGGATCGTCGCCGCGCCCGTGCAGGCGAAGCTCTGCGCGAAGCAGCCGTACTGGTACTTCACCGCGGTGAGCTGCGTGTAGATCGCGTGGGGGTCGTACACCCCGTCGCCCGCGTACTGGATCACGGCGCCGGTGTACGGCGTCATCATCGAGCCCCCGCGCAGGTTGGAGCGAGCGGGGTAGGGGCGAATCCCCGCGAGCTCGGTGAGCCCGAGCGAGGTCTGCATCGACGGCCAGACCGCGCCGCCGTACTGCGGGTGCCCGAATGCCACCGCGGCGGCGTCGTAGACGCCGATGTCGAAATACGAGTCGCCCTGCCCCACGGCCTCGTAGATGGAGCGCACGGGGTGACCGGGCAGCGGGTCGCGCGCGACGCGCGGCATGAAGACCAGGGGCTCGGCGGGCTCCCAGGCCATCTCGAGGAGGGCGAGGCTCGGGTGCAGGTGCGTGAGCTGCGAGCGCGTTCCCACGAGCACGGGGATCAACCGCGCGGCGCCGGGCACGGTCTGCGTGCGCAGCACCATGTAGCTCCAGAACCCCCCCGCGCCCGTGGGGATGAGCGCGCCCACGTTGGGGTCGGTGGCGCCGACGAGGTTGGTGTACATCCCGCCCATCGACTGCCCCTGCACCACGAGGCGCGAGAGGTCGAAGCGCCCCTCGGTCGTCCCCGCGGGGAGCGTCACGCCCTCGCATCCGGCGAGCACGCTCGCGGGGATGCGCAGCCGGCTGAGCGCCTGAATGAACATCCTCGACTCGAGCACGCCCTGGCGAAAGGTGTCGCGAAACGCCTTGAGGTTGGCGAAGTTGAGGTACGCGAGGCTCGTCGCGCCGGGGAGGCGCTCGGGGTTCACGGGCAGCGCCTGCGCCGCCGTCGCGAAGCCGCGCTGCGCGAGCACGTACGCGGGCCCCTCGCCCAGCGTGAAGCACCCCGAGACGCCCTCCCACTCGTCGACCTCGTTGTTCTCGCAGGTGTGCTGAGGCGAGCGCGGGCGCCAGGTGCCGCGGTCGACCGCCGAGGCGCTCAGGCCGCCCGAGCCGTGCAGGTACAGCACCAGCGGAAAGCCCTGCGCGCCCATCGCGCGCCGGGGGACCGTGAGCACGACGGGCACGTCTCCGTAGCGCGGCAGCGTGGGATAGCTCACCTCGGCGGGGAGGCCGTCGGGGCCGATGTCGAAGGTGCCCTCGGTGTTGAAGGGCGGCACCCCGCGCTGAAATTGCGGCATGCGAATCGTCGCGCGGAGCTGGCAGAACCGCGGGCTCGTGGCGCGCGAGTCGCCCGGCGCCACGGCCACGCCCTCGATCGACGGCTGATGCCGCGCGACCACGCGGTCGCCGAGCTCGGCGAGCTCGCGCGGCGTGTCGCCGGTGGTGAACACCGTCGCCGCCACGACCGAGTTCGCGTCGATCTCGCTGACGCGGAGCGTCTCCCAGAGCGGCGCGTAGAGGGCGACGGCGGCCGCTCCCCGGGCGCCGGAGGGCGCGACGCCCTCGCGGAGCCGCTGCATCGCCGCGGGGGGCCGCACGGGCTCGCCGGACATCGCCCGGAGCGCGCGGGTGATCACGAACGCGTAGCGGGTGCGGGGCCGCAGCACGAAGCCCGGCCACGCGCCCACCGCGAGGACGTCGGCGGGGAGGTACTCGTCCTCGGCCCAGGTCTGCGCGACCGTGGGGATCATGCGACCGCGCTCGGGCGACGCGGGGTCGATGTCGATCAGCATCACCGGCGCGTCGGGCGCGGGGCGAATCGCCGCCTCGGGCAGCACCGCCGCGAGCGCACCGTCGAAGCGAAAATATCCGATGGGGAGCGCGGTGATCCCCTGGCGGTCTCCCGCGATCTCGAGGATGCCGCGCACCAGCGACGCCGAGCCTGGAGCGGGAAAGCCCTGGTAGTCAGGGCCTCCCCGGGCGTTGAGGCGCAGGTCGCTGGGCCACGGGAGGTCGTACCACCGGTCGCGGTCGGTGAGGTCGGCGCCGAAATCCATCACGGCCGAGACGCCCTCGCGGGGCGCGTCGGAGGAGGCGTCTTGCGCGGCGGGCGCGTCGCTCGCCGCGTCGGGCGCGACCGCGGGGGAGGAGCAGGCGACGAGGAGGGCGAGCGAGGCTGAGAGGGCGATACGCTTCACGCCGCGGATAGTACTCCCTGGCCCACGTCACCGCGGCCCCTCCGCGCGGGATCAGGGCCGCTGCCGGAACTGGTACGCGTAGGCCCCGTCGGCGCAGCGCAGCAGCCCGCAGCGTCGCCGCGCGAGGGGGTCGTCGCCCCGGTGCTCGATGGGCAGCAGCCGCTCGCCCTCGAGCCTCCAGATCGCGTCGAAGCCCGAGGCCACCGCCAGGTCGTCGCCCGCCGCGCCGCCGCCGATGCGCGCCACGGTCGGCTCGGGCAGCACGGCGATCACCCCGTCGCGCCGGGCGGCCCCGAAGTGCTGGTCGAACGCCGGGCCGAGGCAGCGCGAGAGCGCGGCCTCGAGGGCGAAGCCCGCGCCGCTCACGGCGCCGAGCGAGGTGGCGTCGACCTCGCGAAACGGCATCGCGCCCCCGGCGGTGACCAGGATCCGCGCGCTCACGTCGTGGTCGAGGCAGTGCTGGTACACGTCGCGCGCGAAGGTGAGCAGCCCGATCCAGGGCGTCGCCCGGTCGAGGTCCGCGCTCGGGGGGAGCCACGCCGTGAGGCAGAACGCGTCGGCGATGCGCGCGTGCTCGACGCGCGAGCCCGCCAGCCACGCCTCGGCCCGGCGCATCGCGCGCGCGACGACCTGGAGCTGCCCGACGCTCGCCGAGAGCGAGCGCCCGCTCGCGCCCACGACGTCGACCAGGCAGGTCGCGGCGACCTCGAGCGACGCGGGCGGCCGGAGGCTGTCGACCGCGTCGGGGCGCGGGATCGACCGCCGCCAGCGCGAGAGCGCGAGGGCGAGGGCGTCGCGGTCCTCATCGGGGTCCATCACGAGCGCGTGGAGCAGCGCGATGAGGTCACCCGGCGGGGTGACCGTCGGAGACCGAACGGCGATCGCCGCGCCGTCAGACGCCAGCCGCCGGGCCGCGACGATCGCCTCGCGCCCCGCGGGCTTCGCGCGGAGCATCGCGAGGAGCGCGTCGATGCGAGGCGCGAGGGCCTCGTACCCCGCCGCGCCCCTCGCGCCCTGCGCGGGGTTGAGGTGCCACGGCGGCACGACGCCGGGCAGCCCCGGGATCGCCGACACCGCCGCGGTGATGCCGCGGGCCGATCCGCGGAGCGTCATCACGGTCCCCAGGGTCAGCTCGTCGAGCTCGACGCCGGGCGCGGCGATCAGCCCGAGCTCGTGCGGGTGCGCCGCGCTCGCGTCGGTCGCGAAGAACCCCACCGGCACGCCCAGCGCCGCGAGGAGCTCGTCGCGGAGCTCCGAGACCGACGGGGGAGCCGCGAGCCCCTCGCCCGCCGACGCGACCATCACCCGCGCGCTCGCGGTCACGAGCTCGACGAGCTCGGCGCGGAGGCTCCGGTCGTCCTCCGAGACGAAGACCCGCCGGGGCGCGTCGGCGGCCCCGTCCATGGGCGTCGCGGCGCTCTCGCGAGGACGCGAGGTCATTCGCTCGTACACCCTCGACGTCAGAGCCTCTGGGATCTCCCAGCTCCGCCCGAGGTACTCGACGCGGGTCGGCGCCGCCCAGTCGCCGCGCGACGTGAACGGGAGCGGGAGGAGCGCCGCGACGAGCGAGTCGAGCCGCAGCCGCGTGCGCGCCTCGAGCACGCCCAGCCGCTCCCCCGGCGGCGCGACGCGCGCGAGGGCCTCGCGGTAGAACCCCGCGACGCCCGCGACCCAGGCCGCCTTCTCTTCAAAGCGGTCGTCGTCGCCGGTCCCCGCGCGGTGCCGGGGCGGCGGCTCGAAGGGCGCGTCGAGGTCGTCGAGGGCCGCGCGCGGGAGCGACTGGAGCAGGGTGGTCACGACGTGGCTCAGCGGCCCGCCCACCGACGCGGTCACGCAGTGAACCGGCCGCGGAGACGACACGACGCTCGCGAGCTGCGGGGTGAGCGCGTCGGCGTCGAAGGGAGACGGGCACGCGAAGGTGTGCGTCGCGTGCGCGATCTGCACGAGCCCCGAGGCCGCGAAGGCGTGGCCCGTCGCCATGAGCCCGCCGCGGGGGTTCGGCCACCACCCCGCGGCCCGCTGCGCGCCGTCGGCGGGCGAGAAGCCCAGCGACGCGAGCAGCGCGAGCTCGATGGAGGGGAACGCGTCATGGAGCACCGCGAAGCCCGACGCGCGCAGGAAGTCGAGGTTGGTCCCGGTGGCGCGGCGGAGCGCCGAGAGCGATTGGCGCATCGATTTGAAGAAGACCAGCGGCTCCTCGCGCTCGGTGACCGCAGGGCGCGCGTCGCCCTCGCCCACGCCGAGCACCCGCACGATCCGCCCGCCCGCGCCCCGCGCGATCACGGCGGGGTCGGTGCTCAGGACCACCGCGCACGCGCCCACGCTCGCCGCGGCCATGTCCTGCGAGCCGAGCCAGCGGCCCTGCGCGCGGTTCCAGGCGTCGGGGCGCATGGGGCCCCGCTGCGCGGGCGCGTACGAGCACCCGTACTGGAGCTTGCGCCGCGTCCAGAGCGAGAGCAGGCCGCGAATGGCCCCCGCGCGCAGGAGCACCGGCAGCCCCCCGGCGGTGATCGACGCGCGGTGCACCACCGCGTCCATGATCATGTCCCCCAGCGGGATCATGTTGAGCCCCGCGCCGCGCTCCCGCGCGTCGATGACCTGCCCGACGAAATCTCGCACGTTGCGTCGCGCGTCGGGCGCGATCTCCTGCCCCGCGACCACCAGCGCCGTGGCCGGCCCCTCGATGCCCTGCAGCAGCCGCAGCGCCGAGGCGAAGAGCACCGCGCCGGCGTCTGACGACCCGACCTCGAAGCGCACCTGACACCGGTGCCCCAGGGCCAGCCGGCTCTTGAAGTCGTAGAACCCGTGGAGCGCGTTCACGGAGAAGTCCCGGTCGGGGAGGGTGATCCCGAACAGGTGGGTCACCGGCGACGCGTCGCCGCCTGGGAGCTCCTCGAGCTGGGTGAGCGCGTTGCGGCAGGCGCGCTCCATGTCGCGCAGCAGCGTGGGGCCCGCGGGCGCGCGGGGGTCGTATCGCCGGAGCACGCGGGCGTTGTTCGCCGGGTCGGCGTTGGAGAACGCCGCCGACACCACGTGAACATACCGCGCCCGCTGCTCGCCTCCGCCGGAACGCTGCATCTCGGCCTCAACGTCGCGCGCGGTTGCGCGCCGCGTCAAGGGGCGCGATGAGGTCCTCATGCGACACACCGAAGAGCAGACCTTTGACCTTCGCCTCGTCTTTCGCTGCGAGTTCGACGACGACTACGAGGGCGACCGAGACGGCTACGCCTGGGCCGCCGAGCTCCCGGCGGTACGACAGGCGGTGCTCCGCGCGGCGCTCGACGCGCTGACGGCGAGCGGGGCCTGGGCCGTGCGCGGCGCGTCGCGGGGCCGGGCGCCCGACGACGAGGCGGTGCTCGTGCTCACCCGGGAGTACCGCGCGGGCGAGGATTCGGCGCCGGGCGGGGCGCGCGCGAGGGGATAGCTTGTCGCGGCGTCCCGATCTGGGCGACGCTGGCGCCCCTCTGCACCGCGGGCGAGGTCAGGCGAGGGATGGCGTTGCAATCGAATCGAAGGGCTCGGGCCTGGCTCCTCGGAGCGGCCCTGATCACGTTCGCAGGCGTCGCGAGGGCCGACGAGCGCGCCGAGGCGCGGCGGCACTTTCGCGCGGGCATCTCCCTCGTGCGGGAGCGACGCTTCGTCGAGGCCATCGAGGAGTTTCAGTCCGCGTACCGCATCCTTCCCAACGTCAACGTGCTGTTCAACATCGCCCGCGCGTACTCCGACGCCGGCGACGTGGAGCGCGCGCTGGATTTCTACGGGCAGTACCTCCAGGGCGACGTGCCCGACCGGGCCGAGGTCGAGGCGACGGTGCGCGAGCTCCAGCAGCGCCTCCGCGCCGCGCAGGCCGCCGCGCCGACGCCGCCCGCGGCCCCCGCGACGGAGCCCCCGCCCGCCCCCTCGCCCCCCGCGACGGAGCCTCCGCCCGGCGGGGTGGCGCCCCCCGTCACGGAGCTCACCCCCGAGCAGGTCGCGCGCCTTCGCGACGCGGCGCGCACGATCATGGCGTTCACCGACGGCGCCCCGGTCGCGAGCGCGCCGCCGCCCCGGCGCCTCCCCGCCCGCCGCCCCGGCGCCGCCCGCGCCCCCTCCCCAGCGCGCGCCGACGCGCCGCAGGACGCCCGTGACGGCACCTACGACGAGCAGGTGGTGTCTGCCACGCTGAGCGCGCAGTCGCCCCTCGACGCGCCCAACGCTATCACGATCATCACGCAGCAGGACATTCGGCTCTCGGGGCTCACGAACGTCCCGGAGCTCTTGCGCCGGGCGGTGGGCGTCGACGTGATGTCCCTCGACGCGTCCGACCAGCAGGTCGGCATCCGCGGCTTCAACCGTCGGCTGTCGAACCGGGTGCTGGTGCTCCTCGACGGTCGGAGCATCTACCTGGATTTCCTCGGCGTGACCCTCTGGCCGCTGATGCCCGTGGGCGTCGACGAGATCGAGCGCATCGAGGTGATCCGCGGCCCCGGCTCCGCGCTCTACGGCGCCGACGCGTACTCCGGCGTGGTGAACATCATCACCCGCGCCCCGGGCGAGCGGCGCAACACGGCGACCTTCGGCGCGGGCAACGGCGGGCAGGTCCACGGCTCGGTCACGAGCGCCGGGCGCGCGCGCGGCGTATCGTACCGCCTGGGCTTCGGCTACAACCGCGCCGCGCCCCACGCGCTGCTCGTGGGGCCGTCTGACACGACCTACCGCCTCAACGTCGACGACCGCGGACGCGCGCTCGAGAGCCTGCGCGCCGACCTCGACCTCTCGACGCAGCTCACGCGAGACGTCTCGCTGCGCGGCGGGGTCGCGGCCACCGCGGGGTCGATCTGGTTCAACGCGATCGGGCCGCTCCGCTGGTTCTGGACCGACATCGCCGTGGTGCAGCCCTTCGTGCAGCTCTCCGCCCACGGGCTCACCGTGCGGGCCTTCTCGAACCACGTGGTCGGCACCGCCGACGAGCTGCTCCAGCGCGTCGGGTCTGACACCCTGATCAACCGATTCTACCAGGACGTGTTCGACCTCGAGGCCCGCTACGCCCGCCGCGTCGGGACCCCGCGGGTGCCCATCGACCTCACCTTCGGCGCGAGCTACCGGGCGAAGCACATCTCCTGGAGCTTTCTCAACGCCGACCACCTGCTGCACCACTTCGCGGGCTACGCGCAGGCGCAGGCGCGCTTCGGCTCGGCGCTCTCGGCGGTGGCCTCGGTGCGCGTCGACCAGCACCCGGTGCTCGACTCTCCGGTGTTCTCGCCCCGCCTCGCGGTCACCCTCCACCCCTCCTCGCGCCGCGCGCTCAGGCTGGCCGGCGCGACCTCCTTTCGCACGCCGACGATGCTGGAGCTCTACCTCGACCTGCAGAACCCTTCTCCCATCGCGGGCGTCGGCGTTCGCGGCGAGGGCGGCGAGGTGTACCGCGGCGGCGCCGAGCGGCTCCGCGCCGAGAACGCGCTCTCGATCGACCTCTCGTTCATGGACCAGACCCTCGAGCGGTTTCAGTACGAGCTCACGGGCTTCTACGTGCGCGGCACCGACCTGATCGAGCTCACCAACGTGATCTTCGACCCGCTGCCCGGCCGCTCGAGCGCCGGGGGGCGCATCGACGTGGGCAGCTTTCACTTCGCGAACGACCCCTTCGCCACGGAGGTCATCGGGGCCGAGGCGGCGGTGCGCGCGACCCCGGTGGAGGGCCTCGACCTCTTCGCGAACTACACCTTCGCGTTCACCCGGCACGAGCAGGGCGCCGTCGCGAACAGCGACCAGCGCACGCCGCAGCACAAGCTCAACGTCGGCGCGCAGCTGCGCACGCGCTTCGGCCTCGACGCCGAGGTCATGGGCCACTACGTGTCAGCGTCGCGGTGGCGCGAGCAAGACTTCGACGCCTCACGGGGCGTGGTCTTCGTCCACTACGACCTCCCCGACTACTTTCAGCTCAACGCGCGGGTGGGCGTGCGGCTCCTCGGCGACCGCCTCGAGCTCGGGGTCACGGGGACCAACCTGACCGACAACCGCGCGCGTCAGCACCCCTTCGGCGCTCCGCTCGGCGCCCGGGTGATGGGCGTCGCCACGTTGAGGTACTGAGCCATGCGACGCGTACTCCTCCCGCTCTTTCTCGCGGCCTCCTGCGGAAGCCCTGATGTCGTGCGCGACGGCGCCGACGGGTACCCCAACCACAACCGGCCCCTCGGGCGCATCGAGGGCACGATCGTGTACGAGGGCCCGCCGCCGCCGGTCGACTCGTCGGGGCGCCCCGTGGGCCGGGTGGTGCTCCTGCTCTTTCGCGCGGACGCACCGCCGCCGCCTCAGGGCTTCGCCACCACCGCCCTCGGCGTGGCGACGCTGCCCGCCTCGCAGCTCTTCGCCTCCCTCAGCCCGGGGCCGCCGGGGCGGGTGCGCGCCAGCAGCGCGTTCACCTTCCCAGGGATCGCCGACGCGGGGCGCTACCAGCTCCGCGCGTACTACTCGGCGCGGGAGGACACCCGCGGCTTTCACCCCGTGTTCGGCGTGCGCTCGCAGCCCTGGCGGGGCGACGTCGCGGGCGGCGCGCTGCTCGACGCGAACCCCGCGAGCCCCACGTTTCAGCCCATCGCGCTGGGCCGCCCGCGCGCCGACGGTTCGCTGGAGCTCCCGCAGGAGGGCGCGGTCACCACGGGGGTCACGGTGCTCCTCGGGCTGCCGGTGACGCGCGACCGACCTGTGTTCCACGTCGCGACGACGGGGTCGACCTTGACCCCCGCGCCCATCGAGCGCCCGCCCCCCGCGGGGGACGCCTTCGCCGACTGGGCCGCGCGCACGGGGCTCCTGGCGCCCTCGACGGCGCCCGCGGCGACGAGCGGTCAGTCGACGCGCGCGATGGTGCTGCGGAGCAACGCGACGACGGCAGACCCCGCGGCCTTCGTGGCCTCGCTCCCGGCGCTCACGCTCACCGGGGGACTTCCCCCGTCGGAGCTCACCGCCGCCGCGAGCGCGGGCGTGAGCTTCGACAACCCCGTTCCCTTTCAGGTGGGCGCGCCCTACCAGGCCGAGCACCCCACGCTCCTCGGCGTCGGCGCGGCGGGCGTGATCCGGGTGCCCTGGGTCTTTCCGCTGGTGATGCTCGTGCGCCTGCGCGACGTGGGCGCCGCCGAGCGCGAGGTGCTCGCCGCGTCCGTGCGCGACCCCGCGCTCACGCAGCGCGTGGTCGCCGAGCTGGGCGCGCCCGCATCCCCCCCCGTGGTGATCTTCGGGAGCGTCGTGCCCGAAGCAGGCGTCGACGACTTCGCCTCGATCTACCGCCCCCCGCCGAGCGAACCGCTGAGCGTCCCCGCGGCGCGCGTGGTGTTCCCTCCCATCGCCTTCGAAGTGCGCGGCCCCGACCCCACCCGCGACTGGTCCGCGGTGGTCCCCAGGCTGCCGTCGGCGCTCGCGCGGGCGACGGCGGGGATGTTCCCTCGGGGCTCGCGCTGCGCCGCCTCGGGGCTCCCTGCCGGTCGCTACGGCCTCTACGTGATCACCGCCCAGGGGCAGACCTGGAGTCTGCCCAACGAGCTGGCGCCCACGGCGTTCTCATCGGGGTTCGCGGTGTCTCAAGGGGTGGTGGTGCGGGTCGAGGCGTCGGCGCAGGTGGCGGGCACCGAGTGCCCTCCTGGGCTGCCCACCTCAGGGTGAGCCGCCGTCAGTGGTCGTGGTGGTCGTGGTCGTCTCCGTGACCATGGCCGTCGGGGCCGTGCGCGTGTCCGTGCTGGAGCTCCTCGTCGGTCGCCTCGCGAATCGTCACGACGCTGACCTCGAAGTGCAGGTTCTCCCCCGCCAACGGGTGGTTCGCGTCGAGGGTCACCCCCTCGTCGCTCACCTCGACGACGCGCAGCAGGATGCTCTCCCCGCCCGGCCCATTGCCCTCGAGCACCATCCCCACCTCGGGGTCTTCGCCCGCGGGGAGGCGATCTCGCGACACGGTCACGACGCGGTCGTCGAAGCGCGGGCCGTAGCCCTCTTCGGGCGCCACGACCACCTTCACGGCGTCGCCCACGACGCGCCCCTCCAACGCCTTCTCGAGGCCAGGAACGATCTGTCCGTGCCCGTGGAGGTAGTGCAGCGTTCCGTCTTCGTCCGACGAGTCCAGGACCTCACCGTCGTCGTCACGGAGCGTGTAGTTGAGCTCCACAACGCTGCCTTCAGCGATCTTCATGCATCCTCTCTGTTTCTCGCCGCGCGCTTGAAGAGCCCTTCGGGGCCGCGCGCGAGCCCGCGGACCATATCCCGCCCACCGCGCGCGCGCACCGCCCGTCCACTTTCGTGCTGCGCGTTCTCGATCCGCCCCAACAACTTGAGCCGCGGCCCGGCCGCGTGGTGTTCATGGCGTGCGACCGCCGGATCCGATCGCGTTGGCCCGTGATGTGCTCGCATCACGGTTCGACCTCCGACCCGGCGCGAGGGATCAGAGAGAGCCCCCACCATGCGCGACGCCCTGCGACATCACCTGCGTACCGGCCTGCTGTTCGCGCTCGGCCTCAGCGCGCTCGTCGGAGGCGATCACCCCGCGCGCGGGCAGCAGGCTCCGCCCAGGGCGAACCCACCCGAGCGCCGGGGAGACGAGGCGCAGGCCGTGACGCCGCCCCCGCCCGCCGCGACAGGGTTGTCATGCCCCGACGACATGAGCCTGGTCGACGGGGAGTACTGCACGAACGTCGACCAGCGCTGCCTGCGCTGGATCGATGACGACACCCGGATGCGCTGCGCCGAGTTCGCGCCCTCGCGGTGCACCGGGCGCCGCGAGCACCTCACGGTGTGCATGGACCGCTACGAGTACCCCAACCAGGCGGGGGTGCGACCCATGGTCATGGTGAGCTGGAACGAGGCGCAGCGGCTCTGCGGCGCGCGAGGCCGCCGGCTGTGCACGCGCGCCGAGTGGACCTTCGCGTGTGAGGGCCCCGAGATGCTCCCGTATCCCTACGGGTACAGCCGCGACGCGACGGCGTGCCGCATCGACCACCAGACCGTGCGTCCCGACCGCGCGCGCCTCGGCAACCCCAGCACGTCGATCGAGGAGAGCGCGCGGCTGTACGAGGCCGTGCCCTCTGGCGCGATGGCGCGCTGCGTGAGCTGGGCCGGCGTTCATGACATGACGGGCAACGCCGACGAGTGGACCGTGAACGAGTCGGGCACGCCCTACCAGAGCGCGCTCAAGGGCGGGTGGTGGGGGAACATCCGCGCCCGCTGCCGCCCCACGACCACCTCGCACAACGAGGGGTTCGTGTACTACCAGATCGGCTTCCGGTGCTGCGCCGACCCGGCGGCGCCCGCCGACGCCCCGCCCCAGGCCGTGACCTCGGCGCCTCGCTCTCCCTTCGCGCCCCGGCTCCGCTTGCCCATGAACCTCCCGCGCAACCCCTACCGCAGGCCGCGCCGCTGAGGGACGGTCCCCGCCTCACGCGCGCCCGACGTTGCCCTGGTCGAGGTCGCGCAAGAGCGAGACCAACGCCGCGAGGGCCGCGCGCACCACGTCGACGCCTCGCTCGCAGCGGAGGACGGCGAGGCGATCGGCGGGGTCGGCCACGAAGCGATCGACCAGGCGCATCGCGCGGTCCACCGGGGTCAGCGCGTCGGGCACCCGCAGCTCGACGGCGGCGTCTCTCGCGACCGCGACGCGCGTCACCCGGCTCGACACGTCGATCAGCGCGGCGACCTCTGCCGCGGGCACGGCGTCGTCGGAGAGCGCCCGCAGCGGCGTGACGCGCGCCGCCCGGTACGGCGTCGACGCGGGGACCTCGCCCAGCCGCGCGCGCCGGAGCCCCTCGACCAGGATGTTGAAGCGGCCGTCGGGCAGGCGCTGCTGGGCGACGACGCGACCGACCGTCGCGAGCGAGGAGAACGCCGGAGGATCCTCCGCGTCGGGGTCCTCGATGCACGCGACGGCCATCCACCCCGAGGCGTCGAGCACGTCTCGCACCATCGCCCGGTAGCGCGGCTCAAAGATGTGCAGCGGGAGCCTCTGCCCAGGCAACAGCACCAGCCCAGGCAGGGGGAACACCGGCACGACCTCAGGGATCTCTTCGCCCATCGATGACCTCGTCGCAGGGAGGGGGTGTGGAGCGCGGTGACGCGATGCCGATCACGCCCCGGGCGGCGTGCGCCGCGCCGCCGTGACGGCCGCGAAGAACTCGACCCGCGACGCCGCGTCGTCGCGCCACGCCCCGGCGAAGCTGTGCGTGACCACCCGCGCGTCGGTCTGGCGTTCGCCGCGCGCCGCGAGGCAGGTGTGCTGCGCGTCGAGGGCCACCCCCGCGGCGCGCGCGCCGAGGTGCGTCACGAGGGCGTCGGCGAGCTGCTGCCCCAGGGTCTCTTGCAGCACCAGGCGGTGCGCGTAGGCGTCGACGAGGCGCGCGAGGGCGCCGAGGCCCACGATGCGGCCACCGGGGAGGTACGCGACCGAGGCCCGACCCAGTGAGGGCAGCAGGTGGTGCGGGCAGACGCTCGTGAAGGCCACGCCCTGAACCGCCACCAGGCCCCGCGACTCCGACGCGAGGGCGTCCGAGAGGATCGCCTCGGGGTCGACGCGATAGCCGTCCAGCAGCTCGTCGATGAAGGCGTGGGCGACGCGCTCCGGCGTGCCCTGAAGCTCGGGGTCCCCCGCGGGAACGCCCAGCGCGGCGACGAAATCCCTCATCGCCCGAGCGGCGGCGTCTAGGTTGGGCTTCATGGCTTCTGTCGAACTTCGATGCCCGAGACCGCCCGCCGACGCAACCGATACCGCCCGCCGCACGAAGCCCCCCTCGGCCGCGAGCCCGCGCCCCAGCGGCGCCTCGAGGCGCGTAACGGTGCCAGAGATCCTCGCGATCGACGACGTGAGCACGATCGCTTCCTCCTCCTCGCTGTCGTTCACGCCCCCGGGCGTCGGCGCGCCGGCGCTGGGTCCCCAGCGCCTCGACCCGGCCGCGCCCGCGGGCTCCGCCGAGGGGGTGAGCGCGCGACGCAGCGCGCCCTCGCGCAGCTGCCGCGGGCGCGATCACCCCGGCCAGGCGGTCGCGCGGCTCACCGAGGCAGCGCTTCGTCGCGAGCAGCGGGGCCACCGCGCGCGCCCGCGCGGCGGTCGAGGGCAAGGTGAGGGCGCGTTCAGCGCGACCCGAGCGTCGCGGCGCTGCTCTCGCGCATGGGCGCGACGACGCCCGACGAGTGAGTCAGCGCGGGCGCTTGCGCTTCTGCGGCTTGAGCAGCGCGAGGAACAGGTGGCTCAGCCGAAAGCAGTCGAAGAACATGTCGGTCGCGTGCACGACGGCGAGCCGCGGCCCGTCCTCTTCGGGCGACGTGACCACCGCGTCGCCGAGCGATTGCGTGTCGTCGGCCACCACCAGCATCGCGACGCCTACGCCGAGCACGGCGAGCCCGTGCTCGACCCAGGAGCCCGTCAGGCTCGCGGCGAGGCCGATGGCGACCATCTCGACCACGTCCCGCACGAGCACGGCAGCGCGCCGCACCTTGTGCAGGTCACGCCGGGTGCGCTGGCCGATGAGCGACGCGATGGCGAAGGCCATCACCGTCAGCCCCACGACCTGCAGCAGCGTCGCGTGGCGAATCGCCATGGACATCATCGCGAAGATCGTGCCCACGAGGGACGACAGCAGCAGCAGCACGGCGAGCCCGCTGCGGTACCCGACGACGCCGCGCACCGCGGGCCAGCCGAAGAGGAGCGCGCCGCGCCCACGGCGGCGAGGCCCCAGCGCGCGTCGGTGAACATCAGCCAGGGCAGCAGCCGCCCGGCGTTCTTGAGGAGCGTCAGCGTCGCGATCGCCCACGCGAACCCGAGGCCCAGGTAGAGGTAGGCGCGCAGCAGGGCCGTCGCCGGCACCTGAGTGTTTCGAGCGCGAGGCGCTTCGGGAGCGGTCGGCATAGGGCCGACAACATACCTCGTCTCTCAGAGTTCAATACGCCGCGCACGGCGCTCGATTCTTGCTCGAGAGGTACTACCCTTGGGCCCCATGGCCGTCCCCCTGCGCCGCCGGCTCCAATTCGCGATGCCCGTCTGCGCGGCGCTCATCGCCTGCGCTCACGCGGATGACCTCCGCGCCGTCGGCGCCGCGGCCCCCTCACCCGCCCCCGCGAGCGAGCGCCCCGCCGCGCCCGTCGAGCTCGACGCCGCTGGCCGCGCGGGCCGAAGCCGCAGACGCCTCGGCGCCGATCGCGCCCCCCGGCGCCCGCGCCCCTGCTCACGACCCGCCCCCGGTCCCTGACGAGCGCTGCCCGGTGCCCGTCCCGCAGCCCGATCTGGTCGTCGCGCGGGTGGGGCGCACGAGGGTCACCGTCTGCGACCTCGCCCTGGAGTGGCGGCGGCGCACCCAGGCGGGCCTGCGCGTCGAGAGCCCCGCGCGGCTCGCGGAGGCGCTCGTGCGCGACGTCCTGTTGAGCACGCGCGCCCCGATGCCCCTGCCCACCGACAGCGACCTGGCGGGCACCCTCGCCGAGGCGCTCTTCGCCGCGAGGCCGTGGCGTCGATGCCCCGCGTCGACCTCGGACGAGGCCCTCGCGCGCTACGCCGAGGCCCACCGCGGGCAGTTCGTTCGCGACGCGCGGCTCCACGCGCGCGCCCTCGCGCTGCCCAGCCGCGAGGTCGCCGCCGCGGCGATACAGGCGCTGCGCGAGCACCTGCTGTCGGCTTCGCGGCGAGCTCTCCGGTGTCGGAGCTGCGGCGCGACCAGGGAGACCTCGGGTTGATGCGAGACGACGACGCGGCGGGCGCGCCCGCCGCGGTGGCCGACGCGGCGCGTCGCTGACGCGCGACGGAGGTGTACCCCGAGCCTGTTCACGCCGCTGCCGGCGACCTGGCGGCGGCGCCGGGCGCGCGGCGCGGCGCCCGCGCGCTGGTGGGTCGTCGAGCGGATCGAGCGCGTGGGAGACGAGCCCATGCCCGAGGCCTCGATCCGTCGTGCGCCGCAGCCGCGCAGCGGCTGCTGCGGGACCCGTATCGAGACGCGCTGCGCGAGGCCGAGGCGCGCCTCCGAGCGTCGGTCGCGGGATGGGCGCGCGCGGCGGTGAACGCGCGCGCTCGAGTCGGTCCGCATCGCGCCGTGAGAGCGCTCGCGCGCGCGCTCGTGTCGGCGATGGGCGCGTGCGCGGACGCGCCGTCGGTCCCGGCCGACCTCGCGGCGCACCACGCGCGCCGGCTCAGCGGCGCCCTGGGCACGCCCATCGCGGCCTCGCCGCTGCTCGGCCTGCAGACCCTCGAGGCGCGGGTCGACGGCGCGCCCCTCACGATGCTCGTCGACACGGGCGCGCCCCTCACCTTCGTGACGCCGAGCGCGAGCGTCCCCCGCGGCCCCTTTCGCATCGGCGCGCTGGGCCTCGGCGACGCGACCCTGTACGACCTCCCGGCGCTCGGCGATGACCCCTTCGGCCTCTCGCCGCTCATCGGCGGCGTGCTCGGCGTGAACGTGATCTGTCAGTTCGTCGCGACCTGGGACTGGCAGCGTCGGCGCTTCACCCTCGGCGAGCCTCCGAGCGACGCCGACGTGCTCGGCGATCAACTGGAGCAGCGCTTCACGCTGCGCGGCGGCGGAACCCTGACCCACAGCGGCGCGCAGGTCGCGGTGCCTCCGACGCGCATCGTGATCGACGCCGAGGTCGAGGGCGCGCGGCGCACCCTGGTGCTCGACACGGGCGCGAGCACGAGCGCGCTTCGCGGCGAGCTGGTGGAGTCCCTCGCGTCGTCGCGCCGCTCGATCACGCTCCGCGTCACGTCTCAGGGGGGGCCGGCCACGCAGCGCCTCGTGCGCGCGCGCTCGCTCGCGGCGCTGGGCATTCGCGTCGAGGGCGCCGCGCTGGTCGGCTTCTCGGGAGAGGCGCTCGACGCGATCTCCGCCGAGGTCGGCGCGCGCATCGACGGGCTCCTCGGCGCAGACGTCCTCGCGCCCTACCTCACGACCCTCGCGTACCCGGCGGGGCGAATCATCCTGCGTCGGTACCGCGACGTCTCGCACGCGCGGGACCGCTGGGTGCGCGTAGGTCTCCTCGCGGGGCGCTCGGGCGGCGCGTGGCGGGTCACCCAGGTCTTTCCCGAGACCTCGGCGGCGAGGCTGGGCGTGCCGGTGGGCGCGGTGATCACCCGCGTCGACGGGGTCGACGTGCGCGAGCGCTCCCTCGACGAGGTCGACGCGCTGCTCCAGGGCGAGGCGGGGGAGTCGCGTGCGATCGTGACCTCGGAGGGCGAGTTCCACCCCGCCGTCGAGGACCTCATCCCGCTGCCCTGAAGCGCGCCGCGAATGCGCGGAGAATTCGTTGGAGCGTGCGCGCGAGTGGTTTAGCCTCGCGGCAGCGATGTCTTCGAAGCCAGGACGCAACGACCCCTGCTGGTGCGGCAGCGGAAAGAAGTACAAGAAGTGCCACGCCGCGTCGGACGAGGCCGCGTCCTTCGCGCGCTCCAAGGAGCTCGCGGAGGCCCGTCGTGAGGCGGGGCTCTCGGCCGAGGCGCCAGAGGGCGTGACGGTGCGCAAGCTCGACGAGGCGCCGACCTCCGAGTCACCCAACGACGACGCCTTCGTCGTGGCCTGGGGCTCGGCCGACCTCGACGCGCGCGTCGCCCTTCTGCAGCGAGGCATCGACGGCGACGCGCCGGTGTCGTCCGACGTGATCTTCGACGCCGTGCTCGACCTGGTCGACCCGCTCCGCGAGGCCGGCCGCGAGCGCGAGCTCGAGGCCCTCGTCGAGTCGATCCAGACCCGCCGCGCAGACTGCATCGACATGGACGGCGGGTACTATCAGGTCCTCCGGGTCGAGAACGCGCTCCGCGCGGGAGCCGACGTCGCCGAGCGCCTCGAGTCCGCGGCGGCCGAGATCGTGCTCGACCCGGGCGGCCTCGGGCTGCTGGAGCTCCTGGCGTTTCGCGGGGAGGGTGACCTGCTCCGCCGCGTGCTCCCGCCCGTGCTCACCTCGCTGCAGCTCAGCGACGACGACGACGACGAGGTCGAGCCGAGCGAGGGCGATGAGGGCGACGACGGCGACGACAGCGACGACGAGGCCGGGGCCGACCTCTCGGAGGACATCACCTTCCTCGTCGCCGACATCGAGCTCGCCCTCGCGCTCCGCGACGACCCCTCGGTGCATGAGCGCCCCGAGGCGCTGCACGCCTCCCTCGACGGGTACCTCGAGGTCGAGACGGGCTGGCTCGCGGCGGTGCTCCGGCAGTCCGCGGGCCTCGGCGAGCTGCCCACCGAGCAAGACCTCGGCGACGACGACGACGAGCGCTCCGGAGACGCCCTGGTGCTCGCGACGCACTCGTTCTCGCGCTGGCTCGCGGGCAAGACCGACTGGCCCATCTCCCGCCGCGTCCTCGCGCGCATGAGCCTGGCCGACGCGCTGCTGCTCCACGTCGGCTCGCTGCGGCAGCCCTCCCGTCGCTCGATGCTCCTCCCGGCGAACGCGCTCCTCCGCTACGCGAGCGACGAGGCGCACGCCGCGGCCAGCGTGGCGCTGCTGATGGCCGGCGTGTGGTGGAACGCGTGGCTCGTCGACATCGGCTGGGTCGACGCGATCAGCGCGTCGCGCGAGCTCCGGCTGCTCCGCCGCGACTGGCCGACGCTCATCGGCGCCGTGGGCACCCCCGGCGGAGACCCCGTGCTGAGCGGCGAGCTCAAGGGCTTCTGGGCGACGTTCCCGAAGGGCTACCTCGATCCGAAGGGGTCGATCCCTCCGCCCGGGCGTTGAGCGCCCGCTCGAGCTTGCCGTGAATCCCGCCGAACGCGCCGTTGCTGAGCACCGCGACCGTGTCGCCGGGGCGCGCGAGCTCGAGCACCCTCGCGACGATCTCGTCCGTCGACCCCTCGCCGCTCGCGACGCACGCGGCCTCCGCGCCCTTAGCGCGAATCTCCGCGGCGACGCGGGCCACGTCGAGGCGCTCGCCCTCGGGGATGTTGCTCCGCCCCACCGGCGCGAGGATCACCGCGTCTGCCGGTGAGAACGCCTCGGGGTACTCGCGCTGGTGCAGGCTGCGACACGCCGTCGCGCTGCGAGGCTCGAACACGGCGATGAGCCGCGCGCCGGGGTGGTGCCCCCGCATCGCGCGGAGCGTCTCGTACACGGCGGTGGGGTGGTGCGCGAAGTCGTCGTACACGCGCACGCCGTCGGCGACCGCGACGAGCTCCTGGCGCCGCTTGACGCCCTTGAACTCGCGCAGGTGCTTCGCGAGCGTGGGCACGGGCACGTCGAAGCTCTCGGCGAGGAGCGCGACCGCGGCCACGGCGTTTCGCAGGTTGTGCTCGCCCATGAGGGGCGAGAAGAAGCGCCCCGCGCAGCTCCCGCCGATGAAGAGCTCGAAGGGCTGCACGCCCGCGGTGGGCGCGATGGGCGCGGCCATCCAGGTCGGCGCGGCGCCGTCGACGAGCGCGTCGCCGCTGAGGCCGTAGGTCACCACCCGGCACGCCGCGCGCGCGGCGACGGCGCGCACCTCGGGGTCGGCGCCGTGCGCGACGAGCACGCCGTCGGGCGCGAGGCGCGAGGCGAAGCCGACGAAGGCGTCGCGGTACGACTGGGGATCGGGGTAGATGTCGATGTGGTCGTGCTCGATGGAGGTGAGCACCGCGCCCCACGGTCGGTACGACCAGAACTTCGGGATCTTCTCAAAGAAGGCCGAGTCGTACTCGTCGCCCTCGACCACGAAGGCGCCGCCCTGACCGAGGCCGAAGCTGGAGTCGAAGTTCTTGCAGACGCCCCCGACGAGGAACGAGGGGTCGAGCCCCGAGGCCCGGAGCAGCCACGCGGCGAGGGCGGTGGTGGTGGTCTTTCCGTGCGTGCCGGCGATGACCAGCGGTCGACGACCGGCGAGAAAGAGCTCGCCCAGCGCCTTCGGAAACGACCGGACCTTCATCCCTCCTTCCATCGCCGCGACGGCCTCGGGGTTGTCGCGGCGGCACACGTTGCCGACCACCACGAGGTCGGGGGCGGGCGTGAGGTTCTCGGCCCGCCACCCCGGCATCGTCTCGACGCCGTAGCGCGCCAGCACGTCGCCCATCGGGGGATAGAACGCCGTGTCGCTCCCCGTCACCCTGTGGCCCTGCGCCCGAAGGAGCCCCGCGAAGGCGCCCATGCCCGTGCCCGCGACGCCGATGAGATGGATGTGCATCGAGGCGTGGGAATCGCACGACTCCCCTCGCCGCGCCACTTCGCCGCGCTACTCGACGCGGAGTCGCGCGCGGGTGCCGATGTCGAAGACCAGCCGCGCGCGGTCGGTGCCCGGCGCGTTGAACGACCGCACGCGCACGCGGCGCACCGCCACCTGGGCGTCGCCGCGGGCGATCTCACGAATGCGGTCCATCCACCCGGCGTCGATGTCGAGCGCGCCCTCGTCGCGGGCGCCGCACACGATGGTGGTCGCGCCCTCGAAGGAGATCGCCACGCGGTCGTCGGCGTGGGTGCCCCGCGACCAGCGCAGCGCGAGAGGGCCGCTGCGGGGGAGCGCGAGCACGGTGCCCGGGCCCATGCCCGTCGGGCGGTCGTTGAGCATGACGTCGCGGATCGCCTCGGGGGCGTCGGCGCTGACCTCGAAGGCGCCGATGCCGCTCGAGGTCGAGCCCGGCGCGGAGAAGCGCCAGGTGCCCGCGGCGAAGTTGCCCTCCATGCCGTAGAGCACGCCCGACACGACGTTCCAGAGGTCGGGAAAGCGGCGGGGAGACATGCGGGCGTCGACGAAGCCCGCGCGCACGTCGACGGCGCCCACGTCGAGGAGCCGGACCTCGCCCCCGCTGCTATGGCCGGGAAGGGCCCGCTCCTCGCACGCGTTCTCTCTCGGAAGCCTCGGCGTGCCCACCAGCTCAGGGAGCGCGTCGTCGCTGAACCCCGTCACGGAGAAGAACCGAGCGCCGACCTGCACCGCGCTGACCTCGGGCGCCTGCCCGCCCTCGACCAGGAGCAGCGCCTCGGTGCGCGCCGGGCCCTCTGCGTCGACCACGCCGTCGTACGCGGTGCCCGTGCAGGCCGCTGCGAAGACGCACATCATGGTCGGACCGACCCAGCGAATCATCCTCGCATTATAGGAACCGACGCGGCCTCCTGGCAACGTCGTCGCGGTCCGGAGTACACCCTGCGGACGATGAGCACCCTCTCCAGGGCCGAGGCGCGGCGCCTCGCGGGGTCGACCCTCGTGGTCGGATTCGACGGAACCTACCCTTCGGACGCGCTCCTCGCGCGGGTCTCGTCGGGCGAGGTCGCGGGGGTGATCCTCTTTCGTCGAAACGTGCAGAGCACGTCGCAGGTGAGGTCGCTCGCGCGCGGGCTCGCGGCGGCGTCGACGCCTCCGCCCATCGTCGCCATCGACCAGGAGGGCGGGCGGGTCGCCCGGCTCCGCGACGGCGTGCTCCCGCTGCCGCCCATGCGCGCCCTGGGAGACCGCGACGACCTCGACCTCACCCGTGACGCCGCCCGCACCCTCGGCGAGGACCTCGCGGCCCTCGGGATCAACCTGAACTTCGCCCCGGTCTGCGACGTCGACAGCAACCCGGCCAACCCGGTCATCGGCGACCGCGCCTTCGGTCGCGTCCCCGACGCCGTCTCGAGGCACGCCCGGGCCTTCATCGTCGGGATGCAGTCGGCCGGCGTGGCCGCCTGCGCGAAGCACTTTCCTGGGCACGGCGACACCGCCACCGACAGCCACCTGGAGCTCCCCTCCCTTCGCCACGACCGCGCGCGCCTCGACGCCGTCGAGCTGCCTCCCTTTCGCGCGGCCGTCGACGCGGGGGTCGCCACGATCATGACGGCGCACGTGCGCTTCGAGGCGATCGATCCCGAGCGACCCGCGACCCTGTCGTCGAAGGTCCTCGGGGAGCTCCTGCGAGGAGGGCTCCTCGCGGGGCGAGGCGACGTCGCCGTGGTCTCAGACGACCTGTTGATGAAGGCCGTGAGCGCGCGCTGGCCCGTCGAGCGCGCCGCGGTCCTCGCCGTCGAGGCGGGCTGCGACATGCTCCTCGTGTGCGACGACGAGGCCGCGCAGCACCGCTGCCTCGAGGCCCTCGCCGACGAGGCGCGGCGCGCGCCCGCGTTCGCCGCGAGGCTCGGCGAGGCCGCGGGGCGCGTCGACTCGCTGCGGCGGAGGTGGCCCTCCCGAGCCCTCGCGAACGACGACGCGCTGGAGGCCTTTCTTCGACGAGGCGCGCGGCGGGGGGTGGAGGACGCGCTCGCGAGTCGCGCGCCCGCGGAGGCAGGACGAGACCCGACCGAACGCTGAGACGTGCTCTGGGAGTGAGGCTTCGCCCCGAGCGGCAGGGGAGGCTCCCGCGCGCTCGAGCACGGCCCGCGTGGCGGAGAGGGGCGAGGCGAACCGCCCCTTTGGGGGCGCGGCGAGGCGATCGGTTCGATCGCCCTGGGTGGGGTCAGCCGCCGGTGGGCTCACCCGCGGGGGACTCGGAGCGACGGCCGTGCGAGGCGAGGCCGCCCTTGCGACCCGCGGCGCGCGCGGTCTCAGAGCTCCACTGGTGCCCCGTGCCCTTCTCGTGCGACGCCCTGCCACCCTTGCTCGCGATCTCTCGCTGCTTCTGCGGGTCCATGGCGGCGAAGCCCCTGCGGCGCTTCTTCGGGGCGGCTCCAGACGTGGGCTTCTCAACGGCCTGTGACGACGCGTCGGGCGCCGTTCTCTCGGGGATGTCCATGGTGTCGTCCTCTGGTTGTGTACGAGGGGTGCGACGCCTTGAGCCACGCCGAAGCAAAGGGCATCAACGCGCGCGATCGGTGCTTCGATGCGTTGAGCCCGTCGCGGGTTCGTCAAGAGGGGAAGCGCGACATCCGATCGGGAGGGGAGAGCTTCAGGAGAGCCGCGCGCGGGCGGCGGCGACGACGGCCTCGACCTCCGCGCGGAGGGCGTCGCGGCGAGCCTCAGACTGCGCCTCGAACCGGAGGACCAGCACGGCCTGGGTGTTCGACGCCCGCACGAGCCCCCAGCCGTCGCCGAAGTGAATCCGCGCGCCGTCGACCTCGGAGACCTGGTGGGTCGGGCGGTAGTGCTCGAGCACCGCGTTCACCACGGGGAACTTCAGCTCGTCAGGGCAGTCGACCCGGATCTCGGGCGTCACGAAGGTGGAGGGGAGGTCGGAGAGCATCTCGGCGAGCGTCTCCTGCGACGACGCGACGATCTCGATCAGCCGCAGCGCGGCGTACACCGCGTCGTCGTAGCCGAAGTAGCGGTCGGCGAAGAACAGGTGCCCCGACATCTCGCCGGCGAGCAGCGCGTGGTCCTCCTTCATCTTGGCCTTGATGAGCGAGTGCCCGGTCTTCCACATGACCGCCCGCCCGCCCTTCGCCGTGATGTCGTCGTAGAGGGTCTGCGAGCACTTCACCTCGCCCAGCACCGCGGCGCCGGGGTGGCGCTTGAGCACGGCGCGCGCGAAGACCACCAGGAGCTTGTCGCCCCAGATGATCTCGCCTCGGGAGTCGACCGCGCCGATGCGGTCGGCGTCGCCGTCGAAGGCGATGCCCAGCTCGGCGCCCGTCTCGCGAACCCTCGCGATGAGCTCGGCGACGTTCTCGGGCAGCGTGGGGTCGGGGTGGTGGTTGGGGAAGCGCCCGTCCATCTCGCAGTACAGCGGATCAGGGTCGAGGCCGAGCGCGCGCATCGCCGCGAGCGCGAGGGGGCCGCCCGCGCCGTTGCCCGCGTCGACGACCACCTTCACGCTCGAACGCGCGAGCTGGATGTTCCCCTTCATCCACGCGACGTAGCGGGACGAGACCTCGGCGCGCTCGACGTGCCCGCCGGGCGCGGTGACGAAGCGCCTCGCCTCGATGCGCTCGCGCAGGTCGCGGATCTCGTCTCCGAAGAGCGTGCCCTTGCCCACCAGGACCTTGAAGCCGTTGTCCTCAGGCGGGTTGTGGCTCCCGGTGACCATGACCCCGCCGTCGGCGTCGAGGTGATGCACGGCGAAGTACAGCAGCGGGGTCGGCCCGACCTCGATCTTGACCACGTGCCGCCCGGTCTCGACCAGGCCCTCGATGAGCGCGTTGCGCAGGCGCCGCGACGAGAGGCGGCAGTCGCGGCCCACCATGATCCGACGCTTGCCGCGCTCGGCCATGACCGAGCCCAGGGCGCGGCCGATGTCCCGCGCGACCTCGTCGGTGAGGTCGCGGTCGGCGTTGCCACGAATGTCATACTCGCGAAAAATCTGGGGGTTCATCACAGCACCTCGGAGCGGCCGGCGGCGGCCAGGGCGTCGACCGCCTTCTTCACCTCTTGCGCGCGGTCTCGGGGGACCACGAGCAGCGCGTCGGGCGTGTCGACCACGACCATGTCGCGCACGCCCACCAGCGCGACGACCTTGCCCGCGGGGGCCGACACCACGTTGCCCTGCGCGTCGCAGAGCACCGCGTCGGCGCGCACGACGTTGCCCTCGGCGTCTTTGTCTCCGAGCTCCCACGAAGCCTGCCAGCTCCCGACGTCGCTCCACCCGCAGTCGACGGGCACCACGGCGACCTCGGAGACCTTCTCCATCACGCCGTAGTCCACCGAGATGTTGGGCAGGGTGGCGTAGAGCTCGCCGACGCGCGCGGCCTCGAGGCCCTCGCGCGCGGCCCCGTCGAACGCGTCCATCGCGCGCGCCACGCTGGGGAGGTGCGCGCGCACCGCGGCGTCCATGACGTCGGCGCGGAACACGAAGATCCCCGCGTTCCAGAGGTGCTCGCCGTCGCGGAGGTAGATCGCCGCGCGCTCGGCGTCGGGCTTCTCGACGAAGGCGCGCACGCGGCGCACGCCCTCCGGCGCGCCCTCCACGGCGTCTCCGAGGTAGAGGTACCCGTAGCCCGTCTCGGGGCGGCTGGGGCGAATCCCCAGGGTCACGATCGCGCCGCCCTCCGCGGCCTTCGCCGCGGTCTTGAGCGCCGCGATGAAGGCCGGCTCGTCCGCGATGAACGCGTCGGCCGCGAGCACCACCACCACCGCCGTCGGGTCGCGTCGTCGGATCGTCGCGGTCGCCCAGGCGACGCACGGCGCGGTGTTGCGGCCCGCGGGCTCGAGCAGGAGGTTCTCGTCGGGCAGACCGGGCAGCGCCTCGCGAGTGGCCGCCGCGAGGTCGGCGCGGGTCACCACGAGGGTCTGCGCGAGGGGCGAGAGCGTCGAGACCCGACGCGCGGTGGCCGTGAGCAGAGGGGTGTCGCCGTCGGCGCCGAGGGCGAGGAGCTGCTTGGGACGAGCCTTGCGTGACGCCGGCCAGAAGCGCGTGCCCGAGCCGCCGGCCATGATCACTGTGTAGATCGCTGCCATCGAGGGTCCTCTCCGGAGTTCGCAGGGGCGAGCGATGTACCACGCCGCGGCCCGCGCCGGGGAGCCCCGACGCGCTCAGAGACGGATGATGCCGCGGTGCCGGAGCGCGTAGAACGCGACCGCGGCGAGGACCGTGAGCAGGAGCAGGGTGAGCAGGCGCTTCACCCGACCCTCGCCCGGAACCGGCGGGAGCACGTCGCGCTTGTCGATCTCCGCCGACTTCGGGAGGTCGGGCGTGAACGCGAAGAGCGGCGCGACCCGCGCGGTCACCTTCATGTGCACGTTCATCGCCCAGCCGCTCGCCTCGAGCAGCAGGCCCATGTCGCGCTTGCGGAGCTTCACCCAGCCGGCGAGGGCCGAGATCGCCAGCACGGCCAGCGCCACGCCGAGGATCGCGATCCAGCCCGTGAGGCTCGTGAGCGCGCCGAAGAGGCTCGCGACCACGGCGCCGATGCCCGCGAGCGCGACGCCGCCGCCGACGATCAGCGAGTTGACGTTGAGCCCCTCCTTGGGCGGCGCCGCGGCCCTCGCGGCGGTGGCTCCCGCGGGGGCGGCGGTGGGAGCCGCGCCCGCCCGCTCGGCGCTCGCCCTCGCCCTCGCCACGCCCGCCTCGGTCGAGCTCGCCAGGCTGGCCTGCTGCGAATCGGCGGCGGAGCCGATCCACTCTTCGATCTTGTTGCCGATGAAGTCAGCGGCGCGGCGAAAGGGCGCGAAGGCGGCCTCGCGCACCGAGATGGGGTTCTCGACGATCTCCTTGATCTGCGCGTCCCACTGCTTGCCGTGCTTGTCGACGAAGATGCCCCGCTTGCCCACGCGGAGGCGGCCCCGCTCGCCGCCGGTGACCGGCGCGACGATCTGGTAGCTCTTCGGGCCGCCCTCCTTCTCGAAGATGTCGGCGTAGATCAGGTAGCAGCGGCTCGCCGACGCGACGGCCTTGTGCGCCGCGACGTCGCTGACCTTCATGCAGAATTCCAGGCGGCGGGCGTCGATGACCAGCGAGCCCACGTCGACGAGGTTCGGCACCCGTCGGTCGTAGATCCCGCTCACGTTCACGAAGTTGTTGCCGATGTCGATGATCCAGCGGCACAGGAGGAGAAGCTTCTCGAGCTGGTCGATGAGGTCGATCTCGGCCTGCGCGGCGGAGTCGGTGGCGATGAGCTCGAGCGCGCGCGCCGGGAGGTCGCTTGCGAGGAGCTCACGGAGCCGCGCCTCGCCCAGCGTGTCGAAGGGGTCGGCGGGGCGCGCCGCGAGCCACGCGCGATACCCGTCGAAGACCCCGCGCACCTCGGCCCACGAGTCGCGCGTGAGCGCCCGCAGCTCAGGCTTCGCGCGGCGGAGCACCTTCTCGACCAGCGAGGCGAAGCCGGCCGCGTGGATCGCGTTGACCTCGGCGTCGAGGTCCAGCTCGCCGCTCGCGACGGGGCTCGTCAGGGGCGCGTCGGTGAGGTGCGTCGAGAGCGCCGCGGTGTCACCCCCGTGGAGCGCGCGGAGGTCGTCCTCCTTGAGGCGGAGCCCCTCGGCCGTCGCGGCCTGCTGCCGGAGCAGCTCGCACTGGAGGAAATAGCGATCGACGCGGGCCTCGAACGAGGTGACGAGGTCGAGCGCCGCCTGGGTGTCGTCGCCCCACACGCTGGCCTCGGCGCGCTTGCCGTTCCACTCGATCCATTTCGCGCCCTCAGACTTGAAGCGCTCGACGAGCGCGGCGTCGACGCCCGCCTCGCCGCCGCGGTCGGGCTTCGAGCCCACCACGGGGATGATCTCGGCGATGAAGCCCTTGAGGTCCTCCGCCTCGACGGGGCCGGGGGGGATCACGCCGTCTCCGTTCGCGAGCAGCTTCGCGTAGCCGCTCTTGAAGCCCTGCACCACGGCGAGCTCGATGCTCTTCGCGTCCGCGGCGCCCTGGTCGCGGTTCACGCGCTCGGCCGCGGCGCGCAGCTTCAGGCCGTCGCCCTCCTTCGCGAAGGCGTCGAGGGCGAGCGTGGCCTTCTTCGCGCCGACGGCGTCGCGCTTCGCGAGCCGCGCGAAGAGCCAGTCTCGGGCCTCGGTGAGCTGCGCGGCGCGCATGCGCCCGGTGCCGTCGGGGTCGAGGTACCCCCTCAGCGTGTCGTCGATCTGCAGGTCTTTCAAGGGCGCGCTGGTCGCGGCCCAGCGCGCGAGGTCGAGCTCCTCGATGCGCGCGAGGTCATGCTCGCTCTGGAGCGCGAACTGGTAGATCCCACCGTAGTTCTTGAAGATCATCGTCACGAATTCGTCCCCTCGCCGCGTGCGCGCGGCGTCATGAAGCGCCGGAATCTATCCGAAGTGGCGCGGGGTCGCTCGCCCCGCGCGGACCCCGCTCAAGCGAGAAGGCCGACGGACGTCAGCATCCGCGGTGCCCCGCGTCGGGGGCGAAGACCTTGCCGGGGTTCAGCAGCCCCTCCGGGTCGAACGCGGCCTTCACCCTGCGCTGCAGGGCGATGAGCGCTTCTGACTGCTCCCACGGGAGGTAGGGAGCTTGGTGACCCCGATGCCGTGCTCCCCCGTGAGCGTTCCCCGGAGCCCCAGCGTCGCTCGGAGGAGGTCCTCGACCGCCGCGTCGACGACCGGTCGCTGCGAGGGGTCATCCCAGAGCACGTTGACGTGGAGGTTGCCGTCGCCTGCGTGGCCATAGGTGGGCATCACGAGGCCGCGTCGCTGCGAGATGTCGCGCACCGCGCGGAGGAGGGTCGGCACCGCCGCGCGGGGCACCACCACGTCCTCGGAGAGCTTGTGCCGCGCTCGACCGCGCAGCGCCCTGCTCATCACCCTCCGGGCGGACCACAGGACCTCGAGCTCCGCGGGGTCGCGCGCGACGCGGCAGGCGCCCCCGTGGTCCTCGCAGGCCTCGGCGACGCGGGCGACGCAGCGGTCGACCTCGGCGTCGGAGTCGCCGTCGACCTCCACGAGCAGCAGGGCGCCGACGTTCGCGCCCACGGAGTCGGGCTCGAGCTCTCGCATCACCGAGCAGCAGGTGTCGTCGATGAGCTCGATGCACCTCGGGCGGAGCCCGCGAGCGACCACCGCGGCCACCGCCGCGCCCGCGGCCTCCGCGCTCGGGAACCTCCCGGTGAGCCCCCGGAGCACCGGCGGCGCGACGAGCAGTCGCAGCGTGAGCGAGGTGAACACCGCCAGCGTCCCCTCGCTCCCGACGAGGGTCGAGGTGAGGTCGTAGCCCGAGACCCCCTTCGTGGTGCGGCGGCCGACCGACAGGGTCTCGCCGCCCATGAGCGCGGCGTTCATGCCGAGGGTCCAGTCGCGGGTCACGCCGTATTTGAAGGCGCGAGGCCCCCCGGCGTTCTCGGCGACGTTGCCCCCCAGGCAGGACCACGGGGCGCTCAGGGGATCGGGCGGGAACATCAGCCCCTCGGCGGCGACCGCGCGCTGAAGGTCCTCGGTGATCATGCCCGGCCCGACGACCGCGAGGAGGTTCACCCGGTCGATCTCGGCGAGGTCGGCGAGGCCGCGGGTGTCGAGCACCACGCCGGGGTGGAGCGAGACGGCGCCGCCGGTGCGCCCCGTCCCCCCGCCGCGAGGAACGAGCGGAACCCCCTCGTCTCGACAGATCGCGAGGGTGGCCGCGACGTGCTCGGCTCGCGTGGCCGACACCACGCAGGCCGCGGGGACCGCAGGCACGTCTGACTCGTCGCGAGCCATCGCCTCGCACACCCCCGGATCGGTGTCGACCCTCGAGTCTCCCAGTGCGCGCTGCAGCGCCAGGGTCGCGCGTTCGGTGGCGTTCATTCGGCGCGGTGTACCACCGAAGCCCCTCGGTCGCGGAGGCGCCCCGACGCGAGTCATGAGAAGCTCGGAGAATGCCAACGCGCGTCCGCTCCGCATCCGCGCTCCGTGCGCTAGGGGTGTGCTTCACGCTCCTCGCTGCGTGCTCCGAGCAGGCCCCCACCGTCGTCGAGGTCCCCGACGCCGGGGCCGCGCTGCCTGACGTGGCGGAGGACCTCGGCGGTCCCGTCGACGTCGTCGACGTCACCGCCGCGCCCGACGTCCCGGCGGCGCTCGACGCGCCCGACGTCGTGGTCGACGTGCCCTTTCGCTGCGCCGACGACATGACCTGCGCGCAGATGGGGCTCGGCACCGCCTGTGACACCGCGACCGGCGCCTGCGTCGCGTGCCTCCCCGAGCGCGACCTCTGCCCCCCCCGCGGAGCACTGCGATGGCACGTCGCGTCGCTGCGTCGCCGGGTGCCGCGCCGACGAGGGCTGCGGCGTGGTCACCGCCGACGGCGGCACCTCGGGGCCGCGGCGCTACTGCGACACCTCGACGCGGAGCTGCGTCGAGTGTCGCGAAGACTCCCACTGCCCCTCGGGCAGCCTCTGCGTAGGCAACCTCTGCGTCGCGGGGTGCACCTCGACGCGGCCCTGCCCCACCGGGCAGACCTGCTGCGGCGGCGGCTGCGTCGACAGCACCGCGAACACCGCGCACTGCGGCGCCTGCGGCATGGTGTGTAGCGTGGCGAACGGCTCCCCCGCGTGCCTCAACGGCCAGTGCGGCGTGGGCACCTGCACCATCCCCTACGGCGACTGCGACGGGGTCGCGTCGAACGGCTGCGAGGCGAACACCTTCACCGACGCCATGCACTGCGGCGCCTGCGGATCGGCGTGCCCCGCGCGCGCCAACGCCGCGGCGACCTGCACCGCGGGCCGCTGCGGATTCACGTGCGACCCGGGCTTCGCCGACTGCGACGGCCAGGCCGACAACGGCTGCGAGGTGAACACGCTCACCGACCCGATGCGCTGCGGCGGCTGCGGCGGCGTGTGCGCGCCGACCAACGCCACGGCGGCCTGCGTGATGGGGCGCTGCGCGGTGGGCTCCTGCGCGGTGGGCTTCGCCGACTGTGACATGAACCCCGGCAACGGCTGCGAGGCCAGCGTCACGAACGACGTGTCGAACTGCGGCGGCTGCGGCAACAGCTGCCCGCGGCGCCCCAACGCGTTCCCGGGGTGCGTCGACGGGGCGTGCAGGTCGAGCTGCGACTCCGGGTTTCAAGACTGCGACGGCAACGAGACCACGGGGTGCGAGGTCGACGTGCGCTCCACGCTCGCGCACTGCGGCGCGTGCGGGCGGGCCTGCGCCCCGGCGAATTCCACCGGCGCCTGCTCGATGGGCGTCTGCTCGATCGCGTCGTGCTCGGGCGGCTTTCGCGACTGCAACGGCAACGTCGCCGACGGCTGCGAGGTCAACGTGCAGACCAGCACGGCGAACTGCGGGAGCTGCGGCAACCGCTGCAGCGCCGGCGCGAACCAGGTCGCGAGCTGCGCCGCCGGCGCCTGCGCCGTGCGCTGCGCGACGAGCTACGTCGACCTCGACAGGAACCCGTCGAACGGCTGCGAGTGCCGCACCACGGACCCAGACCCGCCCGACCCCATCGGCCGCGACACGAATTGCGACGGCGTCGATGGAGACGTCTCGCGCTCGATCTTCGTCTCGCGCACGCTGGGCAACGACGCCAACCCCGGCACGATGACCTCGCCCAAGCGCACGATCGCCGCGGGCATCGCCGCGGCCCGGTCGCAGCGCCTCGCGGTGCTCGTCGCCGCGGGGGTCTACACCGAGTCGATCACCCTCGCGCCGGGCGTCGGGATCTACGGCGGGTACGACGACGCCCGCGGGTGGTCCCGCAGCCCCGCGAACACGACGCTGGTGCGCGGGGGGACGACCGCGATCACCGCGACGGGGATCAACGTGGCGGTGGAGCTGCAGCTGCTGACGGTGCAGTCGGCGGACGCGACGACCCCGGGAGAGAGCAGCTACGCCGCGCGCGTCGCGGCGTCGTCGGCGACGGTCACCTTCAACACCTGCGTGCTCACCGCGGGCAGAGGCGCGAGCGGCACCAGCGGGAGCCCAGGAGGCAACGGCCCGAACGGCAACCGCGGCGGAAACGCCAGCGGATCCACCCGCGGCGGGAGCGGCACCTCCGCCTGCGGCGTGCCCGGCGGGGTCGGCGGCAACGGCGTCTCTGGGACGAACGACGGCAACGCGGGCGGGCCAGGGAGCTCGGTCGCCGGCGGCGGCGGCTTCGGCACCGGCGGCGGGGGCGGCTCCGCGGGCGGGGGCTGCTGCTCGACCCGATCCGGCGGCAACGCGCCGGGCAACGCAGTCGGCGGGAGCGTCGGCGCCAACGGCGCCAACGGCAACGCGTCGGCCACCCTCGGCAGCCTCCGCAGCGATACCGGCGTCTACGTTCCGGCTTCGGGCGCCGCCGGTCGCAACGGCACGCCGGGAGGCGGTGGCGGCGGCGGAGGGAGCGGCGGAGGCGACCGCGACGGCTGCCCCCTCGGCTGCACCAGCGGGACCAGCGGTGGCGGCGGAGGCGGCGGCGCGGGCGGCTGCGGAGGCACCGGCGGCACCGGCGGCACCGCGGGCGGCGGCAGCATCGTGATCGCGACCCACGCCTCCCGGGTCGAGGTCATCGACACCCTCATGACCGCCAGTCCAGGCGGCGCAGGCGGCGCAGGGGGGCGCGGGGGCGCGGGCGGGACTCCAGGCGGCGGCGGCTCGCCCGCGGGCGGTTCGCGCACCGCAGGCGACGGCGCCGCGGGCGCCTCGGGCGGCGGAGGCGGAGGCGGCGGAGGCGGAGGCGGCGGCGCGGGCGGGCCCTCGGTCTGCGTGCTCTACGTCGGCATCACCCCCAACCTCTCTGGCTCCAACTGCAACCTCGCCAGCGGCGGCGCGGGCGGCGCGGGCGGCGCGAACGGCGGAGGCGGCGCGGCCCCCGCGGGCGCTCGCGGCGCGTCGGTCGCGACCCTCAGCGGCAACTGAACGGGGCGCGCGCCCCCGCCCGTCCCCTCCCCCTCTTTCTCGGCAGGCTGTGGTAGATCGCAGCCCGGCAGCGATGAGCGAAGCGAAACAAGACCCACCCAGCAGCGTGGTGAAGGCCGCGCCCCCCCGACGAACGATCGCGCTCACGGGCGCCGACGCCTTCCTCGGGCGCAACCTCATCGGCCTGCTCGAGGACGATGACCGCATCGGTCGCATCGTCGCCCTCGACGTCAAGAACCCCTCCACCGCGGGGCGAAAGACCCGGTTCTACAAGGTCGACCTCACGCAGCCGACGGTGGACGCGAGGCTCGCGGAGATCCTCGCCGCCGAGGGCGTCGACACGCTGCTGCACATGGCCTTCCTCGCCTCACCCACGCACGCCGGGGCGTGGGCGCACGAGCTGGAGAGCGTGGGCACCATGCACGTGCTCAACGCCTGCCGAGAGCGGCCGGTGCGCAAGCTCATCCTCTGGTCGCAGACGCTGCTGTACGGCGCGTCGCCGTCGAACCCGAATTTCCTCACCGAGCGGCACCCGCTCCGCGCGAACTCCGAGAGCCGCTTTCTGCGCGACAAGGTGCAGGTCGAGGAGGCGGTCGCGCGCTTCGCGAAGCAGACTCCGGGCACGGTGGTCACCACGCTCCGGCTGGCGCCGATCCTCGGCCCTACGGTGCACAACTACCTCACGCGGTACCTCGGCCGCAGGGTGGTCCCGAGGCTGATGGGCTTCGACCCGCTGATGCAGTTCCTCCATGAGGTCGACGCGCTCGCGGCGTTCTCCCGCGCGATTCACCGCGACGCGCCCGGGGTGTTCAACGTCGTCGGCGAGGGCGTGCTGCCGCTCTCCACGGTGATCCGCCTCGCGGGCAGGAGCACCGTCCCCATCCCCCACCCCGTCGCGGCGGCGGTGAACAGCGTGCTGTGGTCCGCGCAGCTCTCCGAAGCCCCCCCGACCTTCCTCGACTACCTCCGGTGGATCTGCGTCGCCGACGGCGACAAGGCACGCCACGAGCTTCAGTTCCACCCCTCCTTCACCACCCGCGAGGCGGTGGTCGACTTCGCGGGCGCGCAGAGCCTCCGCGACGCGCGACTCCTCCGGCCCGCCGAATCCCTCTGACCGGAGACGCCGCGCCCATGCCCCGCAAGGTCCTCGGAGACGACCCCTTCGCCGCCACGCTCCCGGCGAAGAAGCCCGCGAAGAAGCCCGCGGAGAAGCCCGCGAAGAAGCCCCTCGGCGCCACCACCAAGAAGTCCGCGAAGAAGCCTCTCGGCGCGGCGCAGACCGCGGTCGCCCCCCCAGCGACGGTCGACGCGCCCCCTCCGCCGCCCCCCGAGCCCGTCGCGCCTGCGGCCCCCGTCGAGGCCCGTCCGCGCCTCGACGAGATCCTCGGCGTCCTCGACGGCGACGCGTCGCTGCGGGCCAGGGTCCTTGAGGCGCTGGGCGCGGCGGAGCCCGAGCCGCGCCCCGCCCCGGAGGCGGCCGAGCCCGAGGCGCTCGCGCCGACGAGCGAGGCGGCGGACGACGGCGCGATGATGGCGAGCGAGTTCTACCGTCAGCACTGGGGCCGCATCGCGATGCGCGACCGCAGCGAGGCGACCGACGATTTCGGCCTCGATCCCGCGTACGAGGCGCGCTGGCGGCCCGCGTGGGAGTTCTTGTACGACCGGTGGTGGCGCGTCGAGGTCGAGGGCATCCACCACATCCCCTCCGAGGGCCCGGCGGCGCTGGTGGCGAACCACGGGGGCGCGGTCCCCTTCGACGGCGTGATGCTCTCGACGGCCGTGCGGCGCGAGCACCCGGCTCAGCGCCAGCTCCGCTGGCTCGCCGAGGACTTCGTGTTTCACATGCCCTTCGCGGGCGCGTTCGTGAACCGCATCGGCGCGGTGCGCGCGTGCCAGGAGAACGCCGAGCGGCTCATTCGTCAGGGCAACCTCGTCGCGCTCTTCCCCGAAGGGGTGAAGGGCATCGGCAAGCTCTACAAGGACCGCTACAAGCTCCAGCGCTTCGGCCGTGGCGGTCACATCAAGCTGGCCATTCGCACGCGCAGCCCGATCATCCCCGTGACCATCGTGGGCAACGAAGACACGCACCCGATGCTCGCGGGCTCCGACCGGCTCGCGAAGCTGCTGGGGATGCCGTACGTCCCGATCACGCCGACCTTTCCGCTCCTCGGCCCGCTCGGCCTGCTGCCGCTCCCCGCGAAGTGGCGGATCATCTTCGGCGAGCCGATCGCCGTGGCGCACCTCCCCGCCGAGGCCGCAGACGACGAGCTCTTGGTGGGTCGGCTCAACGAGAAGCTCCGCGCGACCATTCAAGACACCCTCGACCGCGCGCTGCGCGAGCGCGTCTCGGTCTTCAAGGGATAGCGCGCCAGACGACCTCGAGGTCTTCGGGCGTGGCCCCGTGCATCACGGCGCCGTCGGGGAGCGGCTCCCCGGTCGCGAGGGCGCGCTCGGCCCGCCGCAGCCACGCCGTCGACGCCAGCAGGTCGCCGCCGAGCCAGGCCGCGCCCTCGAGCTCCCCCGCCTCGACCCACCCGATGGGGACGCGCCGCGCGCTCCGCACGCTGGCCTCCGCCGTTGAGGGGTCGGGCGACGCGGCTCGCCCCAGAGTGTCGCCCTCGACGAGCGCGACGCCCGAGGTCGAGGCCACCGCCTGGATCACCGCGTCGGCGACCTCTTCGGGTCCTCGCCCGCCGACGCACCCGCGGAGCGCGACGCCCTCCGCGCGCGGCGCCTCCCTGCGCCGCTCGCCCTGGCGCGCGTCAGGGAGCGTCGGCGCGTGCTCCCACCCGGCGATGACGTCAACGAGCACCCTGCCGTCGTCGAGCACGTCGTACCCGAGCACGGCGACCGCGCGTCGCTGCAACGAGATCACGTCGCGACCCAGGTAGTGCGAGAGCGCGCCGCAGCGGGTGAGCCCCCGGAGAAACCCTCGTACGTTTCGGTTGAGCAGGGTCTCTCCCCGCGCGTCGCGAAACAGCGCCGCGACGTGAGGCAGCGCGAGGGACCACACGATCCCCGTCTCGGCGATCCACGCCTCGGCGCCGGTCGTGGCGCGGCGCACCCACGGGGTGTCGACGAGCACCGACGCAGCGCGCTGCCTCGCGCCGAGCATCGCCACCGGGCCCCGCACGATCGAGGCCGTGACGTGACACGCCCCGTCGAGCGCGGCGCGGAGCACCTCGCGCGAGCGAGACGCCGCCTCCTCGCTCCCACACGCGACGACGGGGTGTCGAATCACCTCAGCGAACGACGGGCGGGGGGCGCTCGTTGTCGACCACCGGCGCCGCGCTCGAAGGCTGGATCACCGCGCCCTGCGGCGTGGCCGAGACCTCGAGCCCGTTCGACAGCCGGATGCGCGCGACCTCGGCCACGGTGTAGGGCGGGAAATCGAGGTAGAAGAAGGTCAAGCCCTCGGAGAGCGTGCCCTGGCTCACCGTGGGCGTCACGTCGGCGCGGAGCTCCAGCACGAGCTGCACGGCGCCGCGCGCGCGCACCAGCCGCGCCCGCACCAGGGGCGTCGCGAACGCCACGGTCTCGAGCGGTCGGGAATTGTTGTGCAGGAACAGCCGCGCGCCCGGAAAGACGTACGTGCGCTGCGTCGGCCCGCGGGGCCCCTCAAGCATCTGCGTGCCCGTCGTCGCGACGACGAACACGCGCGAGCCCTGCGTCGGGAGCATCTGAAAACCGGGCCACGCGACGGTCGGGCCGACGTTGCGCCGCCGGGACAGCCGACGCATGCCGGGCGGCGGCTGCGCCGAGCCTGGCGCGACGCCGCCGTAGTCTTCAGGCCGCCGCGGCGTTCGCGCGCGGTCGCCTCGCAGGGTGCGCGAGTTCACGTCGAGGCGCTGCTGGGGCATCACCGCGATGCTGCCCTGAGGAGGCGACGCCGGGGCCACGGGCATCTCTCCCCCCACGGCGCGCCCGTTCTGCGCGTAGGAGGCAGACGACATGCAGAGCGCGGCCACGAGCCAGGTGAGGGTCCGTTTCGTCACAGCGAATTCATGAAAACATGCCGATCCCTCAGGCGCCAGCATTCTGCGCGCCGTCAGCGCGCCGGCGCCGTGAGCACCCGCGTCGAGCGCGCGAAGGACCGCCGCGACGCGTCGCCCCGCACGAGCGAGATCACGCCCTCGGCGAAGCCTCGCGCGATGGGGTGCGCGTCGCCGACGTCGTCGACGCCCAGCGGGTCCCCGGCGGCGGAGTACAGGCTCATGCCCTGCGTCGGCGGCGGGCGGGGCAGCGCGATCCACGCGCCGAAGCGCAGACCGAGGTCGGCCCGCGCGTTCGCGACGAAGGGGAGCGCGCGCTCGGCGAGGCGGTCGGAGTCGTAGAGCGAGACGCCCTCGAATTCGGAGGGAGGCGCGACGCCGAACGCGTCGAGCGCGGTCGCCACCGCGTCGAGGGTGCCCGTCACGCCGCGCAGCGTCGCCCCCCGCGGCAGCCCCGGTCCCCGCGCCAGCAGCACCGTCGACGCCACCTCACGCCGGGACATCGGACCGTCACCCAGGTGACGCCCCGCCGCGAGCGCGGTGCCCCGGTCGCCCACCACGAGCAGCAGCGTCGAGTCGTCGAGGCGCAGGTTCTGCAGCCGCTCGATCACCACGCCGAGGCCGCGATCGACCTGGAGCAGCGCGGCGTCGTAGAGCAGGTCGAGGCGCGCGCGGTCGCGCGCGTCGAGGCGGAGCTCCCCGTACCTCGTGCGCGCCGCGAGCACCCCGGTCTGCGCGGGCGTGAGCGTGCCCTCGTACGGCACCGGGTCCAACGCCAGCACCAGGTCGTTGGGCGGATCGAGGGGGATCGTGCCCGCGCGCGTCACCACCAGCGTGAAGCTCGGACCGCGCCGCGGGGTCATGCTGTCTGCGACGGCCTGAAACATCGGCGCCACGCGGCAGAGCGGCTGCGCCTCGGGGCAGCCCTCTCGGCGGTTGTACCCGCGGTCCGCTCCGCTCCCGATCCACACGGCGTCATCGGAGTAGGCCACCGAGGCGATGCCGTGCTCGGCGAAGACCGTCGCGGGCGTGGGCGCCTCCTCGCTGAGCAGGTCGGTGTGCTCCCGAACGCCGTGCCGATCGGCGCTGAGACCCGTCGTCGCGGTCTGCGTCGCGGCCCAGGCGTTGAAGCTCCCGGCGATCGCCTCGGCCACCACGCCCTCCCGCGCCATCATCGCCAGGCCGCCGGTGAACCGCGGCGAGATCGTGGGCAGAAACCTGTCGATGCGCGCGCCCCGCAGCACGACCATCACCACGTGCCGCACCCGCGGAGCCGCCGCGGGTCGGAGCGGCGCGGTGCGCTCCAGCCGCGGCGACGCGACGGCCAGTCGAACGTCGTGCGGCTCCTCGGGGTCCATCCCCTCGGGGCGCGAGGCACGGAGCTCGAGCCGCGAGGCGCGACCGGCGAACTGCGACAGATCGAGCTCGAGCGACTGCCAGGGCGCGTTGGGTCGCACCGTCACCGAGCGGTCGACGGGCGCGACCCCGTCGGACTCCACGCGGATTCTGGCGACCACGGGGCGCGGCGCCCTCGCGCTGCCGTGCGGCGCCTCGGCGGCGAGCGCGAGCCTCCACACCGCGCGCTCGGGCACCACTCACCGTCGTCGAGAGGGCGGTGGGCGCGTAGAAGGTCAGCGCCCTGCGCGGCGCGCGCTCCACCGCGACGTCGTTGACCAGGTCCGCGCACCGCGCGGGCAGGGCCTCGTCGCGCGCGAAGTGGACCCAGTCGATCGACGCGACGGGCGCGCCTGATTGGAGCACCGCCCTCGACGCGCTGAAGCGCAGCTCGACCTCGGCCACCGAGCGACGAAAGCGGTCGGGGGGCACCGCGAGCGACAGCACGTGGGCCTCGCCGCCTTGAGGGAGCAGCGCCGCGCGCACGAGCAGCCCGTCGACGATGACCGCGAGCTGCCGGCTCGTCGCGTGGCGGATCCGAATCCGCACGGCGTTGGGCGGCTGCGACGGAGGCTCCTCGGGGCCCCGCGTGGGGTCGAGCACGACGCGGAGTCGCAGCCTCGCGCCGACCCTCGCCCACGACGAGCCGTTCACGGTCTCGCTCGGGATGGGCGCGCTCGCGCGAACCGACGGGATCGATTGCGGCTCCCCCAGGTCGACCACGGGACCGCCCGTGTCGATCATCCCGCTGCGAAAGCTCTCGGTCAGGTCGAGGGTCGCCTCGCGCTCGCGCACCCTCGCGCGTTCGGCGACCTCAGGAGCAGCCGGCGCGGCCTGCTGCTCGGGTCGACGCGAGCTTCTGCACGAGAGCAGCGCGCATCCGAGGACCGCGCGGAGGACGAGGCGGCGAGGCACCCCGCGTCTCTATCACACTGCACCGCGAGCTCCCCGCGCGCGGAGCGTCTACTGCTCCGAGGGCGGCTGGCGCACCTGCGCCCAGCCCCGACGCGCGGTGACGAACTGCGTGCTCCGAATGCGACCAGTCTCGAAGCGAACGCGGTACACGCCCTCGCTCAGGGGAATAGACGCCGGCGCGGTGAATCGCCCCACCGACTCGACCACGATGTCGACCCGCGGCGATCCCGCCCGAGGCCGCGGGACCACCAGAAGCCCCATCCCCTCCGCGAGCGCGCCGCCGTCGAGAAACGGCGCGGGCTCGACGTACCCGGCGCCCGCGTCGTCGAGACGCGCCGGTTCGCCCGCATCGACCTGCACGCCGGGGAGCTCCGAGACCGGAACCGAGGTCGGCGCCTCGAGCGAGACATCCCCCCGTCGCACGAAGAAGACCCGCACCGCGAGGTAGCTCACGACCGCGGCCACGACGACGAGCGCGAGGAGCCGCAGCGAGCGCCCCACGTCAGGCTCACCGTCCGCGTCGTCAGGGGGCGCCTGCAGCGGGCGAGCGTAGTGCGCGTGCGACGAAGGAGGCTGGGAGACGATCGCCGCCTTCGAGGGCTCGGGCGCCTCGGGCTCGGTCGCCTCGGGCTCGGGCGCCTCGGGCTCGGTCGCCTCGGGCTCGGGCGCCTTGGGCTCGGGCGCCTTGGGCTCGGTCACCTCGGGCTCGGGCGCCTTGGGCTCGGTCACCTCGGGCTCGGGCGCCTCGCTCTCGGCGGTCTCGGAAAGACCCTGGGCGCGGGCAGAGTCCCCGTCTCCCTTGCGCGGCGACCGGGGGATCGGCGACTTCGGTGGTGGAGGCACCGCGGGATCCTCGGGCTCGAGCAGCTCCGCGAGCGACAGATCGGCTCGAATCGGCGTGGTGTCGGGCGCCTTCGGGGGCGGCCGCACCGACGCGAGGATCGGATCGAATTCCCGCTCCGCCACCTCGTCCTGCTCGGCCGGAGGGGGCGGGGCGCTGTCAAAGAGCTTCGCCGCGAGCGGGAGGATCTGCATCGGCTCGATGCGGCTCTGGTCCCGGCTGACGAAGCCCTCGGGGGTGCCGAAGGAGGGCGTCGACGCGCGCAGCGGGGACGGCGACGGAGGCGGCGGCGACGAGGCGACCTCCCTCGCGCTCACGGCCTGCGTGAGCTGGCGAAACACCGCGTCGGCGAGGCTCTGTCCCAGACTCAGCTCCAGGTCGTCGTCGGTCGAGTCGGTCGCCGCGGGGCCCGCGGCGGGCGCTCCCGGCGAAAGAACGCCCACGGCCTCCTCGTCCGGCGGCGGCGCGACGCTCTCGGGCACCGACAGCCGAAGCGCCGCGAGGTCGCAGCCGTCGCGGTCACGCACCTCGCGCACGGCGCCGCGGCGCGCGAGCTCGACGAGCAGCGGCTCCAGCTCGGCCGGCGAGACGCCGTCTCGGAGCACGAGGTCGCGCGGAGAGTCGCCCGCCAGCAGGCGCGTGACCAGCGAGCGCATCGCGAGCGGCAACGCACGCGCGTACCCCTCCGCCACGTCGGCGTCGAAGCGCACGCGATGCACCTGCAGCAGGCCCGCGCCGCTCACCGCGTCCTCGAGCGCGGCGACGCGACGCGCGGTGGCGCGCAGGAGCTCCGAGACGCCGCCGTCCAGGTTGGCCCGCACCGCCGCCGAGGAGCGACGCACGCCAAAGCGCGCCGCGGGCGCCGCAACGGCCCTCGCGAGGGCCTCTTCACCCCGCACCATCGCGCCGTCCTGCTGCGTGCGCGCCGCGGAGACGAAGCGTCCGCCTCGCAGCTCGACCTCGGTGACGCTCACCGAGTCGGCCACCGTCACCGCGGCGTCGCCCAGCCCCGCGGCGGCCTCGAGGATCGTGGGCAGCCCCACGCGCTCGACCCGCCCCCGCACCTGCGCGCCCCAGGGGAGCTCCGCGATGCGTCGCTGGGTGCGCGCGCGGAGCCGCAGCGTCGCCCTCACGCGCGCGATGACGGCCTCGAGGCGCGCCTCCTTGCGAAGGTACCCCTGCGCCTGCGCGCCGAGCTCCCGCATACGCACGAGGAGGTCCTCGCGCCACGACAGCAGGATCACCGGCGTGTGCCGCAGGAGCACGTCGCGCCGCACGGCCCTGCACAGCGAGAACCCGTCCATCCCCGGCATGAGGATGTCGGTGAGGATCACGTCGGGCGAGAGCGCCCTCGCGGCCTCCAGGGCGGACCTCCCATCGGGGCGGGTGAACACGGTCATTCCGACGGCGCGGAGGGTCTGCGCGAACTGCGCGGTGACCTTCGGGTCGTCGTCGACCACGAGGGCGCGCCGACCGGGCAGGGGGTCTTCGCCGGGCTGGGTCCAGGCCGCCTCGTCGGTGGCGTCGACGCCGACCGAGAGCACCTCGGCCCCCGAGAGCCCTCGCGGCGAGACCGGAACCTCGAAGCGAATCGCGCCGTTCGACCGATGCTCGACGAGGTCTCGGATGCTGGAGATGGCCCTCCAGGCCGCGGCCAGCACCTCACTCCCCTCCCCCAGCGAGACCCGCGCGTCTCGCCCAGACGGGTCGAGGGCGTCGACCAGGCCGCGTCGTATTTCGTCTTGCAGCGCCTGCGCGAGCTCGCCGACGGTCGCGTCGCGCAGGTCTGAGAGCGGCGCCGGGGCGATGGAATTTCCGCCTCGGAGCACCCGGACGATGAGCGCCTGAATCGCGTCGGCCTCGCAGTCGTCGGGGAGCACCTCGACCGCCGAGGGGCAGCGCGCTCGAAGCTCCGCGACGGGCTCCTCGGGCGCGGCGAGGAGGGCGACCGGGATGAAATCGGTGGTCCGCGAGGCGCCCAGCGACGCGACGACACCGAGGCCGTCGAAGGGCGCGCCCGACTCGACGATCACCAGCTCCGCCGAGGTGGCGCGCGCGCGCTCGACGGCCTCCTCGCGGTCGACCACGACGTGGACCTCGATGTCGCCCGGGAGGGTCTCGAGGAGCGCGTGCACCCGCGAGGGCGCGACGCCGAGCACGAGCTGCGGGGCGGCGCCCGGGAGGGGCGCGGTGCCGATCGCGGGCCCCATCGCCAGCGGCGAGGCCTGCGACGCGGCGCGGCGCGTGAGGCTCTCGATGCCGGGGAAGTGCGCCTCGGCGCCGGGGAGGAGGCTGGCGGCCCCTGAGGCCTCGACGGGCGGCTCGTGCGAGGCCCGCGCGTCGAGCTCCAGGCGCCCGTTGAGCGACGCGACGAGGCCCGCGAAGCGGTCGAGGTGCGGCTTGCTGACCGTCGACAGCGCGCGAATCGCGTCGAGCTGGTCTCGGAGGAGCAGGAGCCCGTCGGCGAGGGAGCCGCGCTCGTGCAGCTGGGCGCCAGCGAGAAACGCCGCGACGCGACGTCCGAATTCGTCGCGCATGCGCTGCGAGTCGGGGTCTGCGATGAGCGCCCCGAGGGCGGCCTTGATCTCGATGACGCGACGGGGAGCGCTCTTGAGGAACGCGTCCTGATCCTCGCTGGGGTGATCGCTCTGATGCTCGGTCACGCGCTCTCTCGCACGGCGTGCGAACCGCGTCGCACCCCGCCGCGGCACAGTACCGGGAGTCTGTGACCGGACGCCAGTACGCTGCCGTGATCGCGGGCGCCGGAGCGTGCTACTAGGGCGCCGCTGTGAAATTCATCGACGAGGTTGAGATCCAGGTCGCGGCCGGAGACGGCGGCGCGGGCGCCGTGTCCTTTCGCCGGGAGTCTCACGTGCCCTTCGGGGGACCCGACGGAGGCGACGGGGGCCGCGGCGGCGACGTGGTGGTGGAGGCCGACGCGCAGCTCGGAACGCTGCTGGAATTCCGGCACCGACCGCGGTGGCAGGCTCCCCACGGCGCGGCGGGCGCGAAGCGGGACTGCAACGGTCGCGGGGGTGAAGACCTGGTGATTCGGGTCCCGGTGGGCACGGTGGTCCTCGATCGCGAGACGGGAGACGAGCTCGCCGACCTCACCGCCCCTGGGCAGCGCGTGGTCGTCGCCAAGGGCGGCCGCGGGGGCCTCGGCAACATGAACTTCGCCACGCCCTGGGACCAGGCTCCCCGGCACGCCCAGCCCGGCGAAGCCGGCGAGCGCCGCGACCTCCGCATGGAGCTTCGCCTCCTCGCCGACGTGGGCATCCTGGGGTTTCCGAACGCGGGCAAGAGCACCTTCATCTCGACGGTCTCTCGCGCGCGCCCGAAGGTGGCCGACTACCCCTTCACCACGCTGGTCCCCAACCTGGGACTGGTGCGCGTCGACGTCGACCGCAGCTTCGTGATGGCCGACATCCCGGGGCTGATCCCCGGCGCGGCCCAGGGCGCGGGGCTCGGCATTCGCTTCCTCAAGCACGTCGACCGCACCCGCGTGCTGCTCCACCTGCTGACGGTCGACGGCGAAGACTTCGACCTGCTCCGCCGGTACGACACCCTCATGCATGAAGTGCGGACCTTTCACGAAGAGCTCGCCGACCGCCCGCAGGTCGTGGCGGTCTCGCAGGTCGACCTCCCCGACGCCCGCGCGGCGTGGGAGCTCGCCGTCCCGCAGTTCGCGGAGCGCGGCATCGAGCTTCGCAAGGTCTCCGCGGTCAGCGGCGAGGGCGTGCAGGAGATCGTCTTCGAGCTCGACGCGATCCTGCGCGGCGAAGACGCGAAGTGAGGCGCCCGCCGCGCGGGCTCAGCCGCAGTAACCCGAGCGGCAGGTGAGCCCCGAGTTGCAGAGCACGCCGCCGCAGCACCGGCTGCCTCGCGAGCCACAGGGCGCGCAGTACCCCGAGAAGCACCCGTACCCCGAGTTGCACGTCGAGCCGTTGCAGCAAGCCTGCCCGTTGGCCCCGCACACGCGGCAGTAGCCCGACTGGCAGCCGTAGCCCGCGTTGCACGTCGAGCCGTTGCAGCACGCCTGCCCGTTGGCCCCGCACACCCGGCAATAGCCCGACTGACAGCCGTAGCCGGCGTTGCAGGTCACTCCGTTGCAACACGCCTGCCCGTTGGCCCCGCACACGCGGCAGTAGCCCGACTGGCAGCCGTAGCCCGTGTTGCAGGTCACCCCGTTGCAGCAGGCCTGGCCGTTGGCCCCGCACACGCGGCAGTAGCCCGACTGGCAGCCGTAGCCCGTGTTGCAGGTCACCCCGTTGCAGCAGGCCTGGCCGTTGGCCCCGCACACCCGGCAGTAGCCCGATTGACAGCCGTAGCCCGTGTTGCAGGTCGAGCCGTTGCAGCAGGCTTGGCCGTTGGCCCCGCAGACCCGGCAATAGCCCGACTGGCAGCCGTAGCCCGTGTTGCAGGTGGTGCCGTTGCAGCACGCCTGCCCGTTGGCCCCGCACACCCGGCAGTAGCCCGACTGACAGCCGTAGCCCGTGTTGCAGGTGGTGCCGTTGCAGCACGCCTGCCCGTTGGCCCCGCACACGCGGCAGTAGCCCGAGACGCATCCGTACGGCGCGTTGCAGGCCGATCCCCCACAGCAGGTCTGGTTGAGATTTCCGCAGGTCGACGCCCGGCAGAAGCCTGAGGTGCAGCGCATCCCCGAGCCGCAGAGCGAGCCCGAGCAGCACGGCGCGTTCAAGGCGCCGCAGGCGGGCGCGCTCGCGCAGACCCCGCCCGTGCACGTCAGGCCCGCCGCGCACAGCGAGCCGGCGCAGCACGCCGCGCCGAGGGAGCCGCAGCTCGGCGCGCTCGCGCAGACCCCGCCCGTGCACGTGAGCCCGGCGGAGCAGGCGACGCCGCCGCAGCACGGGGAGCCCGCGGAGCCGCACTGCACGGTCATGGCGCAGGTCCCCGAGGTGCAGGTCAGGCCGGCGTTGCAGGCGGAGCCGCCGCAGCACACCTGCGCCTCGGCGCCGCAGGGACGGCACACGTTCGCCGAGCACGCGAGGCCCGCGTTGCACGCGCTGCCCGAGCAGCAGGTCTGGTCGACCGCGCCGCAGGGCGCCATCTCGCAGGTCCCTGACGCACACTGGAGCCCTGCGCCGCAGAGGGATCCAGGACAGCACGGGCCAGAGAGCACGCCGCAGGTCGGGGTCGGGCCGCAGACGCCGGCGGTGCAGGTGAGGCCGGAGTTGCACGCCGAGCCGCCGCAGCACGGCTCAGACATCCCGCCGCACGACCCCGCGGCGACGCACGACCCCGCGGAGCAGGTCAAGGCCGACTCGCACGCGCTCCCCGCGCAGCAGGGCTGCCCCGCGCGTCCGCAGGCGGGGGTGGTGCCGCAGCGGCCCAGCGAGCAGTTCAGCCCCGGAAAGCAGAGGTCTCCAGGGCAGCAGGACTGACCCGACCCGCCGCACGGAGACGCCTCGCAGGAGCCCGACACGCAGGTGAGCCCTCCGCCGCACAGCTCTCCTGGGCAGCAGGGCTGACCGGCCGCGCTGCACGAGGCCGTGCCCGAATCGACCGACACCGACGCGTCGCCCGCGCCGGGGAAGCATCCGTCTCCTCGGCAGGAGTTGCCCGCGCGACAGACGCTCCCGGCGCAGCACCGCTGCCCCGCCTCGCCGCACGGCGCGCACCGCCCGGCGACGCAGGCCGAGCGGTCGTCACACACGTCTCCCGCGCAACACTCGGCGCCCACGCTCCCGCAGCTCGACGCGCCCGGAACGCAGCGAGACGCCTCGCAGCGGAGCCCTGCGCCGCAGCGGTCGCCCGGGCAGCAGTCGTCGCCCGACGACGCGCCGCAGGCCCGGCACGTGCCCACCACGCAGCGGTTGAGCCCCTCGCAGCGAAACCCGCAGCAGGTCTGTCCGGTGCCGCCGCAGCCCTCGCCTCCGAGGTCCTCGGGAGGGCCGCCGTCGAAGGCCGGGAGGTCGGGCGCCGCGGCGTCTTCACCCGGCGGGCTCACGACCTCGACCCGCGCGGCGTCGAGGTCAAGGAGCGCGTCGATCGACCCCGCCCCGAGGTCCGTCGTCGGGCGCCCGAGCCCCGAGTCGTCGTCGGCGCCGCCCGCGAGCACCAGGCCGTCGCCCGAGCAGCCCAGCGCGATCATCGCGGCGACGACGACGAGGAGCCTCAACACAACCCTCGATGGGACCACGTTCGTCGGGCGATCATCAAGCGCCGTGGAGGTCTTCACCGGGTTCAACGCGAGGACGCGCTCAGGAGCAGTTGAAGCTCGCGCTGACCGAACGGACAGCGCCCTCGTTCAGCTGCCGACACGCGCTGCCGTTGAACCGGATCACCCGGTACGTCGTGTCGGTGAAGCTCCAGCCGTCGGTGGCGTTCATCGGGACCGCGCGACCGTCGAACTGCACCACCGTGAACGTCGGACGCGCGGGCGCGCTCGAGAGGATGTACGTGCAATTCGCCGTCGCCGCGGTGATCGCGCGGAGCGCCGACTCGAGCTGCGCGGTGGACCCCGCCTCGTAGAACTGCGCCAGCCCCGAGCGCGCCCGCCCCCCCGCCTGCGCCATCGCGTTGAGCGAGGGGTAGAGGGTGAGGTCGCCGCCGGGGATCCCGAGCACGAAGGTGTCGACGTTGTACACCGAGCGGATGCGCGCGATCTGCGCCACCACCGCCGAGACGCTGCCGCCGCAGTTGGGCGCGCCGTCGGTCGCCAGGACCACGAAGCGCCTCCGCGGCGACGCGGTCGACCGGAGGTAATACTCCGCGGTCTGCAGCGCCTGGAGCGTGGGCGTGAGCGCCGTGGTGGGGGGCGTGCGCACCGCGAGGTACGACGCGATCACCGAGGCGGCGGGCTGCACGATGGGCACCTGCGGCCGCGACGGCGCCGAGCACGCGTCAGGGTCGGGAAAGATCACGAGCCCCATGTAGAGCGACGTGTCGAGGGAGGGCAGCACCGCCCGCACGGCCGAGACCAGGGCGTTCCAACGCGTCGCGCGGTCGGGGGTGAGCTGGTTCATCGAGCCCGAGCGGTCGACCACGAAGAGCACGTCGGCGGGCGTCGTCGTGAGCGTGAAGCGCTGACCGCCGGCGGTGCACGGCCGACACTCCAGGGTGCCGGCGCACGCCGGGTCGGCGCAGTCAGAGCGGCCGTTGCAGTCGTTGTCGACGCGGTCGGTGCAGCTCTCGCTCGACGGCAGCCGCTGCATCTCGCAGCTGCCCCAGGCCGACCCCTGCGTGAGCCCCTGCACGCAGCGCTGCACGCCGACGGAGCACGCGCCCACGTTCGCGGTGTTCGCCGGGCCCTCGTAGCAGGGGCGGCTCTGCCCGTCGCGGCACTGACACTCCTCGTCGCCGCGCCCGTCGCAGTCGTTGTCGAAGCCGTCGCAGCGGTCCGGCGCCGGGAGCACCTCGCCGGTGCACGCCCCCCAGCGCGCCTGCCCCTGCACGCCGGGGATGCACGTCTGCACGCCGTCGCGGCAGAGCCCCACGCCCCGCGTGGCCGGCGGGCCCCCGTAGCAGGGCCGCGTCTCGCCCTGCTGGCAGATGCAGCCCTCGTCGATCTCGCCGTCGCAGTCGTTGTCGGCGCCGTCGCAGGCCTCGAGCACCGGAGCGCCGCTGCCGACGCACGCGCCCCAGCTCCCGAACTCACCCGTGCCCTCGCAGGTCTGCATCCCGCGGCTGCACGGGCCGCGACCCGCGAAGCCAGGGTTCCCCTCGAAGCAGGGCTGCGTCGCGCCAGGGAGGCACGCGCAGTCCTCGTCGACCTGGCCGTCGAGGTCGTTGTCGAGGCCGTCGTCGCACAGCTCCCGAGACGCCGAGACGGCGCCGCCCGCAGCGTCGGCAGAGCCGCCTCCCGAGCCGCCGTCCGCGCCCCCGCTCGTCGCGTCGACCCCAGGGCCCACCGCCGTCGGTCGGTCGATCGACACCGGTGGAACGTCGACGCTGCCGTAGACCAGACCGCCGTCCCAGGCCTCGCCCTCGATCAGCGTGGGATCCTCGGCGGCGCAGCCCATGAGCAACGCCAACACTCCGAACGACCGTCCACGCCGAGCTGTCATCGGGATCTCCTCACATCGTTGCGACGCGCGACCACGCCCACTCTAAACCACATTCCGTGCCGCGCGCGATTCGTCGCGAACTCCAGCCGCCGGGCGCGCCCCCGCCTCGAGACCGCCGGAGGTCCTCCGATCAAGGCCGTGACCACCGTGGTCCCAACGGTGTCCACCTCCGCCGACGCGCCGACGCGTGGCCCCGCCTCGACGCCGCCAGGGGATTCGCCTACCGATCGGTCAGCCGCCGCGCTGGCCCGTTCGGTGCAACGCGCTCGGGCATGGTCACTCCGCGCTCCCTCCTGGTCCTCGCCGTCGCCGCGGCGGGCTGCGGCGCCGCCGCCGACGACGAGCTGCTCATCGGCGTCGACACCGCCGCCGACGAGATCGTTCGCCCCTCGGGCGAGGCGACGACGCACCCCTACGTCTGCACCATCCGCATGGGCTCGGGCGGCGCCTGCTCGGGCTCCCTGGTCGCGCGCAACGTCGTGCTCACGGCGTCGCACTGCGTCTCGGGCGCGTCGACGTTCACGGTCTCGTGCCCGTACTCGGGCGACGCCGCCGCCGCGACCGGCCGCGAGTCGATGATGTCTCCCACGGGCCGCCTGTCGTTCTCAGGGGGATACATCCGCCCCGAGTCGGGGAGCGACGTCGCGCTCATCCGCCTCGACCGCGACATCCGCGCGACGCGCTACGCGCGGGTGCGGCTGACCGGCGTCGGCACCGGCACCCGCGCCTACGTCATCGGCCGGATCAACAACGGGAGCTTCACCAACCGCCTCTGGGTCTCGCCGGTGATCAACCTCATCTGGCGGTATGGGCCGGGCAATCCCCCCTACGCCCTCGGCGCGAACACCGGCCTGACGCAGCCCGGCGACTCGGGCGGCGCCACCTTCGACGCCGACACCGACGAGGTGATCGGCGTGGTCTCGGGCGGCTCGTCCCGCGCGAGCATGTACGGCATCGTCGGCGCCCACGCGCAGTGGTTCACCGACACGGTCACGCGGTGGTCGGGCGCGCCGCCGTCGGGGGCGACCCCGACGCCGCCCACCGGCGACCCGCCCGCCATCGCGGCGATCTCTCCCGGCGACGGCGAGGCCATCGCGGGGGACCGCCGCATCGAGGTCACGGTGCGCGCGCGCACCAGCACCGGCCTCGCGAGCAGCCGCATCGAGTGGCTCTTCGACACCCGCTCGTGGACCTTCGACTGCCCCGGCTCCAGCGAGTCGTACAGCTGCGCGATCTCCGGCGACACCGCGACCTACAACATCCTCGTGAGCACCGGCGCGAGGCGCTACCGCGCGAGCGTGACCGATCGGTCAGGACGCGTCGCCCAGGGCGACTGGCGCACGCTGAACCTCGGCGCGGGCGCCTCGACGCCCTCGCCGCCGACGCCCACGCCCCCCGCCCCGCCCCCCGGCGCCCCCGGCGCGGGCCCCTCGATCACCGGCGTCACCCCCGCCCACGGCACCACGCTGACGGGCAACCGCTGGACCCAGATCGAGGCCACCATCGCCCCCGGCAGCTCGGGTCAGGCCGTGAGCGCCGCCGAGCTCCGGTGGTCCTACAACGACATGCGCTTCGCCTGCCCAGGCCGCGACGGGAGCTACTACTGCACCGTCGACGGGAGCACCTACCGCTGGACCCTCAACGTCGGCACCGGCGACCGGCTCTTCGCCGTGCGGGCGGTCGACCGGGCGGGGCAGGAGAGCACGTCGAGCGTCGCGCACCTGATCTTCTCCGACGGCCCGGCGAACTGCAGCGAGTCGTCGTCGCGCAACTCCGCGATCTGGACCTGCACCCCCGACCGCCAGAGCCGCGACCGCTGCATGGCGGGTCGCCTCGAGCGCCAGCGCTGCGCCGGCGGGTGCGTCGGGCGCCCCCCGGGCGTCGACGACGACTGCGCGCCCTGACCGATCGGTCACTCCCCCCGGGCGGGCCTCGCCTCGGGGGAGCGCGCGTCGACGAACAGGCTCGAGCGCGCGATGCGAACCACCTCTCGGTAGTACCGCGCGCGCGCCTCGTCGGAGTCGTCGATGGCGACGCTCACCGTGTCGCCCATCGCGCTGGAGAAGATCACCAGCTGCAGCGCCAGGATCGCGTAGGCCTCGGCGTCGAGGTCCGACGGCTGCCGCCCCGTCGAGTCGCCCATGCGGATGTACCCCGCGATGGCCGAGAGCCACGGGCGCACCGTGGTCTTGAGCATCTCGCGGAGCACCTCAGGGCGGTCGAGGCCCTGGCGCACCAGCAGCCGCGCGCGGTCGGGGTTCTCGCGAAAGAAGCGCTGGAGCTCGCGGTAGATCGCGTCGAAGCGGTCTTCCCCCGTCGTCGCCGCGAGCATCACCCGCGGGAGGGTGTCGCGCCAGTGGTTCAAGATGGCCTGCATCACCGCCTGGTGGATGTGCTCCTTGGACGGGTAGTGGTGCAGCACCGCGGGCTTCGAGACGCCGACCTCGTCGGCGATGTCTTGCAGCGACGTGCCGTCGAAGCCCCGCGCCGCCATCAGCCGCGTCGCGACCTCGAGCACCTCCCGTCGAACATCACGCTCGCCCGCCCGTGCGTTGGTCGCCATCGTAGCCGTCGACCTTAGCACCCCTGCGCCTCCCCTCGAAGCGCCTTCTCCCTCGCACCCCTCCACCGCCTACCAGACGGTACCCCCGAGGGGACGCCCTCGCGATGAACACTGTGACCACCGATGGACAGCGCCCTGACCACCCCCCGCGCGTGATCTCCCTGGTCTTACCGATCGGTCGGGTGCTCCCTCGTCGGCACGCCCCGTGCGTCACGGTGGCGGCGTGCGCCCGCGACGACATCGAAGGCTCCTGATCGCGGCGGCCCTGGTCGGCTGCGCGCCTGGCGACATCCAAGACGACCCCAGCCAGCCGTCGGCGCCCCGGCCGGTCGAGGCCTCGGGGGGGCTGGTGATCGAGGCCCCCGCCCGCGCGCCCCGCTGCGCCGTGGGCGAGTACTACCTGGGCAACGTGACCGGCGCGATGCGGGACGAGCTCGACCGCCCGCTCGCCGGGGCCTGGGTCACGGTGTGCGGCACCACCTGCGTCGCGGGGGAGACCGGCGCCGACGGCCGCTTCGACGTGGCGGTGAACGGCTGCTTCGGCGCGAGCTCGGAGTACGCCCACGGCGCGGCCTTCGCGTACGAGGGCCTCGGCGAGCGCCAGGACCTCTTCGTCGACTTCAACCCGCAGGACCTCTCGGTGATGGGCACGGTGCGCTTCACCCGCCCGCTCTACGCGATCCACCTCCGGCGCGGCGGCGTGGCCCTGCCGAGCGCCAACCCCGACGCCGCGGTCACCATGGTCGACGGGCTCGGCTTCGCGCTGCGCTACGTCCCCTCGACGGTCAGCTACCCGCTCAACGCCGAGGAGGGGGTGGTGCGCGCGATCCGCCTGCCGGTGAACCAGCTGCCCCCCTACGAGGGCGCCGCGCCGCTGGTGGCCTACGCGATCTCGCCCGCGGGGGCGGAGCTCTCGGCGCCCGCGCGCGTCGAGTTCCCCAACGTCACGAACCTCCGCCCGCGCTCCACGGTCGACATCGTCGCCGTGGGCAATCACTCGAGCTACGGCCGCCCGCCGGTGGGGGTGCTCGAGCGCGTCGACGTGGGGTACGTCTCCGACGACGGACGGCGCATCATCGCCGCCAACGGGCTTCGCTTCTTCGGCACCGTCGGCTACCGGGCGGTGGCGCGATGAGGGGCCTGGCGCTGCTCTCGCTGCTCGTCGCGGGCTGCCTCGCGAGCCCGATGACCATGGAGGAGGTCGAGCTCGACGGCGACGCCTCGGCGACCCCAGGCCGCGAGCTCCCGCCGCGGTGGCAGACCTTCTACGACGACGCGGGCCCGATCCCCCTGCGCGACGCGGGGCCGGCGCCGCGCGACGTCGCCGCGGCGCCCCGCGACGTGGTCGTGTGGGACGCCGGCGTGGCGGACGCCGGTCCGACCGCGCCCGCGACCCCGCCGACCCCCAGCACGCCCCCCTCCGCCGAGCCCTGCGGCCGCTACCAGGGCTGGACGGTGTGGAGCTGCATCGACGGTCGCACCCGCGTGCGCTGCATCAACAACGCCCTCGAGCGCGACACCTGCGCGAACCGCTGCGTCGTGCAGCCCGTGGGGTCAGACGACTACTGCGCCTCGGCCTCGAGCATCCCGGACGACGCGTGCTCCTGGGCCAACACCTGCGGTGACTGCGCGCGGCAGTGGAGCTGCGGGTTCTGCCGGTCCCTGGGCCGATGCTTCCTCGGCACCGGCTTCGGCCCGATCAACCGCGCCTGCGCCGCGAGCGACTGGGTCTGGGACCCGAACACCTGCGGCGGCGCCGCCCCCACGCCCACGCCCACGCCCACGCCCACGCCCAGCCCGAGCGACGCCTGCGCGACCAGCACCTCGTGCGAGACGTGCACGCCCCGCTCCGGCTGCGGCTTCTGCGCCTCGACCCGCCGCTGCCAGAGCGGGAACTCCGCGGGGGCGACCACCGGCGACTGTCCGAGCGGTCAGTGGCGCTGGCAGACCTCCGAGTGCAGCGGGCCCGCGCCGGTCTACGACGCCGGATCCCCCGCGCCCCCGCCGGTGGTCGACGCCGGTCCGCCCGCGCCGCCGCCGTCGGGCAGCTGCGTGAGCGCTCCCCCCACCGGGGGCTTCTGCACCAGCCCCGGCTCGTGCTCGTTCCAGGCGCCCGACACCACCTCCTGCGAGAGCCGCGCGGCCTACGACTTCTACGGCTCGGAGTACTGCAACGCGCGGGCGACCGTGGTCGTCGTGGGCGCGGGGTGGTGCGGCGCGTGCCAGCAAGAGGCGCCGCAGCTCGAGGCCGAGATCACGCGCCCGTACCGCGCCCGCGGCCTGCGCGTGGTCACCCTGCTGACCGAGAACTCCGACCGCAGCCCCGCGACCGTCGACTTCGCCCTGCGATGGCAGTCCCGCTTCGGGCTGACCAGCCGGATGGTGGTCGACCCCTCGCGCTCGATCACCCGCCGCGTGCGGCTCAACGCCTACCCCTTCGTGGTCGTCGTCGACCGGCGCGGGCGGCTGCGCATGGCCGAGGCCGCGCCGAGGTCCTCACGCATCCGCTCCGTGGTCGACACGATCCTCTCGGAGCCCTGACCCAAGCACTGACCCACCGGAGAGATGAAGCCGTGCGAAACATCCTGCGTCCCAAGGTCCTACTCTCACTCGGCGCCCTCGCGCTGAGCGGCTGCGCGCCGGGGAGCCTCGACGAGCCCGGGTTCGAGACCGCCGACTCCGTCGTCGACGGCACCATCACCTGGGAGCGCCCCGAGGTCGGCACGATCTTCATCGGCGGCGGCATGTGCACCGCCACGCTGATCACCCCCACGGTGGCGGTCACCGCCGCGCACTGCGTCGATTACCGAACGGTCAGCCGGCCGGGGAACTACGGGCGCTTCATCCTCCAGGCGTCGGCCTCGTCACCCCAGCTCCGGTACAACATCGACATGTACCGCTCGTTCGGGATGCACTCCGACGGCGACGTGGCGGTGCTGCACCTCTCCGAGGCCGTGCCCGCCAGCGTCGCGACGCCCGCGGGCATCGCCGCGAGGCACCCGGCGAACGGCGAGCCCATCACCCTCTTCGGCTTCGGCTGCACGCGGCGCAACACGTCCAACGGCAGCGGGCAGAAGCGGAAGTTCGTCTTCGCGCAGGGCCAGTCGAGCTCGCGCCTCTGCCCCGGCGACTCGGGCGGGCCCGTGTTCTGGGACCGCGAGGGCGCCGTCACGCGGGTGAACAGCGCGTACGTCCTCGACTCCACGGGGCGGGACATCTTCGGCGACATCCCGGTCAACCACTCGCGCATCGTGCAGCAGATCGCGGCCTGGGGCTCGCCGCCCGCGCGCAACGCGGGCGAGGGCGCGCCGCCCCCGACCCCGACGCCCCCCACGCCGACGCCCCCGACCCCGACGCCCCCGACGCCGACGCCCCCCACGCCGACGCCCTCCCCCTGCGGCCTCTACGCGGGGTGGAACGTCTGGACCTGCATCGACGCCGGCACCCGCGTGCGCTGCATCTCCGACCGCCTCGAGCGCGAGTCCTGCGCCCACGGCTGCGAGGGCCGCCCCTCGGGCGTCGACGACGTCTGCGCGTCGGCGCCCCCCGCGGGCGAGCCCTGCGGCCGCTACCAGGGCTGGAACATCTGGACCTGCATCGACGCCTCGACCCGGGTCCGCTGCATTTCGAACTCCCTCCAGCGCGAGACCTGCGCCTCGGGCTGCCAGGGCCGCCCCCCCGGCGTCGACGACGTCTGCGGCGCCGCGCCGAGCCCCGGCGCGAGCCCCGGCGGTACGCCGATGGGGCGCAACACCGGCGGCCTCTGCTCTCCCGCGAACTGGTCGAACTGGCTCTGCCGCGGCAACGAGCTCGTGACCTGCCGCAACGGCGAGCTCTGGGCCCGCAGCTGCAACAGCGGCTGCGAGACCCGCGCCGTGCCCAACGACCACGTATGCATCGGCGGTGAAGCGGGTACCACGCCCACGCCCACGCCCACGCCCACGCCCACGCCCACGCCCACGCCGATGCCCATGACCCCGACGCCGCCCATGACCCCGACGCCCTCGGGCGACGTGACGTGGACGGCGTGGACCGCGCAGCACACGCGCACCAACGGCGCCTGGGGCACGGCCCTCACCGACATCATCCAGCACCTCCCGCTGTCGTACGGGAACACCTACGCCGACAGCGACCTGGTGACCTACGGCCACGAGACCACGCACGGGATCAACAGCCACGCGCGCAACAACCTCAACCGCACAGGGCGACGCGCCAACGCGTTCTACTGCCTCAACGACCAGGTGGCCGTGGTCGTCGAGCCCGCGATCCGCAAGTCACAGGTCGCGGCGTACATCCCCGCGAGCCTCCGCGCGTCGCGCTACAGCACCTACGTCACCGGCCAGACCGCGTGGGACGACACGCCGCTGTACCTCTGGGACGAGTGGGTGGCCTACACCAACGGCAGCGAGGTGGCGCTCAACCTCCACCGCGCGGGGCAGTGGCGCTACGGCTGGCGCGACGCCGTGGCGGGTACGCTCGAGTTCACCGCCTACGCCCTCGCCGTAGGCGCGGCGGTCGAGGCCCTCGACCCGACGTACTTCCAGAACAACCCGCAGTTCCGCGCCTTCCTCGCGTGGAACGCGCGGCGCGCCATGGCCCTCTACCGCGAGGGCTCGGTGGTCGAGTCGTTCCGCTGGGCCACGCAGGACAACCTCTACCGCGCGCTGCGCGAGAGCCCCGACGCCGAGCCCCTCCGCGCCTTCGCCCGCAGGGTCTACGGCCGCGCCTGGGCCGCCGAGGTCCTCGGCCTCGCTCCCTGACCGATCGGTCAGGGACAGCCCGGCACCCCCGTTCGCCCGCCGAAGGGCGAGCGGCACGGCCCGCAGAAGAACCCCGTCGCGCAGCTCCCCTGCGCCGTCCCCAGCCGCTCGAAGAAGCTCCGATCGACGCAGGTGCTCACGCAGAACCCCTCGTAGGCCGGGAGCTGGCCGAGAATGGGCAGCGGGTTCGGCATCGCCCGGCACGGGATGGGTCGGTAGCTCGGGTTGAGGTTCTCGTTGGGCGCGCACAGAAAGCCCGCGGCGCAGCCCATCGCAGAGAGGCTCCCGCGCTGATCCGAGGGCACCGCCGCCGACGGCACGCAGGTCGCGCGCCCCCCGCAGCACGACGGAAATCGGTACGGCGGCTCACGCGGACCGGGGTCGCAGGTCTGCCGACACGCCGAGGTGTCTTCGCCCGTGCGCGGGTCGAAGCACGGCACGCAGAGCTGCCCCGCGGCGCACGTCGCCTGGCTGAGCTGCGACGCCTGCGACGCGACCATCGGGAGGCACCGCGACAGGCATCTCCCCTCGCCCATCCCCGCGAAGGGACGGCACGTCGGCGCGAGGTGGTTGTTCGCCGTGCGAATGAAATCATCCGGCACGCAGTAGCCGCCGGGGCACACCGCGAGCATCCCCCGCTGCGCCGCGGGCACGCGCTCGGCCGGCATGCACCGGGTGCCCGCGCACTGGCACGGCGGGAGCCGCCCCGGCTCGAGCACCGCGGGGCCCGTGTACGGGCACGTCAACGGCGGCGGCTGCGGCGGAAAGCCCCCGTCGCCGCAGTTCGGAGGCACCTCGCACGCGCCGGTCGGCCGGTTGCCGTCTTGCGGGTCGTAGCAGGGCGCGCAGAGCTCGTCGGCGGCGCACACGTCGCGCGAGAGGATCCCGGCCTGCGCGGCCACCATCGGCACGCACTGAGAGACGCACGCGCCGACGAGCCCCCCGAAGGCGGTGCAGCGCCTCGGCACGTAGTTGTTCGCCGCGCGAATGTACGGCTCGGGCACGCAGAAGCCGCCAGGGCACGAGGCCAGCCGCGCGCGCTGCGAGGCCGGGACGCGAGAGGCCGGCATGCAGCGCGTGCCCCCGCAGGCGCAGGCCGGGAGCGCGGTCGGGTCGAGGAGGTCGGGGCCGGTGTAGGGGCACGAGATCGGGGGAGGCCGCGGGATCACCCCCGCGTCGGCGCAGGGGCTCGCGGGTTCGCACGCGCCCGTGGGCTCGTTGTTGTTGCTCGGGTCGAAGCACGGCGCGCAGCGCTCGTCAGACTCGCACACGTCGCGGGGCAGGAGCTCGGCCTGGTCGGCGACCATGGGCACGCAGAGCGACACGCACGCGCCCACGGTGCCGCCGAAGGAGCGGCAGCGCCGCGGGACATAGCTCGTGCCCCCGCGCACGATGCGGTCGGGCACGCAGAGGCCGCCGCGGATGCACGGGGAGAGCATCGCCGCGCTCGTCGACGGCACCAGCGCCGCCGGCAGGCACCGCGCCCGACCGCGGGTGCAGCACCGCGGGAGGAGGTCGGGGTCGAGGCCCGGGCGCTCGACGCACGCGGGCCCGCTCCCCTCAGCGCCGCCCGCGTCCATCGCGTCGATCGCGCCCCCCGCCGGGCCGGTCTCGCCCACCGTGGGCGAGCTGCAGCCGACGCCCCCGAGCGCCGCGAGCATCGCGAGCACGGCGCGGCACTGCACGTGCAGACACCTCGCCGAGTCTCGAACACGCCCAACCTGGATCCGCTCGCTCATGCCCTCACGCGCTCAACCATCCGCCTCCGCCCGACCGACGTGGAGGAATGCACCGATCGTACCCGCTGCGCTGATCGCGTGGGGCCTCGTGGCGCACGCGGCGGGCGCGCGGGCAGGAGGCATCGAGATCGGCGCGGTGGGCGTGGTCGCGGTGGGCCGCGGCGGCGCCTTCGCGGCGCGGGCGTCGGACCCGACGGCGATGGCGCACAACGTCGCCGGGCTCGTGGGGCTCCCTGGGGTGCAATGGACCCTGTCGAGCAACGTGGGCTTCTGGAACCACTGCTTTCTCCGCGCCGGGCGCTACGACGGCGTCGAGAGCGGCGTCGAGACCCGGACGACGGTGTTCGCGTCGAGCCGCTACGCCACCGAGCGCCCGGCCTACCCCGAGGTGTGCAACGAGCCCTCCCCCGCGGTGGTCCCGCAGGCGCTGGTCTCGTGGCGCCCGGCGCCGTGGATCGCGCTGGGCGCCGGCCTGCTCACCCCCGCGGGCGTCGGTTCGCAGCGCTTTCCTGACCGCGTCGACACCCCGTCGGGCCTCGCGCCGTCGCCCTCGCGCTACATGGTTCTGACCACCGGGGTGGTGATCGTACATCCCACCCTGGCCGTCGCCCTCGCGCCCACGCCGTGGCTCCGGGTGGGCGCCGCGATTCAGCCGTCGTTCGGGCGCTTTCAGGGAGAGACCATGGCCAACGCCATCGGCTCGCAGTCCCCCGCCACCGACATCCGCACCTCGGTCGACGCGTCGGCCTTCTTCTGGGCGGGCAACGTCGGGGTGATGGTCCAGCCGATCCCGTCGCTCACCCTGGGCTTTCACGCGCACCTCAACGAGAACCCCGTGGTCTTCACGGGGCAGACCACGGCGACGGTGCGTCCGTTCTCGTCAGACCCCGCGCGGGTCCACCGCTCGACCTTCGACAGCGTGGTCACCCTGCCGCTGCCCAACATGTTTCGCGTCGGCGCGCGGTACGCGCCCCTGCGCGCCGACGCGCCTACCGAGTGGTCAGCCCGCGACCCGATGCGAGACGAGCTCTTCGACCTCGAGCTCGACCTCCACTACGAGACCTCGGGGACGCTCCAGCAGGTCATCACCCGCAGCAGCGGCGTGGTCGAGGTCGAGCCGGGCATGGGCTCCCCCGCGACCCCTGAGGTGATCCTCAGGCGCGGCTGGCGCGACACCTGGGGCGTGCGCTTCGCCGCGGAGTACAACGCCCTCCCCAACGAGCTCGCCCTCCGCGCGGGGCTCTCGTGGGACCTCGGCGCGCAGACCGGCCCCCGCGAGGTCAACGGGCGAACCCTCGACTGGAACCCCGACGCGGGCATCGACACCGCGGGCTACGAGACCGTCGGCGCCTCCGTCGGCGCGAGCTATCGGTGGCGCTGGCTCACCGTCGACTTCGCGTACCAGCACCTCTTCGTGGGCGGTCAGATCGTCGACGCCGGCCGCGCGACCACCGTCAGCGGCACCGTGCCCATCACCCAGGCCGACTGCGCCCGCGGCGCGGGCTACCCGGGCCCCGGAGCGTGCTCGAACAACCAGGGCGGGTTTCGCGCGTCGTACGACATCGTCGCCGTGGGCATCACCGCGCGGCACTGACCGATCGGTCAGTTGAGCTGATCGCACGGGAGCTTGACGCGCACCATCCACCCCGCGTCGGCGCGCCGGAGCTCGGCGCTGCCGCCCAGGGGCACCACCCTCCCTCGGAGGTTCGTGATGCTCCGACGAGCCCGCGGCCCTTCGCCCTCTTCGCCGTCGTCGAGCACCTCGAGGATCAAGCCCCCGTCGGCGCGCCGCAGGGTGACGGCGACGCTCCGCGGCGCGGCGTCGCGCAGGGCGTTGGCGGCGGCCTCCTGCGCGATCTTGAGCACCCCCTGCCTGAGCTTGCTGCTCGGCGGCGCGAGGCCGCGGAGCTCGGCGCTCACGGTGGCCTCGACGCCCACGGGCTCGCACTGCGCCGAGAGGCTGGTGCGCATCCGCTCGACGAGCGCCTCCCAGCCGGCGTCGTCTTCGGCCTCGAGCAGGGCGCTGCGCGCCGGCTGAAAGAGCCGCGGGGCCGACAGGAGCTCGGGGGTGTCTTCGCGGTCGAGCACCTGCCGCTCGAGGGTCTTGAGGCGCTCGCGGGCGCGGCTCACGACGCCCTTGCGCTCGGCGAGGAGCTTCTCGCGCTCGGCCAGGAGGTACGCCAGCGAGTGCGTCGCGCGCGCGAGGAAGGCGTGCGCGGTCTGCGCGACGGCCGACACCAGCACCGCGGCGGCGAGGTCGCCCAGGGGGCGGCGCAGCACCAGTCGGATGAGAAAGGGCAGCGCCCCGCTCAGCGACGCGACGACGATCATGCGCCCCGGCGGCACGCGCACGCCGAGGAGCACGAGCGCCAGGGCGTGCAGCGCGAGGATCGCGGGCACCGCCGAGGCGCTCGCCCCCGCGAGGAGCCCCAGGGTCAGCAGGGCGAAGGCCCAGGCGATGTCGTCGGCGAGGGTCCACCGGGGCTCGCGGCCTGAGCGCATCGCGGCGACGCAGGCGGCGAGCACCGCGACCCCCGCGAGCACCACCCCGATCGACGAGGGGGTCGCGAGGTACGGGCGCGTGGTCGGGGCCAACCAGGCGACGAAGGGCAGCGCGAGGCCCGCGACCGTCAGCAGCACGAGGGTGGTACGGCGCTGGCGCGCTCGGCGCACGTCAAGGAGCACAGACACCATGGAGGGCTCGGTCATGGTAGCACCGCTCATCGTCGCCGCGAGCACACCGCCGCGGTCGGACACGACGCGCAAATGCCCTCTTCGACCGACCAGGTCTCGTGACAGATGCGCGGCCCCGCGGGCGTCTGACGCGCGCGGAGGAGGTAGACCCCGCGGAGGGTCTGGCAGGGGATCGACTCGATCCGATCCGCCCGGCGCTCTTCGACCTGCGCGCGCACCTTCCACACCGGGCCGAAGGCGCCCGGCACCGCCCGACAGGTCGGGGCGACCGAGGCGGCCGCCGGGTCCTCGTCGGTCACCGTCGCGCGGCTCAGGTCGACCCGCAGCGAGCCCCCCGCGGCGGCGTTCTCGAGGGCGAAGCGGGCGATCTCCGCCGGCGTGCCCACGCGGTCGCTGCTGTGCCAGCGAACCCGCGGGGCGTAGAAGCGCGAGAGGTCGTCGCCGGGCCGCGGCGACTCGAGGGCGCGCTTCCATCCGGTCAGCGCGGGGCCGAGGGTCGGGTGCGCCAGCGCGGCCCGCTCTGACGGCGCCTCGGGCGCTCGGGGCGGCGGGGCGGCCTGGGCGGCCTGGAGGATCGCCTGAGCGCGGCGGTGGTCCGCGCGCACCACGACGGTGACGAGGATCGCCGCGACGCCCGCGGCGGCCAGGGTGACGCCCAGCAGCAGCTTCAGCCAGGGCACGGGCGCCGCGTCGTCACCGAGGCTCTGCGACGAGTCTCTGGGCGCGGGCGCCTGCGCCGAGGTGGAGGGAGGAGGCGCCGCGCCGTCGCTCGGGTCGCTCGGCAGGGTCGAGTCCCGCGACGGCGTCCACGAGACGTTCACCGGCGCGACCGCCACGGCGCCGAGCGAGTACGGCTGCGCGCTCGACGGGCCCTGCGAAGGCGCCGTCGCCGCGGCCTCGCGCAGCGCGACGCGGAGGGCGCCCGCGTGCTGGAACCGCTCCGCGCCCTGGGCCTTGAGGCAGGTCGAAACCACGTCCCACACCTCGGCGGGCACCTCTGGGCCGAGGGCGCCCAGCAGCGCGCGCACGGAGCCCCCGCGGTGCAGCGCGGTGCCCCACCAGGGCTCCCCCTCTTCGACCTGCGCCTGCAGCGTCAGCATCTCCGCCAGGATCACCCCCAGCGCGAACACGTCGGTCCATGGACCGATGGCGGCGGTGTTGCCCATGGCCTGCTCGGGGGCCATGTAGAGCGGCGTGCCCATCATCACGCCGGACCGGGTGCCGCTCCGCCCTCCGAGCTGCGCGATGCCGAAGTCGACGATCTTCACCACCGCGCCCTCGAGGGTCGAGCGGATCAGGATGTTGTCGGGCTTCAGGTCGCGGTGCACCAGCGCGCCCGGCGCGCGCACGGCGTGGGCGGCCTCCATCCCCGCGGCGATCTGGTCGAAGATCGCGAGGCAGTCGCTCACCGCGGGGGACTCGCTGCGGGCGCGGTGCTGGTCGATCCATCCGCTGAGCGGCTGACCGTCGACGAATTCGGTGACGAGAAAGCGCTGCCCCTCCCAGCTCCCGCGGTCGATGACGGCGACGATGTTGGCGTGCGAGACCCTGGCGAGGGCCTCGCCCTCGGCCTCGAAGCGCGCCACCGTGCCCGGGTGCTCAAGGAACTCCGGCTTGAGGAACTTCACCGCCACGAGGCGGTCGGAGAGCCTCGAGTCGCGGGCCCGCCACACGCCCCCGAAGGTGCCCTCGCCGAGCGGGCGTTGGAGCACGTACCGCCCGTCGACGCAGGCGCCCTGGGTGATCGGCTCAGCCATTCGCGCCGCGAGGGTACCACCGACGCGCGCGGCGAGGGTCTCGCTTGACCTCCGCGGCGATCCTGGGATCGCATGGGGGCGATGACCGACTGGCGATGGGTCGCGCTCACGGCGGCCGCGATCGGGTGCGCGGCCGGCCCCTCGAGGCCGGCGGTCGACCCCACCCTCGAGGCGCTCCTCGCCCAGGGCGTGCGCGAGCGCACCGAGGGCCACGACGTCGCCGCGCTGGCGACGTTTCGCCAGGCCCACCGGCGCTCGGCGACCCCCAGGGTGGTGGCGCAGCTCGCCCTCGCGGAGCAGGCCAACTCGCGCTGGCTCGACGCCGCGTCGCACCTCGAGTTCTCGCTGCGCGCGGCCGACGACCCCTGGGTGAGCCGACACCGGGCCGTGCTCGACGGGGCGCTCGAAGAGATCGCGCGGCACCTCGGGCGACTCTTCGTCGCGGCCAACGTCGACGGCGCCGAGCTGCGCGTCGACGGGCGCGTGGCGGCGACGCTCCCGATGCGCGCGCCGACCAGGGTCGAGGCGGGCGACGCCGTGATCGAGGTGCGCGCCGAGGGCTACGAGCCCTTCTCGCGGCGGCTCGAGGTGCGCGCCGGAGCCGTGACCCGCGCGTCGGTGCGGCTCCGCCCCGCCGCGTCAGCCCGCTGACGCCGCGACGCGCTCGGCGAGGCCCGGCGTGAGGCGGAGCAGCGCCGCGATCCACAGCGCGAGCATCTCGTCGCGATCCAGCTCGCGGCGGTCGAGCCACTCGAGGCTCGTGGCCTCGACGAAGCCGATCCAGCCGCGGAGCGTGAGGCGGAGGGTAGGGTCGACCTCGCCGAGGCCGCGGACGATGCGCGCGAGCAGGGCCTGCCGCGTCTCTTCGATCACCGCGGCCACCTCGGGGTCGCTGCCGATGCCGCCGCGGAGCAGGGTGCTGTACGCCGACGCGTGGCGCTCGACGAAGCGGAGGTAGCGCGCGAGGCCCTCGTGCAGGCGCTCGGCGGGCGCGATGGAGTCGGGCAGGTCGGTGAGCGAGAGCAGCTGCCGCGCGGCCTCGCGCACGGTCGCGGCGTAGTAGTCCCGCTTCGTCGGAAAGTAGTGGTACAGCAAGCCTTTCGAGATGCCCGCCCGCTCCGCGAGGTCTTCGATCGAGACCTCGTCGTAGGCGTGGGTCGCGAAGACCTCGAGGCCCAGGGCGAGGAGCTGCGCTCGACGCGCGTCGTTGTCCATGCGCTCTCGCGTCGCCTTGCCGCGAGGGGCTCGACCCGCGCGCTCGCCTGAAGCCATGCGTCGCTTATATCCCGCGACGCTGGCATCACCGCGCAATTCCCGATGTTGACTAATGTTCAATAGAGACTACTCTCGGGCGATGGAGACGACTCAAGAGGCTCAGGCACCCCGGCCGATTCGCCCGCGCTCGCCGCGCTTTGAGTTTGGAGAGGTTCCCCGGCACTGGCTCGCGGAGAGCGGCCTGGCGACGCACATCGCCAACGGCGCGAACCTGCTCTTTCCCGCGGGGGAGCGCTTCTTCGTGCGGAGCGTGCGGCGCTACCTCGACCGGGTCACCGATCCGGTGGAGCTCGAGGCGGTGCGCGGGTTCTGCGGGCAGGAGGGTCGCCACGCCCGCGCGCACGAGGACTGGTTCGACGCCATGCGCGCCCAGGGCTACGAGGTCGACCGCTTTCTGGCGTGGTACGAGCACCTCGCGTTCAAGGTCCTCGAGCCGAAGTTCTCGCGCGAGATGGCGCTGTCGGTGACCGTCGCGCTGGAGCACTACACGGCCATCATGGCCGAGGGCGCGCTCACCGACGGCGTGCTCCCGAACGCCGCGCACCCCGCGATGCGCGACCTGCTGATGTGGCACGCGGCCGAAGAGATCGAGCACCGCGCCGTCGCCTTCGACGTGCTGACGAAGGTCGACCCGCGGTACCGCACCCGCGCGCTGGGGATGATCCTCGCGACGCTGGGTCTGGGCGCCTTCTGGTTCGCCGCCACCGCGCACCTGATCTACCAGGACCACCGCGCGGGTCGCCCCCTGCGCGGCCACGACGTGCACACCCTGCGGTCCTCGCCGCGGAGCATCGCCCGCGACGTCTTCCTCCGCGGGCTGCGCGAGTACTTCGAGCGCGACTTTCACCCGCTCAAGCGCGACACCATCGACCTCGCGCGGCGGTACCTCGCCGACGCCGGCCTCGAGCCCGCCTGACCGCTCACCCCTCGCGCGGCGGCGCGACCTCGACGACCTCGACCCCGCCCTCGGTGATCACCCAGCGCACCTCCTGGTCGAGCACCGTGAAGCCCCAGCGCGTGCCCACCGCGTGCGGCGCCCCGATGGGGAGGCTCCGCTGCTGGTGCGCAGGCCGCGGGTCGAGCGAGAGCAGCTCGCGAATCATCGCGCGGAGCTCCGGGAGCTCCCCCTCGAGCTCCTTCACCCTCCGCGACGCCGCGCGGGAGAAGCGCACGCTCACGCGGCGCAGCGGCTCGTGCGCCCAGCCCGCGCGCGCCTTGGGGAGGCTGTCGGCGTAGGCGAGGTAGGGCTTCACGTCGAGCACCGGCGAGCCGTCGAGCAGGTCGACCCCGCGCACCTCGAGGCGCGGACCCTCGGGGTGATCGAGCTTCGCCTCGATCAGCTCGACCACCGAGAGACCGATGGGGTTGGGGCGGTGCGGAGACCGGCTCGCGAGCACGCCGACCTTCTGCGCGCCGCCCAGCCGCGGAGCGCGAATCCCCGGCTTCCACCCCGCGGAGCCCGTGGCGTGAAACACGTACACCACCCAGAGGTGCGAGAAGCCCTCGATGCCCCGCAGCGCGGCCTGGATCGAGGGGTCGGGGAGGAACTCGAGCGTGCCCCGCGCGCTGGGGCAGAGCCCGGGCTGCCGAGGGATGCTGTACTTCTTGCGAAAGACGGTGCGCGCGACGCCGATGGGCGAGAAGCTCCACGGCGCGTCGCCCTCGCGGAGTAGATCGCGGCGCTGCGTCACCCGCTCAGGGTACCCTCAGCCCGCGATGAACCGAAGGGAACAGATCGCTCGCGTCGCCCACCACGCCGCCACCGAGGCCGTGCTCCGCGACGCGCTGATCGCGCTGCGCGACGCGGGCGTCGAGGTGATGCCCCTCAAGGGCGTGCTGCTGCGCCGCGTCGCCTACGACGACCCCGCCGAGCGCACGGTGGGCGACATCGACCTCCTCGTGCGCGGCCGCGACGTGCGCGCGGCCCACGAGGCCCTCGAGGCCGCGGGCTTCGCGCCGATGTTCCTTGAGTTCGGCGAGCGCCAGCGGTGCTTTCGGCACCCGAGACACAAGGTCCTCGTCGACCTTCACTGGCAGCTCTTCTACCCGGACTACTTCGACCTCGACGCCGAGGGCCTCTTCGCCCGCGCGACCCGCGACGTCGCCGGCTTCGCGACCCCCGTCGCGCGCATGTGCCCGCTGGACCTCTACGCCCACGTGCTCCTCCACGCGGGCTTCGCGTCGTGGTCGGTGGAGTCTCCCCGCCTCGACGACCTCCCCCGCGTCGCCGAGCGCCTCGCCGTCGATCCCGCCGCCGCCGCCGCCCACCTCCGCGCGCATGGCATGGACCGCGTCGCCCGATACGCCCTGCGCCTCGCGCTGCGCTCGCCGGGTCAGGGCCACGCCGGGCGCGTGCTCGCCGCGCTGGGCGAAGACCGCCGCGCCGACCTCGTCGCCGCCGCGGCGCTCGCGCTGATGCCCAGGCTGCGCGCGCACCCGTACCTCGCCTACGCGCCGAGGCGGATGCTGTACCGGTCGGGGGAGGAGGTCGTCGCGAACGCGGCGATCCTCTCCGCGAGGGCGGCGCGCTGGGTGGTTCGCAGGGTGGGCCTGGCGACCCCGCCGCGCTAGGCGCAGGCGGGGGCTCGTCGCGGAGGGAGCGCGGCGCTCAGGACGGATCGCCGAGGCCGCCGTCGGGGCACGAGGTGTCGAACTTGCTGTTGCACGCGAGCGACATCGACTCGAGGGGGAGGTCTTCGATCACCTCCGGGCTCTCGTAGGCCTCGCGATCCGCCGTCGGGGACTCTGAGTTGTGCGAGTTCATCATGATTCTCCTTCGGGGATCCCTCCAGCGGATCCACGTAGACCGAGCTGCCAGTGGTGCCAAGCGTGGAATCGACGCGCCCGAAGCCGTAGGCGAGGTGACGAAGCCGTCGCCGTCGATGATGTCGCCGAGCCAGGAGACGCCCCCTGCACGCCGCGGGGCGAAGGTGTATCCGTCGGACATGCTGACCGTTCGGTCAGCGCGCCCCAGGTCACGCCCGTCAGTCGGCGCGACCGGTCAATACGCGCGGGGCTCGCCGCAGGCGACCTGGCCGGTGAGCTCGCCCTTGACCGGCGCGGCGACGAGGTCGGCGCGCGGTCGCGCCCGAGCAGCATCGAGGGGCGCCCCAGGCCGCTGTCGACCGCCGCGAAGCGCTGCCGAGGGCCGCGGTGTTCGCGCCGAGGCGGAATGACCAGCGCCACGAGCGAGCCGTCGGCGGTGCCGTAGTAGAGAATGGCGCCGCCCGCGGTGCCCGCGCCCGTTGCCGATGGCGAGGTCGGCGCGGGCCGTCGCCGTTGATGTCACCGACGCCGGCGCCGGTGTACTGCCGGTGTTGAGGGCGCCGTTGAGCGTCAGGCCCTCTCGCATGAAGGTGCCGCGCTCGCGGCGTTGGTGATGCGCACCGGCGTCGCGAGGTCGCGGTAGGCGAACACTTACGCGAAGACGCGCCCGGTGCGCTGGCGCCGACCCCATGCCGACCACGAGGTCGTCGCGAGGTGTCGCTACCGATGAGCCGCCCGCCCGCGGCGGGTTCACGCCGAAGTTGGGCTCGGCGATGGGTGTTCATCGCGACAAGTCGGCGTCGTTCGCCGTCGTCGACGACCGGTCGGCGACCGCGGAACACCACCACCGCGCCGCGGGGGTTGTCGGCCATCGCGCGCGCCCGGATCGTCGCCGCGATGTCGTTGATGCCGTCGCCGTCGAAGTCGCCGATGCGCGCCACGTCGCGGGCGAAGCTACCCACGGCGAGGTTCACCATCGCGCCCTGCACGGTAGGCGTGGAGCCGCCCTCGATGACCACATCCGCCGAGGTCGACGGGATGTTCATCGGCACCCGCACCAGTCGGCGACCGAAGAAGATCAAGAGTCGACCCGCGTTCGCGCCGGTTCCGAAGGGACCGCCCTCGCCCACCACGACGTCGCCGATGCCGTCGCCGTTCACGTCGCCGACGTTCGCCGCCGAGAGGCCCGTCAGCGAGGTCGAGCTGCCGACGATGTCCGCGACGTTGGTCGCGCTGAACCCGGTGGCGCTGCCAAAGTGAATGCGCGCGCGGCTGCGGATGCCCGAGTTGAGCAGCACGCCGAAGCCCGTGACCATGTCGGCGAAGCCGTCGCCGTTCACGTCGGAGCCGCCCGACACGCCAGAGCCGATGGCCCCCGACGTGGTCATGTCGAGGGGGTCGAGTCGCTGCACCACGACGTCGACGCGGACGGCGCCGCTGGAGGCGACGGTGAGCGAGGGGTTGTCGGCCACGTCGAAGGCGCGGAGCGCGAAGTAGTTGTCTTGACCGAGCTGGAGCTGCGTCGTCGACGGAGTTCATCATCCCCGGCGCGCGGGGCGCGATCGGCACCGCCACGACGCTGGCCATCGCGAAGTTCGTCGCCGTGATCGGCGCGTTGCTGCGGCGCAGCGTAAGGAGATCGTCCCGGTCGTGCTGTCGCTGCCGTCGATCCACGAGAGGCGCACCGTGCGCGCGGCGTCGCCTGGCGAACGTCGTCGGCACCACGCCCGGCAGATCGAGCGGGGCGACGGGGAGGTCATTGTCGACCACCACCGAGATGCTCGCCATGCCGAAGCCGCGCGTGCCGTCGTCCGCGGTGCGCGCCTGGATGACGACCTGCCCCTCGGGCGGCATGACCCCCGGGAAGGTCACCACGCCCCCCGTCGCCACGGTGCCCATGATCGGCGTCGCGGAGCCGACGGTGAGGGTGACCGCGGTGCCCACGGGCGCGTCGGTGCTCAGGGTGATGGTGGTCGTCGAACCCGTCGCGACGGTGAAGCGCTGGAGCGCCATGGGCGACGTGAACTGGAGGGTGGGCGGGTTGCCGACCTCGATGTTGCAGCTCCCCGCCGACGTCGAGGCGTTGCCCGCCGGATCCGTCGCCGAGGCCGTGACGCGGTTGGTGCCTGAGCCCAGGGTCACGCTCTGACGAAAGCCGCCCAGCGGGTTCGACGGGCTGTTGATCGTGATCTCCTGCGACATCGCGCCGGCGCGCTCGATGAGCAGCCGCACCGGGAACGCCGAGGACGAGCCGACGATGTCGGTGGTCGCGTTGCCGTCCATGCCCGGACGCACCAACGCGCCGCAGTTGGACACCGCGATGAGCGGCGGGTCGGAGTCGACGTAGTACGACGCCGCGGCGGACTGACCGAGGTCGCCGGTGGAGTCGGTGACGTCGACGCGAACCTGCGGCCCCGTGGGCTCAGGCGCGCTCGGGCTGGTGCGCTCGGGCGTGCTCTGCGGCAGGGTGACGTTCGCGAAGCGCGCGATGCCGACGAAGCCCATGCCGAGGGTCGCGCAGGGATCGCCCATCATCACCGGCGCCACCTGGGAGGTCGCGACCGCCGTGGCGTTGGGCAGCACGAAGAGCCGCGCCTCGCCCGCGACGCGGTCGGTGCAGGCGACGATCTCGGTCTGAAAGCCCCGCGCCATCGGGTCGCTGTCCCGCGACGCGTTGAGGATCGTCGCGGGCTGCATCGCGTCGTAGGGGGCGGGGGACACCACGCGCACGCTCGGGAGCGCCGACTGGCACCGGAGCCCGGCGATGGTCTGCGTCGTCTCGTTGCCCGCCGCGTCCTGGGTGCGGACCGAGACGTCGAAGGGCGCGTTGCCCGAGGGGCAGGTCACCTCGACGCAGGCGTCGGTCGACGTGGAGCTCGGCACGTTGGTGCACCCCGCGGGATCGGCGGGCATCGCGCCGGCGACGCTGGCGCACAGCCGCTGCCCCGCCGCGTCGCTGCGCGCGCACACGCGGAACTGGTTGCCCTCGACCATGGGATTCACGTCGGTCGAGGCGCCGATGACCCCCATCGGCATCGGGCTCTGGACCTCGAGGGTCGGACCGACCGAGTCGACGGTCCACGTCACCTCGGCGCTGGTGCCGACGTTGCCCGCGCGGTTCGCGCAGGTCGCGCGCGCCAGGTACGTGCCGTCGGGCGTCAGCTCGACGTTCGCGAAGCGCGCGGTGCCCCCGGTCGCCATCGCCGAGAGCGGCTGCGTGCGGCCGCTCAGCGCGAGACGCACGGTCTGTCCGTCTTCGATGTCGGTGCCGACCACGATGTCGGTGCGGAACATCCCCGGCGACCCGGCGTTGTCGCGAGCCAGGAGCGCCGACCCCATCGGCGCCGTGATCTGACAGCGAGGGAGCGCGCAGTCGACGCGGACCGAGGTCGTGCCGCAGGCCGTGTCTGAGCCCGCCTGCCGCACCTCGAGCGACGAGAGCGCGCCCACGTCCAGCGAGACGTTGGGAAAGCTCACCGACGGCCCCGACACCGTCGCGCTCGCGGTGTTGCGACCGTTGACCCAGAGCTGCAGCGTGGTGCCGTTGGGCGCGTTCGTCGCGATCTGAACGTTGTAGGTGAATCCGTTGCTGCACATCCCGTCGAGGTCGTCGGTGCTGCCGAGCGTGGCGTCGCGAACGGGCCGCACGAAGGCCACCGAGGGACACCCCGGCCCGCCGCTGTCGGCGCCGACGTCTTCGATCACGACATCGACGGCGTCAGGGGTCGATCCATCGGCGCCGCTGTCGGTCGGGGTGAGCGGAGCAGGGTCACTGCACCCCACGGCGGTGGCCGCGAGCGGTGAGATCAGGAGAGCGGCCCAAGTCTTCTTCGACATTTTCGATGCCTCATCCGGAGGGAGAGTAAGAGCGGTCGGAGGTGTACCACAGTCCCGTCAGGCAGCCGCCCCCTCGATGGAGCGGCGCGCGCGACGTCATGGTGGGTGCCGGTCCCGGCCCAGGCGCAGCGAGACCAGCCGGGCCTGGGGCGCCCCTTCGCCCCGACGGATCCACGGGTGGCGCTGCGCGCGGGCCTCGTCCTCAGCCGTCACCACGTCGGGGATGGGCCGAAGAACCCCTGGAGCCTCGATGCGATACGGGCCGACGAGCGCGCTCCGGTCGGCGGCGCAACCCTCGGCGGGGGCGAGCACTTCGAGGCCCCCGGCCCCCGCGCCGTACCGGGCGCGCGCCCTCGCGCAGGCCCCCGCGTAGGGGCCGAGGTAGTCGCCGGCCTCGTGGAGCGCCGACGCGTGGCACCGCGCGCAGGCGCCCAGCAGGTCGCAGTCGCGGCAGCCGTGCACGTCGCCCCAGGTCAGCGAGTGGAACAGCGGAAGGTCGGGGGACGCCAGCACGTCGTCCCAGCTCCCGCTCGCGAGGTTGCCCATGAGCAGCGGGGTGTCGGTGCAGGCCTGCACGTCGCCGTTCGAGAGCACCACGAGGCTCTTGGTGCCCACCCGCAGGACGCGGCGCCGATCTTCTTGCGCGCAGCGCGTTCTGATCCTCTCCGGGGGACCAGGGCCGCAGCAGCCGTCTCGCACCAGCGCGTCGGGGTCCGGGCGCGACCTCGAGCGTCTCGAGGCCGTCTTCGCGAGGACGTCTCGGAGCTGGCGATGAAGGCGCACCCCAGCTCCACTCGAGATGCGCTCGACGCCCTGCGCGCCCCGCGGCGTCGGCGACCACGTGGCCGGAGCCTTGAGGACCACCCGAACGCCCCCGCCCCGGAGCGCCTCACCCCGCGGGCGGCTCGGCTCCCAGGAGCCCGGGACCCGCGTCACCGCGTCGTGGTCTCCCGCGACATCGGAGTAGAGGCTGACGTGGACCTCGAGCACGCCCACCTCAGCGATCTCGCCCGCGAGGCGGTCGTCGACGAGGAACGCGTTGGTGTACAGCCGCAGGGCGAAGCCGCGGCGCCGCGCCTCGCGGAGGATCGCCACCAGGTCGGTACGCAGCGTCGCCTCGCCGCCGCTGACGTTGAGCATCAGCACGCCCGCCGACGCGAGGCGGTCGAGCACCTCGCACAGGCCCTCGAAGCTCAGCTCGCCGCGCTGCCCCTGCACCTGGTAGCAGTGCGCGCAGGCGTGGTTGCAGCGGTCGGCCACCTGCAGGTGCGCCGCGACCGGGGCGCGCTGCCGCGCCGCGAGCGCGGCGAGGAGCTCGTGCCCGTTGCGGTACCCGCCGTCAGGGTGCGTGACGCAGGGCTCGCCCATCACGCCATCCCGCTCGGAGACGTCGTGATGAGCCCGCGGGACACGAGGTCACGGACGACCGCGTCGATGTCGCGTCGCGCCGTCGACTCGGCCACCTCGAAGCGCGCGCAGGTGTCGCCCACGAGCGCCTCGGGCGTGCTCCCGTCGCAGCGCTCCCAGAGAAAGCTCCCGACGCGGTTCAGCAGCCTGACGCGGTTCGCCTCGAGCGAGATGATCGCGACGAGGCCGTCGATGCGCCGCCAGGCGACGTCGGGGCTGTGGCGAAGAATCACGTCGGAATTCATGGTCGTTGGCTCGCGAGGAGGCTGCGATCGAGGCGCTCGAGGTCAGACGCCCTCCCCGCCACGCCGAGCGAAGCTAGCGCAACCGACGCGGCGAGGTCGAGCGCCGCGAGGGCGCGCTCTCGGCGCCAGGGGTCGTCCAGGGTGGTGGCGCCAATACGCCTCATGATCAGCCCTGTTGCGCGGGCGGGAGGGATCCATTCAAAACCTTCGACCCCCCGGCGCAGCTCGACCACGGCGACGAGGGTCTCCGCGCCCCTCGCGTCGAGGTCGGGGTCGGGGTCGCTCGCGAAGGGCAGCGCCTCGGCGCGCCAGCGTCCACCGACCCGCCGCGCGCAGGCCGCGTTGCCCGCGAAGGCCCGCGAGGGGTCGTGACGCGCGAAGGTCGTCTTGCCCACCGAGGGGGGGCCCACGAGCAGCGCGACCCCGCCCGCCACGCGCACCGCGCTCGCGTGGAGCAGCAGCGCGCCGTGCTCGGGCAGGTCGCGGGCGGCGAGCTCGGCGAGCGGGGCGTGGAGCGAGCGCTCAGGGTCGGCGCCGGGGCGCAGAAACACCCTGTGCCTCGCCGCCTCGACCGTCACCGAGGCGTCGCGCACCGGCGTCTCGCCCTCGCCCACGGCCACCTCGACGCGACGCGCGCCGACCCCCGCGACGAGGTACGGATCGAGAAAGCGCGGGCGCGCCCCCACGAGCTCGTACGAGAGCGGGCCGAGGCGGAGCGCGACCACCTAGCGGTCCGGCGCCCGGGGCGCGAGGAGGGCGTCGAGCAAGGGCTCCATGGGCGTCGACCGCTCGAGGGTGAGGCGCGTCACGGGCACCGCCGCGGCGAGGTCGGCGGCGAGGTCGAGGAGCCGCGCCGCGTGCGCGCCCGGCGCGAAGTTCACCACGCAGCGCAGGATCGGCGCGATCGCCGCCGAAGGCGACAGCCGGGCCATCCGCACCTCGCTCCCCTGCGCGAGGATCACCAGCGCGCGCAGCGGCCCGCGCCGCGGCACGGTCGCGCGGCGGTACTCGCCCACGAAGGGCAGCGCCCAGGCGGTCCACGCTCCGGCGACGCGGCGCAGGGCGACCTGATCGTCGGAGAGCACGTGCGCGTGCGGGAGCTTGCGCGCGGTGGTGGTCTTTCCCCCGCCCGAGGTCGCGAGGAAGAGCACCGCGCCGCGGTCGTCGGCGTAGCCGCTCGCGTGCATCAGCAGGCCGTCGTGCGGCGGCAGGCCGAGCGACGCGATGAACCGCAGGGGCGTGTCGACCACGGTGGGATCGACCACCGGCACCGTCGCCACGGAGGTTCTGCCCTCGCTCTGCACGCGCCGCGCGGTGAGCTCCATGGTGGTGAGGTCGTAGGCGCGGAGGAGCTCCACCCGGTCGTCGGCGAGCCAGCGCACGTCGGCCCCCGGCAGCGGCGCCAGCACCGGCCGGGGCGGCGCCCAGTCGTCGGTCGCCCGCACGGCGAGCTGCCAGGGGGGCAGGTCGTCGTCCCACGGGCAGCGCGCGAAGGCGCCGAAGCGGGCCTCGACGTGGTCGAGCCTCACGCTCCCCTCGGCGGTGACGGCGACGGGGAGACCTGCGATCGAGAGCTTCCAGCGGTTCATCGTGGGCGCATCAAGGTTGTGCGTGGGCGCGGAGCCATTCAAGCGCCGCGCGCGCCGCGCCGAGGAGCTTGTCCCGCCTCGGCCGCGTCCACCGGAGCCGAGCGCGTCGTAGCACCTTCGCGCGCCCGAGCACCTCGCCCGGCGGCACCAGGCCGTCGTCGCGGCGCAGGCTGTCGCCTCGAAACCGCAGCCCGTCGCCCGAGCGCGCGATCACCCGGTGGACCACGAGGGCCCCTCCCCGGCAGAACGCCGCGACCTCTCCCACGCGCAAATCGCTTGCGGCGCAGGGCGTCACCTCGACCTCGCTCCCGTCTGGGATCGCCGGCCACATGCTGCCCCCGCGAACGACCCACCGCACGGTCTGCCCGTCGCGGAGCGCGGCGACGATCGCCCGGACCGCGAGGCTCACCCCTCGAATCCAGGCGGGGGCGTCACCTCGCCGTGGGCGCCCAGCGCCGCGCCCGCGACCTCGGCGAGCCGGTCGGCGCGCTTGATCACGATGCCCAGCTCGTCACTCACCAGGTGACCGTCGCGGTGCCACCGCGAGAGCGTGCGGATCGTGGTCTCGACCGTGGCGCCCACCAGCGACGCGAGCTGCGACCGGGTGATGCGCAGCGGGATCAGCGTCGAGCCGTCTTCGAGCTCGTCGCCGAAGCGCTCCGCGAGGTCGAGGAGGATGCGCGCGAGGCGGGCGTCGGCGGTGGTGGTCGAGAGCGCCAACCGCTGCGTGATCAGCTCGTTTATTCGCCCGAGGTTGCGGCCGAAGGCCACCGCCGCCGGGCCGCTCCGCGTCAGGGCGTCGAGCACCGGGTCGCGAGGGAGCGCGAGCAGGGTCTGCGGCGAGGTGAACGCGAAGGCCGAGCTGGTGTACGCCGTGCCCTCCAGGGCGCTGTGATCGCCCACCGTCTGCCCCGGCTCGAAGAGCCCCACCATGATCGATCGGCCTGCGCCGCAGGGGACGAAGATCGCCGCGAGCCCCTGCACCACCAGGTTGAAGTGCCGCGCGTCGTCGCCCTTCTTCCAGAGCACGTCGCCGCGCCTCGCCCGCTTGAAATGTCCGACCGTGGCGAGGTGCGCGAGGTCTTCGGGAGGGAGCGCCGAGAACACCGGGTGACGCGCGAGAACTGTGCGCTGATCCAACGACGCCGCTCCTCTCTCACGCCTCTCTGGAGCATCGCTCCCCAGCGGGCACTCGACCGACTCGTCGGAGGTTATCGTTCGGGGCGTCGCGGCGGGTCAAGTGTCCCCGTCAAGATCGCCTCGCCGCGATCGCGAGGCGCGACGGGCGCGCTCCATTCAGCGCACCCCGTCCCGTGAGGGTATCGTAGGGCGTGCGCCCGCCCCGCCTTGTGATCGCGCTGGTCACCCTCGCCGCCTTCGCCACACCCGCATGGGCGCAGCGCAGGGCGCGCTTCTCAGACCCCGCGCTGTCGCTCCCGCTCCCGCCGGGCTTCGAGCCCTACGCGGAGCAGCCCGCGGGCCCCGCGGTGCTGGGCACCTATCGACGCGCGCCCGCCGCGGGCCGCGGTCCGGTGGTGATCCAGCTCCTGCGGCTGGGCGGCGAGCTCCCCCAGCGCGCGCTCACCGCCGAGGAGCGCGGAGCCTTCTCCCTCGGCGCGCCGTTCCGCTTCGACGATCAGCCGGGCGGGCTGCCCGCGTTCGGCCACACGCTCCCCACGAGCGCGGGCCGCGGGAGAACGCCCTCTGGCGCGGGCGTCTTTCGCATCGCGGCGCTGCTCCCCACGCGGGGCAACGCGGTGCAGCTCTCGGTGCTCACCCGCGAAGAAGACGCCGCCGAGGGGCGCGCCCTGCTGTCGTCGGCGCTCCGCGGGGCCGCGGGCGACATCACCTGGCAGACGCCAGCGCAGCGCGCGCTCTTCGCCCTCGCGACCCTCGCCTTCGCGACGGCGACGCTCGGCACCCTGGTGATGATGGTCCGCGCGCTGATGCAGGGTCGGGTCACGCACCTGGGCCCCGCGGCGCAGCGCAGGATCAGCCTCGTGACGGGGCTCTGCTGGGGATACTTCGGCGTCTGGCTCCTCGCGCCGCTGGCCTCCGCCGAGTGGGCGGCGGCGGTGCCCACCCTCGCCCTCGCGGTGACCTTCCTCGACCGAGCGCGCCGCGGGCGCCAAGGGCCCTGAGCTCGCCGGCGCCCCTCAGCGCGCGGCGAGGACCTCGGCGGCCGCGCGCTCCCCTGACTCCACCGCGCCCTCCATCGAAGACCGAGCGCGGGCGCTCGTGTGCTCGCCCGCGAAGTGGAGCCTCCCGACGGCGAAGCCCTCCGAGCCGCCGATGCGGGTCACGTCGCCCGGGGCGTACACCGAGAAGCTCCCTTCGAAGAAGCGCGCGCTCGACCAGTGCATCCTCGCCGCGCGTCCCGTGAAGGCGTTGGCGGTCCCGGGGAGCAGCACGTCGACCGCGTCGATGAAGCGCCTGCCCTGCGCCTCGGGGTTGCTCTCGCCGACGCGCACGCCGGTGCGGCCGCCGCTGTAGGCCGTGAGCAGCGCGTCGTCGCCCCCGAGGCCGCGGCTCGAGTCCCAGCTCTCCTGGTAGACGCCGCCGTCGGAGATCGTCGCGCCGTCCGCCGCGCCCCACGGTCGACCCCGCAGGCCGACGACGACCTTGGCGCCGGTGCCGTGGGCGAGCTCGGCGATGGCGCGGCGCTTGATCGCCGGGAGCTCCAGCTCGATCTCGCACCGCCGGAGCTGCGAGAAGGGCAGCGCGAGCACCACCCGCGCGGCGTCGAGCTCGAGCGACGCGCTGCCGCGGTCGAAGACGCAGCGAACGCGGCCGTCGGGGCGCGAGCGGAGCGCGACGAGGGTGTTGCCGCGCTGGATCGCAGGCCCCAGCCTCGACTCCAGCGCGCGGGCCAGGGCGCCGCTGCCATCTCGCATCACGAAGCGCCGGTCGTCCACGGCGAAGAGCCGCTCGCGCGCGCCCGCCCTGCCGAGGGACCACAAGAAGGGCAGCGCGCTCTGGCTGTCTGCGTCGACGCCGTGCTCGCTCACGAAGGCCGCCTCGAGGAGCGCGCGGGCGGCGCCCGACACCCCGTTGCGCTCCATCCAGCCCGCGAGCGAGAGCTGGTCGAGCGCCTCGGCGCCCGGCGTGTGATGCTGCCAATTCACGGGGCCCGGGCCCACCGCGGCGAGGTCGCGCGCGATGAGGGGGACGAGCGGGCGCAGCATCGACACGGCCTGGTCCTCGGTCCAGCTGGTGCCCTGCAGGAGGATCTGCGCGCGGGAGAGGCTCCGCGACGAGGCGCCGAGGTCGACGAGGTCGACGCCCAGCTCCGCGGCGAGGGCGCGCAGGGCGCGGTGCGCTCCGCCGACGAACTCGCCCCCCAGCTCGACGCGCACGGGGAACACCTCGCGCGAGGTGAACGCCCTGCCCCCCACGCGCCCGCTGGCCTCGTAGAGCGTCGCGGACACCCCACGCTGGCGGAGCCGCCAGGCCGCCACGAGCCCCGCCAGCCCCCCGCCCACCACGGCCACGGCGACGCGGGCCGTGTCGACCCGACCGCGAGGACGTGTCGGTGACAGGTCGCCGTACGATGACCCGAAGGCGCAGCCCGCGGCCGAAGCCCCCGCGGCGAGGAGCACCCGACGACGCCCCGGGTCGCTCGGCCCAGGTGCTGAGGTCTCGTCACGAAGCCGCGACAGGAGGCGCTGGAGGAGGGGCGTCCGGGTCATCTCGCGCAGCGACCCGAGACCTTCGCAGATGGCGCCGCGACGCGCAACGCGCGCGCTCCGCTCAAGGCGCGGCGCGGGCCCCGTCGAGCACCGCGCTCACCCACGGGTCGCGCGCGAGCAGCGCGTCGAGGGCCGCGGCGCGGCGAGCCTCGGCCTCGTCTGCCACCGACGCGAGCCTCAGCCGCCGGGCCGTGCTCACCACGCGCGCGAGGTGGATCACCTGCGCGGCGCCGCTGCGCGTCGAGGGCGGCGCGTACCCGAGGGCGGCGCGCACCCAGTGCTCCGCCGAGGGTCGTCGCCCGCTCAGCCGAGGCGCCACCGCGGCCATGATCTGCAGCCCCTCGTCGTCGGGCGGGCCGATCACCCGGAGCACGTCCTCGGTGTTCCACCCCGCGGCGGCGTCGACCGCGCGGCGCATTCGGACGCCGCGGTAGAGGACCGGTGCGTCTCGCGGCGGGGTCCAGACGCCCGTGCGCCAGTAATCGACGAGGGCGGCGAAGAGCGGCGCGCGCTCTTGCGACGACGCCTCGGGCGCGCTCCACACCGCCGCGCGATCCATTTGATGCTGATGGAGCCGCCGGGCCTCGGGGAACGCGCGCATCGACCAGGCCGACGGGCTCCGGAGCGCCGCCATCGCGCGGGCGACCGACGCCCAGGTGAAGTCCCCGGGCCAGTTGCCGTCCCGCTCGAGCGCGCGGTCGAGCGTCGGCGCGACGTAGCTCGGGAGGCCGTCGAGGAGCCTCCCCGCCCCCGCGTCGTGCTCCCGCAGACGGCGCGGCGTGTACCTCGGGTCGAGGCGCTGGAGGGCGCCCCAGCTCCGCGAGAGGGTCCGGTGCGCGCGAACCGCGTCGACCTGCCACATCCACCCGCGGCGATCGTCGAGGCCCTCGCAGCGGCCGCCGCCGCACGCCGAGCCGCTCACCGGGGTGCCCGCCTCGGCGAGAAACCGCGCATACGCTTGCGCTGCAATGAAATAGGTTCGATCACCCGCCCAGGCGCAGGGGCTCGCGGCGGCGGCCTCGAGGAACGCGAGGGCGACTCCGGG
>JAWKRB010000017.1:0-180884 GCA_041389885.1 Polyangiales bacterium | reverse complement strand
GCGAGGTGGCGCCCGTGATCGCCTCGCACGCCACCCCCACCGTCGTGCTGCGCAACATGGTCGAAGGACGCGACGCCACGACCTTCGACCGCGCCCGCGCCCTCGGGGTGTGGAACGCGTTCTACGCCGCCGCGCAGTCCGCCGCGGGCGCCGCGGTGCTCGACGCCGTGCTCCGCGCGGGGCTGCGGGGCCGCGGGGGCGCGGGCTTCTCGACCGCACAGAAATGGCGCTTCGCCGCGCAGCAGCCCGCGGGCGAGAAGTTCGTCGTGTGCAACGCCGACGAGGGCGACCCCGGGAGCTACATCGACAAGGTCCTCCTCGAGCTCGACCCCCACAGCGTGCTCGAGGGCATGGCCCTCGCGGGCCTCGCGATCGGCGCCTCGCGGGGGGTGATCTACCTCCGCTCGGAGTACCCCGCGGCCCTCGCCCGCGTGCGCGAGGCCGTGCGCGAGGCGAGAGAGGGCGGCGCACTCGGGGTGGCGCACGGGGCGTTCTGCTTCGACGTCGACATCGTCGAGGGCGCCGGGAGCTATGTGTGCGGCGAAGAGACGGCCCTTCTGCGCAGCGTCGAGGGGCTGCGGGGCATGGTCACTGCGCGACCGCCCTTCCCCGCCGTGAAGGGGCTCTACGAGCGTCCCACGGTGGTGAACAACGTCGAGACCCTGATCTCGGTGCCGTGGATCGTCGCGCAGGGCGGAGACGCCTACGCCGCCGTGGGCGTAGGCAAGTCCCTGGGCACCAAGGCCGTGTGCCTCAACGAGCGCTTCGCGAGGCCCGGGGTCTACGAGGTCGCCCTGGGCACGCCGCTGCGCGTGATCGTCGACGAGCTCGGCGGCGGCCTGCGCGACGGGCGCTCGCTCAAGGCCCTGCAGATCGGTGGGCCGCTCGGAGGCATCCTCCCCGCCAGCGCCCTCGACACGCCCCTGGGCTTCGAGGAGCTCGACGCGGTGGGAGGATTGCTCGGGCACGGCGGCATCGTGGCCTTCGACGACCTCACCGACATGCGCGCCATCGCCCTGCACCTCTTCGTGTTCGGCGACGACGAGAGCTGCGGAAAGTGCTTCCCCTGCCGCCTCGGCATGCGCCGCGGGCGCGAGCTCGTGCGCGACCTCGCCGCGGGCACGAACACCTACCCCGACCCCCTCGGGATGCTCGCCTCGCTCTGCGAGACGATGCAGTACGGCTCGCTGTGCGCGCACGGGGAGGGCTCCCGGCGCCGATCCGATCGATCCTCACGCACTGGCCCGACGAGCTCACGGCGCCCCGGCGACCGAGCTCCGCGCCCACGGAGACCGCAGAATGAGCGACGCGATGCGAATCACCCTCGACGGCCGCGTGGTCCTGGCGCGCGAGGGCGAGACCGTGCTCGACGTGGCGACCCGCGAGGGCGTCTACGTGCCCACCCTGTGCTTCGACGCGCGCCTCGCCCCCTTCGGCGCGTGCCGCGCGTGCCTCGTGGGCGTCGAGGGCGCGCGAGGTCCCGTCGCCGCGTGCACCACCCCCGCGCGCGACGGGATGAAGGTCGACACCCGCGACCCCGTCGCCTTTCGCGTCGGCCGCGGCGTCGTCGAGCTGGTGCTCAGCGACTTTCCCCCCGAGGCGCTGGAGCGAGAGGGGGCGCGAGGCGAGCTCCGCGCCGTCGCGCGGCACTTCGGCCTCGAGGCCTCGCGCTGGCAGGGCGAGCGCCACGCCGACCCGGTCGACGACGCGCACCCCTACCTCAAGCTCAAGCTCGACGAGTGCATCGTCTGCGGGCGCTGCGTGCGCGCCTGCGACGAGGTGCAGGGCACCTTCGCGCTCACCTACACCGGCCGCGGCTTTGGGACCCGCATCGCGGCGGGCGTCGGCCGGGGATTCACCGACAGCGCCTGCGTCTCCTGCGGCGCCTGCGCGTCGGCGTGCCCCACGGGCGCCATCGACGAGGCGCCCTTTCGCGTCACCGAGCGCGTCGACCGCGTGGTCGACACCACCTGCGGATACTGCGGCGTGGGATGTCGCCTCGAGCTCAGCGTGCGCGACGAGGCGATCGTGTCGTCGGAGCCCGCGCTCGACGGGCCGAGCAACCACGGGCACACCTGCCTCAAGGGACGCTTCGCGCACGGGTACGTGCTCAGCCCCGAGCGCATCCAGCACCCGCTCATTCGCGAGGGCGACGGCTTTCGCCGCGCGAGCTGGGACGAGGCCCTCGACCTCGTGGCCACGCGCCTCGTCGCGATCCGCAACGCGCACGGCGCCGACGCCATCGCCGCGCTCTCGTCGTCGCGCGGGACGAACGAGGAGAGCTACGCGATGCAGAAGCTCATGCGCGCGGTGCTCGGCACGCACAACGTCGACAACTGCTCGCGCGTCTGCCACTCGCCCAGCTCCGCCGGGCTCATCCGCTCGCTGGGTCACAGCGGCGGCACCAATTCCTACGACGACATCGAGCTCTGCCGCTCGATCCTCATCGCGGGCGCCAACGCCACCGAGGGGCACCCGGTGCTCGGCGCGCGGCTCAAGCAGCAGGCGCTCGCGGGCGCGAAGCTCGTGGTGATCGACCCCCGGCGCATCGAGCTCGCGCGCTACGCCGACGTGCACCTGCAGCTGCGTCCGGGCACCAACGTCGCGGTGTTTCACGGCCTCGCGCACGTCATCGCCCGCGACGGCCTGGTCGACCGCGACTACCTCGCGGCGCGCGTCGACGACTACGAGACCTACCGCGCGTTCCTCGACGACTACAGCCCCGCGCGGGTCGAAGAGATCTCCGGCGTGCCCGCGGCGCTCCTCGAGAAGGCCGCGAGGATCTACGCCGAGCACAGCCCCGCGGGGATCTTCTACGGCCTCGGCGTCACCGAGCAGTCGCAGGGCGTGGCGGGCGTGCGCGCGCTGGTGAACCTCGCGGCGATCACGGGCAACCTCGGCCGCCGCGGCGCCGGGGTGAACCCCCTCCGCGGGCAGAACAACGTGCAGGGCAGCAGCGACATGGGCGCGCTGCCCACCACCCTCACGATGTACCAGCCCGTCACCGACGCGGCGGTGCGCGCGCGCTTCGAGGCGCGGTGGGGCGTGACGCTCAAGGCCGAGCGGGGGCTGATGATCCCCGAGATGTTCGACGCCGCGATCGCGGGCAGGCTCAAGGCGATGTACGCCTTCGGCGAGGACATCGCGCAGACCGACCCCAACGTCGGCCACGTCGTGAAGGCCCTGCGCGCGCTGGAGTTCTTCGTCGTGCAAGAGCTCTTCATGAGCGAGACCGCGAAGCTCGCGCACGTGATCCTGCCGGGCGCGTCGTTCTTGGAGAAGAGCGGCACCTTCACCAACGCCGAGCGCAGGATCCAGAAGGTCAACCGCGTCGTCGCGCCGCCCGGCGAGGCCCGCGCCGACTTCGACATCTTCGTCGAGCTCGCCTCGCGCATGGGCGGGAGCCTGGGCTTCAGCACCCCCGCCGAGGCCATGGACGAGGTCGCCTCACTCACCCCCGCCCTCGCCGGCGTGTCGCACGAACGCCTGGGGCGCAAGGGTTTGCAGTGGCCGGTGCCCGACGCGTCGCACCCCGGCACCGAGGTGCTCTACGAGCGCGGCTTCGAGACGGCGAACGGCCGCGCGCAGCTCGCGTGCCTCCCGTGGCAGCCGCCGGGCGAGGCCGCCGACGACGAGTTCCCGATGGTGCTGGTCACCGGGCGGCAGCTCGCGCACTACAACGCCGGCACGATGACGCGGCACACGCCGAACGCGGCGCTGCACCCCACCGACTGCCTCGAGATCCACCCCCACGACGCGGAGTTCCTCGGCATCGCCGAGGGCGACGAGGTCGAGGTCGCGAGCCGCCGCGGCGCGGTGCGAACCTTCGCCCACGTCACCGACCGCAGCGCCTCGGGCGAGGTGTTCTTGAGCTTTCACTTCCCCGAGGTGCTGACGAACCTGCTCACCAGCGGCAACACCGACGCGTCTACCCGTTGCCCGGAGTACAAGATCTCCGCGGTGCGGGTCTCGAAGGTCGCCGACGGCGCCGGCCGCGCGCCCGCGTGGGTCTCGGGCGTGCACCCCGGCGCATGAGCGAAGACGACCTCGCCGACTCGCGGCGCGTGACCCTGGTGCGACTGCGCGACGGCGCGCGCGCCGAAGAGAGCGACCTCCTCGCCGCCGAGGAGCCCCTCGCGATTCGGGTGAACGGCGAGCGCTGGATGGTCACCCTGCGCACCCCCGGCGACGACCTCGACCTGGTCATGGGGCTCCTCTGGAGCGACGCGGTGATCGCCCGCATCGACGACGCCGACGTGCACCCCGCGGCGGATCACACCGTCGACGTGGTGTCTGCCCCTGGGCGCGCCCTCGCGGTGCGCCACGCCGCGCGGGCCACCACGGTCACCGCGGCGTGTGGGATGTGCGGCCGCCACGCCATCGACGACGTGTGCGCGGGCGTCGACCTGCGCGGCGACGGCGCGCGGGTGAGCGCCGACGCCCTCCTCGCGATGACCGAGCGGCTGCGCGAGGCGCAGGGGGCGTTCTCGCGCACCGGGGGCGTGCACGCGGCGGGGCTGTTCACCGCGTCGGGCGAGCTCCTCGCGGCGCGCGAGGACGTCGGCCGGCACAACGCGGTCGACAAGGTGATCGGCGCGACTCTCCGCCGCGCGCGGAGCGAGGGCGCAGACGCGTTCTCCCTCGCGGGCAGCGCGCTGGTGGTCACGGGCCGCGCGGGCTTCGAGATCGTGCAGAAGGCCGCGCGCGCGGGGGTGCCCGTGGTGTGCGCGGTGTCGGCGCCGACGACCCTCTCGGTGGAGCTCGCGCGGCGCGCGGGGATCACCCTCGCGGCCTTCGCCCGAGGCCGCGGGATGAACCTCTACGCGCACCCCGAGCGGGTGACGTAACTCTCAGCCCGAGAGCCGCGCGTCGATGGCCCTCGCGGCGTCGCGGCCCTCGCGAATCGCCCACACCACCAGGCTCGCGCCGCGCCGCGCGTCACCGCAGGCGAACACGCCGTCGACCCCGGTGCTCACGCCGTCCTCTCCCACGGCGATGTTCCCGCGGGGCGTGCGCGAGACGCCGAGCTCGGCGAGCCAGGGCGCGGGCTCGACGCCCACGAAGCCCATCGCCAGCAGCACGCGCTGCGCGGGGACGGTGAACTCGCTCCCCTCCACGGGCGTGAGCCTTCCGTCGTCACCGCGGGTGACGCGCACCGCGCGCACGCCCGCCACGCGTCCCTCGCCGTCGTCTTCGAGGCCCACGGTCATCACGCCGAAGTCTCGCTCGCCGCCCTCGTCGTGCGCGGGGGAGGTGCGGTAGACCATGGGCCACTGCGGCCACGGGTTGTCACCCCGGCGCTCGTCGGGGGGGCGGGGGAGCAGCTCCCACTGGGTGATCGAGCGCGCGCCCTCGCGAATCGCGGTGCCGAGGCAGTCCGCGCCGGTGTCTCCGCCGCCGAGGATCAGCACGTCCTTGTCGGCGGCGTCGTAGCGACCCGCGGCGCGGTCGGCCTCGAGGGTGAGGTAGTCCATCGCGAAGTGAACGCCCGCGAGGGCGCGCCCCGGCGCGTCGAGGTCCCGGGGTTGGCGCGCGCCGAGGGCGAGGCACACCGCGTCGAAGCCCGCGCGGAGCTCGCTCGCCGAGAGGTCCTCGCCCACGCGCACGCCGCAACGAAAGACCACGCCCTCGGCCTCGAGCTGCGCCACGCGCCGCGCCACGCGGGACTTCTCCAGCTTGAAATCGGGGATGCCCCAGCGCAGAAGTCCGCCCGGCTCGGAGTCTCTCTCGAAGACCGTCACGTCGTGCCCGCGGCGCGCGAGCTCTTGCGCCGCAGCGAGCCCCGCCGGGCCGCTGCCCACCACGGCGACGCGCTTGCCCGTGCGGTGCGGTGCGATCACCGGGGTGATCCAGCCCTCGTCGAAGCCCCGGTCGACGATCTGGCGCTCGACCTCGCGAATGGTCACCGGCGCGCCGCTCAGCGCGAGCACGCAGCTTGCCTCGCAGGGCGCCGGGCAGATGCGTCCGGTGAACTCGGGGAAGTTGTTGGTCGCGTGGAGGGCCTCGCACGCCTCGCGCCAGCGCCCCTTGTAGACCAGGTCGTTCCACTCGGGGATCACGTTCCCGAGGGGGCAGCCCTTGTGGCAGAAGGGCACGCCGCAGTCCATGCACCGCGACGCCTGCTCGCGCAGCGCCTCGGCCCCCGCGGGGACCTCGAACTCCCGCCAGTCGCGCACCCGCTCCTCGACCGGGCGGTAGCGCGCGCGCAGCCGGTCGACCTCGAGAAAGCCCGTGGGGTTGCCCATCTCAGGCCACCTCCGCGATCACCGGCAGCCGCCGCGCGAGCGCCGCGCGGTACTCCCGCGGCAGCACCCTGCGCCACGGGTGCGCGCCGACCCCTTGCGCGAGAAGGCGCTCGGCGACAGGGCTCCCGGTGCGCGCGGCGTGCTCGCGGAGCATCGCCTCGATGCGAACGAGGTCCTCGGGCGAGGGTGAGTCGACCGCGAGGTCCTTCGCGCAGCGCGACGTGAAGGCGCCGTCGGCGTCGAGGGCCCAGGCCACGCCGCCGCTCATGCCCGCGGCGAAGTTCTTGCCCACGGGGCCGAGCACGAGCACGGCGCCGCCGGTCATGTACTCGCAGCCGTGATCTCCGACGCCCTCGACCACCGCCGAGGCGCCCGAGTTGCGCACCGCGAAGCGCTCCCCCGCGGGGCCCGCGGCGAAGAGCGAGCCCGAGGTCGCGCCGTAGAGGGCCACGTTGCCGATCAGCGCGTCGCCCGCCCGCGCGCCGGGGAAGGGGCGCACGCTCACCACGCCCCCCGACAGCCCCTTGGCGACGTGGTCGTTGGCCTCGCCCTCGAGCGAGAGCGAGACCCCCGGCGCGACGAAGGCGCCGAAGCTCGGACCCGCGCTCCCGCGAAAGCTCAGCGACACCGTGTCGCGCGGGAGCCCTTGCGCCCCAAGGGTTCGCGACACCTCCGACGACACCCTCGCGCCCGTCGCGCGGTCGGTGTTGGCGATGGAGAACGACGCGCGCACCCTCGCGCCCGACGCGATCGCCGGCGCGCTCACCCGCAGGATCGCGCGCTCCAGCGCGCTCGGCGTGCGCGGCGCCTGACCCTGCGCCTTGCGCAGCGCGGCGCCCTCGGGGGCCGGCGCGAGGAGGGGGGAGAGGTCGAGGCCCGCGGCCTTCCAGTGGTCCGTGGGCGGGGCGTAGCGCAGGCGGTCGACGCGGCCGACCATCTCGTCGACGCTGCGAAAGCCCAGCGAGGCCATGAGCTCGCGCAGCGAGCGCGCGAGGAAGGTCATGAGGTTCACCACGTGCTCGGGCTCGCCCGCGAAGCGCTCGCGCAGCCGCGGGTCCTGCGTGGCGATGCCCACGGGGCAGGTGTTGAGGTGGCACACGCGCATGAGCACGCAGCCGCTGGCGACGAGGGCCGCCGTGGCGAAGCCGAACTCCTCGGCGCCGAGCATCGCGGCGACGGCGATGTCGCGCGCCGTGCGGAGCTGCCCGTCGGTCTCGAGGCGCACCCGACCGCGCAGCCCGTTCTGCACGAGGGCCTGCTGGGTCTCGGCCAGCCCGACCTCCCAGGGCATCCCCGCGTGCTTGATCGACCCGAGGGGCGCGGCGCCGGTGCCGCCGCCGTCGCCTGACACCAGGATGAGGTCCGCCCCGGCCTTGGCGACGCCCGCGGCGATGGTGCCCACGCCGTGCTCGGCGACGAGCTTCACCGAGACGCGCGCGCGGTCGTTGGCGCAGCGCAGGTCGTGAATGAGCTGCGCGAGGTCTTCGATGGAGTAGATGTCGTGGTGCGGCGGCGGAGAGATCAGGCCCACGCCCTCGGTGCTGTTGCGCACCCGCGCGATCACGGCGTCGACCTTGTGCCCGGGGAGCTGCCCGCCCTCGCCGGGCTTGGCGCCCTGGGCCATCTTGATCTGCAGCTCGTCGGCGTTGACCAGGTAGTGCGAGGTCACGCCGAAGCGCCCCGAGGCCACCTGCTTGATCGCGCTGCGCCGCAGGTCTCCGCGCGCATCGGGGGCGAAGCGCGCCGGGTCCTCGCCGCCCTCGCCGGAGTTGCTCCGCGCGCCGAGGCGGTTCATCGCCACGGCGAGGTTCTCGTGGGCCTCCTTCGAGATCGAGCCGAAGCTCATCGCGCCGGTCTTGAAGCGCGTCACGATCTCGTGCTCGGGCTCGACCTCGTCGAGGGGAACGGGCTCGCCCGGCGCGAAGTCCAGCAGCGCGCGAAAGGCGCCGTGACGTCGCGCGTCTTCGTCGGCGCGGCGTGAGAAGCGCTGAAAGTGCGCGTAGTCGCCCGAGCGCACGGCGTGCTGGAGCTGGCCGAGGGCGTCGGGGTTCCAGAGGTGCGACTCGCCCTCGACGCGCCACTGGTACTGCCCGCCCACGTCGAGGGGCGCGAGCCTGCGCTGCGAGGGGAACGCCTGCGCGTGTCGGCTCAGCGCCTCGGCGGCGATCACCGCGAGGTCGGCGCCGCCCACCGCGCTGCGCGTGTCGGGAAAGTGCTTGGACATCACCGACGGGTGCAGCCCCAGGGCCTCGAAGACCTTCGCGCCGCGGTAGCTCGCCACGGCGGCGATGCCCATCTTCGACATCACCTTGAGCACGCCCTTGCGCAGCGCGGAGAGGTACCCCCGCAGCGCGTCGCGCGCGTCAGACACGCCCTCGAGGTCGCCCTCCCGGCACAGGGCGACCACCGACGCGCAGGCCACGCGGGGGTAGACCGCGTCGGCGCCGTAGCTCAACAGCAGGCACGCGTGGGTCACCTCGCGCGCGTCGCCGGCGCTGACCACCACGCCCACGGTGTTGCGCAGGCCCTTGTGCACCAGGCGGTTCTGCACCGCGGCGAGGGCGAGCAGCGAGGGGATCGGCGCGCGCTCGGGGGTGTACCCGCGGTCGCTCACGACCAGCAGCGCGGCGCCGCCGAGGGCCGCGCGCTCGGCCTGGTCGGCGAGCTCGTCGAGGGCGCCGTCGAGGTCGTCGACGAAGGTCGCGTTACCGAGGGACGCGACAGGCCGGCGCGCGACGCCTGGGTGAGGGTCTCGAAGTCCCTCGGCGAGAGGATCGGGTCGGCGAGCAGCACCTGCCGCGCCGAGGGCGCCGGCGCGCGCCGTCGAGCAGCGCGGCGGCGCGGGGCCGAGCACCGTGCGCAGCGACATCACGGACGCCTCGCGGATCGGGTCCATCGCTGGTGACCTGCGCGAAGAGCTGGCGAGCGGCCGAAGAAGCCTGCGGGCGCCGCGAGAGCGCCGCGGGGGGCGCGTCGTTGCCATCGACCGATGGCCTCGGAGCCCTTCACGATCATCGGCGGGAGCACGAGCTTGAGGTCCTCGCGGAGTGTGCCGAAGGCGCGCTGGGCGCGGGGCGTGGTCGAGGTCCTCGGCGTCAGCTTAGGCGCGTCGTCGCGGGCGATGGCGACGTGCACCCCGCGCAGCCACTTGCCGAAGGGCTGCGACGCCGCGATGCGGTCGAGGATCTCTGCGCCGTCGCGCACGGTGCCCTCGACCGTGTCGACCACGAGCATCCCACCGGGGCCTACGCGCCCCCGCGCGGCGACCCCCGAAGGATCGACCGGCAGCGCGCCCGCCTCGGAGCACGCGATCACCTGCCCGTCGTGCGCGCAGCCACCGCAGGGGCCGCAGCCCGTTGCGGTCGAGCAGCGCGCCCACGCGCACGCCGTCGGTGAAGCACACCGCGGCGGGGCCGTCCCAGGGCTCCATGCGCTCGGCCATCCACGCGTAGAACTCCCTGCGGCGCAGGGGGATCGACGCGTCGTTCTCCCACGCCTGGCACGAGCATAGCGCCGCGTGGGCCACCGGGCGCCCCGCGCGCACGAGGAGCTCGAGGGCGTTGTCGAGCATCGCCGAGTCGCTGCCCTCGGGGTCGAGCACGGGCGCGAGGAGCTCCCTGGGCAGCAGCGATCCGGGTCGAGGGTGGCCTCGCGGCCCTTCATCGCGGTGCGGTTGCCGCGCAGCGCGTTGATCTCTCCGTTGTGCGCGACCATGCGGTAGGGGTGCGCGCGGCGCCACGCGGGGAGGGTGCTGGTGCTGAATCGCTGGTGCACCAGCGCGCGAGGGCGGTCTCGGCGCGGGGGTCGGCGAGGTCGGTGTAGAAGCCCGCGATGCGCGAGGGGAGCAGCAGGCCCTTGTAGACCACCGTGCGCGACGAGAGGGAGCAGGCGTAGGCGTCGCGCCCGCGCACGGCGGCCTCCCAGCGCCGGCGCAGCGCGAAGAGCTTGCGCTCCAGGTCTTCCTCGACGCGCCGGGCGGGGCCGAGACGAACACCTGCGCGATGGCGGGCATCGACGCGCGCAATTGGTGGGGCCCACCTTCGAGGGGTCGACAAGGCCTGCGCAGCCGAGCACCGCGAGCGACTCGGCCTCGGCGCACTCGCGCATCGCGGCCTCGCACGCCGCGCGCGCGTCGGCGTCGCGGGGGAGAAAGAGCATCCCGAGGCCGTAGCGCCCGGCGGGCGGCAGCGCGAAGGGGACGGTCTCGCGCAGCAGGCGGTCGGGCATCTGGAGCAGCACCGCCGCCGCCGTCGCCGGTCTCGGGGTCGACGCCGACGCTGCCGCGGTGCGCGAGGTTCTCCAGCATCGTGAGGGCGTCGACGAGCAGCTCGTGGGAGCGAATCCCCTTCGCCTGCGCGACGAAGCCGGTGCCACAAGCGTCGTGCCTCCCGTTGCCGCGGTAGAGCCCTGTGGGGGTGCCCTCCGCGAGCGCGCGGTGTTCACGTTCTTCTCAGCCTTCTTCGACCCTCTCTTCGAGGGAGCGTCGAGGATCGCGGCGTCGGTCCGCGTCCTGCTCCCTTCGGGCCGCCGCGTCACGCGGGGGCCGATCGTCTCACCCTCGAGGGGCAACCTGCTCGCTCGATGCGGGTGGAGAACACCACCATGGTCTGGTGCGCAGCACCCCGTCGATGTCGCGGGAGCTGGAGAGCACCCGCTCCATCGCCGCCGTGTTGCGCGCGCGCACCTTCAACAGCGAGTGCGCCCCGGCCTGTACGGTGGCACTCCTGCACCTCGGGCATCGCGATCGCGATCGCCTCGAACTCGTCGATGTGCTTCGGGTAGTTCAGCGACACGCCGATGAAGGCCGCGAGGTCGAGGCCCACGCGCCGCGGGTCGACCTGCGCGAAGTACCCGCGAATCACCCCCGTCGCCTCCAGCCGCCGCACCCGCTCGGCCACCGACGAAGGCGCCAGGTCAACCTCGTCGCCCAGCGCCGCCAGGGGGCGCTTCGCGTCTGACTGAAGCAGGGCCAGGAGCCGTCGATCCACGTCGTCCAACGGCGTCTCGCCGTCTTCGCCGTAATCCGTTCGGTGCTCTCGGCCCATGGCCGAACAAAATACGGTCTCGACGCGGCGTGTCAAGCCGCGTCGGCGCGGCTCGTGGGTCTTATCCCCCGAGAAACGCCGCGATGTTCATCCCTGCGAGGTCGGCGGGGCACGCGTGCCGCGGGCGGAGCACCCCTCGGAGGTAGCGCCAGCCGAGGTCGTCTCGCGCGAACTCGGAGCACTCGACGAAGGACTGGTCGCGCCCCTTCTGGAACACCCTCGCGTGAAAGAGCACCCGCGCGACGCCCTCGGCGTCAGGCCCGTCGGCGTCGAGGATGGTCAGCCCAGGGTACCTGTGCGCCCGCGCGCTCTCGCGGATCGAGCGCCGCAGGAGGTCTTCGGGCGCGCCGCGGTCGGGGTGCTCGGGGTGCAGCGTGCGCACGAGGTGGTCAACCTCACAGCGCGCGAAGGCCGCGTAGCGCGAGCGCATGAGCGCGGTGGGGGTGTCGGCCTCGCGCGCGCCGCGGTGGAGGGGCTCGCAGCAGGCGGAGTAGGCCGCGCCCGAGGCGCAGGGGCAGGGGGCGGGGCGGCTCACAGCAGGGGCTCGATGGCGTCGACCAGGGCGCCCTCCGAGGCCATCCCCGCGTGGCGCAGCCGGATGTTCCCGTCGCGGTCGACGAGGATGAGCGTGGGCAGGCCCTGCACCTGGTAGCGCGCCGAGGTGGCGCCCTCGACGTCGTAGACCATGGGGTACTCGATGTGGAGCCGGCGGCGAAACGAGGGCACCGCCCACGCGCCGTTCTGGTCGACGTTGACCCCGACCACCACGAGCCCGCGGCCGCGAAAGCGCTCGTGAATGCGCACCAGCGCGGGCATCTGCGCGCGGCAGGGGCCGCACCAGCTCGCCCAGAAATCAATGAGCACGGGGTGCCCGCGGTGCTCGGTGAGGCGAAAGACCTCCGACGACATCTCGCCCTGCTCGCCCACCACCGGCGCGTCGAAGGGCGCCGCGGGGCCGTAGCGCCGGGGGCGCACCGCGACCACCACGAGCGCGCCCACGAGCAGCACGCCGAGGGCGGGGTAGAGCACCCGGTCGGAGAGCACGCGATCGACGAGGGAGGACATCGGCCTCACGTTCCCACGCGGCGCGCGGTTGGCAAGAGGATCACCGGGGGTCAGCTTCGCTGAGGGCGCGCAGGATGTCCTCGAGCAGAAAGGGCTTGCGCACGAGCTGCGCGCCGGCGACGGCGGTGAGCCCCGACGCGTCGGAGAGGCCGGTCATCAGCACCCGGCCCACGCGGGGCGCGGTGATCGCGAGCTCGGCGAGGAGCGCGCTGCCGCTCCCGAGGGCGCCGAGCGACTCGTCGACGAGGGCGATGTCGACCTCTCCCTGCGTCGCCGCGGCGCGGGCGACGGCGATGTCGTCGCAGCAGCGAACGCGCACGCCGCGGAGGCTCAGCGCCACGTCGAGCAGCTCGCGGATCGCGGCCTCGTCGTCGAGCACGAGCACCCGCAGGCCGGGGCGAAGCTTGAGCTCGCTCGAGGGCACGTCGCTGAAGGGACGGGGGCGGTGCGAGGTCTGGAGCGTGAGGGTCATCACGCTCCCCGCGCCCACCTCGCTCGACGCGTCGAGGCGGCCGCCCATGGACCTCGCCATCGCCTGCGACACCGCGAGCCCGATGCCTCGCGCGGGGCCGTCGGGGCTGCTGCGCGTGCTGAAGAACGGGTCGAAGAGCCGGGCGCGCACGGCCTCGGTCATGCCTGGTCCGTCGTCGACGACGCGGAGCCACGCCCGCTCGGCGTCGCCCTCTACCCGGAGGGTGATCGAGCCGTCGCGGTCGATCGCCTGCACGGCGTTGAGGCCGAGGTTGAGCGCGATCTGCGCGACCTTCTCGGGGTCTCCCTGCGCGTCGACCGAGCGGATCTCGCGCCGCAGCTCGATGGACCTCGCGACGCAGGTCGCCTCGAGGAGGCGGCGACGCGCCAGCGACCTCGCCGAGGTCGAAGGCGCGGCGGCGTCGAGGCGCGCGGCGGCCTCGAGCAGGCTCGTCGCGCGGGCGAGGCCGTCTTCGATCACCGGCCACGCGCGGGCCGTGAGCGCCGGGTCGCCGTCGCGGGCGAGCTCGACCCAGCCGCGCACCAGCGCGAGCATGTTGCGCACCTCGTGGACCATCATCGCGCCGTCGAGCTCGCGGCTTCGCGCGCTCGCCCGCGGCACGACCTCCGAGTGCGCGCTCGTCATCGCGCGAGGGGGGGCGGACTTGTCGCGGGGACTCATGGGCTGCACACGATCCGATCGCACATCATCGGTGAAGGTCGAAGGCTACGTCGCCGCGCTCACGCGCGCGCGGCGCGGAGGCGGCCCAGCACGGCCGCGAGGTCCTCGGGGAGCGGCGAGACCACCCTGAGCTCCGCGCCGGTGGCGGGGTGCTCGAATTGCAGCTCGCTCGCGTGAAGAAAGTGCCGCGACAGCGTGAGCTCAAGCTCCACGGGCACCTCGGGGCCGCGGTAGAGCGCGTCGGCCAACAGCGGGTGACCCACCGTCGCGAGGTGCGCGCGCACCTGGTGGCGGTAGCCCGCGTGGAGCTCGACCTCGAGCAGGGTGAAGCCCTCGAAGCGCCGCGCGACGCGGTAGCGGGTCACGGCGGGGTGGGTCTTGGTGCCCGCGCGCAGGCGCACGTGCTCGGTGACGGCCTCGACCCGCTTGGGGTCCTTGCGGTGGGGCACGAGGGGGAACTCCACCGACCCGTCGGCCGCGACCTCGCCCTCGACCAGCGCGAGGTATCGCTTCACGATCCCCTCGCCGCGGGTGAGCCCCCGCAGCGCCTCGAAGGTCGCCGCGTCGCGCGCCACGAGGACCAGGCCGCTCGTGTCGGTGTCGAGGCGCTGCAGCAGCCCCGGCTCGCGGCGGTGAAAGCCCACGCCGAGGGTCTCGGGAAAGCGCGCCGCGATGGCGTTCGCGAGGGTGCCCCGCTCCTCGGGGCGGAGCGGGTGCGTCGGCATCCCCGCGGGCTTCTCGACCACCACGAGCGACGCGTCTTCGTGGCGAATCACCAGCTCGATCTCGGGGGAGGGGACCGGGTCGAAATCCTGCGGCGGGAGCGCGCCCCACACCACGACCTCGGCGCCGGCCTCGAGGGGGTCACCCTTGCGCGCGCGCTTGCCGTTCACCCGCACGTGGCCCCCGTCGAAGAGCGCGCGGGCGCGGGCGCGAGAGAGCTCGGGGAGCGCGTCGACCAGAAAGCGGTCGAGGCGCTTGCCCGCGTGCTCGGCCGTCACTGCGAGGCGTGTGTGCGTTTCGGTAGACATGAGGGGACGCGCTCATAGCACCACCCGCGCCCCTGCGTCACAGGGGGTCAGCCGGGGGTGAACACACAATTGCTCGCGTCGTCGCAGGTCCACCCCGGGGGGCAGGTGGCGGTGCCCAGGCAGCGCATCGGCGCGCAGTTCATCGCCGGCACGCAGGGGCCCCAGCACGACCCGTTCGCGGTGTTCGTCCAGCCGGCAGGGCACCTCGGCGGCAGCGACTCGCAGAGCACGCTCCGCACGTCGCAGTTCCAGCCCGTGCAGCAGCTCACCGGGAGCGGCGCGTCGTTGGGCGCGGCGCAGTAGGCCCCGGTGACTCCGATGTGCGCGCCCTCGCAGCCCCCGGCGTCGGCGGCGCCGCCGTCGGGGACCGCGTCGCAGGGAGCCTCGGCGCGCGCCGGTCGCCCCGGTCGCCCCCCGCAGCCCATGAAGGTCTCGCCCTCGCAGCTGCAGAAGCTCGCGATCTTGGCGCAGTCGCTCTGCGGCGCGCAGCGGCCCCGCTCGCCGCAGGAGGGCACCGAGAAGACGCACTCCATCCCTTCGCCGCAGTCGCTCGCGATCAGGCACCCCGGCGGCCCCGCGTCGGCGCAGACGACGCCGGTGCAGGCGAGCACCCCGTCGAGGCCGCAGCTGCACGAGTTGCAGCCGTCGCCCAGGGGGCAGCTCCGCCCCCGAGGGCAGACCCCGCCCCCCGGCAGCGCGCAGCCGGGAGGACCCGCGTCGATGCACCCGAGGGTGGTGCAGAGCAGCAGCCCCGAGGCGTCGCAGCGGCAGGTGTTGCACCCGTCGGGCGCCCTGCAGGTCTGCCCCAGCGCGCAGGTCCAGCCGCCGGGGAGGGCGCAGACCGAGGGTGCGTCCGCGGGGCCGAGGTCGGCGGGCGTCTGAACGTCTGCGCCCGCGTCGGGGCCGGGGCTGACCACCGCGCTGCACGCGCCGAAGAGCGTCGCGGCGAGACCGAGGGCGAAGGCCGAGCGTCTGTTCATCGTGGGCACATCCTGGCTCAATCACCCCGCCGGGTCGGGGGCGTCGAGGAGCGCTGCGAGGGGCGTGCCGCCCTGCACCCGCACGATGTCGTCGACGATCCCCGGGGTGTGCGCGTCGTCGGGGAGGCTGAAGCTCTCGGCGCGGCCGTCGCGCCGGGTCACCGTGAGGCGCTCGGAGGGCGTGCGGCTCCAGCCGCCGACGGTGGGCTCGGCGCGCACGGTGATCTCCCCGAGGTCGAAGCTCTCGACGACGCCGGGGTCCCGGTGCACCCGCAGGGTCTGCGCGGTGACCTCGACCCTGAACGCCGTGCGCGAGCGCATCGCCGCCGCGATCATCGCCGCCGCGACGGCCACGCCGAGGGCGACCTGAATCGCCGAGGGGCCCTCTCCGCGCTGCCGCACCCAGCGCCACCAGGCGCCCAGCGCGGGGGGCAGCGCGCCGAAGAGCAGGGCGACGGCCACGCGCCGCCCTCGGGAGACCTGCGGGGCCTCGTACAGCACCAGGGCGTCGTCCATCACCGACCGACCTTGCGCTCGATCTCGTTCCAGCGCAGCGTCAGGACCACCGGGCGGCCGTGGGGGCAGTGCCCCGCGAAATCGACCGTGTCGAGGGCGCTGAGCAGCGCGCGGGCCTCCTCGTCGGCGAGGGCGTCCCCGCCGCGCACCGAGCCGTGGCACGCCATCGTCGCGAGCACCAGGTCGACGGCGCGGGAGAAGTCGTTGCCCTGCCGCGCGAGCTCGTCGACGACGTCGCGCGCGAGGCGCCTCGGGTCGGCGCGGGTCAGCAGCGCGGGCACCGCGCGCACCGCCACGGTGGTGGGCCCCAGGGGCGAGAGGTCGACGCCCACCGCGAGGAGCTCGGCGCCCCGCTCCTCGACCAGCGCGACCTCCTCGGTCGACAACTCGATGCGCTCGGGCACCAGCAGGGGCTGCATCGCCACGGCGCGCCCCGCGTAGGCCCGCCGGAGCCGCTCGAAGGTCACCCGCTCCGCCGCGGCGTGCTGGTCGAGCACCACCACGCCCGATTCACCCTCGCAGATCAGGTACATCCGGCGCACCTGACCGACGTAGCGCAACGAGCCGAAGGCCCCCCCCGCCAGCTCGGGCGTCGGCGGCGGGGGCTCCGGGGCCCGGGCAGGCTGCGCGCGCGCCGACTCCAGGGCGTCGCCGTAGTCCTTCGGCGGATACGGCGGGGGGAGCAGCCGGGCCCAGGGGTCGGAGGGCTGCTCCGCCGGGGTGATCAGCGAGGCCATCGCGGCCTGGGCCGCGCGCGTCGCCACCGGCGGGGGCGCGTCGAGCGCGTCGTCGGGGGGCGGGGCGGGGCGGGGCGCCGGGGCGATGGCGTCGAGCGGATCGCCTTGCGCCGCAGGGGATTTCGACGGACCCGGCTGCAGGTGCGACGACCAGAAATCCCTGGGCCGCGCCACGGCCTGCGCCCAGGGCGCCGCGCCCACGGCGTCGCGCAGCACGGTCATCACGGCCTCGAAGACCTTGCCCTGGTTGGCGAAGCGCACCTCGCTCTTCTGCGGGTGAACGTTCACGTCCACCTCGTCGGGGGGCGCCTCGAGGAGCAGGGCGCCCACGGGGTACCTCCCCGAGTCCAGGGTGGATCCATAGGCCTGCGCGACGGCTCGCATGAGCATCCGGTCGCGCACGTGCCGACCGTTGACGTAGATCGCGAGGTGTCCCGCGCCCGACCGGGCGCGCTCGGGGGGGCCCAGCAGCGCCACCACCCGCACGGGGCCGCGGGCGCCGCGCAGGTCGGCGAGGGACTCGTCCGGCCACACCTCGCGCACCCTCGCGGCGACGTCGTCGTGGCGCAGAAACTCCCGCACGACCTTGCCGTCGCGGCGGACGACGAAGCGCACGTCGGGGCGGGGGATGGCGAGGCGCACGAGGGCCTCGACGCAGGCCGCGCCCTCGGTCTGCGGGGTGCGCATGAACTTGCGCCGCGCGGGGGTGTTGAAGAAGAGGTCCTCGACGACCACGGTGGTGCCCGGCGCGCAGCCCGCGGGGCGAATCACCGCGTCGGCGCCCCCCTCCACCGCGGCCTCGGCGCCCTCGTCGGCGCCCCGCGCGCGGGAGATCATGCGAAAGCGAGACACCGACGCGATGGAGGGCACGGCCTCGCCGCGAAAGCCGTAGGTGGCCACGCCCACGAGGTCGTCGGCCGTGCGGATCTTGCTCGTGGCGTGACGCAGCACCGCGAGGCGGAGCTCGCTGGGGGTCATCCCGAGCCCGTCGTCGGTGACGGCGATGCGGGCGAGGCCCCCGCCGTCGACCGAGAGGGTCACCGCGGTGGCCTCGGCGTCGAGGGCGTTCTCGACGAGCTCCTTGGCCACGGAGGCGGGGCGTTCGACCACCTCGCCGGCGGCGATCTGGTTCGCGACATCAGGCGAGAGGAGCGCGATGCGGTCCATGGCAGGGGGACAGGTACTAGCACTCTTCTGCGGGCCTTCTCACCCGCCGCGCGAGCAGGCGCGCGATTGACCCTCTCGCTGGCGGGGTGATAGCGTCACGGACGGGTTTCGCATAACGCCTCTTCGAGCGAGCGCATGAAGTTCTGTCCCCAGTGCAACCTCGAATTCGAGGACGAGACAGTGTTCTGTCCGAGGGATGGGAGCCAGCTCCAGCAGCGCGTCGCGAAGCTCGGGGTGATGAAGCTCGGCGCCCGCCCGGCGGCGGCCGGGATGCTCGGCGGCGCGGCGCTCACGTCGGCGGCCGAAGAGTCCCTCGACACCACCCGGCCGATCCCCTCCCTGGCGATGAACCAGGCGGCGACGGTGAAGGCCCCGCCCCTGAGGCGCTCGGCGCCTCGCCCCCGCGTCGCCTCGGAGATGCAGCGCACGGCGCCGTCGCCTCGAAGGGACATGCCCGAGGGGCCCCTCGACGACGAGGGCGAGGCAACCTCGGTGCACTCGCTCCCCGAGCCCGAGGCGGGGCTCCCGCCGCCGGGCGCGGTGGACTTTCTCGACGTGGCCACCGTCGCCATGGCGGTCTCGCCGGTGAAGCCTCCGGAGCCCGCGCTCGAAGACCTGCCGATGGAGCAAGACGAGCCCGACCTCAGCGGGCGCTCGCTCGCCGGTCGCTACCGGCTGCTGAAGAAGCTCGGCGAGGGGGGCATGGGCGTGGTCTACGCCGCCCTCGACGAGCGCATCGAGAAGCAGATCGCCATCAAGGTGCTGCGCGAAGAGTTCGTGCGCCGACAAGACGTCGTGGCCCGCTTCACGCAGGAGGCGCGCAGCGCGGGGCGCATCAAGCACGAGAACGTGCTCGACGTGACCGACTACGGCCGCACCGAAGACAACGGGTTCTACATCGCGATGGAGCTCCTGGTGGGCACCGACCTCGCCGATGTGCTGCACCGCGACACGACGCTGGCCCCCGAGCGCGGGATCGACATCGCGATCCAGATTTGTCGGGCCCTCGCGGCGGCGCACCGCGAGGGGGTGGTGCACCGCGACCTCAAGCCCGAGAACGTGTTCCTCGTGCGGAGCGACGACGGCCGCGAGGTCGTCAAGATCGTCGACTTCGGCATCGCGCAGCTCAAAGACGGCGCCGAGGGGGGTCGAAAGCTCACCCGCACCGGGATGATCTTCGGCACGCCCGAGTACATGTCCCCCGAGCAGGCGGCGGGTCGGCCCATCGACCTGCGGGTCGACGTGTACGCCACCGGGGTGATCCTGTACGAGATGTTCACCGGGAGGGTGCCCTTTCACGGCGACTCGTTCATGGGCGTGCTCACCCAGCACATGTTCGAGGCCGTCCCCGCGATGCGGGAGATCAACCCGAGCTGCGCCGCCAACGAAGACCTCGAGGCGGTGATCTTCAAGGCCCTCGCGAAAGACCCCGCGCAGCGCTACGCGAACATGACCGAGCTGGCCGAAGACCTCCAGCGGGTGAGGTCCGGGCTTCGGCCGAACGCGCCGCAGGGGTACGACGGCACGGGCACCTTCCTGCGCTCGCAGATGCTCCAGGGCGCGCGGGGCAACCCCGGCGCGATCGCCCCGTCGGTCGCGGGGGAGCCCGCGGTGGGGGTCGGCGTCTCGCGCACCATGGAGTCGGAGCTCGCGCCGCCGCGCTCGCGCGGGCCGCTCCTCGCGGGCTTCGGCGTGGGGCTCACGCTCATGGGCCTCGCGGTGGCCTGGGCGCTCTCGCAGAGCGCGTCGCAGCCCGCCGCGCAGCCCGCCGCGTCGCCCCCGTCGCGCCCCGAGGTCCGAGCGGCGCCTCAGGCGCGTCCGGCGCCGCACCCTGCGCCGCAACCCGCGGTGGCGCCGCCGGTGGTCGACGCTGGCCCGCCGATGATCCGGCTGAGCGTGACGGCCCTCGGCGGCCCGGCGGAGATCTGGGTGCAGGGCGAGGCGAGCGCGCGCTGCGCGGCGACCCCCTGCGAGATCTCGGTGCGTCAGGGCGCGTCGCTGCCCCTCACCGCGCGCAGCGGCTCGCGGAGCGTCAGCAGCACGGTGCGCGCCGAGACCGACGGGCAGGCCGTGGTCCTCTCGCTCCCCGCCGAGCGCTCGTCGCGCGGGTCGCGCGGCGGCCACTCGCGCCCGACGCCGTCTGTGGCGCCGTCGCCCGCGACGCTGGTCACGCCGCCGACCCTGTCGCCGCCGCGCCATCGCACGGGCACCCAGCGGCCCTGCACCAGCAACACCGACTGCGACTGCTGGATCGAGCGATTGAACCTGAACCGCCCCTGTCTCTGATCGTTGGGTCTCGAACGACCCGCGGGCAAGGGGGGCCTCCGCGGCCCGCTCCAGGGGGGCTGCGGCGAGGTTGACGGTCCGCGGGGCTTGAGGTTCCCTCTGCGCCCTTCAAGCGGCAACGAGGGACCTCGATGACGGAAATTCTCATTCGATATCTCGATCAGGTGATCGCGATCGCCCCGGTGTGGGGCTACGTGCTGATCGTCTTCTTCATGGCGGTGGAGAGCTCGTTCCTGCCGTTTCCCAGCGAGGTGGTGATGATCCCCGCGGGCTTTCTCGCGGCCCGGGGCTCGCTCTCGCTGCACTCGCCCGGCGCCGACGCGGGCCTCGCCGTGCTGGCGGGGATCTTCGGCTCGATCCTCGGCGCGCTGCTGAACTACGTGCTCTTTCGCCGCCTCGGGCGCCCCTTCCTCGCCCGCTACGGGAAGTACTTCTTTCTCCCCCCCGAGGCCGTCGCGCGGGCCGAGGAGATCTTTCTCCGCTACGGCGTCGGCGCCACGTTCTTCTGCCGCCTGCTCCCCGGCATCCGCCAGCTGATCTCCATCCCCGCCGGCCTCGCGGGCATGCCCATGCGCTCGTTCATCACCTGGACCGGCCTCGGCGCCGGCATCTGGGTCGCGCTGCTCACCGCCGTCGGCTACGCCCTCGGGCAGCAGACCGCCCACATGGGCGCCGCCGAGATCGTGCACCAGGGCAAAGACGCGCTGCGGCAGTACAGCCTGCCCCTCTTCGCCACGGCGGCGCTGCTCCTCGGCGGCTACGTGCTGCTGAAGCGAAAAGTGATGAAGAGCTGAGCTCCTCGCCACCCCTCGCGGCGGTCTCGTGGCATCCCACGCGGTGATGCGACTCCGCGCGGCCCTCCTCTTCGCCTCCTTCGTCGCGTGCAACGCCACGCCCCCCTCGACCGACGCCGCCCTCGACGCGTCCGCCCTCGACGCGTCCGCGCCCGCCGACGACGCCGACGCGCCCTGCGCCCGCCCGCTCGCTCAGCGCCCCGCCGGGAGCGTGTGCGTGCGCGAGGTGCGCGGGCAGGTGCTCGACACCGCCGGCGCGCCGCGGGTCGACATCCCGGTCACCGTGTGCGGGCCGACCTGCTTCCTCGGGCGCACGGGCCCCGACGGGGCGCTTCGCGGTCACCGTGGGAGACTTCGTGCCGCTGGCGATCTACTCGGTGCTCGCGCACGCGCGGCCCGACCACGCGACGGTGTACGTGCCCATGCCGAGCGCCGTGGGCGAGGGCGACGTGGTCACGCTCGCCGAGCCCATGCGCGTGCCGCGGTACACGCTCACGGGAGACCTCGTGGATGGAGACGCCGGGGTCGCCCGCGCGGGCGAGGTCGCGCTCACCGTCCCCGCGGACGCGCGGGTCGAGCTCGACCTCGAAGACTTCAAGCTCGGCGAGCTCGGGCGCAGGCTCCGGGTGGCCGAGGTGCCCCTCGAGCTGGCGCCGCCCTTCGCGAGGGAGGGGCGGGCGCAGGCGGTGTGGGCCCTGGCGCCCTTCGCGATGACCTCGACGCGCCCGCTCGGCGTGCGGCTGCCCAACACCCTGCGGCTGCCCGCGGGGAGCCCTGTGGACTTCGTCGCGATGGGGGGCGAGATCCTCCCGCCGGCGTCGAACGCGGGCCGGGCGCTCGCCGCGGTGGCGGGGCGCGTGAGCGCAGACGGCGCGAGCGTCGAGACCGACCCTGGGGTGGGCGTATCGCAGTTGACCTGGATCGCGGTTCGGGCGAGGACACCGTGATGCACTCGCCACGCTGGCTCGGGCCCCTCGCGCTCTGCGCCGCCCTCCTGGGATGCGGATCGACCCCCACGAGCTCGACCCCCGCCGGCGACGCCGCCGCGGTGGATGCGCCCACGGTCGACGCCCTCGCCGTCGACGTGGCGACGGCCGACGTCGCGGCGCCCGAAGACGTCCCCGCCGACGACGTCGCGGCGGCCGTCGACGCGGCGATGACCGCCGGGCCCTACCCCGAGGGCCCCTACGGCAGCCGCGAGGGCACCGTGCTCGCGAACCTCGAGTGGGAGGGCTACGTCAACGAGCTGGGTCAGGAGCGCTCCACCGCGCTCACCTTCGGCCCGACCAGCCTTCAGGACCTGCGGGGGGACGGGCGGGGGTACGCCCTGGTTCACCTCGCGGAGTTCCTTTGACCCGGCTGTCAGAACGCGGCCCGTGATCTGGCCGCGCAAGGTCCCGCAGTGATCGAAGCCGGTGGCAGGGTGATCCAGATCCTCATGACGAACGGGGGTCAGCGCGCCACGCGCAGCGCCCTCGACGCCTGGGTCAATCGCTTCGACCTGCGGATCACCGCGCTCATCGACCCCGCCGGCGTGGGCACTCGCACCCTCAACACCTACGGCGTGCGCGAGTCGGCGTTCATCGTCGATCTCTCCACCATGCGCGTCGTGCGGCGCATCAACGGCAGCGTCGCGGGCATCGGGCCGTCGGCGATTCAACAGATCGTGCCGACGATCCTCGAACTGCTCCGTCGAGGTCCCTGAGCGCGAGATTCTTTCAATCGGGGCACTGGCGGATTTCGAGGGGTGGTAGGATGTAGGCGAGATGCCCGGGGAGCCCGCCCGACCACCCGCCAACCCGGCGGAGATTCAGAAGCTCGGACGCTACATCCTGCGCTATCGCATCGCGCAGGGCGGCATGGCTTCGGTCTACCTCGCGCGGCTGCAGTCTCAAGCGGGCTTCGAGAAGTGGGTCGCGGTGAAGACCATTCACCCGCACATCGCGACCTCGCCGAAGTTCGTGTCGATGTTCATGGACGAGGCCCGCCTCGCGGCTCGCCTCGACCACCCGAACCTCTGCACGGTCTTCGATTTCGGCGAGCAGTCCGGCACGTACTTCATCGCGATGGAGTACCTCCACGGCGAGTCGCTGGGGGTGGTGGCGCGGCGCTCCTGGGGCATGGGCCTGGCGATGCCGCTGGAGTACGCCGCGCGGGTCCTCGCCGACGCCGCGCGGGGGCTCCACGCCGCGCATGAGCTGCGGATGGACAGCGGGATGGCGGCGGGGGTGGTGCACCGCGACGTCTCTCCCGAGAACATCTTCGTGACCTACGCGGGCATCTCGAAGATCGTGGATTTCGGCGTCGCGCGCTCGGAGGTGCAGAACGCCGACCGCACCGCGACGGGGGAGCTCAAGGGCAAGGTCGCGTACATGTCCCCCGAGCAGATCCGCGAGGCGCGGGTCGACCGTCGCACCGACATCTGGGCCGCGGGGGTCGTGCTCTGGGAGGTCACCGTCGGGCGCCGGCTGTTTCGCCGACACTCCGACGCGGCCACGGTGCTCGCGGTGCTGCGCGACACGATCCCTCTCCCCTCGCGGGTGCGCGAAGACTACCCCGAGCTCCTCGAGGCGATCGTGATGCGCGCCCTCGAGCGCGACCCCGCGCGGCGATTCCAGACGACGCTGGAGTTCGCGCGCGCGTTGGAGTCGTTCCTCTCGGCCTCGGGGCTCCCGGCGGGCGCGGGAGACGTGGGCGAGTTCATGCAGACGCTCTTCGCCGACCAGATCGCGATGCGCGACGAGGTGCTGCGTCAGGGCGCGCGCGCGGCGCCCCTCGAGGAGCTGGTCGCGGCGTGGCAGGGCGCTGCGCCCACGCCCCCGCCCCCGGCTCCCCTCGAGGCCGAGTACGAACCGGCCGACGACGCGCCCCCCTCCGAGGCCATCACCGCGCCCCGTCGCGACTTCGACCCGGGCTACCAGGACCAGAGCGAGGTGGTGATCCCGCTGACGCGCGAGGTCGAAGAGCGCCCGCGCACGGTCTACGTCGGCTCGAATTACTCCCGCGGCGCCGCGGGGGGCAGCCTCGGCGCGCTCTTCGGCGCCGCCATCGCCGTGGTCATCGGCGCGCTGCTCTACGTCGTGCTCCGGCCTCACCCCAGGGCGACGCGCCGCCCCGGGCCCCCGGCGACCTCGGCGCCCGTCGCCGCGCCCGCCGCCGCCCCCGTCGTCGCGCCCGCGCCCGCGGTGAGCCCCACCCCCGACGCGGCACCCGCGCCCGTCGCGCAGCCGCCTCCCGCGCCAGCGCCCGCGCCGGTCCGCGTGGCGGCGCCGGTCCGCGCCCCGACGCCCGAGCCCCGACGGCCGCGTCCGGTCGCCGTGGTGAGCGCCGCCACTTCGCCGCCCGAGGCGCCCGCGCCGACGCGCCCTGGGTATCTCTCGTTCGTCTCGACGCCCCCGGCGGACGTGTACGAGGGCGACCGCCTCCTGGGCGCGACCCCGCTCCTCGACCGGACCATGTCGCCGGGCCCGCACTCGTTTCGCTTCGTGCTCCGCGACGGCAGCGCCGCGCGCACCGTGCAGGTCGACGTGCAGTCAGGCGCCACGTCGGTGGTCAACGTCAACTGGCCCTCTCCGTAGGCGCCGGGGTCAGGCGCCGTAGCGCGCGACCAGGGCCTTGGCGCGCTCGACGAAGCCGGCCATGTGAAAGCGCTCGAAGTCGGTCCAGGTGCTGAGCGTGCGGGTGTCGACCACCCGGTCGAGAAACACCGCGCCCAGCAGGTGGTCGACCTCGTGCTGGTACGTGCCCGCGGTGAGACCGCGCACCACGCGGTCGATGGGGGCGCCGTCGCGGTCCATCGCGCGCACGCGAATCTCCGTGGCCCTCGGGACCACCCCGCGGAGGTTGGGCACCGACAGGCAGCCCTCGTAGTTGTCGAAGCGCTCGTCGGTCAGCAGCTCGATCTCCGGGTTGACCAGCACCGTCAGCGGGATGTCGGGCTTGTAGGGGTAGCGGGGGTTCTGCTTGACCTCCAGCGCGCACACCGCGAGGGAGGTGTACACCTGCGGCGCGGCGAGGCCGGCGCCGTTGGCGTCGCGCATGGTCTCGATGAGGTCGTCGATGAAGCGCTGGGTCTCGGGCGAGCGCAGCTCGTCGAGGGTGAGCGCGCGGGCGGGCTCGCGGAGCACCGGGTGGCCCAGGGTGGCGATCTTGCGGATGGTCATGGCGTCTCTGCGGCAGTGTACCCGCAGCGTTCGTCGAGGGTAGCGGGACGCCACCCGTTCGGGCATCGTGGCCGGGAGGTGGCATCGATGCGAGCGCGTTGGCGACTGATTCTTGCGGGTGTGGCGGCGAGCGGCTGCTTTCAAGACCTCCCCAGCACCGGGGCCGACGCGGGCGACCTCGACGCCGCCCTCGAAGATCGTTCGAAGCCAGACGATCAGGGTCAGCTCGATGACGCATCCACCAAGAACGATGCGTCGGATGATCGTTCGATGCCAAACGATGTGCCGGCAGACGCCCCGTCCCCCGACGTGCCGGCGCCGCTGCGGGCGCGTCGCGCGCCGACCGAGGGCGCCGCGGTGGCGGTCTCTGAAGATGACGCGCTGGTGGTCACCGCGAACCGCATGGGGGCCTCGGTGGCGGTCTTCGACGTGGCCTGGAGCGACCAGGGGCCGACGCCCACGCGCCGGGCGCTGCTGCCCTTTCCCGACGGCGAGCCCTGGGCGGTGGTGCTGGGCAACGACGGAGACACCGCCTACGTCACGCTGCGGCGGTCGCAGGAGGTCGTCGAGGTCCGCGGGCTCCGCGGCACGCCGGCGGTGGCCCGGCGGGTGAGGGTGGGCAGCGAGCCTACGGGCCTGGCGATCTCGCCCACGGGCCGCCGGCTCTTCGTCGCGAACATGGCCGACGGCACCGTGAGCGAGGTCGAGACGGCGACGATGAGCGTGCTCCGGTCGGTCGACCTCAACGCCCACCTCGCGCCGCGGCTGGGCCCCAACGGCGTCGCGCGGCCGGGCCTGGCGCACCCCCGCGCGCTCTCGGTGACCAACGACGGCGACCTCGACGACGGCGATGAGACCGTCTACGTCGCCGACTTCTTCGGCCAGCCCATCTCGCCCGCGCCGGTCGGGGTGGTCGGCATCGACGTCGCCCGGGAGGGGCTGGTGTACCGCTTCGCCGCGGGGAGCGGGGTGGCGTCAGATCCGATCGCCTTGCCCCCGCTCGAAGACACGGGCTTCGTCGACAGCTACGGGCTGGCGACGGGGTGCTTTCCGTCGCAGCTCCACGGCGTGACGCTGCGCGGCGGGCGGCTCTACGTGCCGACGGTGTGCGCGTCGCCGCGGGGGCCGGTGGGGCCGGCGACCGACTCTCGCGTCGACGCCAACTTTCGCAAGGAGGTGCACTCGGTGGTCTACGCGGTGGACCTCGCCCAGGGCCTCGAGGTGCCGCGGGAGCGCGCGCTGCTGACCCGCGAGGTCGACGCGCTCTACACCCGCGCGATGACCGCCGACGACGCCTCGCGGAGGATGCCGTTGATCCCCGCGGCGATCGCCTTCGCGCCGAGCGGGGGCGCGGCGATGGTGGCGGCCTACGGCGCCGACGCGCTCTTTCGGGTGCGCTACGGCGCCGACGGCGCGCTCGAGGAGGTCGCCGCGCCGGGGGCGGCGAGCTTCATCGACCTTCGGGCGAGCGACGGCAACGGCGGGGCGCTCCCGGTGGGGGTGGCCTACGCGGTTCGCGGCACCCACGCCTTCGCGCTCAGCGAGGGCACGGGGATGCTCTCGGTGGTCAGCGACACCGGGCTCAACGTGGCGCGCACGGCGCCCGCGGCGGATCCTCCGGCGGCGGGGCTCCAGGCCCTGATCTCCCGAGGCCGGCGGCTCTTCGCCACGGGGACGGGGCGGTGGTCGCTGCGCGGGCAGGCGTGGAACAGCTGCGAGTCGTGCCACCCCGACGGGCTCAGCGACGGGGTGACGTGGTTCTTTCCCCGCGGGCCGCGGCAGACGCCCTCCCTCGACGGGACCTACGACTCCGACGGCAACCAGCGGATCCTGAACTGGACGGCGATGTTCGACGAGGTCCACGACTTCGAGCTGAACACCCGGAACAACTCGGGCGGGGTCGGGGCCATCGTGCACCGCGACGGCGACGGATCGACCCCGCCGCGGGTGACCACCGCCGACCGGATCGTGTTTGACGGCACCGAGGCGGTCCCCCCGCAGCTGGCGACGCCCGGCTCCAACGCGGGCCTCGACGGCTCGACGCGGCTGCTCCTGCCAGAGTTCCTCGCGAGCGTGCGCTCGTCGCGGGACGACTGGCGCGCCATCGACGCGTACGTCCGGGCGATCCGCTCGCCGCGGGCGCCCTCGAACCTCGACCCGGACGACGTCACCGCCGGCCGCGCCCTCTTCGAGGCCGGCAATTGCCAGGGCTGCCACGGCGGCGCGGGCTGGACCGTCTCACGCCGGTGGTACAGCCCCGGCCCCATGACGAACGACCCGATGATGGGCTCGCTGCGCATGACGGCGTACACCCTGCCGATGGAGTTCCCCGCGGCGCTCAACCCGCCGGCGAACAACTCCACGCGGCAGGCCATGCTCCGGCTCACGGGCGACCCCGCGACGCTCGGCGCCAACGACCAGATCCTCTGTGTGCTGCGCTCGGTCGGGACCTTTCCGACCAGCCTCGACGAGGCGCGCAGCGGCGTGGCCCCCAGCGGCGTCTCGGTGCTCGAGTGGCGCGCCGACATGCGCACCACGGCGCAGGGCGCCTCGGGCTACAACCCCCCCTCGCTCGTGGGCGTCGCCCTGGGCGCCCCGTACTTTCACGCGGGCAACGCGCGCACCCTGGAGGAGGCCCTCTCGGCGACCTTCGCGACCCACGCGCGGGCCCTTTCGCCGCAGTTCCTCACGAACACCAAGACCCGCGCGACGCAGGTGCGGCAGCTGGTGGCCTTTCTGCTCTCCCTCGACGACGCCGCGACGCCCTTCACGGGCCCCACGTCGCTGGGCTACGAGACCGATCTCTGCCCCCGCATGTGAGCGCCTACTCCAGCCCGTAGCGCTGGAGCTTGGCCCACAAGGTCGAGCGCGACACGCCGAGCGCCTCGCTCGCGCGGGAGCGGTTGCCCTCGCACACCGCGAGCACCGCGGCGATGTGCGAGCGCTCCGCCTGCTCCTGCGCCAGGCGCCCCACGTCCTCCAGACGCATCGGCGCCCCTTTCTCATCGAGGCGCGCGTAGGGGCCTGACTCGCCCGCGGCGCCCCTGGGCGGGCCCAGCACCGCGCAGCGCTTGAGGTCGGCGACGCTGACCTCAGCCCCGTCGCAGAGGATCGCCACGCGCTCGATGGCGTTGCGCAGCTCGCGCACGTTGCCCGGCCAGGGGCATTCGCGGAGGGCCTGCAGGGCATCGGGGGAGAACGCGCGGGGGCCCCGACGGAGCTGCTTGTGCGTCGCCGCGAGCAGGTGCGCGGCGAGCAGGGGGATGTCTTCGGGCCGCTCGCGCAGGGCGGGGACGCGCACCAGCAGGGTCGACAGGCGGTAGTACAGGTCGGCGCGGAGGCGACCCTCGGCGATGGCCTCCAGGGGCTCGCGGTTCGTCGCCGCGAGGATGCGCACGTCGGCGACGGACTCGCGGGTGCTGCCCACGGGGTAGTACCGCCGGGACTCGATCACGCGCAGGAGCTTCGACTGGAGATCGAGGCGCATCTCGGCGATCTCGTCGAGGAGCAGCGTGCCGCCCTCGGCCGCGGCGAAGAAGCCCCGGCGGTCGCTGAGCGCGCCGGTGTACGCCCCGCGCACCGAGCCGAAGAGCTCTGCCTCCATCATCGCCTCGGGGATCGCCGCGACGTTGATGCGCACGAACGACCCCTCCCGCGGCGAGCGGCGGTGCAGGTGCGCCGCGAGGACCTCCTTGCCCGAGCCGCTCTCGCCCACGAAGAGCACCGAGCTCTGACCGCCCCCCCCGGCCACGCGCTCGACCACCGTGAGCGCCTCGCGCATCGCCGCGGAGCGGGCGGTGGTCCAGGGGTCGGGGTCGCCCACGGCGTCGAGGGCGTCGCGCTCCAGGCGAACGACGCGTTGACGCAGCCGCTCTGTCGAGACCGCGCGCTCGAGCACGATCTGCAGGGTGCGCTGAGAGAGGGGCTTGTTGACGTAGTCCGCGGCGCCGGCGCGCATCGCGTCGACCGCCGTGGCGAGCTCGCGGTTGCCCGTCACCACGATCAGCGGCGGGGCGTCGCCGCGCACGGCCTGAATCAGCTCCAGCCCGCTCATGCCCGGCAGGTCGAGGTCGATGAAGGCCGCGTCGAAGCGCTCCCGCTGGAGCTGCGCCAGGCCGTCCTCGGCGGTGCCGACCTGGGTCGTCGCGTGACCCTCACGGCCCAGCAGCCGCATGAGCAACGCCGCCGCGTCGGGGTCGTCTTCAACGATGAGGATCGACAGCATCGGTGGTCCCAGGGACCATCCTGAGTCCGCGCCCACGAGCCCGTCAACGAAAGAGCGAGGGAGAAGCGACCCAGATTCGTCCCTCGCTCGCCCGCCTCGAAGCCGTCGGTTCAACGCCCCGCCGGGCGTCTTGATCGAATTGCATCGACCCGGATACGATGTCACTCTGTCAAGAATCAGGAGGCGACGGGCGGCGATGCGACGAGGTCATGTCTCGATGCCTGGAGCTGGAATCGACGGGGGGCGGCTCCGGGAGCGTCGGGCGGCTCTGGGCATCACCCAGGCCGAGCTCGCGCGCCGCAGCGGCATCTCGCAAGAGGCCATCTCGCGCATCGAGAACGGTCGGATCCGCGGGTTGATGCAGCCGACGCAAGACGCGCTGGCCGACGCCCTCGAGACCAGCGTGTCGTGGCTCCGCGGCGGGAGCACCGACGAGGGGCCCGCCGACGCGAGGGTGGCCGAGGCGCACGGGGAGCTCGAGCTGGTGCTCGACGAGGGCGACCCCCTGGTCGAGGCCGTGGGCCGGGCCTTCGACGCCGAGCGCCACACGATGCTCGACTCCTTCGCCGTGCTGCGCACGCTGCGAGAGACCGACCGACGGCTGGTCGAGGGCGACCTGCTGGCCGCGGCGCGGCGCTGGCTCGACGCGGCGGCGGCCCTGCGCCGCGAGGGGATCTCGGTGAGCATGGAGAGCCTGCTCATGCGCATCACCGCGGGGGAGAGCCCCAGGGCGCGGGAGGGGCAGCGGATTCGCGAGGCCGAGTGGGCCGCCGAGGCCGAGGAGGCGTCGGCGCGCGAAGAGGGCCCCGGGGCGACGGCGGGAGCGCCCAGGCCCCGACGGCGTTGAGGGGGAGATGCACGGGTACGAGCACGACGGCGCGGCGTGGCGGCTCCTGCAGCGGGTATCGCTCGATGGGCCCGTGGCGCCGTCGGTCCTGGCGGTGGCGCACCGGCTGGGGCTCCGGCTCATCCCCGGCGCGTCGCCCTGCGTGCGGGGGGTGCTCTGGGAGGCCCAGGGCTGCGTGTTCTTCGACGACCGCGCCCCGAGGGTCACCGCCCTCGGGCACATCTCCCACGAGCTCGGCCACGTCGCCTGGCGCGACTGGAACCCCCGGGGCGCCTGCGCCGAGGCCGACATCGACGCCATCGCCGACGCGCTGCAGATGCCCGGCCCCGGTATGCGCCGCGCCGCCCGCTCCGTGGGGTGGGACGTCGCGCAGTGGCAGCTCACCTACCCCGAGGTCGCCCTCGCGGATCTTTGCCGCGCGGCGCAGGTGCTCGAGGGGGTGGTGGTCCTTCGGGTGGGGGAGGCGCGCGGTGCACCAGCACGAGTGCGCCCACGCCGTCGACGACCTGCGCACCCCCGGCGGACTCGAGCGCGAGCTTCTACGCCGAGGTGCTCCGCACCGGCGCGCCGGCCTTCGCCCGCTGCGGGGTCTCGGCCTGGCCCTTCGCCGACCCGGGGGAGCGTCCGGGGGTGGTGATCCTGGGCGAGGTCGGGGCCTGGCTCCCGCGCTGCGCCTGAGATCGTTCGCTATCGAATGATCACGAAGGTCTGCTGGTTCAACGCCACGAGCTGCCCCGAGGTGGTCCACAGCTCGCGGAATTCCACGAGGTACCCGTCGTCGAGCACCGGCGTCGTCGCGCGGTAGCACAAGGGCTCGTCGTCGGTCGTTGGAAGGTGAACGACCTGCATCGTGAACGCGATGGTGGCCGTGGCGCGGGGGCCGTCGGAGCTCACCAGCACCGTGGGCCAGAACGCGTCGGCCACGGCGGCGACCCAGGCGGCGTCGCGCACCTCGCAGGGAGCGCTCGGGCGCACCCAGCCCTCCACCCGCGGCTCGCCGCCGCTGAAGGGCGCCGGGCCGGCGTTGCGGTACTCGAAGGCCCGGGCGAACTCGGGGGTCACGCCGGGGATGAAGGGCACCGGCGGGGTGTCTCGCCAGCGCGCGTCGGGGGGCGGCAGGGCGCTCCAGCGCTCGGGGGAGGGGCGTCGGGCGCCGAGCACGGCCACGAGCTGCGCCACCACCTCGCCGCCCTGGAGCATGGTGGCCCGCAGCGTCGAGACCTTCGCGCCGCGGCGCAGCGCGGTGACCTCGATGACGGCCTCGCCCGGGAGCACCGGCGCGGGGATCTCCGCGGTGACCGACCGCACGGCGCGGGCGACCTCGGGCTCGGCCCGGGCGATGGCGCGGAGCATCGCGCCCACCACCAGCCCGCCGAAGGCCCCGCGGCCCTGGAGCCAGGCCGAGGGGACCTCGAGGGCGAAGCGGTCGTCGCCCAGGGGGCGCACGTCGAGGACGCGGTCGAGGGAGTCGGGTGGGGGCATCGCGGTGGATCTGGTGCCGGCGCGGGCGCGATCAACCCTTGGGGAGCGCGTCGCGGTAGATCCGCGCGGTGATCCCCGCGGTGAACGCGCGGGGCACGAAGCGCAGCAGCACGTCGTTGAGCTGGTTGAGGGCGCCGGGGATCACAAAGCGGCTCCGCGCGACCATCCCCCGCACGGCGTGGCGGGCGCACTCGTCGGCCTCCATCATCCCGACGTCGCCGCTCTTGAACTTGCGGGCGATGCCGCTGCGCTCGCCCATCTCGGTCACGATGCCGCCGGGCGCGAACACCGTGAGCGAGACCCCGGTGTCGCGGAGCTCCTCGCTCACCGCCACGCCGTAGTTGTTCAAGAAGGCCTTGGTGCCGCAGTAGGCGGCCTGGTAGGTCGTGGGGATGGTGCCCGCGACGCTCGACACGAGCATCACGGCGCCGTCGCGCCGGGGCATCATGTGGTGGAGAAAGCGCTGCGTGAGCTGCACCACGCTGGTGACGTTGGTCGCGAGCATCTGCTCGAAGGCGTCGGCGTCGAGGCCGAGGGCCGGGCCGAAGTAGGTCACCCCGGCGTTGAGCACCGCGGCGTGCACCTCGCGGTCGCGGGTGGCCTCTTCGTAGGTACGGCGCACGTCGTCGGGGCGGGTCATGTCCGCGGCGATGGCGTGGACCTCGACGCCGTGGGCGGCGCTGAGCTCCGCGGCGAGGGCCTCGAGGCGCTCCTTGCGGCGGGCGACGAGGATGAGGTTCCCCTTGTGGTCCTTCGCGATGTGCCGGGCGATCTCGGCGCCGAGCCCGGATGAGGCGCCGGTGACCAGGGTGTACTTGCCCGCCAGGGAGAGCTTCATGCCCAACGCGCCTATACGCCCCGAGGGTCGCGGTCAATGCCCCGGGCGCGCGCTCAGACCCCGAGGCCCCGCCGGAGCTCGGCCACGTCCCGCGACTCGTCGGCGGCGAGCTCCATCGCCTCGTCGTCGATCTCGCCCCGGAGCGCCGCCTCGACCGCCCCGCGCAGCAGCGGGTCGGCGCAGGCGTCGAGGGAGACCCGCACCCTCGTGCGCGCGGCCTCGCGGTCCTGCGCGGCGAGGGCGACGGCGGCGGCGATGCGGCGCTCGGCCGAGGCCCCCGGGTCGGCCAGCACCGCCTCGAGGTCCTCGACGCTCACGGCGTGGCCGCGGTACGCCTCGGCCCGGTGCAGCGCCGCCACGCCCTCGCGCCACTCGCGCACGCTGCGCCCGTTGCGGTCGAGGAGCGCCAGCGCCGCGCTCCCGGCCCCCGACCGGGCGCGCTCGGCGGCGACGCGCACCCGCTCCACCACCATGTCGTCGCGACGCGCGTCGCGGCTCGTCGGAGAGATCCGCACCCGCTGGTCGTCGGCGAGCAGCAGCACGAGGTCGTCGCCGTCGCGCTCGATCCAGCGCAGCAGGCGGTACGGCAGAAACCGCGGGCGAAATCCGCGCTGCAGGGTGATCCCGTCGGCGCCGATGGTGAGCTCGGGCGGGCCCAGCGCCCGCGACGCGGAGACGTACGCCCCGAGGGCCACCGCGGAGAACAGCAGCGAGCGAGCCGCGGAGCCCAGGTGCAGCCACGCCGCGAAGAGCGCCAGCAGGGGGAGGGTCTGGAGCCCCCCGAAGACCAGCACGCCGAACGCGCGCAGCGGGCCGTCCCACGACCGCCCGAGGCGCACCCGCAGCGAGCGTCGGCGGGCGTCGAAGCCCAGCGCGGCCAGCACCTCGTTCGCCTCGGCCGCGCCCGGCACCGCGAGCGACACCGTCGCGCCGCCCCGGCGGGCGAGCTCCACCTCGGCGCCCTCGGGGCCGGGCACGACCCACCCCGCGGTCACCTCGTCGACGGGCACGGCGAGCACCGTCGCGTCGCCCGACTCGACGCACAACACGCTGTCTCGCAACGAGATATGTTCGACCGGGTAGCGCCGACCCCGCCTCAGCAGCAGCGCCGCCAGGGCCATGACCGCGGCCACGGGGAGGCCGAAGCGCGCGAACCAGGCGCCCAGGGCGAGGGTGCCCGCCAGGGCGGCGACGCTCCCGAGGGCGGCGGCGCGCGCGGCGGCGGGGCGCCGCACCTGCGCGGCGTGGGAGGTCCAGCGCGCCTGGCTCAACGCGAGGGCTCTCGGGCGGTGGGGCTCGGCGCGCGCATGGTGAGCCGGAGAGCTTAGCACCCCGCCGCTCGCCGCAGAGAGTTCGACAGGCCGACGGGCCCTCGGGTACGACCCTGGGATCGTGACGCGAAGCGAGGGCGACACCCACGGCGCATGGACCCAGGCGCTGGGCCGCGGGATGGCGCTCTTCTCGGGAGGCTTCTCGCTGCTCAACGTGCTGGGCTCGGCGCTCTCTCCAGGCTACGACGCCAACCACTGGTGGATCGACCTCCGCCCCTTGCCGCACCTGCTCTCCCTCGCGCTCCTCGGCTCGGCGGGGGCGCTCTGGGTGGCCCACGGCCTGCGCGCCGCGTCGGGGGCGAGGCGCTCCGTGACCTTCCTGGCGACGCTCTTTCTCCTGGCGGTGACCGCGAGCAACGCCGTCACCGCGGTGACCATGCGGCTCGCGGGGCGCATCGGCGGGTCGTCGTGGGTGCCGTTCTCGCTCGCGGTCACCCTGGGCCTCAGCGCGGTCCTGGTGTCGCTCTCGCCAGACGATGAGGTCCAGGCGCCGGGCCCCGCTCGCGTGGCCGCGGTGGTCGCCGTCCTCGCGCTGCTGGCGCCCCTCGCGCAGATGTTCAGCTTCGGCCGCACCGACTATCGCCGCCCCGCGGACCTCATCGTGGTCTTCGGCGCGCGGGTCTACGCCGACGGCCGGCCGTCTCAGCCCGTGCGCGACCGGGTCGCCACCGCCGCGAGGCTCTACCGCGACGGGATGGCTCCGCGGTTGCTGATGTCGGGCGGCCCCGGCGACGGCGCGGTGCACGAGACCGAGGCGATGCGCGACCTCGCGGCGCGCCTCGGGGTGCCGCTGCGGGCGATCGTGCGCGACCCCGCGGGGGTCGACTCGCAGAGCACGGTGCGCACCGCGACGGCGCTGTGCCGCGAGCGGGGGTGGTGCCGGGTGCTCGCGGTGAGCCACGGCTACCACCTCGCGCGGGTCAAGATGGCGTTTCAGCGCGCGGGGATGCACTCGGTGTACACGGTGCCCTGCGTGAACACCCTGGGCGCGGTGCAGGCGCGGCTCATGGCGAGGGAGGTGGCCGCGCTCTGGTACTACTACCTCTTCGCGCTGCCTCGACGCGGGGCCTGATCAGTCGTCGTCGCCGTCGGGCGACGCGACCAGCGGCGTGCCCGCGCGCGCGTTCACGCGCTCGCGCAGGTCTTTGCCCACGCGAAAGAAGGGGAGCCGCTTGGCGCTCACGGTGACGGGCTCGTGCGTTCGAGGGTTGACGCCGGTGTAGGCGCCGTACTCGCGCACCGAGAACGAGCCGAAGCCCCGCACCTCGACCCCCTCGCCGGCCGCGAGGCTCTCGGACATCGACGCGAACACGCACTTGACGACCAGCTCGGCCTGCCCCCGCGTGACGCCCGTTCGTTGCGCGACCATTTGAATCAGCTCGGACTTCGTCATCGCCCCGTCATGCCTCAATGGCGCCCCTTGCTGGCGCGAGGCCCGGCAGTCTAGGGTGCTCGGTGTGGGTGTCAACGCCTCACTCCTCGGCGCGGCGCGCGCGGTCATGTTTGTCGCCGCGGTCACCTCGGTCGCCGCGTGCAAGCGCAGCGCGCCCGCGCCTCGCCCCGCGGCGCCGAAGACCTACGAGCGCGCGGCGTTCCCGGTGTTTGACGTGCACACGCACATCGAGCCCGGCGCGACCCGGCGCGCGCTCGCGATGTTCGACGCGCGCAACGTCCGGGTGGCGATCAACCTCAGCGCCGGCGCGCCCGGCATGGGGCTCGAAGAGGCCCTGGCGCAGTCGCGGGAGTCGGGCGGGCGCATCCTGCCGTTCTGCATGATCGACTGGCGCGGCGCGGCGGGGCCCGAGTGGGTCGCGCGGAGCGTGGCGACGCTGGAGGCCTGCGCGGCGCTGGGGGTGAGGGGATTCAAGATCCCGAAGGTGCTCGGGCTCTACGCGGGGGACGGCGAGGGCAACCGGCTGCGCGTGGACGACCCCCGCCTCGACCCGATCTTCGAGCGGGCGGGGCAGCTCCGCATGGTGGTGCTGATCCACGTGGGCGACCCGCGGGCCTTCTTCGAGCCCGCGACGCCCGCCAACGAGCGCTGGGACGAGCTCAGGGTTCACCCGCAGTGGAGCTTCGCCGACCCGCGTTACCCTCGGTGGAACGAGGTGCTCGACGAGTTCGACCGGCGGGTGCTGCGGCACCCTCGAACGACCTTCATCGGCGCGCATTTCGGCAACGCGGCGGAGGACCCCGACCGCGTCGAGCGGCTGCTGCAGCGCGCGCCGAACTATTACATCGACACCTCGGCGCGGGTGCCTGAGTTCGGCCGTCACGACCCCGCGCGCATGCGCAGGTTCTTCATCCGCTGGCAGGACCGGGTGCTCTTCGGCACCGACCTGGGCATGGGCGCCGCGCCGCAGGACCTCATGCTCGGATCGACGGGCGAGACCCCGCCCACCGCCGCCGACATCACCCGCTTCTGGACCGCCACCTGGCGCTACTTTGAGAGCAATGACCGCGGCATGACCCACCCCACGCCCATTCAAGGGCGATGGACGATCAACGGCGTGGGTCTCCCCCCAGAGGTTCTTCGGAAGGTGTACGGGGCGAACGCGGCGCGGCTCTTTCAGATCCCGTGGTGACGGTGGCGAGGGCCACGCCGAGGAGCACCACCAGCCCGCCGACCAGGGTGCGCGGCCCGAGCGACTCGGGCGGCAGCGACACGCCCAGCCACGCCGCGAGCGGCCCGCCGACGGTCACGGCGAGGGCCGCGGCGAGCACGGGCTGGAGGTAGATGAACACCCCCACGACCGACGCCGGCACGCGACCGAGGCACCACGCGTTGGCGCCGTACGCGAAGGCCGTGGGCACCACCAGCACGTAGGCGAGCGCGCCCGCCACGCGCGGGGTGAGCGTCGCCAGGGTGTGCGCCGCGGGGAGCGCGCCGAGGGGCACCGCGAAGAGCGCGCCCGCGAGGAAGGCCCAGCGCACCACGGCGATGCCGCCGTGCTGGGGCACGAGGTCGCGCGCGAGGGCGAGGTAGGCGCCGTAGGCCGCGCAGTTGAGCACGATCATCGCGTCGCCCGCGTGGCCGATCGCGGCGCGGTCGGTGCGGAGCACCAGCGCGAGGCCCGAGGCCGCGAGGAGCATGCCCGCCACGAGGCGCCCCCGCAGGCGCTCGCGTCCCGTGATCACCGCGAAGGCCGTGGTGAACAAGGGGATCGTGGTGATCAGCACGCTCGCGTTCACCGCCGTCGTGCGCTGCAGGCCCGCGAGGAAGAGCGCCTGGTTCGCGAACACCCCGAGGAGCCCCAGGCGCATCGCCCGCGCGCGCAGCCCCGGCGGGGGGAGCAGAGGCTCCCGACGCGCCGCGCCCCAGAGCGTGAACACCGCGAGCGCGCCGAGCACGCGGAGCAGCAGCAACGCCGGCCAGGGGACCACCGCGCCCGTGACCTTTCCCACGATCGACAGCGACGCGAACGAGAGCTGCACCGCGAGGAGCGTCACCACCACCGAGGCTGAGGTCTTGTCGCGCAAGGGCTTCGTTCAACCAGGGGCGGCGCCGGTGAGGGCGTAGCGCTCGAAGAGGCGGCCCCAGGGGCCGTCGAGGCGCCCGCGCGCCCGGAGCCCGTCGCGCAGCGCGTCGACCTCGGAGCGCAGCCGGGTGAAGGGGGGGAGCGAGAAGAAGCGCCGCAGCGCCGACGACCCGCGGGGCGGCGGTGAGGGGCTCCGGGAGAGGTCGTTCGTGTTCCAACGATCGTCGGAGAGCGCGTCGCCCACGAGCCGGATGTCGCGGGGGTCGGCGACGCCGAGGCCGTCCTCGTGCGCGAGGCGCAGCCGCTCCACGCCGCCGGGGTCGACGCCCGCGAGGCGCGCGGCGACGGCGTCGAGCGCGACGAGATCGCGCGACGCGAGGAGCAGACCTCCGTGGGACAGCGTCCCGTCGAGCACCGCGAAGAGCCCGGGGTGGAGCTCGCGCTGCACCGCGAGGAGGTCGACCAGCGCGCGGTCGCGCCAGGGCTCCACCCGGTGCGCGCGGTCGCCGAGGAGCGCCAGCGCGCAGGGCATCGCTCCCGCGTCGAGGTCGCCGAGCTGCGCCGCGCCGCGGCCCGCGACGCCCTCGGGCACGAAGAGCCCCTCGGGGAATCCCTTGGGGAGCGCGTGCATCCTCGCCCGTGGCTTGACCTCGACGGGCGGCGCGCGCGGGTCGCGCGGCGCGATGCCCTGGGCACGCAGCACCTTCGCGAGCGCGCGTCGCCTCGCCGAGGGGCCGCGCGGCGGGAGCGCGTCGAGGTCGCTCGCCCCGGCGTCTCGCAGCGCGCGCGCGACGCCGTCGAGCTGCCACGGTGTGCCGCCGCAGGTGAGGGTGACCCCTGGGGCGCCCGCGAGGGCCTCGGGCATCCCCGCGAGGGCGCAGAGCCGCTCCAGGTCGTCGAGGACGGTCTCGGGCCGCGCGCGCAGCGCCGCCACCGTGCTCCGGGTCATGGTCGGGGGGCGCTCAGCCGCGGCGTCCGGCGTTGAGGGCTCCGCGCCCGGCGAAGATCGCGCCGAGCTCGCCCAGCTCATACTCGATGCGCAGGAGCTGGTTGTATTTCGCCGTGCGCTCGCCGCGGGAGGCGCTGCCGGTCTTGATCATTCCGCAGCCCGTGGCCACGGCGAGGTCGGCGATGAAGGTGTCTTCGGTCTCTCCGCTGCGGTGCGACACGATGCTCGTGTACCCGTGGCGGGCGGCGAGACGCATGGTCTCGAGGGTCTCGGTCACGCTGCCGATCTGGTTTAGCTTGATGAGGATCGAGTTCGCCACCCCCCGCGAGATCCCCTCGCGGAGCCGCGCGGGGTTGGTGACGAAGAGGTCGTCGCCCACGAGCTGCGTCGTGGCGCCGAGGCGGTCGGTGAGGAGCTTCCAGGTCGCCCAGTCGTCCTCGGCCGCGCCGTCTTCGATCGAGAGCAGCGGGTACTTCGCCGCGAGGGCGGCGTAGCGTGAGACCAGCTCCTCGCCCGAGATCACCTCGCCGTTCCAGCGGTAGCCGTTGGCCTGGGCGTCGTAGAACTCGCTCGCCGCGACGTCGAGGGCGAGGACGATCTCGTCGCCGAGCTTGTACCCCGCGGTCGACACCGCGTGGGCCACGCGCTCGAGGGCCTCTTCGTTGTTCTTCAGCCGCGGGGCGAAGCCGCCCTCGTCGCCGACGGAGGTGGCCTGCCCGTCCTTCTTGAGCTGGGCCTTGAGCGTGTGAAACACCTCGACGCCCGCGCGCAGGGCCTCGGAGTACGAGCTGAAGCCCACCGGGCAGATCATGAACTCCTGCACGTCGAGGCCGTTGTCCGCGTGCGCGCCGCCGTTCAGGATGTTCATCAGGGGCACGGGGAGCACCCGCGCCTGGGCGCCGCCCAGATAGCGCCAGAGCGGCAGGCCCACGGCGTCGGCCGCCGCGCGGGCGATCGCCATCGACACGCCGAGGATCGCGTTGGCGCCGAGCTTGGACTTGTTCGCGGTCCCGTCGGCGTCGAGGAGGACCCGGTCGATGGCGGCCTGATCGAGGGCGTCGAGGCCCTCGATGGCGCTGCCGAGGTGCCCGACGTTCTCGACCGCCTTGAGCACGCCCTTGCCGAGGTAGCGCTTCGAGTCGCCGTCGCGCAGCTCGAGCACCTCGTGAACGCCCGTGCTCGCGCCCGAGGGCACCGCGGCGCGGCCGCGCGCGCCGCCCTCGAGGTGAACCTCGACCTCGACCGTAGGATTGCCCCGAGAGTCCAGGACCTCGCGGCCGTCCACCTGTTGGACCAGCGTGTCGCTCATCGCTCGTGTCTCCATTCCTCTGCGCCGTGGTGTCGTCGCGGCGCGAATCGCTCGGTCAGTCTGCGGCGTCGGGGTCGGCGTCGGTGGCGGCCTCGTCGGCGTCGTGGTCGACGGAGGCGTCGGGGTCTGCGTCGTCGGGCGCGCCGGCGTCGATCACGTCTGTCGGATCAGGCACGTCGACCACGTCGGGGAGCATCACCACGTCGGGCGGATCGGGCGCGTCGACCACGTCGGGCGGATCGGGCGCGTCGACCACGTCGGGGAGGGACGGCGCGTCGACCACGTCGGGACCCATCGGGGTGTCCATCCCGACGGGGGTGTCCATTTCGACGGGGGTGTCCATCCCGACGGGGGTGTCCATCCCGACGGGGGTGTCCATCCCGACGGGGGTGTCCATCTCGACCGCGGCGTCGACCACATCGGCGCCGACCGCGGCGTCGACCACGTCCATCCCGACGGGTACGTCGGCCGCGCCGACGTCGCCCGCGTCGCCCGCGTCGCCCGCGTCGGTGACGTCGGCGACATCACCCGCGTCGGCGACGTTGGCGTCGCCCATGCCTTCGATGCGGGACCGATCGACGGTCGCGATGAGCTCGCACCCACCACCCAACATCGCGAGGGCGCACAACAGCGCCAGGGACCTCGAGCTTCGTGTCACTCCGCGCTCCATGACCTAGAAGTTCACCCGAAATCCAGCCGGAGAGGCCGACCACCGGGGGGCGGGGGCTCGGAGCAGCGCCCGGTTCGGACGCTCCGAAGAACTGCCGCGATCTGCAAAGTAGACGATCACTCCGACCGCCGCGGAGAGCACCGCGACGCCGAAGCCCACGTCCGACACGAGCGCGTTGGTGCGCGTGCGGTCGTAGAGCTCGAGGCTGGGGGACTGGTCGTAGGCGCTGGCGTCGGAGAGGGCCATGAGGCCGAAGACCGTTCCCAGCACGAGGCCGACGCCGCCCGCTGAAGCGGCGACCCACACCGCGGGCGAGGTCGTGTGACGACGCGCGGGCGCCTCGGGCGCCGCGGGGGGCGGCGCCTCGGGGGGCGGCGTGGGGGCCACCTCGGGGGTGGCGGCGACGGGGGGCGCCGGGGGCGTCGGGTCGGGCGTCGTCGTCGCGACCGTCGATGGGGGCGGGGTCGCGGGCGGGGTCGCGGGGCCGTCGGTGGTGGAGAGCGCCAGCTCCTGGCTGCCGCCGGGGAGGGCGTCGACCTCACGCTCGGGGCCGCGCTGCTCGCCGACGGTCACGAGGAGCCGGTGCCGCCCCGGCGCCATCAGCAGCGTCGCGGGCGTGCTCTGCGCGAGCTCGCGGCCGTCGAGGACGATGCGCGCGCCGGGCGGGGTGCTCGTCACGATCACCCGGGAGGGGCGCGCGCGGAGCACCTCGAGGCGCTGGTTCATTCGCGCGCGATCGGGGGCGTTGGGGCGCTCGCGGAGGTAGCGCTCGATCGTCGAGATGGCGTCGACCACGCGGTCGAGGCGCTCCTGGCACTCCAGCACAGGCACCAGCACCACGGGGTTCGAGCGGAGGAGGTAGGCGCGCTCGAAGGAGGCGAGGGCTTCGACGAAGCGGCCCGCGTCGAAGTGCGCGCGACCTTCGTCGTAGAGCCTGCGGGCCTCGACGAGCGCGGCGTCGCCCGTGGGCGCGGCGGTCTGCGCGGGGGGTTGCTGCTGCGCGCCCGCCGGCAGCGCGACCGAAACACCCAGGGCGAACGCGAGACCTGCGACTCGCCGCGGAGGGACCATCACTCGACTCCCGTGCACCACGCCCCGACCCTACCCGAAGCACGCACGGGACTTCAACGGGGTTGCTCGGCGGGCCCCCGGGGCCCGGTCGCGCCGATGCGCGCCTCGATGCGCGCGGCCCCCTCCCGCAGCGCTCGCAACGCTCGCCGCTGGGCCTCGACGTGCCCCGCGAACTCTCCGCGCAGCGCGGCGTGCTCCTGCTCGAGCGCGGCGTTCATCGCCTCGATCTCGAGGTCGCGCGAGGCGAGCGCGGCGGCGAGCTCCTCGCGCTCTGCGTCGAGCTCGCCGAGGAGGTGATCGCAGGCCGCGAGCTCCCACACGCTCAGCTCGTCTTCGCTCTTCGCGAGGCGACCGGCGAGGGAGGCCCGCCGCGCGAGCACCCGCTCGACCGCGCGGGCGCGGCCCGAGAGCGCCGCCGCCAGCTCGTCCTTGGCCCGCCCGGACTCGTGACGCATCTCTCGCCCTCGCGCCTCCATCCCGAGGAGGCGCACGCCGTCGAGCTCGGCCCGGTCCGACGCGTCGGCCAGCGCTCGCAGGGTCTCCTCCAACGCGTCGAGCTCCCGCGCGACCTCGTCGCCCCAGAACTGCGCCGCCGCCCGCGCGCGGAGCGACGCGACGACGCCCTCCCAGTAGGCCGTCGCCGGCGGCACGGCGCTCGCGAGCGGTGGCTCGGACCCGCTCGAGGTGGGCACGGTGCGCCGGGTGGTGTCCTCGTCGAGGGCCTCCTGCACCCGAGTCGGCGCGTCTTCAACCACGAGCACCCCCGGCACATGGAGTGAGCCAGAGAGCGCCACGCCGTGCCAGGACGGCGCCGCCGCCGCCGCCGGATCAAGCCGCAGCCGACGTCGCGCCTCGTCGAGGTCCTCGATGAGGTGAAACGCGTCGCGGTGCCGCGCGTCAGGAGACTTCTGTAAGCATTTCAGGATGATCGCCTCGACCTCCACGGGCAGCGTCGGCACGCGGTCCCTCGGCGGGATCGGGGGCTCGGTGGCGGCGCGGAGGAGCATCTCGCCGGGGTGCGAGGCCTCGTGGGGCAGGGCGCCGGTGACCATCTCGTAGAGCATGACGCCGATGGCGTAGAGGTCGGAGCGGGTGCTGAGACCGACGCCCGCGGCGTACTCCGGGGCGATGTATCCAGGCGTTCCAAAGACCCTTCGGTTGAGCGTGAGCGAGGGCTCGTCGAGCACCTTGGCCACGCCGAAATCCAGCACCTTCACGATCTCTCGCCCGCGGGGCCGGGGCACGAGGAGCACGTTGTCGGGCTTGAGGTCCCGGTGGACCACGCGCATCTCGTGGGCGTGTCCCACGCCCGCGGCGATCTGACGGGCGATGTCGAGCGCGCGGAGCACGGGCAGGGTGCCGCTGCAGATCGCGCCGAGGAGGCTCTCGCCGGGGAGGTACTCCATCACGAGGTAGACCACGCCGTCGGAGGTCTCGCCGTAGTCAGTCACGTCGACGATGTTCTCGTGCTGGATGCGGTTCACCGCCTGCGCCTCGCGCAAGAAGCGCTCGCGCTGCGCGGGGTCGGCGGAGAGGTCGCGGCGAAGCACCTTCACCGCGGCGAGGCGGTCGATGACCACGTGGCGCGCGAGGTAGACCAGGGACATTCCGCCGCGGCCGAGACGTCCCGCGATGCGGTATCTCCCGGCGAGGACGGCGCCCAGCAGCGGGTCGGCGCGCTCGCCGAGGAGCGCGCCGTCGCGGGGGCAACGCAGCGCGCCCGGGGAGAAGAGCTCGCCGCAATTGGGGCAGCGGTAGGGCCGCCCGGCGGGGGCGTGCGAGGGGGTCACCGCGCCATCGGGCGGCTGGGGTCATCCGACCACTCCGCCATGGACCCGTCGTAGTTTCGCACCCGCGTCACTCCCCGCGAGAGCAGCGCCGTCGCGACGAACGCGCTGCGCACGCCGCCGCTGCAGCAGGTGATGATCTCGCCCGCCGGGTCGACGCCCAGGTCGCTCAGCGTGCGCGCCAGCCGCGCGCTCGAGACCACGCGTCCGCCCTCGTCGAGCAGGACCCGCCAGTCGAGGTGCTGGGCCCCGGCCACGTGCCCGCCCCGCGCCTCGCCGTTGGGCGTCGCCCCGTGAAATTCAGCCTTCGATCGCACGTCGAGCACCTGCTTCGCCCGGCGCACGTCGTCTGCGCTGGCGATGAGCTCCCGCCGCGCGCGCGCCTCGAAGGCGCCCGGTCGAGGCCGCGCGGTGGCGTTCACCACCGGCCTCCCCGCCGCCCGCCACGCGGGGAAGCCCCCGTCGAGCACGGCCACGTCGGGGTGCCCGAGGAGCAGCAGCAGCCACGCCGCGTGCCCCTCTTCACCCCACCCCTTCGCCATCGCGCCGTACACCAACGCGGGCCGCCCTGTGTCGACCCCGAGCTTCGCGAGCATGCGCGCGACCTCCTCGAGGTCGTCATGCACCCGCCCCCGCGCCGCGCCGTCGCCCGTGAACGACTGCCACGCGTAGAGCTGCGCGCCGGGGATGTGCCCCTGCGCGAACGACGCCGCGTCGCGCGCGTCGAGCACCGCCGCGCCGCGAGACACCAGCGACGTCGCGCCGCGCACGTCGACGATGCGCACGGGCATGCGAAATTGTGGCTCGCCCGCGCCCATCGCCGCGGTGGCGAAGAGCGTGAACGCCGCCACCGTCAGAGGCGCGAGCAGTCTGAGGAGCATGACGGCATCCTCGAACAGCGATCACCACGCGTCAACGCAATGTCCAAGCGCCGCGCAGAAGACCCTCACAAAGTCGGAGGCTGTGCCACTCCTGTGTCGGTGGAGTGCGTCGAGGGCTCGTCTGGGATGGGGTCTGTGCCTGGATGTGCCGACGGCGGCTCGTGGGGGAGCATGCGCACGAGGTGGCGCATGAGCTCGTCGCGGCCTTCGCCCGACTCTCCCGAGGTCCCGAGCACCTCGGCTCGGGCCTGCTTGCGAATCGTCGCGAGGGCCCTCGCGCGCTCGCTCCTGGGGACCTTGTCGATCTTCGTGGCGAGGATGGCGTAGGGCCGGTTGATCGCCCGGAGCCAGTCGATGAGCTGGAGTTCCTCGTCTTCGAGGCCTCGGCGCGCGTCGACGAGGATCATCACGCCGCACAGCGAGGCCCTGCGCTGCACGAAGTCTTCGATGTGTCCGGCCCAGGCCCGGCGCTCGTCGCGGGAGCGCTCGGCGTAGCCGTACCCCGGCAGGTCGGCGAGGTGAAAGCTCGTGCCGTCGCGCAGGCCGCAGCGGTAGATCACCACGCCCCGGGTGCACCCCGGCGTGCGCGAGGTGCGCGCGAGCCCCTTGCGCTGGCAGATGCGGTTGAGCAGGGTGGACTTTCCCACGTTCGAGCGGCCCGCGAAGGCCAGCTCGGGGAGGGTGGGCGAGGGGAGGGTGCTGCCGGGGCGGGCCTCGGCGACGAACTCTGCGATCAGGCAGTCCCGCGGCGACGGCGCAGGCGCCGGGTGAACCGCGCCAGCACCGCCGCGACCTCTTCGATCTGAAGCAGCCATGCGGCGAGGAGATACACCGTCCCGAGCCCGACCGCACATGCCACCGCGAGGAGCTTCGGCCTGAAGCCGTCTCCGTGCAGCGGCAGGGAGGCCACGGCCACCCGCGACAGCGCCGCCACCGGCGCCGACGCGACGAGGACCTTGAGCACCGTGGGCGTCACCTCGCGCCAGGGGAGGGGCACCCGGCGCGAGATCCACAGGGCGAGGAACACCAGCTGCACCAGGGTCGACCCCGTGATCGCCGCGGCGACGCCCGCGTGGCCCATGGGACCCCGGAGCGCGAGGGCGAGGGCGATGAACGCCCCGAGGTCGATGGCGCTCACCAGCACCGGCGTGCGGGTGTCTTGCGCGGCGCTGTAGGTCGCCGTGAGCTGCCGCACGAAGGCCAGGAGCGCGACGTTGGCGCTCTGCCAGCGCAGCGACGAGACCACCTCGGCCACGCCCTGCGGCCCGAGCTCGCGAAAGCGACCGTAGCCGTAGATCACCGGCACCAGCGCCTCGCCGAAGGTCGCCAGGAGCACGGCCACGGGGATCGACGCGAAGGCCGCCAGGCGCAGCATACGGCCCAGCAGCCGCGACGCGTCCCCGCGGTCGCCCGCGGAGACCGCGCGGCACAGGTCGGGCAAGAACCCGTTGGCGATCGAGAGGATCAAGATCCCCTGCGGGATGTCGGCCACCCGCTGGGCGTAGTTGAAGAAGCTCACCGCGCCGTGCGGCAGCGAGGCCAGCAGCCGGTTCGAGAGCACCACGTCGACCTGGTAGATCGCCACGCCCAGGAGCCCGGGTCCCATCAGCACGGCGATGCGGCGCACCGCGGGGTGACCCAGGTCGAGCACCGGGCGGGGGAGCATCCCCAGGCGCCGCAGCGAGGGCACCAGCGCCAGGAGCTGCAACGCCCCGCCGAGGAGGGCGCCCCAGGCGAGACCCGTGACCGCCGGGAGGCCCAGCTTCACCGCCACCGGCACGAAGGCGAAGGGCGCGAGAAGAAAGGCCACGTTCAACAGCGCCGGCGCGAAGGCGAGGGCCGCGACCCTCCCGTAGGACTGGAGCACGCCGATGCCCACAGCGGCGCTTCCCATGAAGAAGATGTAGGGAAAGAGCCAGCTCAGCATGGTGGACGCGAGCTCGAACTGCGCGGCGTCGCCGCGGAAGTCACCCGCGAGGAGCCGGGTGAGCGGCCGCGCGAAGAGCACCCCGAGCACCGAGAGGGGCACGAGGACCGCCAGGGAGGCCCCTCGCACCCTCGCCACGGCCTCGCGCAGGGCGTCGTGGTGCTCCCCGGCGGGGCCGTCGGGGGAGGGCTCCCCCGGGGCGGCGGTGCCCCGCTCGAGGGTGCTGGAGAACACCGGCACGAAGGCCGTCGAGAGGGCCCCCTCGGCGAGGAGGGAGCGCAGCGCGTTCGGGATGCGCCAGGCGAGAAAGAACGCGTCGGTCTCGGCGACGGTGAAGGTCGCGGCGATGAGCGTCTCGCGGAGCATCCCGAGGACGCGCGACGCGAGGGTGCCGACCGCGAGGAGCGCCATGCGCGCGTTGGCGCGTTCGCCGCGGGTGCTGGGGGGGGGCGTGTCGGGCATCGACGCTGCGGTCGCGCAGTACCACCGCGGGGGGCGCGGCGCGACTTCCGTGATACTCCCTCTCGGCCATGGCGCTGCTCGACCGCTTCGAGCGCTTTCTCGACCAGGTGATCCCCGCCCCCGACGAGGCCGTGGCCCTCGCGCGCCGGGGGGAGGCCCTGCTGCGCGCCGACGCGCCGGAGCCGGCCCTGCGCCTGGCCGAGCAGGCCCGGTCCCTCGCGCCGGGGTACCTCCGGGCGCTGGCGTTGCAGTGCGACGCCCTGGTCGCCCTCGCGCGCCCCTTCGACGCCCTTGCCGCCCTCGACGCCGTCGCCGCCGAGCGCGTGCTCCCTGCCGACCTCCTCTCGCGCATGGCCGAGCTGGTCGCCGCGCAGGGGCCGGCGTCGCGGGTGGCCGAGCTCGACGCCCACCTCCGCGCGCGGCTCCGGGTGACCGACCGGGGCATCGCCGAGCGCATGCTCCGCGGGGCCGAGTCGCTGGCCTCGTGGGACCTCTCCCTCGCGCTTCGGTACGCCCGCACCGCCACCCTCGCGGACCCTTCGCTCGCGCGGGCCTGGGCCATGCTGGGCGAAGACGCCGTGACCCGCGGGGACCTGCCCCGCGCCCGCGCCATGCTCGACCGCGCGAGCGCCGCGCTCTCGTCGGCGGACGGGCCGTCGAACGCGAGGGTGGGCGGCCTCGCCGAGTCGCTCGGAGACATACCCCGCGCCGTCTCGTGCCTGCGCCGCGCGTGGATCGCGGGGGACGACCCCATCGCCTTCGCGCGCCTCGCGGGGATCCTCGCGAGGCAAGGCGACGTGGCGGGGCTCTCGCGGCTCCTCGCCGGGGCCGGCGAGGTGGTGTCGTCGGTCGCCCGCGCGGTGCTCGCGGAGGAGCGCGGAGAGGACGTGGGGGCGCACCTCGCGGGGGTCTCGGCGGAGCAGGTGCCCGCGGCGCTGTGGTCCCTCGCGGTGCGAGCCGCGGTGCGGGGCGCGCCCGAGACCGCCGCGCGCTGGGTCGCCGACCGCCCCGACGCGCCCCACGCCGCCGCGGTGACCGCCCTGGCCTCGCTGCGCCACGACCCGCAGGGCCCCCTCGACGCCCTCGCCTCCGCGGCGGCGACGGCGCTGGGCGACGACGTGGTGCGCGACCTCGCCGAGGACGCCCTCCGCGCGGCCCTCCGCGCGCGCTGGGGCGACGCGCTGACGCGGTGCCTCGACGAGCTCCCCGCGCTCCTCGACGGGGCGCCCGGCGCCGAGGCCGCCATCGACGCGATCGCGCTGCGGCGCAGAGAGATCGACGAGGTCCTCCGGGTCGCGGTGCTCGGGGAGTTCAGCGCGGGCAAGAGCACCTTCGTCAACGCCCTGGTGGGCCGGGAGGTCTCGCCCATGGGGGTGCTCCCCACCACCGCGAGCGTGCACTGGCTGCGGTACGGCGAGGCCCTGGCGCGGGTGCTCGACGCGCGCGGGGCGGTGACCGAGTGCGCCGTCCCCGACGCGGCGTCGGTCGTGCGGCGCCGCCGCGAGGAGGGCGTCGCGACGCGGCGCGTGGAGGTCACCCTGCCGCTCACGCGGCTGGCCTCGATGGAGCTGATCGACACGCCCGGGTTCAACGCGGGCGACCCGGGTCACGAGCGCGCGGCGCGCGACGCGATGGAGCTCGCCGACCTCGCGCTCTGGCTCTTCGACGCGAGGCAGGCGGGCAAGGACTCGGAGCGCGAGCCCCTCGCCGCGGCGCGCGAGGCGGGCGTCGTCACAGTGGGGGTGCTCAACAAGTCCGACCACCTCGACGCGGTGTCGCGGGGGGAGCTGGCGGGCGCGCTCGACGACGCGCTGGGGGGGCTGGCGCCCTGCGTCGCGGCGGTGTCTGCGCGGGCCGCCCTGCGCGCGGCGGAGGCGGGCGAGCGCGACGCCGCGTGGGGCGTCTTCGAGCGGTGGCTCGACGTCGAGGTCCTCGAGCGCAGGGACCGCTGGAAGCGCGCCAGGGTGGCGCGCCGCGCGGAGCGTGACCTCGCGGCGGCCCGCGATGCCCTCGACGCCGCGGGCCTCGCGCGGGGCGAGGCGGTCGCGTCGCGGGCCGCGCTGAGCGCGGAGCTCGACGCGCTGCGCGACGACCTGCGAGAGTCCGCGCAGTCGGCGAGGAGGGAGCTCGCCCTGGCCCTGCGCGACGACGCGCGCGCGCCGAAGAGCGCGTCGGCCGACGACGTCGCCGCGCTGCTCGACGACGCCGTGGCCGAGTCGGTGTGGCGCGCGACGCGGGGGGCGATGCGCGCGCTGCGTCCGCGCCTCGACGAGGTCGAGCGCCTCGCCGCGAGCGTGGGGCTCGTGAGCGACGGCGCGCGCGAGCTCGTCACGGCGCCCTGCGCGGTGTGGGTCGAGCTCGCGGTGCGCGAGGCCGTGCGCGACGCCTCCGACGAGCGCGGCGCCCTGGCGCGAGACGCGGGGCGCTGGCTCGCCCGAACGCTCCCCCCCGTCGACCCCACGGCGTCGCTCCGCGCCCTGCTCGACGTCGCCCCCGCGGGCGCGTCGCCGCGCGAGGTCGTCGCCCGCGCGGCCCTCGAGGTCGCCGCGGAGGCGTGCGCGGCCTGCGAGGCGCCGCGCGTCACGACCCTCGCGGAAATGTTGGATGCAATGACAGCGCCGAACGGTTAGAGTGCCCCTTGCCCGGCGGACGGGAGGAGATTCGGTAGATGGAGTTCAAGCTCGTCCAGCAGCTGTCTCAGAAGCTCGTCATGACGCCGCAGCTGCAGATGGCGATCAAGCTTCTGCAGCTCAACCGACTCGAGCTGATCGACGCGGTGCGCGAAGAGCTGATGAGCAACCCGATCCTGGACGAGGGGGCAGACCTCACGGACGCGGCGCGCAGGGCCGAGGAGATGCGAGAGCTCCCCACGGTGGATCAGGTCGCGGTGATCGACGAGCGCCGCGCCGACGCGCCGAGCTCGCACGAGGAGCGTCAGGCCGCGCAGGAGACCCAGCAGGAGGACTACTGGGAGAAGTTCCTGGAGGCGTACTCGAACCAGGCGCCGATGCCCACGCAGCAGCGGCTCTCGTCGGACGACATGCCCTCCCTCGAGGCGACGCTCACCCGGAGCACGTCGCTCACCGACGCCCTCGAGGAGCAGATCCGGCTCTCGAACTTCAACGAGGCCGAGACCCGCTTCGCGATGCTGGTGATCCACAACCTCGATGACCACGGGTACCTGAACCTCGACGGGGTCTCCCTCGACGACGACGAGGGCGCCGAGGTCGGCGCCGACGCCCCCGAAGACCTCAACCCCGGCGCGCGCCGCACGCTGACCATCGAAGACCTCGCCCTCGAGGCCGGGATGGACCCCGAGGACGCCGACGAGGTGCTCCGGCTGATCCAGCACATGGAGCCCGTGGGCGTCGCCGCGCGCGACCTCCGCGAGTGCCTCCTGGTGCAGGCCGAGCACTTCGGCTACGACGACGAAGACCTCGTGTGGCAGGTCATCGACCGCCACCTGCAGAACCTCGAGCGGCGAAACTTCGGGGCGATCTCCCGCGACCTCCACTGCGAGCCGCAGGACATCTACGAAGCCGCGAAGTTCATCGCGATGCTCGAGCCCCGCCCCGGGCGAAACTTCACCGTCGAAGACCCCGCGTACATCACCCCCGACGTCTATGTGACCAAGGTGGGCGACGACTACGTCGTGGGCACCAACGACGACGGGATGCCCAAGCTCCGCATCAACGAGGTGCAGGCCAAGGCGCTGATGAAAGACCCGCGGGCCAAGGAGTTCGTGCAGGGCAAGCTCGCCAGCGCGAAGTGGTTCGTGCGCTCCCTCGACCAGCGGCAGAAGACCATCGTGAAGGTCACGCAGTGCATCGTCGAGAAGCAGCGAGACTTCTTCGAGAAGGGCATCGAGCACCTGCGGCCGATGATCCTGCGCGACGTCGCCGAGACCGTGGGGATGCACGAGAGCACGATCTCGCGGGTGACCACGAACAAGTACGTGCACACCCCGCGGGGCATCTTCGAGCTCAAGTACTTCTTCAACAGCTCCATCCGCCGCATCGCCGACGAGGACATCGCGAGCGAGAGCGTCAAGCAGGCGATCAAGAAGATCATCGGCGAGGAGGACCCCAAGGCGCCCCTCTCCGACGAGCAGATCGTCAAGCAGCTCGAGAAGCAGAAGATCGTGATCGCCCGGAGGACCGTCGCGAAGTACCGCGAGATGCTCGGGATCCTCTCGAGCGCGAAGCGAAAGCAGTATTTCTGAACGCGTCGCGAATGCTTTCTTCCAACCGCCTTGGGGGCGGGTTAGGCTGATGGTTGCGACCGAGACCCGGGGCGCCCGCCCCCGGCCGAGGTCTTCGAAGACGAGCGGGCGTAGCGGCGCTCCGTTGACGCGGAGCGACCGCGTGGAGGATGCGATGGGTATCGCGATCACCTTCCGGCATATGGCATCGAGCGAGTCGCTGAAGTCCTACGTTCACGAGAAGCTCGAGAAGTTGCAGAAGTACCTGCGGCAGCCGCTCGAGGCGCACGTCACGCTGTTCGTCGAGAGTCGCGAGCACTGCGCGGAGGCGGGCATCACCGCCGGGGGTCGTCACTACCACGCCCACCACGCCTCGGAGGACATGTACAAGTCCATCGACCAGCTGATCGACAAGATCGAGCAGCAGGTCTCGCGTCACCACGACACCGTCTCGCGCAACAAGAAGGGCGCCGCCACGGCGCGCGATATCGCCGCGTCCGACGAGCCCCGCGAGTAGCGCCCGGCGCGCCCGCGCGTCGTCCCTAGACACGATCCCCTTCAAGTTGGCGACGAACCCCAGCGACGGGCGGCGACACGATCGCTCGAAGTGTCGTCGTTCATCCAAGGGATTGAGACGACTTCTGCCCCTTGAAAGAGATCTTGCCCGCCCTCGGGTGTGACCTTGAGGGGGATCCCTCTAGACACCTCCCCTCGCGAAGGGGTATGCGCCCCCCGTCGCCCTATGCGCCTCAGCGATATTCTTACCGAGGAGCGGGTCACCGTCTCCCTCCGCGCCGACGAGAAGAGCGCCGTGCTAGACGCCCTCGCGGGGCTCCTCGCGCGCGGCGCCGACGGCCTCTCCGTCGAGGCGATCGCCAAGGTCCTCAAAGACCGCGAGCAGCTCGCGTCGACGGGGGTGGGCGACGAGGTGGCGATCCCCCACGGCCGGGTCCCGGGGCTCCAGCGGGTCGTCGCCGCCGTGGCCCTCTGCGTCGACGGCCTCCCCTTCGACGCCATCGACGGGCGACCGGTGAAGATCCTCGTCGCGATCCTCGCCCCCGACCGCGCGCCGGGTGACCAGCTCCGCGCGCTCGCGAAGGTCTCGAGGCTCCTGCGCGATCGGCGGGTGCGCGAGCGCATCCTCGCGACCCGCAGCGCCGCGGAGCTCCTCGGGGTGTTTCAAGACGAAGAGCTCTCGCAGCCCTGAAGGGGCGCGCGATTTGTGGTACCGCATCGAGGTTGCGCCGCCTCGCGCCCGCGAGGGGTGAAAGGGAGGTGCGCCGTGCGCGCGTTCACATCGTCTCCTGGCACGACCCTGCTCCTCGCGCTCGCCGCGCAGTCTTGCGCGACCGCGGCCCCGCCCGCCCTGGCGCTGGCGCCCGACGAGCCGCCCCGCGGCGCGCCTCGCCCGAGGACGACCATCTCGCTGGGAGAGTCGTTCGGGCCGATCACCCCGCGCGCCATCGCGCAGGCCACCGAGGGTCGGGGCGCCTGGGTGGCGTCTCCGGCCTACGGCGCCGTGTGGCTCCCGGCCGCGCCCGCAGGCTTCGCCCCCTACGTCACCCACGGAGGCTGGACCGTCACCGACGCGGGGTGGTTCTGGCAGAGCACGCTCCCCTGGGGCGACCTCACGTTTCACTACGGTCGCTGGATCCCCTGGGGCGCGAGCTGGGCCTGGGTGCCCGGCACGCAGTTCGCGCCGGCGTGGGTCGACTGGCGCGCGGGCAGGGGGTGGGTCGCCTGGGCGCCGCGCGCGCCGCAGGGGGCCGCGGCCACCGCGCCCTTCGTGTACTGCCCCGCGACGCGCGCGCTGAGCCCCCGCGTCGCCCGCGCCGTCGTGCAGGGCGCCGCGGCGTCGTCGCTGTACCCGCAGACGGTCCCGGTGCCCCCGAGGCAGGGCTACCTCGGCGCGGTGTACTCGCCGGGGCCGCCGGGGCTGGGCGTCGACGCCGTCAGGCCCCTGGCCTCGGTCGGGCAGGCGTCCCCGCCGCCCGTCGAGGTCGCGCGCCTCGAGGGCCCGTCGCTCGAGGGCGAGACCCTCGTCTCGGCCCCGCTCGATGTCGCCGAAGTGCCTGTGGCGCAGGTGAATCCTCGCGAAGTCGAGGCCCTCGTCGACGCCCGCTCGCCGGTGCGAATCCGCGCCGAGGACCTCGGGCGCGAGGGCGCCGCGCGGGTCTCGGTGGTCAGCGTGCCCTACGGCGCGCGCGCCGAGCTCTTTCGTCCGCGTCGGCCCGAGCCTCGGGCTGCGCCTCCGCCGCCCCCCGAGGCGCTCAGGGACGACGAGCCGCCGCCCCTCCCGCCGCCGGCCGATCGACCGCTGGCGTGGTGGCCCCGCGGCCGTTCTCGCGGCGGGGTGCGCCTGGGCGCGCCGCCGCGGGTGGCGATGTCGCCGGTGTCTCTGCCCCTGGGTCCGCCGACGGCGCCGCTCATCGGCATGGCGGCGCCTCCTCCGCCCGCGGGGGTCGTGGTGAACACCGGCGGCGGGGTGGCCGGGCGCGGCGTGGCCGTGACGCCTGCGCCGACGGCCTTCTCCGCGCAGCCGCTGAGCTCGGCGCGCTGAGCGCGGGCGGTGCGGCTGCGCTTGCGAGGAGCCGAGGGCGCACGGTACTCACTCCGTGGGCTCCCTACTTCGAGCGAGGCTTTGATGCGACGTCGACTGAACGTGATTCCCGCGGCCCTGCTGATGGCGTGCGCCGCGAATCAATCCCCCGAGGTGATCGAGGTCGGCGACGCGGGCGCTCGAACCGACGTGACGCGCGCGGACATCGGCGTTCGGGTCGACGCCGGGGGCGGGGGCGGGGGCGGGGTGTGTCGCGACACCGACGGCGACGGCATCTCCGACGAGGCCGAGGGCGCGCCGAACGTCGACACCGACGGCGACGGGATGCCCGACTACATGGATCAAGACTCGGACAACGACGGCTTTCTCGACGCCAACGAGGCGGCGCGGCGCTATCCGAACTTCAACCAGTTCGAGCAGAGCTTCGTCTGCGGCTCGGTGGGCGACAACTGCGACGCGCCGCAAGACACGGTGCCGAACTTTCGCGACCTCGACGCTGACAACGACGGGCTCACCGACCGCGAGGAGCAGATGCTCGGCACGAACCCCTGCGCGGCTGACACCGACGGCGACGGGGCGACCGACCTCATCGAGGCCGCGGCGATGTCCGACGGTCGCGACGCGATGTCGCGCCCGCCGGAGAACTCGCTCTACGTGGTGCTCCCGTACGTCCCGCCGGGCATGGCCGGGATGCGGGAGTACCGGGAGTTTCAGTTCTCGACGCGCATCCGCCAGGCCGACGTGCTCTTTCTCGTCGACAACTCGGCGAGCATGGAGCCGATCATCAACAACCTCCGGGCGAACTTTCGCTCGACGATCGTGCCGGGGGTGCAGATGCAGATCCCCGACGTGCGCATGGGCGTCGCGTCGTTCGACAGCATGCCCTTCGCGCCCAGCGGCGACCCGGGCAACCCCGGCGACTACACGCTCTGGATCCGCCAGGCCATGACCCCTGACTTCATGGCCGCGCAGCGGGCCTTCGACAACATGAACACCATCGACCGCGACACCCAGGGTCGCTTCGTCGGCGGTGACGGCCCTGAGTGTCAGACCGAGGCGGCCTTTCTCTCGATCACCGGCCAGGGCTCGCCCGGTCACGACAACGACGCCGCGGCGCTGCGCTCGGTGCGCAACGCCCTCGACCCGGGCGGCAACGGCTGGGTCCCGCGGAGCGACCCCATGCGCGACTGCCCCCGCGACGGCGCGCGCTACGGCTGGGCGTGCTTCACCGAGGGGAGGGTGCCCATCCTGGTGCTCGCGTCTGACGCGCCCTGGTACGACGGCTGCGTGCCCGGCTCGCTCAGCAGCGGCGCGTGCGGGCACAACTGCAACGACCTGGTCTCGGCGCTCAACATGCGCGGCGGGTACTTCATCGGCGTCGACGTCGAGCTCGCGGCGTGGGCGGCTTCACGTACACCAACGCGCGCACGGTCGCCGAGCGCACCAACACCGTCGACGGCGCGGGCATGCCGATCGTGTTCGGTCCGGGCACGGCGGGGATTGGGATGGCGTCGTCGCAGATCGTCGACGCGATCACCCGCGTGGCGGGGCAGTCGCGGCAGAACATCACCACGCGCACGCAGCCCGACGCGATGGCGATGAACCTCCCCACGGGGCGCACCACCGCCGACTTCGTGAAGGCCGTGGTGCCGCTGCGGGGCGACCCCGAGCCCCCGAACGGCTACGAGCGACGCGACGAGACGACGTTCTACAGCGTGTCTCCCAGCACCCGGGTGACCTTTCGCGTGGAGTTCTTCAACGACTTCGCCGAGGGCGCCTCGACCGCGCGGCTCTTTCGCGCGACGATCGAGGTGCTCGGCCGCGGGGGCACCGTGGTCGACACGCGCCCGGTGTTCATCGTGGTCCCCGCGGTGGGCGCGGGCATCGGGATCCCCGGCTGATCAGCGCGCGCGGGGGAGGCAGTCGGCCTCGGGCGCCTCGACCCGCGCGTAGACCACCGAGACGTTCGCCACGCCGCCCCTGGGGCGGTAGCCGCAGCGCAGCAGCAGCGCGCGAAACGCGTCGGCGCCCTCGTGCTCGGCCTCGCGGTCGAAGGTCACCACCGCGGGCACGCGGTTCTGCACCAGCGCGCGCATCCCCACGCCCGTGACCACCCGCAGCCGCTCGGCGACGTCGAGGTCCCCCGAGGGAATGGGCGCCGCGCGGGCGAAGTGGTTCTCGGTGCCGCGGAGCAGCCGGTCGGCGACCCCCACCGCCGAGCCCGGCCAGAGCGCGAGCACCGGACCGGGGTGGCGGTCGGAGACCCAGCGCGTCCACGCCGCGCTCGCGTCGAGGAGCCGCGGCCGAAAGTGCGAGATACGAAACTCGCCCACGAGCCCGAAGGCGCCGTGCACCCATTTCTGCCGAAAGCTCCCCTGGCCCAGCGCGAGGGTGAGCGCGACGAGGGCGGCGGGCAGGGCGTAGCGCTGCGTCCGGTCGGCGCCGCGCATCGCGCTCGACACCGCGCCCAGCCCGACCCCCGCGAGCGCCGCCAGCAGCGGGATCATCGGCGTGAGGTAGTGCTCGTGCATCGGCGTCGGCACCACCGCCGCGAGCGCCACCCCCGCGGCCGCCAGGAGCAGGGTGACGGTGACCCGCGGGCGACCCGCGGTGACCCCCACCAGCGCGAAGAGCGAGAGCAGCGCGACCTCGACCCCCAGGGCCGAGATCTGCTGCACCGGGGCGAGGCCGAACATCGACGCCGCGCTGAACCCGCGGGGCGTCAGGGCGCCGGGGTCGTCGGGGCGCACGCCGGGGATGCGCGCGGCGTGAAAGGCGAGGTTGCCGAAGAGAAATCCCTGCGGCGCAAGGCGATAGATCGCGTAGGCGGGGAGGGCCGCGGCCGCCGCGCCCGCGCTCGCGGCGAGGCCTCGCGCCGCCCGCGCGCCGAGGCGGGGGCCCACGGCGACGACGCAGAGGCACAGGGGGATGGTCCATTTCGCGAGGCGGCTCTGCGCGCCGTAGGGCGCCCAGAGGAACACCCGGAGCAGCAGCAGCAGGGCCAGCGCCCGGAGCCGGGCGTAGGGCGCGTCGCGGAGCCAGGCCCCGGCGACCGAGGCCACCACCAGCGGGAGCAGCAGCAGCCGCATCCCCGCCGCGACGCCCGTGAGCAGCCCGGCGAGAAACGCCCCGCGGAGCCGTGGGGCCTCGGCGCCTCCCAAGAGCCACACCGCGAGCACGGCCAGCAGCGACGCCGGCGCGTAGGGCCGCACGCTCGGCGCCCACTGCCAGGTGACCTCGTTGAGGGCGAAGAGCGCGGTGGAGGCGAGGGCGATCGTTCGGGAGTTTGTTTCCCTTCGAACGATCGCGGCGACGACCCCGCCGGTGGCGCCGCCGATGGCGGCGAAGACCATGCGGGCGCTGGTGAACGTGGGCCCGAGGAGCTTCAGCGGCGCGATGAGAAAGGGGAGGTAGGGCGCCTGGGGGTAGAAGAAATCGCGGTACGGGAGCCGGCCGCGGGCCACGAGCTCGCCCGCGAGGAGGTAGAAGCCCTCGTCGACGTCGCCGGCCGTTCGATATCCAACGATCATCAGCGCGACCGCGGTCGCCGCGCCGACGCCGACCTCGAAGCGCCAGCGCTCGAGCCAGGCCCTCGCGGCGCGCATCAGCCCGGAGACCCCATCACCCGGTCTCGCCCGGAGCGCTTGGCGGCGTAGAGGCCCTCGTCGGCGCGGCGCATGAGGTCCTCGGGGTGCCGGTCGCGCTCGCCGCGGGTGGCGACGCCGACCGAGAGGGTGAGCTCGATGGCGACGCCCTCGTACACGATGCGCCGGGCCGCGACGCAGGCGCGCAGCTTCTCGGCCACGTGCAGCGCGTCGAAGTGCTCGATCTCTGGGAGCAGCACCGCGAACTCCTCGCCTCCCACGCGGCCGGCGAGGTCGTCTCGGCGAATGCTCCCGCGGAGGATCGCGCCGATGTGGCGCAGCGCGGTGTCGCCCGCGAGGTGGCCGTGGAGGTCGTTGACGCGCTTGAAGTGGTCGACGTCGATCATCAGCACGCTCATGGGGCGGCCGTAGCGCGAAGCGCGGGAGTACTCGCGCCCCAGGGCGTCTTCGAAGGCCCTGCGGTTGGCCAGGCCCGTGAGGCCGTCGGTGGTGACCAGGCGGTAGATCTCCTCGTGGTAGGCCGACTCGATGTGCCCGCTCACGAGGAACTTCATGATCGTACGACCGACCTGGAGCTGGTCCCCGTGGCGGAGCGCGTGGGCCTCGACGGGGGCGTCGTTCACGAAGGTGCCGTTGGTGCTCTCGAGGTCGAGCACCCTCCACGACTGCGGCGCCTCGTGGCCGTCGAAGACCGCCTGCACCTCGCAGTGCCGCCGCGAGACCGACTCCTCTTCGAGCATCAGCTCGTTCGAGGGCGCGCGGCCGATGGTGAGGGCGTCGCGCCCGAGGGGGATGCGCCGACCGATCGACTCGCCGTACAGCACCACCAGGCAGGCCTGCTGCGCGTCGGTCGGCCGCTCTGTCGCGGACGATGGGCCCAGCGCCCGGTAGGGGCTCGTCTTGCGCTCGTCGACCAGGGACACGATCTCGCCATCTTACGCCAGGACCTTCGCCGCGGCCGCGTATGCAACAACTTTGACCGTTGTCATACCGTGCGATATCGCCGCGTCGATGATCACGGTTCGCCAGGGATGGGCCGTCGCGCTCGGCGTCGCGGCCCTCACCGCGCCCATCGTCACGCGACGGGGCTCCGCAGACGCTCGCGCCCCACGGTCGGCGGTGAGCTCGCCCGCGCGCGCGCAGACCCCCTCGGGGCCCGCGGCGATTCACGGCGCGGTGCCGGGCTTCGACCCCAGCCGCGCCCACCCCAGGGCCGACGGTCGCTACGTCGTCGAGCTCCCCGAGGGGCAGCAGGCGCTGCTCACCCTCGAGCCCGCGTGGCAGCGGGCGACGCAGGCGCTGCTGGCCCGCCACGCGATCCCCGTGGCGAGCGTGGTGGTGCTCGACAGCGACACGGCGCGGGTGCTCGTCTGGGCCTCGCGCGGCGCCCTGGGCGACCTCGCGCGGCAGGCCGTCGCGCCCGCGGCGTCGGTGTTCAAGATCGTGACGGCGACGGCGCTCTACGAGCGCGGGTTCTCTGAGACGGCGACGACCTGCTGGTCCGGCGGGTTTCACGCGCTGCGGGAGCGGGACCTGGTGTCGAACCCCCGGCGAGACCGCGAGTGCTCGACCCTGCCCGAGGCCTTCGCGCGCTCGATCAACACGGTCTTCGGCCGCCGCGCCCTGGAGCTGCTGACCCCCGCGCAGGAGCTCGAGACCGCGCACCGCTGGGGCTTCGGCGAGGCGGTGCCCTTCGACGTCGGCGTCGGGGTCAGCGACGTGAACGTCCCCACCGACACCCTGGGCTTCGCGCGCACCGCGGCGGGGTTCTGGAACTCGCACCTCTCGCCGATCCACGGCGCGCTGCTCGCGCAGGGCGTCGCCGCCGGCGGGGCCATGGCGCGCCCGTGGCTGGTCGAGTCGGTGCGCGGCCCCGGCGGGGCCGTGGTGGCGAGGGGAGCGGCGCAGCCCTGGCGCCGGGCGACCACGCCGGCGGTGGCGTCGTCGATCCAGCGCGCGATGCTTCGCTCGGTGAGCGAGGGCACGGCCTTCGCGTCGTTTCATGACCTCGCGCGGCGGCCGTTTCTCAGCGACATCACCGTGGGCGGCAAGACCGGCACGCTCACCGCCGCGCAGCCGTTTCGCGCGTGGACGTGGTTCGTCGGCAACGCCGAGGGGCGGGGGCGTAGGCTCTCCTTCGCGGTGCTGGTGGGCAACGACCCGCTCTGGCGCGTGAAGGCCCCCACGGTGGCGCGGCAGGTGCTCCAGATCGCCTTCCGCGGCCGCTCGACCGACTGACCGCGACGCTCCGCGGCCGAGGCTTTACACGCCGCCTCGCGCGGCCCGACAATGCCGCGCCGTGACGACCTCGCGCATCACCCTCGGCCTCGCAGCGGCGCTCTTCGCCTTTCCCGCGGGGGCGCAGTCCCAGCCCGACATCGACGACGCGTACCTGGAGCCTCAGCCCGACCCCGCGCGTCTCGTGCTGGAGCGCGCCGTGCGCGACGTCGTCGGGGCCCAGCCCGCTCGGGCCGCGGCCGCGCTCTCGCTGGCGGCGAGTCAGGCGGGGGTGGCCCTCGACGGCGAGGACCCTCACGCGGTGCTCCTGCGGCTCGCCTCGGCGCTCGCGGTCCCCGGCGGCGCGGCGCAGCTCCCGGAGCGATGTCCGCCTGAGGCGCCGGGCACGCTCCGCTGCGCCCTCGACCGCGCGGTGCGCGCGATCGCCGCGGGCAACCTCCCGGCGGCGCGCGCCGAGCTCGACGCGGGCGCCGCGGGGGCCACCCTCGCTCCCACCCACCCCATCACCCTGCTGCTGCGGGTGACGAGCGGCCTCGAGGCGCGGCGGCCGCCGGCCCCCGCGTCGCCCTTTCGCGCGCGCCCCATGCCCTCGCCCTTCTTGGGCGGCGCGCTGCAGGCGCCCGCGCCCTCGAGGGTGTTCTTGCGCGACCCTGAGCTGCGTCTCCGCCCCACGCAGGGCATGTCAGGGGTCGAGACCGTCGCGCTCTACAGCACCGCCGTGCTCTGGGGCGGGTCCTTCGGGCTCTACCTCGCGACCTCGGCGGTGCGCGCCGACGCGGGGGCGCACACGGTGCTGTTCCCGCTCCTGGGCATCGGCGCTGGCGTGGCCGCGGCGTTCGTCATCGACCACTCCGCCGAGGTGCGTCGCGGGCGGGCGCTGGCGGTGCAGGCCGGCATGTGGCTCGGCCTCACCGCGGGCATCGGCATCGTGGGCGCGGCGAACCTCTCGTTCGACCGCGACGAGGTGAACCTCGGCTCGCACACGCTGTTCCTCAGCTCCACCGCGGGGATGATCCTCGGCGCGGGCCTCGCCGCCGCCACCGACGCGCGGCCCGGCAGCGTGAGCTTTACGTTCAGCACGGGCTTCTGGGGCGCCTACGCGGGCGCGATGGTCGAGAGCGTGGTGCGCCTCTCGGCCCGACGCTCGTCGCGCTTTCCCGCCGCGGGGATCCTCGTGGGCGAGGGCCTCGGCGTCGCCACGGGGCTGATCTTCTCGAAGCTCATCGAGCCCACCGCCGCGCAGTCGCGCTGGATGGACCTCGGCGCCCTCACCGGCGCCAGCGTGGGCGTGCTCCTCGGGAGCCTCGCCGCGAACAGCCGCGACACCGAGACGATGCCCTTCGTCGGCTCGCTCGTGGGCCTCGCCGGGGGCATGGCGCTGGGCTACGTGCTCGGCCGACCCTCACCCGAAGAGCGACGGATGAACCGCGAGCGCGACGGGGAGACGGGCCTTCACCCGCGGGCCTTCGTCGCGCCGGTGCAGGGCGGCGCCGTGGCGGGGCTGTCGCTGTAGCGCGCCCTCACTCGCTCGAGACGCGCCAGAGAAACGCCGGGTTCCACGACTGCAGGGCGTAGCCTACGCGCTGGGCGAGGTAGGCGTGCAGCGCCGCGCGGTCGGCGACGTCGTCGAAGCGCCCCGCCTCGATGGCCTCGTAGAGCGCGTCGTCGGTGGGGAAATCTCCCAGCGCTGCCCGCGCGACCTCGAGGTCGTTGGACATCGAACGATCGAGGGATCCCTCGCGCACGACCACGCCGAGCACGTGCGTCGCGACGAGGGTCTGAAAGCGCAGCCGGGGGTCGGAGATCGCGGGGAGCACCTTGGACGCGAGGTGCTCGCGCACGGCGTCGATCAGCTCGAGGGCGGTGGGGTGGGCGAGGGAGGGGTCGGGCGGGGTCATCGTGCTCCCTGGATCAGGTGAAGGACCTCCCAGGCCACCTCGGCGCTCTTTCGCCCGAGGCTCGCGAGCTCGACGCTGGGGTCTGCGCCCGAGAGGTGGCGGGCGGCCTGGGTGTGGCAGATCACGGCCCAGCGGAGGTTGCCGCAGACCTCCCACCAGGTGACGGCGGCGGGGTCGACGGGGCCGCCGCCGGCGTCGGCGTAGCCCGCGAAGAGGTCTTCGGGCTGACCGACGCCGCCGACGCGCAGGTCGTCGCGCTCGAAGCGCCAGTCGCGCGCCATGGGCCAGGCGAGGTCTTCGTGGGGGTCGCCGAGGTGCGCGAATTCCCAGTCGAGGACGCCGTTGAGCCCCGCGGGGCTCACCAGGAGGTTGCCGACCCGAAAGTCTCCGTGGACCACGGTGAGCGCGCGCGGGCGCGGGGGCTCGCGCTCGGCGAGCCAGCGCAGGGCGTAGGCCCAGAGCGGGTCGCGCACCGGGAGCGTGGCGATGGCCGCGCGGGTCTGCGCGAGCGCGCGCGCCGCGGGGCTGAGGCTCCCGGGGCCGGGCAGCACGTCGACGAGGGGACCGGTGGGGATGGCGTGGATCTTCGCGAGTTGGGCGCCCATCTCGCGCGCGAGGCCCAGCCGCGCCTGCGCGAGCTCGGGGAGGCGCAGCACCCTGCGGCCCACGCCCTCGCCCTCGCGGCGCTCCATGACGAACCAATGGCGCCCCTGCGGGGGCGCGTGGAGCCAGCGCGGCGCGGGGGCGTCGACGCCGTGCGCGACGGCGGCCTGGAGCACGGCGAACTCCTGCGACCGCGTGAGGGCCTCGAGGTGCATGTTCGCGCCCATGTCGCGGCGCAGCACCAGCGCCTCGACCCGGTCGCCCACGCGCAGGTCGATGGACCATGTCTCCATCGACGCGCCGCCGGCCAGGGGCGTCGCCCGCTCGACCGAGACCGCGGCGTCTTCGGCCGCAGAGACCGCCGCGCAGAGCTCGGTAGAAGCTCGGGGGAGTTGGAGCGCGCTCGCCGTCACGCCGAAGCCCGTATCACGAACCCTCGCGGGCGGGAATTTCGGTCGTCGAGGTGGTACTACCGCGGGGATGCCTGAAGCCTCCGCGCACGAGCTCGCGACCGACGCGCACCTCCGAATCCTGGCAGAGGAGCAGCTGCGCGCGTCGCGCTGGTCCCTCGCGCTCCGGCCGCTGGCCGCCGCGGGCGTCTCGCTGCTCGTGGTGCTCCACGCGCCGATGAACCCCTCGCGGTACATGTTCACCGCGGGGCTGCTCACCCTCGCCGCGTGGTGGGCCGACGCGAGCCTCGCCCGCCGGGGCGCCGCCCTGGCCGCCCTGGCCGCGGCCGTTCGCGGGCGAGGGGCCCCCAGGCCCCCGGCGATGTCGGTCGACCTCGCGCCCTTCGAGGGCGCCCTGAGCTGGCGTCGCGCCGCGCTGGGGGCCGCGTCTGCGGTGGTTCCTCCCGATGCTGATCGCGAGCTGCGCGGTGGCGATCGACGCGCAGCGCTTCGGGGCCGACGACGTGCCCGGCGAGGTGGTGTGGTACCTCGCGCTGCTCATCGCGTCGCTCGGCGCGGCGTCGCTCGGCGCCTGGTCGTGGTGGCTCGACCGCTTCGGCGACGAGCCCACCGTGAAGCCCGCGACGGCGCCCCCGCCGGCCCTCGCGGCGCGGGTGTCTCTGGCGCCGCCTCCGCTCGCCCGCGACGACTCCGACCTGGCGCGCTGGGTCCCCAAGCACGACCCCAACGAGCGCCCCTTCCCCGAGCCCTCCAGGGCCTCGCAGGAGCCCCCGGCGCCGCGCAGCGGGTCGACGCAGACCTTCGCCACGGTCGAGTCTGAGGCGGTCGCGGCAGACCCCGCGAATTCATGACGTCCGCCCCGGGCGCCGCTCCTCGGGCCAGGCGGTCCTCACGAGGCGCGCTGCGGGGAGGAGCAGCGCGCGGGACCTTCCAAGCCGGGAGCGGCGACCAGGGTCAGATCGGCACCGCGAGCGTGAACCCGACGAAGGGGACCTCGACGCCAGGGTGATGACTCCCGGCGTCAGGCGCTCGCCCTGTCAGGCGGCCTCGCCCGCTCGCTCGTGCGGTCGACGGCGCGGCCCCACGCGCGGCCTCACCCCCAAACGAGGGACAGGTGCCCGTGAGGCGTCGTCGTGCGACCTCGCTGCGCCGTCGCGTCGGCCCCCCGCGCTCGCGGTCGCGAGGGGGGACATCCACGGCGCGCCACGAAGCGTGCGGCGTCGGCCCATTCGGCGCGCGGTCTCTCTCCGCGTCGCCCCGTAGAAGGATTCTCGGCCCCGGTGCCACGCCACCGGTCGTTGGAGTGCGAACGAAACTCGTGCGTGTTCCAACTACTATCCCCCAACGAGGCCGCGACGCCGCGCGACGCCGCCCGTGGGGGGCCCTGGAGCGCCGCGCCTCACGCCGCACCGAAGGCTTCGGGGCGACGGCGGAGCGGCGGTATCTCGAGGGGGAGCCTCCCGAACCCTCGCGGGGTGGCAGGCGTCGCCTCGACCTGAGCGACCCTATCCCGGCCCCCGGCGAGCGCCAAGAAACGCGCGGCGAAATGGTCGACGCGTCAGAGCTCCAAGGGGACGACGGATCGAACCGAGGACCGCGCCGCGCGTTGTGATAGCGTCGCCGCGCCATGGTGTCAGTGCTCCGGCTGAGGGCCGGGACGGTGATCGGTCAAGACTTCAAGGTGCTCCGCCTGCTGGCGAAGGGCGGCATGGGCGCCGTGTACATCGCCGAGCAGCTCTCGACGGGGAGCGAGCGCGCGCTGAAGGTGATGCACCCGCACCTGCTCGACGACCAGAAGAGCCGCGACCGCTTCACCCAGGAGGCCCGCTTCTGCGCGCGCATCGAGAGCGAGCACGTGGTGAAGGTCATCGGCGCGGGCATCGAGGGCGACGACCAGATCCCGTGGATCGCGATGGAGCTCATCAAGGGCGAAGACCTGAGCCAGCACGCGGGCTCGGGGCCGCTGCCGACCTCGCAGGTGCTGGAGATCTGCCGGCAGCTCGGGCACGGCCTGGGCGGGGCGCACGCGCTGGGCATCGTGCACCGCGACCTGAAGCCCCAGAACGTCTACATCGCGCCGTCGCAGCGGGCCGACACGCCCTTCACGGTGAAGGTGCTGGACTTCGGCATCTCCAAGGTCGCCCTGGACGACGGCGAGAGCGACACCACCGCGGCGGTGGGCTCGCCCCTCTGGATGGCGCCCGAGCAGGCCCACAAGGGCCGCATCTCGCCGGCGACGGACGTGTGGTCCTTCGGGCTGATGGTGTTCCGGCTGCTCACGGGCAAGAACTACTGGCGCGCGGCGAACCACACCGCGGCGATCCCGGTGAAGGAGCTGCTCCTCGAGCTGCTCACCCGCCCCATGGAGCCGGCGAGCGAGCGGGCGCGCTCGCTGGGCTCGGCGGCGACGCTCCCGCCGGGGTTCGACGCGTGGTTCGCGCGCGCCCTCGAGCGAGACCCCGCCAGGCGCTTCGCGAACGCCACCGAGGCCGTCGACGCGCTGATCCCCGTGCTCTCGGGCAAGGGCTCGCCGCGGGACGAGCCCCTCGACCTGTCCAGGTATCCGCTCCTGGCCGACCCCGAAGAGACCCGGGTGGCGGTGCGCGCTGCCCCGCGCGCGGTCGCCCGGCCGGCGTCGGTCGAGGAGGGCGCCGCGACGAAGGCTCCCCCGCCCGCCGCCCCGGCGGCGGCGCCGCCCGCGCGGTCGCGGGAGCTCTACGTCGCCGTGGGGGGGGTGGTGGTGCTGTCGGGCCTGGTGCTGGCGCTGCTGCTGACGCGCTGAGCGCTACTGGTCGGCGCGCACGCCGCCGAACATGAGCGGCTCGGTGACGAAGATCTCGACGCGGCGGTTGCGGGCGCGCGCGGCGTCGGTCTGGGCGGTGTCGATGGGGCGAGACTCGCCGTAGTGCGCGAAGGTCACGCGGTCGGGGGAGACGCCGCGGGCGACGAGCATCGCGCCCACCCGGCGAACCCGGCGGGACGAGAGCTCCATGTTCACGCCGTCGTCGCCGACGTCGTCGGTGTGGCCCTCGAGGCGGATCTTGCGGATCCACGAGTACTGCGGGCTCTGGAGCAGCGACGCGAGCTGCTCGATGACCGGGCGGGAGTCGTCGAGCACCGACTCGTCGCCCGAGCCGAAGACGATGCCGAAGCCCGAGAGGATGCGGATCTGATTGCCCTCCAGCGAGATCGCCGCGGTGCTCTCGGGGCAGCCGTCCTCGTCGGCGATGCTGTTGCGGGTCTCGGCCTCGTTGGGGCAGCGGTCGGAGCGGTCGGGGATGCCGTCGCCGTCGCTGTCGCGGTTGGCCGCCAGCTCCGCCGCCGCGGCGGCCAGGGAGGCGGCGCGCTCGCCGGCGGTCGCGGCGCGCGCCTGCGCCAGCCGCTGCACCTGCGGGGCGCAGGCGCCGGGGTTCTGCTGCAGGAGCTGCAGCGCCTGGTCGGCGTGCTGGTCGAGGGCGGCGACGGCCGGGTTCTGGGTCATGCGCCCGAGGCGGGCCATGGTGTCGAAGCTGAAGAACGCCCGCATGAGGTGCGTGCGCCGCGAGACCCAGTTCTGCGCGCGGGTGTCGAGCTGGTTGAGGTACGTCGGCGACGACTGGTTGAGGGCGGCGAGGGCGCGCTGCGCGGGCCCGGCGCGGCGGCCCCACATCGCGAGCTGCGCGAGGTAGAACTGCGCGTTGGGGGTCTGCTCCGACGAGGGGTGCGCGGTGACCACCTGGGTGAGCTCGCGCTCGGCGTTGGAGTCGGCGCCGGTCCACGCGTTGGCGACGCCGATCCACACGCGGCCGCGGGCGTCGTCGGCCTGGGCGAGCTGGTAGAAGGTCGCGGTGGCGTTGTCGAAGTCGCACGAGAAGAGCTGCGCGAGGCCGCGGCTCTCGAGGGCGTCGGCGGTGAACTGCGTGCCCGCGGGCACCTCGCCGGCCACCTGCGCGGCGCGGGCGTAGTCGCCGAGCTCGAAGGCGATGCGCGCGAGGCCCGCGCGCGCCTCGGAGCCCAGGGGGTCGGTCGCGGGGAGCGCTTCGACGACGCCGTCGAGGCGCTCCCGCGCGGCCTGCCACTCCTGGCGCTCGAGGGCCTGCCGCGCGAGCACCATCTGCTCTTGAAAGAAGGCGTTGTTCGCGGACGAGATCTGGACCTGCGTCACCGCCGGGCTCTGCCGCTGGACGCAGGAGGAAAGACCGCGTGCGCCCACGGCGAGGAGCATCGCCTGGGCGGCCAGGACGGCGGCGACGCGGGCCCTCAAGGCGTACCCGCCTGCTGCACGTTCTGGGTCTCGTTGCTCGTGGCGCCCTGCTGGCGGAGCGCCTCCTGGTCGCGCGACATGCGCTGGGCCTCCTCGAGGTTCTGTTGCCAGTCCGACTCGTCGGGGCGCAGGGCGATGGCGCGGGTGATGTCGGCGACGGCGGTGGAGTACCGGCCGAGGTACATCCGCACGAGGCCGCGGTTGTACAGCGCCTCGCCGACCTTCTCGGCCATGTTGCCGGGGACCGCCTGCGCGGGGTTCGCGAAGGGCGTGAGGAGCTGGGTGTAGAGCGCCTCGGCGCCGGCGAGGTTGTTCGCCTGCACCTGCTGGTACGCCTGGGTGCAGAGCGCGTCGCCGTCGCAGTCCTCGAAGGTGACCGTGACGTTCTCGTTCCACGGGAGGATCACGTGGGCGAAGTGCTCCACCAGCGTGTTGCGGGTGTTGAAGAGCAGGCCCATGCCGTCGATGGGGTTGGGGTCGCGGGACTCGTAGGGGCTGCGAATGCCCGTGGTCACCACGTTGGCGGCGTCTTCGTAGGTCTGGTCGAAGATCACGGCGTTGTCGGCGCCGCGGGTGATGGTGAACTGCAGCCGCACCACGGCCTGGCCGATGCGGCGCAGGTCGGTGCACTGGTAGCTCTCGGTGCGGTACTGCGTGGTGTTGCCCGAGCGGTAGGGCACCGAGCGCGTGCAGGTGCGGTTGCTGCGCTCGATGCGCTCGCTGTACTGGTTCGCGACGATCATGCCGCCGATGGTGATCCCGCCGCCCTGGGTCACGAGGCGGATCGAGCGGTTGAGGGAGTTCGAGATGCGCTGCGTGAGGTTCGAGACGATCTCCGCGGCGGCCTGGATGTCTTGCGGCAGCCCCGTGGGCGCGGCGATGCCGGCGACCTGCATCGTGTTGCCCACGGCGGCGGCGTTGACCATCGCGGGGCGGGTGACCGTGAAGGTGGCGGTGCGGCGCGCGCAGCCCGAGCTCAGGGCCGCGCCCATCGCCATCGCGCCGAGCAGCGCGTACCTCGAGAAACTGTTCCTCTTCATGAAAGATCCTCCGGAAGACGGGTGACTTTGAGATCGTCAAGGGGCGCGCGACGCGCGCGTCGCGTTACATACGTCCCCAGAGCGCCGGGTTGTTCATCGTCGAAAGCAGGGCCGCGGTCTACCCCCGCCCGCGAGAAATTCCCCATCGCCTCACTCCGGGTCGGGCTCGGGCTCGGCCTGCGGCTCCTGCAGGTTCGCCGAGGCGTCGCGGGCGCGCTGGAGCATGGTGCGAAACGCCCGGCGCAGGTCGGTGCGAATGGCCTCGGCCTCGCCGTTGCCCACCAGGGCCTCGGCCACCGACTCGACGGTCGAGAGCGCCTCGCGCCGGGGCGCCTTGCGGAGCCGCCCGTAGATCGACGGCTCCTTCGGGTGGAGCACCACGCGACCCAGCTTGAGCAGCCACGCGTTGCGCCACCAGATGGCCTTCGCCTGCGACCAGCTCCCGTCGAGGGCCACGATGCCGTCGAAGGGCGCGCCGGCGTGCCGCGCGCCGTCGCGGTCGAGGAGCACCCGCTCCGCCGCGAGCTCGGCGGGGGTCAGCGCGCGCTTGAGCGAGGAGGGGTAGAGCACCGCCCAGCGCTTGGGGTCGACGTCGTCTTCGCCCAGCGCCGACGCGAGCGAGGCCCACGAGAGGCCCACGCGCTTCGTCGCCGTCGGCAGCGCGGCGAGGAGCAGCGACGCCGTGCCCAGGTCGCGGTCCTGCTCCTGCGGGTGCTGAAGGATCAGCACGCGGGTGCGCAGGCGCTGCTGCGGCAGGCGGTCGCACACGCACCAGCTCGAGGGCTTGTCACAACGGTCGCAGCGGTCTTGGTCCGGCATCGGGCGCGGGACGGTATCACCGGGGGGCAGAACCTGCTCGCTCGAACATCGCGGCGACCCCGCTTGACACCCGGGGTCGCCCTCCCTAGTCTCGCGCGCCCTTCGCCCGGGGCGTTCGCGCACCGGGCCCACGTCGAGGCAATCGAGAGTTCTCAGATGAGCGCGCCGCCGGTGATCACCATCGATCAGATCCCCCAGGGAGAGGGCCTGCCCCTCGACCTGGCGCTCGATCCGTCGTGGCTGTCGCCCATCCTCGAGGGCACCGAGGTGAAGCTCACCGCGGGCCGCCCGGCGCGCGCGTCGGTTCGCCTCGACCTCGACGGCCGCGACGTGATCCTGTCGGGCTCGCTGAGCCTTCACGTCGACGCCGAGTGCGTCGCCTGCCTCGCGCCGATGCAGGTCGAGCTCGAGTCGGAGTTTCAGCTCCTGCTCGAGCCCGCGGGCAAGCACAAGGCTCGCCCCGGCGCCCCCGACGAGGTCGAGCTCAGCAGCGGCGAGCTCGACGTCGACGAGTACCAGAACGACCGCATCGACCTCGCGCGATGGCTCCGGGAGCAGATCCTCCTGGAGGTGCCGGCGCACCCGAGGCACCCCGAAGAATGTCCGGAGCCGCTGCGTGTTGAAGCGCCGGCGCCGATCGAGCCGACGATCGACCCGCGGCTCATGCCCTTGATGAAATTCGCTGAGAAGAAGGAGTAACCGCCGTGGCCGTTCCGAAGAGGAGAACCTCTCGTTCCAAGCGCAACCAGCGCCGTGCCAACCATGACCGGGTCGCCGCCCCCGCGATCAACCGCTGCTCGAACTGCGGCGAGGTCAAGGTCCCGCACCGCGTGTGCGCGGCCTGCGGCTTCTACGACGGCAAGGCCGTGGTCGAGAAGGCCGCCGCCGCCGAGAGCAACGGCTGAGCGCGCCGTCGCCGCCGGGAGCTGAGGGCCGTCGATGAGCATCGCGCTGGTGTTCCCCGGACAGGGGGTCCAGGAGGTGGGCATGGGGCGCGCGCTCGCCGAGCGGTACCCCGAGGCGCGGGCGGTGTTCGACGCCGCCGACGCCGTCTTCCCCGACGATCCCATCCCCTTGTCTCGCTTGTGCTTCGAGGGACCTGAAGAGGCCCTCACGCTCACGGCGAACACCCAGCCCGCGGTGCTCACCACCAGCCTCGCGTGCCTCGCCGCGCTGCGGTCGCGGGTGCCCGACCTGCGCCCGTCCTTCGTGGCCGGGCACAGCCTCGGCGAGTACACCGCGCTCGTCGCCGCGGGCGCCCTCGATTTCGCCACGGCGCTGCGGCTGCTGCGGCTCCGCGGGCAGGCGATGCAAGACGCCGTGGCGCCGGGGGTGGGCGCGATGAGCGCGATCCTCATGCTCGACGACGGCGCCGTCGACGCGATCTGCGAAGAGGCCCGCGCCGCGCTCCCCGGGCGCGTGGTGCAGGCCGCCAACCGCAACGCGCCGGGACAAGTGGTCGTCGCGGGGCACGCCGACGCCGTCGACTTCGTGGGTCGCGTGGCCGACCAGCGCAAGGGAAAGCCCATCCCGCTGAAGGTCAGCGCGCCCTTTCACTGCGCGCTCATGGCCCCCGCGGCCGAGCGCCTCGACGCGGCCCTGGCCGACGTTCACTTCGGCGCGTTCTCCGTGCCCGTGGTGAGCAACGTCGACGCCCGCCCCAACGCCGACCCCGCGCGGGTGCGCGGGCTGCTGGTGGAGCAGGTGTGCGGCACCGTGCGCTGGGCCGAGAGCCTTCGCGTCATGCTCGACGGGGGCGTGACGCGCTTCGTCGAGGTGGGCGTGGGCGACGTGCTGCGCGGGCTGATGAAGCGAATCTCGCGACCGACGCCGGTGAGCGCCGTGCGCGACCTTGAGACCCTCGACGACGCCGTGCGCGCGCTCGTCGCGATGGAGTGAGGCCGACGATGTCAGATCTAAGCGGGCGCGTGGCGATGGTGACGGGCGCGTCGCGGGGCATCGGCCGCGCGGTGGCCCTCGGGCTCGGGCAGGCCGGCGCGTACGTGGTGATGAACTACCAGCGCAACGAGTCGGCCGCGCAGGAGGCCCTCGCGGCGCTCAAGGCCCTGGGCGCCGACGGCGAGCTCGCGCAGTTCGACGCCGGCGACAGCGCCGCGGTGCAGCGCGCGGTCGACGACGTGGTCGCGCGCAAGGGCTCGCTGCACATCGCGGTGGCCAACGCGGGGATCACCGCCGACAACCTCCTGCTCCGCGTGAGCGACGAGGAGGTCGCGTCGGTGTTCAGCACCAACGTGCACGGCGCGATCTGGCTCGCGCGCGCCGCGGTGCGCCCGATGATGCGCGCGCGCTTCGGCCGCTTTATCGCCGTGTCGTCGGTGGTGGGGCAGATGGGCAACGCGGGGCAGCTGGTGTACGCCGCGTCGAAGAGCGCCCTCGAGGGCATGGTGAAGAGCCTCGCGAAGGAGTACGGCTCCCGGGGGGTCACCGCGAACGTCGTGTCGCCGGGCTTCATCGACACCGACATGACCTCGGTGCTGAGCGAGGAGCTCCGGTCGAAGATCGTGGCCGAGGTCCCCTCGAAGCGCATGGGCCGCCCTGAGGAGGTCGCGTCGGCGGTGTGCTACCTCGCGTCGCCCGAGGCGAGCTACGTGAGCGGCCAGGTGCTCGGGGTCAACGGCGGGCTCTACTGAGCGAGGCCGGGGTGCAGCGCGAGCGCGAGTCGCCGCGCGGCCTCGCCGACCCTCGGACCGGGCCGTAGAAACACGCCGTCCCGCAGGGTGATCACCCGCGTCGGCGCGCACGCGGCGCCGCCGTCGGGGCAGCGCGACGAGCGCAGGGCGCCGTGCGCCGAGAGCGCCGACGAGAGCGCGCTGGTGCCCATCTCGGGGGAGAGGTCGAGCACCACGTCGGGCGCCGCGCCGAGGATCACCTCGACGCTCACCGTGGGGTACCGCGCGCCCGTGTCGATGACGTTCTCGCCTCCGGCGACGCGGAGCACCTCGTCGACCCAGCTCCCGCGCCCGGCCACCACGAGGGGCTGCGCGCTGAACGCGGCGACGACCCGCACCCGCGGCCGCCCGGCGACGGAGCGGCTCACCGCGTCGAGCTCGCGGCGAATCGACGCGCGCAGCGCCGCGCCCCGCTCGACGCGCCCCACGAGCGCCGCGAAGCGGTCGACGCTCGCGAGCACCTCGTCGATCGACTCGACGCGGGGGAACTCCAGGCGCACGCCCATGGCCTCGACGCGCCCGAGCACGCCGCGGTCGATGGGGCCCTGCACGCCGACGAGGGCGTCGGGGCGCAGCGCGGCGATGGCCTCGAAGCTCGGGTTCACGATGCCGCCCACCCTGGGCTTGCGCGTCGCCTCGGGGGGGTAGTCGTCGAAGATCGACACGCCCACCACGCGGTCGCCCGCGCCCAGGGCGTAGAGCACCTCGGTGGCGCTCGGGGCGAGGGACACCACCCGCGTCGCGACCCCCCGCGAGGCGCGCGCGGGGGCGCGGGCGCGGCAGCCCAGGGGCGAGGCCGCGACGACGAGCGCGAGCGGGAGGGCGTAGAGGCGCATGGGCCGCAGGGCGATAGCCTCGCGAGGGGGTGGAGCGCAATGGGCGTTGCCGCGGCGCGCGCGCGGTGTCACGCCTCGCGGCGATGCAGGAGATGGGTCCCGACGAGGTCGAGGCGCGGCTGGGCGCGAGGGCGAGGGTGGTGCGCGCGGGTCGGGGAGAGGTCCCCGCGGCGGTGCTCGTGCCGCTGCTGCGGCGAGACGGCGCCGCGCACGTGATGCTCACGCTGCGGCAGGCGGCGATGCGGCGACACGGGGGGCAGTTCGCGTTCCCCGGCGGGCGGCGCGACGAGGGGGACCGCGACGCCGTGCACACGGCGCTCCGCGAGGCGCACGAGGAGGTGGGCCTCGACCCCGCGGCGGTGCGCGTGCTGGGCATGCTCGACGACCACAGCACCTCGACGGGCTTCGTGGTGACCCCGGTGGTGGGGTGGATCCCCTCGGGCCTGCGCTACCGCCTGAGCGAAGACGAGGTGGCGCAGGTCGTCGAGCTCCCCCTCGCGGCGTTCAGCGCGCTGCCGAGGGCGAGGACCGTGGCCGCGCAGGGGCACCGGCGGATCGTGCTGCCCTTCGAGGTTCAGGGGCACCTGGTGTGGGGCGCGACGGCCGCGATGCTGCGGGAGCTCGCGGCGCGGCTGGCGGCGCGCTGAGGGGCGCCGTGGCCCGCAGCCGGTCGGGGGACACCTCGTCGCGCCGGGCGCGCAGGAGCTCCGTGTCCCAGTGCTCGTGGGTCATCTCGAAGCACGCGAGGGCGCCGCCGAGGTCGCAGGCGCGGCCGATGAGCTCCAGGGCGCCGCGGCGGTCGTGGGGCAGCAGCACGCCGTCGAGGAGCGCGTGGCCCAGGGTGTAGCAGGCGTGCGCGCCGCCCCGGTCGCAGAGCCGCTCCATCTCGGCCTGGCCGTCGGCGGGGTCGAGGGCGAGGCGGTGCAGCGCGCGGGCCTCGCAGGCGAAGCCGCAGCCCCGCTCGCAGGCGCGGCGCACGGCGTTGGGCGGGAGCTCGCTGCGGAGCTGAAAGAACCACTCGCAGCCCTCGTCGCGGTGCAGGCTCCAGGCGCGCTCGAGGAGCATCGCCGCGGCCTCCCCGTCGCGCGCGGCGCCGCCGTCTCCCCGCGCGAGGTGCACCCCCGCGACGCGGCACGCGACGGCGTCGCCGAGGGCGCACCGATCGAGCTGCGCGCGCGCGAAGCCCGACACCCGCGGGGCGGGCGTGGGCATCGGGCGCGCGTGGCGTCGGGCGCCGTGCTGCGCGTGAGCGGTCGGCGCGAGGAGCAGCGCGGCGACGAAGGCGAGGGCGGCGCGGTGGAGCGGCATCGGGTCGCCGACGCTCTATCTCGCCCCGAGGCGCGGCCGCCACCAAACGACAGTCAGCCACCCCGCGCGGCGCCGCGGGGCGCGAAGGATATTCCCCCTTCGAGCGTAGCGCGCACGGAAATCGCGCCGCGATCAAAAGTGTTGGACGGGTCCAGGGCAGGTGCTAGCGTCTGTGTCGGAGTGATCGTGCAGGCAACCAGGGCCAGTGCGATGCGAGGTGAGGCGCCACGGCGTCCGCGCTTTTTCGGCGCGCGAACACCCGCGATAGACATCCGCATTGCGTCAACCTCATGCGTGTCAGGTCAACTCCATGCTGGCCGAGTGGTGCGAACCCGAGAATGGTCTCGAATGTGCGCGGCCTCGCGCACGTCTCTCCAGCACAACCATGAGGCGCCTGTCGGCCTCACGTTACGAAGACCCGGAACGCGGGCCGGTGCTCTCCAACATCGGTGTCCCTCGGGTCGCGGCGCTGTCCGCGGGAGGAAATGAGCACACAATGAGTCATTCAACCTATGGTCTTCACACGGGGACCTGTCCGCGGAGGTAATGCGCGCTATCGTGGACGGTAGGCGCGCCACGGCTTGAACGCTGGGGCGCACCGCCGGCGCGAAACTCCGGTGAAGGGGTGTCGGGATAACCCGGCGCCCCTTCACTTTTTGGGGGGCACGAGCGGGGGCCGATGCGCGCCTCGCCGCCTGGCCGGGGGAGCAGAGGCGAGAAGCTCAGGGCTCGGCGACGCGCGCGTCGGGGGCGGCGTCTGCGCTGGCGTCTGGGTCTGCGCTGGCGTCTGGGTCTGCGCTGGCGTCTGGGTCTGCGCTCGCGTCTGGGTCTGCGCTCGCGTCGACGATGGTGCTCGCGTCTGCGCTGGCGTCTGGGTCTGCGCTCGCGTCGACGATGGTGCTCGCGTCGACGATGGTGCTCGCGTCGGCGCCGCCACCCGTGCCCGCGTCGAGGGGCTTCGCGCCGGCGTCGGCCGTGGGGGTGGGGCAGTTCGAGGCGTCAGGGCACATGGCCGGGACCGGGCTGTCGCTGGGGGCGGGCGCGTCGCGCGACGTCGCCGCGTCCGCGACGTTGTCGGGGCCGGCGTCGCTGTCGTTCATCGTCAGCCCGCCGCCGAAGCCGGCGTCGCCGACGCCCTCGGCGGGGAGGTGCGGGCGCGTGTTGATCACGCACGCCGACGCGAGGGCCCCGAGGAGCAACCAGCGGCCCGCGCGGTTCAAGAGCGCTGCCCCTCGGTGGTGTCGGTCGGGCCCGCGTCCCTGCGCCGCGCGGTGGGATCGCAAGCGCGGCCGAAGGAGTCGGTAAATCCTGCGTCGCCGCCGTCAGGCGGTGCGCCGCCGTCCTCGACGGACCCATCGCCGCCGTCGCTCGCCGCGCCGCCGTCGCCGCGTACGGTGCCCACAGGGAGGCAGTCGTCGAGCTCGGCGCCTGCGCCCGCGTCGGGAGAGGCCACCGGGGGCGCCCCGTCGAGGTCGATCTGCGCGTCGTACACCCCGGCGTCGGCCACGTTGGGGACCTGGCCGAGGTCTCCACGAAAGCTGGCGTCGAGGCCGCCCGTGGCGCGGTTGTTGTCTTCACTCGGGAGGTGCGGGCGCGTGTTGATCACGCAGGCTGCGCCCAGCGACAGCGTGATCAAGCCCAGAATCCGAGTGCGTCGTCCCATGGTGCGCTTCGTCCCAGATCACAAACCCTGCACGAGCCGAGCCGCGGGGGAGAACCCGCGCCGCGTCGCGCCCCCACACCTGCGCGGGCGACGCGATGGTCCGAGGCCCGCGAGATGGCGGCACACTACGGCACAGCGTCGTCGTCAGTCCAGCAGGCCGAAGTCTCGGAGCCGACGGTAGAGCGTGCGCCGGGGCATCCCCAGCACCTCGGCCGCGCGGACCTTGTTCCAGTTGGTCTGTTCGAGGGCGTCGAGGATGCGCTGGCGCTCGGTGGCCTTTCTCACCACGTTGGGGGACGCGCCCTGGGGCGAGGGCGCGGCGGTCGGGCGATCTTGCAGGCTCTGGGGGAGGGGGATCGCGTCGGCGTCGATGAGCTCGCCCTCGCAGAGCACCGCGGCGCTCTCGAGGGCGTGGCGGAGCTGGCGCACGTTGCCCTGCCAGGGCTGCTGCATCACCCGGCGCAGCGCGTCCCGGGTGAGCCGCTTGCGCGGTCCTCCGTGCTCGTCGGAGAAGCTCGAGAGCACCTGCGCGACGATGGCGGGGATGTCCTCGACGCGCTCCCGCAGCGCCGGGAGCGTGAGGGTCACCACGGCGAGGCGGTAGTACAGGTCCTCGCGGATTTCCCTTCGGAGACCAGCGTCGCGAGGGGCGGTTCGACGCCGCCACGACCCGCATGTCCACCGACTCGTCCTGGTCTCCGCCCACCGGGCGCACCTTGCGGTCTTGCAGTACGCGCAGGAGCTCCACCTGCATGCGCGGCGACATCTCGCTCACCTCGTCGAGAAAGAGCGTGCCCCGGTGCGCGCTGGCGATGAGCCCCTTGCGGTCGCGCTCGGCGCCGGTGAACGCGCCCTTCACGTGCCCGAACAGCTCGCTCTCCAGCAGCGTCTCGGGGATCGCGCCGCAGTGGACCACCACGAACGGTCCCTTCGCCCGCGCGCCGGAGAAGTGCAGCGCGCGAGAGATCAGCTCCTTGCCCGTGCCGCTCTCGCCCTCGACCACCACGGGCACGTCGGCGTCGCGCACGCGCTCGACGAGGGCCAACACCCGCTGCATCGCCGCGGTGTTGGCCACGATGCCCGCCGGGGCGAAGCGCACGCGGAGGGCCTCCTGCGCGCGCACCAGGGAGCTCCGGGTGACCTCGAGCTCGCGCTCGCGGGTCTGCAGCAGCGCCTCGATCTCGGCCCGCGCGAGCTCCAGCTCGCGGCTGCGCGCCTCGAGCTCCTCGACGAGACGTCGGTGCTCAACGGCCATGGCGGCCTGCTCGGAGAAGGCCATCATCAGCGCGACGTCCGAGGGCGCCCAGGCCACGCGTCGACGTCGGCTCTCGACGTAGAGCACGCCCAGGGTGCGCCCGCGGTGACGCATCGGCACCGCCGCCACGGCGCAGAGGCCGAGCTCGTGCACCGAGCGAAAGTCTTCGAAGCGGCGGTCGCCCTGGGCGTTGAGGGTCACCACGGGCTCGCCGTCGATCCACACCGAGTCGGCGATGGACTGCGAGAACGCCTCGTCAGGTCCGTCGCCCCGCTGCGGACCCAGGCGCACGCGCGCCCGCAGCGCGCCGTCGCCGTCGGGGAGCAGCACCGCGCCGCGCTCGGCGTGGGTGAGCTCCAGCGCGCTGTGCACCGCGAGGTCGAGGACGCGCTCGAGCGAGGGCTCCTCGCCCAGCCGCCGCGACATCTCCAGGAGCAGCACCAGGCGCTCGTCGCTCGCGATGAGCGTCTGCGCGTTGACGTTCGTGAGCCCGCGGCCCGCGGCCACGCTGAGGCCGCCGCCGGGGGACGCCGCGCGGAGCTCGACCGAGGGGTGGGTCTGCGCCACGCCGACCTCGCCGCGCAAGGACGATCGCCGCGGCACCGACCAGAACGCGCCGCGGAGGTCGGGGGGCAGCAGCCCGGCCTTCTCTTCGAGGATCTCCACCGCGCGCTCCCGGTCCCTCCGCGCGTGGAGCTCGGCGCCCACCGCGGCGTGCGCGCGGGCGCGGAGCGCGAGGGCCTGGGCGTGCACCTCCCAGTGCTCCGCCGCGGCCGCCCCGATGGCCTCGCCGAGCGCGCGCACGGCGGCGCGGGTGTCTCCGCGCAGCAGCGACACCGCCCCCTCGAGGGCGAGCACCCGGGGGCTCGCGGACGCGTCGTCGCCGAGCTGCGCGCGGGCCCGCGCGATGCGCTCCGCGGCGCGGTCGACGTCGCCGTCGAAGCCCCGCTCCAGCAGCACGTCGGCGCCGTCGAGGAGCGCGTCGACGAGGTCCTCGGTGGCGCCGAGGTCGGAGAACATCGCCTCGGCCTCGGCGATGCGCGCGAGCCCCGCCTCGGCGTCTCCGCGGCGCGCCAGGGCGTCGCCCTCGAGCAGCGTCGCGGCCGCGAGGGCGTCGCGGTGCCCGGCCTCGAGGGCGATGGCCCGCGCGGCGTCGAGCTCGGCCCGCACGCGGTCGATCGACCCGATGCGCAGGAGCTGGATCGCGAGGTTCATCCTCGCCGTCGCGGTGTGCCCGCGCAGCCCCGCGCGGAGCGAGAGCTGCAGCGCCGCCTGCGTGTGCTCCAGCGCCGCACCGAGGTCGCCCTGACGCTGGGTGACGTTGCCGAGGTTGATCCGCGCGGTGACCATGGCGCGCAGGTCGCCCGCGGCGCGCGCGCGGTCGAGGGCGGCCTCGTGGAGCTCGCGGGCGCCGCCGAGGTCTCCGCCGCGCTCCCTGGCCACGGCGAGGTACGTGAGCAGCGTGGCCTCTTCGCGGGGGAGCGAGCGCGACGCGAAGGTGCTCCGGGCCTCTTCGAGCGCGGCGAGGCCCTCGGCGTTGCGCCCCTCGAAGACCCGCGCCATGCCCGCGACCGACAGCGCCTTGGCGCGGGCGAGGGGGTCGACGGCGAGGGAGGCCGCGTCGTCGCAGCGCGCGCTCGCGGTCGCGTAGTCTCCCCGCGCGAGGGCCACGCGCCCCGACTCGACCCGCGCCTCGGCGGCGAGGTCGGGGTCGCTCACGCGCGCCTCCATCGCCACCGCGTCGAGGAGCGCCCCCGCGCCGTCGATGTCTCCTCGCGAGCGCAAGAGCCTCGCCTGCAGCAGCCTCGCGCGGCGGCGCACGGCGGGGTCGTCTTCGCCCACGCTCGCGGCGAGGGCCTCGGCCTCGGCGACGCGCCCGCCCTCCATCAAGAGCTCGGCCTCGAGGTAGCGCCGCGCGCTGCTCGCCCCGGCCTCGGCGCGAATCCCCGCGAGGAGGCGCACGGCGGTGAGCGGGAGCCCGTCGCGGCGCAGCGCGGCGACGGCGTCGTCGGCGAGGTCCATCGCGCGCTGCGGGTCACCCGCGCGGAGCCACGCCTCGGCGCGGAGGGTCGTGGGCGCGTCGGCGCGGTCGAGGGCCTCGGCCACGGGGCGCTTCAGCGACGCCCGGTCGGCGTCGTCGCACGAGGCCAGCAGCGCCTCTTCGAGGGACCCGTGACGGAGCGACCAGGAGCCGTCAGGTCGTTGCGCCACAAGGCCTCCGGCGCGGCACCGCTCCAGCGCGTCGGGCTCGGGGACGAGCGCGCGCACCCGCTCCGCCGTGGCCGCCGCGCCGAGCCAGGCCACCGCGAGGGCCGTGAGCCTCGCGCCCCGCGGGAGCGCGGCCGCCCTGCGCGCGGCGATGTCGCGGGCGCGTCCGGGCACCTCGGTGGCTTCGACGTCCGAGGGGCTCACCGCGGCGTCGCGGGCGAGGGCGGCGAGGAGCTCGGTGACCGCGAGGGGCAGCGCGCCCGTGCGACGGAGCACCGCGGCGGCGACGCCGGGCTCGACCACGCCGAGGGTCTGCGCGCAGAGGGCGGCGACGGCGGCCTCGTCGAGGGGGCCGAGCACCACGCGCTGCGTGGCCTCGAGCTCGCGCACGCGGGAGACGTTCGCGGCCGAGGCCACCACGAGGAGCGGCTCGTCGGCCTCGCATCCGTACGCGATGGAGCGGAGCATCGCGGCCACGCCGTCGTCGGCCTCGTCGAGGTCGTCGGCGAGGATCAGCACCGGCGCGACGGCGCTCGCGCGGCGCAGCGCGGCGGAGAGCGCGTCGGGAGCGGCCGGGTCGACGGGCGCGCCGGAGAGCACCTCGGCGCCCTCGCGGAGGCGACGCACGGGGCCCTCGCCGGCCTCGCAGCGGATCGAGAGCACCTGCACGCCGCGGAGCTGCGCGCGCCAGGTGACCTCGCGCAGGAGCGTGCTGCGCCCGCTGCCCTCTTCGCCCTCGAGGAGCACCAGGGGCACGTCCCGCTCGCGTCGGATCAGCCTGCGCGACACGGCGTCGAGGATCACCCCGAGCTCGGCCTCGCGCCCCTCGGGGCGGAACACCACGCGGCCCGAGGGCGCGCGGGGGCGGAGCGACTCGGCGGGTCCCGAGAGGGCCACGAGCAGGTCGTCGACGGTGGCGAAGCGCTGCGCGGGGTCGGCGGCGGCGCCGCGGCGGGCGATCTCCCAGAGCGCGCGCAGGGAGGGGTCGGCGGCGACGCGCGGGGGCGGTGTCGCGTCGTCTCCGGGCGCGGATCCGAACAGAACGCACCCCAGGGATACGGCCAGCGCGTACACGTCGGCGCGGGGGTCGGGCGGGAGCGACTGGCCCGCGAGGAGCATCGCCTGGCGCTCCGGGGGCATGAAGCCCAGGGTGCCTCCGCGCACCCGCGCCGCGGCGCCGAGGGCGCCCTGGGCGAGTCCGAAATCGATGAGCACGACCCGGTCGCCGTCGCGGGGGACGATGAGGTTGGCGGGCTTGAGGTCGCCGTGCACCACGCCGAGCCGATGGAGCTCTCGCAGGGTCTCGGCCGCGGACTGAAAGAGCGCGCGCACCCGCGCTCCCTCGGGGGCGTCGCCGAGGGCCTCGTCGAGGGGCGTGCCGTCGACGAATTCGCGGGTGAAGAACGCGCCGCCGGGGTCTTCGGCGTCGGCGTCGGCGAGGCCGAAGTCGTGCACCCGCGCGACGGCGGGGAGGTCGAGCTGCGCGAGGATCTGAAACTCGTTCACCAGCCACTGCGCGAGCGAAGACTGCGCGTGCGAGAGCAGGCGCTTGAGGACCATCACGGCGTTGCCGGCGAGGCGGTCCTCGACGAGCCAGACGCCGCCGCCTCCGCCCTCTCCCACCCGACGGAGCACCCGGTATCGATCCGCTAGACGCATCGCGTGGCCGGAGGATACACCGCGTCCGCTCAGCGCCGCCGGGGCCGCGTGGGCTTCTGCGCGGAGGGGGCTGGCGAGGGCGTCGCGGAGGGCGTCTCTGTCGGCGTCGCCGCGGGGGCCGCCGCGGGGAAGAGGGTCTCGTCGCCCGCGATGATGGCCTCGTGGGCGAGGCGCCAGTTGCCGTCGGTGGAGACCCAGCGCTCTTCGACCACGCTCTCGCGCACGTCGGTGCTGTTGGTGCCGCCCACCCAGGTCACGCGCACGCGCAGCGAGCCGGTGGTCGAGGCCAGGCGCACGCTGTCGACGTCGAGGTCGACGACGCGGACCTCCCGGCCCCAGCCCCGGTGGTGCTGCTGAAAGGCCTCCCGCGCCCTCGCCTCGACGGCGCCCTCGGCGACGGGGATGCGCCCCCAGCGCAGGTCGTCGTGAAAGAGCGCCGCGGTCTCGTCGAGCGTCGCGCGGTTCGTCGAGATGCAGCCGAGGCAGAGCAGCGCGGCGAGGAGCGATCGCATCCCCCGGCGATAACGCGGGGCGGGCGCCCGTGTCGAGTTCCTCGCGCCGTGCTACACGGCGAGGACGATGCGCGAGGTCTCCTGCGCCCACTGCGGCGCGATGATGCCGCCCGACGAGGCGTGCCCGGTGTGCGAGCTCCCCGCGGCGGCGGGGCCCGCGGAGGTCCCGCTGGAGCCGTCGCCGCTCTCGCGCTGGTGGCGCAACGGGCAGCTCTCGGTGGGCGCCGCGGTCGCGCTGTTTCTCACGGCGACCTTCGTGCCGCTGCTCACGCGCGTCCCGGTGATGCTCAACCGCGTGCTCGACCCCAACGGCGCCCTCACGCCCCTCGACCTCGCCCTCGGCAGCTACGCGCCCCTCCGCGGGACCATGACGGCCTGGATGCTCCCCGGCGCCGCGGTCTTTCTCGCCTCCCTGCTGCGCACCCGCCGCACCGCGGGCGCCATGCGCGCGTCTCGAATGCTCGTCGCGGTGGTGGCCCTCGCGCCCCTGCTCTCGGCGGTCATGCCGATCCTGAAGCTCAAGCGGCGCGGGCTCGAGGTGGGGGTGGGTCCTGCGATGGTGCTGATCGTGGCGGGCGTGTGCTTCGGCCTCGCGGGCGCCTTTCGCTTTGGGCATGACGCCGAGGGTCACCCCGACGCCGAGGGCTGAGCGTCGCGAGAGGAGCCGGGCCCCCGCGCCCCGACCTGCCGCTGTCGCAGCCGTCCCTGCTCCGTGAGCCGGAGGGCGCTTCGTGGTAGGGACTACCGCGTGAGTCTCTGCGGGTGCGCTCGTTCTCGAATGCTCGCGATCGCGCTCCTCTTGCCTGCCTGCCTCCCCGAGCCGGCGCCGTTTCGCTGCGACATCGCGGGAGGAGACCGCGCGTGTGACGGCGCGGAGGGCTCGCGCTGCATCGAAGGCTCGTGCGCCGCGCCTGTCCCTCCCTCGGTGTGCGCGTCGGGCTATCGCTACGCCGCCAGCGCCGCGACGCCGGGGCGATGCGTGGCGGCGCCTCCCCTCGACGCCGCCGTCGACGCCCCGAGGCTCGCCGACACGCTCACGCCCGACCTCCCCGCGCTCGACGCGGGCGACGAGGACCACCTCGACGCGGCCGTTCGTGACGTGCTCGCCTCGTCAGACGAGGCGATTTCAGACATCGGGGCCGCGCCCGACACGCCTCCGTCCGATGGAGCGCCGCCCGACGCGCCACCCGACGCGCCACCCGACGCGCCGCCCGACGCGGGCGGCGGATTCAGCGAGCGCCCGCCCGCGAGGGTCGTGCAGGTCGTCGGTGGATTTCTTCACACCTGCGCGCGCCTCGAAGACCGGAGCGTGTGGTGCTGGGGCAGCAATGAGCAGGCGCAGCTCGGGGGCGCTCCCGCGACGCTCCGCAGCGCGACCCCGGTGCAGGTCGCGATCCGCGATGTCACCGCCCTGGCTGCGGGCGCCTTCCACACCTGCGCGCTGAACGGCGCGGGCGCGGTCTTCTGCTGGGGCCGCAACGTCGAGTGGCAGCTCGGCGTCGCCTCGCCGCAGTTCTCCTTCGCGCCCGTTCGCGTCGCCGCGTCACTCCCGGCGATCGAGTCGCTGGCGCTGGGATCGTCCCACTCCTGCGCGCGCACCGCATCGAACGTGGTCTATTGCTGGGGCAGCAACCTCCACGGGGCCGCGGGCGCGCCGATGTCGATGACGGTCACGTTGCCCCAGCGGGTCCCGAACGTGAGCGCGCGCTTTCTCGCCACGGGCGACGCGTTCACGTGCGGGGGCGTGGGCACGACGGTCCAGTGCTGGGGGCGTAACGCCTACGGGGAGCTCGGCGCGCTGCCGACGCTGGTGAGCGCGTCATCGACGCCGACGCCCATCGCGACCGCCGTCGGCGCAGGATCGAGCCTCGACGGGCTGGAGGCCGGTGGCTTCAGCGTCTGCGCCCTGAGCGGCGGCGACGTGCGCTGCTGGGGGCGCACCGATGTCGGCGCGATCCCCAGGGCGGTCGACCCGGTCTTCACCGCCGCCCCCGTGAGCGTCGCGCACTACGCGACCCATCCGCCCACGATGGGCTATCTGAACCAGTGCAGCGTCGACGCGGCCAACATGCTGCGGTGCTGGGGAGCGAACGAGCTGGGGAGCAACGGCAACGGATTCGTCGTTCGTACGATGCTCCCTCCCGCGGCGCTCCCGTTGACGATCGAGCGCGCCGAGGGGCGCCCCGTGCTCGGAGTCGGCGCCGCACACGTCTGCGCCGGGGACTCCTCGGGCACCCTGCGCTGCTGGGGAGGCCGCTACTTCGGACAGCTCGGCGACGGGCGGCTGGCGATGCTCCCGACGCCGACGGAGGTGCCCGCGCTGCGAAACACGACCTCGCTCGCCCTCGGCAGAGCGTTCACCTGCGCGCGCACGCAGGCGGGCGAGGTGCTGTGCGCGGGAACGAACAACATCGCGCAGCTCGGAGGGTCTAGCGCCACGGGTCAACCGCTGCCGACCGTCGAGCCCACGCCCGTGAGGGTGCCCGTGGATGCCCTCGGGGGCGCCGCGATGCAGGGGGTCACGCGGCTCGCCGTGGGTTCGGCCCACGGGTGCGCGATCGCCTCGGGCGCGCTGCGCTGCTGGGGATACAACATCGAGGGACAGGTGCTCCCCAACGCGGGGTCGTCGAGCGTGGTCTTCGGCGCGAGGCAGGTCTTCTCGGTGTTGACGGTTCGAGAGGTGGCCGCAGGGGAGTCGCACACCTGCGCGCTCGATGCGATGAACCTCCTTCGATGCTGGGGCTCGAACACCCAGGGCGAGGCCGGGGTCGTCCCCACGGGACCCCGCGCGACGGGGGCGGTCGTGCCTGGGCTCTCGCAGCTCACCGCCGTGGCTGCCGGCGACCGCTTCACCTGCGCCAGCAGCGGGGCGGGGCGGGTCGAGTGCTTCGGCGCCAACGACCTCGGGCAGTGCGGCGCGGGCGAAGGCGCGCCCACGAGCATCGCGCTGGTCTCGCAGCGCCGACCTGCGATCGACGCCGGCGCCGTCGAGATCACGGCGGGGCGCGCGCACGCGTGCGCCCGCGTCGAGGGGCAGGTGTGGTGCTGGGGGTCGAACCAGCGCGGCCAGGTCGGTGTCACACCGAGCGACCCGGAACGCGTGGCGCTTCGCGCGACCCGCGTGCTGAACCTCGGCGACGCGGAACAGGTGAGCGCCGGGGGCTCGTTTACCTGCGCCAGGGTGTCGGGGCGGGTCTGGTGTTGGGGCGCCAACCAGCGCGGACAGCTCGGGGACGGCAGCACCACCGACCGCGCCAACCCGGTCGAGGCGCTCATCCCAACCGACGAACACGCGGTCGAGATCGCGACGGGCGAGGAGCACGCGTGCGCGCGCATGAGCTCGGGCCGGGTGTTCTGCTGGGGACCGAACCACCTCGGGCAGCTCGCGCTCCGCGATCCGCTATGGATCACCCGCGCAGAGCAGAGCGCGGTGCGCTGGCCCCGCTGACGCGCAGCGCGCCTCCGCGGTGTCGAGTGAACCCGAGGCCGGGCGCGGCGCTGTCGGCGGGGCTCCTCTCGAGGCGCTCGCGCGCGAGCGCCGAACGGCGAGTCTCCCGTCGGGTCGCGTGCGACCTGCGTCGCTGCGTCACGGCGTCTCGACGGGCAGTCGGTCGCCGACGACCCTCGCGGTCGACGGCGCCAGCGGCTCCATTCCGACTTGAACGCGCGGAGCGGTGGCACGGTTCACGGGCCGCGCGCGCTGCTGAGCGGCGGCAACCCGTTGGAGTGCAGGTTCCCCCGGCACCCCTTCGCAGCGCGGACACGCGAACGTCAGAGGAGCCGCGCCAGCGCTTCGTCGCCGAGGTCCTCGCGAAGGGCGGCCACCACGTCTCCGAAGAACGGCGCGGGCCGCAGGCGCTCGAGCAGCGCTCGGCTCTCGTCGTCGGACTGCGCGGGGACGATGTAGCGCAGCGAGGCCACGAGCACCGGCAACTCGACAGACGCCAGGATCCCGGAAGAGAACTCCGCCACCTCGTCGTTCGTGAAGCACGCGAACATCGCCGACTCGGTGACCCGCTCTTCATGGAGGATGTGCGCGAGGTACCGCGCGTGAAAGTCCGTCACCTGGAGGTAGAAGTGGCGTCCCTGCTCGGGGCTCCCGTCGAGGCGCGCGAGCGCGTCGACCCAGGCGGCCTGCACCTGTTCGAGCTGCTCGTGCTCGTGGAGGTCGTGCTCGGCGGCCGCGGGATGGCGCGCGCGGAGCGGCGTGAGGAAGAAGCGCTCCTCGGCTTCGAGGTGGTGCGTGAGCAGCAGCGCAAGCTCGTCCCCGCGCTCGCGCAGCAGCGCGACGTCATCGGGACGGTCATAGCGGGTGCGGCCCGCGAGGAGCTGGAACCGGGCGATCGCGTGACGCAGGCCCTTGTGGGAGGTGGCGTACGGCGACTCTCGTGTCATGGGCGGCTCCTCGCGTCATCCCGAGCGGGCGCGCGGCCGCGCACTCTAGTACACGACGGCGGAAGTAACGCAGCGGTTTCGAAGCAGGCGCGAGCGCAGCAAGGAAGCGCGACGAAGACGGGCTGTATTGGCCCGGCGCGGCGCGCTGACGCCGCTGCACGACGCGGATGCGAACGAAACCCGCTCGTTACTTCCGCCGTCGTGTACTAGGGCCTGTCCCTAAAGTCGGAGCCAGAGCATGGCGCAGCCGATCGCAACGACCGCGGCGTAGTTGCGGAGCGTCTTCTCGTATCGGGTCGCGAAGCGGCGTGCCTGCTTGAGGAGGTTGAAGGTGCACTCGACCTCGGAGCGCGCTTTGTACAGCTCGCGGTCGTACGGGATCTTCTGCGTGCGATCGGACTTCGAAGGGATCACCGGCATGCAGTCCATTGCCGCCAGGTGATCCCGGAAGGGGCCCGAGTCGTACCCCTTGTCGCCCAGCAGCGTGCGGGAGCCCGCTCGCGTCGCCAGCGACGGAGCGGGCAACACGTCGTGCCGCTGGCCCTCGGTCACCTCGAACGTGATCGGGAGCCCGAGGGCATCGACGACGAGGTGGACCTTGCTCGACGGGCCGCCCCGCGAGCGGCCGATGGCGTGGCGCTGGGCCCCCCTTTTCCCCCCGCGGCGTGCTGGTGGGCGCGGTTGATGGTGCTGTCGATGCTGTGCCACTCGTCGTCGCGGTCGGTCCGTAGCGCCTCGAACAAGCGCAGCCACTTGCCGTTCTTAGACCAACGGTCGAAGCGGTTGAACACCGTCTTCCAGGGTCCGAAGGCAGTGGGTAGGTCCCGCCACGGCGCGCCCGTCCGACGCCACCACAGCACCGCTTCGACGAAGACTCGGTCGTTCTTCGGGGGGCGCCCGAAGCGCTCCGCCGCGAGGAAGGCCTCGATCTTCTTCCACTGCCGCTCGGTCAGATGCAGCCGCACGAGCGACGAGAGCCCGGTCAGAACGTCATCCGACATGGAGCTCCTATGCCACGACTCCGACTTTGGGGACAGACCCTAGTACCTTTCCACAAGGGATTTGAAGGGATCAGCGCGACGGACGTACCCACATCCCGCGCTGCCGCGCACCCCTTCTCCCGCCTCGCTACGTTCGACACACAGGTCAGGAATCCACTTGAAAACAAGCGTGATGCGCCTCTGGTCTGCCCCCTGTCCGCGCCGAGAGCGCTGCCCCTTCGCGCCGAGAGCGCTGCCCCCTTCGCTCGCCGGTCGCTCCCTGCGATCGCTGGCTCGCTGAAGGGGGAGCCTAAGATAGGGCGCCTCCGCCGGGGCGGGCTGCTTGGAGGATCGTCGCGCGCGTGCCGCGCACGACGTGGGGTGATCGATCCTCGCGATGCAAGGGCGACAATTCGCGATTCAACACCTCGAACATCCTTCACAAACCGTCGGGTGTGGAACACACCCGACGCGCCTGTCAGCCTCCGCCCCGGCGGAGGCGCCTCCAGGCTCCCACTTCAGCGAGCCAGCGACCGCAGGGGGCGACCGGCGGCGAAGGGGGCGAACATACGCGCGAGGGGGCAGCACGCTCGAGCGCGACCCATCCGCTGAAACCAATCAAGAATGGACGCGCTCGCCCTGGGGGAGAGGGCGCGCGGCGGCGGGGATAGGGGCAGGCGAGAGGCGCATTGTGCTTGTTTTCAAGCGGATTCCTGAGTTGTGTGTCGAACGCAGCCCGCCTCGGGAGAAGGGGTTCTTCGGTCGGGAAGAAGTCATGGTGGTTACCGGGGAGGCCCGCGGATCTACCCATTCATCCCTCTTGCAGGGTGTCTCTCCCGAGGCGGGAGAGGGCGCGCGGTCGCGTCGGTGTGGGCCCGCGGCGCGAGTTCATCTCAACCCCTCAAGTCCCCTGTGGAGAGGTTCTCGGGGGTCTCAGCGGCGCAGCAGGCGACCTCGCCGCAGTAGGACTGAGCGACGCTCTTGCTTGCAGCGGGAGGGACCCTTGCGACGCGCAGGACGAAGGTCCGCGGTGCACGCGCCCTGCGTAGGCGCCCAAGGGCCCCGGACGCGACCGTCTGGTAGCGTCCGCCCGATGCCTGCCACGTCGTCGATCGATCACGCGGTCGTGGTGCTCCCCGACCTGAGCGGGGACGAGCTCGTCACGCGGCTCGTCGCGCTCGGCGAGGCGCGCGGACTGCGGGTTCTCGATCGCGTCGAGCACCCGCGCGGTGCGCCGGTTCTCGGGCGTCACGCCAGCGTGGAGCGCCACCCCGGCGCGCGTGTGTTCACGTTCTTCGAGCCCGCGTGGGTCGACTACGCGGGGCCGATGACCATCGTGCGCGAGCGCCTCTCTGAAGGGCGCGCCGTGGGACCCGTCGTGGGTCGAAGACCTCTCCGCCGACGGCGGCGGCTGGGCGCTCGCGACGAGCTCCGAGCGCGGCGCGCGACCGGAGCGCAGCGCCTACCTCGGGGGCTGCTGCGTCGAGCGCGAGACCGCCGACGCGTCCGTGTTGGCCCGGTGGATGCGCGGGGTCGCGGACGCTCCCGACGATCTCCTTCCCGAGCGCGCAGCGAGGGTGCGCTCGCTCATCGTGGGTGCATCGACGCCGACGGGCGAGGGCCGCGGGCTCGGCGCTTCGGCGCTTCGCCGAGCGGTCATCGCGGGCGTCGAGCAGGCGCAGGTGCGGGCGGCCGCGGCCGAGCTGTCGGAACAACCCGGGCTGCGGTGGTCGCCGCGCCGATCGCCGGTCGCCGACCTCCCCTTCGTGGTGGTCGACGGCGCGTACGACGACGCCTGGTTCGCCGCGCTCGCACGGCGCCTCGACGCCTTCGCGGCTTCGATCGTCGTCGATGGCACGAGCGGTGAGGTCACTTGGACCACGCTCGCGCCCGGCGGGGTCGGCGCATCCGGCGTGGGTCGAGGGGTCGAACCCCTCGTGCGCGCCCTCGGTGGCGTCATGATCACCCTGGGCGAGTACCCGGCCATCGTGCGCCGCGAGGGTTCGGAGCTCGCGCGGCGCGAGGTCCCGCCACCGACGCTGCGCCCGTTGTTGCTGACCGAAGCCGTGCCCGGCACGTGGTCGCTGCTGCTCGACGCGGAGGGCGACCGCGCACGCGTGGATGGGGTCATCGTGGAGGCGGGCGAGGCGCCCACGGGGTACTTCTGGACGCGGGTCGCGCGGGCGCTCGTCGAACGGAGCGAAGCCACGCTGCACGAGGCGATCGAGTACGCCAGCGAGGCGGGGATGTTCTGCGCGCGGAGCGACGACGCGGCGGCGCTGCGGCGACTGGGGGTGTGGATGTCGTGGGTCGCGAGCGATCCGGATGCGATGCGCGCGCTGCTCGCGACGGGCGTGTAGGCGCAGGGCCGCCGCGGCGGGGCGTTCGGCGGATGGGCGACCGCGACGCGCGACCGCCCCGGGTCCTTGGGCCCCCATGGCGCCCCAGGACGACGCGGGCGCCGGTCAGCAGTCTTCGCGGGGGCAGCGCTGCGCGCAGGCGGTCTGCGCAGACGCGCAGGTGAGCGGGGCCCCCGCGTCGGCGCTCGCGCAGGAGCCCTCGCAGCGCTCACCGCACAGACGCTCGGTCTCGTCGCACGTCGCGCGGCAGGTCGCGCTCGTCGTGGTGCAGCTATCGGTGCACCGCCCGCAGTTGGCCAGGCAGGCCACGCGCTGATCGATCGGCAGGGTGTTGCAGTTGGCGAAGCAGGTCGAGAGGTTGGGGCAACGCGAGAGGCAGGTCCCCAGCGCGGTGCCGCAGCTCAAGCTACACGCGGTGCCGGTCATGTCACAGCGCTCCCGACACGACGCGGCGCAGGTGGTGCAGCGCGTGCGCCCCTCGTCGCACGCGGCGACGCACTGACGCGAGGGGCCACACTGAACATCGCGCGCCGGCGCGTCGACCACCAGGACGACGTCGGATTGCCCTGCGGCGTCGACCTCGCCCGCGGCGTCGACCTCGCCCGCGGCGTCGACCTCGCCCGCGGCGTCGACGGAGGGACCGACGTCTTCGGGCGTCGCGTCGGGCGCGTCGATCGCGACGACGCTGCCGGCGTCCCGGTCGTCGACCTCGACGGCCGCGGGCGCGTCGGGCGGATCGAGGGCGTCGGGCTCTGGGGTCGCCGAGTCGACGGTGGGCGTGGCGTCACTGGCGGACGCGCTCACCGCGCTGTCGGTCCCAGTCGTCCCCGACGGGTCGGCGGTGCCGCATCCTGACAGCGCGAGGAGCATCGTCAGGCTCAGCAGATGGCGGTGCGTCATGGTGTCTCGTCTCCTTGTCTGAGCGCGGCGTGGGCTGGGCAGACGTCGGCGCCACGCGGCGCGGCCTCGCAGGTCGACCCGTGACCTCTCGCGCCCACGCGGACGCGCTCGGAGGGGATTCATAGGTCCGCTCCACCGCCGCCGCACGCGCAGAATCACCAAAGAAAGCTTTGGATCGCGGCGCGTGCGCGCGTGGCACGAGCGCATCAGGGGAACGCACCCGCTCGCCCAGCCTCGCGTCGGGCCGCACCCCTCGCGCACGGGTCGCCCTCGGAGATCGAGCTCCCCCGATGCTGCTGGGAGTGTCCACGAGGGGGTTCCTCGTCGCCCACAGGCCCGTTCGCGCCCGCGCCCCTGGGGCCTCGCGCGACGCGAGCGCCGATGACCCCGGCGCGACCATCGCTCCTTCGCAACACCCACGCGGGACCACGGCCCCCCGCCACTCCGGCCCGCGCGCGTCACGCCGGGCTCCGCCGTCTATTGCGTGGCCTCCACCCACAGGGCCCCGCGCAGGTCGCCCACGGCGTAGCCCGTCGCGCGGTCTGCCGGGTAGCGCGCCGCCAGGGCCGCGCGCAGCGCCTCGGGCTGAGCCTCGGGCGCCCCGTGACAGGCCACGCAGGGCCCATCCACCGCGATGGGACGCAGCAGCCGAGCGCGCCCTCCCGCCGCCGTACGCAGCCCCCTCACGCCCGCCGCGGGGCGCTCTCCCTGGGCGCGCAGCCACGCGGCGACCCACTCGGGCGCGGCGTCGGCGTCGGTGCGCAGCCGCAGCGACGCGCGCCCGATGCGCACCCCGTGCTCGCGCGCCAAGTCGGCGCGAATCGCCTGCGCGCGAGTCGCGCAGACGTCGACCGCCGCCACGGGGCCGCCGCGCCGCATCGCGCCCAGCAGCTCGGCCCGGAGCCGTGACGAGAACGCATCGGCGGCGCGCTCCAGCGGGGCGTAGTTCACGGGTGTTTCAGGAGTTTCAGCCGTGTTTCGAGGACAGCCTCCCGCGACCAGCGCGAGGGCGAGGGGGAGTGCGCGTTTCATGGGAGCTCCGGCGAAGCCTCAGGCGATCGAGTTGAGCGCGGAGGCGCTGCACCGCAAGGGGCGGGCCAGGGGCGACCATGACGACGACCGTCCGCTTGACCGTCGGACCGCGCTGGAGGTTGGACGCTCCCCCAGGTCTCGGCGCGTCGGAGCGCTCGGATCGCGAGACAGATCGCGATCGCGCTTCTCTCGCCTGGCTGCGCGCACACCGCCAGCCCCGCCCTCCTCGCGGCGGGCACGCTCCTCGCCCGGTACGTCGTCGATGCGACGCCGTGGCCCGCCGTCGTCGTGCGCACGGCGCCCGCATCACCGCGTCGGCCTCGTTCGCGGCCCACGCCCAGGGCGTGAAGTGCGCGGTGAGGGCCGTGGTTCAGCTCGCGCGGCGCGTCCTCCGCCACGGGGACGCTGCTGCGGGGAGGGGGTCGATCGCGGCCGACGCTCAGCGGCGCATGAAGGGCCGCAGCGTGCGCGCCCAGCTCGCGCTCGCGCGCGAGTACTCCCCCGGGCACGACGCCGCGCGCCCCGCGGGCAGCACGCCCTCGCGCACGAAGACCCCGCGCTCCCCCGGCCGCTGCCCGTAGATGAGGCACGAGATCGCCCGGTACCGCGCGGGCCCGGCGGCGTGGGCGTCTCCCCCGCCTCCGCCCGACTGCCGCAGCGCCGCGGCGCCGCGGAACGCCGTCATCGCGTCTCGCCCGCTGCGGTCTCCCCACAGGCAGAGCAGCGCGGCGATCTGGTCGGCGGCGTCTTCTTCGCTGCCCGACACGCGCAGGCTGAGCTGGTGCACGTAGGCGTGACCGATCTCGTGCATCGTGATGAGCGTGGTGGCGTCGAGCATGCGCGCGTCGACGTCCGCGCCGGAGCGGCTCGCGCGCTGCAGCCGCTCGCGCAGGCGCTCCATGTACTCGTAGCAGATGCTGATGCGCTGCTCCCTGCGGTTGTACCAGGCGTTCACCCTCCCGCAGGAGCGCACCACGATGGGCACGTTGTGTGGGAGGTTCACCAGGTTCGCCGCCGCGAGCATTCGGCGAAACTGCTGGCTGTTGACCAGGCGCTGCCCCCAGCCCGCGTGCTGCGGGCTGGCGGGGCGCTCCGCGCTGGCGCTGAAGCCGGCGGCGTAGGCGAGCGTGGGCGTCGCGAGGCCGATCATGACGGCCGCGAGCGTCACGAGGACGGGCGTAGGAGTCTTGAGGCGCATGGGGCAGAGGGTACGTCGCGTCGCGCCAGATCTTCACGTCGACCTCGATCTCGCGGACTTCGCTCACCGCACGAGCCCTCGCGACGATCGGCACCAGGACCGTAGTGCTACACACTCACCCTCGATGCCCCCTACGACAAAGCCGATCCTCTATCGCGGTCCGCTCGCGCAGGTCGCGTCGGTCGACGTCGACGATCGCCACCTCGTCGCCGCGGACTGGAAGGGACACGTCACGCTCTGGACCCTCGGCGACCCCAGACCCCGATGGCAACACGCCACGGGCGCGCTGCGAGGTCAGGCCACGCACCTGGCGCGCGACCGGGTCTATGTCACCACCGTCGGAGGACACGTCGTCGCCCTCGCGCGCGAGACGGGGGCGCTGCTCACGAGGGTCGAGGGACTCGGCACCACCAACGGCCACGACGCGCTCGCCCTCTGCGGCGATACGCTGCTCTGCTTCGGCGATGGCGCCGACGGACGGAGCGGCCGGGTCGCCGGGCTCGACGCCGACACCCTCGCGACCCGATGGACCCGCGACGAGAACGAGCTGTTCCGAGGCAGCACGAACGACTCGGTGTACGTCGTCTCTCGCGTGCACACCCCGTCGGCCCCGTGGACGCTCCGCGAGCTCTCGGCGCGAGACGGCGTCGTGCGGAGGTCGTGGAGCGCGCCCTTCTGGCCCATCGCGCTCGACGCCGCGCGCGGGACGCTCTGCCTCGGAGAGCCGACCTTCGTCGAGTTTCGCCCGCTCGCGGCGCTCGATCGGCCAGGTCCCCGTTGCCCCGCTCGCGCGTGGACGACGACGCCCGCGCGCTTCTCTCCAGACGGCGCGCTCCTCGCGATGACCGCCGGCGAGGGGGTGCTGTTCGTCGATGTGCGCGACGCTTCCGCTCGGATGTCGTCGATCCGCCACACGAAGGCCGCGGGGTGCCTCCGCTGGGGGCCATCGGGCGACCGTCTCTACTCCGGCGGCTGGGACCGCACCGTGCGCGAGCACCGCCGCGACACGGGGCCCGCGACCGTGCGCTCGGCGCGGTGATGGAGTCAGCTCGGCGTGAGCTGCTGATGCTCAGGGTGCTCACCGCCCGCCCGAAGCGCCGAGAGCTCGAGAACGGGAGCGCCGCCGTGGCGGAGCTGTCATCGACGCTGCGCAAGGTCCGGGTCATGCCCGCGATCGCGCAGGCGTCGATCCAGGTGAGCGACGGGGCGCTGCGGGTGTATCCCCCCGGTGGGCCCCGCGACGCACGCGCCCGCCGTGCAGGTCTGTCCCGCGCAGGAGACCGCGCCGGGTCGCACACGCGCGGCGCCTGGCGTTGACCGTTGCAGCAGGGCGCGTTGCCGGGGCAGGGGGCGTCCATCCCCGAGGGTCGCACACCGAGAGGGTGTTGCCGCCGCGCCTCCGGCCGCCGCCGGGGCGTCTGCGCTGCGCGACGCAGACCGCGCGGCAGGCGAGGCGCTCCGCGCGTTTCGCGCGAACGTCACGGGCGTGGGACGTTCCGAGGGGCAGGAGTCAGCGGGCTGCTCCGGCGCGGGCGCGAGCGGGTGCGTGCAGAGCTCGTGGCTCGAGGTCGCGGCGGCGGTCGTTCGGTACGCGCGCGAGCGGTGCGTTGACGCGGCGAGCGTGCGCGCCGCCGCGCGGGAGTAGGAGCGGTCGGTCGCGGCCTCGGGGCCGGCGATGGACGCGCTGGCCCGGGCGCTCCAGGCGACGCTGGACGACGCTTCTGCCCTCGCGCAGGAGGAGGCCACGGCGCGGGAAGAGGCCGCGCAGGTGGCGGTGAGCGCGGTGACGACGCGCGCCGCGACGGTGCTGTCGGCGTGCGAGGCGCGCGACGACCGACTGGGCCCCGTCGCGGGCTGGTTGTCGTCGCAGGACCTCGAGACGATCCCAGAGTGGCCCGCGCCACGATGGGTCGGGGAGGGGGGGGGCGCCAGGAGCGCGGCGAGGGCGCGCGTCTCGCGCCTGCGAGCCCGTTGAGATGTACACGGCGTCGGGAGGCGCCCTACGATGGCGCGTATGCGGGTCGCCTGGCTGACGCTGCTGCTGACGCTGGTGGGGTGCGCGGAGGCGGGCACCGTGATCTCGGCGGTCCCCTCCGCGCCGGTCGAAGAGGACGACCCGGAGTTCGTGATCGACCAGGACGCCGAGGCGACCCCGCTCCCCGACGAAGACGCGGGGCCCAAGCCCCCCGAGCCCGAGCCCGAGCCCGAGCCCGCCGAGGGGGGAGTTCCGGAAGATCCCCCGCCGCCGCCCCCGCCCGAAGACGGTGGCCCTCCCGAGCCTCCGTCGCCGCCCGATCCCGCCGCGCCCGCGCCCGACGCTGGGTTCACCCCGGAGGACTGTCGCCGCTCCGCGGGCCCCCTGCAGTGGTCGTGCAGCGGCCCCATCGCGGGCGCGCACTGCGTCTCCGTGAACGACCCCGACGACTCGGACGGGTGGCGCGACAACGTGATCTGCACCCCCACCGACATCGGCCTGCGCTGGTCGAGCGCGCGCCCCTACGAGGGGATGCGCTGCACCGCGATCACCGAGCCCGCAGACCCTCACGGCTGGTCTGACAACTTTCTCTGCCTGCCCAGCGACAGCCCATGGGCGCTGCGCTGGAGCCACGCCGGGGCGCCCCCCGCGGGCGACTGCGTGCCGTGGATCGAGCCCCGCGACCCGCACCCCTGGAGCGACAACTACCTCTGCCTCGAGGCCCGCCCCGCGCAGCCTCCGCCGCGGTTTCAGTCGGTGTTCTCGGTGCGCCCCTCGGACGACGAGCCCGACGGCGCCGTCGAGGACGCGATCGTGTCGTTGATTCGCCGCGCGCTGCCGCGGTCGCGGGTGCGCGTCGCGGTGTTCACCTTCACCCGCAGCGTCGTGGCGCAGGCGCTGATCGACGCGCACAACCGCGGCGTGGACGTGCGCGTGGTGGTCGACGGCGGCGCGGACGACCCCGCCTCGTCCGCCGTGCCTGCGCTGATTCGGGCCCTGGGTCGTGCGCGCGTGACCGTGTGCGGCGCGCCCGGCACGGCGTGCCTCGGCACCGGGATCATGCACCACAAGACCTCTCTCTTCTCGGCCCTCGACGACGGCTCGCGGAGCGTCGTGGTGCAGTCGTCGCACAACTTCTCGGGCTCGCAGCGTCGGCGGCACAACAACGCCGTGATCGTGCGCGGCGACAGCAGGCTCTTCGCCGCCTACGAGCGGGTCTTCGAGCAGCAGCGGCGCGACATCGTGCGGCGCGGCTACTACCACACCGCCGACGGCAGCTTTCACACCCGCGCGTACTTCTTTCCTCGCGACGCGGGCGACACGGTGGTGTCGGTGCTGAACAACGTCGACTGCCGCTCGGGCGGGCGCGTTCGCGTGGCGATGGCGTTCTTCACGAACGCGCGCCTCGCCGTCGCCGAGGCCCTGCGCCGTCGTCGTCAGGAGGGGTGCGACGTGCAGGTCGTCGTGGGCGACGCGCACATCCCCATCGGGCCGCGGGTGCGCGCCGCGCTGCGCGACGGGGGCGTGGGCCTCACGCTCTACCGCGCGAGCGCGGGCGGGTGGGCGCTGCACTCCAAGTACCTGCTCATCGACGCGCGCTACGCGGGCTCGCGGTCGCGCCGTCGGCTGGTCTTCACCGGCTCGCACAACTGGACCGGCGGGGCGCTGCGCGAGAACGACGAGACCCTGCTGCGCGTCGAGGACGACGGCGTGTTCGAGTCGTTCATGACGGATTGGTCCCGCGTGCGCGCCGCGGCGTCGCGGCCCTGAGCCGCGCGCTCCGCGCCGACAGCGGCGGGGTGGTGGTCACCGAATGGGAGGACCCGCACGAAGAGAGGCCGTAGGGCCCCAGAGCGCCCTCGCGACGCGCGCTACGGGAAGAGCATGGGCAGCCGCGCGATCACCGCGGCGCAGTCGGCGTCGGGCGCGAGCCGCGCGAAGGTGACGCCGTTGTTGGTCGGCGCGGTGTCGACGCGGGAGGGGATGTCCTGCGCGAGGAGGTTGGTCGAGGCGCCGATGGTGCGCTGGGTCGAGCCGGAGGGGTCGTTGACCGCGCGGGGCGTGCGGTCGCTCGCCTGATCCCCCGAGAGGGCGCTGCGCTGCCTCTGCACGACGTACACCGAGCCGTTGGCGAGCAGGTTCATGATCCGCACCGAGACGCCAGGGTTGCCGTCGCCGTCGCTGTCGACCACGCGCGGGTCGGTGCGCGTCGCGGGCAGGGCCTCGTCGGCGTTCATGCTCGGCCTCCACCCCACGGCGACGCTGCGGGCCGCGCGGCTCCAGCGCCACGCGCCGCCCACCTGGGCGAAGGCGATCGGCGCGGTCGCGGGCGCGAGGGCCTGCACCGCGCGGTCGCTGATGGACGTGGTGCCGAGCGACGAGCGGTCGAAGACCACCCGGCAGGCGCGCTCCGTCACCGTGACCGTCGACCCGGCGCGGGCAAACACCGCGATAGCGTAGGCTCTGCTCGTGGTGCGCACCGTCCCGAGCACGGGCACGGTCTGCTCGGTGAGGGTGCGGGTGCGCGTCGCCCAGGTGCCGATCAGGGCGTCGACGAACGCGGAGGGCGGTCCCTCGGCGGCGCCGCTGTCGGGCGCGGTCACCACGTCGGGAGGCGCAGGCACGTCGGGACGCGCAGGCACGTCGGGGGCCGTCGCCACGTCCGTCGGCGCGATCACGTCGGGGGCTGTCGCCACGTCGAGCGGCGACGGCACATCGGTGGCGATCACCACATCGGGCGTCACGGCGACGTCCGACGCGGGCGCTCCGCCGTCAGGCGCCTGTGCGCCTGTGTCGGTCGCCGGCGCGCCGAGGTCGGTGGGGGGCGCAGCGTCCTCCGCGGAGGCGTCCTGAGAAGGTGGCACCGCCACCAGTTCGGGCGAGCACCCGAGGGAGAGAAGGCACAGGGAGACGGCGGTGTAGGCGGTGCGCACCGATCGTAGATGCACCGAGGGCACCACGGGTCGCAGGAGGCAACTCGATCGTGCCCGCGGCGCGGCGAGGTCGCTGCGCGTCATGGGGGAGTTCCGTCGGCTACGGGGGACGCGGCGACCGTCGCCCGATGGTGGTGGGCGAGCGCGACACGCTGGGCTCGCTCACCTCTGGGGTGCCGCGCGACAATCGCAGGGTGAGGCGCCGCCCCTCACGCGCGACGAAGGCGCCGCGCCAGGTCGCGCGGGCGCGTCGGGCGAGGTCGTCGAGCTGGTCGTCTCGCCGCTCGGGATCGTGGTGAAAGATCGCGAGGCGCCGGACCCCCGCGGCGCGGCAGAGGCGCACGCCCTGCTGCCAGGTGGAGTGCCCCCAGCCGCGGTGCGCGTCGAGCTCGCGGTCCTCGTAGGTGCAGTCGTAGATCACGAGGTCTGCGCGGTGGATCAGCGCGAGCACCGCGGGGTCGAGGGCGCCCGGGGTGTGCTCCACGTCGGTCACGTAGCAGGCCGCGAGACCGCGGTGCTCGACGCGGTAGGCCGTGGCGCCATCGGGGTGACTCAGCGCGGCGGTGGTTATGCGGAGGTCACCCGGGAGGGAGAGGGCGCCGCCCGCGGTGATGTCGTCGAAGCGCAGCGTCGCGCGGAGGTTGTCGAGCGCCACGGGGAAGAGCGGTCGGGTCATCTGCCCCGAGAGCGCGTCGCGCACGCCGCCGTGGTCGTTGCGACCGCCCCGCACGTGCAGCGTGAACCCCGGGTCGTACGCGAGGTTGAAGAAGGGGAAGCCGCAGATGTGATCCCAATGCGCGTGGGAGAGAAAGAGGTGCGCCTCGCGGGTGCCCCGGCGATGAAGGGAGCGGCCGAGCGCGCGAATCCCCGTGCCCGCGTCGAAGATCACCGTCGTGCCCCCCGCGCGCAGCTCCACGCAGCTCGTGTTGCCGCCGTAGCGCGCGAAGGCCCGACCGGGGCACGGAACACTCCCGCGAACGCCCCAGAACACCACATCCATCCGGGAGTTATTGTTACTTGTTTGCATTTGCAGCAAAGTTGCAATAACACGCCCGGCTCATGGACACGAAGGATTTGCGACTGCCGGTGACGGTGCTCTCGGGCTTTCTGGGGGCGGGCAAGACCACCCTGCTGAACCACGCGCTGAACAACCGCGAGGGGCGGCGGGTGGCGGTGATCGTGAACGACATGAGCGAGGTGAACATCGACGCCGCGCTGGTGGCCTCTGGGGGCGCCGCGCTGCGACGCACCGAGGAGTCGCTGGTGGAGATGTCGAACGGCTGCATCTGCTGCACGCTGCGCGAGGACCTGCTCACGGAGGTGACCCGCCTCGCGCGGGAGGGGCGCTTCGACTACCTGCTCATCGAGAGCACGGGGATCTCCGAGCCCATGCCCGTGGCCGAGACCTTCACCTTCACCGACGAGCAGGGGGTGAGCCTCTCGGACGTGGCGCGGCTCGACACCATGGTCACCGTGGTCGACGCCGGGAGCTTCTTGGACGACTGGCGCGAGGCGAAGGAGCTCAAGGAGCAGGGCCTCGCGCTCTCTGACGAAGACGACCGCACGGTGGTCGACCTGCTCGTGGAGCAGGCCGAGTTCGCCGATGTCATCGTGCTCAACAAGGTCGACCGCGTCGACGACGAGACCCTCAACGCCACCGAGGGCCTGCTCCGCGCGCTGAACCCCCGCGCGGAGATCGTGCGGTCGCACTTCGGCCGCGTCGCCCTGGAGAGGGTCTTCGACACGGGGCGCTTCGACCTCGCGGCCGCGGCGGAGTCTCCGGGGTGGCTGCAGACCCTGCGGGGAGAGAGCCGATCCGAGGCCGCGGAGTACGGCATCGAGAGCTTCGTGTACCGCGCGCGGAGGCCCTTTCACCCCGAGCGCTTCTGGGCCCTCACGGGCAAGGAGTGGCCGGGGGTGCTGCGCTCCAAGGGCTTCTTCTGGATCGCTTCGCGCATGAACACCCTGGGCGTGTGGTCCCACGCGGGCGGGGCGTGCCGCACGGAGCCGGGAGGGCCCTGGCTCGCGGCGCTGCCCGACGAGGCCTTCGACGACGACCTCAAGGCCGAACGCGACGCCCTCTGGCAAGAGCCCTGGGGCGACCGCCGTCAGGAGATCGTCGTCATCGGCGCGAGGATGAACCGCGACGCGCTCACCGCGATGCTCGACGGCGCGCTGCTCACCGACGCGGAGATGAAGAAGGGGCCGAGGGCCTGGGCCGCCCTGCCCGACCCCTTCGTGGACTGGGACGACGAGGCCGCGGACGACGCGGCAGGAGGCTGATCGACCATGCGCGACATGATCCGCCTGGTGTCCACCGCAGGCACCGGCACGACCTACTACACCACCAAGAACAAGCGCACGATGACGGGCAAGCTCGAGCTCAAGAAGTACGACCCCCGCATCCGCAAGCACGTGCTCTTCGTCGAGGCGAAGATGCCCAACCCCAAGAAGCAGGGCTGAGCCGTGTCGGTCCGTCTGGAGTGGGAGGACCTCGTGAGCGCGCGGGTTCCCGTGGCGCCGCGGCACGTGTTCGCCGACGGCCCGCAGGAGCTCGCGCGGGTGCTCGACCCCGCGATGAACCTCTGCATCTGGCGCCGCGCCCTCGGCACCGGCCTCGCCGCGTGGCTCGACCGCGTGGTCGACGAGGTGGAGTTCAACGCGCAGCAGGAGCTCGACGGCGCCGCCCCCGACGCCTCGGGCCTCCTGCACGCGCTGCCGGCGGGCACGCACCGCGACGCGCTGCGGGCCGACATCGAGCTGCTCGTGCGGCAGTACCACTCCGTGACGGAGTCACCGCGGGTGCTCGCCACCTTCGCGCGGGTGACCCATGACATGTGCCGGCGCTTTCACGTCGACGCCGTGGGGCTCCGCGGGCTCTGCACCTACGCGGGCGCTGGCACCCAGTGGGTCCCCGAGTCGGCGGCGCTGCGCGGAGGACTGGGCAAGCAGGGCCTGAGCCTGCGCGACACGAACCTCGCGGTGGTCCCGCGCGAGGGCGAGGTGCGGAGCTTCGAGCGCGGGTGGTTCGGGCTCCTCAAGGGCGACGCGTGGCCTGGGAACAAGGGCCTCGGCGCGATCCATCGCTCGCCGCCGGTGAGCGACGCGGGAGGGCGACGTCTGCTGCTCAAGCTCGATGTCGACCCGGGGCGTCGGCTGCGAGCCTGAGACGCCATCGCACCGATGGCGCGCGCACAGAGCGAGGTCCCGGCTGAATCAGGCGCCGTAGAGGGGGCGGTCCGCCGGGGGGAGCGTGCGGTCTTCGCGCGCGGGTCGCGCCTCGTAGGGCCGCGCGGCGCAATTGCCACGCGGGTCGCGCGCGAGGCACGATGCCGAATGTGACGCGCGTCTGGTGGCTGCTCTGCTGGGCGATCGTGGGCTGCGGCGCCGACGCAGCGAGCGACGCCGGGACCTCGGTCTGCTCTCGCGGTGAGACCTGGGATGGCGGCAACACCTCGTCGGCGAGGATGAACCCGGGCGCGGCCTGCATCGCGTGCCACGCGCGCGTCGACGCCGCGGTGTTCACCGCCGCGGGCACGGTGTACCCCACGCTCCACGAGCCTGACCTGTGCTTCGGGGTGCGCGTCGACGCGTCTGACCCCGTGGCCGTCGAGGTCACCGACGCGCAGGGTCGCACGGCGTCGATGGCGACGAACTCGGGGGGGAACTTCTACCACCGACTCGCGCTCACGCCCCCGCTGCGGGTCGCGGTGCGTCGCGGCGGGGCGGTGCGGGAGATGCGCGGGGCGGCGCCCCACGGAGACTGCAACGCGTGCCACTCCGAGCGGGGGCGCGAGGGCGCGCCGGGTCGAGTGCGCGCCCCGTAGGCGGGGAGATGGACCGCGTTCCCCTCGGGGGCCCCGGTCATGGGCGTGGCCTCGCGGCGGCCTCTGGGAGCCCCTCGCGGGTCAGCGTCCGTGGCTGGGCGGCGCCGCGGCGGTGCGGCGGCGCCACTCGGCGTCATCGACGACCTCCTGACGCCACGCGGCGTGGCAGCCCGTGCAGGTGAGCAGGGTCTCGTTGAGGGCGCGCAGCACCCCCGGGCGATCACCCCGCGTCGCGGCCTCGCCGACGCGGTCGGCGGTGCGGTGAAAGTTCGTGGCCTGCGCGGTGAATCCCGGCGCGCCCATGCCCATGTGCTCGCACATGCGCCCCATCGACTCTGAGAACCCGATGCGCCGCGACGCGCGCTGCACCGCGGGCATGTCGTCGGCGGCGAGGGCGGCCACGATCTCCTGCACGGCGACGAGGTGGTCGCGCATGTTCTGCTTCTGGTGGTTCGCCATCATGGGCAGCAGCGGCACCGGTCGGCGGGTGTCCATGGCGTTCAGGGCGTCGGCGGGGTGCTGCGCCGGAGCCGCGACGGGCGGCGGGCGAGGGGCCTCCTGACGGGCGCATCCGAGCGCGAGGCAGAGCAGCAGCGAGGCGCGGGTCATCATGGTTCATCTCCTGAATCGACCGGGTGCGGAGGCTCCTGCGCGAGCGCCTCGTTCAGCGCGCGCAGCGCGTCGAGCACCGCCTCGCGTAGCTCCGCGAGAGCCTCGCGAGCAGCGCGTCGTGCCGGCGCGCCGACGCGCGTCGACCTCACCCGCGAGGCGTCGTCCCTTCGCCGTGAGCGTGACCTGGCGCGCGCGCGCGTCGCGGGGGTCGGGTCGCTGCGCGGCGTGCCCGAGCGCCTCCATGCGCGCGCAGAGCCGCGCCACGTTGGACTTGTCGATGCCCAGGAGACCCCCGAGCGCCTGCTGCCGCATCGGCCCCTCGGCGAGCAGGGCCATCAGCGCGTGCGCGTGGGCGATGGGCAGGGCGTGGCCGCAGGGGGTGGCGCCCTCGCGCAGCGCCCCCGCGCGCCGGAGGGTCTGTTGCAACAGCGCGCGGAGCGCGCGGGCTGGGTCGGCGTGCACGTCGCCACCCTGCGCGCGATTGGTTGCGAGCGCAACCAATTTGTCGGTCGGTCTCTCGGGCGATGGGGGCGCGGCGCCGAGGCTCGCGTCGTTACAGCGCCGCCCGGAGCGCCGCGCGCAGCCGCGCGACGCCTGACTCGTCGACCGGCGCGTGGACGACCTCGGTCACCCGCCCGCTCGGATCGAGCACGAACACCCACGGATCCTCGCCGTCTTCGAGGCCGAGCGAGGTGGCGAGGGAGCCGTCGCGGGAGACCCAGATCGAGCGCCATCGGTGCCGCGGGGCGTCGGAGCGCGCGCGGCTCAGGATCGTCGAGGTGGGGATCAGCGGGAACAGGCTGAGCGCGGCCATCGAGACCACGCGGACCGAGGACGGAAGCCCCAGCAAGGCCCGCTCGAACCAGGCGTGGACCGCCGGCCCCGAGTCCTTGTCGGTGATCACGATGACGACGGACCAGGACCCCAGGAGGTCGCGCTCGGTGTGCGTCTGCCCCTCGAGGTCGCCCACGCGAAACGACGGCAGGTTCTGCCCGGGGCGCGGCGAGGCGAGCGCGCTCCACGCGAAGAGCAGGCCGGCGATCAGGCCCCCTCGCAGGAGCACGCCCGCGCGCCACGAGCGCTGCGCGCGCGGTCCGAGCCCGGCTCCCTCGAGGGCCGCGCGGTCGTCGCGGCGGGTGATCTTCGGACGGTGGAGGTCGTTCATCGGCGCTCCGTCTGGCGGTGGAGGAGCGGAGCTCGCGGGCGGACCAGAGCCCCGCGCGGGTCTGCGCTCGGTCTGCCCTGCTGGGTACCACCGCCGCGCGCGCGTCGGGCGACCGGCAAACATAGTTTGAGTCGGGCCTCCCGCCGCGGGGCGGTGTACCTTTCCCGTCGATGCGCCCCTCGCGCAACGCATGGATCGAGCGGCTCCGCGCGCTGCTGGGCGCGCCGCTGCTACCAGGGGCGTCCGAGCTGCGCGGTGACGACGACCAGCGCCGGCTGGAGGCCCACCTCGCCGCGCAGTGCGCCTCGTTCGCGCGCTTCATCGCGACGTGGTCGATCGTCGTCAACCTGCTGTGGTGGCCCTTCGACGTGGCCACCGTCGACGCGCTGCCCGGCGCCGTCGAGGGGATGCGCTCGCTGCGCACCTGCGTGCTGGTCGCCAGCGTCGCCGCGCTGCTGGTGCTGGGCGGGCGGCGCGAGCTGCGCGGCGTGCCCTTCGCGGCGTGCGTCGCGATCTGGTGCGTCGAGCTCGGCGCGATGTCCGCGAGCATGGCGACCATCGGCGATTTCGAGACGCCGTGGTTCCACTTCCTCCACCCCCTGGTGATCACCAGCATCGTGTTCCCGGTGCGCCTCTCGCTGCGGGTGGCGTTCGCGAGCGCGCTCGGCGCGTCGCTCTTCGTCGGCTTCGTCGCCACCCGCCCGAGCGCGCTGGGGTCGCCCTTCTTCGGGTCGGCGGTCTCGTACCTCGCGTTCTCCGTCGGCGTCGCCATCGCGTACGGGCATCGCGCCTACCTCGTCGCGCGTCACGGCTTTCTCCAGCAGCTCGACCTCGAGCGCTCGCAGGCGCTCATCGAAGCGCAGCGCGAGGGCCTCCAGTCCGAGGTCGAGGCGCGCACCGTCGAGCTGCGCGGCCTCGCGGAGCACCTCGACCGGGCGAGCGAGCTGGAGCGACGCCGCATCGCCCGAGAGCTCCACGACGACCTCGGACAGAGCGTCTCGGCGGTGCGCCTCGCGCTCGCCACGACGCTGCGGCGCTTCGCCCGCGCGCCGACGAGCGTGCAGGCCAACCTCGAGGAGCTCGACGAGCTCGTGCGCCGCGTCGCCGACGGCACCCGCGACACCATCACCCGGCTGCGCCCCAGGATCCTCGAGGACCGCGGCCTCGTCGCGGCGGCGGAGTGGCTCGTTCGCTCCACCGAGCGCCACAGCGGCCTCGCCTGCGAGCTTCGCGTCGAGGGCGGCGGCGCGCCTCCCGAGGCCGGGGACGACCGGGGCGAGCCGTCGGCCGCCGACGAGGTGAGCTCCGCGGCGTTTCGGATCCTCCAGGAGGCGCTCACCAACGTGCAGCGGCACGCGCGGGCGAGCCGCGTCGAGGTCGACCTCCGCGTCGACGGCGCGGCGCTCTCGCTCCGGGTGCGAGACGACGGCGTCGGCCTCCGCGCGCCGCGCTCGGGCGAGGGCATGGGGCTGCTCGGCATGCGAGAGCGCGCGCGCTCGCTCGGGGGAGAGCTCGCCGTCGGCCCCGCCGAGGGGGGCGGGACGCTGCTCTCCTGCACGCTCCCGCTCGCGGCGCGGGGAGGCGGCGCGTGATCCGGGTCTTTCTCGCCGACGACCACGAGATCGTGCTCGGGGGGCTCCGGCGGCTCATCGCCGAGACCCCCGACCTCGAGGTCGTCGGCACCGCGACGGACGGGCGACAGGCGCTGCAGCGCGCGCTGCGCGAGGGCTTCGTGTGGGACGTGATGGTGCTCGACCTCTCGCTCCCGCGCGTGGCCGGCGCGGAGGTGCTGCGCCGGGTGAAGGCGCAGCGCCCCGAGGGGCGGGTGATCGTGCTGTCGATGTACCCCGAGGAGCAGTACGCGGCGCACCTGATCGAGAGCGGCGCCGACGCGTACCTCTCGAAGGCGAGCGCGCCGGAGCGGCTCCTCGAGGCGATCCGCGTCGTGGCGTCGGGCGACCCCTGGAGCGCGCCGACCGCCGTGAGTCGCCCTCCGACGCCGGGCGGCGGCTCGACGGCGCTGCCGCACCGCAGGCTCTCGTCGCGGGAGCACCAGGTCTTCACCCTGGTCATCGAGGGTCAGCGCGTGACCGACATCGCCGCGCAGCTCGACCTCAGCACCAGCACCGTGAGCAACCACGTCGCCGCGATCAAGGCGAAGCTCGAGGCGCAGAGCATCGCCGACATCATCGTGTACGCGCACCGCGTGGGGCTCATCGACTAGAGGCTCGATCGAGTCATCGGACCGAGCGGTCGCGCCCGCGTCGCTACGCGGCCCGCGAGGGCGTCGACGGCTCCGCCGCCGCAGGGCGGTGCTCGTCGAACCACGCCCGGAGGTAGTCGTTCAAGAAGATCCCGTCGGGGTCGACCGCGCGGCGCACGGCGAGAAAGCGCTGCCACGTGCCCGCGGCCTCGTACTGGGCGCGGAGGTAGGCGCCCATCCCGCCGACGGGAAAGTCGGGGTGCGCGACGCCGTGAAAGGGCTTGGCGTGGTGGCAGCGCACCTCGGGGCCGAACACCTCGGGGCGCGCGGTGAACGCGCGGTTGGTCGCGTCGAGGAACCCCGCCCACGCCGGGTGCGCCGCGCTGGTCACGATCTCCGCGGCGGCGTAGCGCACGGCCTCGCGGCGCTCGGGGGGCTGGTAGCCGGGGCTCAGCAGCGCGCCGCTCGCCGCGAGCACGCGCATCTCCACCGAGAGGATCACCGGCGACGCCCGCGGGTCCGTCAGCGGGTGCGCCTCGAAGGCGGCGACGCAGTGCTCGTGGAGCGTCGCGAAGGACCGTCGCACGCGCTCCCACCCGTCCGCCGCGCCGAGCGGCGCGCCGCGCTCGAAGGGCACGCTCCACTCCGCCGCGAGCGCCCGCACGAACTCGACGCCGGTGGCGTTCACGAAATGCTGTCCCTCGAAGAAGGGCACGCGCCACGCGCCGGAGCGCGCCCGCACCCAGAGGTTGGTGAAGCAGGTCACCCACGGGAGCACGAACGCGAGGCGAGGGGCGCGCCGCAGCGCGCTCATCAGCAGCCCGCAGCTCACCATGGCGCCGAGGTCGAGCACGCGCGTGTGCCAGAAGCGCTCGAGGGCGCCGCGGGGCTTCGCGTCGGAGGGCACGACGCGGTCGAGGGTGAGCACCCAGACCTCGGGGTTGATCTCGGGCCTCGACAGCAGGGGCAGGCCGCTGAAGCGAAAGGGCCACCAGAAGTACTCCACCCAGCGGTGGCGCTCGTGCAGGTCGCGCAGCGCCGCGCGCGCCTCGTCGGTGTCGGCGAAGAGCGAGGCGTACGGGACCGTGCGAGACGTGAAGAGCGCCTCGGCGCGGGGGTCGACCTCGAGGGTGATGTCATAGATGAGCCCGAGGCACCCGAGGCCGCACTGGATCGCCGCGAGCTCGTCGGCCGTCGCGGTCTCACGCGTCCAGCGGCGCACCTCGCCGCGGCCGTCGATGAAGGTCATGCCGACGACGAGGTCCGAGAGCGTGCCCACGTCCATGCCCGAGCCGTGCGTCGCCGTCGCGACCATGCCCCCGACGGTGAAGCAGTCCTCGACGGCGCTCGTGGGGAGCGTGTAGCCCATGTCCCAGAGCCACTGCTCGAGCTCGCTGGAGAGCAGCCCCGGCGGCGTGGTCACCCGCGCGCGCCGACCGTCGTCGGGCGACGCGGGCTCGACGCGGAGCGCGTAGTGATCGCCCTCCGCGCCGATCATCCGGTTGTCGACCATGTACCCGTCGTCGCAGGGCGCCAGCCGCGACCAGGAGTGCGACGAGCCGAAGACCCTCACCCGCACGCCCTCGGCCCTCGCGTCGCGCACGATGGCCTGGAGGTCGTCGAGGGTGCGCGGGGATCGCCAGGGGCCGCCGGCGTCGTCGCAGTAGAGCCGCCGCGGGCGACACGAGAGCTCGCCGCTCCAATTGCGCCACGCCTCCCGCGTCACGCGGATCGTCGAGTGCACCCAGGGCAGCCGCCGCGGGCGCGCGAGCACCCGTGGAGGACCCGAGGGCGCGCGGCGCAGGAGCACCGCGCACAGCACGGCGATCGCCGCCGCGCCGATGTACAGAGGCGTCATGGAGGGGACAGCTCCCTTCTCACCGCATTCGCGGTCGTGCGCTGGAGGGCTCTCAGAGCCGTGCGCGGGTCTGAGGTACGACCCTTACCTTCGACCGCGCGCGCGATCCAGCGACGAGGCGGCAAACAAAGTTTTGCCCTGCGACCTGTCGGGCGGAGCGCGGCGGCGCTGTCCTCTCGGGACGCGCTCGCGCTACACAAGGACCGTGACCGCCTCGACCGACGACTCGATGTTCGACGTGCTCGTCGTGGGCGCCGGCTTCGCGGGCCTCGCGACGGCCGCGCGCCTGCGCCGCTCGCCCCGCGTCCGCTTCGCGCTGCTCGAGCAGGGCGACGGCGTCGGGAGCTTCTGGAAGGGCACCTACGACCGCGTGCGCCTCCACTCGCCGGACCACGACCTGCCGCGCGACGGCGGGTTGCGCGCGGCGTACCCGATGCTCCTCGGGCGAGAGCAGCTCATCGCGTACTTCAACGACTACGCGACGCACCACGACCTCGCGCCGCACCTCCGCCTCGGCACCCGCGTCGAGCGCGTGGGCGCGCAGCCCGGCGCCCACCCCTGGCGCGTCGAGACCTCGCGGGGCGTGCTGCACGCGCGCTACCTCGCCGTCGCGACCTCGGTGAACCGCGTGCCGGTCGAGACTCGCTTCGACGGCGCCGAGGGCTTCGCCGGCCGCGTGCTCCACAGCGCTTCGTACCGCAACCCGACGTCGTTCCGCGGTCGCTCGGTGCTCGTCGTCGGGAGCGGGAACTCGGGCGCCGAGATCGCCGTCGACCTGCTCGAGGGCGGCGCCCGCGCCGTCGCGATGTGGGTGCGCGCGCCGCGGCACTTCATCCCGCTGAAGCCGACGCTCGCGCTCTACCGGACCTTTCGCGCCCTCGGCCAGATGCGCGAGGCGAAGCTCGCGGCGACGCACGCGCTCACCCGCGGCACGGCGGCCTTCGACCGCGAGGTGCGCATGCGCGACCTGCCGATGAAGCTCCTCTCGGCGGACCTCTCGGCCTTCGGCGTGCGCAAGCCCGAGGTCGGCCCCATCCACGGGATGCTCTATCACCACCGCATCCCGGTGATGGACGTGGGCGCGATCGCCCGGATCCGCGACCGGAGCCTCCGCGTCATCGACGGCAACGTGCGCGCGATTCGCGGGCTCAGCGCCGACGGCGTGGTCTTCTCCGACGGCGAGGAGCGCTTCGATGACGTGGTGCTCGCGACGGGCTACGAGCCGGGCCTCGAGCGCTTCATCGACGCGCGCGAGCTCTTCGAAGAGGCCCACGGGTGTCGGCACTGGCCGGTGACCGACGGCCGCTGCCGCTCGCGGGTGCACCCCAGCGTGTTCTTTCCGGGCTTCGACGTCACGCCCCTCGGCGGCGTGAGCCTCGGGCGATGGGGCTGGGAGGTCGGCGAGCGCATCGTCGCGGAGCTCGAAGGCCGCGCGCCCGACGGGAGCGTCTCGACGGGGTCTTGAGGCCGCGCGAAGCCGGTCCGTCAGCGGCGCAAGAGCCCGAACGCGATGCCCCGCCCGTGGCCCAGCGGGATGGCGAGGTTGATCCACATGAGGGCCATGGGCTCGAGCAGTCGGGCACGCATCAGCGTGCCCGCGTGCAGGGGCTCGAAGCCCAGGTCGCGCGCGAGGTCGAGCGCCACCTGACACGCCGCGGCGCGTCGCTCCGCGTTCGAAGGGGGAGCGTCGCGCGTCACGCCATGACCTCACCCCACGCGACCCCCCGGCGGTTCGGTCGGCCCTTCTCCCCGTCGGGCTGAGGGGCGGCTTCTGGTGAAGATGGTGAGCTGAGCGCCCCTCTCCCGCGAGGGGCGGTGCGGCCACGAGGCGAGGCGCCGGCCCCCCGGCGGCGCCCTCACTCCACGAGGAGGTCGAACGACGGGCCACTGTAGGTGGCCGCGGCCTCGATCTGATAGTCGCCGGCGGAGATCGTGGTGCTGTCGCGGGTCTCGATCGAGACCTGCACCCGATCCTGGAACGTCGTCGGGAGTCGGAGGTCGCGGAGCGCAGCGGCGGGGAGGGTCGCCTCCGTCACCGACCCTGGGAAGGTGCAGACGATGTGGACCCTCGGGGCGACCGGCACGGCGGGGTCGCGGCTAGGAGTCTCGTTCTGAAAGACGTAGACCACGAAGTCGCCGTACCCGCCTTGGAGCCGTCGAATCGTGAGGGGCTGGGCCCGCGTCCAGGACAAGCCGCGCTCCCCCGGGCCGACGGGGGAGGTCACCGCGGGGCGAGAGGGCACGACGACCGAGGTCATGAACGACGGGATCTCCCCGCCCGCGCTCGTCACCGTCAGACGCGCCCCCTCCCTCCACGCTGGCACGGTGCCCCGCGAGCGATCGTACTGGCGGTTGTCGCCGGGCGGCTGGGTGATGTCCGAGCGTCCGTCGGAGACGGTGACGTCTCCCGCGCTGACGTAGCGGTTCATCGTCGGGATCGGCGCCAGCCGCCCTGCGTCGGTGCAGTACGGTGACCGTGCAGGGCCCTCGACGCGTCTGTCGAGGTGCGCCGACCACCTCCACGTGGTCTCGCGAAAGCTGGTGATCATGGCGTTGGGGAGGTGCGCCGAGTCGTCGAAGTAGAACAGGCCGACCGTCCCCGTGCGTGTCGTGAGCGACTCCGTGGCGGCGAGGTCTGACTCGGTGACGACCTGGCTGCACGACAGAGCGCCGAAGGCGGCGAAGGCGGCGGCGCGAGCGGTCATGGGTCGGAGCGCCCCTCTGGACCCGGCGCGCAAGCGAGGCAGGCGTGATCGACGCGTCATTTCGGCCCCAGAGTATCGCTCAGGGCGGGCGTCGTTGGGGAGGGCGCGCCGAGCCCTATGGTAGCGTCGACCGCGGCCGCCGCGCGAACGCATGAGCCCTCCCTCGAACGATCCCCCCTCGGCGCCGCCCCGCTCGCTCGCAGACCGACTGCGCGCGCGGCCCGGCGCGCTTCGGGCGGGGATCGCGCTCGGCGCCGTGCTGACGCCGCTGCTCGTCGCCGAGGGCGTAGCCCGCGCGCTGTTCCCCGAGACCCCCGAGCTGCGCGCCGAGGTGGAGTTCGTCGGGCGCAGCCTGAACTACCTCCAGCCCTGCTTTCGACGCGTCGGCGGCGCCCTGATCGAGACGAACGCGGGCCTGCCGGGGACGTCCCGCGCCCGCTGGATCCGACGGGCGCGCACGCCGGGCCTCGCGCGCGTCGCGGTGATCGGAGAGTCCAGCGCCGAGCAGCTGGGGGAGTCGCTCGGCGTGCTGGGGGCGCGGCTGCCGTGCGGTCGCCGCGTCGAGGTCCTCAACTGCGCCATCCCGGGATCGGGGCTCGAGCACCTGCAGCGGCGCTTCGACGAGGTCATGCGAGAGTCGCCCGACGTCGTCGTCGTGACCTTCGGGCACAACCTTCGCTTCATGCTGCCGACCGACTCGACGAGGCTCTGGGCGCGTCGGCTCCGCTACCCGAGCCGCCTGCTCACGCGCCTCGGCGGACTCTTCGACCGGGCCCCGCGAGACGGCAACGCGCCGCTCGCCGGGCGCCTGGCGCAGTTCGAGTCGTTTCTGCGCCGCGCCGCGGGGGAGACCCGCGCCCGCCGCGTCGGGCTCGTGGTCAGCACCATGCCCTCGAACCTCTGGATGCCTCCCTCGAGCATGCCCGCCGAGCGCAGCGCGCCCGCTCGCCTCGACGCGCGCTTCGTCGAGGCGACCGTCGGCGCGCGCGCCGCCGCCGAGGCCCTGCCACCCGCGACCGGTCCAGGGGACCCGGCCTCGCTCGATTTCGAGCGCGGCGTGCTCTACGCGAGGGCGGGCGACCTCGCGGCGGCGCGCGACGGCCTTCAGCGGGCCCTCGAGCGCGACTCCTTCGCGATGCGCGCGTCGGCGCGGGTCAACGAGCTGATCCGTCGGGTCGCGGCGCAGGAGGGCGTCGTGCTGCGCGACACCGACGAGGCGATCGCCGCGGCGGCGCCGCAGCGCCTGTCGGGGTGGGAGAGCTTTCAAGACAACTGTCACCTCCTCCCCGCCAGGATCGACCAGGAGGCGCTCGAGGTGCTCACGCTCGCGCGACCCTCCCTCGGGCTCCCCGCGTCGTGCGTGCCCGCGCGGCCCGCGCGCACGCGAGACGACCGCGACCTCAGCTCGCTGCTCCGTCAGCTCGGGGGCCTGCCGAGCGAGCAGGCGGCGCTCTGGTACGACGCCGTGTCGCTGCGCGTGGAGCGCAGGATGCCGGTGGACCCGAGCGGCGCGACGCGAGAGGTCGAGCGTTACCTGCGCGAGACGCCGACGCCGCCGCCCGAGGCGCTGGTCGCCCTCGCCGAGGGCTTCGCCCGGGCGGGGCGGGGCGCCGAGGCGCGCGCGCTCAACGCCCGCGCCCGCGCCCTCCGCAGCGCCGACGCCTGGGTGCAGCTCGCGCTCTTCGAGCTGCGCGCGCGCTCGGTCGGGCCGGCGCGGGCGGCGCTCCAGCAGGCCCTGGCGATCGACCCGCAGCGCGCGGACGCGAGGCGCTTTCTCGCTCGCCTCGCGGCCGCCTCGCCCTGAGCGCCCGCGAGGCGACGGGGGTTAGGGCAGCGCGGCGAGGGCGGGGATGGCCGACTCGGCGAGGGACGCGAAGCCCTCGTCGCGCTCGACGCCGACCGCGCGCAGGCCGAGGGCGAGGCCCGCGGCCACGGTGGACCCCGAGCCCATGAAGGGGTCGAGCACCACGCCGCCTCGCGGGAGCGCGGCGCGCACGAGCACCCGGAGGAGCGCCTGGGGCTTGAGCGAGGGGTGCGCGGCGAGGTCGCGCTCGCGGCGGGGCGTGCGCGCGCTGTCGATCACGTCGTCGAAGGGCATGCCGTCGGCGTCGCGGGAGAGCGCGCCGGTGCCGAAGGCGCGGAGGCACTCGGCCACGGTCATGCCGCGGGGGAGGGGCGCGCGAAAGATCCCCCAGGGCTCGTGGCAGCTCCGAGGCAGGGTGCACACGTCGGCGAACTCCTGCTCGGCGCCCTTGGGGCGGTCGCCGCCCCGGAGCGTGCGCACGCGGCGCACGAGGGAGCCGCGGTACTCGAGCCCGCCCGCGGCGATGGCGTGAAACACGTCGAGGGCCAGCAGCGCGTTGCCGGCGACGAAGGCGTGCGCGCCGGGCTTCATCGCCTTGGCGAGGGCCGCCGACCAGCGGGTGAAGTGCGCGCGCAGGGCGTCGCGCTCCTGGGGGCTGAGCACGGTGAAGCGCGGCAGGGGCGCGCGCAGGCTGCCGCCGATGCGCGGCGGGATGCGCCACACCCCCCCGCGCCCCGCGCGCTTGCGAGAGAGCTCCATGGGCTCGAATTCCTTCACGCCGTAGGGCGGGTCGGTGACCACGGCGTCGACCGTCCAGGGGTCGAGGGACTCGAGCCAGGGCACGCAGTCGGCGCGGACGACCAGCGCGCGGTTCGACGCGTGGATGCTCGCGTGGCCCAGGCGCACGAACTCGCCCAGGGGGTCGCCCTCGCGCCAGCGTCGAAACGCGCTCATCGCAGCCGCACCCAGTGCGGGGACGCGGGGTCGAGCCGGGAGCCGTCGACCCGGCGGGCTCCGAACCAGAGCCCTTGTGCCGCAAGGACTTCGACGCGAACCGGGAGCACCACCTCGGTGCGAACGACCTCGCCCACGCGGCAGAACGGGGGCATGAAGAGCCCGTCGAAGGGGAGGAAGGCCCAGGTGCGCTCGGGGTCTTCGCGGTCGAGGTGGGGGCGCATGGGTCCCCAGCCGACCTCGAGGCCGAGGTCGAAGGGCAGCGCGCGCTTCACCTTGAGCAGCACCACCACCCGCGCGCCGTCTTGCAGCGGGACCATGCCCCAGCCCGCGACGGCGAGGTCTTCTCCGACGTCGGCGTGCGCGGCGTGGGTGCGGTCGTCGAGGTCGAAGTCCACGTAGCGGCCGCGCGCGAAGGCGCGCACGGGCCAGCGCTGGCGGAGCACCACGAAGTCTCCGTGCACCTCGTAGACGCCGTAGCGGCGCCAGAAGAGCGCGCCTCGGACGAGGGGCTCCTCGGCGCTGCGCCAGAGCGACTGCGAGCCGAGGTAGCGCGCGCGGTGCTCGGTGCTCACGACGCGGTAGTCGATGGGGCGCGGGGGCGGGGGCTCGCGGTGAAAGCGCCGGCGCTCGGCGAGGTGCGGGAGCAGAAAGTCGGGGGCGCTCACGCTCGCGTCGGGGGGGATGCGGGAGAGCAGCGCGTCGAGGGCGGGCTGACGCGCGTCGGCGCGGTGGTGCGTGGCGTCGAAGCGCCCGCCGAGGAGGGGGAGGTACCCCGCGCGGCGCTGCATGTGCGCGGAGCCCGCGAGGGCCGCGCAGAGGGCGACGAGGCCGTAGCGCTCGGCGTGCAGGGCCCCGTGCGCCATGAGCTGCGCGGCGCCGTGAATCGCCGAGGCGACGACGAAGGGCACCGCGAGGGTGCTGTAGTGCGAGTGGATCTGCGTCGCCGTGGGGAACTGCGAGAGCAGGTTGATCCCCACGGGAACGAGCGCGGGGACGAGCCAGCGCGGGCGCAGCAGCGAGAGGAAGGCCACGGGCACCAGGAGCCTCGGGACGTACATCGCGCGGGCGGGGGTGGCGAGGCTTCGAAGCGTCGCGACGGGGTGGCGCAGGAGGTTCGCGAGGATCTCCGCGGGCGACGCCCCGAGGTGGCCGTAGTGGAGCTGCAGCGAGCCCTGCGGCGGGAGGTGCCGCGGCGCGATGACGAAGAGCCACAGGGAGAACCACGCGGTGAACAGCGCGAAGGCCGCGAGGCCGACGCGGCGGTGCTCCCTGCGGGCGGCGACGACGAGTCCCACGAGGGCGCAGGCGAGGGCGACGTCTTCGCGGCAGGCGGCGGCGGCGACGAGGGCGTAGAGCCCGGCGCGCACGCGGCGCTGGTCGAAGAAGTCGAGGGCGAGGCAGAGCGGGAGGAGGGCCAGGGAGCTCGGGTGAAACTCGTAGGTCGCGATGGACCCGACGGTGGGGAAGAGGAACCACACCCCGAGGGCGGCGTAGGGCGCGACGGGGTGGCCGACGCGTCGCCACGCGATGCGCGCCAGGGGGATGCTCGCCGCGGCCACGCACGCCGCCTGCACGACGAGCAGCATGGGGACGACGGGGACCACGCGGGAGAGCGCGCCGAGGGGCAGGAGCACCAGGGAGAGGTGGAGCCCCCAGAGGTCGGCGCCGACGAGGGGGTTGTAGAGGTCCCAGTGCCCGGCGCCCCAGACGATGCGGGCGTAGAACGCGAGGTCGAAGGTCTCGTTGTGGTAGCTCCGCCAGCGCGTCAGCCCGAGGGTCGCGAAGAGCGCGGCCATCGCGAGCGCCACGTTCGAGACCGACACCCAGGGGAAGCGCTCTTCGCGCGGTGCTGAAGGGATCACGACGACGCCGAGAGGGGTATCACACCCCCCCTCGGCGCGGGGAGCCTCACTGGCAGCGGCCCATGTTGCAGCGCTGGCGCGCGGCGCAGGTCCGGCCGCAGGCGCCGCAGTTGGTGGGGTCGAAATCGAGGCGGGTGCAGATCGCGCCGCAGCGGGTGGTCCCCGGCGCGCAGGTGCAGGTGCCGTTCTGGCAGAACGACCCGCCGGCGCACACGTTGCCGCAGGCGCCGCAGTTGTTGGGCACCACCGCGGTGTTCACGCAGGCGCCGTTGCAGTAGGTCAGGCCCCCCGCGCAGGCGCATCGCCCTGCGGCGCAGTACGATCCGCCGAAGCAGGCCGTGCCGCAGGCGCCGCAGTTGCGCGGGTCGATCTGCGTGTTGGCGCAGGTGCCGTCGCAGGTCGCGATGCCCTCGGGGCACTGCGAGGTGCACCGCCCGAGCACGCAGAGCTGCCCCGTGCCGCAGCGGTTGCCGCAGGCGCCGCAGTTGCCGGGGTCATCGAGGGGGTTGGTGCACCCCGAGGGGCAGGGGGTGAGCCCCGCCGTGCACGCGCAGGTGCCCTGCACGCACTGCTGCCCCGCGGCGCAGGCGCGCCCGCAGGCGCCGCAGTTGAGCCGGTCGGTGCCGAGGTTCACGCACTGCCCGCCGCAGGTCGTGTTGCCGCCGCCCATGGGGCAGGCGCAGGTGCCGCGGATGCACTGCTGCCCCGCGGCGCAGGCGCGCCCGCAGGCGCCGCAGTTGGTGGTGCTGGTGGCGAGGCTCACGCACGCGGCGCCGCAGAGGGTTTGCCCCTGCTGGCCCGCTCCTCCGCCCTGCGCGCAGCGGCAGAGGCCGCCCTGGCAGGTGGTCCCGCCGGAGCAGGTGACGCCGCAGGCGCCGCAATGGCTCGAGTCGCTGGCGATGTTCACGCACGACGCGCCGCAGCGGGCGGTGCCCGGCGGGCACGAGAGCTGGCACCCGCCGTTCGCGCAGACCTGCCCCGCCGCGCAGACCGTGCCGCAGGCGCCGCAGTTGCGCGCGTCGTTGTTGACGTCGACGCAGGCGCCCGCGCACGAGGTCTGCCCGCTCGGGCAGGTGCAGGCGCCGTTCACGCACGACGAGCCCGAGCTGCAGCGCACGCCACAGGCGCCGCAGTTGGCCCCGTCGCTGCGGGTGTTCACGCACGCGCCCCCGCAGACCGTGAGCCCCCCGGTGCAGTTCGTGCGGCACACGCCCGCGGTGCACACCTGCGAAGCGCCGCAGCGGGTCCCGCAGGCGCCGCAATTGGCGCCGTCGGCGCTGAGGTTCACGCACGCGCCGTTGCAGAGCGTCTGGCCGTCAGCGCAGCCGCACGCGCCCGCGGCGCAGGTCTGACCGCCCGCGCAGCGGGTCCCGCAGGCGCCGCAGTGGTTCGCGTCGCTGCGGAGGTCGACGCAGTCGCTGCCGCACGCGCGGAGCGCGCCCGAGCAGCTCGTCTGGCACACGCCCGAGGAGCACACCTGGCCCGCGGCGCAGGCCACGCCGCAGGCGCCGCAGTTCGAGCCGTCGCTGCGCACGTCGACGCAGTCGGCGCCGCAGAGGCGCTGGCCGACGCCGTTGCACACCGGGCCCGAGTCCGGCGGGGACACCACGTCGAGGGGCGGGGTGACCACGTCGAGGGGCGGCGGGCCACCCGCGTCGAAGGGCGGCGGGCCGCCCGCGTCGAAGGGCTCCCCCGCGTCGATGGGCAGGATCAAGAGGTCCTGAAGTCCGCCTCCGGCGTCTGCGCCGGGGGACACGTCTGCGCCGAGGCCCGCGTCGGCCGACGCGTCGGGTTCTGGGAGGCGCAGCGCCGTGGCGCCGCACCCCGCGACCAGGGTCGCAAGCAGGGCTGAAAGCAGGAAATAGATCTTCATGAACGGATGATCCGGCGGGGGGGATGGACTTGCAAGGATGGCGCGCATTCCGCATCCCGCCCCAACGGGGGAGCGAGGGCGCCGCGCGTCAGAGCCGCGCGAGGAGCGCCGGCAGCGCGCGCTCGGCCGGGGCGTCGAGGAGGGCGCTCGCGTGGGGGTCGCCGCGCGACTCGCCCACGTTCACGATCGCCACGGGCATGCCCAGGGACTCCGCGCGGAGCACGAAGCGGTACCCCGAGAACACCGCGAGGGAGCTCCCCACCACGAGCAGCGCCTCGGCGGCGTCGAGCCGCGCGAACGCCGCCTCGACCCTGGGCTTCGGCACGTTGTCCCCGAAGAACACCACGTCGGGCTTGAGCACGCCCTCGCAGCGCGCGCAGGGCGCGACGCGAAACGCGCGCAGGGCCTCGTCGGGCAGGTCGACGTCGCCGTCGGGCGCGAGCGTCGCCTCCCACGACAGCGCGTCGGGGTTGAGCGCCAACAGCCGCGCCTGGAGCGCGTCGCGGTCTTCGAGGGCGCCGCAGTCGAGGCAGCGGGCCTCGTGGAGCGCGCCGTGCAGCTCGATCACGTCGGCGGAGCCCGCGCGGGCGTGCAGGCGGTCGACGTTCTGCGTGATCAGCCCCGAGAGCGCCCCGCGCCGCTCGAGCTCGGCGAGGGACGCGTGCGCCGCGTTGGGCGCGAAGGCGCGAAACCGCGGCCAGCCCCGCACGCTGCGCGCCCAGTACCGCGCGCGGGTCGCGGGGTCGGTGACGAAGGCCCGGTGCTGAATCGGGTTGCGCGCCTTCATGCGCGTCACGGGGCCGCGGTAGTCGGGGATCCCCGACGCCGTGCTCACGCCGGCGCCGGTGAGCACCGCGAGGCGACGTCCGCGGAGCAGCGAGGCGAGGGCGGCGAGGTCCTCGGTGGGAGGCATTCGGGGGGACTATCACGCGGCGTCGGCGCGAGGGAGCCCGACCGCGGCGAGGGGCCCTGCTACCCTCACCGCACCATGTGGAGCTCACGAACGCGCGCGACGGCGCTGGCACTCGCCCTGGGGTGGTCCTCTCTCGCCGCGGGCGCGGCGCACGCACAGCCCGCCGCCGCGGCCGCGATGCGCGACTCGCCCCGCATCCCCGTGGGCGACTCGCCCAGCCTCGGCCGCGAGGACGCGCTCGTGACCGTCGTCGTGTTCAGTGACTTTCAATGCCCCTTCTGCGCGCGGCTGCTCCCGACCCTCGCCGCCGTGCGCGCGCGCTACGGCGACGACCTCCGCGTGGTGTTCAAGCACAACCCGCTGCCCTTTCACCGCGCGGCGCGGCCCGCCGCCGAGGCCGCGCAGGCGGTCTACGCCCTCGCGGGCGCCGACGCCTTCTGGCGCCTCCACGACGCGCTCTTCGAGGTGAACGGGCGCCTCGACGACGAGGCCATCGACGCCGCGGTCGAGCGCGTCGGCGTGGACCCCCGGCGCGTGCGCGCCGCCCTCGAGCGCCACACCCACGCCCCGGCGGTCGACGCCGACATGCGCCTCGCCGCGACCCTCGAGGCGCGCGGCACGCCGTCGATGTTCGTCAACGGCACGCGGGTCGTCGGCGCGGTCCCCGTCGAGACCCTCGCCGGGGTGATCGACTCGGTGCTGCTCCGCGCCCGCGCGATGCGGCCCCGCCGGGGGGTCTACGCCGCCATGGTCGCCGACCCGGTGCCCTCCCCGTCGCCGCCCGCTCCTCCGCCAACGCGCGCCGCGCCGCGGCAGATCCCCGACCCGGAGCAGGTGCTCCGGGTGCCCGTCGAGGGCGCGCCGACGCAGGGCGCGTCAAGCGCCGCGGTCACGATGGTGATGTTCGGCGACCTGCAGTGCCCCTTCACCACGCGCGCCTGGGCGACCGTCGAGTCGCTGCGCCAGCGCTACGGCGACCGCCTGCGGGTGGCGTGGCGACACAACCCGCTGACCTTTCACGACCGCGCCCGCGAGGCCGCCGAGGCCGCGGCCGAGGTGCGGGCGCAGCGCGGCGACGAGGCGTTCTGGCGCTTCTTGGGCGTGGCCCTCGCGAACCGCGACGCCCTCTCGCGCGACGACCTCGAGCGCTACGCCCTCGACGCGGGCGCCGACGTCGGGCGGCTCCGCGCGGCCCTCGACCAGCGCTCCCACGCCGCGCTCGTCGAGGCCGACATGCGCCTGGCCGAGCGCCTCGAGGCGCGCGGCACGCCGAGCTTCTTCATCAACGGCGCGCGCCTCACCGGGGCGCAGCCCGAGGCGGCCTTCGTGACCGCGATCGAAGCGGCCGAGGCGCGGGCGCAGGCGTACTCCCGCGCCCACCCCGGCGTCGGAGACGAGGGGCGCTACGACGCCATGATGGCCCTCGCCGACGCCGACGTGCGCCGGGTGAACGCGCCGTCGCCCGACGACCCCGGTCGGGTCTACGCGCTGCGACCCGCGCGCCGCGCGCCGAGCTTCGGCCCCGCGCGCGCGCCGGTGGTGATCGAGCACTTCACCGACTTCGAGTGCCCCTTCTGCGCCCGCGTGGCGCCGACGATCGCGGCGCTCCAGCGGCGCTACCGCGGGCGCGTGCGCTTCGTGTGGCGCAACTATCCGCTGGCGTTTCACCCCCACGCGGCCCTGGCCGCGGAGGCCGCGCACGAGGCCTTCGTGCAGCGCGGCGCGCAGGGCTTCGCGCGCTACCGCGACCTGCTCTTCGCGCGCGCCGGAGGGCTCGAGCGCGACGACCTCGAGCGCTACGCCGCGCAGGCGGGCCTGAACCTCCCGCGGTTTCGCGCGGCCCTCGACGGGCGCGTGCACGAGGGCGTGATCCGAGACGACATCGCCGCCGTCGCCGCCGCCGGCGCGCGCATCGGCACGCCGGCGTTCTTCATCAACGGTCGCTACCTCGCCGGCGCGCGCCCCCTGGAGGAGTTCACCCAGCGCATCGACGAGGCCCTGCGGAGCAGGCGCCCCGCGCGGCGCTAGTTCCTCTCCACAGGGGATCGGAAGGGTTGAGGCCAGCGCTGGCCCGGAGCGCGCCTCGCCTCGCGACCGAGGGGCCTGTCGGCGAGGTCGTCGCGTATGCGCGGCGTCACGCCGTGGGCGCTCTGCGCGCGCGCTCGCTTGCGGGGCGCGTTCGATCGGTCTAGCTGTGCCTGCGCGAGCTACGGAGCGTCGATGCGCAGCGCGTTGGGGCGTTGGGCCGCAGGGGGTGTCGGTGCCGAAATTCTTCTTGAGCCCTTCGCGCGTCGCGCGCTTCTTCTTTCACGAGTGCGAGCGCCACCTGCGCTTTCACGCGACCCCGAAGTCCCGCGCCGCGGCCGAGGGCGTGCCCGCCGCGGCCAGGGAGGCGAGCCCGATCACCGCGGCGATCCTCGAGGGGGGCTACCGGTGGGAAGAGACGGTGGTCTCGGAGCACCTCCGCGGGCGCGTGCGCCTGGGCGCGGGCTCGGGCCCCCTGCGAGACCGCGTGCTCGACGACGACGAGACCCGCGAGGCCCTCCGCGCCCTCCGCCCAGGCGAGTACCTCTACCAGCCCACCCTGGCGGCGCCGCCGTCGTTCCTCGCGCGCTACGGGCTCGACCCGGCGCTGGTGGGCTTCGCGCCCTGCCGACCCGACCTGCTCGCGTGCGTCGAGGGCGACGACGGCGTCGCGCGCGTGCGGGTGATCGACGTGAAGGCCAGCGACGCGCTCAAGGCCAGCCACCGGGTGCAGGTCACGCTCTACGCGCTGATCCTGCGCGAGGCCCTGGCGCGCTGGGGGATCGCGCTGCAGGTCGACCTCGACGAGGCCGCGATCTGGCTCTTTGAGCGCCCCGAGCCCGAGCCCGTGGCCCTCGCGCTCACCCGCGGCGTGGTCGAAGACTTTCTCCGCGACCGCGTGCCCGCGGTGCTCGCCTCGCCCCCAGGAGACGCGGCCTGGCACCTCTTCTTTCGCTGCGAGTGGTGCGAGTACTACGACCACTGCCGCGAGGAGGCCGACCGCACGCGCTCGGTCTCGCTGCTGCCGTACCTCTCCGTGGGCGGCCGGGTGCACCTGCGCGAGGCGCGGGCAGAGCTCGCGCCGGTGAACACCCTCGACGAGCTGTCGGCGCGGCTCGAAGACGACCCCTACGGAAAGACCCTCGACGACTGCGGCTCGCTCCGAGGGCGCCGCGACCGTCTGCTCAACGCGGTCGACGCGATCGTGAGCGACAGGGTGATCCCGCACGGGGGCTCGTCGATTCGCGTGCCGGTGTTCGAGCACGTGAAGCTCGTGGTGACGGTGCAGACCGAGCCCCTCGCGGGCCGCGCCTACGCCGCCGGATTCTCCCGCGCCAAGGCCAAGGACCTCTACGGCACCGGCTCGCGCACGGAGGTCTTCGTCGCCCGGAGCCCCGACGACTGCGCGCGGGTGCGGAGAGACTTCGTGCTCGCGCTGCACGAGGAGCTGCTGGTGGTGCACCAGGCCAACGCGAAGAGCCCGTGGGCGAAGCAGAAGACCCTGCAGACCTACGTCTACGACACCTACGAAGAGTCCAACCTCCACGACCTGCTCTTCGAGGCGCTGCGCGACCCGGCGACCGAGACCCAGGCGCTGGAGCTGCTCTTTCACTTTCAGAACGAGGGGGTGCTGCAGGCCGACGAGCACCCGGGAGCGGAGGTCCCGTTCCCCGTGGTGGTGCTCACGAGCGTGCTGCGAGAGCTCGTGGCGCTGCCCGCGCCGGTGGCGTTTCACCTGGCCGAGGTCGCCCGCGCGCTGCCCAACCCCGACTACGAGTTCTCGTACGAGCGCGACGGGCTCTTCGACTTCGTGCTCTCCAACGCGCTCAAGAGCGACGCGGTCTTTCTGGCGTGGAACGGCGTCGACGCCGACGCCACGACCTGGGTCGAGCGGCGGCTCAGGGCGCGGCTCTGGGCCGCGGGCAACGTCGTCGAGGGCCTGCGCCACGCGATCAAAGACCGGCTCTTCGCCTGGCCCCCGAAGTTCTCCCTCCCTGGGCGGCTCGACCTCCGTCACGTCGAGCTCTCCCGCGTCGCCTTCGTGACCCGCTACGAGGCCCTGGTCAGCGCGCTCGAGTCTCGCGGCTCGCGCACGCGCCCGCGGGGTGAGCGAGAGCGCGACGGCTCGCGCATCCCGCTGGAGCACCTCGGCGGCGACCGCTGGCGCGTGGGGATCGCCCTCGACGACAGCCTCGTCGACCTCGACGGGTTCTGGGACCGACTGCTCACCCCCGACACCGAAGAGGGCGAGCGCGCGCAGATGGCCTACGACGACTACGCCCGCCGCAAGCAGCTCTACTCGACGAAGGACGTGCAGATCGCGCGCGTGGTCGACAAGACCGTCGATCCCCGGAGCGGGCTGGTGACCGAGCTCGTGCTCGAGCGCGGCGGGCCCAACAGCGGCGGCGTGACGGTCTCGCGGGGCGCGCGCTTCGCGCTGGCGCGGAGGGTGACCGACTTCATCTCCGACCGCATCGTGGCGCGGGTGAGGGACATCGACGCCGACGACGACGCCGACTTTCTCGCCCTGCTGCGAGACCCGCGGGCCTTCGCCGACGCGATCCTGCGCTCGCGAGCGTTCGCGCGCGCCGCCGCGCGCGAAGAGGCCCGACCCGGCCTCACGCCGAGCCAGTCGCGGGCCCTCGCGCACCTCTTCGCGCACCGCCTCTCCCTCGTGTGGGGGCCTCCCGGCACCGGCAAGACGCACTTTCTCGTCGAGGCCATCTCCCGCCTGGCGCGGGCCTACGCGTCGACGGGCGCGACCCTGCGCGTCGCCGTCGCGGCCTTCACCCACGCGGCCATCGAGAACGTGCTCGCGGGCCTCGTGCGCGCGCTCGACAGCGACCCCGAGGCGCCCGGCCTCGACGTGTTCAAGTTCGACGCCACGAAGACGCCGAAGGGAGAGTCTCTCGACACCATCGACCGCGAGCACGTCCTCGAGCTCAACGGGCTCCAGGTGGTGCTGGGCGCGACGGTGCACGGGCTTCGCAAGGTCATGGACGCCGGCGCCGACGCCTTCGACGTGCTGATCATCGACGAGGCGTCGCAGATGAAGTTCGGCGAGCTCGCCATGGCCACCGTCGCCCTCGCGCCGGGCGGGAGGCTCGTGCTCGCGGGCGACGACCTGCAGCTCCCGCCCATTCTCAAGGGCAGGTACCCCGCGCCCGACGACGGGCTCCCTGGAATTCACGACTCGGTCTTCGCGTGGCTCCGCGCGCGGCAGGACCCTGCTCGCCCCTACACCACGCAGCTCGCGGAGAACTGGCGCATGAACGCCACGCTCTCGCGCTTCTCGGCCGACACGCTGTACTCCCCCGCGTATCGCCCCGCGACCGCGGAGATCGCCGCGCAGCGCCTCGCCCTCGCGCCGCCGACGCGCGCGCCCGAGACGGAGCTCGAGCGGCTGGTCGAGTGCGTGCTCTCGCCCGATCACCCGCTGGTGCTCTGCGTGAGCGACGGCGTGCGCGCGGCGACGGAGAACCGGGTGGAGGCCGCGCTAGTGGCCGCCCTCGCCGACGCGCTTCGGGCGCGCATGGGCGACGCCGTGAGCGCGGGTGCCTTCGCCGACGACGCGTCGTTCTGGAAGCGCGGGCTCTTCGTGGTGAGCCCGCACCACGCGCAGATTCGCGCGATTCGCACTGAGCTCGCGGCGCGGCGCGCGTGGACCTACCGCCCCTTCGTCGACACGGTGGACAAGATGCAGGGGCAGGAGGCGCAGGCGGTGCTGGTGAGCTACGGCGTGAGCGACCCCGAGACGGCGCTGCAGGAGGCGGGCTTCATCTACTCGCTCCCGCGGCTGAACGTGTCGGTGAGCCGGGCGCGGGCGAAGTGCGTGGTGTTTCTCCCGAGGCCGCTGTTGGAGCCGTCGTTCGACGTGCTCACGCACCCCGAGGCGTCGAAGGGGCTCGCGCACATGCACGCGCTGGTGGCCTTCGCGAGCGAAGGGGGCGCGAGGGAGACCTTCGCCCTCGACGAGGTCGGCGGCGCGGGCGCGACGATCACGGTGCTGCGGGGAGGGACGCGGGACGGCTGAGGTCGCGAGGCTCTCAAGCGGATCGGCCGTGGGACCGCGGCCGTAAGCGCGCCCGAAGAGGCCCGGGCAGACGGTGACCCCCAGGGCGAGCGCATCAATTCCTCATTGGTTTCAATGGAAACAGTGCTCACCGCTTTCAGCTGCCCCCTTCGCTCACCGGGCGCTCCCTGCGGTCGCTGGCTCGCTGAAGTGGGAGCCTGAACCTGGGCGCCCCCGCCGGGGCGGGGGCTGACCGGGCGCACGCCGGGTGTGTTCCACACCCGACGGTGTGTGAAGGGTTCGCGGGATGTTCCGCCGTGAGCTGCCGCCGCAGTTCCATCGCGAAGATCGATCACCCCACCGTCGTGCGCGGCACGCGCGCGACGATCGCCCGGTCAGCCCCCGCCCCGGCGGGGGCGCCCAGGTTCAGGCTCCCACTTCAGCGAGCCAGCGACCGCAGGGAGCGCCCGGCGAGCGAAGGGGGCAGCCTCTCCGCCTGCGACAAATCCATTGAATCCAATGAGGAATTGATGCGCTCGCCCTGCGGTGACCCCTCGGTCAGCCAGCACGATCAGTCCGGTCATCCCGTCGCGTTGCCGCCCCCCGGCGTCCACTTACGCGGGTCGTGTCGATACTCCGCGAGGCGCGCGACGAGCTTAGCGAAGCGCGGTGCTTCGTCGGCCACGGCGCGCCTCGGCGATGAAGTCCACCATCGCCTGCAGGGCGGCGAGGCGCTGCTCCGGCGGGCGGCGGAGAAGCGCGCGGATCTGCTCGCGATCAACGCCTTGCTCGTCGACCCCGCTGCCCTCCGTCACGCCAGTCTTCACGCCGTCCATGGCGCCAGCGTAGCGGAGTCGTCCGCGCCTCCCGAGCCGATCGCCGCTCCGCGCTCCCCCGCCGCTCCCTGCGGCCGCTCAGCGGTGAAAGAACACCCAGAGCCCCACGAGGATCGCCGCGAAGGCCAGCGGAAACCCCACCCGACACGCGCGGTCGAGGCGCGCGGCGCGCTCGGCGCCGAGGTGGTGCGTCACGATGATCTGCACGACCGTGAGCCCCGCCGAGCCGAAGGCCAGGTACACCACGCCGTCGAGAAAGGTGAGGTAGGCGATGCGCGGGAGGTTCTGCGAGACCACCTGGTGAAAGGCCACCACGCTGAGGGTCGCGATGAACGCGCGCTGGAGCCGCGTCGGGGCGCCTTCGCCGGTCATCCAGAACGAGGACCACCCCATGGCCACCACGAGCAGCAGCGGGAGCGCGATCTTCCAGAGGTAGAACCACGGCAGCCGCTGCACGGTGATCTCAAGAGACAAGCGCGAGAAGCGGGTGTCTGAGCGGATCTCCCGTCGAGACGCGACGCGCTCCCGCGCACGGAGCACCCGCCACTCCGTTGAGGACTGCGCGGGCTCGAAGCCGCTGCGCTCGTCGAGGGGCAGCAGGCGGAGGCTGTCCTCGTTCCACGGGAGCGACTCCAGGTGGACCTGCAGCGTCTGTTGATCGAAGGGGAAGCGTCGCAGGTCGACGCGGGTCGAGAAGGTCGCGCCGAAGCGCTCGATGTACTCCACGGAGCCGTCGCGCGCGATCGTCAGCTCGCGGCTCTCGACCTGCCGGGCGCCCTCGAGGTTCTCGAGCTCCAGCTCGGGCCACCAGATTCGTTGCGCGAGGGCGTCGACCTGGGCGCCCAGGTAGGTCCGCTCGCTCTCACCCGAGTCGTCGCGCCAGGCGAGCCTCGGGTCATGCCAGCGCGCGTCGAGCCCGAGCTCGGCGTGAAAGGTTGGAAACGCCTCGTTCGGCGGGCTCAGCCGCGTCAGCGCGAGGAGGTAGAGCCCCGCGCGCAGCGCCGTCGGTCGCGCAGGCGGGGGGAGCGATCTCCCCAACGCCGTCGGCTCGGGCGTGGGCTGCGCGAGGGCCGCCTGCGCGCAGCCGAAGACGCAGAGAAACACGGCGAAGGCGCTTCGTGACCACACGAGCGGGATGGGTCGAGCATCGGGGTCCCGATGTCAATCGAGGGGGTGCCGCGCCGACTCCGAACTCCCGGTGTCGCGATCGGCGCGTCGCTCGCTCAGGCGTGCTTCTCAAGCCACCGCACGAGCGGCGCGGCCTCGACGGCGCGCTCGGTGACCCAGTCCGCGAACGACGTCTCGGTGATCGTCTCGACCGGCAACTCAGGGAACATCGCCACCAGCCCCTTGCGCTTCAGGAGATGAATCCGCGGATGATCCTTGTCGACCCCGCGGGGGGCGGTCTTGAGGGTCTCCATCGCGCCGAGGGTGTAGCCCTGCGCCTCGAGGGCGTCGGTGATCTTCGCGAGGGCCGCGCCGCTGCGCGCGTCGAGCACCGCGGCGCGGTAGCGCTCCAGGGTCTCGCCCTGCATCCCGTAGAGCCCCGCGCCGCCGAAGTTCTCCAGGCCGAGCTGGAGGTACACCGCCGCGGGACTGTCCGTCGCCGTGCCCGGCCCCTTCACCGACAGCACGCCCGACACGTTCGTCTTGTACGGCGTGCGGTCGAGGGAGAAGCGCACGTCGCGCTGCAGGCGAAACACCTTCGGCTCGCGCAGGGTCACGCCCTTGTACGCGTCCGCGAGGCGCCCGCGAACCTCCGTGAGCAGCGAGGCCATGGGCCCGCTCCAACCGGCCTCGAACTCGGCCTTGTGGGCGTTGTACCAGTCGCGGTCCTGGTGCTCGTCGAGGGCCTTGAAGAAGGACCTCGAGGTGTCTGCGAAGCCCGTGAAGGGCCGCGGGGTCGCGTCCTGCTTCGTCGCGCGTGTGGCCATGGTGCGTGAGGGTAGAGAGCATCTTCCCCGCGCGGGCAAGAAAGGGGTCAGCGCTCGGGCACGGCGACGCCGGTGGCCGCGGGGTCGAGGAGGCTCCCGAGGTTGTTCGCCGTCGCGTCGCGGGCGCCGAGCTGGCCGGTCATTCCGGTGTAGTTCCACTCGATGAACTTCACGATCGACGCGTGCTCCATCGGCACGTGCGAGACCGTGTTGCGCCGCGCGAAGGGCCCGAGCGCGATCGTCGGAATACGCACGCCGTACGGCTGCATGTCGACCGCGCTCGCCGCGGGCGGCGCGACGTGGTCGTAGTACCCGCCGCCCTCGTCGTAGGTCAGCAGGATGAGCGAGCGCGCCCCGTAGCGCGACGCGCGAATCGCCCGCACCACCGCCTGCACCCACGCCACGCCGTCGGAGATGCGCGTGCGCGCGCCGGGGTGCTCCGTGTGATACCCGAGCGACTTGATGAACACGACGTGGGGCAGGGAGCCGCCGTCGAGGTCGCGCTGGAGCTGCGCGAAATCGCGCATGTACGTCGGGTTGTCGGTGAAGCGGGGGTAGTACTGAAACGGGATGTCGCTGGAGTCGTAGGTGCAGGGGTAGGTGTCCATGCGCGCGGGGCAGTCTTCGCGCGCCTGCGCGCAGCCCGGCGCGGCGGCGGTCGCCTCGGCGTAGCCCTCGATGTAGTTCGCGAAGGTGAAGCCCGCGTCGAGCACGAGGTCGGCGACGGTGCGCTGCGACGCGTAGTGCATCTGCGGCGAGAGGCTGTTGCACGCCGCGCCGACCGCCATGGGCGCGACGGTGTTGTCGGTGAACACGTGCCGGGCCACGGCGAAGTGCATGTCGTTGGCCGAGGTGCTCCCGCTCTCGGCCTGAAAGTACCGGTCGGCGAGGGCGCCCTCCCGCGCGAAGGCGTGGTACGGCGCGACCAGGGGCTCGGGCGCGATGGCCCAGTTGCGCGGATCGCTGCACGAGGCGCCGGTGACGAAGCGATCCATGCGCCCGCCGTTCATCTCGTCGTTCTCGCAGTTGGCCGAGTGGTTGGGGTCGTAGGCGGCGTTCGCCGCGTCGTCGAGCGCCGTGGGCGACGCGCCCGAGGGCTCGGTCGCGGGGGCGGCCTCGCAGCACGCCGGGCCGTCGGTGCAGGCGGGGTTCGAGCCTGCCGGCGCCGTGCAGTAGCGCCCGAAGTAATTGTCGAAGGAGTGGTTCTCCTGCGAGATCACGATCACGTGCTGGACGTTCGAGCGCGCGGCGCGCCCCGCGTCGGGCGTGGCGGCGGGGGCGCTCGCGCAGGCGCAGAGCGCGCAGACGACGGCGGCGCAGGCGTATCCTCGGTGTGACATCGCCGCATCATCGCGCAGACCGCGCCGCGAGGGGAGGGCGCGCGCATCCCACGCCCGCGCCCCTCACCCTCGCGAGGGGACCGTTCGCGGCCGTCTCTCGCCCGCCGAGGCGCTGGCGACGGAAAGCGATCTCCGCGAGGTGTAGGCTCCCAGATCGCGCCATGGACACCCCCAACCGCCCCATCACCTTCGCCGACCTCGCGCTGGCCTTCGCCGCGACCCTCCTGCTCTCGCCGCTGGCCCTCCCGCTCGTGGTCGCCCTCGGGTCGCTCTCCTTCGCGCTCGTGGCGGTGGTGGTCGCGGCCGCGCTCTACGGAGCGATCTGGCTCGCGTCGCACACGAGCCGGCGCGGCCCGCGGCTCGCGAAGGCCCTCATCGCGACCTCGGTCTTCGTGGTCATGCCGCTGCACGGGCTGCTCCTCGCGCAGACGATGATGGAGCCCTCGTGCGTCGTGAACTCCTGCGGCGCGAGCGGGGTGCCCCGACCGCTGCACATGCCGGAGGGGTGGGGGCTGCTGCTGCTCCACGTCGTGGCCGCGGTGGGGTGGCGGGTGTCTCGCCGGCGTCCCGAGGCGCTCCCAGCCCGCGCCGAGGTCGCGGTGATCGCGTCGATGCTCGCGGGGGCGGGGCTGCACGCGACGCTGACGTTCCAGTTCATCAAGCTCATCCCCGGCGGGATCGTCATCCCCGTTCTGGGCTGGGCCGCCGTCGGACCGCCCCTGGCCCTCGTGTTTCTCTACCGCGAGGCCCTGCAGCGCCTGCGGCGTCGCGGCGCCGAGCTTGCCAGCGCGTCGCCCCCCGAGGCGCTCTCCGACGCGTACCGCGCGGGGCCCCTCGCGCCCGTCGAGGTCACCCCGAGGGTGCACAAGCCGCTGCTGCTCAAGTCGCTCGCGCTCACCCCCGCGCTGCTCGCCGCGCAGGAGCTCGTGCAGCGCGCGCTCTGGGGCGGCCACGGCGGCATCGCCCGGACCTTCACCGAGACCTGCGCGGGCCCGCTCTCGCAGCTCACTCGCGTCGTCGAGCCCGCGGCAGACTGTCACTACCTCTGCACGGTGGCGGCGCAGGGGCACCCGTGGCTGGTGGGTCCGGAGCGCATGGGCGTGCGCAACGGGCACCCCATCGTGGTCAACCGCCAGCTCGCGACGGCCAACGCCTTCGAGGACCTCCTGCGCGAGCGCTGGCCGCGCTTCGCCCGCCTCGCGCGGCGGGTGTACGACGCCCTGGGATACCCCGTCTCGCGGCACCTCAAGAGCCGCTGGAGCGCCGACCTGATGTACCTCGCGATGAAGCCCGCGGAGTGGGGCTTCTACCTCGCGCTGCTGCTCCTCGACCGCGGCGCCCCCGAGGCGCGCCTCGACCGCATGTACCGCGACGAGAACTCAACGCCCCGGTGACGTAGAACTCCCCTGTGACGAACCAGGCGCGACGCTTCCGCGAGCCCTCTGAGGGGGCCTTCACCATCGAGGTCCCCGAGGGGTGGATCGCCCAGGCTGGGGTCTTGCGCTTCGGCAGCGACGCGAAGCCCTGGTACCGGGTGCAGAGCCCCGGCGGCGGCGCCGAGCTCCGCGTGGTCGACCCCCGGTGGCCGCAGACCTTCCTCGAGCTCCCCTTCGGCTTCATGGGCTTTCCCTTCCCCGGCGCGGTGCCTCGCCCGTATGTGCCCGCGGTGGCCTTCGCCGAGGAGTACGCCCGCGCCTTCGCGAGCGAGCGCGGCGCGCGAGCGCTCGTGGTCACCGCGCGCAAGAGCGCCGCGGAGCTCATGGCCGACGACCCGCGGCCCGACGCGCGGGCGCGCGTCGACGCGATGCTCCGCATGGGCGCCGAGCTCGCGGGCGTCGAGGTGCGCTGCCCCGACGCGGGCCTCTGCGGTCGCGTCGACGTGCTCACGCTGCGCATGCACGGCCCCGCGGGCCTCGTGTGGTCGCCCTGGATCACCGCGATGATGGCGCCCGCCGCGTCGTGGGACCACGCCCTCGCGACGATGGTGCACATCGCCCGCTCGAACCGCGCCGACCCGGCGTGGCAGCAGGGCCAGGCGCAGCTCCAGAACGCGCAGCATCAGGCGACGATGGAGAGCATCCGCACGAACGGCGAGATCCTCAGGATGCAGGGGCAGAGCGGGATGGAGGCGATTCGCGCCCACGCGCAGCGCGCGGCGATCAGCGCTGAGGGCTTCGCCGCGGCGGGTGACGCGCAGATGCGCGGGTGGCGCGCGCAGCAGGGCTCGATCGACGAGTCGCACCGGCGCGCGGTGAACGCGGTGCGCGACGAGGTCGACCTCTACGACGCCTCGACGGAGACGGTGCTCCGCGGCGCCCCCGCGGGCTTCGAGCGTTACTGGACCGACGGCGAGGTCGTGGTCGCGACGAACGGCCCCGAGCGGCCTGACCCGACGCGCATGCGCCCCCTCGAAGACCTCGACGCGCGGCGACGCGGCGGGTGATCAGTCGGCCTGGAACATCCCGTTGCTGTCGTTGTCGCCCTGGTAGATCGCGCCGCCGCGCTCGAAGGTGATCGCGCCGAAGAGGTTGATCCCGACGGCGAGGGCGAGCACGGCGATCCAGGCCTTGCCGATGCGGCGCCCGGTGATGGCGAGGATCGCGACGAGGAAGAGCGCGTAGTCGTTGCTGAAGCGGTAGCCGAACTGCACCCACCCGCTGTTCTGGTAGAGCAGGTCGACCGTCGCGATGATCGCCGCGGTCACCCCGAAGGACCACACCGCCGTGTGCGTGCGCGCGGGGCGCAGCAGCTCGAGGTAGTGCGGCGTGGTGAACCACAGCGCGAGGCCGTGCCGCGAGATCTGCACGAAGGGCGCGGCGCGGGTGGCCCAGGGCAGGAGCGCCAGCACCACGGCGAGGTTGCGCGAGAGGTAGTGGTAGTTGAACAGCCCCCAGCGCTGGATGCGCGCCTGCCAGCGGATCTGCAGGTACTGGTACCCAGGGTCGCGCCAGTCGTCGAAGCGCAGCTTGTTCAGCAGCATGTACACGCCGATGAGGGCGAGGAGCGGCGCCGAGAAGCGCAGCACCTTCATCACGGCGGGGCGCCAGTCGACGCCGCGGAGGTAGGCGATGAAGCGGGTCGCGGCGGACGCGTCGTCGGCCACCGCGGGCTGCTCGGCGAGGCGGTGCACGCGCAGGGCCTCGAGGCCGAAGAAGAACGCGCTGAAGATCGTCGAGGTGCGGGAGTGAAACGAGAGCCCGAGGAGCGCGCCGGCGAGGGCGGGGCGCTCGCACTCAAACGCCGCGAGGAGAAAGCCCGCGCCGAGGCCGCAGCCCACGACGTGGGCGACGAACCACACCGAGCACTGCACCGCCGTGTAGAAATAGACCGTGCCGAAGGCGAAGAGGAGCGAGAGCCCGACGTTCTCCTTCCAGCTCCGCGAGGAGTACCCCTTGCGCGCGAGGCGCTCGAGAAAGACGTAGAGCAGGGCGGGAGCGATCCCCGCGAGCAGCGCGTCGAGGGGGCCGTTGGCGAAGTTTCGCCCGAACAGCGCCACCGCGGGCATGTACAGCACCGCGGGGAACGACGGGAAGGCCACGAACCAGCGCCCGTGGTACCGCGCCCAGTCGTTGCCGCCGCCCCCCGGCGGACACGTCGCGCCGTGGGTCAGCGCGGGGTCGCAGCGCACCGAGAGCGTGCCGTGGAGGTAGGCGTCGGCGAGGTAGCTGAAGTGGTTGTTCTCTGAGTGAAATCGAAGCCTTGCGGCGCCCATCACCAGGGCGTAGACGAGCACGCAGGCGAGGTAGATCCAGAGCGCGGTGCGGCGAACGTCGGGGCGCGCCGGGGTTGCGGGGGGGGCGACGTCGTCGGAGCGCTCCATGGCGCTGCGCTGGTAGCATCCTCGCGCGCAGCTTCGCAACGAGGGTTGGCGGGGCCGCGGCCGGCGAGACCTGGGGGCTCGGGCTCGATGACCCTTGACGGGCGGGGAGGCACACTCTAGGCAACGCAGCCCTAACCGGAGCGGTGCGAGCGATGTCCCTGACACAAGAGACGGTGATGGCGGCCTTGAGCGCGGTGGTTGACCCCGTGGTGGGCAAATCCCTCGGGGATCTCCGCGCGGTGCGCGACGTTCAGGTGCAGGGCGACCGGGCGAGCGCGACGGTCGACCTGCTCTCTCCCGCGACGAGCGCGCGGGAGAAGATCCTCGCCGACCTCAAGGCCGCGGCGGAGGGCGCGGGGGTGAAGTCCCTCGACATCGCCTTCGGCGCCGCGGTGCGCACGCGGCAGGTGTCGGGCGATGACCCGTGCCCCGAGGTGAAGAACGTCATCCCGGTGATGTCGGGCAAAGGGGGCGTGGGCAAGAGCACGGTGGCGGCGAACCTGGCGCTGGCGCTGCAGCGCTCGGGCGCGCGGGTGGGCCTCCTCGACGCCGACATCTACGGCCCGAGCGTGCCGACGATGCTGGGGATCATGGGCCGGCCGATCTCTCGCGACGGCAAGAACATCGACGCCCTCGAGCGCTTCGGCATGAAGATCATGTCGATCGGCTTTCTGCTCGAAGACCCGAAGACCGCGGTGGTGTGGCGCGGGCCGATGATCCAGGGCGCGCTGCAGCAGTTCTTGAAGGACGTCGCCTGGGGCCCCCTCGACTACCTCATCATGGACCTCCCGCCGGGCACGGGCGACGTCGCGCTGACCTTGTTTCAGCGCCTCAAGCTCACGGGCGCGGTGATCGTGACCACCCCGCAGGACGTCGCCCTGATGGACGTCTACAAGTCCGTGAGCATGTGCCAGAAGATGAACGTCGACATCCTCGGCGTCGTCGAGAACATGAGCTACTTCATCGACAGCGCCGGGGTGAAGCACGAGATCTTCGGCCGCGGGGGCGGCGCGCGCATCGCCGAGTTCGCGAAGGCCCCGCTCCTCGGTCAGGTGCCCATCGATTCGCTGGTGCGCGAGTGGGGAGACAACGGGACGCCGGTGGTCCAGGCGCAGCCGAATTCGCCTGCGGCGAAGGCGTTTCGCGAGATCGCCGAGCGCCTCGCCGACCGGGTGACCGCGTCGCTCTTCGAGGCCCACGGCGGCGCCGCCCCGGCCACCGCGCCGAAGCGTCTCCCCATCCTCCGCTGAGCGCGGGCCCCTGCGCGCGTGCGGCTTCTGCTCGACGGCGGCGCCGAAGCGGTGTGAGACTCGCGTCCCTCGCAGGAGGGACGTGATGGCTTCACCGAAGAAGACGACCGCGAAGAAGGCGACCGCGAAGAAGGCGACCGCGAAGAAGGCGACCGCGAAGAAGGCGACCGCGAAGAAGGCGACCGCGAAGAAGGCGACCGCGAAGAAGGCGACCGCGAAGAAGGCCGCGCCGAAGAAGGCCGCGCCGAAGAAGGCGACCGCGAAGAAGGCGACCGCGAAGAAGGCGACCGCGAAGAAGGCCGCGCCGAAGAAGGCGACCGCGCCGAAGAAGACGACCGCGAAGAAGGTCGCCGCGCCGAAGAAGGTCGCCGCGCCGAAGAAGGCCGCGCCGAAGAAGGCCGCGCCGAAGAAGGCCGCGCCGAAGAAGACGACCGCGAAGAAGGTCGCCGCGCCGAAGAAGGTCGCCGCGCCGAAGAAGGTCGCCGCGCCGAAGAAGGTCGCCGCGCCGAAGAAGGTCGCCGCGCCGAAGAAGGCCGCGCCCCCTGTCGTGACGCAAGCCCCTGCGGCGCAGGCTCCTGTGACGCAGGTCCCCGCGACGACGACCGCTCCCTCCGCCATCGACCCTGTGCTGCACCAGCAGCGTTTGACCCACATCCAGGGCAAGAGCGTCGACGCGCTCAAGGCGATGCTGCGGCTCAACGACCAGGTGGTCACCGGGAGCAAGACCGAGCTCGTCGCGCGGGTGCTCGACCGCGTGGAGCACGGGAGCCTCCCGCGCTGTCCCAAGTGCTTCATCGGACGGCTCCGCGCGGGGTCGTCGGGGTACACCTGCCCCGGCGGCTACGACGACGACGAGTACATGGCCTGCGATTTCACCGCGAAGCTCGACGAGGTCGAGCGCCCCGCGTGGCAGTTCACCACGCCCAACCTGGCTTGATGCGCCCCGCGCCCGCGCTTCAGCCCTTGCGGTAGCCCGCGAGGGCGATCGCCGCGTTGGTGTACTGCGGGTCGTCGCTCACCTCGTCGCCCAGCCACGCGGGGCGCTCGAAGGGCGCGTCGGCGCGGTCGAGCTCGACCTCGGCGAGCCACAGCCCCGCGAAGGGCTCGTGAAAGTGGTCGAGGTCCCAGGTGTGGGCGCCCACGCGCACGCGGTAGCGGGTCTTGGAGAGCGCGGCGACGCACAGCGGGAGCATCGCCGCCGCGTCGCTCGCGGGGATCTCGTACTCGAACTCCGCGCGGGTGACCGCGCCGGGGCCCTTCACCGTGAGCCACGCCCTCGGCGCCGCGCCCTCGCGCTCGGAGAGGCGAACGCGCACCGTGGGCTCGAGCGAGAGGTATCCCTGCGCGAAGCGCGCGCCGGCGGTCAGCGCACCCCGCGGGAGCAGCTCGGACCGCACCAGAAACTTTCGCTCGATCTCGACGCCCATGGGCGCGCCGAGCGTCGCCCGGTCCCACGGCGGAGTCCATTCCGCTGCGGCGTTCGCCCGTGCGATGCTCCGCGGCCATGAACTGGACCCGGGAGCTGCTGCCGATCTCCATGCTTCTGGTCGTGATCGTGCTCGTCCTGCGGCGGCTGCCGCGGGTCGACCTCGGTCACTCCCCCGCGTTCTTGAGGCGCCGGGTGCAGAACTGGCTGCCCGTCGGGCTGACCTACGCGTTCTTGTACATGGGCCGGTACAACCTCAAGGCCTGCGAGGGGCTGCTCTTCGACAAGCAGCAGTTCTCCACCATCTACTTCTGGGGAACCCTCACCTACGGCTTCTCGTTCCTGATCAACGGCCCGCTCACCGACCGCCTCGGGGGCAGGGTCACCATCATCATCGCCGCCCTCGGCGCCCTCGCCGCGAACGCCGCCATGGGCGCGCTCACCATGACCCACATCACCGCGCACACCGTCGGCGCGGTGGTCCCGATGGAGCAGCGCGACGCGCTCGTGCCCGCCTTCGCGGCGCTCTACGCGCTCAACATGTACTTCCAGTCCTTCGGCGCGGTGAGCATCGTGAAGCTCAACGCGCCGTGGTTCCACGTGCGCGAGCGCGGCACCTTTGGCGGGATCTTCGGCATCCTGATCTCCCTCGGGATCTATTTCGCCTTCGACTGGTCCAACGCCATCAAGCGCGCGCTGCCCGTGTACTGGGTGTTCTTCGTGCCCGCGGCGATTCTGAGCGTCTTCGCCGTCCTCGACCTCGTGCTCGTGCGCGACACGCCCTCCCGCGCGGGCCACGACGACTTCGACCTCGGCGACGCCACCGACGCCTCCGACGACGGCCCCCGCGCCGGGGTCGTCGAGGTCGCGACGAAGATGTTCCGCAACCCGGTGATCCTCACCATCGCGCTCATCGAGTTCTGCTCGGGGTACCTCCGCAACGCGATCATGCAGTACTACCCGTCGTACGCGCGGGAGACCCACTCCGCGGGCTTCGTCATGGCCCACTGGGGCATGCTGCTCTGCATCGCGGGCATCTCCGGCGGCATCCTCGCCGGGGTGATCTCCGACCGGCTCTTTCAGTCCCGCCGGGGGCCCGTCTCCGCCGTGCTCTACGGCGGGATGATCGCGGGCTCCCTCGGGATGTTCGCCATCCTCGGCACCGACGCCGTGGGCTGGGCCATGATCTTTATGTCCCTCGCGATCATCGGCGTGCACGGGATGCTCTCGGGCACCGCCAGCATGGACTTCGGCGGGCGCAAGAACACCGGCGTCGCCGTGGGGATCATCGACGGCTTCGTGTACCTCGGCACCGCCGCCGAGGCCCTGGTGCTCAAGAGCGTGCTCCCCCGAGGCGCCCACTCCCACGACCCGGCCCATTGGTGGACGTGGCCCGCGGCGATTCTCCCCGCCGCCGTCGTCGGCTTCATCCTGGCCCTCAGGGTCTGGAACGCGAAGCCCCGCGGCGACGCCCCCGCCGCGCACTGACATCGGTGCACCCGACCGTGTCCCTTCGATGACACATTGTCACTCCAGGTGACGCGCCCCCACCACGAGATCCCGCGATTTTCCCGGGCCTGCGCCGCTGGCATCGCGCGTGCGTAGTGACGGGCCATGCGCATGCGCGTGCTCTCGACCCTGGTGCTCCTCCTCGCGGCCTGCGGCGCCGGCGAGCGTGACGTCGACGATGTCGCCACCGACCTCGAGGGCACCGTGACCCCCGCCACCGTCGACCGCGTGCTGCGCGACGTCGACCTCTCCCGCGCCGCGCTCACCATCCACGTCGGCTCCGACGCCCCCGAGCGCTTCGGCGCCGAGGGCCAGCGCGCCCTCGAGGAGTACCTCCGCGACGCCGCGCAGGACCTCTCGGGCGCGGTCATCGAGATCACCCAGCGCAACGTCGAAGACCGCCCCAACGGCGTCTCGATGACCCTCACCCTCCGCGTGCGCAAGGGCGCCGAGGAGCGCTTCGTGCCGGTGGTCCTCGACGTGGTGCGCGCGGGGCGGCGGTGGGCCGTGACCCGCGCGCGGGTGATGCGCTAGCGCCGCGGCGCGTGCAGACTCCCCGCATGGGATTCAGCGTGCGGGTGGTGGGCGTCGGCGACGCCTTCACGGCGAAGTACTGGAACGCGTGCCTCCTCGTCGAGCACGACGGCGAGCGCCTGCTCATCGACGCGCCCCCCGCCCTCGCGCGCGCCCTCGGCGACCTGGGCGAACGCGGCGGCCAGCGCGTCGGCCTCGACGACATCGACCACGTGCTCATCACCCACCTCCACGGCGACCACATGGGGGGCCTCGAGCAGCTGCTCTTCTGGCGCCGCTTCGTGACGCGGCGGCCGTGCGCGCTGCACGCCATCCCCGAGGTGCTCGCGGGCCTCTGGGACGCGCGGCTCCGCGGGGGCATGGACACCCTCATGGACCCCTCCGGCGACTTTCACCCCCTGCGCCTCGAAGACTACGCCGACGTGCGCCCGCTGCCCCCCGCGGGGGAGCCCGCGTCCATCGCCGGGCTCACCCTCACCTGGCGCCCCACGGTGCACCACATCCCCACCTCGGCGCTTCGTATCTCCCTGGGGCGCAGCAGCTTTGGATACAGCGCGGACACGGCCTTCGACCCCACGCTGATCGAGTGGCTGAGCGCCGCCGACGCCTTCGTGCACGAGACCAACCTCGGCGTGCACACGCCCATCGAGCGCCTCGCGGCCCTCGACGCGCCGCTGCGGGCGCGCATGAGGCTGATTCACTACACCGACCAGCTCGACGTCGACGCCGCGCCCATCGCCTGCGCGCGGGAGGGAGACCGCTACGACTTCGGCTGACCGCCGCGCCCGCGAAAGAGCGCGGCCGCCACGGCGAAGGCCGCGAGGGCCGTGAGCACGTAGCCGAAGGGACCGTTGTCGCCCTGCGCGGGGGCGGCGGGGCGCGTCGCCGGGGGCGCGCTCGCGGCCGCCGGGGGCGGGGTCGAGGGCGCCGGGGTCGAGGGCTCGACGGGGTCCATCGCGGGGCCCGCGGGGGCGGCGGTCGCCGGGCGCGCCGAAGGCGCCGGGGCCGCCGGCGTGAACGACGCGGTCGCCGCCGGGCGCGCCGTCTCGCCGAAGGAGCCCTTCTCGGCGCGGGCGGGCGGCATCGTGGGCGCGCTCGGCGCCGTCGCGGGGCACGACTCGGCGCAGCCCGAGGCGCCGGCGCCGTCGTGAAAGCCGCTCGCCCGACCGCAGCGGTTGCCGACGCCGCCGAAGCGCCCGCCCGTCCCCGCGGCGCGCACGTCGACCTCCCGGTTGCCGCAGATCTCGTTGCCCTGCAGCTGCGCGCGCACGCAGCGGGCGTCGTTCGAGAAGCCCCGGGCGCCCGCGGCGCGGCACTCCTCGGCGAAGGCGCGGAGCTGCTCGGGGCTGCTGATCGTGACCGACTGCTCCATGTCGCGGTCGCCGCTGCGCACCTTGGTCGCGCGGCCCGTGGCGGCGCAGGCGTAGTTGGGCACGCAGCCGGGGATGCCGAGGATGTCGATGAGGTCGGTGGCGCAGCGCGTCGCGTAGCGGTCGAAGCGCCGCTGCTCCTCGGTGTGCTGGTTGTTCGAGTCGCGGCTGAAGACCTCGACGCGGTCGCGCTGCAGGTCGGGCATCCACGCCTCGTGGACCTGGCAGCTGGAGCACCCGGAGGTGTAGAACAGCGTCGCCGTGGGCCGAACGCCCTGGAGCTCCGGGCGACACACGCAGGGGTCCCAGGGCGCGTCGGCGTGGGCGCCGGCGCCGTTGGCGGGCGCGCCGAGGAGCACGCCCACGCCGCCGCGGCGGACGGTGTTGCCGACGAGCACGGGGTAGGCCTCGCAGGCGGCGATCCCGACCGCGGCGCCGTCGATGGTGGTGCGCTGCACCACCGCCTCGGGGGCGGTGACGGTCGCGTCGGGGGCGCAGGCGTCGCCGCGGAGCGAGCCGAAGGAGACGCCCACCGCGCCGCCGAGGATGAGGTTGCGCGCCACCCGCGCGCCCCGGGCGCGGGCGATGCGCACGCCGGCGCCGCGCACGCGGAGGCTGTCGTGAAAGAGGGTGACCCGGTCGGCGCCCTCGACCACGACGCCGTCGAGGGCGTCGACGACGTGGAGGTTGAACACCCCCGCGCCCGACGCGCTGACGCGCACGCCCTCGCCGCGGCCCGCGGCGCGGCTGCGGATGGTGTGCTCGAGGCCCTCGAAGACCGCGTTCGCGCCGCGGATGGTGACGCAGGCGCCGTCGCCGCTCCAGGCGATGTCGCGGCCGAGCTCGACGACCACGTCGGGCGAGGCGAGGGCGGAGGTGCAACCCTCGCACGACGTGCACACGACCTGGGACCATGCGGACGCCGACGCGAGGGAGACGCTCAGCGCGGCGGCGGTGGACAGAAGGCGCTTCGAGGGCATCACGGCCCCGCGGTTGTACCTCGATTGAGGGCGCCCTGTGCTAGCCTTGACCGGGTATCGCGCGAAGGGGTCGCGCGGTGCAGGAGCGATCCTTGGGCGACCCTCAATTCAACACGCGCTCGGAGCTGAGCCTCTCGACCGAGCTCCTCGCCGACTGCGTGACCGAGTCGTCGGAGCGCTTCAACGAGGGCATCCCCTGGGCGTGGATGGTCGAGACGGTCTGCGCCGCGACGGGCTCCTCGCGGGGCGGCGCCCTCGAGCTCCGCGACGACGGCTCGACGCGGCTCAACGCCGAGGTGGGCGCGCTCTCGGTCGAGGCGCGCGAGGCGCTCACGGCCGACCAGCCGCCGGGCGCGGGGTGGGCGCGCGTCGAGCTGACGCACGCGTCGCGGCTCGAGGCGGTGCTGTGGTTCTGCCACGGCGAGTCGCCCCCGGCGCTCCCTCGCTGGCTGGCGCTGGCTCGGCCGGTGTGGGCGGCGATGATCTCCGCGCGCCGCGCGGAGGAGCGGCGGCAGGCCACCGAGGCGGGGTACCGCGACCTCTTTGAAGAGGCCGCCGACGCGCTCTTCGTCGCCGACGCCTCGCTGCGCTACGTGGCGGTCAACCGCGGCGCCTGCGACGCGCTGGGGTACACCCACGACGAGCTGCTCGCGATGCGCGTGCCCGAGCTCGTGGCCCCGACCGACCTCGCGTCGCGCCCGCTCGACCTCACCGAGGTCGACCGCGGCGAGGTGGTGCGCTCGTCGCGTCGGCTGCTGCGCAAGGACGGGAGCTTTCGCTGGTTCGAGCTCGCCACGCGCCGGCTCGACGACGGCCGCTACGTCAGCGTCGCCCGCGACGTCGAGGAGCAGCGCGTCGCCGCCGAGCGCCTGCGGCTGAGCGAGCAGAGCTTTCGCGCGCTCATCGAGGCGATGCCCGACGGCATCGTGATCCACCGCGACGGCGTGATCGTGTACGCCAACCCCGCGGCGTACACGATGCTGCGCCTCACCGACGGCGCGCGCCTCGAGGGGCGGCCCGTGGCGTCGATCATCCACCCCGACGACCTGCCCATCGCCGCGGCGCGCATCCGCGCGATGCAGTCGGGCCTCGACTCGGTGCCGGTGCAGGACGAGCGCTTCATCCGCGCCGACGGCGAGGTGCTGCACGCCGAGGTCCTCGCGCTGAGGTCGGTGTTCCAGGGCGAGCCCGTGGTGGTGGCGGTGGGGCGCGACCGCACCGAGGCGCTGCGCATCCGCGCCGAGCTGGCGCACGCCGACCGCGTCGCGACGGTGGGGCGCCTCGCGGCGGGCGTCGCGCACGAGATCAACAACCCCCTCGCGTACGTCACGCTGCAGCTCGCGTCGCTGACCGCGCTGCTCGACGGGCCCCGCGCCGGCGCGCCGAGCGCAGACGACCTCGCGGTGGTGAGCGACTCGCTCCGCACCGTGAGCGAGGGCCTCGAGCGGGTGCGGCGCATCGTGCGCGACCTCAAGACCTTCTCCCGGCAGGACGACGACCGCGCCGAGGACGTCGACCTGCTGGCCGTGCTCGAGAGCGCGCTGAACCTCGCGTCGCACGAGGTCAACCAGCGGGCGATGATCGTTCGGGGCTACGCGCCGCTGCCGTCGGTGCGCGGCATCGAGGGGCGGCTGTGCCAGGTGTTCCTCAACCTCCTGGTGAACGCCGCGCAGGCGATCCCTCGCGACGGCGCGCACCACACGGTGCGCATCCGCGCGGGGGTCGACGGGGGCTTCGCGCGGGTCGACATCACCGACGACGGCGTGGGCATGTCCCCCTCGGTGCGGGCGCGCATCTTCGAGCCGTTCTTCACCACCCGCCGCGCCGTCGACGGCACGGGCCTGGGCCTCTCGATCTCGTCGGACATCGTCGGCGCCCACGGGGGGCGCATGGAGGTCCAGAGCCGGGAGGGCGAGGGGACCACGATGTCGGTGCTGCTCCCCGTCGCCGGCGCGGCGCCCGTCGTCGACCCGCCGCGGGCGCTGGTCCTCGACGCCGCGACGGCCTCCCTCGCGGCCGTGGTGCTGGCCCTGGGGCGCGAGTACGCCCTGAGCACCGCGGCCTCCGCCGCCGACGCGCTGCGCCTCCTCGACGAAGACGCGGGCTTCGACGTCGTGCTCTGCGACGGGAGCCTCGCGACCGCCGACGGACGCTCCCTCGCCGAGGCCATCGAGGCCCGGCGACCGCCCCTCCGCGGGCGGGTGGTGATGCTCCTCGCGCGCCGCAGCGAGGCCGCGGCGGCGCACGTCGCGGCCGGGCGAGCGGTGCTCGACAAGCCGATCGACGCGCGCGAGCTGCACGAGGTCGTGCGGCGCGTCGCCGCGCGCTGAGCGCGCCCGTCACGCCAGCGCGCGCACCACGGCGTTCTTGAGGTACTCGCCCTCGGGGAAGGCCAGGAGCACCGGGTGATCCCCCGGCGCGCCGAAGACGTCCACCGCCTGCGCGACGCGCCGCGCCTTGGCGAAGCCCTCGCGGATCGTCTGCAGGAACGCCTCGCGGCGCACGTGGCTCGAGCAGCTCCCCGCGAGGTAGAGCCCGCCCGGCGAGACCTTCGCGACGGCGCTCGCGTGCAGCGCGCGGTAGGCCCGGAGCGCGTCGTCGAGGGCCGTCTCCTTCGGCGCGTAGCTCGGCGGGTCGGCGATCACCAGGTCCCACCGCGATCCGGCGCGCGCTCGATCGCTCAGGTACGCAGCGACATCGGACACCACGCCGCGGTGCGCGGCCGGGTCGAGGCCGTTCGCGCGCCAGGTCTCGTCGGCGAGGGCCACGGCCCTGGGCGCGAGGTCGACGGTGGTCACCTCCACCGCGCCGCCGAGCCCCGCGGCCACCGAGAAGCCGCCGGTGTACCCGAAGAGGTTGAGCACCCTGCGCCCCGCGGCGAGCGATCGCACGCGCCTGCGGGCCTCGCGCTGGTCGAGAAAGAGCCCCGTCTTCTGCCCGCGCGCGAGGTCGACGAGCAGGGTCATCCCGTGCTCTCGCACCGGCTTCACCGCCTCGGGCACGGCGCCCACGAGGGCGCTCACCTCGCGCTGCCGCGAGCCCTCGAGGGCGCGCCGCAGGAGCAGCGAGCGCACGCCCAGAGCCTCGAGCGTGGGCGCGAGGGCCTCGGCGAAGCGCTCGCGCCAGCGGTCGGCGCCGGCGCCGTCGGGGCGCAGCACGGCGACGTCGCCGTAGACGTCGCAGACGAGGCCCGGCGCGCGGTCGCCCTCGCCGTGCACGAGGCGAAACGCGTCGGTGTCGGGGGGGATCACCGCGCGGCGCAGGGCGCTCGCGTCGCGCACGCGGGCCCGCAAGAGGTCGTCGGAGAGGCTCTCGTCGCGGGTGGTCCAGAGGCGCGCGGCGATGGGCCCGCCGTCGACGACGCCGCGGGCGACGAAGGCGCCGCGTCGGCTGCGCACCGTGGCGACGTCGCCGGGGTCGGCGTGAAAGGGGTCCACCGCGTCGCGCCAGACCCAGGGGTGGCCCTGGGCGATGACGTCCTCGAGGGGCTTGCGGAGGGTGAGGGTGACCTCGCGGGGCACGTCAGCCCAGCGGGTTGCGCCCGTCGGCGGTGCCGAGGGCGCGGTAGAGCTCGGGGCGACGGTCGCGAAAGAACCCCCAGGCCGCGCGGGTGCGCGCGAGGGCGTCGAGGTCGAAGCGCGCGGTGATCACGCCCTCCTCGTCGCGGTCGAGCTCGGCCACCTTGTCGCCGCGGTGGTCGGCGATGAACGACGAGCCGTAGAAGCGCTGCCCCTCCTCGAGCCCCACGCGGTTCGAGGCGACCACGGGCGCGATGTTCGACACCGCGTGCCCGATCATCGCGCGCTGCCAGGGGTCGCGGGTGTCGAGGGAGGGGTCGTGGGGCTCAGACCCGATGGCCGTGGGGTAGAGCAGCACCTCGGCGCCCATGAGCATCATCGCGCGGGCGCACTCGGGGTACCACTGGTCCCAGCAGATGCCGACGCCGAGGGTGGCGAAGCGGGTGCACCACACCTTGAAGCCCGTGTCGCCCGGGCGAAAGTAGTACTTCTCCTGGTAGCCAGGGCCGTCGGGGATGTGGCTCTTGCGGTAGACCCCGAGGTTGGTCCCGTCGGCGTCGATGACCGCGACGCTGTTGTAGTACGCGTGGCCCGCGCGCTCGAAGAACGACACGGGGATCACCACGCCCAGCTCCCTCGCGAGGGACTGCATCCGCGCGATCGTCGGGTGGTCGTCGGCGGGCTTCGCCCAGGCGAAGAACTGCTCCTCCTGCGTGCGGCAGAAGTACGGCCCCTCGAAGAGCTCCGACGGCAGGATCACCTGCGCGCCCCGCCGCGCGGCCTCGCGCACGTGCGCCTCGACGCGGGCGACGTTGTCTTCGAGGGCGCCCGCCAGGGGGCACTGAATCGCCGCGACGGTGACGGCTCGCTCTGCGCTCATCGCGGCTCCTGCTGGGTGATGCAGTGAAACGCGCCGCCGCCCGCGAGCACGGCCCGCGCGTCGACGCCCACGGCCCTGCGGTCGGGGAACATCTCGGCCACCGCGGCGACGACCTCGTCGTCCCACTCGGTGCCATAGAGGGGGACCACGACCGTGGTGTTGGCGATGTAGAAATTCACGTGGCTCGCGGGCATCACCCGGCCGTCGTCGTCGACCACCCGCCCCGGCGACGGGATCGGGATCACCTCGAGCCTGCGGCCCCTCGCGTCGGTCATCGCGCGGAGCTCGTCGGCGACGCGCGCGAGCACGCCCGCGTTGGGGTCGTCGTCGCGCCGCGGCGCCATGCAGGTCACCACCCCCGGACGCACGAAGCGCGCGAGCGTGTCGATGTGGCCGTCGGTGTGGTCGTTGAGCAGCCCCTCGGTCACCCACAGCACCTTCTCGGCGCCGAGCGACTGCGCGAGGCCGCGCTCGATGGCCTCGCGGTCCATCGTCGGGTTGCGGTTGGGGTTGAGCAGGCACTGCGCGGTGGTGAGAATGGTGCCCTCGCCGTCGGGCTCGACCGACCCCCCCTCGAGCACCCACGGGAACGAGAACTGCCTTCGCAGCGAGGCCTCGGCCACGCGGGCGGAGACCTGGTCGTCGTGCTCGAGCACGTACTTCTCGCCCCAGCCGTTGAAGGCGAAGCGCACCGCGGCCACGGTGCCCTCGGCCTGAGACACGAAGATCGGCGCCGTGTCGCGCAGCCAGATGTCGCCGAAGGGGATGCGCACGAAGCGCGCGGGGACGCCCTCGAGGGCCTCGCGCGCCGACGCCTCGCCCGGCGCGTCGAGCACCAGCACCCGCGGGATCTCACCCCGCGCCTCGCCCGTGACCGGGTCGACGTCGGCGATCGCGCGGATCATCGACGCCACCGCCGCGCGGGCGGGCTCGAGCTTGTCGAGCCACAGGTCGGCGTGGCAAGGCCAGGCGGTCCAGCACGCGCGGTGCGGCGCCCACTCGGCGGGCTGATGGTACCCTTCGCTGCGAGGAGTTCCGGTCATCGACGGCGTTCGTAACGGATCGCCCCGGCCTTGTCACGCGCGCCGGTCGTCAGCGCTCCCAGCGCGACTCGACGAGGCGGTTGAAGGCCTGCACCAGGGCGCCCCCGAGGGCGCCGGGGTTGCGCGGGTCGACCGCCGTGACGTCGCCGAACCCCTTGTCGCGCAATGACTTCGCGAGCTCCGTCGACTCGCGCGCGGCCCGCTGCAGGAGCTTGAATTGCGCGACCTCGTCCCGCGCGTTGGGGCCCAGCTCGCGCAGGCGCACGCGCAGGCGGCGGACCACGGGGTCGGCCTCGAAGGGCGCGACCGCCTCGGCGAGGAGGGCGGCGATGGACGACTCATCGGGCGTTTGCATCGCGCGCCACGGTATCACCGCGGGCGGGTGGTAGGCTCCGCCGCGAAGGCGCATGACGAAGCGATCGCTGCGAGTGTGGTTCGTGCGGCACGAGGGGGGGCTGCTCACCGGCGCCCTGATGCGCCAGTGGGACGCCCTCTTCGACCTCCCCTCGCCGAGCGCCGTGGGCGCCGACGAGGACGACGTCCTGCGGCAGCTCGAGCAGCTCCTCCAGGTGCGCGAGGCCGAGGGCGTCGACGACGTGACCCGCTACCTCTGGGAGGAGCCCTTTCAGGTGCGCGAGGTCGGCGTGGTGGTCCACCCCCAGACGGCCCTGAAGAAGCGCACGGTCATCGGCGCCAAGGAGATCCCCTTGCGGCTGACCTACGCGTGGTGCGAGCTCCCCCGCGGCGGCTATCGGGTGATGCTCCCTCGCTTCGGCTGGTGGTTCGTGCTCGAGAGCCTCGCCACGGCCCCCGAGGTGCTCCGCGCGGCGGTGAGCACGGCGCTGCTGGGCGACGACGCGTCGAGCATCTTCGACTTTCGCCACGACGGCGACGAGTGGGTGCGCGCGTGGGTCCCGCGAGGGGTGCGCGGCGAGGGGCAGGCCGACGCCGAGGCGCTGACCGAGCAGTTCCCCGTGGCCGCGCGGTGCTGCGACGAGCTCGTCGAGCGCGCCGCGCGGGGACGCCTCCCGGCGCTCCTGGGAGACAGCCCCGAGTTCGACGCCGCGCACGCGCTCCTCGCCGCCTCGCCGCCCCCCTCGCTGCTCCTCGTGGGGCCCAGCGGCGTGGGCAAGAGCGCCTTCGTGCGCCGCCTCGCGAGGGCCATGCTCGCGCGCCGACGAAGCTCCGAAGACGGGCGCGCGCCGAGGGTGTGGTCCACGTCGGCGACGCGGCTGGTCGCGGGGATGATCTACCTCGGCATGTGGCAGGAGCGCTGCCTGAAGCTGGTCGAGGAGCTCTCGCACGAGGGCGACTGGCTCCACGTCGACCACCTCGTCGCGATCATGCAGCCGCAGCCCGACGGGTCGAGCATCGCCGAGGTGCTCGCGCCCGCGGTGGCCTCGGGGGCGATCGCCGTCGTCGCCGAGTGCACCGAGGAGGAGTACGAGCGCTGCCGCCGCAAGCTCCCGTCGCTGCTCGAGTCGTTTCGCGTGATTCGCCTCGCCGAGCCCTCGACCCGGGCGCTGACGGCGCTGGTCGAGACCTGGGTCCAGCGACGCGCGCCGCACCTCGCGCTCAAGGGCGCGGCGACGCGGCGGCTGCTGCACCACCTCGCGACCTTTCAGCGCGCGCAGGCCTTCCCCGGCAAGGCCCTGCGCTTCATCGACGGCCTCGCCGCCGAGGGCGCCGCCGAGCCCCGGGGGGCGGCTCCGCGCGCCCTCTACCCCAGCGACGTGAGCGCGCTCTTCGCGCGGTCCACCGGCCTCCGCGAGGACCTCATCGCCGACGAGCGCCGCGTGGGCGTAGACGGCATCGCCTCGGCGCTGCGGGCGCGCGTCGTGGGTCAGGACGACGCCTGCGCCGCGGCCTCCAGGGTGCTCGCGCGCTTCAAGGCCGGCCTCGACGACCCCGAGCGTCCGGTGGGCACGCTGCTCTTCGTGGGCCCGACGGGCGTGGGCAAGACCGAGCTCGCCCGCACCCTCGCGCATTACCTCTTCGGCGACGAGGAGCGCATGGTGCGGGTGGACATGTCGGAGTTCATGGCCCCGGGCGCCGCGCAGCGACTGCTCGCGGTGGGCGACGGGGTCACCAGCCTCGCGCAGCGGGTGAGGGAGCAGCCGCTCTCGCTGGTGCTCCTCGACGAGATCGAGAAGGCCCACCCCGAGGTCTTCGACCTGCTGCTCGGCGTGCTGGGCGAGGGGAGGCTCACCGACGCCTTCGGCACCTCGGTCGACTTTCGTATGAGCCTCGTGGTGATGACCTCGAACCTCGGCGTGAGCGAGGCGCGCCCCACGGGCTTCAACGCGCCGGCCCACGGCGCTGACGGCGTCGAGGGCGCGGTGCGGCGGCATTTTCGCCCCGAGTTCTTCAACCGCATCGACCGGGTGGTGGCGTTTCGCCCGCTGTCGCCCGACGACCTGCTGCGGGTGGTGGACCTCGAGCTCGCCCGCGCGTCGCGGCGCACCGGGCTGCAGCGCCGGGCGATTCGACTCCAGGTCGGCGCGGCGGCCCGGCGACGTCTGGCCGAGCTCGGCTGGCACCCCACGCGCGGCGCGCGGCCCCTGCGGCGCGTGATCGAAGAGCGCGTGGTCGCGCCGGTCGCGGCGCTGCTGGCCGAGGACCCGACGCTGCACGGGATCACCCTCGCGGTCGACGCCGAGGGCGCGGTCAGCGCGGTGTGACGCCGGCGTCTGCGGTCGCCACCGGGGTCGGCGCGTTCTCGGTCTCGGCGAGGATCCTGCGCATCGACGCGACGGCGTCGTTGGAGAGCACCGTGGTGTCGGCGCTGATCTCGCGGGTGAGGGCGAGCCAGTGGCGCGCGTGCTCGCGCTGCTGCAGCCGCGCGTGGGTCATGCCGCGCACGAAGTGGTAGCGCACGCGCTCGGCGTCATCGAGGCGACCGAGGTCGGGCTCGAGGTCTTCGAGGTTCGTGAGCGCGTGCTCGTAGCGGGCGGCGCGGTAGTGCAGCTCGGCGCGCTCGAGCTGGTCCTGATGACTCGTGCAGGCGCCGACGAGGGCGAAGAGCGCGAGGGCGAAGACGCGGGGCCGAGGCATGGCGCGCACGATAGCACCGACGGCGCGCCCTCGGGGTGACAACACCGCCACGCCCCCTGAGCTCGCGCGCCCCGAGGGCGCTCTGGCGAGGTGAGGGGGCGTGGCGGTGAATCCACGCAGCATGGTGAACAAGAAAGTGAGAAGGTCTACGATGTGCGGCTGGCAAGGAAGAAATGGCCGCGCGTAGGCGTTGGAGGTCACACCAGGCGAAGAACGAAGTGAATGCAGGCGAAGAAGGGGTGAAGCAGGAAAGAAGTCGAAGTCTCTAAGAGAGGGAAGCAATTCCAAGAGAAGGAAGAGACGGGCGCCCGGCAAAGCACTCAAGCAAGCAAGCCCTACGCCCCGCTGCTGAGCGAACAGACCGTCGAAGGTTGGCGTCTCCCGGTCTGTTCAGTCATCGCCGCGTTGGGGATGCGCGGCTCTAAGGATCACCGATACTCTCGCAAGGCCCGTACCAGACCCAGGCACGGGCGCCTTTGACCACATCTCACCGGGGGAATGCAAGCGCGCGACGAGCGGTTTTCATCGTCTGCGTGGACGGATGTGCTCCGCGCACTGACATTCATGTCGCACCCCCGCAGCGCGCTTCGGGCGGCAGGGGCTCGAGGGTGCGTGTTCTCCGCAGGAATACGCTGAAAAGCCACCTGTCTCGCGACGATGGCGCCGCGGTCATAGGCTCGGAGCGGGGGGTGACGCAGAGGGGCAGGGCGGGGGATCAGAAGACGTAGTGCATCGCCAGGCCGCCGTAGAAGCCGGCGATGGCGAAGCCGCCGTCGACGCGGATGTCGAAGTGGCGGTGCGGGCGGAAGTGAAACGCGAGGTGCGGCAGCGAGGGGAGCAGCAGCAGTCGGGGGACGGACCCGCCGTTGAAGATGCTGGCCTCGGAGAACCGCGTGCCGTCGTTGTAGAGGTAGTGGTTGTTGTCGGTGCCGCAGTATCCCCCCGCGTAGGGCAGCGCGGGGCGGCCGCCGGGGGAGGGCAGGGGCTGCGGCGCTCCGCCGGACAGGGTGCCGGTGCCGCACTCGCGGGGCGTGGCGCCGGGGGAGTCGCGGTAGACCTGGGTGCGGTTGAGGTCGCCGCCGACGTATCCGAGCATCAGGCCGATGCCGCCCTGAAACTCGGCCCAGTCGTTGATGCGCACGGTCCAGAGGAAGGTGCCGCTGACGTTGAGGAAATAGAGGCTGCTCTGGATGCGCTCGAGGGCGATGTCGGCCTCGTTGTTGCCGCGGAGAAAGCCCTCGCCGGTGCCGAGCCCGGTGTATTGCATCCCGAGGATGAGGTCGAGGCTGCCCTTGCGGTAGACGTACTCGAGCCCCGGCGAGACGGTGAGGGGGCCCGACCAGTCGCCCTCGACGTGGGCGAAGAGGCCGGGGATCCAGGCCGGGGTGTTCCAGAGCCAGAGGCGCATGCCGAGGCTGTGCTCCTCGTTGCGCCCGAAGCGCGGCGGGCCCGCGCTCGCGGGGTCTCGCGGCGGCGTGGTCGCCTGGTGCGGCGTCGGCTGCGCCGCGGGCTCCGTCGGCTCGGCCTGCGGAGCCGCCTGCTGCGCCCAGACCGATCCGCTCGCGAGCGAGAGGGAGATGAACAGAGAGGCTGCGTGTGTTCGGGTGCCCATAGCTCGGCCGCGATGCTATCGCGGGTCAGCGCGCGGCGGGAGAGATTCTGCGGAGCGAGGCCTCGATGCGCACCCGCACGCTGGCGTCGCGCTCGACCCGAGCGCGGGCCGTGAGGGCCGCCCGCGCCGCCGCGAGGTCGCTCGCTCGCCCGAGCGACGCCGCGGCGCCCGCGCGGATGTCGGGGTCGGGCGACGCGAGCTGCGACGACACCGCGGCCAGCGGCGCGCCGCCGTCGACCAGCGCGTTCATCGCGGCGAGGCGCACGAAGAGGTTGCTCGCGGGGTCGGCGGCGAGGCTGCGGAGCAGCGCGAGGGCGGCGGGGTTGGCGGTGAACACGCGCAGCGCGTACGCCGCGCGGGCTCGGGCGCCGACCATCTCGTCGTGGTCGTGAAGGATCGACGCGAGCACGGGAACGACGCCGTCGCCCCAGGCGCGCACCGTCGCCTCGTCGGGCTGGGACTCGAAGCCGCTCAGGGACGCCACCACCGCCGCCCGCGTCGGGACCTGCTGCGCCGCAGCGGGCAGCGCGAGCGCGCTGACGACCAAGAACCATCGCAGAGAGTGCACGGCGAGAGGCTATCATGTCCCGCGATGGCCGTCGGCGCGTCGCGCGTGTGCGCGTGGATCCTGCTCAGCGCGTCGGCGCTGCAACGCCCCGGCGCGGCGAGGGCCGACGAGCTCCCGTGCCGGCTCGACGGCAGGCTGCTCCCCGCGGCGCGGGCCGCCAGCCTCGACGCCGCCCCCGACGCGACCGCGCTCCGCGCCCTCACCGAGGCCGCCCACATGCGCGCGCCGGAGGTGCTCTCGTGGCGCGCCTCGGGCGGCGACGTCGCGGCGAGGGACGCGAGGCTGCGCGCGTGGATCACGAGCCGCGCCCCGTCGCCGGGGTCGCCGCGCTGCGCGGTGGTGATCGACGGTGAGGTCACCGCGGCGGCGCTGGTCCCGCGGTTGGCCGAGGTGGTCGACGAGCCCGCGGAGGGAGGGCGCTCGGTGTGGCGCGCGGCGCTGCCCGCGGGGGCCGCGTCGCCGCAGCTCGTCGTGGCGCCGGACCGCGGGCGCATCGCGCGCGTCGCCGTCGACGCCGAGGGGCGCGCGCGGGTCCGGGTCGAGGGCGGCGCGACGGTGCAGCTCGTGCTGGAGCGCGCCGGCGATCCCCAGGTGTGGGCGCGCTGGCGCGTCGGGCCGAGCGCGCAGGAGCCTGCGCCCCACGTCGAAGACGACGTGCACGTGCGCCGTGAGGTGAACCTCCTCCGCGCCAGGGCGGGGGTCAGCGCGCTGCGCGCCGACCCCTTCGCCGCCTCGATCGCGAGGGACCGCGCGCGAGAGATGGCGCGGTCGCGCCGCGTCGCGCACGTCATCGAGGGCGAAGACCCCGTCGACAGCCTCGCCAGGGCGGGGCTGCGCGCCGGGACGGTGGTCGAGCTCGTTGGGCGCGCGCCCACCCTCGCGGGCGCCTTCACGGCGATCTTCACCTCGCCCACGCACCGGGAGCGGCTCGAGGAGCCCTCGGTGGACGCGCTCGGCGTCGGCACCGCGAGGGCCGACGCGCAGGTCTACCTCGTGGTGATCCTGCTGTCTCGGCCGTCGCTCGGAGGGGCGCTGCGCTGAGAGGGTGGGGCCTGGAGGCCGCTCAGGCCTTGGGGGCGTTGTTCAGCGCGTGGACGGCCGCCGCGAGGCGGGACACGCGGCGCGAGGCCGTGCTGCGGTGCATCACGCCCTTGGACACGGCGCTGTCGAGCGCCGAGATCGCCGGGGTGAGGGCCTTCGTCGCGGCCGCGGCGTCGCCCTTGCTCAGCGCCTCGCGAACATCCTTCACGAGCGTGCGGAACTCGCTCCGGACCGCGCGGTTGCGAATGGTGCGCTTGATACGCTGACGGTTACGCTTCTCTGCCGACGCATGATTTGCCACGAGACTCTCCTGATCCGCGATGGGGGCGGTTACCCTAAGCCACGCCGGACGGGCCTGTCAACCGCGCCCTGCGCGGCGGGCGCGGCGACCGGGGCCGCGCGTCGCGCCCCAGAAACTTGGTCGCCGTCGCCGGGGGCGTGACCCTCTCGACGCGTGCACCCTGCTGACCTCCCCCCCGAGGCGCTCCTCCTCGCCCTCGCCGTCGCCCTCGCGGCGGCGCTGGTGCAGACCGCGCGTCTCGCCCTCGCGCGGTGGCTCCCCCGGCGCCGCGTGGAGCTCGCGCGGGCGGCGGGCGCCGACGGGGAGCTCCGGGCCGAGCCCCTGCTGCGCCGCCTCGGGTACGAGGTCCTCGCGCGGCAGGCGCGGGGCGGCTACGACCTCGCGGTCGACGGCGAGCCCTGCGCGATCGCCCTGCGCGCGGATTTTCTCGTGGCCCGCGGCGGCCGCCGCTTCGTCGCCGAGGTGAAGACCGGGCGCCTCGCCCCGAGGCTCGAGACCTCGGCCACGCGGCGGCAGCTCCTCGAGTATCGCGTCGCCTTCGACGTCGACGGCGTGCTCCTGGTCGACGTCGACGCGGGGCGCGTGCGCGCGCTGGAGTTCCCGACGCCCGACGCGCGGGGGCCGGCGCCGGGCCTCGGCTGGCTCGCCTGGCTCGCGCTGGGCGGCGCGCTGGGGTTCGCCGCGGCCGCGGCGCCCCGGCACGCGCCCCCGCGCCCCGCCGCGCGCGCGCCTCGGTGACGTCGAGTCGCGCCGGGCGGTCAGTGCGCGCCGAGGCGCTTCATGCGCTGCTCGTAGTCGGCCGCGAGGGCGACGTCGCCGGCGTCGCGCGCGTCCTGGCTGGCGCGGTGCCAGAGGCGCATCGCCTGCCTGCGGTCTGCGGCGAGCTCCGCGCGCTCGGCGGCCTCGGCGTCGCACTGCGCGTGAAGCACCTTCAGCCCGGCGCGCTCGGCGAGCACGCGCGCCCGGTCGAGGATCTCTTCGCCCCCCTTGACCCCCACCACCCGCTGCGCCCGCGCGAGCCAGAGAAGCACCTCGGCGCGCTGGCGCCAGAGCGGCGCGCCCTCGCTCGCGCTCGCGAGGGCCGCGTCGAGCAGCGCGTCGGCGCGGGTGAGCGTGCGCAGCGCCCACTCGTCGGCGCCCGCGGAGACCTCGAGCTCGGCGCGCGCCATGAGCATCTCCGTCGCGAGGCCGTGCAGCCCGCGGCGCGTCGCCGCCGAGGTCGCCGCGTCGAAGGCCGTCTGGCTCGCGCCGTGCCGCCCGCGGAGGAAATACGCGCTGCCGAGCACGCACTGGAGCCGGATCCACTCCTGCGAGTCGACGGTCGTGACCCCGATGCCCTCGCGGAGCACCCCCTCGGCCTCGGCGTAGTCACCCGCGCTCACCAGCGCCTCGCCGAGCTTGCGCGCGAAGATCGACAGGGTGTCGTCGGCGAGGTCGGCGTCGCCCTTGAGGTACTCCCGGCGCGCGAGCTCGACGCCTCGACGAAGCGCCTGCGCCGCGCTCGCGTGGTCGCCCCGCGCCATCGCCTGGTCGCCCATCTGTCCGAGCTTGAGCAGCGCGAGGAATACGGCGCCGGTCAGCTCGGCGTGCATCGCCTCCACCTCGACCGGCAGCGCGCGGTCCTCCGCCTGCAGGGCCGCGCGGTGCAGGGTCGTGCGCACCGCCGCGGGCACCGAGTCGTTCAGCACGTCGAGGATCATCGGGTGCGCGATGCGCCACCGCCCCTCGTCGCCCTCGACGGGCGCGATCCATCCCCCCGCGTGCAGCGTCGCGAAGAGCGCGGGCTCGACGGCCGACCCGAGGGCCGCCGAGGCGTCGGCGGCGTTGCACTCCCCGAAGGCCGCGATGCACGGCAGCAGCCTTCGCCCGCTGGAGCTCAGCCGCTCGAGCCTGTGCGCGATGAGGTCGACCAGGCGCGGGGGCGCGTCGCCGCCGCCCTCGGCGTGCCACCGGAGCAGCTGCTCGACGTGCATCGGCGGGAGCTCTTGCGCGGGGAGCAGCAGCGTGTCGACGTCGAGGAGCGGCCTCGCGGCGTCGACCATCTGCGCCACGCCGCGCACGCTCAGCGGGCGCAGGGTGATGGTCTCGCAGCGCGGGAGCGAGGGGACCAGCTGCGCCGAGCAGGTGATCAGCAGCAGCGAGGGCGACGACGGCGGCCGCGACATCAGCGCCCGGAGCACCCGGAGCGACGCGCCGTCCATGCGGTGGGCGTACTCGAAGGCGAGGATGGCCGGCTCGCCGGCGTCGAGGCCGCGGGCGTGCTGCAGCGCGAAGCACACCGCGCGCACGGCGGCGTCGCTGCGGGCCGCGGCGTCGAGCTCGACGGGGCCGACGGGCGAGAAGAGCTCGAGAAAACCCGCGCGCAGGCTGGGGTCGAAGGACGCGTCCTCGGACTGCCGCTCGGCGAGCCAGGACATGGGGTCTTCGCCCGGCGCGAGGCCCAGGAGGCCGCGCACGGTCGCGCGCACGGGGTGGTAGGCGACGCCGGCGAGGAGCGGGTCGGGCCTCACGCGGAGGATCGACCCGCCGCGTCGACGCGCGTGCTGCGACAGGGCGGTGACGAGCTGCGAGCGCCCCGCGCCCTCGTCGCCCACCAGCGCGAGGGGGACGAGCGGACCCTGCGACGCGCGGGCGAGGCCCAGGGCGAGGAGGCTCAGCGCGTCGTCTCGCTCGACCATCGGCAGCGCGGAGAGGTCGGGCGCGGGCGCGGGCTCGGCGGCCGCGACGCTGGCGCTCCCTCGCGGGCTCATCGCGCGGCCGCAGTGGCCGCAGAACCGCGCCCCTCGCACCACGGCCTCGCCGCAGGCCGGGCAGGGCACCGCGTCGGAGAGCTCGACGGGGTCAGACACCGCCAGGCGCAGCGCCTCCGCGAAATCGACGGCGGTCTGAAAGCGCGCGTCAGGGTCCTTCGCGAGGGCGCGGAGTAGGGTCTCGACGAAGCGCGGCGACAGCTCCGGGACGAAGATCCTCGGGTCGGGCGGGGGCGTGTTGACGTGGAAGTCCAGGGCCTCGGCGGCGCTCTCGGCCTCGAAGGGCAGGCGCCCCGTCACGCACTGGTAGAGCACCACCGCCGCGGAGTAGAGGTCGGCGCGGGGGTCGGCGTCGAGGCCCCGCGCCTGCTCCGGCGCCATGTAGTCGGGCGTGCCGCACACCAGCCCGGGAGAGGTCACCCCCGGCGACTGGTCATCGCGGATCTTCGCGAGGCCGAAGTCCACGACCTTCACGAAATCACCGCCGGTGGAGAGCGGCTCGACGAGGATGTTCTCGGGCTTGATGTCCCGGTGCACGATGCCCAGCTGGTGCGCCTCGCTGAGCGCGGCGAGCACCTGCCGCATGATGTCCGTGGCGCGCGAGACCGGCAGGCGGCCCAGCTCCCACACCACCCGGGTGAGGTCGCGGCCGCGGAGGAACTCCATCACCAGGTAGAGCAGCTCGTCGTCGGTGCGGCCGAAGTCCAGCACCACCACCGCGTTCGGGTGGTTGATCCGCGAGCTCGTGTGCGCCTCCTGGTTGAAGCGCTTCACCGCGTTGTCATCGCCCGCGAGGTGCGGGTGGATCACCTTCACCGCGAAGGTCTTTCCGAGCGCGCCGCGCTCGGCGCGGTAGACCTTGCCCATGCCGCCGGCGCCGACGGCCTCGAGGATCGTGTACCCCGCGCCGATCGTGCGGCCGATCATCGGGTCGCCCGACGCCGCCCGCAGCGCCCCGATGGGGAACCCGCAGCTCGGGCAGAACCGGTGCTCGTCGTCGCAGCTACGTCCGCACTGATTGCACGCCCGCACGCGACGTTTCTACATCTACGCGACGGTGCGCGAAAGGCGCGATAACCTCCCCGACGCGATGACCCTCTGGACGACCCCTGACGGACGCGCGGCTGTCGTCGTCGGCGCCGCGAGCTGGGCGCAGCTGTGCCTCGCCCCGGCGGTGGCGCCTCGCCCCTCGGCGCCCGCGGCGGTCGTCGCCCTCGCCGCCCTCGCCGCCCTCGTCGCGGGGGCCTTCGACCTGCCCCGCCGCCCGCCGCTCTCGCTCTCCCTCGCGACGGTCGGCTTCTTCGCGCTCTGCGGCCTCGAGGCGGCGCTCCTCGGCGCCTCGCCGGTGCCTCGCCTCGACGCGCCGTCGCGGGTGCTGGCGGCCCTCACCGCGGCGGGCTACGTCGCCCTCGTGGCCCGCGCGGTGTCGAGCCGCACCCGCGGGGTCGCGGGCGCCCTGGTGCCCCTCTCGGAGCCGTCGGCGCGTGAGCCCGGCGGCCCGGCGCTGCGGGGCGCGGCGTCGCTCTGCGTCGCGCTGGTCGTCCTCGGGTGCGCGGTGCTCGCGCCGGCGCGTCTGGGCGCCGCGGCGCTCTTCGCCGGGGGCGCGGGGCCGGGCGCCGAGGGGGTGCTCCGGGGCCGCGCGGCGATGAGCGCCGCGGGGGGGCTCGCGCTCGGGGTGATGGTCGCGCTCTCGGCGGGGTCGTCGGTGTTGCGCGGCGCGCCACCCCGCCCCAGGCGGGCCTCGCGCGCCTTGACCTATGGCGTGTGGGCGGGCGTTGCGTGGGCGATGCGCGTGTGGCTCGATCGGGCGCGCTGAGGAGAACGACGTACGCGATGGACACGCTCCCCCGATGGCTCCGCACCGCCGCCCGGCTCCTCGGGCTGCTCCTGATCCTGGGCGCCCTCGCGCCGTTCTGGGAGGCGCTCAGGGCGTTGGACCGCAGGGAGTTCGTGTCGTCGTTCCTCGCGGTGGCCGTGGGGTGGTTCGTGCTCCAGGCGGGGGTCGAGCTCGTGAGGCCGGAGAGCGCGGAGTGAGCGCCCGCGCGCTGCTGCTCTGCCTCGCCGCGGGCTCCTGCGGCCCGCCTCGCGCCGCGCCCGCGCCGCCCTCGGGCCCGGTGGTCGCGCGGGTCGACGGCGAGGCGATCACGGAGGACGCGGTGCGCGCCGCCGCCGCGCGCGAGGGCGTCGACGCGCCGACCGCCTTGCAGATGCTGGTCGACGAGGCGCTCCTCGCCCGCGAGGCCTCTCGCCGCGGCCTCGCCGAGCCCTGGGTCGAAGAGGACGCGCGCTGGCACGCGACCCTCCGGCGCTACCTCGAGGCGCGGGTGGAGGCGCCGGTCACCCTCGCGAACGCGCCCGCGGGCGCCTTCGACGCGTACTTCGACAGCCGCCGCGCGGCGCTGTGCCACGACGGGCTGCGCACCGTCGTTCACTTCGTGGTGCTCTCCGAGCGGGACGCTCGCCCCGCGGGCGCGGCGATGCGCGCCCAGGAGGCGGCGACGCTCCGGCGCGAGATCGTGGCCGCGGGGGGAGAGCGCCCGAGCCGCGCGGTCTTCGAGCGCGTCGCCGGCGCGCGGGCGAGCGAGGCGCTGCACGTCGAGCCGCTCCCGCCCATCGACCGACACGGCGGCATGGCGAACGGCGGCGCGGTGGTCGGCCCCTTCGCGCAGGCCGTGTGGCGGCTGAGCGAGGACGCGCCGCTGAGCCCGCCCTTCGAGACGAGCTTCGGGGTGCACGTCGCGCTGCTGGTGGGCGAGACGCCGCCGTCGGGGGTCTCTTGCGAGTCGGTGCGGCCGAGGCTGGAGACCGAGTTCGTCGCGATGCGGAGGGCCAGCGTGGCGAGCGGGATCCTGGAGCGCCTGCGGGCGAGGGCGGTGATCCGCGTCGACTACGGGGCGCTCCAGGCCTCGGAGGGGCCCGACGCGCCGTGAGGCGAATCGATCGAGGGGCGCTGGAGCGCACGGGCTTCACCCCGGCCCTCGAGGCGCTGCTGCACGACCTCCCCGACGCGGTCTGCGCGACCTTCATCGACGACGAGGGCGAGACCATCGACCTCGCCACGCGGGTGGACCTGTTCGAGGCCCGCGTGGCCGGCGCCGCGCTCTCGCTCCCGCTGTCGACCCTGCGCGCGACGCTGCGCAAGCACGGCCTCGGCGGCCTCGGCGGCGTGAAGATCGAGGGCGCCGCGCGCTCGGTGCTCGTGCGGCAGGTCGGGCTGGGCTGCGACCTCGTCGTGGTCGTCGCCGCGCCGGGGATCAGCGCGGCCACCTTCATGCGCACCGCGGTCACGGCGAGGGAGCTGTGCGCGGAGGCTGGGCTCGCCCCGCCGAGGCACCACCACGCGCTGAGCGGGGTCGAGCTGCGGCGGCGCCCCGACGGCCTCGCGGCGCCGCGGGCCTTTCTCGACGGCGGCGTGCGCAGGCGGGTGATCGCGGTGCTCGGGCTGGCGCACCACGGCGCGCAGATCGTGTGGCTCGTGCGCGCGGTGCCCGACGAGGAGGTGCTCCTCGCCCACGACCTCACCACGGACCGCTGGGATCGCTTCGACGCCGCCGTCGATCACGGCGGTCAGGGAAGTGGTAGCGTCGCGCCGTGAAGGCGTTTCTACGCGCGGCGCTGGTGCGGCCCGCGACCCTCGACCGAAGCGTGTGGCCCGTGGCGCTCCGCGCGCTGCGCGCGCTGCGCTTCAACGCGATCGACGTCCCCGTGGTGTGGCGCGAGCACGACCGGGGCGCGGGCGACCTCGATTTCGAGCGCGCCCGCGACCTCGCGGCCTTTCTCGACCTCGTCGAGGCCGAGGGGCTCGTGGCCCTCGTGCGCCTGGGGCCCACCTGCGCGGAGGAGGCGCCCGCCCTGGGCGTGCCCGACCGCCTGCTCCGCGACCCGAGCGTGTGCGCGCGCACGCGGCGCGGCAACCCCGTGGTGGCGCTCGACGGGCTGCGGGTGATCCCCGTGCCCTCCCTCGCGAGCGGGCGGTGGCGCGAGGAGGTCACCGCCTGGGTGAAGTCCGCCGCGTCGGTGCTCGCGCCCTACGCCGCGCGGGGCGTGGTGCGCTCCGTCGTGGTCGGCCCCTCGGCGCAGCCCATGAGCCGCGACGCGCCCTCTGACCGGGACCACCACCCCGACCTCCCCGCCGCGGGCGACGACGCCGCCGTCGCGAGGGCGCTCCGCGCCGACTACCTCAGGCTGCTCGCGGTCGCCGCCGAGTCGGGGGGCGTGCCCGCCGAGCGGGTGGTCGTCGCGCCGGGCGGCAACCCCCTCGCGCACCCCGCGGCCCTCGACCTCTCGGGCGAGCGCGAGTTGTTCCTTCGGGCGCCCTCGCCGCGCTGGGGCACCGAGGGGCTCTGGCGCGTCGCGCGCCTCGCGGCGACGCTGCCGAAGGGCGCCGTCGTCGAGGTCCGCTCGGGGGGGCCGGCCTTTGCCGCGCCGGTGCGCGCGACGCACGCGCTGCAGGCCGCGCGCGCGGTGCTCGCGGCGGGCCCCGCGGCGGTGACCGTCGCCGCGGGCTGCGTGGGCCACCGGTGGACCGGCGCGCTCCTCGACGAGCGAGGCGCGCCCCGGGCGCACGCCGCGCACTGGGGCAGGGCCCTCGAGGCCGCCGAGTCGTGGCCCCTCGCCGAGGCCTCGCGGGAGCGCGCCGGCGTGGTCGAGGTCGACGCCGAGCGGGTCGACGCGTGGTGGCGCGCGCCTGGCCTCGACGCGCTCCCCCGCGCCGCGCTGCTGGGCGGGCTCGCGCACCCCACGCGGGCCGTCGCCGGGGGCGAGGACGGGTCGTTCGAGCTCGAACGATCCCTGCAGCTCGGCGCGTCGCCGTGGACCCTCGCGAGCTCGGCGTCGTGGTGCGCGCCCGCGGACGAGTCCTTCGCGGCCACGCTCGACCCGCCGGGCTCGGCGCTGCTGCGGGCGGTCGACGGCCCCGACGGTCGCTGGCTCTTCGCGGTGTCTGCGTCCGAGGAGACGGCCACGCTGCGCACCGCGGCGCCGTGGCGGGACGAGGTCGGCGACGAGGTCGTCGAGCTCGCGGTCACCGAGGGCGCGGTGCGGGTCCTCTCTCAGGAGGCGCGGCGGTGATCGTGCACGACACGCGCATCGAGGGCTTCGACGCGAGGAGCTGGCACCGGCTGGTGACCTTGCTCGTGCCGGGGGCGGCGTCGCACCCGCCGCAGGCATGGTCGGAGGACGGGCGCGCGCGGCGCCGCGGCGGGGTGGTCGTGGTGAGCCTCGACGAGTCGGGCGACGGCGCGCGCCACGCGGTGCACACCGCCCGCGGCGCGCTGCCCCTCGACGCGTGGACCTCTCCGCGGGAGCTCGACGCCTTCGCGCAGCGCCACGACGCGCGCTTCGCGGTCGCGCTGCGGCCGGGCGCGCTCGAGGCCCTGTACGAGCGCGTCGGGGGGCGGCTGACCCTCGACGACGACACCTGGGCCACGGCGTGGGTCGTCGCGGGCGCCGTGCGCGAGCTCCTCGACGACCGCGCGCTGTACCTCGCGCCCGCGCCGCCCGCGGGGGTGCCGCTGCCCCCGGCCTCGGCCCTCGCCGCGGCGTGGGACCGCGCGCTGCCGCCGGGGCAGGGCGTCGTCATCGCGCTCTTCGACGAGGGGCGGCTCGACGCCGGGCTCGTCGCCCACCGCGAGGGCGCGGGGCTGACCTTCGTGCACGGCCCCGAGGTGATCACCCGCATCTGCGCGCCCCTGCGCGGCGACCTCGAGGCCGACTACCGCGCCATCCGCGCGGCGTGCGACGCCTGGGCCGGTCCCCTCGCGCTCGGGCTGTTCGCCCGCACCGAGGTGCTGCGCGAGCTGCTCCGCAGCGACACGCCCGGCGCGTGGACGCAGGCGGTCGCCCGGCGCGACGTGATCTTCGACCCCTCCCGGCGTGGGTGGGACTCGCCGTCGGCGCCGACGTCGTGCGGCTCGTGGCGAAGAACGTGCGGGACGTCACGTCGCTCATGGAGGTCGTGTCGCCCGTCGCGGCGGCGGCGCGCGTCTTCGCGAGTGGGTGTCGGTGGCCGACCTGCGCGCGATCATGGGCTTTGATCCCCTCGACGCGATCTCCGTCATGATCCGCCGCAGCGCCAGCAACCCCGACGACGACGAGGACCTCGACCGCGGGCTGTGACCGTTCGCCGTCGCCCTTGTGGTGGCCGGGCACTCCCGATAGCTTCGAGCCCGTGCAGCATCCGAACACACCCTCGCGCACGTCGGTGGTGATCGATGTCGCGGGCCAGCGTCTGCGACTGTCGGGGCAGTCCGACCCCGAGCACGTCGCGAGCCTCGCCGCGCTGGTGAACGAGCGCTTCGACGAGCTCCAGCGCGCCGGGCGAGGGTCGCGCCGACTCAGGTGCTCGCGATGCTCGCGCTCAACCTCGCCGACGAGGTGCTCAGCGCGCGCGCCGCCGCCGCCGCCGCGGCCACGGCGCACCGCGAGGCGCTGGCCGCCGCCGAGGCCCGGGCCGCGAGCTCGAGGCCGCCGCGCGCAAGGCCATCGCCGACGCGCTGTCGACCATCGACCGCGCGCTGCTCGAAGACGACGCGCAGCTCGCCGCCGCCGCGCGCGAGCCCTGAGCCCGCCTCACCACGCGTCGTCGGGCACGCGCCGCGCGGTGTCGTCGCGCGACGAGACCACGCCGAGCCACGCCGCGGTCTTCGGCAGCTCGTGGCGAAAGAAATACGTTGCGGCGCTGAGCTTTCCGTCGACGAGGCCCGCGGGGAGGGGGCGTTTCGCGGCGCGGGCGCCGAGGGCGGCGGCGGCGACGTCGAGGCTGATCCACGCGACGGCGGCGTGACCGAAGGCCTGGAGGTACGGCGTCGCGTTCGCGAGCGCGTCCTCGGGGTCGCGGGTGGACCACGCGCTCGCGGTCGCGGCGCCCAGCGAGGCGACCGCGGCCTCGAGCGCGTCGGCGTGCTCGCGCAGCTCGGCGTGTGACCGCGCGCGCTCCGCGGTGGCCGACACCCGCGCGGCGAGGAGCCCGAGCGCCGCGCCTCCCTCCAATCGCACCTTGCGCCCGAGCAGGTCGAGCCCGTGAATCCCGTGCGCGCCCTCGTGGATCATGTTCAAGCGGTTGTCGCGCCAGAGCTGCTCGACGGGGAAGTCTCGCGCGTAGCCGTAGCCCCCGAGCACCTGCATCGCGAGGCTGTTGGCCTCGAGGCACCACTCGCTGGGCCAGCTCTTCGCGACGGGGGTGAGCAGCTCGAGGAGCAGCCGCGCCTCGTTCGCCTCGGCGGCCTCCCCGGTGCGCTGCTCGTCCACGAGCCGCGCGCAGTAGAGCAGCAGGGCGAGGGCGCCCTCGCAGTACGCCTTCTGCGCCAGGAGCATGCGCCGCACGTCGGCGTGCTCGAGGATGGGCACCGGGGGCTGCGTCGGGTCCTTTCCTCGGGGGCCGAGGGGGCGTCCCTGCCGGCGCTCGCGGGCGTAGCTCAGGGCGGCCTCGTAGCCCGCGGCGCCGAGCATCGCCGCGCCGAGCCCTACACCGATGCGCGCCTCGTTCATCATGTGGAACATGCACGCGAGGCCGCGCCCCTCGTCGCCCACCCGGTAGCCGATCGCGCCCGCGCGCCCCCCGGGCAGGTGCCGCCCCTCGCCGAAGTTCAGCAGGGTGTTCACCGTGCCGCGGTAGCCGCACTTGTGGTTGAGCCCCGCGAGGGCGACGTCGTTGCGCGCCGCGGTGGCCTCGCCGTCGAGGCCGACCAGCCACCGCGGGACCACGAAGAGCGAGATGCCGCGCACGCCGGGGGTGAGCCTCCCTTCGGCGTCGGGCACCTTCGCGAGCACGAGGTGCACGATGTTCTCGCCCATCTCGTGGTCGCCGCCGGAGATCCACATCTTGCTGCCGGTGAGGCGGTACCGCGGGCCGAGGGGGTCGTCGGCGTAGCCCTCGCCGTCGGGCGCGGCGCGGGTGGCGATGTCGGAGAGGCTCGAGCCCGCCTGGGGCTCGCTGAGGCACATGGTTCCGTAGGTCCTCCCCGCGAGGGCGGGGCGCACGAAGGCGTCGACCTGCGCCGGGGTGCCGTAGGCGCGGAGCAGGTTGGCGTTGCCCATGGTGAGCATCGCGTAGCCGCTCACGCCGACGCTGGCCTTGTGAAAGAAGCTCATGCCCGCGGACTCGAGCACGTACGGGAGCTGCATCCCGCCGAGCGCCTCGTCCTGGGCGCCCGCGAGGAGCCCCGCGTCGGCGAAGGCCCGCAGCGCCGCCTCGGTCTCGGGTGGGAGGCGCACGCGCTCGCCCTCCATCGTCGGCTCGTTCGCGTCGACCAGGCGGTTGATCGGCGCGAAGCGCTCGCGGGCGATGCGCTCGCAGGTGGCGAGGACGGCGTCCCAGACCTCGAGGTCCTGCGCGGCGAAGCGGGGGCGCGAGGTGAGCTCGGCGGCGCCGAGCCAGTCGTGGAGCAGGAAGGTGAGGTCGGCGCGGAGGTCGCTCATGGGCGCCGAGGCTACCCCGAGCCGCCCTTCAGCCGCGCGCCCCGAAGATCGCGGTGCCCACGCGCACCACCGTCGCGCCCGCGGCGACGGCGACCTCGAGGTCGTGCGTCATGCCCATCGAGAGCGTCGGCAGCCTCGCGGCCCCGCCCTGCGCGTCGCGCATCTCCCGCAGCGCGTCGAAGTAGGGCCTCGCGCCCGCCGGGTCGTCGGTGTGCGGCGGCACGGTCATCAGCCCCCGCAGGGAGATCCCCGGCGTCGCCGACAGCGCGTCGAGCAGCGCGGGGAGGCCCTCGGGGGCGCACCCCGACTTCTGCGCCTCGCCGCCCACGTTCACCTGCGCGAGGACCTCCTGCACCCGCCCCGCGGCGAGCGCGCGCCGCCCGAGCTCGGCGCCGAGGCGCGCGTCGTCGACGGTGTGCACGAGGTGAGCGAAGGGCGCGACGTGTCGGGCCTTGTTCGACTGCAGGTGGCCGATGAGGTGCCAGCGGACCCCGTCGAGGTCGGCGAGGGCGTCGCGCTTTCGCAGCAGCTCCTGCACGTAGTTCTCGCCGAAGTCTCGCTGGCCGCAGGCGTAGGCCGCGCGGATCAGCGCCTCGGGCTGGAGCTTCGACACCGCCACGAGGGTCACCTCGCCGGCGCCTCGCCCGCACGCGCTCGCCGCGGCCGCGACGCGCGCGCGCACGGCCTCGAGGGCGGCCGGCACCGCGTCGGCGCTCAAAGCGGAAAGGCCTCGATGGCGTCGAGGCGGAGCATCGCCTCGACCACCCGGTGCACCGGGAGCCCGACGACGTTCGCGTAGCTCCCCTCGATGCGCTCGACGAAGGCGCCCGCGAGGCCCTGGATCGCGTAGCCCCCGGCCTTGTCGACGCCCTCGCCGGTGGCGACGTAGCGCCGCACCTCGTCTTCAGCGAGCGGGCGAAAGGTCACCGCGGTGGTCTCGGCGTAGGCGGGCGCGTCGAAGGCGTCTTCGCCGTGCAGCACGAAGCCCGTGGTCACGTGGTGCGTGCGCCCCGAGAGCAGCCGCAGGATGCGCCGGGCGTCGTCTTCGTCGCGGGGCTTGCCGATGAGCTCGCCGGCGATGTGCACGATGGTGTCGGCGCAGAGCACCCAGCGCCCCTCGACGCGGCGGCCCGACCGACCGAGGGCGTAGAGCACGGCCGCGCCCTTCTGCCGCGCGAGGCGCGTGGCCATCGCGTCGGGGCGCTCGCCGGGTTGCAGCGCCTCGTCGATCTCCGCCTCAAGGACCTCGGTGGGGATCCCGATCAGGCGCAGGAGCTCCAGCCGGCGCGGGGACCGCGAGCCGAGGAGCAGTGGGTTCGAGGCTGAGATGCGCTCTTGCATCGGCTCTCCAAGATTGCCGTGGATTTTCGATCCGTCAACACATCGACCGGCGCTCAGCGCGGCCGCGCGCCCAGGAGGCGGAGCTCGTCCTCGAAGTGCGTGGGCAGGATCACCTCGGCGCCGCGCACGGTCAGCCGCGACGTGAAGTCTCCGCGCACGGTGCTCTCGCGAAGCAACCCGGCGCGCAGGTCGAGCACGGCCTCGCCGGTCGCGCGCCCCTCGCCCTGAAACGGCACCCCGGCCACCGTCGCGCCCTCGGGCGCGGCCAGCCTCGCGGTCAGGCCCAGCACGGCGGCGCCGTCCTGACGGAGCTCGCGCAGGGTGTACTCGACCTCGCAGCGCAGCGACACCCGCGAGCCCGCGATGGGCGCCGCGGTGATGTCTCGCCGGGACGACCACCGCGCCCCCACTCGCAGCGCCCGCTCGGGCAGCACGGGGAGGTAGGCGTCGAAGCTCTGCATCATCGCGTCGACCACGCCCGCGGCGTCGGGGGACTCGGCGCCGCCGAGCTCGCGCCCGTGAATCTCGCCCCGCGGGCTCTCGCGGTACCGCAGCACCGCCGAGCGCAGGCCGCGCAGCACCCGCGCCCGCGCCGCCGGGGTGAGCGCGCCGGCGTCGAGGGCGGCCTCAGACACGCGGATCGAGCGCTCGGCCGCGCCGTCTTCGCGCACCTCGCCCGTGGCGACGGTGAACGACACCCGCGTCGCCGTGCGCACCTCGCGCCCGCGCACCCTCGCGCGCTGCACGCTGTGGGCGGTGTAGCGCGCGGTGCTCCGCGGTCGAAACTGCATGCGCAGCACCGCCTCGGGGGGCGCTGGGGGCGCGGGCTGCCCGACCGCGCCTCGGGGGAGCATCAGGGCCGCGCCGAGCGCGAAGAGGACCTGGGAGCGCACGCGGCGCACCCTATCACCCCGCGCCCACCAGGGACGAAAGCTCGGGCACGCCCTCGCGCTCCATGCGCGTGACCAGCCCCTCGAGGATGCGCCTCGCGGCGCCGGGGCCCTCGTACACGAAGCCGGTGTAGACCTGCACCAGCGAGGCGCCCGCGGCGATCTTCTCCCACGCGTCGTTCGCGTCGCGCACGCCGCCGACCCCGATCACGGTCAGCCGGCCCCGCGCGCGTCGGTGCACCCGGCGCACGACCGCGGTGGCGCGCGCGCGCACGGGCGCGCCCGACACGCCGCCGTCACCCAGGGCGCGGGCGGCCTCGGGGTCACGCAGCCCGTCGCGGCGCACGGTGGTGTTCGTCGCGACGACGCCCGCGATGCCGAGGGAGACCGCGAGGTCGGCGACGGCGTCGACGTCCTCGTCGGCGAGGTCGGGGGCGATCTTGACCAGCAGCGGCACGTCGCGGCCGGCGAGGGCCTCGCGCACCGCGGTGATCACCCCCTCGAGGGCCTCGACCGACTGCAGCGCGCGCAGCCCCGGCGTGTTCGGCGACGACACGTTGATCACCAGGTAGTCGGCGAGGGGGCCCAGGCGCGCGGCGCTCTCGCGGTAGTCGTCGCGGGCGAGCTCCAGGGGCGCGGCCTTGGACTTTCCGAGGTTCACCCCGAGCACGAGGCCCCGCGGGCGATGCGCCTCGATCGACCTCGCGGCGGCCTCGGCGCCCGCGTTGTTGAAGCCCATGCGGTTGAGCAGCGCGCCGTCGTCGGGGAGGCGAAAGAGCCTCGGCCTGGGGTTGCCCGGCTGCGCGAGCGCGGTCACCGTGCCCACCTCGACCGCGCCGAAGCCCAAGGCGCCCAGGGCGTTGTACATCACCGCGTCCTTGTCGAAGCCTGCGGCGACGCCCAGGGGGTTGGCGAAGCTCAGGCCCAGGCAGCGCACGGCGAGGCGCGGGTCGGGGGGGGGCGCGACCGCCGCGCGCACGAGCGCGCGCAGGGCGGGCGCGCGGTGCAGGGCGCGGAGCCCGAGGCCCACGAGCTCGTGGGCGCGCTCGGCGTCGAGGGAGAAGAGCGCGCGGCGCGCGAGGGGGTACACGTCGCGGTCAGTCCGTGCAGCGGATGGTGCGGGTGAGGGGGCCGCGCTGGGGGTCGCGCTCGGCGATCACGAAGCCGCCGGGGCGCGGGCGGGCGTGGGCCTCGCCGCAGGTCATCAGCGCGCTGGTGAGCTGGGTGACGGTGCTGCGTCGAGCGACGTCGAGCACCGCGAGGCCGCAGCTCGCGCGGTCGGGGGTGTCATGGAGCACGAGGAGCCGGTCGCCGCTCACCACCAGCCCGCGCACCTCGCGGGCCGACGACGAGGTGGTGAAGCCGCCGCCGTCGGCCGAGAGGAACTGCACCCGCAGCGCCTGCGCGGTGCTGTCGACCTCGTCGCTCGCCATCTCCGACGACGCGGCGACGGTGACGCAGCCCGCCCGGAGGCACGCCACGTGGTCTTTGCGGCTGCCGAGCACGGTGCCGTCTCGGTCGAGCACCCACGACCACACGCCCACGTCGGGGTACTCGGCGGTGACGACGAAGCGACCGAAGTCCCACCGCGCGCGCACCCAGCGCACCAGGGGGCGGAGGCCCTCGACGGGCAGCGGCAGCGGGGCCGCGGCGCCGAGGGGCGCCCCGCGCTCGTCGAAGGCCTGAAACCAGGGGATGGTCTCGAAGCACCCGCGCTCGCCCTGCGCCCGCCCCCACACCGCCAGCGCGCGCCCGCTGCCCTCGGCGAGGGTCGCGCCGCAGCTCGCCGGCGGGAGCGAGTAGCGCGGGCCCACCTCGCGGCTCACCGCCTCGTCGAAGCGCAGGATGCGGTCGCGGGCGATCACCAGGTGCGTCGCGCCGGTCCACGCGAGGGAGCCCGGCGTGCCCACGCCGAGGTCTCGCACGATGGGCGCCGCGGGGTCGTCGAGGTAGAGCCCGAAGGCCTCGAAGCCTCCCGTGAACCGGTGCGCCTGCGCGACGAGGCGGTTGCCCGCGGGGCCCCGGGTGATCCACGGCAGCGAGTCGCGGATGGACGCGTCGAGCGTCCTCGGCGCGGCCTCGTCGTCGAAGGCGCACTGGAACTGCGCCGTGGGGATCGGCGACTCGGCGCGCCGCGAGGCGACCTCGGGCTTGGCGGGGCTGCCGCACCCGGCGAGGGCGAGCGCGAGCGCCGCCCCGGCGCAGCCTCGCAGGCCCGATCGCGGCTCCCGGTTCGTGACGCGGCTCACGCCGACGACGGTAGCACGGCCGCGGCCGCCTTCCGCGGTGTGAGCGCGAGGTACACCACGAAGGCCACGCCGAAGCTCACGAACCACGCGTAGTGGTAGAGGGTGACCCAGTAGGGCGCGACCCGCGCGGCGCCGACGGTGCCGAGAAAGCCCGGAATGTTCGGCGCGATGCCCAGGGTGAGGGCGACGAAGGCCGCGGGGTTCCATCCGCCGCGGTACCAGTACGGGCCGTCTTTCGCGTAGAGCCCGAGCAGGTCGAGGGTGCGCCTTCGCACGATGAAATAGTCGGCGATGAGCACGCCGCCGATGGACCCCAGCAGCGCCGAGTACGCCACGAGCCACTTGAAGATGTACCCCGAGGGGTCGGCCACGAGCTTCCACGGCATCATCAGCACGCCGATGAGCCCGGTGATGTATCCCCCCATGCGGAACGAGATCTTCGCGGGGTTGATGTTCGCGAAGTCGTTGGCGGGCGAGACCACGTTCGCGGCGATGTTGGTCGCGAGGGTCGCGATGCCCACGCAGAGCAGCGCCACCACGAGCACCGCGGGGTTGCGAAAGCGGGTGACCAGCACGACGGGGTCCCAGATGGTCGAGCCGAAGATCACCACCGTGGCCGAGGTCACCGCGACGCCGATGAAGCTATAGAGCCCCATGGTGGTGGGCAGCCCGAGGGCCTGGCCGACGACCTGGTCCCGCTGGGAGTAGGCGTAGCGGGTGAAGTCGGGGATGTTGAGCGACAGGGTGGCCCAGAACCCGATCATGCCGGTGAGGGCGGGGAAGAAGAAGGCCCAGAACTCGCCGGCGCGGCGCTGGCCGGGGTCGAAGGCCGAGGGCGCCGAGAGCATCGCGCCGAAGCCCCCCGCCCTGCTGTACGCCCAGTAGAGCAGCGCCAGCCCCATGAGGATCAGCAGCGGCGCCTTGATGTTCAGCAGGACGCGGATCGAGTCGATGCCGCGGTGGATGACGTAGACGTTGAGCCCCCAGAACAAGAAGAAGCACGCGAGCTGGGGGAGGTTGATCCCGAGGAGCGCCAGGGGCTGCATCGAGGTCATCGAGGGCATGAACACGCCGAGCACCTGGTAGATCGCCGAGCCGCCGATCCACGCCTGGATGCCGAACCAGCCGCAGGCCACGAGGGCGCGCAGGATCGCGGGCACGTTCGCGCCGATCACCCCGAAGGCCGAGCGGCAGTACACCGGGAAGGCGATGCCGTACTTGGTGCCCGCGTGCGCGTTGAGCACCATGGGGATCAGCACGATGCTGTTGCCCAGAAAGATCGTGAGCACCGCCTGCCACCAGTTCATCCCCTGCTCGATGAGCGAGGAGGCGAGGGTGTAGGTCGGCACGCAGGCGGCCATGGAGATCCAGAGGGCGGCGATGTCCTTCATCGCCCATTTGCGGCCCGCGAGGGTCGTAGGCGCGAGGTCTTCGTTGGTGTAGGGGCCGTCGATCTCGCCGACGACCTCATGAATGCCGTTCACCTCGCGCACGGAGGCTGCGTCGCTCATCGCTGGATCTCTCCCGTTGGGTTCGAAGGGCCCGCGGTGGGCGCCGACGGAGCGCAGAGTCGTAACCCAGTTCGCCGCGGGGGTCAGCGCCCCGCGGTGGGCGCCGGGCGTTGTTCGCGGGGCCCGCAAAGCCGTTCGCCCCGGCCGCGAACTGGTGTAGCCTCGCGCGCTTCGCGGCGCGGGACCGACGGGTCACGACGCGCGCCGCGCGATGAGAGAGAGGGCTTGCGATGGAGATCGTCTCCCACTGGATCGATGGGCGCCCGGCAGAGTCTACCAGCGGCCGCACGGCGGAGGTGTTCAACCCCGCCGTCGGCGAGGCGCAGCGCGCGGTGGCGCTGGGCTCCGTCGAGGAGGTCGACGCCGCGGTCGCGAGCGCGAAGAGGGCGCTGGGCGCCTGGCGCAACAGCTCGCTCGCCACGCGCACGCGGGTGCTCTTCGCGTTTCGCGAGCTGGTCAACCAGCGCAAGGACGACCTCGCGCGGATGCTCACGCACGAGCACGGCAAGGTGTTCAGCGACGCGCAGGGCGAGGTGCAGCGCGGCCTCGAGGTGATCGAGTTCGCCTGCGGGCTCTCGCACCTGCTCAAGGGCGACATCTCAGAGAACGTCTCGACCGAGGTCGACTCGTGGTCGCTCCGTCAGCCCGTGGGCGTCGTCGCGGGCATCACGCCCTTCAACTTCCCCGCGATGGTCCCGATGTGGATGTACCCCGTCGCCATCGCGTGCGGGAACACCTTCGTGCTCAAGCCCTCCGAGCGCGACCCCTCGGTGACCAACCTCTGCGCCGAGCTGCTCACCCAGGCGGGTCTCCCGCCGGGCGTGTTCAACATCGTGCACGGCGACAAGGTCGCGGTCGACCGGCTGCTCCAGCACGACGACGTCGGCGCGGTGAGCTTCGTGGGCTCGACCCCCATCGCGCAGTACATCTACGAGAACGGCACGAGGCGCGGCAAGCGCGTGCAGGCCCTGGGCGGCGCGAAGAACCACATGGTGGTGCTCCCCGACGCCGACATGGACCTCGCGGCCGACGCCGTCGTCGGGGCGGCCTACGGCAGCGCCGGCGAGCGCTGCATGGCCATCTCCGTGCTCGTGTGCGTGGGCGCCGCGGCCGACAAGCTGCTGCCGAAGATCCGCGAGCGCATCGCCGTGCTCAAGGTCGGCGACGGCATGGACCCGAGCTCGCAGATGGGCCCGCTGATCACCGCGGCGCACCGCGACAAGGTCGCCTCGTACCTCGCCGGCGCGGCGGGCGAGGGGGCCGAGGTGCTGGTCGACGGTCGCTCGCTGAAGGTCCCCGGCCGCGAGCGCGGCTTCTTTCTCGGCCCGTCGCTCATCGACCGGGTGCGGCCCGGCATGGCCTGCTACGACGACGAGATCTTCGGCCCGGTGCTCTCGGTGGTGCGCGCCGACACCTACGAGGAGGCCCTCGGGCTCATCAACGCGCACCGCTACGGCAACGGCACGGCGATCTTCACCAACGACGGCGGCGCCGCGCGCAAGTTTCAGCGTGAGGTCGAGGTCGGCATGGTGGGGGTCAACGTGCCGATCCCCGTGCCCATGTCGTACTACTCCTTCGGGGGGTGGAAGCAGTCGCTCTTCGGCGACCTGCACATCTACGGCGAAGACGGCGTGCGCTTCTACACCCGCAACAAGGTGGTGATCGGGCGCTGGCCCGACCCCCGCTTCCGCGGCGTCGACCTTGGCTTTCCGCAGAACCGCTGACCCGAGAAGAGAGAGAGGAGAGCGAACATGAGCCGAATCGTTCGTGGCGGGCTGATCCAGTGCGCCAACCCCCTGAATGACGAGAGCGTCCCCGTCTCGAAGATCCAGCAGGCCGCGCTCGACGCGCACATGCCCTTCGTCGAAGAGGCCGCGCGCAAGGGCGTGCAGGTGCTCTGCCTCCAGGAGATCTTCAACGGGCCGTACTTCTGCCCCGGGCAGTCGCCGCGCTGGTACGAGGCCGCCGAGTCGGTGCCCGGGCCCACGACGAAGTTCTTTCAGGAGATCGCCAAGAAGCACTCGATGGTCATCGTGGTGCCGGTGTACGAGCGCGAGCAGGCGGGGGTGTACTACAACACCGCGGCGGTCATCGACGCCGACGGGACCTACCTCGGCAAGTACCGCAAGACCCACATCCCGCAGGTGAACCCGGGCTTCTTCGAGAAGTTCTATTTCAAGCCCGGCAACCTGGGGTACCCGGTCTTCGAGACGGCGTACGCGAAGGTCGGCGTGTACATCTGCTACGACCGGCACTTCCCCGAGGGGGCGCGCATCCTGGGGCTGCACGGCGCGGAGATCGTGCTGAACCCCAGCGCCACGGTGGCCGGGCTCTCGCAGTACCTCTGGAAGATCGAGCAGCCCGCGCACGCGGTGGCCAATGGGTACTTCGTCGGCGCGATCAACCGCGTGGGCACCGAGGCGCCCTGGAACATCGGCAAGTTCTACGGCACGAGCTACTTCGTCGACCCGCGCGGGAACTTCCTCGCCACGGGCTCCGAGGACCAGTCTGAGCTCATCACCGCCGACCTCAACCTCGACCTGATCGAGGAGGTCCGCCGGGTGTGGCAGTTCTACCGCGACCGCCGCCCCGACGCGTACGGCGACCTCGCGAAGGACATCTGACCGACCGCGCCTCGCGGAGGCCACCGCATCTCCCCATGACCCGTCACAACTTCGCCATCACCGGCGTGGGCGGCTACATCGCCCCGCGGCACCTGCGCGCCATTCACGACACGGGCAACCGCGTCGTGGCCGCCGCCGACCCGAAAGACTCCGTCGGCCTCCTCGACCAGTACGGCTTCGACGTGCGCTTCTTCACCGAGGTCGAGCGCTTCGACCGCCACCTCGAGAAGCTCCGCCGAGGCGTCGAGGCCGAGCGCGTGCGGTACCTCACCGTGTGCTCGCCCAACTACCTCCACGACGCGCACTGCCGCCTCGGACTGCGCGTGGGCGCCGACGTGATCTGCGAGAAGCCCCTCGTGATCAACCCGTGGAACCTCGACCCCCTGCGCGAGCTCGAGGAGGAGACCGGCGGGAGGATCTACACGGTGCTCCAGCTCCGGGTGCACCCGAGCCTCATCGCGCTGCGCGAGAAGCTCCTCGCCGAGCCCGAGGGCAGGGCGCCGCACGAGGTGGTGCTCACGTACATCACCGCGAGGGGCGCCTGGTACGACGTGTCGTGGAAGGGGCAGCCCGAGAAGTCCGGGGGCGTGCCCACGAACATCGGGATTCACTTCTTCGACCTCCTGGGGTGGCTCTTCGGCGAGGTCGAGTCGCAGTCGGTGCACCTCTCCGGGCCGCGGCGCATGGCCGGGGTGATCCGCTTCGCGCGGGCTCGCGTCCGGTGGTTCCTCTCGGTCGACGCGAAGGACCTGCCGAGCCAGCCCACCTCGGGCGCGCGCACCACCCACCGCTCGATCACCGTCGACGGGCAGGAGGTGGAATTCTCCGAGGGCTTCACCGACCTGCACACCGCCGTCTACCGCGAGGTCATCGCGGGGCGCGGCCACGGCCTCGAGACCGCGCGGCCCTCCGTCGAGCTCGCGGCGGCCATTCGCAGGGCGCCGGTGGTCTCCCCCGGCGACGACGCCCACCCCGCCCTCCAGCGCGGCTCGGTCTGAGCAGATTTTTCGTCCTTTTGCCCCGCCTGGGGCCTCGAGCCGTTCCACGCTCTGAATACTCGCGTTCTCCGCGAGATGCGGCGACAATCCGCGCGAGGAAGAACTTGCGCCGGCCACGGGGTCGGTGTGCACGGCGACGCGGAGGTTACCTGCAATCATGCGCACTTCACGATGGTTCGGCTGGCTCATCGCCAGCGGCTTCACGCTCCTCGCGGCGCCCGCGAGCGCCCAGCCAGTCAGCTGCGGAAACGGCACGCTCCAGACGCTCGAGCAGTGTGACGACGGGAACCTCGCCTCGGGCGACGGCTGCTCCGCCCTCTGCCAGATCGAGCCGGGGTACCGCTGCACCGGCACCCTCTGCACGCCTGTGTGCGGCGACGGCGTGCGCACGCCGGGCGAGCAGTGCGACGACCGGAACAACGCGAACAACGACGGCTGCAGCAGCACCTGCAACGTGGAGTTCGGGTACCTCTGCGTCGACCCGTCCCCGAACCTGATCGCCAACGGCACCTTCAGCCTGGGTCGATCGGGCTTCTTGTCGGAGTACAACTACAACGACGCGCGGAGCTTCACGAGCTCCGCCGCCACCGGCGGCGGCCCCGAGGGGAACTACACCGTCACCAACAACCCCGACGGCTGGCACGAGGAGTTCACGCGCCGCCTGGGCGGCGCCATCGTGTGGCGCGACTCCGACGGCGACGGATGGGCCGCGCTCTTCAACGGCGTGCCGAACCTCATCGCCTACCAGACCCAGCTCCCGGTGGTCGCGGGGCAGCCCTACTCGGTGCAGATCGCCGTCGCCGACTGGGGGCAGGTCAACCGCGCGCGGCTCTACATGGAGGTCGACGGTCAGCGCGTCACGGCCATCGTGCAGCCCCCGAGCAGCGGCGGCTTCGCGATGAACTGGGAGCGCCTGACGGGCACCTTCATCGCCCAGCGCTCGGCCAACGTGCTGGTGCGCATCATCGACCTCGAGACCGCCGACGGCGGCAACGACTTCGCCCTCGACGACGTCGTGCTGCGGCGGTCTGAGCCCACGAGCTGCACCCTGCTCGACACCGACAACGACAGCGTGCCCGACCTCGTCGAGGGCTCGTCGAACGACACCGACCGCGACGGCACCCCTGACTTTCGCGACCCCGACGACGACGGAGACGGCATCCCGACGCGCGCCGAGCGCCCGGGCAACGTCAGCGTCGACACCGACCGCGACGGCGTCGCCGACTACCTCGATTTCGACGACGACAACGACACCCTCGCGACCATCTCCGAGCGCCCCGGCGGCCTCGACCGAGACACCGACCGCGACGGCGTCCCCGATCACCTCGACAACGACGACGACAACGACACGATCCCGACGCGCACCGAGCGCATCCTCGACAGCACGCCCTTCGGGCCCGACAACGACGGCATCCCGTCGTACCTCGACACCGACAGCGACGGCGACGGCGACCTCGACCGCGACGAGGCGGGGCCCGATCCGACAAACCCCGTCGACACCGACCGCGACGGCGCTCGAGACTTCCTCGACACCGACTCTGACAACGACTGCCTCCTCGACAGCGACCTGCTGGAGAACGGCGCGAACCGCACCAACGCCGCCGCGCCGTCGATGAACGCCGACGCGAACTGCGCCACGGGCCAGGTCTGCAACACCTCGACCGGCACCTGCGTCACGCCCCTCGACTCCGACCGCGACGGCCTCCCCGACTCGGTCGAGATCGTCATCGGGACCAACCCCTTCAACCCCGACTCCGACGGCGACGGCATCGGCGACCTCGCCGAGGTCGGCCCTGATCGCAACAACCCGGTCAACTCCGACGGCGACACGCTGATCGACGCCAACGACCCCGACGACGACAACGACACCGTCCCCACGCGCACCGAGCGCCCCGGCGCGCCCGTCGACACCGACATGGACGGCGCGCCCGACCACCTCGACCCCGACGACGACAACGACACCATCCCCACCGCGGTGGAGCGCCGCCTCGACCCGAGCGACTTCGGGCCCGACATGGACTCGCTGCCCTCGTACCGCGACACCGACAGCGACGGTGACGGCGACCTCGACCGCGACGAGCGCGGCCCCGACGCGATGAACCCCGTCGACACCGACACCGACGGCCGCCCCGACTTTCTCGACGCCGACTCGGACAACGACTGCCTCCCCGACAGCGACCCCCGCGAGGACGGCGCGAACCGCACCAACGCCGCCGCGCCGTCGATGAACGCCGACGACAACTGCCCCAGCGGGCAGGTGTGCTCGCGCAGCACCGGCGTCTGCACCGCGGACCTCGACACCGACCGCGACGGGCTGCCCGACTCGGTCGAGATGCGGATCGGTACGAACCCGAACAACCCCGACTCCGACGGCGACGGCATCGGCGACCTCGCCGAGGTCGGCCCCGATCGCAACAACCCGGTCAACACCGACGGCGACGGGCTGATCAACGCCAACGACCCCGACGACGACAACGACACCGTCCCCACGCGCGAGGAGCGTCGGGGCTGGCCGACCGCGACACCGACATGGACGGCGCGCCGGATCACCTCGACCCCGACGACGACAACGACACCATCCCCACCGCGGTGGAGCGCCGCCTGACTCGACGCCGTCGGGCCCTGACGGCGACATGATCCCGTCGTACCTCGACACCGACAGCGACGGCGACGGCGACCTCGACCGCGACGAGCGCGGCCCTGACGCGATGAACCCCGTCGACACCGACAACAGCGGCGGTCCCGACTTTCTCGACACCGACTCGGACAACGACTGCATCCCCGACAGCGACCCCCGCGAGGACGGCGCGAACCGCACCAACCCCGCCGCGCCGTCGATGAACCCCGACAACAACTGCCAGGCCGGGCAGACCTGCAACCGCACGACCGGCGTGTGCGAGGGCGACCGCGACTCCGACGGCGACGGCATCCCCGACACCGTCGAAGACACCATCGGCACCGATCCCTTCAACCCCGACTCGGACTACGACAGCATCCCCGACGGCACCGAGGTCGGCACTGACCGCACGATGCCCATCGACTCGGACATGGACGGGCGCATCGACGCCCTCGACCCCGACGACGACAACGACACCGTGCCCACCCGCGACGAGCGCCCCAACGGGATGGACGCGAACACCGACGGGGATCGACTCCCCGACCACCTCGACCCCGACGACGACAACGACACCATCCCGACCGAGGTCGAGCACCGGCTCGACCCCAGCGAGCGCGGACCCGACGGGGACATGCTCCCGTCGTACCGCGACCTCGACAGCGACGGCGACGGCGTGAGCGACGAGGACGAGCGCGGGCCCAACGCGCAGAGCCCGGTCGACACCGACGGCGACCGCACGCCCGACTTCCTCGACCTCGACTCGGACAACGACTGCATCCCTGACAACGACCCCTCCGAGGCCGGCGCCGCCCGCATCACCCGGGCGATGAACCCCAACACCCGCTGCGGCGGGGCGACCCCGATCTGCGGCGCGATGACCGGCACCTGCGTGCCCAACGACGACCGCGACGAGGACGGGCTCACCAACGACTACGAGACGCGCATCGGCACCGACCCCGACAACCGCGACTCGGACGGCGACGGCATCCCCGACGGCCGCGAGGTCGGGCCTGACCTCACGACGCCGCGCGACACCGACGGCGACGGGATGATCGACGCCCGCGACCCCGACGACGACAACGACACGGTGCCCACCCGCGTGGAGCGCCCCGGCGGCCTCGACCGCAACACCGACGGGGACGCCAACCCCGATCACCTCGACCCCGACGACGACGACGACACCATCCCCACGGCGGTGGAGCGTCGCCTCGACCCCAGCGACGGCGGCCCCGACCGCGACGGGATCATCTCGTACCGCGACACCGACAGCGACGGCGACGGCGTGAGCGACCGCGACGAGCGCGGGCCCGACCCCATGAACCCGGTCGACACCGACATGGACGGCACCCCCGACTTCCTCGACGTCGACTCGGACAACGACTGCTTCGCCGACTCGACGAGCAGCGAGGGCGGCGCGGCGCGCACCACGCCCGCGGCAGACCCGAACGCGGCGTGCTCGCAGCCCACCCCGGTGTGCATCCGCACCACGGGCCGCTGCGGCCCCGACGGCGACACCGACGGCGACGGCATCCCCGACATGGTCGAGACCCGCATCGGGACCAACCCGATGAACCCCGACACCGACGGTGACGGCATCCGCGACGGCGACGAGGTCGGACGCGACCTCAACAACCCCAGGGACACCGACGGCGACGGGATGATCGACGCCAACGACCCCGACGACGACAACGACACGGTGCCCACCCGCACCGAGCGGCCGAACGGCGTCGACAACGACACCGACCTCGACGGGATCCCCGATCACCGCGACAACGACGACGACGGAGACACCATCCCGACCCGCGTCGAGCGCATGATCGACCCCAGCGACGGCGGCCCCGACGGGGACTTCAAGCCCTCGTACCGCGACCGCGACTCCGACGGCGACGGCGACCTCGACCGCGACGAGCGCGGCCCCGACCCCATGAACCCCGTCGACACCGACGGCGACGGCGCGAGGGACTTCCTCGACACCGACTCCGACAACGACTGCGCCCCCGACTGGGACTCCCGCGAGGACGGCGCCGCGCGCACCGACGCCACGCAGCCCTCGTCGATGGCCGACGCCAATTGCGGCATGGGATTCACCTGCAACCGCATGACGGGGCGCTGCGTCGCCGTGGGCGACACCGACGGCGACGGGCTCACCGACGACGAGGAGCGCACCATCGGCACCGACCCCAACAACCCCGACACGGACGGCGACAGCATCCGTGACGGCGACGAGGTGGGGCCGAACCGGACGATGCCCCGCGACACCGACGGCGACGGGATGATCGACGCCCGCGACCCCGACGACGACAACGACACGGTGCCCACCCGCACCGAGCGCCCCGGCGGCAACGACGCCGACACCGACATGGACGGCACGGCGGATCACCTCGACCCCGACGACGACGGAGACACCATCCCGACCCGCGTCGAGCGCATGCTCGACCCGTCGGACATGGGCCCCGACCTCGACGGCACGCCCTCGTACCGCGACACCGACAGCGACGGCGACGGCGACCTCGACCGCGACGAGCGCGGCGCCGACCCCGAGAACCCCGTCGACACCGACGGCGACGGCGCGAGGGACTTCCTCGACACCGACTCCGACAACGACTGCGCCCCCGACAGCGACTCCCGCGAGGACGGCGGCGCGCGCATCGACCCCACCCAGCCCTCGTCCGACGCCAACGCCAACTGCGGCGCCGGCCTGATGTGCGACACCGGCCGCGGCGTGTGCGTGCCCTCCGCGGCCGACGCGGGCACCGACTCGGGCGTGACCCCGCCGCCGAACGTCCTCGCGGGCGGCGGCTGCGGCTGCCGCGTCGACGCGCCGGCCTCGAGCGGCGAGAGCAGCCTCCCGGTCTTCGGCGCCCTCGCGATGGTCGCCGCCGCCGTGGCGCGCCGCCGTCGCCGCCGCTGATCCCTCCCTCCCCGCCCGCGCTCCTCCCTCCCTCCAGATCCAGCACCCTCCTCCCCGGCGCCGCGCCCGGGAGGAGTCTGCCTCGCGCACGCTCACGCGCCGCGCCCTGGTCGTGGTAGCGTCCCGCGCCGTGCGAAGGGTGATGGGTTTGCTGGTCACGGTGGCGGCGTGCTCGACGCCACCTGCGCGCCTCACGGGGCGCTGGGTGTTCCTCGCGTCGGGCTCGCCGGTGGCGGTGGGGCAGGCGAACACGCCGTCCATGGGCGGGCCCGTGGGGCTGCTCCCGGGCTCACCCGCCGCCGGGGCGTGCCTCCCGCAGGCCGACTACGACAGCGCCTTCGGCGCGCAGTGCCCTCACGAGTCCGAGGGCGGCCCTCCTGGCAGCGATGAGGGCGTGCGCTGGTACTGCCACGGCCCCGTCACGGTGCGCGCGCGCTTCGAGCGCTGCCAGAACCCCCAGCGGCTCCGCGTCGTCGAGCTGGCCGTCGCCACGGTGGACCCCACGCGATGAGCTCCGACTTCCCCCCGCCTCCCTCGAAGCTCCCCGGCTGGCTCCCCGGCGCCCTGGGCGGCCTCCTGGCCATCTCGCTGCTGTTCAACGGCGTGCTCGTCGCGCGCGGTCCACGCGTCGTCGAGCGCACGCGCACGGTCACCGTCGCGGCGCCTCCTCCGATGCAGCAGGAGTGCCCCGCGGCGCCCGCCTGCCCCGAGCAGGCGCCCTGCCCGGTGTGCCCCGAGGTCCCCGCCGAGCCCACGACGGCGGCCGCGGCGAGGCCCAGCACCCCGCGGCCTCCGCGCCCGCCCCCCGTCGACGAGGTCGCGGCGGCCGAGGGCGAGGGGCACATCAACGCCGCGGCGGCGGCGGCCGACCGTGACCCGGTGCAGGTCGCGGCGCAGCGCCGGGTGGCGACGGGGGTCGACCGCATCGTCTCCTCGCGCAGCCCGGCGGCGGTGCAGCGCTTCTTTCAGCGCACGCTCCCGTCCTTCGCGAGCATGGAGTGCGCGTTTCGCGACCCCGCCTCGGCGGAGCACGTGAGGATGCAGCTCCGACCGATGAACGAACTTCTGCCGGCCGCGCAGCGCATGTCTGAGGCCGACCTCACGCGCTACGAGAGGGAGCTCCGATGTCCCCGCGAATGATCCTCCCGGTGGTCTTCGTCGCCTTCGCCGCGACCGACTGCGCCCGCTCGATCCCGCCGCCCTGCGTCGGCGACCAGTGTCGCCAGTGGCCGCACATCGCCCTGCGCTTTCAGCGCAACAACGGCGGTCGCCGCGTGCGGCCCTACACCGAGGCGCTCTGCGTGCAGGTGAGCTTCGACTGCCCCGAAGAGGGCCGCCACGAGGTCTGGATCGAGCCGCAGCACCCCCGCTGCCGCCCCTACCTGAACTACGAGGGCCCCGAGTGGCTCCGGGTCGAGCGCGGCCAGCTCTCGGTCCCCTGGCCCGCGCGGTGCCGCGGGGACCAGGTCGAGATGTACATCACGGCGCAGCCCAACTTCGCGATCTGCTCGGCGGTGAACAACCGCATGGTGGTGGCGCGGAGGAGCACGCTGAGCGCCGAGCTCGCCTTCGAGTGTCGCTGAGGCGCGCGACGAAAGTGCTCTAAATCAAGCACCTCCCCCGCGGGGGCCGCGTTAGGCGGCCATGAGGGTCTTGACTACAAGGCCGAAACCAAAGAGAAGCGCGCACGCGAACCACGCCGCGGCTCCGCCCGCGTAGCGATCCTCTCCCTTCACCACTACGGGTGGCATCGTGGCCAACATCCCCATCGACCGCATCCGCAACATCGGCATCTCCGCGCACATCGACTCGGGCAAGACGACGCTCACCGAGCGCGTGCTCTATTACACCGGGCGCATCCACGCGATCCATGAGGTCCGCGGCAAGGACGGCGTCGGCGCCAAGATGGACTCGATGGACCTCGAGCGTGAGAAGGGCATCACGATCCAGTCCGCCGCGACGTACTGCGTCTGGAAGGGCTCGCAGCACCAGCTCAAGGACTACAACATCAACATCATCGACACGCCCGGACACGTCGACTTCACCATCGAGGTGGAGCGCGCGCTGCGCGTGCTCGACGGCGCGATCCTCGTGCTCGACTCGGGCAAAGGGGTGCAGAGCCAGTCCATCACGGTCGACCGGCAGATGAAGCGGTACTCCGTGCCGCGCATCGCCTTCGTCAACAAGATGGACAACCCCGGCGCGAACTACGACCGCGTCGCGGACATGCTCAAGGAGAAGCTCCAGCACCACCCGGTGAAGATCCAGGTGCCGATGGGCGCGGAGGACAAGTTCCTCGGCCTGATCGACGCGGTCACCGGCCGCGCGTACTTCTTCGACGGCGACAACGGCGAGATCATCCGCGAGGAGGACCCCCCCGCGGAGTACGCCGAGCTCGCGAAGCAGCGCCGCAACGAGATCATCGAGGGCGTGGCCGAGGTCGACGACGAGCTCGCCGAGAAGTTCCTCAACGGCGACGACGTGTCGAACGACGAGCTGCGGGCGGCCATCCGCCGCGCCACCCTCTCGCTCAAGATGACCCCGGTGATGTGCGGCTCGGCGTACAAGAACAAGGGCGTGCAGCTCCTGCTCGACGCCGTGTGCATGTACCTCCCGAACCCCACCGAGGTGGTCAACGAGGCCTACGACCAGTCGGGCAGCGAGACCAAGTTCCGCCTCGACTCCGACCCCAACCTCCCTATGGTCGGCCTGGCCTTCAAGCTCACCAAGGACAAGTTCGGTCAGCTCACGTACATCCGGGTGTACCAGGGCACCCTGCGCACCGGCGACACCATCATCAACACGTCGAACATGATGAAGAAGGAGCGCGTGCCGCGGATGTTCCGCATGCACTCCGAGGAGCGGGAGGAGGTCACCACGGCCACCGCCGGCGACATCATCGCGCTCTACGGCGTCGACTGCGCGTCGGGCGACACCTTCACCGACGGCACCAACGTCACCTGCACCTCGATGCACGTGCCGGCCTCGGTGATCTCCCTCGCGGTCGCCCCCAAGAGCCGCGACGGCGAGACCAACTTCTCCAAGGCGCTCAACCGCTTCACGAAAGAAGACCCCACCTTCCGCGTCCACCAGGACGAGGAGTCGGGCCAGACCATCATCTCGGGCATGGGCGAGCTCCACCTCGAGATCTACATGGAGCGCATGCGCCGCGAGTACGGCTGCGAGGTCGTCGCCGGCAAGCCCCAGGTGGCCTACCGCGAGACGATCAGCAACCGCAGCGAGTTCGCGTACACCCACCGCAAGCAGACCGGCGGCTCGGGCCAGTTCGGCCGGGTGTGCGGGTTCATCGAGCCCCTCCCCGAAGACGCCGTCGAGCCCTACGAGTTCGTCGACGAGATCACCGGCGGCTCGATCCCCCGCGAGTTCATCCCCGCGTGTGACAAGGGCTTCCGCGAGGCGGTCAAGAAGGGCACGCAGATCGGCGCGCCGGTCGTGGGCGTGCGCATCACGATCAACGACGGCCTCTCGCACCCCGTCGACTCGTCCGAGCAGGCCTTCAAGACCGCCGCGCTCATGGCGTTCCGCGAGGCCTACGCGACCTCGAAGCCCGCGATCCTCGAGCCGATCATGAAGGTCGAGATCGAGGCGCCGCAGGAGTTCCAGGGCGCCGTCGTCGGCCAGGTGAACCAGCGCCGCGGGGTGATCCTCGACACGCAGCCCGGCGAGACCTTCGTGGTCGTCGCCGAGGTGCCGCTGAACACCATGTTCGGCTACTCCACCGACCTGCGCTCGGCGACCCAGGGCAAGGGCGGCTTCACCATGGAGTTCGCGCGCTACGGCCTGGTCCCCCGCGGGGAGCAGGAGGAGATGGTCGCGGCCTACAAGAAGAAGATGGCCGCCGAGGCCGCCAAGCGCTGAGCCCCCGCCGCCCCGCGACGTCGGGGCGGTGAGCCACCCGCCAGAAATCATCGGCCGTTGGAGGTACTCTCCCGCGGCCGATGCCCTTTCGACAGACACCCGACCAGCACCGCATCGCCGCCGATGTCACGGTGCACGACGCCGTCGACCAGATGGTCCGGCAGTTCGCCGACGAGCTCGCGTTCCTGCGGGAGCTCGTGCAGAACGGGCTCGACGCCGACGCCACCGCCCTCGACGTGCTCCTCGACCACCACCGGGTCGACAACGCGCCCGTGCTCGAGATCAGCGTGCGCGACGACGGCTGCGGCATGGATCAGGCCGCCATGGAGCGCTGCCTCCTCGTGCTCTTTCGCTCGTCGAAGGAGGGCGACGCCTCGCGCATCGGCAAGTTCGGCGTGGGCTTCTTCTCGGTCTTCGCCGCGAGGCCCGACCTGGTCACCGTCGAGAGCGGCACCGACGCGAAGCGCCCCGCCGTGCGCCTCAAGCTCCGCCCCGATTTCACCTGGGAGATGGAGACCGCCGCGCCCCGCAAGGGCACCTCGGTGCGCGTGCGCGTCCCCCTCGGCGCGCGCTCCGCCGACGAGCTCGCCGGCCGCTGCGTCGCGCGGCTCAAGCACTGGTGCCCGCACATCCGCGTGCCCCTCACGGCGCGCTTCCACGGGCTCCCAGGCCGCGACGCGCCCGAGCGCCTCGACACGCCCCACGCCATCGAGGCCCTCGTGCAGGTGCGCGCGAAGAAGGGCGAGGCCATCACCCTCGTGGGGCTCACCGAGACCCCCTCGCGAAAATACCTCAACCGCGGCCTGCTGCTGCAAGAGGAGCGCGGCGCCTCGAACCCCGAAGAGCGCGGGCTCGCCTGGCTCGTCGACGCGCCCGACCTGCACCACACCATCTCCCGCGACGCCGTGGTGCGCGACGCCGCCCTCGCCGCGAGGCTCAAGGCGCTCCACGCCCTCGCGCAGGGCCCCCTCCGCGACGCCGCCGTCGCCGCCTGGAACGACGCCGCCGAGCGCTGCGCCGCCGCCCGCGCCGAGGGGCGCTTCGACCTCGAGGCTGGCGCCACCCTCGGCCGGCTCGCCCGCGCGCTGCTGCAGGGCCCCCTGGAGGTCTCGGCGAAGGCCCTCCGCTGGCCGCTGGCCGAGCCCCTCGTCGAGGGGGACGCGCGGGTCCGCACGCGCAACCTCGCGCGGGGGTTCTTTCGGGCCGCGCGGTTCTACGGCGCGCCGGGCGCCTCGCCGCTCTCCGCCGCCGTCGCCGCGAAGGGCGGGGTCGTCTTCGACCTCGCGCCCTGCGGAGACGAGACCTCCGACGCGTCGGTGGCGGCGCTGCGCGCGTCGATCGAGCCCGACGTGGCCCCCTGCGCCCGCGCGTGGGTGCTCTTGCGGGGCCTCCGGCCGGCCGACGCGGAGCCGCACGCCCGCGCCCTCGTCGAGGCGCTGGTGCCCCTGGCGACCGCCGCGCGCGTCGGCGGCGTGATGCTCTGCGACGCCGAGGGCAGCGGCGCCGACCGGCTCTGGTACTGCGTGCAGGGCGGCCACGACGTGGTGCGCGGCGAGGGCGTCGCGTCGATCGCCGACGACGCGCCCTTCACCTACCGGAGCCTCGGGCTGCTGCTGCTCCGCGCCTCGCACCGAGACACCGCGGCGGCCCTCGCGGCGGCCAGGCGCGACCCGCGCTTCGCGGCCCTCGGCCTCCTGCGCCTCGCGCTGCTCAGCGCCGGCGCGCTCAGCGCCGCGGTCGACGCCGCGATCTTCGAGCAGCACGCCAGGGAGGTCGCGCGATGAGCGAGTCGAAGGTGCTGGCGCGGGGCACCGTGCTGGTCGATCCCCGCAAGGCCGTCGAGAAGCTCCGGGCGTTTCAGCTCGCGCAGCCGGGGCTCTACGTGCTCGAGGTGGTGCGCGCG